>NZ_JAKVQC010000007.1:1107500-1795000 GCF_022488005.1 Ochrobactrum sp. A-1
AGCGGGACTGGATGTTTCTATATTGAGTGAGACCTGCGCCGTGTTGGGGCTGGCGGGCGCAAATTCGCTTGTCGACAAGGACCGCGTGGAACAGAGCCTGCCCTTCGGCAAGGTGAAGATCGTTTCCGACGCTGTTACCGCCCTGCAAGGTGCGCTCGGTCCAGATGACGGTGCTATCGTCATTCTCGGCACCGGCTCGGTCTTCGTTAAAAGAGAACAGGACGCATTCGAGATTGTCGGCGGGCGCGGCTTCATGCTGAGCGATCATGCGGGCGGCGCGCGGCTTGGCCGCGAACTTCTTGAAGAGACGCTGCTTGCTCTGGACGGCATGGCCGACCGTACGGAACTTGCCGATGCGGTGCTGGCGCGGTTCGGCGGCGACCCTCGCCAGATCATCACCTTCTCGCGCACGGCGACGGCCGCAGACTACGCCACCTTCGCTCCCATCGTTTTCGACTACGCACATAAAGGCGATGCGCTCGGCCTTTCGATCCTGCAACGCGCCTGCTCTTATATTGGCCGCGGTCTGGACCGGCTCGGCATTGAAACACGTGGCCGGTTCAGTCTGACGGGAGGCCTCGCCCCATCCTATGCAGCGCTGCCATTTCTGCCGTATCGGAAACTCTTTCGGCCTGCGCTTGGCGATGCGTTGCAAGGAGCATTGTCGCTCGCCTTGCTGGCAAACGGACAAAATAACCGCCAGAACGCCATGCACCCTCACTGACGTTCCACACTATAGAATGCACGCATCCCGCTTGCCGAAAATCGATCCGGATTTTCGGGCCGATATTGTAGCGGCAAAAAGACTTGTCGCGACGGGGTTTACCCCCTAACTTCTTATATACAGGCACTCACAGAATATTCGGCCTGATCTTGCGAAACGGTGCCGGTTAAAGTCGGCGGCGTGTGTGGCGTATTCTTTTCATGCATTTCCGGACGGAAACCGGTTTCCGTTCCCAGAGGAAATGCTCCACAGGGGTGGCATGCTGACTAAAAAGGGCAAATATGGCCTGAAAGCCATGGTGCATCTGGCAGGCGTTACAGATGGACAACTGGTTTCGGCCAGCGAAATCGCCGAAAAGCACCATATACCGCGCAAGTTTCTCGACAATATTTTTACCGAGCTTCGCAATGCCGGATTCGTCCTGAGCCGCAAGGGCAAGGGCGGCGGCTTCTGCCTTGCCCGTCCGGCCAACGAAATCGCCATCGGCAATATCATCCGCGCGCTCGATGGCGCACTTGCCCCCATCGCCTGCGCCAGCAAGACAGACTATCGCCCGTGTGACGACTGCGATGAGGACGAATGCGAGGTGCGCCATATGATGCTGGATGTGCGCGAAGCCATCGCCAGCGTTCTGGATCACCGGACGCTCGCTGACAGCAAGGCCATGGATATAGCCTTACTGTCTAAATAGGCCTCAGGCGGCTGCCGACCAGTTCGGGAACGGATCGTTCAGCCCCGACCAGCGCTCTGGCGCAAAGTCTTGTTCCTCAAGGAGACATTGATCCAGCTCAGTGATGAGCGCATCTTCCTGCATCGGATCGATACCGATGAACACAATCTCCTGACGCCGATCACCCCATATTTTATGGAAATACGGTTCCATGGCGCGTTGCCATTCAGGTTCTGCCGGCCAGTATTGCTCCGGCACGGATGACCACCAGCGCCCTCTTTTTCCGGTGCGCACCAACGCGCCTGCCTGACTGATTTCACCGACAAAATCCGGACGAGTGGCAAGCCAGAAGAAGCCCTTCGCCCGCACGACACCCGGCCAGCCCTTGTCGATGAAGGACTGGAACCGTTCTGGATCGAAGGGACGCCGCGCACGATAGACAAAGGAGCGAACGCCATATTCCTCGGTCTCGGGCGTATGCGAGGCAAAGCCATGCAGCTCCTTGTACCAGAGCGGATGCTCATGCGCCTTGTTGAAGTCGAAGAGCTTCGTGTCCAGTATGGCGTCAAGCGTCACTTCACCGAAATCGACCTCCTCGATGCGGGCATCGGGATTGAGCGAGCGGATGACCTTGTGCGCCAGATCACGCTCCTCTTTTGAAGCGGTCGATATTTTGTTCAGCACGACGACGTCGGCGAACTCGATCTGTTCGACCAGAAGATCGACAAGCGTGCGCTCGTCATCCTCTCCAAGGGATCCGCCGCGATCACGCAGAAAATCGCTCGACGCATAGTCCTTCAGCAGATTGGCGGCATCCACAACGGTCACCATCGTATCGAGCCGGGCGACGTCCGAAAGACTGTTGCCCTTCTCGTCGCGAAACTCGAACGTGGCGGCAACCGGCAATGGCTCGGCTATGCCGGTCGATTCGATCAGCAAATAATCGAAGCGCCCCTGCGCTGCCAATTGTGAAACCTCCTTCAGGAGGTCATCGCGCAATGTGCAGCAGATGCAGCCATTGGTCATTTCGACCAGTTGTTCATCCGTGCGAGAGAGATTGGCGCCGCCATCACGAACAAGGGCGGCATCTATATTCACCTCACTCATATCGTTGACAATCACCGCAACGCGGCGGTTCTCGCGATTATTGAGCACGTGATTGAGCAGTGTCGTTTTTCCGGCTCCGAGAAAACCGGACAAGACCGTAACGGGTAGTCTTTTTCTCATGACTCCGTTCCTCGTTTAGAGCGCATCCCGAAAAGTGTGAAACGGTTTTCGGAACGAGATGCGCGTTGAAACAAACCGTTAGAGCGCCGATCTGATTCAATCAGATCGAAACGCGCTCAAAATCGGGTAGGGTCAGTCGTGATGGTGATGATCGAGATTAAAGGTCAGCGTCGTGAAAAAGCTGAGTTTGTCCGCTTCCTTTGAATCGGACAGTGGCCTGGAATAGCCTGCCCCGACGACATTGAGACCCGCGTTGCGGATATTGATCCTGGCGATGCCTTCCGCATCGGTCTTCACCGGTGCCGCATGACTGTCATTGACATAGTCCGCCGTGACCTCGACGCCTTCCACCGGCTTTCCGTCAAACAGAATCTGCACGGGGAGCTCGTTGCCCGCCTCCAATATTGTCGGGTCCATCAATGGAACGATTTCGAAGGGTAGGCCCTGGGCTTCTGGCTTTTTGCGCAAATGATCCAGAATGGCGACGGCAAACTTCCGGCTCTGGCTGGACTGTTTGGCGCCCGGCACTTCCGATTTCGGCTTGTTGACCCACTTGCCGTCCGGACCTTCGGCCCAGAAGCCATTGTCAAACGTGCTGCTGACGACAACTGCATCCTTGGGTACGCCGAGCAGAACATGATCTTCCTGTGGTTTGATCTCGACGGCGACATCCTTGCCCGTTACATCCTTTGCCGTAACAGTCTTTAGCTTCTGCGGATCATAGGCTTCGTCGCTTGCGCCGTGACCGTAAACAACCGCCTGCGTTCCGTGACGTTCTGCAATCCAGATGCCGTGCGCACCCGCGACTGCGGGAGCAAGAAAAGCCAAAACGGCACCGGCCTGAAGTGCTCTCACAAAGCTACGCATTCTTTTCTCCTTAATGTTATATCATTACGTTTTAACTGGTGAAAATAGGTGGTCAGAACCGCCCTTCTGTGTTCAGCAAGTTCGTAAACCCGCTTGGCGCTTGATAAGGCGCCAATCCGCATATTCTGGAGTGCCGGGCTGTCGGTAGGTTACAGCCCGGCACATTTGCAACCACTTTCCGAGTGCCCAAGCACTCAGTTCCGAGGGCGGTCGCAGCTGTTACTTTGACAGACAACCTTTCAGGGAATCGGCCAGATTACGGATGAGCTGCGGATAGAGATCAGGGCCATCCTTCAATTCCGCGCCTAAAGGATCGAGAGCACCGGTTTTGGCATCGGTTCCTTCGATAACGGTTTTCACCAGCTTCGGTTCGAACTGCGGTTCGGAGAACACGCAGGTTGCGCCAAGCGATTTTATCTTCTCGTGAATTTCCTTGATGCGCGCAGCACCCGGCGCCTTTTCGGGGCTGACCGTGATCGATCCGACCGCCTTCACGCCGAAGCGATTTTCGAAATACTGATAGGCGTCATGGAAGACGATGAATGGCTTGTCTTTTACCGGCTCCAGTTCGCTCGCGACATCCTTGGTCAGCGCGTCGAGCTTCTCGCCGTAGTCCTTGGCATTCTTTTCATATTGCGCCGCATGTTCCGGGTCGCTTTCGCTGAGCGTCTTGGCGATATCCGTCGCCAGAACCTTTCCGTTCTGCGGATCGAGCCAGAAGTGCAAATCATACTCACCGTGGCCATGGTGATGGTCATGACCGCCCTCCGAAGCCTCGGCATGATCGTGACCTTCAGCGCCGTGTTTATGCCCTTCATGGCCATGGTCGTGCGCTTCAAACGGACCGCCTTCACGGAACTTCAGCTTGGTCAGTCCGTCCGCATCCCCAAGCGCGACGACCTTCGCGCCATCGCCAAGCGTATCGATAGGCTTGTCGAGGAAGGTTTCCATCGACGGACCGGCCCAGAAAATCACCTTGGCATGCTCGATTGCTTCTGCATCCGAAGGCTTCAGGCTGTAGACATGTTCCGAACCCGCGCCCTGAACGATCAGTTTCGGCTCGCCCACGCCCTGCATGATTGCGGAAACGATTGAATGGAGCGGCTTGATTGATACCACGACGCCATCGCGTTCTGCGGCAAGCGAGGCATTTGCCGTACCGGCCAGAAATGCTGAAGCGAGGAGGAGGGAGCGGAGATGTTTCATAGTCTCTCTCTTGTACGATTGGGGAAAGGTATCATATTCAAGTGATATGTTATTTTATAACGTCAGTTGCGTTATGCTATAACGTCTGCCATAAGGTGAAGCAACCCCCATTTTGGAAAAATCATAGCGGCGGATGACCCATGTGTGGGACAAGAACATGCAGGCAGTGAAAGCCCCGAAGAGATGAGCAGGAAGACCGTCCTCCCCGCCGAGAAGGCGCGGGAAACATTGATCGAACTGAAAGATGCCGGCGTCTACCGCGACGGGCGCTGGCTCGTGCGCAATGTCGACCTGAGCGTCGAGCGCGGGGAGATCGTGACCCTGATCGGTCCAAATGGCGCGGGAAAAAGCACTGCCGCCAAGATGGCGCTGCGCATCCTGAAGTCCGACGAAGGCAGCGTGATACACGCGCCGGGCCTGCGCATCGGCTATGTGCCGCAAAAGATCAATATCGACCGTACGCTGCCGCTTTCGGTTGAGCGCCTGATGACCCTGACGGGACCTCTCTCGCGTAAGGACATTGAAGCGGCATTGGAAGTGGTGGGCATCCCGCATCTTGCAAAGGCCGAGATCGCCAACCTGTCGGGCGGCGAGTTCCAGCGGGCACTGATGGCGCGGGCGCTTGCCCGCAAGCCGGACCTCATGGTGCTGGATGAACCGGTGCAAGGCGTCGATTTCTCCGGCGAAGCCGCGCTCTACGAACTGATTGCGAAACTGCGCGACGATACAGGCTGCGGCGTGCTGCTGATTTCGCACGACCTGCATCTGGTCATGGCGGCGACCGACCGCGTCATCTGTCTCAACGGGCATGTTTGCTGCAGCGGAACGCCGCGCGACGTAACGGCGAGCCCTGAATATGTGCGGCTGTTCGGCAGCCGGGCCGTTGGGCCGCTTGCCGTTTATGAGCATCACCACGATCACACGCATCTGCCTGACGGGCGGGTGCTGCATTCCGATGGTTCCGTGACGGATCACTGTCATGCCGATGATGGCCATCATCATGAATATGACCACGAGCATGGACACGGGCATCATCATCACGAAGGGAGTGCGCCGCGTGCTTGACGATTTCTTCACACGCGCCATCATCGCCGGTGTCGGACTGGCGCTCACCACCGGACCGCTCGGCTGCTTCATTGTCTGGCGTCGCATGGCCTATTTCGGCGACACCATGGCCCATTCCGCGCTTCTCGGCGTGGCGCTGGCGCTTATTTTCGACATCAATCTGATGATTGGCGTCTTCGCGGTTGCGGTGGCGATTTCAGCCATCCTGCTGCTCTTGCAGCGCCGCCATACATTATCCGCGGATTCGCTGCTCGGCATCCTGTCCCATGCCACGCTGTCGCTTGGCCTCGTCCTCGTCGCCTTCATGACATGGGTGCGTGTTGACCTGCTGTCGTTCCTGTTCGGCGATATTCTTGCCGTCTCGCGGATGGATATCGCCTTCATCTATGGCGGCGGCATATTCGTGCTGGCGATTCTGGCCTGGCTTTGGCGACCTTTTCTTGCCGCCACCGTCAGCGAGGATATTGCCCGCGCCGAAGGCATGAACCCGGCCCTGTCGCGCATTGTTTTCATGCTGCTTCTGGCTATCGTCATCGCCATTGCGATGAAGATCGTCGGGATTCTATTGATAACCTCGCTGCTCATCATTCCGGCAGCGACGGCGCGCCGTTTTTCCTCCACGCCCGAGCAGATGGCCATTCTGGCCTCCTTGATCGGGGCCGCGGGGGTTATCGGCGGACTTTATGGTTCCATTCATTTCGACACGCCGTCCGGCCCGTCCATCGTGGTCGCGGCGCTTGCCATTTTCATTTTGAGCCTGCTACCCCTACATAAGAGGGAACAGGCATCACCAAAACGGATCGCTGGACAATGAGCACGCATCACCACCATCACGCCCCGCAGGATCTGACCCGCAATCAGACATTGGTTTTTGACGTCTTGTCCAAGGCGGAAGGGCCGCTCAGCGCCTATACGATCCTCGACCAGCTGCGTGACGACGGCTTCCGCGCACCGCTGCAGGTTTATCGCGCATTGGAAAAGCTGCTCGACTACGGGCTGATTCATCGCCTCGAAAGCCTCAATGCCTTCGTTGCCTGCGCGCATCCGCAATGCCATCAGCAGGGTCTCGTGGCTTTCGCCATCTGCGAGAAATGCGGTCAGGTGACGGAGTTCTCCGACGCGGCCATCGAGAATCTCGTCAGCGCATGGAGCCTTCAGAACGGTTTCAAGTCACGCAAGACGACATTGGAGTTGCGCGGCCTCTGCGAAGCCTGCGGCGAGCACTGAAGCATTTCCGAGCCAAAAGTGTGAAACGGTTTTGCGTTCGGAAACGCGGAAAAAGATCATACCCAACAAACAGGAACCTGTTCAAGGTAACCATGTCCGAAGGTTCCCGATCTAAAAAGTAACGCATCCGCAATCGAAACCTGCTAGATTAGGCCCAGGGGAATAGCAGGTAAGATTTTGATATGGCACGGGTTAAGCCATCCCACGAACGTCGCAGGGAAGAGAGACAGCGTACAAGGCTGCGCTCCGGAAAGATTGTGGGCCTCGACGGACGGTTTATCATCGAATGCCAGTTCAGCGATATTGCACCCCATGGTGCCAAGCTCAGAACTGTCGAAGTCCCGACCCTGCCTGAACGTTTCTGGCTGTTTGACGATTATTATGGCCGCGCGCTTCTGGCCCGGATTGCCTGGCGCAATGGTCGTGAAATGGGGGTGGAACTTGTATCGGACCCTACCGTCACACCGCTGGACGAAGAGCGCCTCGCCCAGCTTGCAGGAAAATACTATTCGCTGTGACCAACAGGCTGTGCGTTAGCCTGTTTCTCTGGCTCATGTTTAGCCGGGGCTGTCGGTGTCGGCGTGCCGCGCATGTTCATGGCGCGGATTTCTTCCGCTGAAATATAGTTGAACTGCTCGACCAGAAGGTCCTTGATGACCGGCTCGGGGAACCGTTCATTGAGATCGGTGATGATCGAGGCGCGAACGTCCTCAAAACTCACCTTCTCGACATCTTTTGTATCCGAATAGCTGCCGTAGAACTTGCGGAAGATTTCATCGCTGATGAAAAACTCCAGCGGCACAGTCAGCTTCTTTCGGATGTTCGAATCGATCGTATAGACAAGCTGCGTCACCACATAACCGGCGACGCCGCCATTCGAGATGATCGGCACGCTCATCACATCCGTCTTGACGTAATCCACGCCGCCAAACCCGCCGGTTGCGGCTTGCGCCCCATCCGAAGATGAGGCGTTCTGGCGAACCGCCAAGAAAAGCGAACCGAAAGCGACGGCGCAGATCCACAGACCGATGGCAATGATGCGGATCATCTTGCGTGACCGAGCCTCACGCTCTGCATGCTGTAGGTGCCGTCAGCTTCCTGCGTTTCCAGCGCACCGCGAATGAGGTCGGCCAGTTCGCCAACGGCGCGCAGATGCAGCTGCAGCGCCTCGCAATTCTTCTCAAGCTTCTGCTTCAGGCTGTCGAGCAGTGGCTGAAGCCGCTTCATCGTTGCCGGTTCGGCAGCGGTGGCCGCTTTTTTGATCGCCTTGTTGAAATCGTAAAGCCCACGGCTCTTGCGGGAGTTGATTTCCGCCAGATCCGGATTGCCGCCTTCCAGCAGAAGACGCGTTTCAGTATCGATGACATCTTCCAGACGTTGGATTGCCCGTACGACCGGCTTCAATGTGGGGTTCTCGGCCGGTTCCTCTGCCAGCGCCTGACCCGGTTCGCTCGTGACAGTGACGATTTGCGAATCCTCTGGCGGCAGGCTGTTTTGAGAGCTTGTCTCGGTCATTTAGGGGTCCTCAATTATGAAGCATGGCGGACGCTATCGTTGCGGGCCAATCAGCCGCGCGCCGGGTCCGTATCGCTGTTGTTGTCGAGCTGCTTTTGAATGAGCTTGCGTTCGAAGCCATGCACAATGTCCTTCGATACGGCGTTTTCACTCACATGGTCTCCCAGATTGTCGATCACGTCTCCTAACGCTAGCGTCGTCGGCGCGTCTGCCCGCCCGTTGCGCGCCGCCTGTTCTTCAAGCAACTTGGCAATGCCGACACCGCCGCCATCCGCCATCTTGTTTGCCATGGCTTCCGCCATCATGGACTTCCAGTATTCACCGGCAATCCCCTTCCCGAAGGTCGCCGACGTGTCACTGGTGAACATCGACTGCACGAAGGATTGCAGCATGAAGGCCTCAAATTTGCGATAAGCCGGATTGGCTGCATTCTGCGCATCCGGCCGCACGCTGATCCCAGCCGCAAGGCTGTCGGAGAAGCTTGCGAAATTATCCCGCGTCAGTCCACCAGCGGCGGATGCCACCATGGTTGCCGATGCGGACGGCGCTCTCAACCGTTCCGCCGCCATGCGATAGGCTTGCGGATCGGCGGCACGCGCCACGTCCATCACCAGATCTGATGGCGGGTTGATCGCCATGCACAACTCCTTGTTTTAGAGCGCGTTTCGATCTGATTGCATCAGATCGGCGCTCTAACGTTTAGTTTTGTCGCGCATCTTGTCCAAAAACCGCTTCGCACTTTTTGGGATGCGTTCTGATCGTCCTTGCGCGCATCTTATCCAAAAACCGCTTCGCACTTTTTGGGATGTGCTTTGTTACTTGCACCATAATGGGTCAAACTTGACTGAAACTTGTGCGTGCGTTCAGCCTCGATTTTGCGCTCAATCAGGGTTTTGCGACTTATTTGTCGTTTTCCGGCTAATAAATTCCTCGATCAGGCTGGAAAGTTCGCGCCGTTCGCGATCGTTCTCGGTCTCCGTCAGGCGATCCTCCAGCAACTCGACACGTCTTTGTTCCTGCAAAAGTGCTTTGCGTTGTGATTCGAGACGCTGCTCAAGCTGCTGCGATTCGGTAGCGTTGCTGCCGAGGCGCTTGATGAGCAGCGACGGATCGATATTGAGCGCATCGCCATCATAGCGGCGATCCTGCATGGCGATAAGCGCCTCCCGCTCTTCCTCCAGCGCGCCCTTGCGCGCATTGGCTGCAGCAAGAGCCTGTTCCAGCCGGGCGCTGCCGAGCTTTTGCAGTTCAATGAGCTTCTTGAGATTGCGCGGATTCGTCATAGCTGCCCTCAAAACAGCTCGCGCAACTGCGTTGCAGTTTCATTGGTGAAGAAGCGCAGGAGTTCCGGCAGGATGAAATAGATCACCAGCAGCCCTCCCCCCAGCACGAATGGCATAGACACAAAGTAAACCGGTATCGTCGGGGTCAGCTTGTTCACCAGACCGATGGCGAAGTTGACGAGAATCGCAAAGACGATGAACGGCGCCGCAATGCGCAGCGTTGCCAGAAAAGCCGCCGAAAGCGCATCGGTGAAGTCGATCATCGCCGCATCGGGGCGAAACTGCCCGTCAACCGGAATGGCCACATAGGAATTGAGCAGCGCCCGGAAGATTTCCAGATGCATGTCGGTAATGAAGAACAGGAACAGAGCGCTGAAAGTGACAATGGTTGCAAGCGTCGCCTGCGGTTCGCTTTCGGTAATGGCATCGGCAGGAGAACCGGAATAGCCGACTGAAACCGCCATCGTACTGGTCATGAATTGCAGCGCCCAGAAATAGATATGCGCCAGAATGCCGATCACCGCGCCGACGAACATTTCGCTCGCCATCAGGCGGAACAGGGTCCACGGCTGCCCGGCATCGACAACGGTAACGATACGCTGCAACACCAGCGGCAGGACCGCGAATGAACAGGCCAGTGCGATGTAGAGCCTGACCTGCAACGGAATGCGCGCACTCGAAAGCCCCGGCATCAGCATCAGACACGCGCCGATGCGGCAGAACGCCAGAACGGCGGCCAGGATGATTTCGTTAAGCGGCAGTTGCGAGACAGGCACTCAAGGCCCTTTCATCGTATGAAGCAATAGATACTCCCCTTGCCCTTCGAGACGCCAAGCCTCGACAAGCTCGGCATGGCTCCTCAGGATGAGGGGTGTGGACGCTGGAACTCTTTCCTCATCCTGAGAAGGCGCCCTGAGCGCGGGCAGGGGCGTCTCCACCCCTCGCTCCCCTCATCCTGAGGAGGTGTCCTGAGCGGAGCGAAGGGAACCGTCTCGAAGGATCGAAGGATCAGAGGATCGACAAACGCTGACCTCCTACGAGATGGCGCCGAGCGATTTCACCTCCACGCCACGCGCGATTTCAACATGGGACAGCACTGGCAGGGTGGCGAACAGCCGCTCGATAATCATGCGAATATATGGCCGCGCTTCCGGTGACGAAACCAGCACGAAACGCTCGCCATTGTCGAAATGCTTGCGAATGACGGTGGAGGCCTCCGTGCCGAACTGTTCCAGCAGGCGCGGATCGATGTCAAATTCGACGATTTCGCCCTTGGCGTCGCGCTTGAGGCTCTGGTGGAAAACCAGATCCCAGCGATTGCCGAGGCGCAGAACGTTCAGCACGCCATTGTCGGAGAGGTCGCCGCAAATCTGCTGTGCCATGCGCATGCGGACATGCTCCACGATCATTTCCGGGCGGCGGACGAGCGGCGCGATTTCCGCAATGGCTTCGAGAATCAGATGCAGGTTGCGGATGGAGATGCGCTCGGCGAGCAGCAGCTTCAGAACCGCCTGCAGGCCCGAATAGGAAATATGCGACGGGCAGATATCTTCCAGAAGCTTGCGATATTCAGAGCCGAGACGGTCCAGCAGAATGCGCATGTCCTTGTAGGAAAGAAGCTGGGCCAGATTGTTGCGGACGATTTCGCTCAAATGCGTCAGCAGGACCGAGAGATTATCCACGGTCATATAGCCGTCGCGGCGCAGATCGGACGCGAAGGTTTCCGGTACGGAATAGGCGCGCATGCCGAAGGCCGGTTCGCGCACTTCCTCACCCGGAATGGATGGGATCGGGCGGTCGCCAAGCACGACAAGCGTTTCGCCGACACGCAACTCGTGACTGGCGACAGCCGTGCCGTGTATTTTGATGCGATAGCTTTTGGGCGGAAGCGCAATATCGTCCGTGACCTTGATTTCCGGAATGACGAACCCGTATTCCTGCGCGAACTTGCGGCGCATCTTGTTGACGCGATGCGCCAGCTCCTGCTGCGATGCAATCAGGCGGGCGGAAAGCTGCTTGCCGAGGCAAAGTTCGATCTGGTTGGTTTCGAGCGACGCCTTGACCGAGTTGCGCTCCTGCTCTTCCGCCTCGCGCTGCTTCTTGCCGGCTTCGCTCGCTTCCGCCTCGCGCTGGCGCGCTTGTCGACGGGGTACGGCAATACCGATGAAGGCCATTGCGCCACCCAGCATGAAGAATGGGAAGGCTGGCAGGCCCGGCATGATGCCGAGGACGAAGAGCAGCATCGCCGCAACCAGAAGCGCCTTAGGATAGGCACCCAGCTGACCGAAGATCGCCTGATCGGCGGAGCCGCGTGTGCCGCCCTTCGACACCAGAAGACCGGCGGCAAGCGACACGATCAGGGCCGGAATCTGTGTGACCAGACCATCGCCGACCGACAGCTTGGTGAAGACATCGGCTGCGTGCGCAATATCCATGTCGTGGCGTGTAGCGCCGATGATGATACCGCCGAAAATATTGACGGCGGTGATGATGAGACCTGCAATGGCATCGCCGCGTACGAATTTCGAAGCACCGTCCATGGAGCCGAAGAAGGAGCTTTCCTCTTCCAGCTCGCGACGGCGGCGCTGCGCTTCCTTTTCATCGATCAGACCCGATGAGAGATCGGCATCGATGGCCATCTGCTTGCCGGGGATAGCGTCGAGGGTGAAGCGCGCGCCCACTTCCGCGATACGTGTCGCGCCCTTGGTGATGACGAGGAAGTTGACGATAATGAGAATGCAGAAAACGACCAGACCGATGACGAAGTCGCCGCCCATCACGAATTGCGAGAAGCCATGGATCACATGCCCGGCGGCGAGATAGCCTTCATTGCCGTGGGTGAGAATCACGCGCGTCGTCGCAATATTCAGCGACAATCGCATCATGGTGGCGATGAGCAGTACCGTCGGAAAGGCGGAAAAGTCGAGTGGGCGCTGAATCCAGAGCGCCACCATCAGGATCAAAACCGAGAACGCGATGGAGAATGCCAGGCCGATATCCAGCACGACAGCCGGAACAGGCAGGAAAAGCACCGTCAGAATGATGATGATGCCAACCGCCAGACCCATATCGCTGCCGGTCAGAAGTCCGCTTTTCATCAAGGGTTTAGCTGCTGCCTGCTGCACATCCATCTCCTGTTTCGGGACGGACCTTAGCTTGCGAAGCTTGCGCGAGGGCTGTGCGAAGAGCCTGAATCAAAAAGCGGCATGTGTGTGCGAAAATGGTGATTTTCGAGTACCGGAGCGGAGTGTACTTCTGGGTACATGAGCACCGGAACGCAGACAAATTGCCATTTGCAGCCACAGATGGCGACTTTTGGAACAGGCTCTAAAAGCCTTTTTCTATGCGGGAATAAGCCAATAGCGTGAAGGAATTGATCTGCGCACCGACGAAAGGCGCGGTCAGAGCCAGCACGACGAAAATGACGATGATCTTCGGCACGAAGGTCAGCGTCATTTCCTGAATCTGCGTCAGCGCCTGGAAAAGTGCGATGCCGATGCCTGCAAGCATGGCGGCAAGCACTGCCGGGCCGCTTGCCATAAGCACGGTCCAGATCGCAGAATTGACGATATCAAGCGCGTCGGCTTCGTTCACCGCGTCGGATCCTAGCTGATCTTGACGCCTGCGCCGATCATCAGCGTCTTGCCGTCTTCCAGTTCGGCCAGCATGCCGCTGGACTGAATGGTCACGGATTTCACGACGCCCGATATGCTGCCGTCGGCATTGGTCAGCGTGCGGCCGATCCAGCCTTCGGCCTGCGTCAGCGACGTGTTGGCGATCAGCGTTTCAAGCTTGCTGTTCATCTGGACGGCCTGCTCGACATTGGAGAAGGTCGCAAGCTGCGAAACATATTGCGTCGCATCCATCGGCTGCGTCGGGTCCTGATTCTGCATCTGGGTCACCAGAAGCTTCAGGAAGGAATTATAATCGACGCTTGCCTTGTTGGCCGCCGAATTGCTGTTGTTCGTCGTGTTGTTATTCGTCGTATTCGCGCCAATCGGCGGTGTCGTGGTCATGGGTTTGCCTCCGCAGATTTCCGGGTTTTGAGCACAGGCAAAGCCGGGCTTTCATGACCCATCAGTTCGGCCTCGCGTGGATATTGCGCGCGAATGGTCTTGAGCGCCTCGAAAATACGCCCGTTATGGACCAGTTCGTCGACCAGCTTCAGCGCATTCAGGATTTCTGCATCCTTGAAGGTCAAAAACATGCCCTTCAGCATCTGCGCGAAAGTCGTGTGAGCCTGTTCGCGCATGGCCGGTTCGATCAGCATCATCTGCGCCGCGAAATAAAGCTGGCGCAGCGGTGTGGTCGTGTCTTCCGGCTGGAGAACATGGTTTTCCAGAAGGAAGGTCGCATCGTTCAGGAGTTCGAGCGAAACCTTGCGGTCGGCTCGCAGTACTGCACCGTTGATGAAGATTCTTTCGCCCGCGCGCAGCGAAAGGCGAATGGCCGGTTTTCCGTTCGGGGTCATTTCAAAGCCCATCCCGGATCGATTGCGTGATCTCGATCAGCGTGGCGTAATCGTTGCTTTCACCCTGACGGATGCGTTCGATTTCCTTCAGTACGAAAATACCGACGGAAATGATCGCGGCCTTCAGTTCCTTCGGCAGCACATTTTCTTCCGACCCCAGATCATCGATGATCGTGGTCCAGAGCTTGGTGGTGAAATAGGTCGCGTCGATCGCCTCGCGGGAGCCGCTGCCGTTTGCCTTCGCCGCCTCGAGCATCGCGATGGAACGGTCGAACAGTGCCCGCTCCCGTTCCTTGGCGCTCGCCATATCGTCATTCATGACATCTTCGTAGCGCATCTGATACATGGTATCTCCGTCTATCAGTTCGAACGGGCTCGCATCATGCTGCGTCCGTCCTCATTTCATCTCGACTATCTGAGATAGTTGAGCAGGCTCATATTCTGCAGCTGAACCGTTAGCGAATAGGAAGTTTCAATCTGCGTCTTCAACGCGTTGACGCGCGTTGCCGCTTCGTAAGGATCGACTTCTTCGAGATTGAGCACAGACTGGTTCAGGATCTTCTGCTGCGCCGCGATACGTGTGGTGGCAGCTTCAGTGCGCGATTGGGCAAGACCGAGCGTCGTCTGCTCCGACGTGGTTTCGGTGATCGCCGTCGTCGTGGTCTGCATGGCCTGATGCGTCAGGGCTTCGAAAGCCGAGCTGTTGAGACCGATGGTTGCAAATTCCGCCACCATGACCGCCGACATGATCGTCTTGCGGAAACCGTCCGCATTGGCGGAGATCGACGTATCAGCGGTTTCGGTCGGCGAAATCCGGCTCTTGATGACCGTGTCCGATGCATCCGACCAGTTTGCGGCCCAGTTGGCATCATTGAACTGATCGGCAAAATCGCCTTCCAGGAAGGCCTTCATCTCGTCGCCGGTGATATTCGCCACCTGCGGATCGTCGATTGCAAAGCCGAAATGATCCTGAAATGCCTGACGCACCGCCGTCTGCGCGGTGCTGCCTTCGGTATAGTCGGCAACCGGCTTCACATCGGTGTTCACACCAGCAAAGATATATTCGCCATTAAAGCTGGTGTTGAGCAGGCCGGTGACGGAATTGAGAATGGATTTTGCCGATTTTGCAATTGTCGCAGCGCTTTCAGCGGTATTGTTGGCGCCCGTCAGGTCGCCCAGAAAGTTCTGCGTGTTCTCGATGATCGTGCCGGCTGCGGTCTGCGTCGCATTCATGCGCTGCTGCACCAGCTTGTTCATGTCCGTCAACACGCTCAGACGATCATATTCCTTGCGCAACGATACGGTCTGGCCGGACTTGGAGCCGAGCGACAGGCCGACATCGAACACGGTTCCCGTGGTCGCTTCCTGCTGCGCCTTCAACATTTCGGCCTTGTTCTTCGCCACAAGGGCTCGCAGGGCTGACGTTGCGCCATAGGTGGAAATCGATTGCGCTTTCATTGGCCTCACACCGCGTTGAGAAGATCGTCGAGCATTGCGCTGATCGTGGTCAGCACCCGGCTCGATGCCTGGTAGGAATGTTCAAGATCGAGAAGCAGCGCCATTTCGGTGTCCATATCGACACCATTGGCGTTGGAGAGCGCCGCATCTGCCTGACCGGCAATCGTCGCATTATAGGAGAATTCGCTGCTGGCCTTCTGGCGCTTGCCTTCAAGCCAGCTGATCGACGATGAGCTATAATCCGTCAGGCTGGAGTTTGTCGCCAGACCCGCCACCGAATTGAAAGTCATCGGCTCAGAAAACGCTTCATTGAGCGCACGCAGGCGATCGCTGAAACCTGCCGCACCTTCGCTATTGTATTTGTAGTCAGGCCCGTTGGCTCCGCCATCACGCAGAAGAAGCGGACTGCCGCCTTCAGACGTAACGAAGGCCGAAGATACCTTGATGGTGCCTGCAATGCCTGCCGAAAGGCCTGCACCTGGAACATCCGGCGATCCGGCCCAGCTGAACAGGCCCGTCTGATCCGCGCCAACGCCGGTCTGGTCGCTTTCGGCAAACATCGTCACCAGATTGCGCGCAATTTCATCAAGCTGCATCTGATATTGCGGGGCGATCTGATCGCGAAGCTGCAGCAAGCCGCTGAGGCGGCCCGTTCCATAAGGCTGGTCGAAGGTCTCGTGGTTGAGCGGAACGCCATCCACCAGCACCGCCTTGCCAGCAATGCCCGGCGTTAGTACCGTCGATTGCTCAAAGCTCACCTTGCGCGCTGTCGTCTCGAAGAGGGTTACACCGTTTTCGGCAAAAATGACCATGTCATTGTCACCGCGTATCATGGTGGTGATGCCGATCTCGCCGGAAAGCTGCTTCAGGATCGAGTCGCGCTGATCCATATAGTCGGAGACATCGCGATTGGCGCGCGTGCCGCCGACGATCTCCTGATTCACCTTTTCGAACTTGGCAAGCAGATCATTGATGTTGGCAACGGAATCCGCAATGTCGCGGTCAGCGTCGTTGCGCAGGGACTGAACCTGCTTGGTTCCGGCATTAAGTGCATTGGCGAGCGATTGCGCCGTGGAAACAACACTGTCGCCAAGCGCGCTGTTGGAGGGTGACGCAGCATAGGTCTGAAGCGCATCGCGCAGATCGCCGATCAGGGACGATGGCGAGCCGGAATAATTGTCTGCCGAATAGAGCGACGAAAGACGGTTAAGCCCGTCTGCGAGAATGGAAGAGGAAAAGGCCGTGCTGTTCGACTGGATGAACTTGTTGAACAAGGCTTCATCCGCCGACCGACTGATACCCACGTAAAGGGAGCCGTAAGGCCCAGATACGAGAGAACTGGTGCGCCGGGAATAATCCGGATCGTTGGCCCTAGCAATATTGCTTGAGACAACGGAGGTCTGCTTGGACGTTGCCGCAAGCGAACTTTTGGCCGTCAGAAGAGCAGAACTAAGCGACATCTTACCCCATCCTACAAGTGCAGTCCCGAAGGCCGCGAAGCGGTTTCGCGTCCGGAAATGCGGCTAAAACAAACACCTGGAAAGCCCCTGATAATTCCGCTGATATCGGAACTGCCCCGTGTGCGAACCGTGTCTGTTGCCTGAACGGTTCGTATTCTCAATGCGCTAGTGGTCTGATTTCGACATTTGCGTCCCTCTGATACAGACGCCGAGCAAATGTCGGAATCGCAAAGACCACTAGTAACTTTATGTATCTCGTGGATTTTTCGAATTTGACGTTTGAAACAGCATCTCATTCAGTCGGGTTTCAAACGTCAAATTCAATCCACTCGTTCCGGGAAAGGCTTTTCACCCTCGCCCGGAACAGTCCAGCTTATCTCTTCAGGTTGACCAGCACGTCCATCAGTTCAGAGCCGGTCTGGAAGACTTTCGAATTGGCCGTGTAACTGCGCTGCGCCTCGATCATGTCGGTCAGCTCCTGCGCAATATCGGCGTTGGATTCCTCCAATGTGCCGGACATGACCTTGCCCATGCCATCGCTCTGCGGAAAACCGAGGCGGACATCACCCGATTCCGCGCTCGGCAGAAACACGTTGCCGCTCACGACCGTCATGCGATCCGGGCTCGCGACATTGGCAAGCGGAATGCGTGCCAGAACCTTCTGCGTGCCGTTTTCGTAGATAGCGACGACCGAGCCGTCATTGGCCACATCCACACCCTTGACCGCAGATGGCGCCTGACCGTTAATCTGCGCCTGCGAGATCGTGTAGTCACCGGCGCGCTGCGTCGATGCACCCAGATTGAGGTTGAGGTTCTGGCCGCCGTAAGGTCCAAGATCGATCGCAATGCCACCAGCAGATGTCATGTCGCCCGTTGTCGGATCGAATGTCAGCGTCGTTGGGCCACCGACCACCGCGTCATCGGCAGCGTTTTTGACCGTGACGCTCCATTCATCCGCGCCGGTCTTGGTGAAATAGACATCCAGCGTGATCTTCTCGCCCTTATCATTATAGGAGATCAGCGACGTCTTGTGATTGAACTCGCCCGCCGCCGGAACCTGATCGGTAGACGGCAAATTGACCGTGAAATTGCCAGATGTGCTGGCCTCGGGCGGAAGTGCTGCGCTATTGACATTGATGATGTTCAGGCCAGGTATCGTCAGCGCGCCAGCCGGATCGTTCGGGCCTGCGCCCAGCAAATAATAGCCGGCTGAATTGACCAGATTGCCGTTCTTGTCGGGAACGAAGGAACCGGCGCGTGTCAGGAATGTCGAGCCATCCGCCCCCTGCACCACGAAATAGCCGTTGCCGTCGATGGCAAGGTCTGTCGTGGAGGATGTGGAGCGGATACCGCCCTGATCGGAAATGCCGTAACGTACATTGGTCAGAACGCTGCCGGAATTATACTGACCACCGGTGCTCGGCAGAACGAGCGATGAAAACTGGGTTTCCGCACGCTTGTAACCGACGGTGCTTGCATTCGCGATATTGTCGGCGACCGCAGACAGGCGGTTCGCCTGCGCGTTCATTCCCGAAACACCGGTCCGCATCATACCGTAGAGGCTCATTGGCAGCTCCTGAGAAGTTAAGAATCCACGAATAAGCTAACGAACCACGCTTGCGTGAAACTGTAGCCTTGGGATTCTTACGCTTTTACTGGGGGACCGGCGCGATTTCGGAAAGTCGTGAAAATGCTCGAAGTCGCGATACTGGGGGATGCTGAAGACGCAGCAATATCACTCGATATTGATGCAGTAGCCGAGGAAGCGCTTGGAATCGATGGGGTCGAAGCCCAGCTGCTCACGCAGCTTCTTGCGCAATTTGCTGATATGACTTTCAACGACGTTTTCTTCGACTTCACTGTCGAAAATGCCGTAGATCGCGCTGAAAATCTGCGCTTTGTTCAGGCGGCGACCGCGATTGGCGATTAGATATTCCAGAATGCGTCGCTCGCGACGCGGCAGCGGAAAATCAACGCCGTTGATCTGCGGATCGCGGCCATCGGAGAAAACACGGATCGGTCCGAGCTCGGTGCCGCTGTCGTTGGAAGCGGCGGACGCGCCTGCGCGGCGGCGGATTGCATTGATACGTGCAAGGATTTCACGCACATGCACCGGCTTGCGAACAACGTCGTCAACCCCGGATTGAAAAAGCTCAAGCGTATGTTCCAGTGACGGGCGGTCATTGACGGCGATCACAGGCGCCTTGCAGCGTTCACGAATCCGGGCCGGGAGCCGATGCTGATCCGCACATTCGCCGATCAGGAAGGCCTCGACAGCCATGATATCCTGCTGTGGAACGCTCTCCACCCATTCGTCGAAATCGGTAGGGGTAAAACCCGTTGTCGTGATGCCCTCGCGACCGAACCAGGAAGAGTACCCTTCAGTCACTAAATCTCTGTCGTCAACGACAACAATCATCGGCCCGCCTTCCGAATCAATATGTTAGCCCAAGCACGATAGGAATAACTGGCAGGAGGAATCGGCAACAATGGCAAATAATTGCCCGCAATATATTGGGAGGAAATTTAGTAAATTCTAATTTAATAGGAATCGCATTGATTGCAACGCGCCTACTTCTATAGGCGTAGGAACCTTAACCGAATGTTAACGGCTCACGAACTTTTACGATTCTTTACAAGGGCTTAAAAATCCGCCGGCTAATTTAGCGCACATCGGAGCAGACAATCACAGGTTGATCATTGTCAAGTCGATTGCAGCTGACAATCTGTTACAACCTGTAAAATTTCAACGGATTCCAGTTCAGCCGAAGCAGAAGCTTCGCGCCTGAGGCGTCCAGTTTCCGAAGCCGGTGGCGACCATATTCGTCATCACGCGACAGACATAACGCTTCTGGGCAGGATCGTTATTCGGCCCCGCGTGGTAGCGCGCGACCGCCATCGTCCAGTTGCCTTCGCGCTGTCGAAGCTGCCGCAGAAAGCGCGCCGCATAATCGACATTGAGGCTCGGCATCAGCATCGCGGCGACCGACGGAAATTCCTTGCCGTGATAGTAGTAGTTGATCTGCATGCAACCGAGATCGATCAGTTTCGCACCTTCGGCCCGAACCTCGTCGAAGCGTCTCACCGCAGCCATCTGCGATGGCATGAATTCAGCACGGCCTTCGATATTCATCGCATAAGGTTGCAGGGAATTCTTGCGGCCGGTTTCCGTCAGGCCGACCGCATAGAGGATACCGAGCGGAACGTCGTAGCGGGTCGACGCCCGGTGCATTTCACGCTCACAGATATTTTCGGCACGGGCCGGGCTACTGTCAGACAACCAGGCTGCGGTTGCGGCCATCATTGCGAGAAATGCTGTTCCCGCTTTCCTGAGCGGCTTGCATGTCCGAACGTTCGCGTCCTGCCTGACCGGATTCGCCATTCTGCCTGCCCTCACCGCCCATAAAACCCGCCTGCGCCTGGCCGCCGTCACGCCCGTCGAAGCCTTGCTGCATGTTGAAAGCCTGCTGCTGGCCCGATTGCTGGCCGTTCGCCTGTTGCTGACCCGCATTCTGCAATGCCTGCGCCTGCTGCACGGCACCCGCCGCGTTGCGGTCGGCAACGGTCACCGAAATTTTTGCGTCGTCGGCGATACCCGCCGCCTTCAGGGCTTTCTCGATCATCGAACGGTCGGCTGCGAGCGCTTCCGCCCCATGGGTCTTTTCAGCGACGAGATGTACCTCAACACCTTCCGACCCCACGCGAATGCGCGCCGTCACCGCTCCAAGTTCCACCGGATCGAGCCTGATCTGCAAGGTCTTCACCGTGCCGAAGCTACGTTCGGATACCACCTGAATGTCTGCAATCCGGGCTGCCGCCTGCGATGGCGTGGTGGCCGCCTTGATGTCCGCAGGCGCATTGCCCTTTGCGGTCGGCTGCTGCTGGATATCGGTTCTGTCAGGCATCTGACCCGACTGCTGCTGCGCCTGCCCCTTATCCGCTTTCAGAAGGCTGGCGAGAACGTCCCCGGAATTTTCGGCCTGATTGTCACCGTTGGCCGTCGGTGCGTCCTGGGTGATTGCCTGGCCCGGTTTGGCGTTGGCCGATGGGGTTGCCGCCGTCTTCGAAGATACCGGTTCAGGCGTGCGTTTCTTCTGATCGGCCCGTAGATCGGCTTGCAGCTCGTCCCCCTGCCCTTCGACCTGTTTCGGGTCGATGTCTTTAATTAAGGCAGAAAGCGGATCCGAGGTGTTTATGTCGTTTTTCGCAGTATTCGGCGTGAAAAAACCGTGATTTGCCCCTTTCAAATCAGGCGAAGAAGCGTCCAAAGAAAGGAGATTTTGTGGCAGCGCGAACAGGATGACGGGCTTTGAACCTTCCTCATCCCTCGCATCCGCCTCATCCGAACCCGAATTGGCTTCGCTGTCATCCTTCTTTTCGACCTTGCCCTGCGGCTTTTCGAGAAGTGAACTGAACAATCTTGCCGGGTCAGCATTATCCCGTCCCTCGCCCTCAGCTTTGGCCTGGGAAGGACCGGAATTGCGGGCGAGCGAGGCAAGTCGGCTGGTAGAATTCAGCAAAATATCAATGCTCATTGAACGGTCTTTCCTAGCAAGGCATCGATCTCGGCAAGCTTGCGCCGCGCATCTTCCATCGTTTTCTGCAAATCGTCTTCCGGCTGGTTCCTGACCGGCTTCATGCTAACTGCCACCGGGGTCGGCTCAGGCTTTACGGCCTCATGCTCCTGCGACTCCGCCACTGCCATCGGTGGCACATCCCGTTCGGTGAGGGCCGGTTTTGCAGGTGGCAAAGCGTCCGGCGTGCGGGTTACCACAGTGCCGACCGCTTCAGCGGCTTTCAGCAATTTCCGGTCACGCTCCTGCAATTTGTCGGGTGAAATCTGCGACAGTTCGCGCAGTGCGCTACCCGCCGAATCCGAAGCCACATCGCTTGCGGCCGCATAAAGATTGGCGCGGGTGGGGTCGGCTTTCAGTCTGTCGGCAAGCTTTTTCGCCTCCGCCGACATGAACCGCGCCCGCTCCGTCTGACCATCGACAAGCGCGCCGCGCGCAATCTGCAGATAAAGCGAATATTGCATCACCGGATCAGCCGAGCCGATCAGCTTTGCCAGTTCCGCATTGCCGATACGGTCGTTGAGTTTCACCGCAGCATCGACAAATTGCGCCATGAAATCACGCATATAGGGCGAACGGGGAAAGCGCTGGAGATAGTTTCGCGACAGGAGCCTGATCTTGTCGGCATCGCCAAGTTTGGCAGCAATCGGCATCGAACGACGGATCGCGGCTTCCTCAAACAAGGTGCCCGGCGCTTCAAGCCGCACCTGATCGAGCCGCATCAAGGCCGTCGCTGGGTCGAAGGCGGTCATCTGGCTGGCGGTCACCAGCACGATGGATGCCTTCAGTTCCGCCGGAACATCGGATGAGAGCGGAACCGAGAAAAGCTTCACCACTTCAATCGTCTGGCCGGAAGCATAGGCCAATGCACCCTTGACCAGTTCCGGCGGCACAGCATCCGTCTTGAGGTCTGCAAGGACCTTGCGCACCGCTTCCGGATTACCGCCGTTGAAGAGATAGATGATCGCCGCGTAGACATTTTCCGGATTGCTCCAGACGTCATTCGACGCTCGGCCCATATCCGCGCTGACAAAGCCCAGAAGCTTGTTCAGCATCACCACGGCTTCCGGTTTTCCGGCAACGACCTGATCCTGCAACATGCGCAGCGAACGCACGAGCTTGTAGGGTTCCAGAACGGGCAGCTTACGGGTCTCGGCCAATGCCTGCGTTTGCGCAATGGCTGGATAAGCCGCTCCCATCAGGGAGAAGCCTGCAACACATGCCAGCAAGGAACGCATGGCGAGCCGCCTCCCGGACTGCTTCATGGAGCAGACTTCAGGAAAATATCGATGCGACGGTTCTCAGCCGCATTCGGATCGTTGGTGTTCTTCGGCTGGCGGTCGGCATAGCCTTCCACACGCAGCACACGCTTTTCATCGAGCCCGCCGCGCACCAGCATGTAATAAGCCATCTGCGCGCGTGCCGAGGACAGGCGCCAATTGTCATAGGTCGCGCTCTTGAACGGACGCGCATCCGTATGTCCGCTGATGATGACTTCGCCCGGCTGTCGGGAAATCACCTGTGCGATACGCTCCAGCATCTGCACCACGCGGGCATCCGGCTTGGCCGATCCGATGGTGAACATGCCATAGTCGATCTTGTCGGTCAGCTGGATCATCACGCCGCCATCGACCGGAACGACCGTCACATCGGGCATTGGCTCGGCCTTTTTCGCCTGCGCACTCTCTTTCGCAGTTTCGCCCTCGGCTGCCTTCTTCAAGTCAGCAATCAACTGTTCCTGCGTTTCAGCAGTCTTTTCGGCCTCCTCGGGCTTCGGCTGGGTTGCTTCCGGCTTAGGCGGCGTAGCAGGCGCGGCATCGGGCGGGGTCAGGTCTTCGACAGCCTTGCTCGACCAGTAATCCGGGCTGAACGGATCGCGATAGGCTTCGCCACCCTCCGCACCCGTTGCGGGACCGGATTGCGACGTGCCGCCATCGCCCTTGGCAGACTGGTTCTGCAACACACCGGTTTCGTGGGCCAGTTCCGACAGGACCGCATAGGGTTCGCGGAAAAGCTGGCGCTCTTCCTGGTCGCTTGGCGGAGAAACAGTCGTGTCGTTGATGACCTTGGTGCTGTTTTCGATCTGCTGGTCGCTTTCATAGCGAACCTTGCCGTCTTTCTTCTCGACATCCTGCACGCCCTTGGGGCTTGAATGCCGGTCCATCAGTTTGACGGGATTGAAATAGCTTGCAACCGCCGCCTTGGTTTCCTCATTGGCGGCATTGATGAGCCACATGACGAGGAAGAAGGCCATCATTGCAGTCATGAAGTCGGCATAGGCGATCTTCCACACACCACCATGATGGCTGTCATGGTCGTCATGTCCACCTCGGCGAACAATGATGATCTCACGTTTGGTTTCGGGATCGATGCTCATTGAACCGCAGCCTTCAATTCTTCAAGAAGCGGCGCGATGCGTGTTTCAAGCATCCGGTCGCCAAAGGAAAAGGAAAGTTCGTCCGCCCCGGTTTCTGAAAACCGGCAACCTGACGGCAACAGGGCAGCATGATCGCGAAGCGGCGCAACCAAACGCGCCGGACCGGAGATTTCCGGTGCTTCGCCATCAAGCGCCAGCGCCGCAATGCGCCGCGCAAATTCTGCGACCGCCTCACGCTCCATCTTTTCCGCCAGCAAAGGCATCAGGATTTCGGCGATCTGGCCGGAATAATTTTGCTCAAGCGCGGTCAGTGCTTCGGTCAGACTACCCGCCAAGAGCAAGGCCTGCTCACGCGAGAATGCAGCACGCAAGGTCTCGATTTCGGTCTCGTGCTCGCGGACAAGCCGTGCCTTCTCGGCCTCGTAAAGCGCCTGTGCTTCCCGGTGGCCGTCCTCGCGCCCTGCTTCGAATGCCAGGCGCTTTTCTTCCTCGATGGCGATGATGGCGGCGACTTCGGCCTGTTCGGCAGCGGCGGCTTTCTCAGCCGAAGCGGGGCGCTTTGCTCCATCGCCGCCCGCCTGTGGCGGGGGCGTTTCTTTCGGCGGCGCAGGCGCAGCAATGATCTCGACCGCCTCATCCTCGATATGATGGGTCGAAAAATCGGGAAGATAACGGCTGAGGGAAAGCGCGCTCATCGTCAGGCCGCCTCAAGCTCCGGCATGACCGAAGCCTTTACGGCCGATTCCCTCAATGGTTGGGCTTCACGGCTCGCGGCGGTTTCATGAATCCATTGCTTGAGAATGGAGGCTACGCGCTCCTCATCCATGTCAATCATCTGTTCCAGACGCAATTTGGCAGGCATGCGCATGCGCTGGCGAAGATCGCTGAGGCTGGTCTTCATCTGGTCGGCATAGGCTTCCGGCCCGCCAATGACGGCCTGCACGCCCTCGCCAGCCGCCTGACCGCCGACGAAATTCGGCGTCGCCACTTCGCTTGTCTCGCGGACGGCCACTTCCGTGCCGGTCGGCGTGGCATTCTGATCACGCAGCAGCGGACGCAGACCGAACCAGATCAGGAGACCGACGGCGGCAAGAATGGCGAGCGCATTGACGTAGGAGCCGCTCTGGCGAAGCACCGTATCGGTCCATGGCGTGGAGACCGGTTCCATATCGGCGCCGGCAGGATCGAGGAAGTTCACCGCCGTTACATTGATGACGTCGCCACGATCAGCATTGAGACCGGCTGCGGTTGCAACGAGATCGCGGATCTTGGTGATCTGCTGATCGACAAAATTGGCTGGCGGCGGCGTGGTTCCCGCAGTTTCCAGAAGCCGCGCCTGATCGATGACCACGGCAATGGACAGCCGCTTGACGGCATAGCCGTCGCTGACGGTGGAAACCGTCTTGCTGTTCATTTCGTAATTGGTCAGCTCCTCGCGGCGATCAGTCTTTTCGGTGGAGCTTTCGCCGTTGCGGTTCTGGATTTCTTCCTGCGGAATGTTCTGTTCCACGCCGGTTGCGTTGTCGTTGCGATTGTTGCGGGAATCCCCGCTTTCACGGACCACGCGCACGGAACGCTCAACGCGGGATTCAGGATCGTAGGTCGTCTCGTTGATCTGGCGGCGGTCCGTATCGAGCACGGCCTGAACGCTGGTTTGGAAATGTCCCATGCCGAGATAAGGCGCCAGCGCCTTGCGGATGCTGTCATCCACATTGCCTGCAACCTGCTGTTCCAGCGAGGCGGTCATGAGGGCTGCGCCATTGGCGGCTTCGCCTGCCGATGCCAGCAAGCGACCGTTGGTGTCGAGAACGGTGACGGCGGAAGCATCGAGCGACGGAACGGCGGCGGCGACCAGCTGGCGGATGGATTGGGCGGATTCGGCAGCAAAGCCGCCTTCGGCGCGAATGACCACCGAGGCGGACGGCTTCTGGTCACCACGACGGAACGACCCTTTTTCTGCCATGACTATGTGAACGCGCGCAGCTTTCACGCCACGAATGGCCTGGATTGTGCGGGCGATTTCGCCTTCGAGCGCGCGCACCCGGGTGATTTCCTGCATAAACGAGGTGAGGCCGAGCGAACCCATATTGTCGAACAGCTCGTAACCGGCATTGTTAGAGGTCGGCAGGCCCTTTTCGGCCAGATACATACGGGCATTTTCGGCTTTGCCGATGGGCACGAGGATGGACGAGCCGTCGGCTTTCACGTCGAAAGGAATGCCTGCTTCGCCGAGCGCGAGGCCCATGCGGTTCACGTCATCGCGCGAAAGGCCGACATAGAGCGTTTCGTAGGATGGGCGGCTCAGATAGATGCTCGTATAGAGGATCGCGCCCATGAGTGCCGCGCCCACCAGTCCGAGCGCGATGAGTTTTCGCGCGCCGAGCTTGCCGAGCGTACCCTTGAGCTGTTCGATCAATTGCTGGAAATTCTGCTGCATCCACACCACCGCCATCATGATGGATGCAAACTAGCCCGCGAAGCTTGCGCGAAAGTGGCGGCTGATGAAGCAGATGCTTTCAGAAAAGAGAATGAGCGCAAAGAATTGGGGCGCGGAATAAATCCCGCGCCCCGTTTTCCGCCCAAAGACATCCGATCCGATCAGGTCGGTTCGGATGCGAACCCCTGATTTACCTGAGAACTCGCGAGCGCCGGCAACCCGGCGCCCTTGCTGTTTACTCAGATTAGCCGCGGAACAGCGACAGGATGTTCTGGTTCGACGAGTTGGCGATCGACAGAGCCTGAACGCCGAGCTGCTGCTGAACCTGCAGAGCCGACAGACGTGCCGATTCCTTGTTCATGTCAGCGTCAACGAGCGTGCCAACGCCCTTTTCGATGGAGTCCTGAAGACCCGACAGGAAGCTCTTCTGGCTGTCGATCTGCGACTTGGCCGCACCGAGTGCAGCAGCACCGGTGGTCAGCTTGCCGAGAGCGCCTTCAACAGCTTCAAGCGCATCCTTGATACCGGCTGCATCGACTGGTACATCAGCTGCGCCACCAGTACCGGCTGTAGGCTTGAAGAAATCATCCTTGAGCAGAGCGTCGACCATGCCAGCGCCCGCATCGTCAGTATCGATAACACGTGTATCAGCCGCAGAAACCGTTACCGTATCGATGGTCACGGAAGATCCCGTACGGTTGTAAGATGCGACAACCTTCAGGTCAGCAGGATTGGACGGATCGAGAGCAGTAGCCGGGTCCTTGGTAGAATCGCTCTGCAGCAGATTGGAACCTGCATAGTTGGCGTTTGCTGCGAAAGACTTGATATTCGACTGAATCGTCTTGATTTCGGTCGCAATCTTCATCTGGTCTTCGTAGCTTGCGCCCTGTGCCGAAACGAGCTTCGTCTTCAGCTTATCAACTTCGTCCTTGATCTTGTTGATCGCGGAATAAGCAGTGTCGACCTTGCCAGCGCCGAGGCCGAGAGCGTCCTGAACAGCCGAGTTGGCCTTGTTGTCGGACTTCATCGACGTAGCGATGGACCAATACGACGCGTTGTCCGAAGCTTCGCCAATGCGAAGACCGGTCGAGATACGGTTCTGGGTCGATTCCAGTGCCTTATTGGTCGAAGAAAGCGTCTGGAGAGCGGTCAGAGCCGACGAATTTGTAAGAATGCTAGCCATAGTTTTTTGCCCCTTGGGAAAAACAATCTGAGGGACAGGCCGGATTTTTAGATTACCGGCATGGTGGAGCGGCATCATGCCTGTTGCCGCGTAACGCGCGGAAACCCACCATGAGCCGACAGTTAGAACCCAAACATTAAATAAAGGCTAATTTATTCGGTCGAAATTTAACGGATTCGCAGATTCTCATGCTGAATTTTCGCAGGCATGGTCCGAAGCGTACCAAAATGGGTCAGGAGAAGGACCGTATCAGGCTTCCGACCAGAATATTCCAGCCATCGATCAGCACGAAGAACAGAATCTTGAACGGCAGCGAGATCACCGTCGGCGGGAGCATCATCATGCCCATGGACATGGTGAGCGTCGCCACAACAAGGTCGATCACCAGAAATGGCAGCACGATCAGGAAACCGATTTCAAAACCGCGCCGCAGTTCCGAAATCATGAAGGCCGGAACCAGCACGCGGAAATCGACGATACCGTCATCACCAGTGCGAAACGACGGATCAGCGAGATCTTCAAAGAGCCGCAGGTCCTTGTCGCGCACCTGGCCCATCATGAATTCACGGAAAGGCTGCGAAATTTCGGTGAAAGCTGCCTGCTGCGTGATTTCATTGCGCATCAAGGGCTGCACACCATTGTTCCAGGCCCGGTCGAAGGCGGGCGCCATGACATAGAACGTCATGAACAGGGCAAGAGAAATCATCACCATGCTGGCAGGCGCGGTCTGGAGACCGAGGCCGGACCGCAGCAACGAAAAGGCGATGGCAAAGCGCGTGAAGCTCGTCACCATGATGAGCAGGCCCGGCGCAATGGACAGCACCGTCAGCAGCCCGAACAGCTGCACGATCTGGCCGCTCGCAGCACCGCTGCCCGCAGGCAGCAGGTTGTCGAGCGTCAGCGCCTGTTGCGCCTGTGCGGAAACGGTAAGAGCGAGCGTCAGGATGAGGCCGAGGCCAAGGAGTTTTTTCATTCTACGACCAGTGCCGAAATAAAGACCCGGTCGACCGCGCCTTCCGAACGCAGGCGCGCGCGTTCTTCCAAATCGGAGCGGAGATAGGCGAGTCCCGCCGCGCCCTGCAATTGCATGAGATTGACGCTGCGCAGGAAGCTCAGGAAATCGTCGCCGACGCTTGCCGCCATCGTCGCCGGAATTTCATGGCCCGGCTTTGCCACCAGCGAGGCTTCAAGACGCACCCATGTGTTCTGCGGAATGCCGAGATTGGTGACAATCGGCTGCAAGGGCACGACAGTGCCGATGGAGCGCGATTCAAAATCGCCCTGCTTCGGCTTGTCTTCCTTGCCGGAAGGCTTGGCCGATGCGAGCTGATCGGCGGAAATCATGCCGCCCATATACCAGCCGCCGCCGCCAGCGATGACGGTCAGAACTGCGACAGCCGCCAGCAACCCCGTCAGGGAGCCTTTCGCCTTGCCGTCTTTTTCCGTTGCCGTCGTGTCGCTCATGCCAGCCAACCTAGAAAGGAGAAACCTGATCGAGAATCTGCTGGCCGTAAGGCGGCTGCTGAATCTCGCTCAGTCGTCCGCGCCCGCCATAGGAAATGCGGGCTTCGGCGATCTTGTCGTAGGAAATCGTGTTGTTGCCGGAAATATCGCGCGGACGCACGACACCAGCGACATTGAGCACACGCAGCTCGTTATTGACGCGCACTTCCTGCGACCCGCGGATAATCATGTTTCCGTTGGGTAGCGTGTCGGTGACGATGGCCGCG
Source organism: Ochrobactrum sp. A-1 (assembly GCF_022488005.1). Classification (NCBI taxonomy): domain Bacteria; kingdom Pseudomonadati; phylum Pseudomonadota; class Alphaproteobacteria; order Hyphomicrobiales; family Brucellaceae; genus Ochrobactrum; species Ochrobactrum sp. A-1. The sequence goes on from NZ_JAKVQC010000007.1 coordinate 1,136,975, forward strand.
ACCTGCAGGCGGATATCTTCACTGCGCTCGATGGTGCCCTTGCCCTTCGACTTGCTGTCGGAATGGGTGTTGACCGAAGCATCCATGTCGCCGCCAGCGCCAGCACCCGTGCTGCTGCTCGTCGCGAACGAACCACCCGCGCCGTAAATGCCTTTCGACACACGCTCGCGGTCCGTCTTGTTATCGAGGTTGGCGCGGTCGTTGATGGAAATGATAACCGTCAGGACATCGCCCGGCGTGGCCGCACGCGGGTCCTTGAAGAAATTGGTGGAACGCTGGTCCCAGAGCGAATAGGTCGCCTTGCTCGGGCGCGCCGGATAGCCGTTGAACTGCGGATTGTTCTGCATGCCAAGATGCGCCGCGACCGGGGACAGGTCGGGTGCCCGACCGATTTCCTCGGGCTTGGTGGCACAACCGGCCAGAAGAACCGCTACTGCTGCTGCAAGGGTCGCTTTGTTCATGCTGTTTTTCATTGAACCGTATTCCCGGACTGTGCCGCGGCGCGCTGATCCTTCACAGCTTGCGACGCGGTCGTCGTGCGCTGCGAACCGACGATGACGCGCGCCAGCTTGGCCGCCTTTTCCGGCGGCATTTCATTGAGGATGATGCTGGACACACGCGGATTGAGCTTGAGGATGAGCGCCGCTGCCGCTTCGTCGCCGATCAGCGCCATCTGTGCCGCCGCCGCGTCCGGCTTCATTTTCGAGATAATGTCGACCAGCGAATCCTGTGCCTTGCTGACAAACTCGTCACGGCGCTTCAGCCACATTTCATATTCCCGGCGCTTTTCCTCAAGCGCACGCATCCGTTCCTCGACATCGGCCTTCAGATCGGTCAATTGCTTGGCCTGCAATGCATAGCGGGCGTCTGCCGCTTGATCGTCGATATTGCCGCAGAATTTGCGGATCTCATCGAGGTTGCCGAGCGGCGGCGGAGAGGCAAGCTGCTGTGCCGCCGATGCTTCAACCGGCGCTGGAGCAGCCGTCGCCGCCTGCTGCGCTAAAGCTGGGGCAGAGGCAGCCAGAAGCAGCGCCACTGCCGAACCATACCGGATCATTCTATGAGCCATGGTCATTGCACCACCAGTTCCGCATGAAGTGCGCCGGATGTCTTGATGGCCTGCAATATTGCGATGATGCCGGTCGGCTTCACGCCGATCTGGTTCAGGCCCTTCACCAGATTTTCAAGATTTGCGCCGGTCAGAATGCCGATCTTGGCGTTCTGCTGGTTGACGGCAATATCGGTGTTCGGTTCAACAGCGGTTACACCGTCGCTGAACGGCTCCGGCTGAACCACCATCGGCGTTTCCGTCACACGAACCGTCAGGCTGCCATGGCTGATCGCCACTTTGGAGATGCGAACCTTCTCGCCGATGACGACGGTTCCCGTCCGCTCATCGACCACCACACGCGCCACTTCGTCGGTCGTAATCGGCAGACCTTCAAGCTCTGCGAGGAAACGCGCGGCAGGCACGTTTTTCGGACGCGACAGGCGGATCGTCTTGGCATCGCGTGCAATGGCGACACCGCGACCGTAACGGCGCTTGGCGAAGACGTTGATCGTATCGGCAGCGCGCACGGCAGTGGTGAAATCGGGATCGCGCAGCTCGACGATCATTTCGCTGTCCTTGCCGAAATTACCCGCCACTTCGCGCTCGACCAGCGCGCCATTCGGGATGCGACCGGAAGTCGGCACACCCTGCGTCACACTTGCAGCTTCACCTTCCGCCGAAAAACCGGAAACGATCATGTTGCCTTGCGCGACAGCATAGATCTGGTTGTCGGCACCCATGAGCTGGGTCATGACCAGCGTACCGCCCTGCAGCGATGTGGCATCGCCGAGCGAGGACACCGTCACATCGATGCGGGATCCAGCACCGGCAAAGGCGGGCAGATTAGCCGTCACGATGACCGCCGCCGTATTCTTCGAGCGAGTGGAATTCCGCGGCGCGCTGATACCAAGATTGTCCAGCATGGCGCGCATGGATTGTTCGGTGAACGGCGAATTGCGCAGGCTGTCACCGGTGCCCTTGAGGCCGATGACAAGACCATAGCCCACAAGCTGGTTTTCGCGCACGCCCTGAATGGTGGCGATATCCTTCAGGCGCGCAACCGCGCTGCCCCGGCCAAGTTCGGCATAGGCCATTTTCGACGGGTCGCCACCCGAGCCAAGCCAATCGGCATCGGCATCCACTGCCGAACCGAATTCCCGCGCGTTCTTCGACGACTCATCAGCAAAGCCCGCGACGGGCTGGAAAATGAGTGCCAAAGCGGTGATAAGGGCGGCGCAAGTCTTTCTCACTGCATCCCCACCTGAATGCGACCATTGGCCAGCACCGTGCCGGACACGATGATGCCGCTGTCGACGTTACGAACCTTGATGAAATCGCCAGCCGCCCCGGATTCAAGCGGCGTGCCCATGGCGGTTATGGTCAGCGTGCCGGCGGTAAAGACCAGCGGTGCCGGAACCCCGCGCGTGACCAGAGACGGCTCGCCCAATGCCGACACGAGGATCGGCTTGCCGGGAAGCAGCGTCTTGCGCGCCACCTTGCCTGCCGCCTGATCCGCGGACAGCACATATTGGTTCGCCGCTGGCGCATTTATAAAGAACTGCTTTTCCAGAAGTGCGGTGTCGCTCACGATCTGGCCGGGATAGACGGTAGCCGAAGGCACGACAAAAGCGATGCGGTCTGCAGCACCGGCGCCAGCCATTGCGGCAAGCAGGAAGCCACCGGCAAGAGCCAGCCTTTTCTTTTGAAAGATCGCCTTCACACAGCCCATCGCCATCACCGTCAGCGCAAGTTCTTCGACACGGTTGCCGCCATTTCGTCGGCAGCCTGAATAACCTTGGAATTCATTTCATAAGCACGCTGCGCCGTGATGAGATCGGTGATTTCCTTCACCGGATCGACATTCGACGCTTCGAGATAGCCTTGTTTGATCGAACCGTAGCCCGGATCACCCGGAACGCCGACCAGCGGACCGCCGGAAGCTTCCGTCTCGCGGTAGAGATTTCCGCCGAGCGGCTCCAGACCTGCTTCATTGGTGAAGTTGGCGAGCGTCAGCTGGCCGAGGTCGACCTGATTGACCTGGTCCTGCAGCTTGGCGAAAACCTGTCCCGTATCAGTGACAGTCACTTCAACAGCATCTGGCGGAATGGTGATCGCCGGTTCAACCGGATTGCCGTCGAGTGTCACGAGCTGGCCATCGGCATTCTTGTTGAACGCGCCGGCGCGCGCATAAAGCGTCTCGCCGGTCGGGCTTTGAATCTGAAACCAGCCCTTGCCCGTCAAAGCCAGATCGAATGGATTACCGGTCTGGTTGAAACTGCCCTGCATGTGGAGGTTTCGCACCGCCGCCGTCTGCACGCCGAGACCAACTAGCGCGCCTTCCGGCACGATGGACTGGTTCGCCTGATTGGGCACGCCTGCCGTCCGCTCGGATTGATAAAGCAGATCGGAGAATTCAGCACGCGCGCGCTTGAAGCCGGTTGTGTTGATATTGGCGATGTTGTTGGCAATCACTTCCAGATTGAGCTGCTGGGCGTTCATGCCGGTGGCGGCAATCGTCAGGGCTTTCATGGCGTATCCTTAGCTGCCGTAAATCAGATTGGCATGCGGCTGATTTCGAGATAGGCCTGCACGATCTTGTCACGGATCGCGATGGCCGTCTGGAGCGACTGTTCGGCTTCCATGACGGAGCTGACCACATCGCGCACCGGCGCATCGCCCTTGATGCCCTGAATGGAGGTTGCCTCCGCCGCCTGCAGCTTTTGCCCGACGGAATCCGTCATCTGCGACAGGACTTCGCCGAACGAGGCACCGGGAGCGGCCGGAACAGCCTGCGGCGTGGAAGCGGAACCCACACCCGTTTCGGCAACGGTTTCCGACAGGCGCGACAGGGCATTGCGCGCCGAAATGCTCATGATCGAGTCGTACATTATGTGCTCCTCAGGAGATCGATCGTCATGGAGATCAGCTCACGGGCTTGTCTCACGACCTGCAAATTGGCTTCATAAGAACGGTTGGCTTCACGCATGTCCGCCATTTCGACGACCATGTTGACGTTTGGATAGCGGACATAGCCGCGCTCATCCGCTGCGGGATGGCTCGGCTCGTATTGTTCGATAAAGGCCGATGTGTCCTTGCCGACTTCGGCAATGCGGACTTCGGCTGCACCAGTGCCCTGTTCCAGCTCGGTACGGAAGGAAACCGTCTTGCGGCGATAGGGATCGGCGTCGGCAGTCTTGGCGGTCGACTGCGCATTGGCGATATTCTCGGAAACGATGCGCAGACGCGTCGATTGGGCCGAAAGGCCCGACGCTGCGATCTTCAATGTGCTTTGCAAAGCATCGGAAGACATAATTACCCCTTCGCGACCGAAAGCATCATGCGATGGAACGCCTTGACGATGCTTGTGTTGAGCGAATATTCGCGGGCTATTTCACCGGCTTTCATCATTTCCTGTTCGACATCGACCGTATTGCCGGAATGGGTCTGCTCGGTGATGTCATCCGGGCGCAGGCGCGCACCGGCGATCCCGTCTGCCTCGGCTTCCAGATGCAGGGAGCTGGTGGCAGCCATGGTGAGCTGCGTCTTGTCCAGCACATCCGCGAAGGGCTGCACGTCCCGCGCCCGAAAATCCGGCGTGTTCGCGTTGGCGACATTGCCCGCAACGGTGGCCTGTCGAACCGACAACCACTGCGCCTGCCTTGCAGCCAGATCGAAAAGATGAATGGAGCTCATTGAGTATCCCGCCTTTATAGTTCGTTAACTTAAAGGCCGGAACTTGCGTCAAGCTTGCGCAGAATAAGGGAGTAGTGGAATAGGGGGTAAGGGAATATGTTTTCTAAGAACGATATGTCGTTGCGTGAGAAAGAGCGCTGATTGCGCGGGGCAAATATACTCCCCTATTCCCTTACTGCCCTACTCCCCTATTTCCGCATCTCAATCACATCGCCCGACGATGTCGTGAGCTGCCATGTGCCCGCACCACGACCGATCGAAACAAGGTGACTGCCATCCGGCAGCAGCGAGCCTTTTTCGACAAACCAGTAGCCCGACGTATCCTCGATCATCGCCATGCCGCCGACAACTTCGCGCAGCGCGAAAACCGGCTTTGGGAAGGCCTGCCCTTCCCCGCTTCCGTCGCCGCCATTGCCCATTCCGGTTCCCGGAAGTCCCTTGCCGTTCGACATGACCGAGCCTGTCATCGTGTTGTCCACGTCAGCATTCGGCGCGACCTGTTCGGACGGGCGGAAGGACGGGAAACGGCGCACGGTTTTCTGTTCCGAGCGGTCCAGCGGATCGATGATCTTGCGTTCGGCCTTCTCGGGCGAGCCCAGATCGACACGCTGAAGATAGGTGACGAAAGGCAGCATCGCGCTTCCGGCGGCGAGCGTGATGGCCGCGATCTTCAGGTAGCGATCCACCTTGTTATGCGGCTTCTTCATGCCTTCCTGCCGTGCGGCGGCTTCGACCTCCGCCGTCAGATCTGCAAGGAGTTTCTCTTCCTTTGTCTTGCGAAAGCCCGTCATCATGCGTGTTGCGCCTGTCTGTCGCCGCGCAGTGCCGCGGCAAGGTCGTTATAGGGATCATCCGATAGGCCGGTTTCCGGCGATTGCTGCAAGGCGTCGTAAATGCGCGGCACGAGATCGACCGCCTGATCCAGAAGGCCGTCATGGCCTTTCTGGTACGCCCCGATGGCACGCAGGTCGCGAGTTTCCTCGAAACGGGCAACCATACCCCGCAATTGGCTGACCAGCTTGCGCTGTTCCGGTGTCCAGTTGTGCTTTGCCAGACGCGAAACCGAGCCGGGAATATCGACTGCCGGAAAGCGCCCTTGCGCCGCAATTGCGCGATCAAGCACGATGTGGCCGTCCAGCGTACCGCGGATCGTGTCGGAAACCGGATCATTGTGATCGTCGCCATCGACCAGCACCGAATAGATGCCGGTGATGCTGCCACCCGCTTCCGTGATACCGGGACCGGCCCGCTCCAGAAGGCGGGGTAACTGGCTGAAGACGCTCGGCGGATAACCGCGTGAAACCGGCGGTTCCTCGGCGGCAATCGCCACTTCGCGCGCCGCATGGGCAAAGCGCGTGACGGAATCGACGATCAGCAGGACATTCTGGCCAAGATCACGGAAATATTCGGCGATTGCCGTCGCAGTATTGGGTGCGAGGCGGCGCATCATCGGGCTTTCATCGCCCGTCGCCACCACGGTTATGGTCTTGTCGAGATGGCCGGCCATTGTCTCTTCCAGCATCTCGCGCACTTCACGTCCACGCTCGCCGGTCAGCGCCAGCACCACCGTGTCGAAATCCGCCGCACGCGTCATCATGGCAAGCAGCGTCGACTTGCCGACACCAGAGCCTGCAAAGATGCCGATACGCTGGCCAAAGCAAAGCGGCGTGAAAATATCGATGACATTGACGCCGGTGCGCAAGCCCTTGTCGACACGCCCACGACGCAGGGCTGCGGGCGCCAGGTTCTCGGATGCCATCGGCCGGGTGCCGGGTTGCAACACGCCCTTTCCGTCAACCGCATCGCCAAGCGCATTGATGACACGCCCGCGCCATTCCGGTGCCGGGCGGATGCTGAGCAGCCCTTCCTCGAAAACCGCAGCGCCAAGCGAGGGAATGATGCGGTCATCGAAGGGCTTCACCAGCACCTGTGTGTCAGCCACCCGGATGATTTCGGCAAGGCTCTGGCCGCCTTGCGCATGGATCGCCACCGCATCGCCCAAACGCGCATCACGCGAAAGCCCGCGCACGGCAATGGCCGAGCGCGACACGTCGCTCACCGTTCCGCCGATACCGGTCAGCGGTTTTGGCGCCACCGATTGCTGACGGGCAAAAGCGGCCAGACGAGAGAGCGGCAGATCAGGCGTCATCCGTTTCTGGAGCCCAAGGTCTTGATGGCTTCAGAGACAGTGCTTTCCTGCTGCGACAGCAGATTATTGACCTGTTCGAAGGCGCGGCTGACGCTGATAAGGCGGGTCATCTCCGTCATGGCATCGACATTCGAACCCTCGATCATGCCTTGCACGACGCCCACACTGTTGTCATCGACCACCGGCTGGGCAGGCTTGTTCGGGATCACACCGGACGTACCGGCATAGGTCAGGTCGGCATCGGCGGGAATCGTGAAGAGGCCGATGGAGCCGACCTGCGCACCGTTCTGATAGATCGCACCGTCGCTCGAAATCTTCGGCGCACCACCACCTGGATTGAGCACGATGGGCGCACCGCCGACATCGAGAACCGGATGGCCGGTAATAGAAACGAGATCGCCCGTCGGCAGCATGTTCATGCGCCCGTCGCGGGTGTAGATCTGTCCCTGCGGTGTCGTGACCGACATCCAGACATCGCCCTTGACCGCAACGTCCAGCGGATTGTCGGTCTTGATCATCGGGCCTGCTTCGGTACGGATGAAGCTCTTGCCCGCAGTGGCAAAACTGACATCGTCACTGGCCTTGTTCGAAACGATGGTGTCGAACTTGGTGCCTTCTCCACGGAAACCGACGGTTGAGACATTGGCGACATTATGGGCAATCGCGTCCATCCGCCGTTCCAGCGTGATGAGCGACGAAAGCCCGACATAGATCGAATTGCTTTGCATCGCCTAACGCCCGCCCGGCTTGAAATTCTGCAAGGTGCTCAGGATATCCATCGAAATGCCGACGGAAGACGTTCCGCCCAGAAGCAGGGACGCAATCGACGCCGGGCTGCTCGCCGTTGGATTGTTCATCTCATACATGGCGGTGAAGCGCGAAATGAGCTTCGAGACATATTCGGGATCGGACATCTTGGTGAAGTCGATCTTGTCCTCGATCATCTTCGCCTGCTTGTCGATATCGGCATTGGATATGCTGGATGGCCAGCCGAAGGTCGTCTGGATCATCGACACTAGCGCCTTGTCGCCAAGGATTTCATAGGCATTGGTGATGGTCGGCGCCTTGCGTGCAAAATAAAGTGCCAGCCGCACGCCTTCATTCTGGCTTCCGGCTTCCGTTTCCAGCGTCTGACGAAGATATTTGTCCACGACACCTTGCTGCGCCGCAGTGCTCTCAGTCGCTTCCGCGCCCTTGCCTGCGAAATCGAAGACGGTCGCAAATTCCTTATAGCGCTTGTCGGTCAGCTTGTTCGCCATGGCATCGTCGCTCGTGACGCCCTCGGTCAATATCTTGCGGACGAACGCCTTGGCGAAGGCCATGTCTTCCAGACCAAACGCCTTCATCGCGTAATTATAAAGACGGCTATCGGCCATGAAATCATCAATGGACTTCACCTTGCCGATATTCTCCTTGTAGTAGGCGGTTTCCCGCTCCACCAATGGTTCCTTCGCAACACGCTGCAACGACCGCGTCATATCCGCCGCGATCAGGCGATAACTCGTCATCGTATCGACCATGCGCATGACCCCCTTCCGGTATTTCAATCCTTTATGAAAGACCAAGCTTGTCCGAAGCTGATTTTATCTGCGCGCTACAGACAAGGTTCGCGCAAGCCGCGGTGCTTAGGTTCCAGACAAACAGAATGTACGCGGGAGTCTCGAGCATTGGGCATTATTGTCGGTCTTGTCATCACACTGGGCTGTATGCTGGGCGGCTTTATCGCCATGGGCGGACATGTCAGCGTGCTCATCCAGCCCTGGGAATTCGTCATCATTCTGGGTGCCGCACTCGGGACCTTCTTCATTGCCAACCCTTTCTCGCTCGTGAAAGACACGGGCCGCGCCTGCATGGAAGCATTCAGCAACGCGGTCCCGAAGCAGCGTGACTATCTCGATGTTCTGGGCGTGCTCTACAGCCTGATGCGCGAGCTGCGCGCCAAATCGCGCAACGAAGTGGAAGTCCACATCGACAATCCGAAGGAATCGTCGATCTTTCAGGCCTATCCGAGCGTATTGAAGAAAGAGGACCTCACCAATTTCATCTGCGATTATTGCCGTCTCATCATCGTCGGCAATGTGCGCTCACATGAAATCGAGGCGCTGATGGACGAGGAAATCCACACCATCGCCCGTGACAAGCTCAAGCCCTACCACGCAATGGTCAGCATTTCCGAAGCCCTGCCCGCACTTGGCATCGTTGCCGCCGTGCTGGGCGTCATCAAGGCCATGGGCGCACTCGACCAGTCGCCGGAAGTGTTGGGCCATCTGATCGGCGCCGCCCTTGTCGGCACCTTTGCCGGTATCTTCTTCTCTTATGGCGTTGTCGGCCCGATCGCAGCCAAGATCAAATCGACCCGCGAAAAGAACAATCGCCTCTACATCGTCGTGAAGCAGACGCTTCTCGCCTATATGAACGGCTCCCTGCCGCAGATCGCCGTGGAATATGGCCGCAAGACCATCTCCGCCTATGATCGTCCGACCATCGATGTGGTCGAACAGGAAACCATGGCGAGCGCGCCGACCCAGCAGGCAGCGTAAGATGACAACCCCTGAAACTGCCACATTGGGGCAAAACCGCAAAAATGATGTTCTGGCCGAGAACCTGCTGCGGGCAGCGGGCCTTTCGGGCGACGACCTGAAATCGCTTGCCCATGTATTCAAGGATGCCTCAACGCATTTCTGTGACCGGCTGAAACATGGCTGCGCTGCCGCATTCGACGTCGAGGCAGGTCAGGTGGAAAGCACCGACGATGCTGCCTTTGCCGATATTCTCGACAAGGCGGCGATCATCGCACCTCTGAAGGCCGAGCGTTGGGGCAGCACACTTTATCTCACCGCCGATGCGACGCTCGTTTTCTCAGTGATCGAAGCCATGTATGGCGCCCAAGGTAATATGGGCAATGTCGGCTCTGTCGATGAGGACCGGCCTTTCGGCATGCTGGAACAAAAGATTTCCGCTCTTCTTGCCGGTCATCTCGCCGGTTCGCTTGATCAGGTTTTTGCCGGAAGCGGACAGGCGAGCGGACAGGCGCTTTTTGCCGCCGGTGAATGCACCGACACAGCCGAATTCGACCGTGAGAATTTCGAGCGCTCGCGCCTTTTCGCCTGCCGCATCGATGTTACTGCCGCGGGTAAAACCGGCCAGGTGCACCTGCTTCTGCCCCGCAGCACGCACAAGCCGATGCAGGATGCCGTGGCAGCCTTTTTGCGCCGCCCGATGAACCAGACCGATCCGAGCTGGGCGAAGAAGATGCGGCAGGAAGTCAGCCGTGCGCGCATCGAACTCGAAGCTTTCATCCAACAGGGATCGATGACGCTGGACGCATTGTCGATGCTGGAAATCGGTCAGGTTCTCAAACTGCCCACCGACGCCATGGAACAGGTACGCCTGCGCGCCGGCGATCAGCAGCTTTTCAAGTGCACGCTCGGAAAATCGGGCATTCATTTCACAGTCAAGGTCGGCGACCCGGTCAATCAGGAAGAGGATTTCATCGATGAGCTTGTTGCTGGCTAACGTGCTTTCCACATTGATGGCTCTTGCCTCGCTTGCCGCGCTCATCGTGGTTGGCCGCAAGGCCAACGAGACGATCAAGCTTGGCAAGGTGCTGGCGCTGCGCATTGCAGCTGCCTCCAACGGTTTGGAGCGCGCCGTCAACGCGATCCAGAGCGAACGCACCGATCTTGGCACTGCTTTGGCGGACGAAAACAACAAGCTTGAAGCCCGTCTTGCCGAAACGCAGCGCGTGCGCCGAGAAATGGACGAGGCTATCGAAGAACTGAACAGGCTGCGCAAGGCGCTGACCCGCGATATCCGCCATGCGCGCAACGTCGCCGACAGCACGCCACGAGCACAAGAAAAAATCGCGACCGCCACCGAACAATCGCTCCCGAAGGAAAAGAACGCGCTACCCGTTTTCGTGCGTCGCGCGGTTCGTAAAGCTACCGTCGAACTTGCGGGGCAGGCATGAGCGCTGACAACAAGGACAAGAACATGCAGCAGGAACTGGACGAAGCCATTGAGGAACTGCGCGAAGAAAAGCCGCGCAGCACACAGAAGGGCCCATCCAAGCCAAATCTCGAACTCATCATGGGCATTCCCGTGGATGTTCAAGTTGTTCTTGGCGGCACGACCATGCCGGTTGCCAATCTGATGAAGCTCGGTCGCGGTGCGGTCATCACGCTCGACAAGCAGATCGGTGATCCGGTCGATATCGTGGTCAATGGCCGCGTCATCGCCCGTGGCGAAGTGATCGTCCTTGAAGATGATTCCTCGCGTTTCGGTGTCAGCCTCACCGAAATCATCGGCAAGTAACGGACGTGACCATGGCCGACCATGAACAGCAAGCCCTCGCGGAAGATATTGAAGGTACCGCTACCGGCCTCGTCGATACGCTGACCGGCCCGCAAAAGGCGGCGGCGATCCTCGTTGCAATCGGACGGCCTGCCGCCGCACGTCTCCTGAAGCATTTCAATGCCGAGGACCTGCGCAAGCTTGCCGGTCATGCCCGCACGCTGGAACCGATTTCGCCGCTTGATTTCGAACAGCTCGTCAAGCAGTTCGAGGATTCCTTTGCCGAAGGCGCGCCGGTTTCAGAAGCCGCCCAACGCTTTGAAGGCCTGTTGCGGGAGGCTCTGCCGCAGGAAGAAGTCGATGCAGTTCTGGAAGACCGCGTCCAGCCACAGCTCGTTCAGGAATCGGTCTGGGTGCAGCTTGGACGCCTGCCGGTGGAAAGCCTGCAGGCCTATCTGACGGACCAGCATCCGCAGATCATCGCCTATATCGTGTCGAAGCTGCCTTCCGATCTTGCGGCCCGGCTGTTCGTCGTCCTGCCGCCGCAACTGCGCAATGCCGTCGTGCAGCGCTCGCTCCATATCGGCAATGTGGCGCCAGCGGCTGCGGAACTTCTCGAAGACGTGCTGCGGCGCGATCTTCTTGGCCGCAGCGATTCCGGACCGGTCAAGGCTCATCACGGCCAGATCGCCAACATCTTCAACCAGCTCGACAGAAGCGAGATGGAAGAACTCATGGCGAGCCTTGAAGATCTCAACCGCGACGATCTCAACCGCATCAAGGCCAAGCTCTTCACCTTTGAAGACATCGAGCGCCTGTCGCAACGCGCGCGCCTGCTGCTCTTCGATGAAGTGCAGACGGAACAGATCGCCACCGCGTTGCGCGGAGCCGATGCAAGACTTCAGGAACTTGTTCTCTCGTCGCTCTCGACCCGTGGCCGCCGCATGGTGGAAACCGAGCTTGGCGCCGAGCAGGGCAACATAACCGCGCAGAACATTGCCGATGCGCGCCGCACGATAGCCCGTATCGCCATCGATCTTTCCGAGCGCGGTATCATCACCCTCGACGCAAGCGAAGCTTCGTCCTGATTTCGTGTGACCCATGGCAGATGATGCTGACAAGGAAAGCAAAACAGAAGAAGCCACCGAGCAGAAGATCCGCGACGCCTTGGAAAAGGGCAACATGCCCTTCTCCCGCGAAACGCCGATCCTCGCCGGTATCGCTTCCTTTCTGATTATCGCAGTCTTTGTCGCGGGACCTGCCACCACGAAGCTGGCTGTCTTCCTGCGCGAGCTGATCGACCGTCCCGAAGACTGGCTCCTCAACAGCGCGGAAGATGCAAGCCGTCTGTTCGGTGTGCTGGCGCTGGCTGTCGGCGCAGCGCTGGTGCCGGTTTTCATCATCATCCCGCTTGCCGGTATTGCGGCCTCCGCATTCCAGAATGCGCCGCGCTTCGTTGGCGAACGCATCCGCCCGCAGGCATCGCGCATATCCCCGCTCAAGGGCTGGCAGCGGATTTTCGGGCGCGCCGGTCAGGTCGAGTTTCTCAAATCTCTGGCAAAGTTTCTGGCCGCGAGTGTCATCGTCTTTATCGTTTTCTTCAACGGCAACAGCCTGTTTACCGATGCCGTCGCTTCCGACCCGAGAGCCTTGCCGGAATTTCTGCGCGAGAACATGGTGCGTCTGCTCGTCGCCAATGTGCTGGCCATTACCGCAATTGCGGCATTCGATCTTGCGTGGTCACGCATTCACTGGCGGCAGGAACTGCGCATGACGCGACAGGAGGTAAAGGACGAGCTGAAGCAGTCGGAAGGTGACCCGCTGGTCAAATCGCGCCTGCGTTCGCTTGGCCGCGACCGCGCCCGCCGCCGCATGATCAACACTGTTCCGACGGCAACGCTGATCGTCGCAAATCCGACTCATTTTTCCGTAGCACTGCGTTACAAGCCCGATCAGGACGCGGCCCCGATTGTCGTTGCAAAGGGACAGGATCTCATCGCATTGAAGATCAGAGAAATAGCAGCACAGCACTCCATCCCGATATTCGAGGACGTTCCGCTAGCCCGCGCGCTCTATAAACAGGTCAATGTCGACCAGATGATCGCACCCGAATTCTACAAGGCGGTGGCCGAGCTTATCCGGGTCATCAATACGCGGCATGCGATACATTGATAGATGGCCATGATATTTATATATTTCAGAACAGTGACAGCCTGTTCCCCCAGATCGGTGGTGAAACTATGAAGAGCCTGCAATTCTCGAACGAACGCGAGGCGATCATTGCCCAGAACCTGCGCGAGGTCGCAACCGATCTTCGCCTGGTCGATCCGGCGGATTACATTGCCTTCATACGCTGCGAGCTTTTCGCCAATATCGCCGATATCGTCAGTTCGGCCACCGAGCTTTACTTCTTCCCCGGCACGCTGGAACTTGGCCATGGCGGCGAATATCATTGTGACTGGCAATCACTACCTGCCATCGTGCTCGACATGGAGTTCCGCAATCAGGGTGTCTATGCCTATTTCCGCCTGACGCTGACCGACAAGACGGCTGGTGTGGAGCTGAACCATATCGCCTTCGAGGATGCCGACGAAGACCCGGCGAAGAATACGGCCAGGCTCGCCAACGCATTTGACGCCGCGCGCCTGCCGCTGAGAAAACGGGCCTGAAGCATTTTCCGCCAAACCGCGAAGCGGTTTGCCGAAAAATAAACAGTCGATCACCAGATGCCCGAAGCATCCGGTGTCGTTGTCATTTGCATGTTGCAGTTGGCATTAAACCAGATGGTTCACTTCAGGCATTTCGATGATGCCGAGCGACAGCGCCGTCGCCACCGCTGAAGTACGATTGGAGCAATTGAGCTTGATCTTCGCATTCTGGAGATAGGTCACGACGGTCCAGCGCGCGATGCTCAGGATTTCCGCAATCTCTCCATCTGTCTTGCCATTCGCCGCCCAGCGCAGGCAATCGACTTCACGCGGCGTCAGTAGGCTGGCCACCGTCCCGACATCCTTGCAGCCGCACAGGGCTGAATGAATGATCCCGGACAAGCTCAACAGGCGCGGACGCAGCTTGGCCACGAACTGTTCGCGATCCTCATCGGGGCTGATCTCGAAGCTGAACAGGGAGCAGCCGACAGCACCTTTCTGGCTGCGGGCAGAAACCGCTATGAAAATATTGCCAAGGCCATGCTTCTCGGCGTCCTGCAACATTTCCGCAATAGCCGGACATTCACTGGCATCCGCCTGAAGGTCGCGAACAATACCGCTGGCATCGTTTTGAAAATAAGGCGCATCTTCCTGAAAGATTGGATCGACGACGAAATAGTTCTTCGTGGAATAGCGCGCAGCCCAATTAGTCGGCACAGTCATCACAACCGTGAGGTCGGAGGAGTTCGTTTTCGCGCAATCGCCCATACGTCCGCGATAGGTGTGCATGATATGGCGGCAACCGATCTCATCGCGAATTCGCGTCAGGAGAGCCAGTGTGTCGCTTTGGAAGGCCGTTCCAAAGAAGGTCTTTTTAAAATTCGGAAAATGAATGAGATCGAGTGTCATTTCTATAATATCCTTGGTACTCAAGCCCGAGGGGTACTCGTTACTGTATTTGGAATATCAGCGAATCGTAGCCCTAGAGCTTTTCAATCATTTATAAGTGACATAAAAAATGGGGTCTCTGACAACCCGCAATTAATGGATTGCAAACCATTACACACAAGAACGGTGCAAAAATTAAGGCTCTCTTGGGAAATTTATAAGTCAAACAGCGAAATAAACTTCGCTAAGCCGATTCACAAAAATCAACTGTTCTCTTTCTGAACACTTCGCTGATTTCGACCATAAGCGCGATAGAAAAAATCTATCGCGAGTTCAACATTCTTGCGAATCGTTTCCGCCGATGGGGGCTCGGACAATGCGCCAAACAGACGGGGCCTATACAAGCCGGACAAGAACAGATCAGAAAGCTGATAGGCCATCTTTTCAGGATCGAAAGGCTCCAGCTCCCCCCGCTCGATCATCTCCTTGAGATAATCGGCCATAAGAACGAGGCTGCGCTTCGGCCCGCGCTCGTAGAAACGGGCTGCAAGCTCCGGCTTGCGCTCGCTGACGCCCAGAACGATGCGCTGTGCCCGCACTGCCGTCGATGAGGTTATCAGCGTCACCAATGCAATGCCGAAATCGGTCAGCTCCTGACGTGAATTGAAACCCTTGTCGAGTTTTTCGATGAGTTCACGAAACATTGTATCGCGATAATGTTCGCAAAGAGCTACAAACAGGTCTTCCTTGCTGTTGAAGTAGACGTAGATCGTGCCCTTTGAGACACCAGCCTCGCGCGTGATGTCGTTCATGCTGGCTGCATCGAACCCCATACGCAGGAACACATCCTGAGCGCCTTCAAGGATTTGGCGGCGTTTCGCAGGATCCTGACCGGCGCCGAGCCGTGTGCGACCGCATTCCGTTTCGGAACCGGACGATTTGCCCTCACCGGGTCGGCTGACGCTTTTCTCATCATGCCGGTTGCGGTCATGCATCATCGTATCGGTTGTTCCTTGGGCGTTGCGATCGGGTTTCATTTCACAAGACTCTTAACTTTTTTCGAACCAAGCGGTTCGATATCCTCTTGATATGCGCATCTTATTGATTTATGTCAACATCGAACCGAGCGGTTCAATCCGAAGGATGTGCAGAAAGTTTCCCCTATGTCCGCCCCGAAGTCCGTTGATAAGGCCGATATTCATCCGTTCCCGAACGCCAAGAACTTCGCCTCGGCAACCCAGCCGGCGACGAATGAGGCGCCTTTGAACGAGAGATCGCAGCCCCATACCGTACCGAACCCACAGGAAGCCGCGCCCGCGGAAACTGGCGTAACCGCCAAGGGCGGCAAGAAGAAGGGCTTCGGCAAGCGTGTCCTGTTTCCCGGCATTCTGGCGGTCGCGGTCGCCGGTGGCCTCTGGTTCGCCTATGACTGGTGGACGGTCGGACGTTTCATGGTTTCGACCGACGACGCTTATGTTCAGGGCGACATCGCGTCCATCGCACCGAAGGTTACCGGTTACATCGAGAATATCCCGGTGGTTGCCAACCAGCAGGTCAAGGCTGGCGACGTGATCTTCCAGCTCGATGCGGGCGACTACAAGATCGCACTCGATGAAGCAGAAGCCAAACTGGCGACCCAGAAGCAGACCCTCATTCGCATCAAGGCGGAAACCGATGCGGCACAGGCCGTGCTCCAGCAGGCAAATGCCGACAAGCAGGCCGCAACCGCAGTTCTGACCAATGCACAGAACACGATTGCACGCGTACAGAAGCTGCATGAAACACGGTTTGTCGCGCAGGCCGAACTCGACACCGCCCAGTCCTCGCTGGACCAGGCCCGCGCCAAGGTCGCCGGTGGCGATGCGCAGATCGCTTCCGCCAAGGCCAATATCGAAGTGCTCAACGCCCAGTATAGCGAAGCCGAAAGCACGATGAAATCGCTGGAACTTGCCCGTGACAAAGCCGCACGCGATCTGTCCTTCACGACGCTGCGCGCGCCGTTTGACGGTGTGATCGGCAATCTCGCAGGCAAGAAAGGTGATCTTGTTTCGCCCGGCCAGAAGATCGCCGCACTTGTTCCGGTCAATGAGCTTTATATCGATGCGAACTTCAAGGAAACGCAGCTCGCAAAGATCAAGACCGGCGAAACCGCGCATATCTATGTCGATGCAATCGACGGCACCAAGTTCGACGGCAAGGTCGCGTCCATCGCTCCGGCCTCGGGCGCAGTGTTCTCGCTGTTGCCGCCGGAAAATGCGACTGGCAACTTCACCAAGATCGTGCAGCGCGTTCCTGTTCGCATCATGATCCCGAAGGAAGCGCTGGAATCCGGCAAGATCCGCGCGGGCCTAAGTGTCGTGGTCGATATCGATACGCGCACTGCGCCTGACGAGAAGGCCAACTGACCGAACCTGCGGGTTGATTTGAAATAACAGATGGCGGCGCGGCGAAACGGGTTTCGCGCCGCCTTTCTCTTCCATTCCGGAGTGCGCCGTCATGGCCGCAGATACGACAATGGGGTCCATGACCCCGGCAGATGACCGCATTGACCCGAAGAAGGCCGTTGCCTTTCTGGCCATGGTGTTCGGCATGTTCATGGCGATCCTGGACATCCAGATCGTCTCGGCATCGCTGGCCGAAATCCAGGCGGGTCTAAGCGCCAGTTCTGACGAGATCTCATGGGTTCAGACGTCCTACCTGATCGCGGAAGTCATCATGATTCCGCTCTCGGGCTTCCTTGGGCGACTGTTGTCGACGCGCGTGCTCTTCACGATTTCAGCTGCGGGTTTCACCCTCGCCAGCATGCTCTGTGCAACGGCGACGAACATCGAGCAGATGATCGTCTACCGCGCCATTCAGGGTTTTATCGGCGGTGGCATGATCCCCAGTGTGTTCGCGGCTGCCTTCACTATTTTCCCGCCATCCAAGCGCTCGATCGTCTCGCCGATGATCGGTCTGGTCGCAACGCTCGCGCCCACAATCGGCCCGACGGTCGGTGGCTATCTCAGTCACGCCTTCTCCTGGCACTGGCTGTTTCTGGTCAATGTCGGCCCCGGCATTCTCGTCACCATCGCCGCATGGAACCTGATCGACTTCGACGAGGGCGACAGTTCGCTTCTCAGCAAGTTCGACTGGTGGGGTCTCATCGGCATGGCCGCATTTCTCGGCTCGATGGAATATGTTCTGGAAGAAGGTCCGCGCAACGACTGGCTGCAGGATGACGCGATCTTCTTCCTTTCCATCGTCATGACCGTCGGCGGCATCGTCTTTTTCTACCGAGCGTTTACGGCGGAGCAGCCCATCGTGGACTTGCGCGCTTTCAAGAATGTCAATTTCGCGTTCGGCTCGCTGTTCTCCTTCGTGATGGGCGTCGGCCTCTACGGCCTTACCTATCTCTATCCGCTCTATCTGAGCAGCGTTCGCGGTTATGACGCCCTCATGATCGGCGAAGCGCTCTTTGTCAGCGGTCTTGCCATGTTCTTCACCGCGCCGGTTGCCGGTTTCCTGTCCAACAGGATGGACCCGCGCCTCATGATGATGATCGGCTTCCTCGGCTTTGCGGCAGGCACCTGGATGGTGACTGGCCTTACCGCAGACTGGGATTTCTACGAACTGCTGCTGCCGCAAATCCTGCGTGGCTGTTCGCTGATGCTCTGCATGGTGCCGATCAACAATCTCGCGCTCGGCACGCTTCCGCCTTCTCTGTTGAAAAACGCATCCGGCCTATTCAACCTGACCCGTAATCTGGGCGGCGCTGTCGGTCTTGCCGTTATCAACACGATCCTGACCCGCCGTGGCGACATGCATTACGAGCGTTTGGCCGAGCATGTTCGCTGGGGCAATGCCGAAGCTGACAAGATGGTCGCCAATCTGACGGCGAAGTACAACGCTGCTGGTATGGATGGCGCGACAATCGCCATTTCGAAACTTTCCGGCATGGTGCGCCAGCAGGCGACCCTGCTGTCCTTCATCGACGTGTTCTTCATTCTCACGATGATGTTTTGCTCGCTTGCCGTCTGCGCCATCATGCTGCGCAAACCGAAGCAGGTCGCCGGTGGCGATGGGGGGCATTAAGCTCCCCATCCTCCAGCTTCATACGAAACCCGTGAAGGTTCACTCGTCTTTCGAAAATTTTCGTTTATCCTCAATATCCGGCATTGATGCCGCGCTGGGACAAACCCTTGTCGCGTAGGGAAAAGCCTCTCGCAGAATTATGACAGTGGTGAATTTCCTGTCACATTTCCTGTCATAAAAATGCTGTTCCCGCAAACGGATGAATTGCTAAGTCCCTGAAAACGTGTTTCACTTTCCAGCGCTGACAGTTTGTGACAAGCCACAAACTGTCATCCAACCGTCATCTAGGGCGGGTATCGGGAATGCGCGAGCACCGGAATCGACCGGGGGCGTTCGCCGGACCTTAAACAGGGGAGTCAAACAATGCTTGCTTACACAGCGCGTCTGCTGTCGCTTTCGACGGCAATCGCCGTTGCCGGGGTTTCCATCGCCGCTGCCGAACCGTCAGCCGAACTGATCGCAGCAGCCAAGGCAGAAGGCGAACTGACCACCATCGCACTCCCGCATGACTGGTGCGGCTATGGCGAAATCATCCAGAGCTTCAAGGACAAGTATGGCCTCAAGGTCAACGAACTGAACCCGGACGCCGGTTCGGGCGATGAAGTCGAAGCCATCAAGGCCAACAAGGACAACAAGGGGCCGCAGGCTCCTGACGTCATCGACGTCGGCTTTGCGTTCGGCGCTTCGGCCAAGAAAGATGGCCTCATCCAGCCTTACAAGGTCGCAACCTGGGACGAAATTCCGGACAGCGCCAAGGATGCCGAAGGCTACTGGTACGGCGATTATTACGGTGTTCTCGCATTCGAAGTGAACAAGGACATCGTCAAGGACGCCCCTCAGGACTGGGAAGACCTCCTCAAGAGCGACTACGCCAACTCCGTTGCGCTTGCAGGTGACCCGCGCGTTTCCGCACAGGCTATCCTCGGCGTTCATGCCGCCGGTATCGCCCGCGGCGCAGAGCCGGGTGAAGCTGCCGGCAAGAAGGGCCTTGAATTCTACAAGGAACTGAATGCCAACGGCAATTTCGTTCCGGTCATCGGCAAGGCCGCCTCGCTGGCACAGGGCTCGACCCCGATCGTCATCCGCTGGGACTACAACGCGCTCGCCGACCGCGACACGCTCAAGGGCAATCCGGAAGTCGAAACCATCATTCCGAAGTCCGGCGTTATCGCTGGTGTCTATGTTCAGGCAATCAGCGCCTACGCACCGCATCCAAATGCTGCGAAGCTGTGGATGGAACATATCTATTCGGATGAAGGCCAGCTCGGCTATCTGAAGGGCTACTGCCACCCGATCCGCTTCAATGCAATGGCGAAGGCTGGCAAGATCCCGCAGGAACTGCTCGACAAACTGCCACCGGCAGAAGCCTATGAAAAGGCTATCTTCCCGACCCTGGAACAGATCGAGGCCGCACAGACCACGATCACCAAGGAATGGGACAGTGTCGTGGGCGCAAACGTACAGTAAGCGCGCCTGTCGCATCGAACACATATCGCGTCGGCCTTACACGGTCGGCGCGATACCAAAGCGGCTTTCATCTGTGTCGCCGGTCCTCTTTTCCAAACAGCGCCACGCTCTTTGGCAAACAGGATGCGCAGTTCGAAAGATGCGCGTAAAAACAAATGGATAGAGCATTTTCAATGATTCAATCAAAACAGGAAATGCTCTAGTTATCTCCGGCAGGGGCGAATGGCAGCCTGCTGATCGCAAAAATAAAAACAAAAAGTCGGAACGGGTCTGTCAGTTCCGTTCTGGCGGGAACCGGTCTAAAGAAAGAACGCATGAGTTCAATAGCCGAAACATCATCCCCCAGCGGAGTGCGCAAGCGCCAGCTTCCGTTGTCATGGCTTGGCGTGACACCATTTTTCATCTTCGCCATTTTGTTTCTGATCTGGCCGACGATGTATCTCATCATCGGTGCATTTCAGGACCCGGCCGGAAACTTCACGCTTCAGAACATCCACGATCTGTTCCAGCCGCAAATCATGAGCGCCTACTGGATATCGATCAAGGTCAGCCTCGCATCGGCCATAGGCGGCGCGATCATCGGCTTCTTTCTGGCCTGGGCGGTGGTTCTCGGCAACCTGCCATCATGGCTGCGTCCGACGGTATTGACCTTTTCCGGTGTGGCGTCGAACTTTGCGGGTGTACCGCTTGCTTTCGCCTTTCTGGCGACACTGGGACGAACCGGCTTTGTGACGATCCTTCTCAGGGAGTGGTTCGGTTTCAATCTTTATTCGACAGGTTTCAACCTGCTCTCCTTCTTCGGCCTGACGCTGACCTATCTGTTCTTCCAGATACCGCTGATGGTGCTAATCCTGACGCCCGCGCTCGACGGCCTGAAGAAGGAATGGCGCGAGGCGTCCTCGATCCTCGGCGCAACCAATGCACAATATTGGCGCATGGTGGCTTTTCCGATCCTGTGGCCAAGCCTGCTCGGCACGACGCTTCTGCTGTTCGCCAATGCCTTCGGGGCGATTGCAACGGCCTACGCATTGACGGGCTCCTCGCTCAACATCGTGCCTATCCTGCTCTATGCCCAGATCCGCGGCGACGTTCTGCATAACCAGAACCTCGGCTACGCACTGGCACTTGGCATGATTGTCATTACGGGTGTTTCCAACCTCATCTATATCTGGCTGCGCATTCGCGCCGAGAGGTGGCAACGATGAAAAAGAAAGGCATAAACCTCCAGAAGATCGGTGCCTGGATCGCCTTCCTGATTGGCGCCATCTACTTCCTCGTGCCCCTGATCGGCACATTCGAATTCTCGCTGCGCATGCGGCGCGGCGAATATTCCTTCGATGCCTATCGGGTCGTGTTCTCCGATCCGAATTTTCAGGCAACCTTCGGCTATTCGATCCTGCTTGGCCTGCTGACCATCGTTTTCGGTGTGCTGCTGGTTGTACCAACCGCCTATTGGGTGCGCCTGCGCCTGCCGCAGTTGCGCCCGGTGATGGAGTTCATCACGCTGATGCCGCTGGTTATTCCGGCCATCGTCATCGTATTCGGTTATCTGCGCATCTATAATTCGTCGTCGTGGCTGCCATTTACAGCATCGACGCGGGCAACGGACGTGCTTTTGATGTTCGGCTATATGACGCTGTCGCTGCCCTATATGTACCGCGCTGTTGATACGGCGATGCGCACCATCGACGTCAATACGCTGACGGAAGCCGCACAAAGCCTCGGCGCGGGCTGGGGCCGTATCATGTTCAAGGTGATCTTCCCGAACGTGATTTCCGGCGTGATGAGCGGTGCCTTCATAACATTCGCCATCGTCATCGGCGAATTCACGCTGGCCTCGCTTCTGAACCGTCCGGCCTTTGGTCCTTACCTGCAGTTGGTTGGTGCAAACCGCGCCTACGAACCGTCAGCGCTGGCAATCATTTCGTTCGGCATAACGTGGCTCAGCATCATCATGCTGCAGCTCGTCTCGCGCCTCAATAAATTCAAGACAACCGCCGGGTAACATTCATGGCTTTTCTCAATATCAAAAACCTGAAAAAGAGCTTCGGCGCCAATACCGTCGTCCACGATTTCAACCTCGCAGTGGAAAAGGGCGAGTTCGTCTCCTTTCTCGGTCCATCGGGCTGCGGAAAGACAACTGTTCTCCGCATGATCGCCGGTTTCGAGATGCCCGACAGCGGTGCCATCGAAATCAATGGCAAGGATGTGGTCGACCTGAAGCCCAACCAGCGCAATATCGGCATGGTGTTTCAGGCCTATGCGCTGTTTCCCAATATGACGGTGGCGCAGAACGTGTCATTCGGCCTGCGCGTTGCCGGAAAGCCGAAGGCGGAAATCGACGCCACCGTAAAGGAAATGCTCGGCCTTATCCGCCTCGATCATCTGGCGGACCGTTATCCCTATCAGATGTCGGGCGGCCAGCAGCAGCGCGTGGCACTGGCCCGCGCGCTTGCAACCAAGCCGCAGGTTCTTCTGCTCGACGAGCCGCTATCGGCGCTGGATGCGAAAATCCGCATATCCTTGCGCGAAGAAATCCGCGCCATCCAGCAGAAGCTTGGCATTACGACGGTCTTCGTCACCCACGATCAGGAGGAAGCGCTGTCGATCTCCGACCGCATCGTGGTCATGCATGAAGGTCGCGCCGACCAGATCGGCTCGCCCTTCGACATCTATAACCGCCCGGCCTCGCGCTTCG
Source organism: Ochrobactrum sp. A-1 (assembly GCF_022488005.1). Taxonomy (NCBI): domain Bacteria; kingdom Pseudomonadati; phylum Pseudomonadota; class Alphaproteobacteria; order Hyphomicrobiales; family Brucellaceae; genus Ochrobactrum; species Ochrobactrum sp. A-1. Next base: position 1,159,936 of record NZ_JAKVQC010000007.1, read on the forward strand.
TGGCATCCTTCGTCGGCACGCTCAACATGCTGGAAGCCTCGGTCAGCGAACCCGGCAAGAACAGCATCGATCTCGACGGCCGCACCATCACCGTGCAGGAAAAGCTCGACCATCATCCGAAGGGAAAGCCGCTGACGCTCGCCTTGCGCCCGGAAGCTGTCAGCCTCGAAGCTCGCAAGAGCCACGATACCTCACTGGATGCGACCATTGAGGACGTGCACTTCCTCGGCTCCGTCATCCGCACGCGTGTGGCGCTTGGCAAGAACCGCCTGTCGTTTGACACGTTCAACGACCCGACCCAGCCTCCACCGCAGCGCGGCGACAAGGTGACGGTGCATTTCGCCTCGCATGACCTGCTCGTGCTGGCGGATTAAAATAAAAAAGCCGCCCGATGGGCGGCTTTTTCAATTACAGCGAATTTTATTCGCCCCAGGGACAGTGGAAATCACCATCCTTGTCGATACGCTTGAAGCCGTGCGAACCGAAGAAATCGCGCTGGCCCTGAATGAGATTGGCCGTGCCGAGCGGCTGCGTGAAGCTGTCGAAATAGCTGAGCGCCGAGCCCAGTGCAGGCAGAGGCAGGCCAGCGAGCGCCGCCTTGGCGACGATCTGGCGAAGGCCCTTGGAAGCCTTGCTCATGCGGTCGACAAACGCAGGTGCGAGCAGCAGGTTGCGGCTTTCGCTGTCTTCGAAGGCATGGGCGATATCGTCCAGAAGCTGCGAACGAATGATGCAGCCTGCGCGCCAGATGCGCGCCGTTTCGGCAAGCGGAATGTTCCAGCCATGCTCCTGCGAGGCGGCTTCCATCACCGCGAAGCCTTGGGCATAGGCGGCGATCTTGCCAGCCAGCAGGCCATGCTCCAGATCGGAGAGGAATTTCGCCTGATCGGAAATGTCGAGGCTGCGCGAACCCGGTTTATAGGCTTTCGCGGCAAGCTCACGCGTGGCCTTCAGCGAGGAAAGCGAACGGGCGGCAACAGCGGCTTCGATTGCCGTTGCCGGAACACCGAGCATCTGCGCTTCAATGGCTGCCCAGCGGCCCGTGCCCTTCTGACCAGCTTCGTCGAGAATTACATCGACCATTGCCTTGCCGGTTTCCGGGTCGGTCGCCTTCAGCACCTTGGCCGTGATTTCGATCAGATAGGAGTTGAGCGGACCTTCGTTCCACTTCTCGAACACATCGCCGATGGCTGGAGCGGAAAGTCCGAGACCGTCGCGCAGGATGCCGTAGATTTCGGCGATCATCTGCATGTCGGCATATTCGATGCCATTGTGGATCGTCTTGACGAAATGACCCGCACCATCCGGACCGACCAGTGCACAGCAAGGCTCGTCCTTGTACTTGGCGGCAGCGGCAAGCAGGATCGGCGCGATGCGCTCATAGGCTTCCTCAGTGCCGCCGACCATCATCGACGGGCCGTGGCGTGCGCCTTCCGCACCGCCGGAAACGCCCATGCCGACAAAGGTTGGGTCGTTGGAGCCAAGCGCCTTCAGACGGCGCACCGTATCGCGGTAATCGGAATTACCGGCATCGATCATGATATCGCCCTTCTCAAGATAGGCCTTGAGGCGGGTGGTCTCTGTATCGACGGGGCTGCCTGCCTTGATGAGGAAGATAATTGGACGCGGCTTGCGGATATTGGCGGCCAGATCCTCGAAAGTGGGGCAAGGGATGATCTTGTCGCGCAGCGGGCCAGCCTTTTCAACGAAGGCTTTCAGCACGGGCTCATCACGGTCATAGACGGCTACCGTGTAGCCTTTCTCGGCTATGTTCAGCGCCAGGTTGGAGCCCATGACGCCAAGGCCGACCATTCCGATATCTGCTTTTTCCATTTTGTGCCCTTCGCAAATGCAACCGACCGGCCGTCGTCTAGACACATGCAGAACATCGAACGCCGACAAGCCGAACCGATAAGAATAGGCTGCAAGCCGGATTTCGGCAGCAGCGCATGTCAATCTGTATCCTATTGTGGGATGATCTAGGGCATATGACGCAAAGTTGATAGACCTCCCTTGACGAAAATCACCGGTTTTGCCCGTGCAAGCGCTGCGTTAAATCGGTTAGCTCACGTCAAAAGCCGGTATTTTGCGATTTTCAGACCCGTTCCAGTTTGCGATGCGGCAGCGGTGGCAATTCAACAATAATCGCATCATCCGCCTTCACTGTGCCACCTGCAAGAACGATGGTCATGATGCCGGACTTGCGGACAAGTTCGCCATCGGGCGTGCGACCCAGCACGGCATCGAGAAGCCCGGTCTGGAAATTCTCTATCTGGGCGCAAGGGTTGCGCAGGCCTGTTGTTTCCAGAACAACCTCGTCGCCAATTCGGATCAAAGCACCCTGTGGCAGCCCCAGAAGATCGACGCCGCGCGTGGTGACGTTCTCGCCAAGATCAGCGGGCGCGACGTCAAAACCCTTTTCCGCCAGCTCGTCGAAAAGCTCGGCATGAATGAGATGCACCTGCCGCAGATTGGGTTGCGTCGGGTCGGCCCGTACGCGTGAACGATGCTTCACCGTCACGCCCTGATGGGCATCGCCTTCGACGCCAAGTCCTGTGACGATGCGGATTTCCGGCACGATCTGCTTTGAAAAACGATGCTCGCCATCCCGCGCCACAGCCACGACAATTCCACACATCACGTCCACCTCCCCTGACAGGATAAACAAACTTCGTTAGCCGCATTACATGGGTTATATAGCACCTGTATGAAGCTGTGGGGCAAGCACGTGAATCGCGACAATCAGGTAAAGACGGATTTCCGCTGGGGCATTTGGGGCACAGGCACGATAGCCGCCGCCTTTGCTGCCGATATTCAGGCAAGTACCGGAATGCGCGTTACCGCAGTCTGCTCGCGGACATCAGAAACCGCCGAAACATTCCGGCGACGTATCGGCGCCGACAAGGCGTTTGGCGATTCAGGTGAATTTCTTTCCGACGCGGATATCGATGCCGTCTATATTGCGACGCCCAGCGCCATGCATGTGCTGCAGGCCATGCAGGCAATCGCAGCCGGCAAGCCCTGCCTGATCGAAAAGCCGCTCTCGCTGGATGCTGCTGGCGCGCGGCAGGTCGAAGCTGCGGCAAAAGCAAAAAACGTCTTCGCCATGGAAGCCATGTGGAGCCGTTTTCTGCCAGCTATCCGCGCTACCAAACAGCATATCGATAATGGTCGCATCGGCACTGTGACACGCATCGAAGCCGATCTTTCCTATATCCGTGCCTACGACCCGCAAAGCCGCTTCTTCAGCCCGGACCTTGGCGGCGGCGCAGCATTCGATCTGGGAGTGTATCCGGTATCGCTGGCACAGTATTTTCTAGGTCTGCCAGATCACGTCGATGGTCGCTGGCAGCGGGCAAAAAGCGGTGTGGACATGCGCACCGAGTTCCAGCTTGGCTGGCAGGGTGCCACGGCCAGCCTCTCCTGCGGCTTCGACCGCGACGGCGAAAATCGCATGCTGATCGAGGGAACCAAGGGCACGATCCTGATCCACACGCCGTTTCTGAAAGCCCAGAGGCTGACCCTGTTTTCTGCCCTTGCCGCACGGTCGTCGCTCGGGCCGAACGGCGGTAACGGCCTTTTCGGCAAGGTGATGAACCGCCTGCCCCTGCCGGGCCGCACAATCGAAACTTATGCCTTTTCCGGCAACGGGCTGCAGTTTCAGGCCGAAGCGGTCCGCGATGCGGTGCACAGCGGCCAAATCTCCAATGCAATCATGCCGCTTGACCAGAGTGCAGCCGTAGCCGACATCGTTCGCAAGGTGCTGGCTAGAGCATGATTCCGAAAAGTGGGAACCGGTTTTCGGATAAAATCATGCTCAAACAAAAGTTTAGAGCGGGATAACGATTCAACTTAAAAACATCACGCTCTAAAGGTTAGAAGCTGCTTCTCATCCTGTAAGGCTGTGCATTCTCGCCAGCATTGTTCAAGGCAAGCGCGATTTCAGTGATATGCAGTGCCACATCACCGGAAAAGAACGCCTTGTCACCGGTCTGGATAGCGCGAGCCTGATCGGCAATGCCGCGCACGAAATCGATCTGCGAAGGGTACATCGGCAGCGACCGCTTGTCAGCCTTCGGATAGGACAGCTTCGTGCCGACGACCGGTTTCCATGACAGGAACTTGCCGATGCGCATTTCCAGAATACCGAACAGGCGCGCCAGAAAACGGCGTTTTTCTTCTGTGCGCTCAAGACGCACAGCCGAACGATTATCCCATAGATCTTCCACCACAATCGAGCCCTTGTCGGCAACGATTGTCAGGCTGCGGTCCTTCGGCATCGCAAGCCCGGATGTGAGGCGCGCCACCAGCCCCGACTTGAAAACAAGACAGCCAACTGAAAAATCGGGCGCCATGTGCAGATGTTCGGTCCCCGGCCCCTTGTTAGGAAAGGTTATGGCGGAAAATGCCGAGACACTCTCGACCGGGCCGAACAGCGACACCAGCCATGACAGTGCATAGCCTGCATGTTCCAGCGTGCAGCCGATCTCGAACTCATGCAGCCCCGGCCATGGTGCGCCCGACTGCGAACGCCAGGTCGACCATTTGTCACGAAACACCGGCCCGTCTTCCATTTCGGCATAGATAAGACGCGGCATACCGATGCCGTTGATCACGCTTGCGACCAGACGATAGGCCTCGCTGAGGCCATTGGCCGGGGCTGCCGCCAGCGTAAGGCCGGATTGCCGCGCAAAAGCGACCAGCGCTTCCGCATCGTCGTAATTCATCGCCAGCGGCTTTTCGGAATAGACATGCTTTCCGGCGACAAGCGCTGCATGCGAGATTTCAAAATGGCTTTCGGGCGTGGTCAGATTGACGACGATCTCCACATTCGGATCGGCCAGCACAGCCTCGAAACTGTCGTAGGCGCTAACTGAATAGTGTGCGCAGAACGCTTTCAGTCGTTCAGGTGAACGATCATAGACCCCGCGCAGCGTCAGCTCAGGATAATTACGCAGTGTGGTCATGTAATAATCGGCAACGAACCCGGTCCCGACAATCGCGATATTCATGTAGTGGCTCCGGCTACCCTTTTGTGAATGATGATTTTCGCGGTCAGCCTGAGGCCAAAGATCGCAAAGACGAGCGTCAGCCAGACCGGGTCCATGCGGCGAAAGAAAAAACTTTCCAGCATGGCATTCAACGTCCCGAAGAACACGATCATCAGGAAGAAATCCGCAAGCAGCAGATTTTCGCGCACCGGACGGCACCGCAAATAATTGACCAGCGGCATGACGATGATGACGAAGATGGCGCAGATCAGCGCCGGAATTCCCATTGATACCGCAATATCGAGATAACCATTGTGTCCATGCACGATGCCGCGCACATCCCAATCGAGATAGTATGGATTGGCCGCCTCTTTCACGATCGGCGTGCCCCAGAAGCTTTCATAGCCGAAGCCGATCCACGGGCGACGGGAAAGCGCCTCAACGGCAAAGGCCCAGATGGAAGTGCGTCCGGTGAAGGTGGGGTCGACATCGAGCTGCAGAACGAGCTGGTGCATCGGCTCAAACAGGACCGTGCCGAAAGTGAATAGTGCGAGCAGAAACTGGATCGTGAAGATCGCCACCGGTGCAAGGAAACGGAGACCGAAAATGCCGGGACCGATCACGAGAAGCATGGCGAGAGGCACCAGCGCCACCGTGGTCTTCGATCCGGTTTGCGAAACGAAGATCAATGCCGAGACCGCAATCAGAAAGCCGCTGACACGCCAGCCGCGCCGCCACAGATAGACACCGGCAAAGGCAAAGGCGGCCATGACCGGCCCGGCAATGTTCTTGTGTGTGAACACACCGCGCCAGAGATAGGCGTTCTGCGGTTCCAGCGCATCGGCGCCGTGTGTGCCGAGATTCGGTAGAAGAATAACGCCCGCATAGGAAATGACGATCACGATGGAAGCCACCGTGACCAGCATCGACGCATAAGCGTCGCCATCCTGCGGCAGGCTCAAAACAGCAATGACCGTCAGAATGCCGACCATCGTCAACAGCACACCGCGTATCGCAGTAGATGGATCGGGGCTTGCGAAAACAGAGGCGAACAGGAAGGCGAACATCAACAGCCAGCCGGGACTGACGATCTTGACCACTTTTTTCGGGTCGGCAAACATCGCAAGCGACAGAAGCGCCACCGCGCCGAGGCAGCCAAAACCAAGCTGGTTGATGACGTCACCACCGCCCGACGCTTCGCCATCCGCCGCCGCACTCAGCGGATTAAACGGACGGAACGAAATCAGCAGAATGCAGAATGTTATCGTGGCGATAACGAGCGCAATCGTGCGAATTGTCGCCCGCATGTCGGTTTGCGTCGCAACGTCGGAACGGGTGTCAGTTCTTGTCCGGGTTGCGGTACTGCTCATTCAGATATCCAAAATGGGCCATGACACGGCCCAGCCCGATATGGATGAAATAGGTCCCGACCGGCACGAAGCGCGCCGCGAAACCGCGCCGTACGGCCTTGATCGGAGAATAGCCGAGAAGAGCGAGGCTCTTCAAGAAGACGCGCACCTGGCCGAAAGGCTCGTTCTTGCGCTGGCGCTGTTCGATCAGCGTAGACAGAACGCCGTTGCGCAAGCCACGCGCCCTGATCCAGTCGTTCTCCAGCCGCCGCGCCGGAATGGTCTCGCGGACAATGCCTTCATTGCACCAGGCGATGTTGAAGCCCTTGGCCCGTGAGCGATTGATGAAATCTGAATCGCCGCCGCCGGTGAAGTTGAACTTCAAGTCCATGAACGGATAGCCGATGGCTTCCAACACCGGACGCGCAATCAACAGATTGCCGGACGAATAGATGATCGGAACCGGACCGGTCTTGTTGTAATGCGGCAGGAAGACGGGGTGTCTCGCCCATTTCTCCGCGCCCGGCTTCTCGAAGATCGGATATTGCGGGCCGCCAACGAGGCTGGCGCTATAGCGCTCCGCAGTGGCTACCATGTTTTCGATCCAGGCGGGATCAGCCAATTCATCGTCATCGATGACGATGACATATTTGAAGTTCGGAAAATAGGTCATCGCCGTCAGCCAGCCCGCATTATAGGCGTTGCAGTTGCCGCGATGGGATTCAACGATCAGCATGCCGGTATATTTTCCGGCCTCGAACTGCGGTGCCGCAACCTTGGCGCCTTCGCGGTCCTCCGCCTCGTTCTCGATCACCACGACTGCGAAACGGCGATTTGTGACCTGAGCGTTGAGCGTATCCAGCGTGCGGATGACATGTTCCGGGCGGCGGAACGTCGGTAATGTAACGACAACCTCGACTTCATCGAAACGAAGCCCAGGTGTTTTAGCAATTACTTCTATATGACTTGGTAAATCAGACATAAACGCTACCGGATATTTCGAACTTCTATATTTGCTTATCCGCCACTATTGAAAAACGTTTAAAGAAAAGTTCACCGCAGGGCTATAGACACTGACCAAAACTATCATAGAGCATCCCAGCCCGAGATGCTAAGGGTTTTAAGATGAATAATGCATTAGGAAAAGAATAAACGCAGCCCATGATTTTTCATGCCGTGCGCGCCAGAATGACTGTTCAGGAGTTGAATTGCCGTCCCCTCACCTTGTTTTCGTGACATCGATTGTTCCGCACGGAGTACCGACCACCGGCTATGAAGTGGCAAACGCCGCTGTGGTCGATGGCTTGCGTCGTTCAGGCGCAAAGGTGACCGTCCTCGGCTTCACATGGCCAGGTGTGAAGGCCGATGCCGCGGATACTGTCGTTCTGGGTGAAGTCGAGGTGCGAACCGAAGGCGCCGGCATCAGGCGAAAGATTGGCTGGGTGCTGAAATCCTTTCTGGCCGGGCTGACGGTTTCCTCGGCGAAGCTGCGGGTAATACCGGCTGAAACATTGCGCGCAGCCATCGCAAAGATCGGCCCTTTCGATGCCTATGTGCTGAACGGTGTCACCCTGCCCGGCGCGTTTGAAGACATCTTCAAGGGCAAGCCCTCGCTTTTCGTGGCGCATAATGTGGAATATCGCTCAGCAGAAGAAAATGCCGCCGACGCCGGAAGCTTCATCCAGAAGTTCCTGTTTGGCCGCGAAGCCCGTATTCTCAAAGGACTGGAAAGTCGTCTTATCGGGAACGCCCGTTTCGTCTTTACTTTTGCCGAGGATGACGGCCCGGCACTTGGACTTGGCCGTGATCGGTTTGCGACAATGCCCCTTGTTACGCCGGGCGGGATGCAAGCCGCACAGCAGCGGCCTGTCAAATACGACCTCGCTCTGATCGGCACATGGACTTGGCACCCGAACCGCATCGGTCTCGAATGGTTCCTGCGCGAGGTAAAACCGCATCTTCCCGACGATATTTCCATCGCGATTGCCGGCAACACGCCTGCCGATCTGATTGCGACATGGTCTGGCGTTGGGTCCGGTATCAATTTCGTCGGCAAGGTGCCCGACGCGACCGAATTTGTGGAAAGCGGCGCGCTCGTGCCACTTATCAGCCGTGCGGGAACCGGGGTGCAGCTCAAGACCATCGAGACATTCGAACTGGGCATGCCAAGTGTCGCCACGTCTCATTCCGTGCGCGGTATCGGCAATATTCCGGACAATTGCACCATTGCCGACGCCCCTCAAGGGTTCGCTGCGGCAATCGTCGAGCGCATTGAAAAGATAAGATCGGGGGATCGCCAGAGACTGGACGGCAAAGCCTTCACACGGTCACAAATCGAAGGCATGGACCGAGCAGTTGCCAGAGGTCTGCAAGCACTTCGTGGCGAAGAGAAAAATACGGACCAGGAATGATGCATACCGAAGATGTCACTTACCGCAATATTCTTGGCGTGAAGGTCGCCTGTTTCGACTGGAACAGCGCCTTTGCCTTTTTCGAGAACCGCATCAATGAAGACCGGTTCATGAAACAAGGCTGGCTCAACGCCAATAATTCCAACATTGCGGATAATGACTCGGCCTATCGCGCTGCGCTGGAGGATTTCCTGATCCTGCCAGACGGCGTGGGGGTCGATATTGCCAGCAAGGTCGCCTATGGCAGCAGGTTCCCGGCCAATCTTAACGGAACGGACTTCATTCCGGGCCTGCTGGAACACATGAAACGTCCGCTGAAAATCGCCCTCCTGGGCGGCGGTCCGGGCGTTGCGGCCGAAGCCGCGCAGCTTTTCAAACAGCAGATTCCACGACATGACTATCGCGTCATTTCAGACGGTTTCTTCAAGCCTGCCGATCTCGACGGCATTCTCGGTCAGCTCAAGGATTTTCACCCCGACATCTTGCTCGTCGCCATGGGTGTGCCGCGTCAGGAACTCTTCATCGACAAGCATATCACGGCGGAACATTGCACCGTAGCCAGCGCTGTCGGGGCGCTGTTCGACCTGCATACGGGTCGCGTACAGCGTGCACCGCAATGGGTGCGCAAGGTCCAAATGGAATGGGTGCACCGGCTATTGCAGGAACCGCGACGGCTCGCAAAGCGCTATCTCATCGGCAATCCCGTATTCCTGTGGCGCGTCGCCAAAGGCTGGATGAAGGGAGAACCCCGGTGAAAACCGCAATCGTCACAGCCAGTTGGGATCAGGATTTCGAGCGCTGTAAGCTGCTTTGCGAAACCATAGACAAATATGTAAGCGGTTTCACGAAGCACTATATCCTTGTCGACAGCAAGGATGTGGCCCTGTTTCGCAAGCTCGAAAGCGCGCACCGTGTCATCATCGATGAACGTGATCTGCTGCCCTCCTGGCTGCATGCCTTCTGGGACCCGACCTATCTGTGGCGCAGACGAGTGTGGCTCTCGCTCCGGACCAAGCCGCTGCGCGGCTGGCATGTGCAACAGTTACGCCGCATCGCACTTGCCGGTGCCGTCGAGGAAGACGGATTTCTCTATACGGATTCCGACACGGCCTTTCTGCGTCCCTTCGATTGCGGCACGCTTTGGCATGGCGAAAAGCTTCGGCTTTTCGTGCGTCCCAATGCGCTTGCCAATCCAGAATGGCCGGAACATCCGGTCTGGGCTGCAAATGCGGCAAAGCTGCTTGGTATCAAGAATGGGAAAAGCGGGCTGAACGACTATATCGGTCAGCTCGTCTCGTGGCGGCGCGACAGCGTGATCTCGATGTGCGAGAGGATCGAAGCCCATACCGGACAGCATTGGGTAGCAGCCCTTGGCAACATGCGCCGTTTTTCCGAATGCTTTATCTATGGCCGCTATGTCGATGACGTGCTGGGGGGCTCCGGCCATTACGCCGACACACATGATCTGTGCCGGATGCAATGGTTCGCACCGCCACCGAGCGAAGCGGAATTCCGCACTTTCATCGCCGAAATGGAACCTTATCAAGTCGCCATCGGCATGCAGTCCTTCCTCGGACTTTCCGTAGAAGATATCCGCAGGATCATAACTGTCTAGAGCATTTCCAGCAAAAGTGCGAAGTGGTTTTGCATTGGAAATGCGACAAAACAAATATTTAGAGCGATTCCGGCGATTCTGTTAAAATAGGAACTACTCTAAACCCGTTTTGCCGGCAAACGAATGCTCGTATAGGTGAAAACCAGCGACAGAAGATATAACCCGGCGAATACGACGTTGAGCCCGAGAACCCAGTCGTGGCTATCGACATAATTCACGAGCAGCAGCCAGACGAAGAATGCCTTCGCGGCCGTCATCAGTACCATGCTCAGTGTTCTGAGACCGGATTGGCCGCGCGCATATAGAATTTCGGTCTGGTATTCGATGAGATTGCGGAACCCCGGCACGAGCAACACGAGCGGTAACAACCCGACAATGGGTGCAACGCTTGAGCCAAGCGCGTTCGGGAATATCTGCAGGAACACGACCATCGCGCCGAGGCCCGCCACCGAAACGGCAAAGACTGCAAGCTCCAGCCCGGCACGGATGCGCAATGAAGACAGCATGTCAGGCGTGCGCATGAGCTTTTGCACCAGCATCATGTTGAAGGACCGCACCGGCAGGGCCGTCAGGTCGACAAGCCGCATGATGATCGCATAAAGACCTGCCGTCGCAGGTCCGCCGACTGTCAGCACAAGAAGCTTGTCGAGCTCGGCCTGAATATAGAACAGCAGTTCGGCCCCCATGACCGCAATCGCATCAGAAAGCCGCCGCATATAAAGCGCTGGTTTGAAACGAAGACGGATAGACGGAAAGAATTTCAGCGCCGTCAACAGCGCAACGCCATTGGCCGCCGCATACCACCACGCCCAATGGGCGATGTCATGAACACTCGCCAGCCACATGAACAGGACTGCCGCCACGGCGCGCGTCGCTGTCCCGAAAATCACCAATCCTGCCGATATGCCGAACCGGCGCAGGCCGTTGTTGACGATGATGATGATTTCTGTCGAACGCCAGAGCAAAGCCTCGGCAAACACCACAACCGCAAAAGGCAGAAACGAAATATCCCGGCTGAAAAAGGCAAAATAGACCAGCCAGGACGCCAGCGCGAACAGCGGCAGGGAAACTAGAATGGCGACGAGAAAACCAGCTGTATAGATACCGAGCAAGTGCGGTTTCACCGTCGATATGCGGTAAAGCGGCGAACTGAAGCCCAGCGAAACGATACGCGACAGAACCACGCCCGTGCCCGAGGCGGTCGCAAATATACCGAAATCACCGGTCGGCAATGTGTTTGCAAGCGCGATAAAATAAACGAGTGATACGACCAGCCTGCCAGCGGAACCCGAAAACAGGGACAGGTAATCACGCACCATTCCGGCATTATTGCCTGACAGTTTCCGGAGCGCTTTCGCTATCAACAGGGAGCCTCATCTATCATGGTCTGGTGCGCTTGCCGGTCCGTTGGAACGGGAGCGCAATATAGGGGTTTAGCTAAAAAGACTTAAACTCTTCTTTGCAAGCTCAAAGAGTAAACAAGCAAAAGCTAAAGTTGCAGATCCAAGGAATTGGCAGTTCGCTTCGACACTATTTTAACGTTTTGTTTTCTATAAAAAATTACATTCGGCCTTCAGGTGCGAGCTGACCGGAATCCGGTTTGGCATGCTTGAGCCTTGGCTTGTGAATTTCAAAGCAGCGGTTGAGACCGGAAACGGTTGAGACGGCTTTTAGATACGGACGATTTCGGCGATGAGCGATCATGAGGAGCGCAGAAAGGCGGGAGTTGAGAAACCTCTTCTCGCATTCTCCAACGCTCGCCCAGCTGGTCGCCCGACTAGTCGCCTTGACAGCGAAACCGTACCACCATGGACACCGCCTGCGACACCGGATGAACGCGCTGCATTCTTTCGCCAGCACGATCATGCCGCGCAGGAAACGCCAGAACCCGCAAAACCAGTTCTCGAAGAAGAACTGGATGATTCCGATGTCACCGAGCTTCAAAAGCGCATCGCGCTGATCGAAGCGGAGCTGGAACGCAAGGTTCAGGAGCGCGAACGCCGCAAGGCCGTAGTCGAAACTCCCGCTCCAACGCCTGAGTCAGCCCGCGAGCCTGTCCAGACACCGGTCCCGCGCGAGCGTCCTGTCATTGACAGACCTGTCCCGGATGCCGCGTGGAAACCGTTGATCGATCCGCGCATCGCTATAGACGTACTGCGAGGATCGCGCAGGCTCCTGCTTGTAAGCACGTTGCTGGGTGGTGTGATCGCCGCGTTCTATGCATTGTCCCTGCCGCAAATGTATGTCGCTTCGACCGATATTCTGGTCGATCCGCGCAATATCAAGACGGTGGGAGACGAACTAACGCCTGGTCAGCTCCCAACCGATGCGTCACTTGCCGTTGCGGAAAGTCAGGCGCGCATCATCGATTCCAGCAGCGTGCTGCTGAAGGTCATCGACAAGACAGACCTGACAAAAGACCCCGAATTCAACGGTACTCTGGTCCCGACCGGCATTGCCGGGCTGTTTGCGCAGATCAGGGATATGCTGTCGCCCAAAAAGATGAGCGACAGCCAGACGCTGCAAACCCGCGTTCTCTATAATCTGCACAAGAGCATCGCCATCGGTCGCGACGCCAAGACCTTCATCTATTCGATCTCGGTTAAAACGCGAGACCCGCAGAAATCGGCATCGCTTGCAAATACGATCAGTTCCGTTTTCCAGAGCGAGCTTGCATCACTGCAATCCGATGCCGCACGGCGCACCTCGGACGAATTGTCGAACCGTCTTGCCGATATGCGCGCCAATGTCGAACAAGCGGAGCGCGCAGCGGCCGATTTCCGCGCCTCGCACGATCTGGTCAATGTCGACGGCAAGCTGATCAGCGACAACGATCTGACGCGGCTCAACGACCAGCTGACCAACCAGCGCGCCGAAACGATGCGGCTTCAGGCCCGCGTGCAGGTGCTGAACAGTGCCACTTCCGACAGCGTGGTATCCGGGGTGTTGCCGGAAGACCTGCGCTCCAACACATTGACGGCGCTGCGCGCGCAATATGCGCAGGCGCGCCAGACGGCAAGCGGCCTTTCCACGCAGCTTGGCCCCCGCCATCCAGCGCTCATTCAAGCACAATCGCAGGCAAGCACGGTTTTAAACGACATCGATGCCGAATTGCGGCGCATCCGCTCCTCGCTGCAAGTTGAGGTCGCCCGGTCCGTACAGCAGGAAAAAGACCTGACCGCCCGTCTGGCGCAGCTCAAATCGCAGCAGGCAAACAATAGCGGTGATCTGGTGAAATTACGTGAACTTGAACGCGAAGCCACAGCGCGGCGCTCGGTCTACGAAGCCTTCCTCCTGCGCTCGCGCGAGACGAACGAACAGGAAGGTCTGAATACGGCCAATGTCAGGGTTTTGTCGGAAGCTCGCCCGCCGCTCGATCCGGCAGGCACATCACGCAAGCTGATCGTCATTGCCGGGCTGATTGCAGGCTTCCTTGCAGGCCTTGCAATCACAGCCGTCCGCAACTTCGGACGGCTGCTGCGTTTATCTTAATTCACGCGGACTGCTGCAAAGAGGTCTCAACGCGCGCCACCTTGCGCCCGCTGGCACGCAGAATGCCGTGTGCCCCGTCAAGATGGCCCGGTTTCAGCTCAAGCGCCAGAAAGCGACGCTTCTCATAAGGGCCGGGCATGGCAAGCTCGCCAGTCTTTTCAGCGGTGAAGCCGAAACGCTCGTAGTATTCCGGATCGCCGACAAGGATGATCGCGCCATGGCCGCGGTCTTTTGCTTCATCGATCGCATGACGCATCAAGGCCGAGCCGATACCGCAACCGGCAGCGGACGGATCGACCGCCAGCGGGCCGAGCAGCAAGGCAGGCACCGGAAAGCCGAAAGCATCGAGACCGGCATGAACATCCCACAGCCGCACAGTGCCTGCAAGCAATCCGTCTTCGCCAAGCGCGGCAAAAGCCAGACCGTCCGCAGGCAGGCGACCGCGACGCAGCTTCTCCGATGATTTCCGGCGACGACCTTCGCCCATCGCACGATCGAGCAGCGCTTCGCGCGCAAGCACGTACTCCAGCGTTTCGCCCGCTATTGTGAAAGCCGGAGCGACGACGGTTGCTGTATTTTCCTGAATTTCCAGAGTTGCATTCATGACATCTATCCCCGCAAAGCGGCAGCAGCACACCCCGTCCAGTGTTAGAGCGCAAGGCGCTCTAACTTTCTGCTTGTCGCATTGTCCAACGCAAAACCGCTACGCACTTTTGCTGGAAATGCTCTTGCAGCACCAGACGGATTGAGAGGACCATTCGGGACTTTCAAAGGTATGATCTAATCCGAAAACCGGTTCCCACTTTTCAGGATCATACCAAGTCTGAATGATCAGATGACGTAGGATCGGAGCGGTTCGAAGCCGTTGAACGCCACCGCCGAATAGGTGGTGGTATACGCGCCCGTACCTTCGATGAGGATTTCATCACCGATGGTCAGCGAGACCGGCAGCGGGTACGGCGTCTTTTCATAAAGCACGTCCGCACTGTCGCAGGTCGGGCCAGCCAGCACGCATGGTTCGGTTTCGCTGCCGTCATGCGGGGTCACGATCTGATAGCGGATCGCCTCGTCCATGGTTTCGGCGAGACCGCCGAACTTGCCGATGTCGAGATAGACCCAGCGCACATTGTCGTTGTCCGCCTTGCGCGAGACCAGAACCACTTCAGTCTTGATCACGCCTGCATTGCCAACCATGCCGCGGCCCGGTTCGATAATGGTTTCCGGGATACGGTTGCCGAAATGCTTGGACAGCGCATCGAAGATCGCCATGCCGTAAGCTTGAGCAGTTGGTACGTCCTTGAGATAACGGGTCGGGAACCCGCCACCCATATTGACCATGCGCAGAACAATGCCTTCGTCAGCAAGGGTGCGGAATACCGATGCCGCATCGCCGAGCGCGCGATCCCATGCGGTGAGGTCCGTCTGCTGCGAGCCGACGTGGAACGATACACCGTAGGAATCGAGACCGAGCGACTTTGCGCGGCGCAGAACGTCGATGGCCATCGCAGGCACGCAACCGAACTTGCGCGACAACGGCCATTCAGCACCTTCACCGTCCGTCAGCACACGGCAGAACACGCGGCTGCCGGGAGCAGCGCGGGCAACCTTCTCGACTTCTTCAACGCAGTCGACTGCATAAAGGCGAATACCCAGCTCGAAAGCGCGCGCAATATCGCGCTCCTTCTTGATGGTGTTGCCATAGGAGATACGGTTTGGCGTCGCGCCGGCTTCCAGAGCCATTTCGATTTCAGCAACCGAAGCGGTATCGAAGCACGAGCCGAGCGAAGCGAGCAGGCGCAGGATTTCCGGCGCAGGATTTGCCTTCACCGCATAGAAGATGCGCGAATAGGGCAAAGCCTTCTCGAAGCTTAGATAGTTGTCGCGCACGACGTCGGTATCGACGACGAGGCAAGGACCGTCTGGACGGCGGGTGTTGAGGAAGTCAATGATACGCTGCGTTGCCATGGTCGTTCTCCCGCACGGCTTATCTGTTGCCGCATCTAAGGGACAAAGTGTGCATGAACGCATCCGCCGTGAGGCCAGCCTTTGGAGGTGCTGATGTCACGCGAAAACTCATGCGGCGATGGAACAACGCTAGGTCCGCGTTACTCCGCTTTGTCTGCCTTGGATTGGAATTGGAGAACCGCATCCGCACTTCTGGCAATGAAGGTGTGCCTCTTCAGTAATTTCGGCTTTTGGACAGCCGAAAGACACTAGAAAGGCCCGCACCGTCGTTGCTTCAAGATGTCCTCGATCTGGCGGTTGGCCAACAGATCGACTGGAGCGGTTAGGTCCAGGTACCGTACCGAATTCCTCACCATTCGAGGATCGGCGGACACCCACAGGCACGTGCGACTTTGGGCAAGCGCGATATAAGCGCAAAGTCGTGTCCATTCAATGACAAAAATTTCTTCGGACGAATTTATTTTTAGTCGCATCGCATTGAACGACATGCTTGCCCTTGTTCAATATTAGTGAAACATTCTCGGCTCGAACCCACCTCGAAAGAGCGTAAACAACCCGTTAATTGCTGCATGTTGTGAACAATGGCCAGTTTCGATCCCTTCAACGCGATCATTGCAAAACCCGAAAACTCACCCGTTCACGCGCCGGACGGACTGCTTAAAGGTGAGCGGCTGGCCGTAAAAGACATTTATGACGTCGCCGGAATGGCAACCGGATGCGGCAATCCGCAGATCGAGGCCGAATCACCTCGAGCTGAAAGATCGGCTCCCGTGGTGGAAAAGCTTCTCGCTGCAGGCGCCGAATTTGTCGGCAAGGCGCAGACCGACGAACTTGCCTTTTCCCTGATGGGGCAGAATTCGCATTTCCCCTATCCGATCAATCCGGCAGCACCGGATCGCGTTACCGGTGGCTCATCGTCCGGTTCGGCTGCGGCGGTGGCCGGCAAGCTTGCCGATATTGCGTTCGGCTCCGACACAGGCGGCTCCATCCGCGCGCCTGCAAGCTTTTGCGGCCTGATTGGCCTGCGCACCACCCATGGCCGTATTCCGCTCGAAGGTATCATGCCGCTAGCGCCCTCGCTCGATACGATTGGATGGTTTGCACGCGATATCGACCTTTACGAACGGGTCGGCTCTATCCTGCTTGGCGACGACGCCCGAGAATTCAGGCTGTCGCAACTGCTCTATATGCCGGTTCTGGAACAGCTTCTCCTCGGCCAGGAAGAAACAGACGCCTATCGCGCCATGTTTGCAGAAGTGCGCCCGCAATTCATGACACTCAAGGCGGCGAGCCAGCCGACGCTCTCGATAGACGAACTCTACCTGGTCTTCCGCCACATTCAGGGCGCGGAAGCCTGGGCGACGCATGGTGACTGGATTTCTTCGGGTGATCGCAAGCTCGGTCCCGGCGTCGCGGACCGTTTTGCCTTCGGTGCGGAAATGGCCGCTGATCTCGTTGCCAGCCAGCGTGTGCGCCGGGCACAATTCACGCAGGAACTGGAACAGATTATCGGAAATGACGCCGTGCTGGCATTGCCGACCGTACCGGGTGCTGCTCCGCTGGCAAAAGAGCCTTTCGAGACCTTGCAGGCCTATCGCGAACAGGCTTTGCGCCTGCTTTGCCTTTCAGTGCTTTCCGGCTTGCCGCAGATCACATTACCTTTGGGACAGGTGCAGGGCGCACCTTTCGGCATTTCCTTCATCGGACCACGTGGCAGCGATCGGGCGCTGATCGCGCTGGTCAAAAACATCATCGGGAAGCGGGGCTAGACCATGGACACCCTCACACGTATGCGCGCCTTCATCGACGTGGTCGAGGCGGAAGGCTTTTCCGCCGCTGCGCGAAAAATCGGGCGCTCCAAGGCACTCCTTTCCAAATATGTGCGGGAACTGGAAGACGAGCTCGGCGCACGGCTTCTCAACCGCACAACCCGTCAGTTCTCGCTGACCGAAGCCGGGCACACCTACTATCACCGCGCAGTTGAAATCATTCGCGAGATCGACGCGCTGCAAGATGCCGTCAGCGAAACCAGTTCAGATGCGCGCGGGCGCATCAAACTGTCGGCCCCGCGCACTTTTGCCGATGCCGTCATCGGCCAATCACTGATCGACTTCTGCCTCGCGCATCCGGAAATCGTGCTCGACGTGCGGCTGGATGATCGCTTTGTCGATCTGGTGGAAGAAGGCTTCGATCTTGCGATCCGCATCACGCGCTTGCAGGACTCTTCTCTCATTGCCAAGCGCCTGTCACCGTTCCATTCTATCCTGTGCGGCGCGCCGGAACTCATTGCCCGCGTCGGCAAACCCGAACGTCCCGAGGATTTGGCTGACCGGCCCTGCATCATCGACACCAATGCACGCTCGCGCAACAACTGGCATTTCCGCAATACCGATGGTTCGATGATGACGGTTCCCGTCAACGGTCCGATTGAGGTGAACAGCCCGGTCGCCACCAAGAATGCGGCACTCGCCGGGCTCGGCTTCTGCATGCTGCCAGCATTCATTGCCGAAGAAGAAATCGAACGCGGCAGGCTCGTCGCCTGTCTGGACGAATTCATCGTGAAGGATGGCGGTATTTACGCCGTCTATCCGCATCGGCGCTATCTGCCGGCAAAAATCCGTGCATTGGTCGATTTTCTGACCCAATGGTTCAAGGAACGGGAATAGAGCGCATTCCGAAAAGGGTGAAACGGTTTTCGGGACTAAGATGCACGATAAAACAAGTAAAGCGTCCCACTTTCGCCGCCTTCGGGCATAAGCGTGATCTAATGGAATTTTCTATGGTGGTTTTGCCCTGGCTCAAGCGTCGTTTCATCCAGTCTGCCGCAATTGCATTGCTGGCCGGATGTTTGCCAACACTTGCGCTCGCTCACCCACATGTCTTCGCTGAGGCGCGGCTGGAGCTTTCCATTGCACCCGACGGCACCGTACAACAGCTTGCGCATGTCTGGCGTTTCGACGATGTTTTCTCTTCGACCGTTCTGATGGAATTTGACAAGAATGGCGATCTGCAACTCGACAAAAACGAGCTGATTGACCTCGGCCATGTCATCAATGGTTCAATTGCCGAATTCAAATATTTCCAGACCGTTCTGGACGACGGCAAGGACGTGAAAATGGCAAGGCCGACCGATCTTGCCGCAGATTTCGTCGATAATCGTCTGCTCATCATTTTCACGAGCAAGCCTGAAAAGCCGTTGCAACTCGCCGCTGGCCACAAGGTCAGCTTCGGTGTCTATGACCCCACCTTCTATACCGCCATTGATTACATGAATGACAGCGATCTGGTTGTAAAAGGCCTGCCCGCAGGCTGCACCTCCAAAGTCGTGCGGCCTGATCCGGATGAGGCACTCGCCCAGAACCAGGCGACACTGACCGATGCTTTCTTCAATGACCCCATGGGCACGGACATGTCGAAAATATTCGCAACCCGTCTCGAAATTGATTGTGAGCCGAAAGGAAAGACAGGCTGATGAGAAAACCGGTTACCTTCATTCTAACCCTTTGCCTTATGATGATCGTTGCGCAAGCCTATGCGCAATCATCGCTCGGCATTGGCGCGAATGAGGTGGCGATGAAGCCAACCGGGCCGTTCGCGCATATCATTCTCTGGATGAACGAGCAGCAGCGCTCGTTTTACCTCGCCATGACCAACGCACTGAAAGCCATGCGCGAAGATCCATGGCAGGCTTCCGTTCTGGTCGGACTTTCCTTCGTCTACGGCATTTTTCATGCGGCAGGGCCCGGCCACGGCAAGGCCGTCATCTCCTCCTATATGATCGCCAATGAAACGGCGCTCCGGCGCGGCATCCTTCTGTCGTTCATTTCATCGCTTTTGCAGGCGATCATGGCCATCGCCGTGGTTGGCCTCGCATGGTTCATGCTGCGCGGCACCGGCATTTCCATGAACCAGACCGCCCGCTACATGGAAATTGCAAGCTTTGCGCTTGTTCTGTTTTTCGGCCTCTGGCTTCTGGCGCGCAAACTGCCGCTGCTTTTCAAGAAGCAGGACAATGCAAACCCCAGCCCGGCCTCATCGCTTTTTTCAGCAGCACCTGAACCGGCAATGGCTTCCGGTCGGGCATGGCAGGGCAGTATTTCGCAAACCACGCGGGCGGCAGCGGTCGGAACCACGGTAAAGCTCAATTACAAACCTGCAGCCACCAAGGCATCGGATCATATCTTCATCGGCGAAGGTGATGTGTGCGCCGCCTGCGGCAATGCCCATATTGCCGATCCATCGACGCTAGGCGAAGATTTCAACTGGAAAACGGCTTGGTCGGCGATTTTGTCGGTGGGCCTGCGCCCCTGCTCGGGTGCGCTGATCGTGCTCACATTTGCGTTGTTGAATGGCCTGATGGTCGGCGGGCTTCTCTCGGTTTTCGCCATGGCGTTCGGCACATTCATCACCGTCGCTGTTCTCGCCACGCTGGCCGTCACTGCAAAGAACACGGCACTCAGATTTGCAGGCAGCAATGCCATGTCGGGTCGGCTGAAGGCGGCAATCGAAGTCGCCGCCGCCCTGTTCATCGCGCTGACAGGGGCGCTTTTACTTAGTGCTTCGCTGGTTGGTTAATCCTTGTTCTGACGGCGCGAGCGCAGCCAGAAAATGGCGAAGAAGCCCAGAACGAAAACAATCGGGAAGATGATCGCCGCGATTTGTGAGCGTTCGCCCAGCGCCAGCATGATGCTGGGCACGAAATAGGCAAGCACCCCGAAGCCGATCAGGATAATGGCAGCGGCAATTGCCGGGTTGCTCTTCTTACGCTCAGCCAAGATCACGAAACTCCTCAAGCTTCTTCTTCTGCTGACCGTCACTATCAAAGTTTTCCGGCGCAAGCCATGCCTGATAGGCTTTCTTCAAGGCAGGCCATTCGCTGTCGAGAATGGAAAACCACGCCGTATCGCGGTTCTTGCCCTTCGCCACCATATGCTGGCGGAAAATTCCCTCGAACGAAAAGCCGAAACGCTCGGCAGCCCGCTTGGAAGGTTCGTTTTCGTTGTGGCACTTCCATTCGTAGCGGCGATAACCAAGCTCGTCGAAAATATATTGCATGAACAGGAACTGCGCTTCGGTGGCGGCAGGCTTGCGCGAAATCAGCGGCCCCCAATAGATGCTGCCTATCTCGATAACGCCATGGGTCGGGTCGATGCGCATCAAGGTCTGGCGTCCGGCAACCTTGCCGCTTGCCTTGTCGATGACAGCGAAGAACAGCGGGTCTTCGCTCTTCGCCACCTTGTCCAGCCAGGGCTCGAATTCGTCTCGGGTGGCAGGCGGAAATTCGAACAACCATTTAAAGCGCTGATCTGCATCATTGACCGACGAAGCGGCGAAAAGTTCGTCCCCATGCTTCTTCGGGTCCAGCGGTTCCAGCCGCACATAACGGCCTTCAAGCACTTTGCGTTCCGGCTTGGGGCGCGGCGTCCAGTTCTGCAAATCAGTCATGCATATTCTCCTATTCGCCAGAGACAGGAGCATAAAAGAGGCGGGGCGAAAACCGGATTATTGTCCCTGTGTCATTTTTCCCGAATAGCCGCCCGATCAACCGAAACCGCCTTTACCAGCGCAACTACATGGTCCCCCGATCGCAGCGCCAATTCGTCAACCGAGCGCCGCGTCAGCCGTGCACCAAGACGACGGCCTTGAAAATCGAGCGAGACATGCGCATTCGGCCCTTCGTCGGCTTCGATGCCCGTTACTGTAACCGGTAGCACGTTGCGAATGCTGATCTTCTCCGGCGCCTTGCGCGCTATGGAGACGTCACGTGCTCGCACGCGCAGCCGCACATGCATATTCTGTTTTAGCCCTGCATCGCTGAGCTGGAACGACGCGCCGCCAAGATCAATCTCCGCCAGCTTGTAGCGCTCGTCATAGGACAAAACCATCCCCTCCAGCAGCACGCCGCCGCCCTCGCCCTCTGCGTCGATCAGCGGAAAAACATCCGCCGCCGCACCGCTTGCCGTTACCCGGCCAGCAGACAGAAGCACGATTTCATCGGCAAGCCGTGCGACTTCATCGATTTCATGGCTCACATAAACGATCGGCACATGGCTTTCATCGCGAAGACGCTCGATAAAGGGAAGGATTTCCTGCCTGCGCGCATGATCGAGCGAGGAAAGCGGCTCATCCAGCAAAAGCAGCGCCGGATCGGACAGCAGTGCCCGGCCAATGGCGACACGCTGGCGCTCGCCTCCGGAAAGCGTCGATGGCCGCCTGTCGAGAAGATGGTCGATGCCGAGCAGCGCCACAACCTCATCGAAGCTGCGTGTTGTCTGCCTGTGGCCTGCCCAGCGTGCATAAGTCAGGTTCCGCTTCACGCTCATATGCGGGAAAAGCCGTGCTTCCTGAAACACATAGCCGATGCGGCGCTTTTCCGGTGGCAGATTGACGCCTTTGGCAGCATCGAACAGCGTGAAATCACCGACCGCAATGCGTCCGTGTTCCGGGCGCAAGGTTCCGGCAATCATTTTCAGAAGCGTCGTCTTGCCCGCACCCGAATGACCGAACAATGCGGTCACGCCCCAGTCGGCTGCGAAATCAGCTTCAACAGGAAACCTGCCATTGCGGCCTGTAATCGAGACAGAAAGCCCGCTCATTTCGTTGCTCCTGCAAGCCTGCGCTGCAGCCATTCGGAAAGGACTACGGCCGCAATCGAGATCGCTGCGGATATGGCAATCAAACGGAATGCCTCGGCATCGCCGGATGGGGTCTGCATCAGGGCATAGATGGCAAGCGAAAGGGTCTGCGTTTCGCCTGGAATGTTGGATACGAATGTGATCGTGGCGCCAAATTCACCCAGCGCCTTGGCAAAACCAAGCACTGCGCCTGCCAGCACCCCCGGCAGCAGAGGCGGCAGAATAACCGTGAAGAAGGCTGTGAACCGGTTGGCACCAAGTGTGCGCGCCGCTTCTTCAAGCCCGCGATCAAGCCCTTCTATCGAAAGCCGGATCGGGCGAACGAGCAGCGGAAATGCCATGACACCGGCAGCAAGTGCGGCACCCGTCCAGCGAAAAGCAAAGGAAACGCCGAACCATTCCTGCAAAGGTGCACCAAAGGCACCCCGCGCGCCAAACAGGACCAAAAGCAGATAGCCCGTGACCACCGGCGGCAGGACCAGCGGCATGGTGACGATGGCCTGCGCCAGCGACTTGCCCGGAAAATTGAACCGGGCAAGAATCCAGCCAACGATAAAGGCAACCGGCAGAGCGACAATGATGGCTATTCCGGCAACCCGGAGCGACAGAGACACAATCTGCCAGACGTTGCCCTCTATCATTTATTCGGCAGCCTCCGCAGCGCCTACAAAGCCCTTATCCTTGATGATCGCCTGGCCGGCATCGCTGGTCAAGAAAGCTAGGAAAGCCTTGGCGGCATCGGTTTCGTTCTTCGCAACAAGCGCCGCCGGATAAAGGATCGGTGCGTGGCTGGTCGCCGGGAAGCTATAGGCTTCGACCAGTTCCGGTGCTGCGGCACGGTCCGATGCGTAGACGATGGCGGCCTTCACTTCCGCCCGGCTAACATATTGCAGCGCAACACGTACGTTCTCGGCGAAGACTGCATTCTTCTCGACATCCTTCCAGATATCGAGCTTTTCAAGCGCTGCCTTGCCGTATTTGCCCGCCGGGACATTCGACGGATCACCCATGGCAAAGCGACCGGCGCTCAAAAGCTCCTTGGCCTCACCCTTCGGCGTATCCTTCTGCGTTGCAATAACCAGCGCATTGCCAGCGATGACCTTGCGCGAAGCCTTGTCGATGGCATCGGCCTTTTCGACATAATCCATCCAGTCGAGATCGGCGGAAATGAAAATCTGGGCTGGTGCACCCTGCTCGATCTGCTTGGCAAGGACCGACGAAGATGCAAACGACGCGACCACTTCAGTGCCGTCCTTGGCCTTCATCTGCTTGGCGGCTTCCTCGATAACGTCCTTCATGCTGGCAGCGGCGAAAACAGTCACCTTTTCGGCAGCGTGAGCGACTGAGGCTGCACCCGCAGCAAAGGTGATGAGAAATGCGGCGATCAGTTTTTTCATAAATGTCCTCCATATTGCCCGTAGCAACGGACAAAACCATCATCCGCCGGAAAACCGGCGTTGTTTCTGTGCGAGCATGGGAGATTTCCTATGCCCCGACTTGCGATGATGGGTGTGATGGAGGCAAACGCGACCCGGATGCCGTCAAACCCTTGATGCACGGGCGTCCATGCAAAAGCCGCCCAAAATTCCGTAACGAATTCAGATCGTTCCAGAACCAGAGCCACCATAATGCGGTGAAATCTGTTTGACCAGCCCTATGAAGGGCGTGCGGCATCAGCTACCGATGTGTTTGTGCGCCCCGCGCAGTTCGGCAAGCTTCACCTGCTTCTGGCGTTCCGCATAGCGGGCGCGATCTTCCGGTGTGCGCTCGTCATAGCAACCGGCACAGGAAACACCTTCCTCAAAAAACTGCGAAAGCTTGTCTTCAGGCGTGAGCGGACGACGGCAGGCGCGGCAAAGCTCAACATCGCTTTCAGCAAGCCCATGGCCCACTGCCACACGCTCATCGAACACGAAGCACTCGCCGTTCCACATGCTCTCCTCACGCGGGACTTCTTCAAGATACTTCAGGATGCCACCCTTGAGATGAAACACATCATCGAAGCCCAGTCCCTTGACGAAGGCCGTCGCCTTTTCACAGCGAATACCGCCCGTGCAGAACATGGCAATTTTCTTGCCTTCCAGCTTGTCGCGGTTCTGCTCGACCCACTCGGGAAACTCGCGGAATGTCTTGGTCTGCGGATCAAGCGCCCCTTCGAATGTGCCGATCGCATATTCATAATCATTGCGCGTATCGACAACGACCGTGTTTTCGTCGGCAATCAGAGCATTCCAGTCCTGCGGCGCGATATAGGTGCCAACACTTTTTAGCGGATCAATGCCATCGACACCCATTGTGACGATCTCCCGCTTCAGCCGCACCTTCATGCGATGGAACGGCATCTCGATCGCATGGGAATATTTGAGCTCCGGCTGAGCCAGACCGGGAACAGCTGTGATGTACTGGACGAGTTTATCAATCGCCTCGGCAGTGCCTGCAACGGTCCCGTTGATGCCTTCCGCCGCCAGAAGCAGTGTTCCCTTGATGCCAACCGAGCAGCAAAGCTGCGCCAGCGGCTCGCGCAGGCTTTCATATTGCGGGAGCGGCGCAAAGCAATAAAGGGCGGCAACGGTGAAAGGCAAATTGCTCATCGGTTCTGTCTTCTTTGAAAATTTAACCCGCAACTAATCCCCACAAACGGCGAATTCAAGTCAACTTTATCCTCATGCGACCAAGTCGCCTCAAAATCCGCCTCGAAGAGCAACTTTTCGAGGAGAGATACATGTTCGACAGCCAGACGATCATAGCCCTGACGGCGATGGCAAATGAGGTGGAGATCGATCCGGCGGCTTTGCTGGCAATTGCAGAAGTGGAAAGCGGCGGTCGGGCGCTGTTCGATATCAGCGGAGGCAAGGAACCGGCGATCCGGTTCGAAGGGCATTATTTTGATCGCAGGCTATCTGGTCGCCTGCGTGACTATGCAAGGAGCAACGGGCTGTCGGCGCCGGTTGCGGGCCAGATACGCAATCCGAAATCGCAAGCCGCGCGCTGGCTTCTGCTTGAACGTGCGATGGGCTTGAGCAAAAAGGCAGCGCTTGAATCTACATCCTGGGGGCTGGGGCAAGTCATGGGTGCACATTGGGAATGGCTTGGCTATCGCACCGTCGATGATCTTGTAGCAGAGGCACGAGGATCGGTTGCCGGGCAGGCGCGGCTGATGCTGCGCTTTATCGAAAAGGCAGAGCTTCTCCAAGTACTAAGAGCCCACGACTGGCGCGAGTTCGCCCGACGGTACAATGGACCGGCCTTTGCCCGCAACAATTATGACACGCGCATGGCCGAAGCCTATCAACGCTGGCAAAAGCAACTCGACAGTTCTAGAAGAGCCGCATGAGCAAGTCCCCCTTCGACGGTAGACAAACCATCAAAGGGGATTTAAATCGATTTATCCACTCAAACAGCCGAGCAAGCCGATGTCCCAGAAAACCGATCTTCTCGTCCCCATCATGACAGGCCAACCGGTCATTCCGGTTCTGTTGATCGACAAGGTGGAACATGCTGTTCCGCTGGCGCGTGCGCTTGCCAAGGGCGGATTGCCCGCAATCGAAATCACCCTGCGCACGGCTGCGGCACTTGATGCCATCCGTGCGGTTGCGTCGGAAGTGCCGGAAGCAATCGTCGGCGCTGGCACGATCCTCAATGCCAAACAATATGAGGACGCAGCGAAGGCGGGTTCGCGCTTTATCGTCAGCCCCGGCGCGACGAAATACATCGTCGCCGCAGCCAATGACAGCGACGTGCCGCTTCTGCCTGCGGCCATCACGCCAAGCGAAATGCTGGCACTCCGCGAAGAAGGCTACACCCATCTGAAATTCTTCCCCGCTGAACAAGCAGGCGGCGCCCCGTTTCTGAAGGCGCTGTCCTCACCACTGGCCGGAACCTTCTTCTGCCCGACAGGCGGTATCAGCCTTGCCAACGCCAAGAGCTATCTGTCACTGCCGAACGTTGTCTGCGTCGGCGGCTCGTGGGTTGCACCGAAAGAACTCGTTGAAGCTGGCGAATGGGATGCGATCACAGACCTTGCGAGCGAAGCAGCTGATCTGAAAAGCTGAACATGACTAAATGCCAATGCAAAAAGGGGCCTTTAAGGCCCCTTTTCTTTTGGTTTTTGTTATTCTTCCGGCGGTCAGTTGGTTTCCGTGAACTTGGCCACCGTCAGGAAGGTAACGGCATTGCCGCTGAACTGGTTGGCGCGTTCGGTCGGCAGATTGCCACGCTGAAATCCTGCCGTATAGACCATTGCCGGTGCGGAGCGTATCGCATCGTTGCGCAGGACCGGATTGGTCACCGGTACGGTGCTCGACACCGATTCCGACGACATGGCGACTTCGGAAGTCGGCATTACGGCTGGCTGGACAACCGCACGTGGCTTGGACTGAGCCTTGGCCACATAACGTCCGCCCTTTGCGGTGGTGCGAACGCCCGTTTCGGCTGCCTTGCCAATCGCCGCAACCTGTTTATGGACTGCCGCAGAAGCAGTGGCCGTAGGCTTGGTTGGGGCCGTGCGGGCTACCGAGGCAGTCTGCACCGCTGCCGGAGCCTGTTTCGGCGCGCCATCTGCAACCGGCTTACTGTCATAGTAGTCGTCGGAAGGCGGCGCGATCAGCTCGCCAATTTCATCCTTCTTGGATAGAAGAGCAAGCTGCGTATTGGCACGCGGCGCTTCCTTCGGCAGCGGGAAAGCTGCCGTTTCACCCGGCTGCGGCACAGCCACGTCGCCTGCATCGGCAACCTGGGTCGGTTCGGTCTGCTCGCGATTGACCAGCGCGGCAATCGCGTCTTGACCGCTTGCGGCAGGGTTTTCACCCGGACGTGTTGGACGCGCCGATGGGACCACTGCAGCTGCAAGCTGCACATTGTCCGTTTCAAGCTGTGGGCGGGCCGATGGGATCGGCACAAAACCATTCATCAGCGGCGAAGGCGTACCAGCATCTGCAACCTGAACCGTGTTCGCATCCACCGCAGCACGGGCAGCATCGGCGGCAGGCTCGGCCGCGGCAAGCGCAACGGCATCTTGTGGCGCCATTGCCGGTTTGCGAGCCGGAATCGGAACATTGAGCGCGGCAACCGGAACTTCGGCTGCGGCCTGCGCCTGTGCTTGGGCCTGAGCATCAAGGCCTGTTTCCGGACGCGGTGCCTGCATTGGAAGCGGAGCATCGCGGGAAGGCAGAGCGGCAACCATCGTTTCACGCGGCTGCTGGACCGACTCTTCCGGGACTGCTGCCGGAGCCTGACGCGCAGGCGCTGCACGAGCCGGACGTGCCGTCGCTGGTGGGGCGCTCACATCACCAGTATCTTCTTCTTCATCTGCTCCACCGCCAAACAGCGCACCAAACAAGCTTTTGCTGCGACGCGGAGCAGAGTTGCTAGCCACCATGACCTCGCCGCCACCAGCCTTGCGCTTTTCGATCATGGCCAGTGCCTGCTCGTAGCCAGGCAACGGCTTGCCGTCTGCGGGAAGGTGAGCAGTCTTACCGTCGGGGAACAGTGCGAGCAATTCGCGACGGCTCATGCGCGGCCAGGAGCGAACATTGCCGACATCCATATGGACGAATGGCGAACCCGAACGCGGATAATAGCCGACACCACCGATCTGATAGCGCATGCCGATCCCGCGTAGCTTCGCCAACGGGACGCCGGGGATGTAAAAGTCCATTGCGCGGCCAAGCATGTGCTGGCTCTTCTTGGCAACGCCAGTATTCGCCGAGCGCGAACGCAGCATGGCGTTGGTCGCTGGCGAACGATAAGCCGAAACGACGGTGATATACTGGCTCGATCCGGAGGAGCGATAAACCTGCCAGACCAGATCGAACAGGCGCGGGTCCATCTTGGTCGGTTCGTTACGGCGCCAGTCACGCAGGAAAACGTTCAGCTTCTTCAAACCCTGGGCATCGAAGCGCCCGTTTCTCTTGAAGACGATTTCCGCCTTTTCGCCCGTATGGACGTAGTAAAGCTTGAGAGAACGGGTTTCAGCCGAAGCCTGCGAAGGAGACAGCGCCATGAGAACCGCAGCAGCGGCAAGGGCAGACGGAACGGACATAGATGCCTTCATCCCGGTCCACATCTTCGCAAAGCGCGCTTTAATGGTCGATATGCTGTTCATCGAATCGTATCGCCTTACCGTTTTTCCGCCCCCAGAGATATTCTCCAGGCATCCCTCGGGACTTTCTTTGTGGTGCCACAAAAAGCCTGCGTCCCAGTTCCGCTCGAGCTCCGATTGTCGGATTTAATGGTTAATGGACGCTTAGTGAACAACAAATGAGGAAACACCATGGCAAAAAAGCCACACACGTGCATCTATTTTCGCCATGGTTAAAAAATTATTAACAGTCTTTAATCCGCAACACCACCTGCGAGGAACGACAGCGAATCTATTATAAATGACTAAAATTCAAACAGTTACATGCAGTTTTGTCAGCTGGCGGCACGGTTGAAGGGGGTGGCTTCACCCTCTTCTTCACCTCCCGGTCCCTTGCCGGAAATCGACGCCACATCGATGCCATATTCCTTGAGTTTCCGGTAAAGCGTGGTTCTTCCTATCCCCAGGCGCCGGGCAACTTCGCTGATCTGGCCGTCATAATGAGCGATCGCAAACCGGATCATTTCCTCCTCGGCTGCGGCAAGTGTGCGCACTTCGCCTGCCCCGTCGATCCCGCTGAACACGCCCGCCGCGCCACTCACGCTTGGATCGTGATCGACAAGATTGAACCGGGCGGATTGCTGTGCAGCCCTTGCCGCCTCGGTTCCCAAACCGATCTGAGCGAAATCAGCCGCCGTCAGTTCGCCAGTCTCGCAGAGAAGTACAGCGCGATAAACGGCATTTTTCAGCTCCCGCACATTGCCTGGCCAATGATAGGCCTTTAGCTTTTCCAGCGCATGGGTGGTGATCCCGGTTATATGCCCCATCCGCTCCTCGCTCACATAGCGCATCATGAACTGGTGCAGCAGGATCGGAATATCTTCCAGACGGTTGCGCAACGGCGGCATGGCCACAGCAAAGGAGCCGAGCAAATGGTAAAGCCCGGCATGGAAACGTCCCATGTGGACGAGATCGGCCAGGGGGCGACTATTCGATGCCATGATGCGGGCATTGGAGAGAGCGCGCTCGCCTCCACCACCAGTTTCGAACTGGCCAGATTGCATGGCAGCGAAAAGCTTGATCTGCGTGTGGCGCGGCAACGCACCCACTTCATCGAGGAAAAGTGTACCGCCGTCGGCTTCGGCAAGTTTTCCGATGCTACGGATTGCATCATCGTCGCGACGGTCGCGGCGTGCTGTCGAAACGCCAAAGAAGACTTCGTCAGCATTCTCGATGGTCAGACTACGGCAATCGACGGCCACGAAAGGGCCGCGCCAACGGGCACCGCCGCTGCAAATGGCACGTGCCAGCGTCTCCTTGCCGCTGCCGGGCTCTCCCTCGATCAGAAGCGGGGCATCCAACGCCGAAGCTCGTCGCGCCAGAATGCTGACCCGTTCCATTTCCGGACTTTTAATCGCCATGTCGGAAAGTGTCAGATGAGCTTTCAAGGAGGACCGGGCGCGACGGATTTCCTGCGTCAGCGCATCGATCTTCAGGACATTGGAAACGGAAACCTGCACACGCTCGAAGACCACAGGCTTGGTCACGAAATCGGCAGCGCCCATTTTCATTGCCTGTAAAACCGGCTGGAGATCATCGTTTTGAACGAGAACGATAACGGGAACATTATTTCCAGCTTCGCGCATCCGACGTAAAACAGTCAGGCCGTCCATATCGGGCATCGACAGATCCAGCAGCATCAGGACTATATCCTTACGCTGGCTTACAAAGCCGAGCACGCTGGCTCCACCGTCAGCAAGAATGGTCCGATAGCCCATGCGCATGACTATCGCTTCCAGATTGCGTCGATGAATCGGATCGTCATCCGCTATGAGTATGCGCGTGGCCATTAACAGCTATCATCAACCTATGGAGTTCCCACGCCCAGAATATTTAAACAGTTTAAATGTCTCATATTCTAGGCGCGTTATTTGGGGCCAAGCCTTCATCGAATGCAAGGTACTAAAATGCGCCTCAGTGTCCCATTCACAAAATTGTATCCCGAATACGTTTTCCAATTCAGATATTTGCCGCCCAGCAATCCTTCGTTGGGCAAGCCATCACAAAAATTCGGGGCGCTTTTCCCAGCTCTTGGCGATCCTGGCAAGACATGCGAGAAGAGACCGAATAGGAGAATGTTCATGACCCGTTTTTCAGAATCCGTTTCCTTTAACAAGGTTTTGCACGCACCTGTCGGCGATGCGGCTGCAGCCGGAAAGATTGATCTCGGCAACCTGCCGGAATGGAATCTTGGCGATCTCTATCCGTCTGCGGACAGTACGGAGCTGAAGAGCGCCATCGAAAAGGCCATGAGCGATGCCGCAGCTTTCGAGGGTCGCTGGAAGGGCAAGCTCGGTGACGAAGCAGCCAAGGCCAAGGGCGGCAATTTTGCCGATGCGATCAAGGAATTCGAGGCTCTGGACGAACTGATGGGCCGCATCGGCTCCTTCGCAGGTCTTTATTATTATGGCGATACGTCCGATCCGAAGCGCATGAAGCTTTTCGGCGACGTGCAGCAAAAGCTGACCGATGCCAGCACCCATCTCATTTTCTTCGGCCTGGAACTGAACCGCATCGACGACGCGGTCCTGGAAAGGGCGATGAGCGACAATGCGGCCATCGGCCATTATCGCCCATGGCTGACCGATCTGCGTATGGACAAGCCGTACCAGCTCGATGACAAGCTGGAACAGCTCTTCCATGAAAAGTCGATTACCGGCTATAGCGCCTGGAATCGGCTGTTCGATGAAACCATGTCTGGTCTCCGTTTTGAGATCGACGGCAAGGAACTCAGCATCGAGCCGACACTGAACATGCTTCAGGATGCCGATGGCGCTGTGCGCAAAAAGGCGTCTGAAGCTCTCGCCAAAACTTTTGCAGCCAATCTGCGCACATTCACGCTGATCACCAACACGCTCGCCAAGGATAAGGAAATATCCGATCGCTGGCGTGGTTTTCAGGATATCGCCGATAGCCGCCATCTCGCCAACCGCGTTGAGCGGGAAGTGGTGGACGCGCTCGCCAAGGCAGTGGAAGATGCCTATCCACGCCTTTCGCACCGCTACTACGCCCTGAAAGCCAAGTGGCTCGGCCTCGAAAAGCTTGAAAACTGGGATCGCAACGCGCCCCTGCCTGAAACCCCGCAAGCGCTAATCCCCTGGGATGAGGCACGCGAAACCGTGCTTTCCGCCTATGGCAATTTCGCGCCTGAAATGGCCGAGATTGCGAAAAATTTCTTCGACAAGAACTGGATCGACGCGCCAGTTCGCCCCGGCAAGGCGCCCGGCGCATTTGCGCATCCGACTGTTCCGTCTGCGCACCCTTACGTGCTTCTCAACTATATGGGCAAGCCGCGCGATGTGATGACGCTGGCACATGAGCTTGGCCATGGCGTGCATCAGGTTCTCGCGGGCGGTCAGGGCGCTCTCATGGCGTCAACGCCGCTGACGCTTGCCGAAACTGCATCCGTGTTCGGCGAAATGCTGACCTTCCGTTCGCTTCTGGAGCGCACGAAGGACAAGCGCGAGCGCAAGGCCATGCTGGCACAGAAGGCCGAAGACATGATCAATACGGTCGTGCGCCAGATCGCCTTTTACCAGTTCGAGCGCCGTGTACATACCGAGCGCCGCGAAGGTGAATTGACTGCAGAACGCATCGGCGAAATCTGGATGGATGTTCAGCGCGAAAGCCTTGGCGATGCCGTCAATCTCAATCCGGGTTACGAGACCTTCTGGACCTATATCCCGCATTTCATCCATTCGCCGTTCTATGTCTATGCCTATGCCTTCGGCGACTGTCTGGTAAACTCGCTCTATGCTGTCTACCAGAATTCGGAAAAGGGCTTCCAGCAGAAGTATTTCGACATGCTGAAGGCTGGCGGCACCAAGCACCACAAGGAATTGCTTGCGCCGTTCGGTCTGGATGCAAGCGATCCCGATTTCTGGAGCAAAGGCCTGTCGGTGATCGAAGGCATTATCGACGAGCTTGAAGCCATGGAAGACTGAGCACTTGCGTGTTTCACCAAAGCAATAAGCCGCTTATCCTGTTCCGGGACGACAAGGCGGGCCGCGATGTGCTTTTCACGGCCCCCTCATCGATCATCCGCGCCGACACGCCAGATGAATTCGAGCCTGCATGGGATGCGATGCAGGCGGCCCAGAATGCCGGAAAATGGCTTGCGGGTTATCTATCCTATGAAGCCGGCTATCTTCTCGAGCCCAAGCTGAAGCCGTTGCTGCCAGAGGGGCGCTATGCCCCGCTTCTGTGCTTCGGCGTGTTCGATGGTCCCTCCGACCAGTCGATGCACAACCGCAGCGAAGACAATGCCACCTTTCTGCGCGATCCGCTCGCGCAATGGTCGTTCGACGATTACGCGCCGCGTTTCGAACGGCTCCACCGTCATTTGCGCGAGGGCGATTGCTATCAGGGCAACCTTACCTTTCCGATCCATGCTGAGTGGAGCGGCGATCCGCTGATCCTGTTCAATAGGCTCGCCAAGCGTCAGCCGGTCCGCTATGCGACCTATTGCGATCTCGGGGGGCCCATTGTCCTGTCGCGCTCGCCGGAACTTTTCTTTGAAGTCGACGGCGACGGATGGATTGAAACCCATCCAATGAAAGGCACCATGCCGCGTGGTGCGACGCCGGAAGAAGATGAGCAGAACCGGCAGTTTCTGCTGAACGATCCGAAGAATCAGGCCGAAAACCGCATGATCGTCGATCTGCTTCGCAACGACATTTCGCTTGTCAGCGAAGTGGGATCGCTGGACGTGCCGGAACTCTTCCGCGTCGAAACCTATCCTACGGTTCACCAGATGATCAGCCGCGTGCGGGCCAGACTGAAAGAAAGCCTGCCGCTGCGTTCGCTTTTTGCCGCCCTTTTCCCGTGCGGCTCGATCACCGGCGCGCCGAAGATCAGCGCCATGGAAATCTTGCGTAAGCTGGAGACCGGGCCGCGCGACATTTATTGCGGCTCGCTCGGCTGGATCGAGCCCAGCGGCCGGATGCGTTTCAACGTTGCTATCCGGACGATCTCGCTTCTCAATGAAAATCGTGCGATCTTCAATGTCGGGGGTGGCGTGGTCTTCGATTCCACGGCGCAAGCGGAGTACGAGGAATGTCTTCTGAAAGCACGGTTCGCGGCACTGTCGAGCCACACGGGGCACGGGCTGTGATCATGGAGCCGAATTATCAGCTGATCGAAACCATGCGCTGGGAACCGCTCTCAGGCGTTCTACGCTTCGATCTGCATATGGCACGCCTTGCGAATTCTGCCTATGAGCTTGGGTTTTCGTGCAATATGGAAGCCGTCCGTCAGAAGGTTGCGGAACACGGTACTGGCGAACAAGCCCTGAAACTGCGGCTGACGCTTGCACCGGACGGAGTTGCCACGGTCACCAGCACGCCATACGAACCGCTGTCATGCCAGACGGTCTGGCAAGTCGCAATCGCCCGGACGCGCCTCAATCACAACGATCCCCTGCTGCGCCACAAGACGACAAGGCGGCAGGTCTATATCGCCGCACGTGAGGAGTATTCACCGGCGGAGGTTGATGAGGTCATCCTGCTCAATGATCGGGGCGAAGTCTGCGAGGGAACAATTACGTCGATATTTCTCGACGTTGGAGGCACGACCTGCACGACACCCGCTCTTTCATGCGGTCTGCTTGACGGCGTGCTGCGCCGCGAATTGCTGAACAACAATGTCGTCGAAGAGGGTATCGTTACCGTTGAAGCGCTCAAAAGCGCGCGCAACATTCTCGTCGGCAATTCGTTGCGCGGTATGATCCGCGCGAAGCTGGTCGAGGCTTAAAAAGCTAAAACACGTTAAACATGTATTGATGTCATGAGCTTGTGACGTTTCTTTCTTTCTATGAAGTTGTGTTATCGTTCCCGCGCATAAGCTAAACCGGGGTAAGGATAACCCGACACCGCAATTCTGCGGCTATCAAGAGGAAGAAAATGGCGAAAGCGAAATGGCAAGTCTATGGCGAGATAACCGGCCCCGTCATCATGATCGGCTTTGGGTCGATCGGGCGCGGTACCCTGCCGCTGATTGAGCGTCATTTCAAATTCGACAAATCGCGCATGGTCGTGATTGATCCGAGCGAAGCCAATCGCAAGATCCTCGACGACAAGGGTATTCGCTTTCTCAGGGAAGCGATCACCAAGGATAATTACAAAAAAGTTCTCGGGCCTCTTTTGAAAGAGACAGAAGGCCAGCCTTTTATCGTTAATCTTTCCGTCGATACCGGATCACTTGATCTGATGCGTTATGCCCGAGAGCATGGTGCCCTTTATATCGACACGGTGGTGGAACCCTGGCTCGGCTTCTATTTCGATACCGATGCTGACAATGCCTCGCGCACCAATTATGCGCTACGCGAAACGGTTCGCGCTGAAAAGCGCAAGAATCCCGGCGGTACGACCGCCGTTTCCTGCTGCGGCGCCAATCCCGGCATGGTTTCGTGGTTCGTCAAGAAAGCGCTCGTCGATCTTGCAACTGAACTGAAGCTCGATTTCACCGAACCAGCAGCCGATGATCGGCACGGCTGGGCGAAACTGATGAAAAAGGCAGGCGTCAAGGGTATTCATATCGCGGAACGCGATACCCAGCGCGCAAAAGAGCCGAAGCCTTTCAACACGTTCTGGAATACATGGTCCGTCGAAGGCTTCATCGCCGAAGGCCTGCAACCGGCAGAACTTGGCTGGGGCAGCCATGAAAAATGGATGCCCAAGAACGCCCGCAAGCAGAAGAAGGGCAACAAGGCCGCCATCTTCCTCGAGCAGCCCGGCGGCAATACCCGTATTCGCACCTGGTGCCCGACGCTCGGTGCCCAATATGGTCTGCTGGTCACCCATAATGAAGCGATCTCCATCGCCGATTTCTTCACGCTGCGTGACAAGAAGGGCAAGCTCGACTTCCGCCTCACCTGCCATTACGCTTATCATCCGAGCAATGATGCCATTCTGGCGCTTGATGAAATGTTTGGCGCTGCTGGCCGGGCGCAGCCGGTGCAGCATGTTCTTGAAGAGCATGAAATTCTGGACGGCGGCGACGAACTCGGCGTGCTGCTCTATGGCCACGAAAAAAATGCCTATTGGTATGGCTCGCAGTTAACCGTCGAGGAAGCGCGCAAGCTCGCGCCTTATCAGAATGCAACCGGACTGCAGGTTTCCTCGGCTGTTCTGGCGGGCATGGTCTGGGCGCTGGAAAATCCACGAAGCGGTATCGTCGAGACCGACGAGATGGATTACCGTCGCTGCCTCGAAGTCCAGATGCAATATCTGGGCCCATTGAACGGCTATTACACGGACTGGACACCACTGGAAGGTCGCGGTCATCTGTTCAAGGAAGACCTCGATACCAAAGATCCATGGCAATTCCGGAATATTCTGGTTCGCTAAACTGATTAACTGCCCGGCAAGGCCGGGCAGTTTTCATTGCGGCAGTTTCGCAACAATCGCGTAATCCTCACATTGAGGGCTTGTTTTCATGCAAGTTTCAATACATCAAACTAATCATCCCCGAGCGGTTCCAATCAGCACGGAATCGTTGAAGCCGCTCTAAATACTTGGTTTTACGCATTTCAAAGGCCAGCCGTCGTACAGTTTTGGCCCGGAGATGTTCTAATGGAGAGCATGGATATGAAACGCTTCCGCATCATTGCCCCTCTTGCAGTCATGTCGCTGGCGTTGGCCGCGTGCGAAACGACTGGCCCGGTTGGCGGCAATGCCCCAACCGTCTCTCGCGCCCCGGCAGGCATCGAAGGCAGCTGGGTTGATCCAAACGGCATCGTTTCGTCATTCAACGGCGGTATTTTCGAGACCCGCTCCACCGACACGAACGAAAAGCTTGCCGAAGGCAACTACCGTTACCAGTCGCCGCAGCTTGTTGAAATCGACATGCGCTCCATCGTGCGCGGCACCTCGTCGAAGGTGAACTGCGCACTCGTCTCGCCGTCGCAGCTCAACTGCACGTCGTCATCGGGTTCACGCTTCTCCCTGACGCGTAAGGCGGTAGGGTAAGCACCCGATATCTTGGGTAAATTTCAAATATTTACGGCGCGGAAAACATCTGCGCCGATAGAATTTCGCCAGCGGTAATTGTCAGGATTGTAATTTGTCTTTTTTTCTCTAGTTTTCCGGCTGAACAGGAGTCGGAAGATGAGTGAGATGGATAAAGTGCAGGAGAAACCCAGCCAGACAACCAAGCCGGAGATGCAGGCAAAACTGCCAAAGGTCGGTGTTCTGCTGGTTAATCTTGGTACTCCGGATGGCACGAACTATGGCCCGATGCGCCGCTATCTGGCCGAATTTCTCTCAGATCGCCGTGTTATCGAATGGCCGCGGCTCATCTGGTATCCAATCCTTTACGGCATCGTTCTCAACACTCGCCCGAAGCGTTCCGGCAAGCTTTACGACCGTATCTGGAACCGCGAGAAAAACGAATCTCCGTTGCGGACTTATACGCGCGCGCAGGGCGAGAAGCTTGCCAAGGCACTTGCCGACTATCCAAATGTGGTCGTGGACTGGGCGATGCGCTACGGCCAGCCATCCATCGAAAGCGTGACTGATCGTTTGCTGCAGCAAGGTTGCGAGCGGATCGTCATGTTTCCGCTCTACCCGCAATATTCGGCAACGACGACAGCGACGGTCAACGACAAGTTCTTCGAAGCGCTGATGAAAAAGCGTTTTCAGCCAGCAGTGCGCATCGTGCCGTCCTATGAAACAGAACCCGTTTATATCGAAGCACTGGCCCGCTCCATCGAGAAGCATCTGGAAACACTTTCCTTCAAGCCGGAAGTGATCCTCGCATCCTATCACGGTATACCGAAAAGCTATTCGGACAAGGGCGACCCCTACCGCCAGCAATGTCTTGAAACATCACGTCTTTTACAGGCCCGGCTGGGCCTTGATGATAGCCAGTTTCGCTCCACATTCCAGTCGCGCTTCGGGCCTGAAGAATGGCTCCAGCCCTATACCGACGAAACGGTGGAAGACTTGGCCAAACACGGGGTCAAGTCGATGGCCGTTCTCAATCCGGGTTTCGTTGCCGACTGTCTGGAAACAGTGGATGAGATCGGCAATGAGGCCGCTGAAGAATTTCTTGAAAACGGCGGCGAAAATTTCAGTCATATTCCTTGTCTCAACGACAGCGAAGACGGCATGAAGGTCATCGAGACACTGGTGCGTCGCGAATTGCAGGGATGGGTTTAGATTGAAGTGAGTAGGGGAGTAAGGGAATAGGGCAGTATGTTCTGACCTATGATAGACTCCACCTACTACCTTATTGACCTACTGTCCTATTGCCTTAAGGAAAGACAATGACCGGTTTCGATATTACGCTGCTCATTCTGGCTGCACTGGTTCTGGCGACGCTGTTTGCCGGTATCAAGACCGTGCCACAGGGATATAATTACACCGTCGAGCGGTTCGGTCGCTATACGCGTACGCTCAATCCAGGACTGAACCTGATCGTACCGTTTTTCGATCGTATCGGTGCGCGTCTCAACATGATGGAGCAAGTGCTCGATGTGCCGACGCAGGAGGTCATCACCCGCGATAACGCTATCGTCGGTGTTGACGGCGTGGCTTTCTATCAGGTGCTGAATGCAGCGCAGGCGGCCTATCAGGTAGCGAACCTGCAATATGCGATCCTCAACCTGACCATGACCAATATCCGTACCGTCATGGGCTCGATGGATCTCGACGAACTGCTATCGAACCGCGACGCGATCAATGACCGCCTGTTGCGGGTTGTCGATGAGGCGGCCCATCCATGGGGCCTTAAAATGACGCGCGTGGAAATCAAGGATATCAATCCGCCAGAAGATATCGTCACCTCCATGGCACGCCAGATGAAGGCAGAGCGTGACAAGCGCGCGCAAGTTCTTGAAGCCGAGGGCGATCGTAACGCACAGATTCTGCGTGCTGAAGGTCAGAAACAGTCACAGATTCTCGAAGCTGAAGGCAAGCTGGAAGCAGCCAAGCGCGAGGCAGAGGCACGTGAGCGCCTCGCAGAAGCCGAAGCGAAAGCCACCACCATGGTTTCCGATGCCGTTGCCAACGGCAATGTGCAGGCGCTTAACTACTTCGTTGCGCAGAAATATACGGAAGCTCTCAGCAATATCGCCAGCGCCAAGAACCAAAAGGTCGTGCTGATGCCGCTTGAGGCGAGTGCCCTTATCGGCTCGCTCGGCGGTATTGGTGCAATTGCCAAGGAAGTCTTTGGTAATGGCAGCAGGCCGGTAGACCCGGCACCGCAGCCACCGACCCCTTCCCGTCCGCGCAGCGTTCCGTCCGCTGGACGCTAAAGCTGCTCAACACAAGGAATAGAGGGCGCCATGATTATTGAATATCTGTCCGGCCTCGGCATCTGGAACTGGCTCGTTTTCGGGCTGATCCTGCTGATACTGGAAATCTCGGCGCCCGGCTTCTTCTTCATCTGGTTCGGGCTTGCAGCGCTTGTGACCGGCGCGCTTGCCTTTCTCCTGTCTTCGACAACAGGGTTTGGCTGGCAGTTTCAGACTGTCGTTTTTCTGGTTCTGGCCGTCATTTTCGTGCTGGCGGGACGTCGCTTCTTCGGCTCGCGCAGCACCGATGCCGATGAACCCTTGCTCAATCGTCGCGGCGAGCAACTCGTCGGCCAGCGCACCACCTTGACGGAGCCGATCATCAACGGTCGCGGGCGAATCCGTATCAACGATACGATGTGGCGCGTGAAAGGCCCCGATCTGCCAACAGGAACAGAAGTCCGGGTCGTTGCCTTCGATCCGGTTTCGCTGGAGATTGAAGTTGCTGAATAGGGGAATAGGATAAGCTAAAGCGAGTGATTTTTAGCTTACTCCCTTACTCCCTTACGCCGCGCCTATCCGCAACAGATCGTGGAAGTGCACGAGCCCGATCGGGCGTCCGGCGTCCACGACAATCAGCGCTCCGATGTGATTTTCATTGATGGTGTTAAGTGCCGCAGTTGCCAGCATATTCTGGTCAACCGTCTTCGGCTTGCGCGTCATGATGTCGTCGACCGCCAAAGCCGCAAGGTTGCGGCTCAGATTGCGCGAGATGTCGCCGTCTGTGACGATGCCCACCAGATCGCCGCCATCATCGACGACCACCACGCAGCCGAAGCTCTTTTGCGCCAGAACCCTCATCGCGTCTGGCATGGATGTGCCGGTCTTCACCAAAGGCAAGCGTTCGCCGCGATGCATAATATCGCGGATATGGATGAGGCTTGCGCCCAGCGAACCGCCGGGATGAAAGGTCTTGAAATCGCTCGGGGTAAAGCCGCGCGCTTCCAGAAGTGCGATTGCCAGCGCATCACCGATGGCAAGTTGCATCATGGTCGAGGTCGTGGGCGCCAGACCGTGCGGGCAGGCCTCGGCTGTTTTCGGCAGGAGCAGCACGACATCCGCCGCGCGACCGAGTGCCGAATTCTCACCAGCGGTGATTGCGATCAGCGGAATGCGGAAGCGCTGCGAATAATTGACGATCCCCTTCAGTTCTGCCGTTTCACCCGACCATGAGATGGCCAGAATGACATCGTCGCGGCCGATCATGCCGAGATCACCGTGATTGGCTTCTGCCGAATGAACGAAGAATGCCGATGTGCCGGTCGAGGCAAAGGTGGCAGCAAGCTTGGAACCAATATGGCCGCTCTTGCCTACACCCGTAACGACCAGACGCCCGCTCGAGGCGACGATACGCTTCACCGCTTCGACAAAGGGACCGGAAAGACCGTCATTCAGTGCTTCTTCAAGCGCCGTGAGGCCAGCATTTTCAGTCTTTATGGTGCGCAACGCCGAAGCGATGGCCGCTTCCGCATCTGCCGGAGGGATGATCTGATCGAGCTTTTCCATGGCGGCAAGGGTTAACTTCTTCGTAGCCGGTTGTCCAAACATTTGTGCTGCACACATGGTCATGAAGTCGGCCACGGCAACCAAGAATTAACCATGTGCCTTTACCGTTCATCTACCACGTTGCGACGGTTTGAAAACACGACATGCTTTTTGCCAAGGCCCCATCTGGCGGTTCGACGCCCATTGCCCGCAGGCTGCGATGCCTGTTTTTATCGGGCGTGACGCTGGCGATCTGTCATGGTTCCGCCCTTGCTCAGGAAGCTTATCTTCGCGGGAGCGTCGCCGAAGACGTACTTTCAGCCTCCTCGCCCGAAACGCTCGCAAATCGCGGACTTGCCGCTCCTGGATATGATGACGGCGCCAGCGAGACGACCGACGACAGTTACACCCCGCCTGAAAACACGACGGCGGTAGACCCGGCAACCACAGTGCAGGCGGCTCCGATTGCTCCTGCACAGCAGGACCGCCAGTCGCTTCAACCCGACAATATTCGTGTCGGCTCGATTGACGCCGAGACAAGCGAAGAGACCGGCCGTGCACAGCGTGAGAATCTACGTCAATTGCCCGAGCAAGGGCGCGGCTCTATGCAGGAAACCGATCCGTTCGCGCCGGTCGGCATTCGTACCGGCTCGTTCATCCTGCGACCTTCGCTCGAACAGGGTATCCGTGCCACAACCAACGGCGACAACAGCGCGACCGGCTCCAGCGCGGTTCTCAGTGAAACTACATTGCGGCTCAATGCCCAGTCGGACTGGGCGCGTCATCAGGCAACGCTGGACGCATCGGGCACCTGGGCCAAGTCCATTTCGGGAGAAGATGTCTCGGAACCGCAGGTCGACATACAGGGCAAGCTTCGCTTCGATCTCGGTGACCAGACGACCGTCAACACCGGCGCGGGTTACCGGCTGCGTCGCGAAAGCGCGTCGAGCCCCAACGGGGTTGTCGATGCCTTGCAGCGGCCTCTGGTTCACACCCTCAACGGAAGTCTCGGCGTCGAGCGCGACATGGGCCTGATCTTCGGCAGTGCAACCGGGCGGGTAGAGCACAATATCTATGGCGATGCGGAGCTGTCGTCTGGCGGCAAGGTCAGCCAGAAGGACCGTGACAATACCTATGCCAGCATTACGTTGCGCGGCGGCTTTTCCTTGTCTCCCGCAATCAAACCCTTCACCGAAGTGGAACTGGGCAAGCGCATCTTCGATGAAAAGCTCGACAGCAATGGCTACGAGCGTAGCGGGTCGCAGTTTGCACTGCGCGGCGGTATGATGCTTGATGTGGGCGAGAAGCTGAACGGCGAATTTGCGGCCGGTTACATGCGCGCCAACAGCGATGATTCTCGTCTCAGCGACATCAGCGGGCCGTCGATCAATGCAGCGCTCAACTGGTCGCCGCTGCGCGGAACCGATGTGCGCCTCTATGCGCAAACAATCGTCGATACCTCGACCACACCCGGCATTGCCGGGTCGCTCCTGCATTTTGCAAGTCTTGACGTGACCCGCCGCATACGCTCCGACCTCAGCCTCAATGGCAGGCTTGATGCAAATATCCGGCAGAACAAGGATGGCACCGGGACCGATTACACGATCGGCGCACAGATCGGCGCAACTTACTGGATCAATCGTTTCGTCGGGCTGGATGCGCGCCTCCGCCACGAGTTCCTGACAAGCAAAATATCCGACCGAGAATATACCGCCGATAGCGTTTATCTCGGCGTGAAGGTTCAGCGCTAGAGCTTGTCTCCCGAAAGTGGGAGCCCATTTCGGGATAAAGACATGCGTAAAAACAAACAGATAGAACGGCACCCCTTTCGGGATGCCGTTTCGTGGTTAGCTTAAGCGAGCCAGAACAGAATGCACGCCATACCGAACCCAAGAAGACCGATAAGGGTTTCCAGAACAGTCCAGGTTTTGAGTGTCGTCTTGACGTCCATGTTGAAGAAACGTCCGACGAGCCAGAAGCCTGAATCGTTGACATGGGACAGCATGACGGACCCTGCAGCAAGCGCGATCACCACCGCTGCAGTCTCAAGCCCGTGATATCCGGCAGCCTGAACCGCAGGCTGAACAAGCCCGGCAGCGGTTATCAGCGCCACCGTTGCCGATCCCTGTGCCACCCGCAAAATCGTTGCAATCAGGAAGCCTGCCACGATAACGGGTAGTCCCGTATTGGCGAACGCATTGGACAAGGCGTCACCAATGCCGGAAGCACGCAAGACACCGCCGAACATGCCGCCTGCGCCCGTAATCAGGATGATAGAACAAACCGGGCCAAGCGCCGAATCGAGAATACGTTCGACGCTGGCGAGGTCTCTGCCTCGCCGTGGACCCAACACATAAGATGCCACCAGCACAGAAATCAGAAGAGCAACCGGGGTCGAGCCGATCATTCGCGCCAGCTGATACCAATTTGCATCGGCGCTCACCCATCCTTGCGCGCGGGCAAAATCGAGACCAGTATTGATGAAGATGAGAACCAGCGGCAGCAAAAGAAGCAAGATCACCAAGCTGGAACTCGGAGGGTTCACGGCCTCTTCCGCATTCGTCCCGGCATCAAAACTGTCGGGGATAGGGAGATTGATCCGCTTACCGATCCAGCCGCCGAAAAGGTGACCGGCA
This sequence comes from Ochrobactrum sp. A-1, assembly GCF_022488005.1. NCBI lineage: Bacteria > Pseudomonadati > Pseudomonadota > Alphaproteobacteria > Hyphomicrobiales > Brucellaceae > Ochrobactrum > Ochrobactrum sp. A-1. The sequence goes on from NZ_JAKVQC010000007.1 coordinate 1,202,948, forward strand.
ATGAACCAGACCGGTATAACCACCACGATGCCAACGAGAATGAGAAGTCCCACATCCGCACCCAGAAGCTCGGATGCTGCTACCGGGCCGGGATGAGGCGGGACGAAAACGTGCATCACCGAAAAGGCCGCAGCGACCGGAATACCATAGAGAAGCAGGCTTCCCTTGAGACGTCGCGCGACCGTGAAGACCACGGGAAGCATCACAACCAGTCCCGCATCGAAAAAGATGGGAAAGCCGAAGATCAGCGATGCGATACCAAGCGCCATGGGTGCCCGCTTTTCGCCGAACCGCCGGATGAGATCGTCGGCAAGCGCCTGCGCGCCGCCGGATATTTCGAGCAACCGGCCCAGCATGGCGCCAAGACCGACTAGCAGCGCCACGCCTCCAAGGGTCGATCCGAAGGCGGACGTGATAGTCGTCAGAATATTGCCAGCCGGAATACCAGTGGCGAGCGCCGTCAAAAGGCTGACGATTATAAGCGCTACGAAGGCATGGACACGAAACCGGATGATAAGCAAAAGCAATAATAGAACAGCGCCTACCGCTATCGAGATGAGCGCACCTGCACCCATCGTCTGCTGGAATTCTTGCATGCTTTATTCCTTATGAGGGGAGGAACTTGTTTGACGGATTATCTGAAAATGTTTCACACTTTTTGAGGGACCTACTAGGTCAAAAACCTATTGTCATTGTCAAAAAAAGCAAGTTTCACGGAAATCGTACCAGCGGCCATAAAAAAACGCCCCCTTTGCAGGGGGCGTGACCAGAGATCAGACCAATTCTATCAGGCTGGTTTGATGGTATTCAGCAGATTGCCGATCGAGCCTTCGACCGATGGGCGAATATCGTTGCGCCACAGCGCGAAGGCAACATTGGCCTCGATGAAGCCGGCCTTGGAGCCGCAGTCGAACGTCAGGCCCCGATAATCGAAGCCGAAGAATTTCTGGGCATCGGCAAGCTTCAGCATCGCATCCGTCAGCTGAATTTCGTTGCCTGCGCCCTTTTCCTGCTTGCTCAGAAGCTCGAAGATTTCCGGCTGCAAAATGTAGCGACCATTGATGTAGAGATTGGACGGGGCCGTGCCCCTGACAGGCTTTTCGACCATCTGCGTGATTTCAAAACCGCTACCGATGGCATCGCCCTTGCCGACGATACCGTATTTATGCGCTTCTTCTGGATCGCATTCCTGCACGGCAATGACATTGCCGCCGGTCTTCTCATAAAGCTCGACCATTTCCTTCAGGCAGCCCTTCTTCGACTGCATGACCATATCCGGCAGCAGGAGAGCGAAAGGCTCATCGCCGACGAGCTCGCGGGCACACCAGACCGCATGGCCAAGGCCGAGCGGCACTTGCTGGCGGGTGAAGCTCGTCGTTCCTGGCTGCGGCTGGATATCCTGAAGATGCTCCAGTTCCGCCGTCTTGCCGCGCTCGGCGAGCGTGGAATAAAGCTCTACCTGCGCATCGAAATAGTCTTCGATGACCGCTTTGTTGCGTCCGGTGACGAAAATCAGATGTTCGATACCAGCTTCGCGCGCCTCATCGACCACATACTGGATGACGGGCTTATCCACGACCGTCAGCATTTCTTTGGGGATGGATTTGGTGGCGGGCAGGAAGCGGGTGCCAAGACCTGCGACGGGGAACACGGCCTTGCGAATTTTTCGGATCGAACTCATTCCTCTCCTCGATTTCACTATTTCAGATTTTCTATCAAAGCATTGAAACGACTGAATTTCAAATAAGGCCTTTTCATTAAAGAACGACGAAATTACATGCCCCATCCCATCACATTCAATGACCCGACCTTAATGTTGCTTGATTCAAAAATTTTTCGAAACTTCAGGCAAATTTTAACGCAGGTCTCGCGATGGTAAACCAATTGCTAACCGACAGGTTCTAATTTGAACGTTCAACGGTTCGATCCGGAATTTTCTGCTGGCTCAAATTCAACACAGGATGGTATTAATTAACTAATGCAATCCGGGGCGAGTAGAATTCAGGTCGAAGGGAAACGCGCCGGTATCGGCTAAATTTGATTGCAGAAGGGAAACACAGAATGCTGCGATTTCCATTCACGGTGGGCCAGACGATGAAGCTGAAAGCAGCTGCAACGGTTGCGATAGCTGTGCTCGCCTCAACGCTGACAACTGGTTCCGCACTGGCTGATGCGCAATTTCGCCAATGGGTCGCCAGTTTTCGCCCTGTCGCCATAAAGGCAGGTGTTTCACCGTCCACTTTCGACCGCGCATTTCGCGGCGTGGATGCGCCAGACCCGGTGGTTCTGCAGAAAGCACGGTATCAGCCGGAATTTACCGAACCTGTCTGGAATTACATCGATAACCGGGTGAACGAACAGTCCGTCTCGGTTGGCCAGAGCATGGCCCGGAAATGGGGACCCTGGCTTCAGCGTATCGAGCAGCGTTTCTCGGTCGATCGCAATATCCTGCTCGCCATCTGGTCGATGGAAAGCAATTACGGCGAAATCCTCAAACGTGACGACGTCATGCGCGATACGGTCCGCTCACTGGCCACGCTTGCCTATGGCGATCCGAAGCGCGCCAAATACGGCCGTACCCAGCTGATCGCTGCCATGAAGATCCTCCAGACAGGCGATATCGATCGCGGACATCTTTCCGGTTCCTGGGCCGGTGCGCTCGGTCATACGCAATTTATCCCGACCAGCTATCAGGTCTATGCCGTCGATATGGACGGCAACGGCAAGCGCGACATCTGGAATTCAATTCCCGATGCGCTTGGCACAGCGGCAAATCTGCTACATCGCAATGGCTGGCAACCGGGCCGTAGCTGGGGCTACGAAGTCGCGCTGCCGCAGGGACGCAAGTTCCCTTCCGGCTCGCTTTCGATCGCTGAGTGGCAGAAGATCGGTCTCGTCCGGGCCAATGGGCGCGCCTTCCCCGATCCTAACGAAAAGGCTACACTGAAAGTGCCGGATGGCCGTCAGGGACCTGCCTTCCTGATGACGAAAAACTTCTTCGTCTTGAAGCGTTACAACAATGCCGACAAATACGCACTTGCTGTCGGCCTGCTTGCCGACCGCATCGGTGGTTACCAGGGACTGCGGCAGGACTGGAACCGCCCGTTCACACCGATCACCATGAACGAGCGTCAGGAGCTACAAACGCATCTGAAGGCGCTCGGCTATTATGACGGCAATATCGATGGCAAGATCGGCTCCACCTCGCGGGCAGCTATCGAAGCCTTCCAGCAGCGCAACGGGCTTCAACCGGATGGTCATCCAAGCAAGGAAGTCCTGTCGGTTCTGCGCCGTCGTTAAACTGTCGGATTGATCGAATGGAGCGCACTTTACCAAAAGTGCGCTCATTATCTTTTTCAGGATTGCCAAGCTATTATGCAAGCCATGAAGACGAAACGGATGCGTGGAAATCGGACTGTGACCAAGCTTGTAACAGCTTTCAGCATCGTGCTGGCGATGACAGCGCTGCTGTTTTCTGACATCGCCACGGCATCCGCACAGGAGCGGCCGAGAACGCTTTTCGATCTCCTGTTCGGCTCGCGGCAAGCGCAGCCACAGCGCCAATATCAACAGCCAACGCCGCAACGCGCACGACCAAAGGCCAAGCGCTCCAAAGCGAGTTCTCCCGCTTCACGCCCGACACCACCACCGGCGGCAAGCCCTGCGGTCGAGTTTGTGGAGAAAAAGCCGGACGCAAAGAAGATCCTCGTCGTTGGTGACTTCATCGGCAATGGCCTAGCCGAAGGCCTCGATGTCGCTTTCGCGTCGGACCCCAACTTCCAGATCGTAACCCGAATAAATGGTTCTTCCGGCTTTGTTCGTAGCGACCATTTTGATTGGCCCGACAATATCGGCAAGATACTGGACGAGGAGAAACCGGCTGCTGTCGTCGTGATGATAGGCTCTAACGACAGGCAGGCGATCACCGAGAAGGGCGCGAGCCTACCGCCCCGGTCGCCGGAATGGAACGAGGAATATCAAAAGCGTGTCACCGCCTTCATCAAGGTGATCAACGACAAGCATTTTCCTCTGGTCTGGATCGGGCAGCCGCCGTTTCGCCCGAAAGGCATGTCGCAGGATATGCTGGCGCTCAATGAAATTTATCGTACAGCCACCGAAAAGGCGGGGGGGAAATTTGCTGATGTCTGGGATGGCTTCGTCGATGAGGACGGAAACTTTACCCAGACTGGCTTCGATATTAACGGTCAGACCGCGCGTTTGCGCGGCAATGACGGCATCAACATAACTTCAGCCGGCAAGCGCAAGCTCGCTTTCTACGCTGAAAAGCCGCTGCGAGCCTATCTCGGCGGTGCAAAGGACGAAGACCAGCCTCTGCCTGCGGCAGGCACTCATGACCCGTCCAAGCCCGTTGATCGTGTAGCGCCGGTCAGTATTCGCGACATCGACAAGGATGAAAGCGGCGTTCTGCTTGGCGGCAACCTCGTTGCGCGTCCGCAAGTTCCACGCCCGGCCCGGAATGAGAGCAAGCCTTCACCCGGACGGGCAGACGATTTTTCCTGGCCGCAGAAGGGCGCAAATCCCTAAATTTTTGAGCCTAACCAGTATGATCGAGCTGTCACTTTATTGATAGCCAGCGGCTTTCTCTATCCAATATGATTCTAATTACTACATTCCGCGCTGTTCACAGAAGCGCTCGCATCGTCTATCAGAAGCCACCGTCTGCCTGAAAAGGCTGGACAGGAAGGACGCTCTTCTGCACTTGCGGGAATTATTTTTCAGCGTCCGCCAGAAACAAGAGGCGTTTGAATGAATATCGCATCAAAGCCTTCTGTCGATCCACATCGGGAGGAGGAACCCCATCTTGCACGCAATCTTTCTAACCGACATCTACAGCTGATCGCCATTGGCGGTGCCATCGGCACCGGCCTTTTCATGGGGTCGGGCAAAACCATTTCACTAGCCGGGCCTTCGATCCTGCTCGTCTATGCCATTATCGGCTTCATGCTGTTTTTCGTCATGCGTGCACTGGGAGAAATCCTGCTGTCCAATCTCGAATATCGTTCCTTTGCGGACTTCGCAGGCGATTATCTCGGACCGTGGGCGCAGTTCTTCACCGGCTGGACCTATTGGCTGTGCTGGATCGTAACCGGTGTGGCCGATGTGGTTGCGGTTTCGGGCTATGTTTCGTTCTGGTTTCCCGAACTGGCGCTCTGGATACCCGCGCTCGGGCTGATCTTCACGCTTCTGGCGCTCAATCTGCCTACCGTGCGCAATTTCGGTGAAATCGAATTCTGGTTCGCGCTTATCAAGATCATCGCCATCGTCGGACTGATCATTGCGGGTGTGTACATGCTCTCGACCGGCTTTACCCTGCCCAATGGCAGCCAGGCATCGGTCGCCCATCTGTGGAACCATGGCGGGTTCTTCCCCAACGGTTTCCTTGGCTTTGTTGCCGGTTTCCAGATCGCGGTTTTCGCTTTTGTCGGCATCGAGCTAGTCGGTACTGCCGCTGCAGAAACCAAGGACCCAGTGCGCAATCTGCCCAAGGCGATCAACTCAATTCCGATCCGCGTGGTGCTGTTCTATCTCGGCGCGCTATTCGTCATCATCACCGTCATTCCTTGGGATCAGGTCGACCCGAATTCGAGCCCGTTCGTTGCCATGTTCTCGCTGGCGGGTCTTGGCATCGCAGCCCATGTCGTGAATTTCGTCGTGTTGACTTCGGCAACGTCGAGCGCAAATTCCGGCATTTACTCGACTTCGCGTATGATCTACGGCCTTGCCACTTCCAAACTCGCGCCGAAGGCGCTCGGCAAGCTGAACAAGCGGAAAGTACCGGTGAACTCGCTGTTCTTCTCGTGTGTTTTCCTGCTCGCAGGCGTGGTTCTGCTTTATGCTGGCCAGAGCATCATCGAAGCCTTCACAATCGTCACGACGATTTCAGCGCTGCTTTTCATCTTCATCTGGTCGGTCATTCTGGCGTCATATCTGCAATACCGTCGCAAGCGCCCAGACCTGCATGAAAAGTCCACTTTCAAAATGCCCGGCGGGCGCGCAGCCGTCGTGATGGTCTTCGCCTTCTTCGCCTTCATTCTCTGGGCGCTGGCGCAAGAACCGGATACTGCAGCCGCACTGAAAGTCACGCCGCTTTGGTTCGTGCTTCTCGCCATCGCCTATCTGGTGATGAAGTCGCGACGCGGCCAAAGCTGATCCCCAAAAGACACAAAAAGCCCGGAGGAAACTCCGGGCTTTTTATTTTCAGTGTGCTCATTAAAGCTGATGAGATTGCGGCGCTGGCGAGCCAAAAATGATGGAGTTTGAGAACCGGAGCGGAGTGTACTGGAGGTACATGAGCACCGGATGCGCAAAACAACGCCATTTGCAGGCCGCTAGAGCCGGAATATCGCAGCTCTAACGCGGTAGAACGGAACTCCCCATCAAATCAGCATCGATGGCGTGTGCCGCTTGGCGGCCTTCGCGGATTGCCCAGACAACCAGCGACTGGCCGCGGCGCACATCACCTGCCGCATAAAGCTTATCGACATTGGTGCGGTAGTCACGCTCATTGGCTTTGACCGATCTGGAACCGCGACGGTCGGTAACGATGTCGAGCTTTTCGCCCAGTTCCTTGACCACGCTGTCTTCTGCCGGTCCGGCAAAACCGATTGCGATAAAAGCAAGATCGGCCTTGATGAAGAACTCCGTTCCAGCAATCGGCTTGCGCTTTTCGTCCACCTGACAGCACTTCACATGCGTGAGGCGGCCTTCTTCGCCGATGAATTCCAGCGTTGCGACCTGAAACTCGCGGGAAGCGCCTTCCGCCTGGCTGGAGGAGGTGCGCATCTTGGTCGCCCAATAAGGCCAGACGCTGAGCTTGTCTTCCTTTTCCGGCGGCTGCGGACGAATATCGAGCTGCGTAACGTTCACTGCCCCCTGACGGAAGGCCGTGCCCACGCAGTCCGATGCGGTATCGCCACCGCCGACCACGACGACGTGCTTGCCACCAGCGAGGATCGGAGCCGAAGCCCATGCAACGGATTCGATGTTCTCGCGACCGACGCGGCGGTTCTGCTGCACCAGATAAGGCATGGCGTCGAAAACGCCTTCAAGATCGGCACCGGGAATGCCTGCGGGACGCGGGGTTTCGGAGCCGCCGCTGTAAAGCACGGCATCATAGGTATCGAGAAGACCCCGCAGCGGCTTGTCGACGCCGATATTCACGCCGCACAGGAAGCGGACGCCCTCACCTTCCATCTGCGCCACGCGGCGGTCGATGTGGTGCTTTTCCATCTTGAAATCAGGAATGCCGTAACGCAGCAGACCGCCGGGGCGGCTTTCGCGCTCATAGACATCGACCATGTGACCGGCGCGCGCCAGCTGCTGTGCAGCGGCAAGCCCAGCCGGGCCGGAACCGATGATGGCGACCGACTTGCCGGTCTTGTTGGCGGCTGGCTGCGGCACGATATAGCCAAGTTCATAGGCCTTGTCGCCCAGCGCCTGCTCGACCGTCTTGATCGCAACCGGCGTGTCTTCGAGGTTCAGCGTACAGGCTTCCTCGCAAGGCGCGGGGCAGACGCGACCAGTGAATTCCGGGAAATTATTGGTCAGATGCAGGTTGCGGATCGCCTGATCCCAGTTGTTGTTATAGACGAGATCGTTCCAGTCCGGGATCTGGTTGTGCACCGGGCAGCCCGTCGGGCCATGGCAAAACGGAATGCCGCAATCCATGCAGCGTGCCGCCTGCTTCTGCACTTCACCATCCGTCATCGGAATGGTGAATTCACGGAAGTGACGGATACGATCCGACGCTGGCTGGTACTTCGCTACCTGCCGGTCGATTTCAAGAAAACCAGTTACCTTACCCATTCTCTTACTCCCCTCGGCCTGCGACCAGCGCATGGTCGGCTTTGCCGGAAGTTGCCCTGTCCGCCGCATCATCTTCCAATGCGCTGGCTTGCAAGGACGTTGTTATCTCTCACGTGGCGAAGGGCGCCCGACCCGAAGGCCGGGCTCCACTTTTCAGGATCGTGTCCTATTCAGCCGCAACACCGATCTGCATACGCTCCATCTCTTCCAAAGCGCGGCGGTATTCGACCGGCATGACTTTCACGAATTTGGGACGATAGCTCTCCCAATTGTCGAGAATGTCCTTCGCCCGCGTCGAGCCGGTGTAGTGCAGATGATTGGCGATCAGCTGCACCAGACGTTCCTCATCATGATGGGTCATGTTGGCTGAAACGTCCACACGGCCCTTGTGCATAAGGTCGCCGCCATGGTGATGCAGCTTTTCGAGAATGTCGTCTTCTTCCGGTACCGGCTCCAGCTCGACCATCGCCATGTTGCAGCGCTGGGCGAAGTCACCTTCCTCATCCAGCACATAGGCAACACCGCCCGACATGCCCGCCGCAAAATTGCGCCCCGTCTGGCCTATGACCACGACGACACCGCCGGTCATGTACTCGCAACCGTGATCGCCCACGCCTTCGACAACCGTGACCGCACCGGAGTTACGGACGGCGAAACGCTCGCCGGCAACGCCGCGGAAGTAGCACTCGCCTTCAAGCGCGCCGTAGAGCACCGTATTGCCGACGATGATGGAATCTTCGGCGACGATACGCGTGTCTTCCGGCGGGCGGATGACGATGCGACCGCCCGAAAGGCCCTTGCCGACATAGTCGTTGCCATCGCCGATCAGCTCGAACGAAACACCACGCGCCAGGAACGCACCGAAAGACTGGCCAGCCGTACCGCGGAGCGTAACGGCGATGGTGTCTTCCGGCAGACCCTTGTGGCGGAAGCGCTTCGCAACTTCACCGGAAAGCATCGCACCAGCAGAACGATCCACATTCTTGATGGCGACATCGATCTTGACCGGCTGGCGGTCTTCCAGCGCGGGCATAGCTTCGGCAATCAGCTTGCGATCAAGGACATCCTCAATCGGGTGATGCTGACGCTCGGTCCAGTAGATTTCGTGCTTCTCGGCTTCAGGCTTGTAGAAAATGCGGCTGAAATCGAGACCCTTGGCTTTCCAATGGTCGATCATGGCCTGCTTTTCCAGAAACTCGGTCTCGCCGATGATCTGTTCCAGCTTGGTGAAGCCCATCTCTGCCAACAAAGCACGCACTTCTTCCGCCAAATAGAAGAAGAAGTTGATGACATGTTCCGGCGTACCCTTGAAGCGTTTGCGCAGAACCGGATCCTGCGTCGCCACGCCCACCGGGCAGGTGTTCAGATGGCATTTGCGCATCATGATGCAACCGGCGGCAATCAGCGGAGCGGTCGAGAAGCCGAACTCGTCGGCACCGAGCAGCGCACCGATGATGACATCGCGACCGGTGCGCAGACCACCATCGACCTGCAGGGCCACGCGAGAGCGAAGCCCGTTCAGCACCAGTGTCTGATGGGTTTCGGCAAGACCGATTTCCCAAGGGCTTCCGGCATGCTTCAGCGAGGTGAGCGGCGAAGCACCCGTACCGCCATCATAACCCGACACGGTGATGTGGTCGGCACGTGCCTTGGCAACACCGGCAGCAACCGTGCCAACACCCACTTCCGACACCAGCTTGACCGAGATATCGGCAGCCGGATTGACGTTCTTCAGGTCGTAGATGAGCTGCGCCAGATCTTCGATCGAGTAGATGTCATGGTGTGGAGGCGGCGAAATGAGGCCTACACCCGGCGTCGAGTGACGGGTCTTGGCGATAGTCGCATCGACCTTGTGGCCCGGCAGCTGGCCGCCTTCGCCGGGCTTTGCGCCTTGCGCGACCTTGATCTGGATCAGATCGGAGTTGACGAGATATTCCGTCGTCACACCGAAACGGCCCGATGCCACCTGCTTGATGGCAGAGCGTTCTGGGTTCGGCTTGCCATCCGGCAACGGATAGAAGCGATCCGGCTCCTCACCACCCTCGCCGGTGTTCGACTTGCCGCCAATGGCATTCATGGCGCGCGCCAGCGTTGTGTGGGCTTCTCTGGAGATCGAGCCGAAGGACATCGCACCCGTCGAGAAGCGCCTGACGATTTCCGTTGCCGGTTCGACCTCATCGATGGAAACCGGCTTCAGACCACGCTCGTCAGCGAAACGAATGTTGAACAGGCCGCGAATAGTCTTCGCCTGCGCCGACTTGGAGTCGAGCATGCGCGTATATTCGGTGAAGGTCTCCGGATTGGAGGTGCGCACTGCATGCTGCAGTCTGGCAACCGCATCCGGCGACCACAGGTGAGCCTCGCCGCGCATACGGTAGGCATATTCACCGCCAACTTCCAGCGAGGTCAGCAGAACCGGATCGCTGCCAAAGGCATCAGTGTGGCGACGTACGGTTTCTTCCGCGATTTCATCGAGACCAACGCCTTCAATGCTCGTTGCCGTGCCGAAGAAGAACTTGTCAACAAAGCCCGTTTGCAGACCAACTGCATCGAAAATCTGCGCGCCGCAATAGGACTGGTAGGTCGAGATGCCCATCTTGGACATGACCTTGAGGATGCCCTTGCCAATCGACTTGATGTAGCGCTTGACGACTTCATTCTCGTCAACTTCCGGCGGGAACTCGCGACGGCGATGCATGTCGAGCAATGTGTCGAAGGCAAGGTAAGGATTGATCGCCTCGGCACCGTAACCGGCGAGGCAGCAGAAATGATGTATTTCGCGCGGCTCGCCCGATTCCACAACGAGGCCAACCGACGTGCGCAGGCCCTTGCGGATCAGGTGATGGTGCACGGCTGCCGTCGCCAGAAGAGCCGGGATCGGAATGCGGTCCGGACCAACCTGACGATCCGAAAGGATGACGATGTTGTAGCCACCGTGAACAGCCGCTTCTGCACGGTCACAAAGGCGTTCGATAGCGCCGTGCATACCGGCTGCACCTTCACCCGAATTATAGGTGATGTCGAGCGTCTTGGTATCGAAGCGGTCTTCCGTATGACCAATGGAGCGGATCTTTTCCAGATCGCCATTGGTCAGGATCGGCTGGCGCACTTCCAGACGCTTGCGGCGTGACGTGCCGACAAGGTCGAAAATATTCGGACGCGGGCCGATGAAGGAGACAAGGCTCATCACCAATTCTTCGCGAATCGGATCGATCGGTGGGTTGGTGACCTGCGCGAAGTTCTGCTTGAAATAGGTGAACAGCATCTTCGACTTGTCGGACATGGCCGAGATCGGCGTATCCGTACCCATCGAACCGATGGCTTCCTGACCAGTCGTAGCCATGGGCGACATCAACAGCTTGGTGTCTTCCTGCGTGTAGCCGAAGCTCTGCTGGCGGTCGAGCAGGCTCACATCCTTGCGCAGCGCACGCGGCTCGACCGGATTAAGGTCTTCCAGAATGAGCTGCGTGTTGGCGAGCCACTGCTTGTAGGGATGCTTCTGCGCGATCTGGGACTTGATTTCCTCATCTGAAACGATGCGGCCTTCTTCCATATCGATCAGCAGCATGCGGCCCGGCTGAAGGCGCCACTTCTTGACGACTTTCTTTTCCTCGACCGGCAGAACACCGGCTTCCGAAGCCAGAATGACGAAATCATCGTCCGTCACGATATAGCGCGCTGGACGCAGGCCGTTACGATCAAGCGTCGCGCCAATCTGGCGACCGTCCGTGAAAGCCACGGCTGCCGGACCGTCCCACGGCTCCATGAGCGCCGCATGATATTCGTAGAACGCGCGGCGTTCATCCGACATCAGCTTGTTGCCCGACCATGCTTCCGGGATCAGCATCATCATCGCGTGTGCGAGGCTGTAGCCGCCCTGATGCAGGAATTCGAGCGCATTGTCGAAGCAGGCCGTGTCCGACTGGCCTTCGTAGGAAATCGGCCAGAGCTTGGAAATGTCGTTGCCGAACAGTTCCGAGTCGACTGAAGCCTGGCGTGCAGCCATCCAGTTCACATTGCCGCGCAGCGTGTTGATTTCGCCGTTATGCGCAACCATGCGGTACGGATGTGCAAGACGCCAGGACGGGAAAGTGTTGGTGGAGAAGCGCTGATGCACCAGCGCTACCGCGCTTTCAAAACGCGGGTCCTTCAAATCCTGATAATAGGCACCGACCTGATAGGCGAGGAACATGCCCTTGTAGACGACCGTACGTGCCGACATGGACACGACATAGAAGCCCTTATCGTCGCCGTCGTTTTCCTGATAGATACGGTTGGAAATGACCTTGCGCAGAACGAACAGGCGGCGTTCGAAATCATCGTCCGTCTCCAGCATCGGATTGCGTCCGACGAAGAGCTGAATGTGAAATGGTTCGGTTGCGGCGATATCCGGCGCCTTGGAAAGCGATGAATTATCAACAGGCACTTCGCGCAGGCCGATAAAGGTCTGGCCTTCGGCAGTGATGACTTCCTTGACGATCTCTTCAATATGGGCGCGCAGTTCCGCATCGCGCGGCATGAACAGATAGCCGACGCCATAATGGCCGGGCTGCGGCAAATCGATGCCCTGACGCGCCATTTCCTCGCGGAAGAAGCGATCCGGAATCTGCACGAGAATGCCAGCACCATCGCCCATCAGCGGATCGGCACCAACGGCACCGCGATGGGTGAGGTTTTCCAGCATCTTGAGGCCGTTTTCCACGACCTGATGCGACTTCTTGCCCTTCATATGCGCAATAAAGCCAACACCGCATGCATCATGTTCATTGCGCGGATCGTAAAGTCCTTGCGCTGCGGGCAAACCCGCGGCTTTCGTTTTTCGCGTCGTTCGGTTGGGAGCGGTCGTCGCAGCTTTGACCGTTCCGTTCTGTACGTTGTGAGAAACCACATTCGATACAGATGGCGTCAAATGCGTCATCGTCATTCCCTCCGTTTGGCCCTCATCATGAGGTGCGCGATCAGTATATACCGAGATGGTGCGACAACCATCCCGCCGTTGATTTACATATAAAGGAAGCCTTATCGACAAGGCGTTGGACGAGGCTCCGGGCGAGCGGCAAGGCCGGTGCGAGGAACGATGTTTAGCGCCTTATTCTCATCAGGCTTGGACAGACGACACTCAGCCCACCAGAAAATGGCGCACTAGAATTCCTCCTGTCGCGGTCGGGGCGCCTGTTACCGCCAGACTATGTGTCTGCCAGTACGGCGCCTCTTTCTGAAACTTTTCGGAGAGCGTTGCGGCGCTTCCGTTTGCATCAGCGTTTAATTGGACAGCATTGCTGTCCTAATTACGTATGACAGAATTCAAATTGCCTCACAAGATGGAAACGCAATTTTTCTCATCATCTTCCGTAATAAAATATCAAAAGCCGTGATTTTACTGGATTTTAATTGCGTTTAGCCACCATTGCGTCAGTTTGGCGCGCTTTCGTTTGCTTCAGGAATGCCTAAAAAATAGGCAGACTGATGACATTTTTCGCGTAAGCCGGGCCTTAACCACTTCTGTCCGACAGGTTATAGAAATGTCGACTGTGCGATAGCCCATTCAACCCATCTGGAGAAACACGTGCATTTTGCGTCAGACAATTGGGCAGGCGCCCATACCAAAATCGCCGAGAGCCTTTCGTTGCATGCTGCGGGTTTTGCAGCAGCCTATGGCGCAAGCGAAATCGACAAGCGCGTAGAACAACGCTTCAACGAATTGTTTGAGCGCGAAGTTGCCGTGTTCTTTGTCGGAACCGGAACCGCAGCCAACTCGCTGGCGCTCGCCAGCGTCAATCGCCCCGGCGGGGTATCGCTGGTCCACCGTGAAGCACATGTGATTGAGGACGAATGCGGCGCGCCTGAATATTTTACCGGCGGCGCCCGTTTGCATCCAATTGACGGCGCGCATGGCCGTATCGACCCCGAGCTTCTCAAGCGTGAACTGAAGCGGTTCAATCCAGCTTTCGTTCATGCCGGACAACCCATGGCCGTCAGCATCACGCAGGCGACCGAAGTTGGTACGCTCTATCAGCCCGAACATATTGCCACCATTTCCAAGATCTGCCGCGATGCGGGCCTGCCGCTGCATATGGACGGTGCACGTTTTGCTAATGCGCTTGTTTCGCTGAACATGACGCCTGCCGAAATGACCTGGAAACAGGGTGTGGACATCGTTTCCTTCGGTGGCACGAAAAACGGCTGCTGGTGTGCCGAAGCGCTAGTCTTCATGGACCCCACCCGCGCCAAGGACCTTCCATTCATCCGCAAGCGCGCAGCACAGCTTTTTTCCAAGACCCGCTTTGTCGCGGCGCAGTTTGACGCCTACTTGCAGGATGATCTCTGGCTTGAACTAGCCCGCCATTCCAATGCACTTGCAACGCGCCTCGCCGGTCATATCAATGCGTCGAGCCAGATGCGCCTTGCCTGGAAGCCGGAGGCCAACGAGGTCTTCGCCATCATGAAACAGTCAGTCTATGACCGCCTGCGCAATGCCGGAGCGATCTTCTACGACTGGAACCCGCCACATTCAGAAGTGAACCGCATCAGTGACGGTGAAATTTTCGCCCGCTTCGTGACGAGCTTCGCCAACACGGAAGAAGATGTCGACCGGTTCGCCGACTTGATCGCCTGACGCTCTGTAGAAGCTATGAAGACGAAAAAGGCGGCGCTTGAAGCGCCGCCTTTTCTTATTCCTTATCCACCGAGCTTAATGAGCGATTTTTGCCTCAATCTGCTGAGCGCTGTCAGAGCCAGCCTTGGTAACTTCGATCTTGCGCGGTTTCATCTGTTCAGGAATCTCACGCTTGAGATCAATGTGCAGGAGACCGTTCTTGAGGCTCGCACCGGCGACTTCAACGAAGTCGGCGAGCTGGAAACGGCGCTCGAAAGCACGCGAGGCAATACCACGATAGAGAACTTCGCCAATATCGGAAGCATTTTCATCTGCCTTCTGACCCTTGATGGTCAGCTGGTTGCGATGTGCTTCGATTTCGAGTTCGCTTTCGGAAAAGCCCGCGACCGCCATGGTGATGCGATAGGTGTTTTCACCCGTGCGCTCGATATTATACGGCGGATAGGACTGGTTACCCTCCGGCGAAGCGAGCGTATCAAGCATGGTGAAAAGCCGATCGAAACCGACCGTGGAACGATAAAGCGGGGAAAAATCTACGTGACGCATGTGTTAGCCCTCCTTTAGAGCGACATGATGCTTGTTTCAGCATGATCTTTTCCGAAACGCGCTGGTGTTTTCGGGATCATACACGGCGGCGAAACTCCCTTCTGGCGAATTCCTTGATGCCGGCGGCCCCTTTCAGGCGACCGCAAAACTCATTTGGGAACGGTTCTTTTTCATTTCAAGGCCGCGCGCGCGTGACGATTGCGAAACGCGGTCTACACGGGCTGTCACTTTGCGTAACAACTCCTGATCTATAGGGGCCTACATTTTGGGCGATCCGCCGCACAATGAACCCAAAATGAACATCATCTTTGGCGAGCGTTCAGCTGCTTGGGGCTAATGTCCCACCATGCCTGCTGCAAAGCGGGTTCACTAAAGGATCACGGTTATGAAAAAAGCTGTTCTCGCTTTTGCCGCACTTGCTACCGTCGCAACCGGTTTTGCGACATCATCCCTTGCAGCCGACAGCGGACTGCGCGTTCAGGTTCAGTATTATGATGATGACGGCTATCGTCCGCCGCGTCCTTATCCGGGCCCGCGGCCCGGTTGGGATGGTGGCCCGGACCGCCGCCCAGGCTGGGGCGACGATTATGGCCGCCGCGACATCATGGGACCGCGCCGTATCGCGCGCTCGCTGGAACGCCGCGGCTATGATGTCGGCGATATGCGCCTTAACCGCGACACCTATTTCGTTCGTGCCACGAGACCGAACGGTCGCCGCGTCATCGTGATGGTCGACGCCTATTCAGGCCGCATCGTCGGCGAACGCCGACCTGGCGGGTACTAAGCGTTTTTTTAGAATTCTCTCCACAGACCAGCCAGCGTAACGTCCCTTGCACCGGCTGTTCTTTGAGCCGGAAGTTCGCTCTCGAACTTCCGGTTACTTTTTATCATCAATTGCCCCATTATGCTGACAGCACTATCCCAACCTGAAACAGAAAGGCCCGCAATCGGATGTCGGAACTGCTTTTCGAAACCGATGCGAATCCCATTCCGCACGGAATAAAGGCTGGCCTGCTTGAAGCGAAGGGCGGCAAAACCCTGCGCTATGCCATCCTGAAAGCAGAAACGAGGCCGTTACGGGGAACGGTTGTCCTGCTTCAGGGACGCAATGAGTTCATCGAAAAATATTTCGAAACCATGACCGATCTGAGCGAACGCGGCTTCGCGGTCGTGACTTTCGACTGGCGCGGACAAGGCGGCTCGCACCGGCTGCTGAAGGATCGCCAGCGCGGCTATGTCCGCAGTTTCGACGACTATTCCGACGATCTCGACCTTATCCTTGACCAGATCGCTTTGCCCGACTGTCCCCCGCCCTTCTACATCCTCGGCCATTCGGCTGGTGCGCTCGTGGCGCTTTCCTCGATGGGCAGGCTGACATCGCGCATCAGTCGCATGGTGCTTTGTGCGCCCTTCATGGGGCTTGATGGACAAAAGCTCAGCGATGACAATGTACGCCGCATCGCATCGGCCTTTCGATGGCTTGGCCTTGGCCGGGTTTATGCTTCCGGCGGGCGCAGGCTGGCCTCACGTCCCTTTGCAGGCAATCCGCTAACCAGCGACCCGGCGCGCTTCATGCGGAATATGGAAATCCCACGTCTTAACCCGGAACTTGCGCTTGGCGGTCCGACAGCTCGCTGGCTCTGGAGCGCTCTCGAAACGTCTCGGCGCATCAATCAACCGGATTTCTATAATGGACCCACAGTACCTGTCCTCATCATTGCCGCTGGCGCGGACCGCGTGGTTTCCACGTCGGTGATCGAACGCTTTGTCGCGCGCACGCGCAATGTCTCGCTAACGACAATTACCGGCGCACGTCATGAGATGCTTCAGGAAGCCGACTTTTATCGCGAGCAGCTCTGGGCTGCCTTCGATGCCTTCATACCCGGATCGTCGGAAGTGGAAACCATGCCGGAGACCATTGAACCCTTGGCCTCCGGTATTTAAAGCCTGTCGCGCCCTATCATATTCAAACGACATGCTTTCAGCTTTTATTTTTACGCATGTCTTTCTCCCAAAACCGGTTCCCACTTTTGGGAGAAATGCTTTAGCTATTCAGCAGATCAAGCGCTGCCCTGTGCAGGTCAGGAGAGGCGGCGGCGATAACATTACCGCCCTTTTCCGCCGGGCTGCCGTCACGTTGCGTCACCACGCCGCCAGCCTGCTCAATCAGCGGAATGAGAGCGACAATGTCATAAGGCTGCAGACCGGCTTCAACGACAATATCGGCAAATCCGCTTGCCAGCATCGCGAAGGCATAGCAATCAACCCCGTAACGCGACAGTCGAACAGCGCCTTCCAGACGATCAAATCCCTTACGACTTTCACCTTTGAAAAGAGCGGGCGTCGTCGTGAACATCGTTGCATCGGCCAAGGCGGCATTCCTGCGCACGGAAAGCCGACGTGGCACCCCATCGGCCCGCTGGAGATAAGCGCCATCACCATCGCTGTAGAACAGTTCGCCTGTGAAGGGTTGTGACATCATTCCCGCCTTGGCGTCGCCATCGACAGTCAACCCCAAAAGCGTACCCCAGACCGGCAGGCCGGAAATGAAGGCTCGGGTTCCGTCAATGGGGTCAATGACCCAGACGTGGCTACGGTCGATATTCTCCGGCCCGTATTCTTCCCCCAGAATACCGTGGTCAGGAAAAACACTGCCAATAACTGCACGAATCGCACGCTCTGCCGCCCGATCCGCTTCGGTCACCGGATCGAAACCGACGCTATATTTGTTGTCGATTTCCGTCAGCTGACGAAAACGCGGAAGTGTTTCGCGCGCCGCGGCGGCAGCCACTTCAGAAAAAAATGCCTTGTCGATCAGCAACCCCGAACTCCTGTTTCCAAGACATGGCGCATGCTTATGCAAACCATGCTAATTTTGCCTACGTATTGAGCATACTGAAATTAGCTCAAAAAATATGCGTACTTTCTTGACGTTAGCGCCATTCAGACGTAACTTAAATCCCAGACAGGTTTTCCTGTCGATGCCTTTCGGGGCATTTCCTCCCTAGTCTTTGACCGCGCTCGTATCGTTCGGGCGCGGTTCTTTTTATCTGCGAGAAGCGCTCGACGGAACGGATTATTCCGCTGCCAGAGGTGGGGCGATAAAGAGATCATCCGGCAGGGATGTCAGATCGCTCAGGAACCCGTGCAGATCGGCACAGAGCGTTTCGAAACCGGCAAGCTTGTGCAGGTTCTGCTCGTTCACATAGAGACTGCGATTGATCTCAATCTGCAAGGCATGGCAGGCCATAGCAGGCCGTCCGTAGTGCTCCGTGATAAACCCACCAGCATAGGGCTTGTTGTGCGCAACGGTGTAACCCAGATCCTGCAGCAGATCGATGGCAGCCTGCGTCAGCCTTTCGCTGCACGACCGACCGAAACGATCACCGACAATGAAATCCGGACGCGATCCGACTTCACCGGGCCTCGCGCCACCAGGCATCGAGTGACAGTCTATTAAAACCGCATAACCAAAACGCTGGCGAGTGGATTGAAGCAACGCTTCTAAGGTTTGGTGGTAGGGCTTGTAGAGGCCTTCGATACGGTAAAATGCTTCGGCGAGCGGAATGCGCCCCGGATAGATTAGCTGCCCCTCACCGACCAGACGTGGCACTGTGCCGAGCCCACCGGCAACACGCGCCGACTGACTATTGACGAAAGGCGGCAACGGCTCGGCGAACATGCGTGGATCGAGTTCATAGGCCTCGCGGTTCACATCGA
Source organism: Ochrobactrum sp. A-1 (assembly GCF_022488005.1). Taxonomy (NCBI): domain Bacteria; kingdom Pseudomonadati; phylum Pseudomonadota; class Alphaproteobacteria; order Hyphomicrobiales; family Brucellaceae; genus Ochrobactrum; species Ochrobactrum sp. A-1. The sequence goes on from NZ_JAKVQC010000007.1 coordinate 1,221,657, forward strand.
GAAACGCACGCGGGAAATGCGCCTTGAGCAGCGGGGCACCGAGCCGCATGGCCGAAGCAAAAAGCTCATCGACATAACAGTCTTCCGAATGGCGTATGCTCACGGCATCGAGGCGCGAGGCTTCAACGAAGGAATGCGGATAGTAACGCCCGCTATGCGGTGAATTGAAAACAAACGGAATACGCTGTTCCGCCGGAGCGCATATCTCGAAGGGCGGTATCAGACTAAAATCGCGCTCCAAACTCATTCTTCACCCGTTTTCGACCGGAACATTCAGGCCATCCGACAACAATCCACGTCAGTAACGCAATAAATTACGTCAGACAGCCCATGCGTGCAAATGGCCGGAAGACGAATCTTGCACCCCTTGCACGGCGTGCATATGCGACAATCCTGTCACACTGAACAGCTTGTTGCCAAATACGCGCCATAACAATTAACATTCGCGCGAGCATTCATTCCATATTTACCAAAGAAGCGTTTTCTACGGTGGATATTGAGTCGTTAAGGGTCAGCTTTTGGGCGATGAACACGACACAGAATTCGGACGGAACAATGAAGAGAATCCTTCTAGCTGAAGATGACAATGATATGCGCCGCTTCCTCGTCAAGGCGTTGGAAAAAGCCGGGTATCACGTGACGCACTTCGACAATGGTGCGAGTGCCTATGAAAGATTGCAGGAAGAGCCTTTCTCCCTTCTGCTGACCGACATTGTCATGCCGGAAATGGACGGCATCGAATTGGCGCGCCGCGCGACGGAAATCGATCCAGACCTGAAAATAATGTTCATTACCGGCTTTGCGGCTGTTGCGCTTAATCCCGATTCGGACGCGCCACGCGACGCAAAGGTGCTTTCCAAGCCGTTCCACCTGCGTGATTTGGTGAACGAAATTGAGAAAATGTTGATCGCCGCCTGAGGCGATCCGGCGGATTCGCGGCTCTTTGTTTTGTCATCAACAAAAAGACGAAAAAACTTCAAAAAAGAGCATTGACGGGCGCAACGCGATATGGTGTATGCGCCACATCGAATGGGCGTGTAGCTCAGCGGGAGAGCACTACGTTGACATCGTAGGGGTCACAGGTTCAATCCCTGTCACGCCCACCATTCGATCCCTCAATCATTCCAGTAAGTTACGCGGATTGGGCTTCGGCCGTGTAGGCCGCCCAACATACAGTTTTGGTAGCGCTTTTGGTAGCGGGGCTGTTTTTTAGGGCGTTTTTCGGCCCATTTTCAACTTCGTGTGTATGACACATAGAAAAGGCTCTCGGCATAAATCATACACAACGTATGATTTTCATTGACTTTGCGTCATACACATGTGAATAAGATGTTGAACTAGCGTTGTTATCTTGTCTGCCGGCCATCTTCGATTTTGCCATGCAAGGCTAAAACGAATCATGGCCGCTTGACGAGTAGGACAAATCGGTGCATCGTTGTGTGGTTCGCAGCAAAAATCTGTGAATGCGGGTTCGAAGCCGCAAAAGCCAACGGCGCCGAAGCGCCATAGAAGCACCTTTCTACGGGCGCTTTTTCTATGGTCGGGCGTAACGGGGAACCGCGAGGTTCGCTGTGTCCGTTGGCACAGTCTTCGAACCCGTTATTGCCCGGCCACCACGTTTCGAAGCGTGACGTCGGGTTTCACTCTAACCAACGGATGAAACCAAATGACCAATTTTATTCCAACCACTTCTCTGGCCGTTATCGATGGCGAACCGTGCATTCTCGACGTGGATCTGGCCGAGCGCTTAGATTTTGGCCGCTCGACCAGTGTTCGCATTCTCATTGAACGAAACAGAGACGAGTTAGAGATGTACGGCAGTTTGCATCGCCGCGATGCAAACCCCGGTAAGCAAGGCGGACGCCCCGGCAAAGCCTACTATCTGAATGAAGGCCAAGCGCTCGTTATTTGCGCACTGTCGCGCACGCCGAAGGCGGCGCAGATCCGCAAGCTCATCATCGACGTGTTTATGGACTGGCGCCAGGGCAAGCTGGTCCACGTCAAGGAACACAACCGGCGCCCGCCAGCGCCACGCGTTCCTGAATGGTCAACGTTCAAGTTGCAGCTATTGAGGGGTGGCCATGCGAGGATCGAAGCGATCGTGCCGTTTGATGTGGCGCTGGAGTATTTCAACACGTACAGGCAGTTGAACGTCGCAAGCTAAAATTGACGCCCACTACTTTTCAAGTGATAACCCTCTTAACGGAGGGTTATCATGCGCAACAAAATTCGATTGGTGATATTAATATCGTCTTTCCTACCCGCTGTTTTCGCAGTCGCCGACGAAAGAGAAGCGCTCAATGAAAGCGGCTATGTATCAATATGGCGTGGGTATGCGGCAATACCTACGTGCGTTCACGAAAAGGACCATTACAAATTCGGCGCGGTTCTTTTTGTTTGTGACCAGTTCACCTACGATTACCCGTACTATTACGGCGACGTAACGTTAATGGCGAGCACAAATAGCAATATTGCGAGACTTTGTTTTGACGAAAGCCCGAACAACGATTGTCTAAAAGGCACATTGTACCGGCATTAACCGTACATAGCTGCCAAATCGCTGAACAAGGCGCGTCGCCGCTCCATGTCTGCGGCGTCGCGTTCGGCTTGCGCTTGCTGTTGAACGGCTCTGGTTTGCAAGAACCCGGCCATAGCGTCTCCGACAGTAGGCGGCGTGAATGTGGCCGCTTGCGCGTTTGCGTACATATCCTGCAGTGTTGGCGCGACGGGTGTTGTCTCGACCGTACGAGCGGGGACGCCGCCAAGCGATCCTGCGGCGCCTGAATTGGCGTTCGAGCCAGCTGCAAGTTGTGGCTGCGGCCGGTTCTGTCCTTTGCCGCGGACACCGGCAAGTTCTATGTGCCAATTTTCATTATTCAGCGGAAACGCCAACCCGAACCGTCCCGCGTTTTCGTGCGCCCATTGACGGGCGATTGGCGTCAAGTACTTAATATCGGCTGCATATCCGTGATTGTGATTTGAACGCCCTGGAGGCGCTACCCATTTACGGGCTGCTTCCGGGCTCCCATATTTTGTCAGCGCCTGGTTCCACAACTCTGTTTGCCGCTGCGGTGACCGATAGCCTGAATGTACGCGCAGTTGCTGCTGAATGTCAGGTGGTGCCGCCGAAAACATCTGCTGGAGCGCTGACCCGAAACGTGGGTCCATGCCGGAAAAGCTATCGGCTCGAAGAGCACCACCTACCGCGTAAGGTTTCCAGAAATCCGTTGCCACTGTTACCTCCTACTGCGCAGCGTTACCAATGATTGCGCGGATGAGTGGGTCTTCGAGCTGCGGAATGGCACGCTGCACGGCATTCGGAGCAGCTTGTGTCGCAGCTCGCGACCCACCGGACAGAATGATGTCTGTCAGATCCTGCAACTGCCCGCGCTGTATTGCTTCGGAAATTGCTTTTCCGGCCATACCTGTTAAGTACGCTGCGCCAGCGCCGATCGGACCGCCTACGGCCGCGCCGGTTGGGCCGCCCAGATACCCGCCGAGGGCTGCGCCTGCCGACCCGCCTGCGCCACCGCTCAACCCGAGAGACACAACGCCCGTTGGGGCCAATTTACCTGCCAGACGCGCCCAATTCTGGCCCTTCGTTCCCGTAATAATCGTCTTCAGCGCGTCTTCTTCGTCGGACGTCCAGCCGCGCATGAGCTTTTTATTTTGCTGCATGCGCAAAAAGCCTTGTCGTGTGGTGTTCTCAATGTCCGCCCCGCTACCCTTTGATGCCGCGCGCAGTGCGGCAGCGTCAGTTATGGTGTCGATATCGTTCACCTTAAATTCGCGTTGCGCGAATTTCCGCGCTTCCTGCAGAGCGTTCGCGGTCTTCGAAGCGTCGCCCGTCAATACGCCAGCCAAATTTGGGTTAGTGGCTGCTCGTTCGATTGCGTCATCGATCTGGCCGATAACCTCGCTCACCATGGCGTTGTTGTGCTCGGCGCCGGGAGCGCTCGACCAGCCGCTGGATGTCGTTTTCCGCAAATTATCCAAGTCGCGAACGCTCATTACACCTTGCTTGTTGTCAACAAAGTCCCCCAGACGCTTCAGAGGTGTGTTGACCCCGGGCGACATGTCGACGTTTCGCGACACCTGCATTGCGCCGTCGATGTCGTTTTGCAAACGTTCCGTAAACTTCGGTCCGTACGTCGTCCCCGAATTATCGACGGCGTCGTACGCAGCACGTTTAGCTGCCGATACATCGTCAACAGTAGGGATCGATGGCCGTTTGTTAAACGCGCCAGCAATTTTCTGCCCGGCCGCAGAAAGCCCCTCCACGGCCATGCTGCCGCCCCCGCCAGCAAGTGCACCGAACAGCGCTCCTTTCAGTGGATCCTCGTCGCGCGCAGCTGCCCCGACAGTACCGTAAGCGGCTCCCTCGCCCGCCGCCAGTCCAGCGCGGGCCAAAAGTCCCTTGACGCCAGTCATTGCGTCAGTGCCAAACCGGCCAAGTAACGTTACCCCTTCACTTCCAAGCTTCATTGGAACGACGGCAGAAGCGCCGATATCAACTGCGGTCCCTATCGGACCTGCGTTTTGGCGCGCTTGATCGGTGAGTTGTCGCTCGCGTTCTGTTCCGTTACCGCTGGCCCAACCTGCTATGCGATCTGCGGCCCCGAACGTAAGCCCGTTCGCTGCGATACGCGCGAGATCGTCCGCACCTTCCGCTATCTTGCCCAAAGCGGTCGGCGGTTGCTGGCTGCCTGTGGCTTGGCCGCCAGGGACGCCGGTATTGTCGCGAACGTCTTCCGGCGCGACGGAGGCCGGAGAGTTACCAACCGTCGCGCCGGTATTCACCGCAGGCATTGCTGCGGGAAGTGAGCCCAACACCTCGGCGATCTCATCATCCGTCGCATCATCCGGAAACTCATATTGTTGACCTTCAAATTCGATCTTCATGGCGTGACCCTCCGGAGGCGGCCATCGGGACCGCGCTCAAACCGAGCTGGTGCGGGAGGCGTAGGGGGTGATGGAGGTGAGGGCGGCGTAACCGCCGACCCCGTGTCGGTGTCGCCTTCCTTTTTCCCCGCAAGGGCCGTTCTGAGTTTTTCAGTTGGGTCGTAATTACGGAGGTATTCGTTTTTCGCAGCACGCCACCCTTCATCCAGTCGGCCATGCTCTTTTACGTACTCCGTCCGCAAGTTGTTCAGGTCGATAGCCCGCTGCTGCGAACCGATGTAATATTGCGCCAACAGAGCATTGGCCTGCGGTGTGTTTCCGAGCGAAATACTCATGCTCTTGAGATATTCACGGTCAGCGTCGGACATCGCGCCCGGCATACCTGCGCCGGAACTTGGGTCGCGAAGCTTCAATGCAAGCTGATTGCCGAGCGCATTCAACATTTCGGCGGGCGCAGTGTCTCCCATGTCGACCCCGAAGGCGTTAAGCATCTTGCGGAGTTGAAGTTTGGCGTTAGCCATGGAGCCCTGATCGACGTTCGGATTTTGCGCAGCGGCGAGGATCACGTCATAAGTCTTCCGATCCGCGAGCGCAGTTGACGCGGCCGAAGCAATGGTCGCGTTTTCCTTCGCGAGATCTTCATCATTGACCGCGTCATAGCGGCTCTGCTGCTGGCCGCGTCCGAGGGCGCTGATCCGGGCGTCGTATTCCCCGATGCGCGGATCTCCTGCCGGGAGCGCCGCACGCTCTGTCTGCAGCTGCGCCAGTTCTGAAACGCTCCCCTTGTTGTATGGCTGCTGCCCGATAGCATCGTTGCGCGTTACAAACTGGGGCGTTCCGTCGGGCCCAACAACTTGCTCGACTGGCACGTCGTGCATCACCTTTGCTCGTTGTTGATCTGGCGTTAACTGACCAAAAACGGCCGCTTGCACTTCGTCCATTGATGGTGCTTTCGGAGCGCCGCTGACTTCTCCGACCGTCGGAAGCCCGATGGTTGCAGCGATGTTCTCGGGAACTTCTGGCCGTACTTGACCAGGGTTCAACGCTCCGTACAGGCTCGCAATAGTGGACCCACGTACAGTGTTCTGGTTGTTCGCTACAGATGTAGCCGCAGAAATATCTTGGCCACGCCGCGTCGTTTGATCCCCAAGATCGACCGAATAGTAGCTCTGGTTTGGTGCGTATGCACCCGCCCCAATGCCCATGCGGTCAAGAGCCTCGCGCGCGACGCTCGGGTCGTTCGCCGCTTGAAAGAAATCGGCCAGACGGCGCGCTTCGGCGTTCTTCGCATTCGCCGCGGCCCATCCCGCAGCGTCTGAACCGCTTGGCGGGGCGAACAATGATGCGAGATTTGAAGCGGCCTGTGCGAAGCCGGGGTCGTTATAGTAACCGTTAGATCGGATCGGCATTAGAATAACCCCGTCTTGTTTCCGTAAAGACTATACAGGCTCGAACTGGCTCCAGCCGGTGCGGTTTTGGCAGCGGCGGCCCCACCGAACGACGGCAGCGAACCGCCGCCAAGTCCAGCATTTACCGCTAATCCGCCCCCGAGCCCGAGAATGTCACCGAACATCTTCATGCCATTGCCTGCGCTGTTGGCTGCTTCCAGTTCGTAGGGAAGAATGCCGCTCGAACCACGTTTGAAGCCGCCGATCACGCCGACTTGCGTTGCGTCCCGTGCCTGATCCCGACCGATCGAGCCGATCAGATCTCCGAAGCTGCGCAGATTGCCGAGATTTTTTGCGTTCTGGTTTGCGAAATCTCTGGCCTTGCCGCGTTGCTTCGCTTCTTCCTGAACGACGATGTTCGAACCGGACTGCGGCATGATCATCGCGGCCGTATTTTCATCGTTCGCATTGCCTGCTTCGATCTGCTGCTGCGCGAAGTAATCGCCAAGCTGCGTAGCTTTGTCTTCCTGCTGGCCGCCGAAATCCTTGTATCGGTCCTGCGACTGCGTATTCAGCGCAGCCGCTTCCTGATCAAGCCCTTGCTGGCGAATGCGTTCAGCCGCCATTGCGTCGTCGCGAGCGTTCTGGACCTTGTTCGCCGCCATCGTGTTAGCGACGGTGGAACCGGCTGTCAGGGCGATACCTGCTATCGTAAGGGGATCACACAAGTTCGCCTCCTTAACTTACAGCCACACGACCGGCGTTGCCGAAGAGGCCGGTGTTGTATTTCGACTTGTAGCCGCCTTGGCTTGCCGCTTCGGCTCGTTCCATGGCCGCTTGCGTGCCAAGTCCGGCCGTGAAATCGGTGAACAATTGGCTCAATGGGTTGTAGGCGGGTGCCTGCGAAAGCGCCTGTGATCTGGCCAAAGCCGCGTTAGCTGCGCCCTGTGCGTCGCCAGTCGCATTCAGCGTTGCAATGAGGTTCGACCGGGCGTCTTCAACCGCGTTACGCGATTGTGTTTCGTAGGACAGCGCATCGTCTGCGATCTTCTGCTTGTTCAAATCGTACATTTTCTGCAGCTCGGCAGATTTGTCAGCCCGCATGGAACTGTCGAGATTGCCGGAACGCGTCAATGCGAAAGTCAGCTGCTTCTGCGCATCTCCGTACTGCTCTTCCAGCTGTGGCGACGCGTAATCGATATACGCCTGTCGCCTGCCGGAGAAGAAGTTGTCATCGAACCCATTTGATTTCTGTCTGCCAGAATAGAGCTGGCCCCCGGCAAGCGCTTCTCGGAACGCCTTTTCTTGCGCCGACATCTGGTTGCCGGAGCCGGAAGTTTTCGACGGCACCCAAACGCGTTCACTGTCACCGTGAGGCCCGCGCTTGAGCATCCAGCTGCCCTCACCTTGGGGTTGCGCACCAAAATTTCGCCCCCCGGAACCGGTTTGCGCCCAGTTACCGTTGGCTCGCCCAAGCACACCGTTGGATAGCTGCAGTAGTTTATTGTCACCGCTACTGGAGGTTGGCGCCGACCAGACAGATCCATCAGCGTTATAGTACGTCCCGTTCGGGTCAAATGCAGTATCCGCGCCGAGTGCGCCAGAACCGCTCCACGATCCGTCAAAAATGTCGTTGATACGCTGCGTGCCTGCCCGAATTTCAGCTTGACGCTTCTCTTCAGCTTGACGGGCTTTTTTGGCTTCGTCGTTACCGCCGCCCTTCTTTCCCACCGGAAACACCCCTGATACGTCTCACAAAGTAACCGACGCGGGAGAAGCCATGCTTCTCGAAAAACCGTGCTGTCTGTTCTGAGTGAAATTCGTTGTCATTACCTCCGGTGTTCTCTTTCGCGCCGAGCCTGTCGCTCCACGAAATGAACTCCCGGAGAAGGAGTGAGGCTGCCCGACTTCCTCTGTTTTCCGGCAAGACGAAAATTACCTCAAGTGTCGTGTAAAATCCATCAGTAAAATCATACTCACTCATCGACGCTTTCATAAAGCCGATGACTTTGCGGTTGTGCTCCACCACGAACATCGTGGGGTTCGCGCGTTCAATATATCGATAGCAAGTCTCGTACACCTTCTCTGGAACAAAGGTGTGGTGGGCCATGGTTTGAGCCGCATTAATTCTGGCCATTTCCACGATTGCCGGAAAGTCGCTTTCCAGCGCCAATCTAACGAACATCGATCTTCACCTTCGAAAATGTATGGAAAGTTTCTCCGTTGCGGCCGTAGCCTTCGTGTTTCGCTTCGTGCTTCAGCCCGAGCGCCCGGATCCACCGGTGCGTTTCCTCGTAGCCGTCGATAGAGACGCATTCGATCCGGTGAACCCCGCTGTTTTCGTAGCGAGGAAACAAACGCTGGCGGATGAAGCGTGTGAGCGGTGCCGCAATTGTCTTGAAGCCGTCGGTCGCGAAAAACATCAACGTGACTACGTTGGGCCGGGCCAGAACCATGGCCCCTATTGCAGTTGGTTCCCCGTTCGCGTAGCCGCAGATGACGCCAGGATGCGAGGCGTAACTTTCCGCCAGAACATCGGCCAGTTGCTCCCGCGTCTGAGCCGCTGATACGGCCATAAATTCGGCTGCATCACGCGCCCGCATGTTCCGGGCGACGTGAAGGAAATCGTCTTTGGTGGGGACATTCAGCGTCAGCCTAGTCATTGTCTTCCGCCGCGTCGTAGTGGATGACAATAGCGCCAAGTTTCGCCGGCCCCGGGCCTTTCGACCGGTAGGTAAAGCTGAAATGTGTGGATGCACCTTGGGCCGGAAGTCGTTCGCTGACGTAGGTCGTGTCAATGACATTGCCGAGCACTTCGGGCACGTCAGGAAAGTTCGGATCCATGGACACGGATACTTCCCATCGACCTTCAGCCGCAGCATCATGCCCGCTTAGGGTTTTCTTACGGGTCGGGGCGTCAGCGTCCAGATATGGCAACCGGGCAACGGCTTCAGTGTTATCGTAAACGAGATCGACCCCGTCGCCGCCATAGACATAAATGTTATTGCCGGAGCGAACGTATACGCGCCGGTTCCAGACGACCATTTCGTCGATGTTGAAGCCCGGCTTATACATCGTCCAGGCGCTCACCTTGGCGCCACTGAAGTAAGAAAACACGAAGATGGTGTCTTTGATAGCGAGCCAAAAACGGCCTTCTGTCGGCTCGATCCCGCCGAACACTCTTGTTCTTTCGTCCGCGGTCAGCGTGCGAGCAATCGGTGCAACGATCGGGTCAATGGGCGACCCGATATCGGTCGTCGAAGCTGCATTGGAGGCGTCACGTGCTCGCAAAGAGCGAATACCGCTTGTATCGAGATAGAAAATGTCGTCATCGCCGAACTGCGTGACTGAGCGTGCGCTGGACGTGCCGGTGTTATTGAGAACCTGCGAAAGTTTGTTCAGGTTCGGGTCCGGGTCCATATACCAGACGAGCACGTTTTCTGCAGAGAATACGGCCACCATGTTCTGATACTTAGCGACGGCCGTTAACTGCTCCGAGCCGGACGCTTCCATGGACATGTCGATGAAACCGGCGCCCGTGTTACCAGTCGTCCACTTCGTCGGGTTCTTAATCATGGAAAAATGCAGGTTTTCATCGCTGGCCACGTACATTTTTGCGCCGATGGTTCGCGCAAAATTTCCGGGCGTGAACGTGGCGCCGGGTTCGGCTCCCCCGCTCGTAGTGGTGCTGCTTGGGCTGAAAGAAAGCCCGTTTGCGACCGTTGGAGTAACGGCTTTGCCGTTTCCGGCCGTGCCGCTATCTGCAGCTTGAATTATGATAGTCGCGCCAACCGTCAACGCCGTATATTCCGGGTCCGACGGAAACGCATTTATAGCTTCGGCGATTGCCGCTGCCGTCGTAGCATGACTTTCGGTCCAGAATACCGGCTGGCCGATTATCGCCACGCCGCCAATGGTCAGGTTGTTCAGCACTGAAGTGCTGGCGTTCACGCCGCCTGCCATGGTCGAGCCTGTTGCAGTAACGGATCCGGCAACGATCGGCTGAATGACGTATCCGTTCGATGCAGCGCCTGCAGTAACCGCTTTCACTGTCACGACGTTGCCTGAAGCAGTAGCTGAATAGTCGGGTGTCGACACGAACTCGTTGATCGCTTCTGCGAGTGCGGTGGCGGTCGTCACGTTATCGCCAGTATGCGACACCGGGCCGTTTGTGATGGCTACGCCGTTGACAGTGAGCGCATTGATTGCGTTACCCGCCCCGCTCATTCCGCCTGTTATGGTTACGGTACCTTGCGCCGATACGGCCGCGAAGACGCCACCACCGGTTACTGTGAGAATGGCTCGCGCGCGCGTATCGTTCCAGTCTGTCACCCGAACGCCGTTGTAAAAATGATGCGTCGTTCCATCGGAAAACACGCCTATGGCGTATATTTTGCCGCCAAACAAATCGAACGCCTTAACTGAAATGAGCGTCGGAGTACCTGCCGGATGCTGTAGCCTCTGGTATCGAACGCCGACCGGCATAGCAGGCGCAGCGCCGCTTCCGAAGACGACCAGTCCGGTTCGGGTATAAGCAAGGCCGACCGTTCCGGCCGGGAGCTGATACCTGTTTACAAACGCTGCCCGCTTCTCAAATTCCCCGCCGCGCGTGATGTGGCCGTCGATAGCTTCAACAAGAATGCCACCTGATGTCGTCTCCGACATGCGACGACGATCAAGGCCGCCGAGAAATTCACGTACCCAAATCTGGCCCATGTTTAAGTACCTGGCGGTCTGTAGCGTGAAATGACGATGCGTGACGAGCGCGGCACTGCTCCGGCACCGAACATGCGTGTGGTCTTTTTAGGAGTGAGCCCGCTGCGCAGTCGTGCGTATATGCGGTTGGCCTGCTCCAGCTTCATTTGAGCGTCCTTGGCGCCGCTGGCTGCCAATAGCTCGGAAGCTGCGTAAAGAACGATCAGATTGTCGTCTAGATCGGCACGATCGCTGTCAGCCACCAACGGCCGCAAATTCCGAACGCCAGTTACTTTGATGTAGCCGTCTCGCGTAACCGGATCAGCGTCCATGTCCGAAATGGGCCACACTTCGATCTGCTCGCCTTCGTGGATCTGCCACTTCAGCGTTGGCCAAGCTCGATCGTCGAGATCGCTGTTATAAATGCCGTAATCGTAGCCACAGATACCCGGATCCAAAGGAACCCACGTTCCGTCCCGGAAGACTTCGATCTTCTCGATATTGTCGATCAGAATGTCTTCCGGAGGCGCATAATAGCGCTGCCCGTTCGCTAAGGGGAATTGGCGCTCGACCCGCAAATGCGGCCAGTCGAAATCATCCCATAGACGATCCTGAACGCGCTGCAGCAGGTCGACGTGAGCTTCGCGAACCTGAATATTGTGCGTCGGATTTTTGGAGATCCGGGCTTCGGCTCGCAGCTTGTCGAGCAGCCGGATAAGCGTCGTGCCGCGAGCCATGATGTTTTACCCGAAAATTTTGTTGTCTTCGGAATGTTCGTCGCCGATGTCCTGGACACCGTCGTCATTCACGTCATCGGTGCCGGAACTTTCAGTCTGCGACGCGGCCGCTTTTCCCTTGCCCTTCTTCGATTTCCCGGATGCGTCCGCCGTCTTTTCCGAAGCCTTGGCTTCAGGCACTGCGCGCTTCTCGGCTTTGAAGAAAATTTCATCCAGTTCCAGCTCATCGACTGTGTCGAATACACGTGCTGCCGCTCCAGGGAAAAGGGTATCGACATGCGAAACGTCGCTTCCTTCCGGGCGGGCGCGACCGTATGCCTGACGCAAACGCGCAAGTTCGTCGCGGTTCGACCGCTCCACGTCGCCGATAACTTCGATATCAGTCACAGCTTCATCGCCGTGAATGGCCTGAAGCACGGCAATTTCTGCCGCCGTAATCCCGTATTTGGGAACCGTATTGCCCCGATCACCGCCAAGGGCCAGCATTGCATTACAAACGTCCATTTTCATCTCTCCGTTAATCAGAAAGACGGGGCCGAAGCCCCGTCATTAAATGCGCGGCTTACGGCGTTGCAGGAGCCAGAGCAGCGTCCTGAACCTGCTTGGGCCACGTGAGGTTGTAATTGCCGTCGATGTCGATATGGCCGAAACCGGCCGTGACGACAGTATTCGCTGGCCACGAAATACCGGAGTTGTTCGTGATCGTGATGTTCGACGCGCCGAATGCGAAAGCGACAGTGCCTGCGCCGCTTGCAGCCTGCGGGAAAACATCATTGTCGCCGACAGCGACAGAACCGCCAGTCGTACCGGTCAGGCTCGTCTGCGTCTGACCGGTCGGGTACGGTACTGTGACCGTTGCGCCATTGGCGACAGCTGCCGCCAAGGTGACTTTCGAAGTTCCAATAGAGCTAGTCATCTCATTTGTCCTTTCTGTCGACCGATGTCTTACGCGATATCATACACGCCGGACGTGTTGAGTTGCTTAGCAACGATCACGCCCGTCATGGAGATACCGTCGTACATGACCATGCGGTCATATGGACGTGCAGGGTTGTGCTTCTTCATGCGCTGGCCATCCATATACAGGAGACGGAGGCCCGTCTTGCCCATATCCAGAATGTACAGACGCTTCGAGAGGCCCATACGGTCCATGGTAGGGTCGTACTCGATCGGATGACCGCCCCACTTTACGTCGTCCATCGCACCGTCGGAACGGCCCTGCTTCCACCAACCGGTCTGAGAATAGTTGCCGTTGGCCCGCAGTTCCTTTTCGTAAGCTGCAATGAAATCAGATCCCGCGAAATAGCGACGATCAGTGGTTCCCTGAGAGAACATATCCAACTGGCGATGCTCGGCTTGAAGGAACGAAATGAGCGCGCCGCCGTCAGCAGTGCTTGAAGTAATTGCGCCCTGCCCGCCTGCCGTACCGTTGGCAGCGGTAGCCGCGCGGTTACGCCACCAGGCATTCGAGACGCGGTTCAAACCACCGGTCAGACCGACGCCTGGCACATCCAGAATGAAGGAGCGGATACCGGCCAGCGATTTGGCGTCGGCCGAGCCATCTTCGTGGATCAGGTTGTCGAGCGAGAAGGCGTAGTCGGCGCCAAGCTTTTCGTTCTTTTCATCGAACAGATTGGCCAGTGCCTGCGCTTCGCGACCGGACATTTCGCGCGTGGTCTGATCGGCGCCATTTTCAATGACGTCAATACCGTCCTTCTTCAGTTCGGTCATGGTTATGACCTTGCCGATGTAGTGTTCCTTCCAAGGGAAGTACACGCGCTTGGTGCCGGTAGGATTGTAGTGACGAAGCTGATCGTCGCCGGTGTAGCCCTGCAGCGAGCCACCGCCGTAACCGGAGCCGACTGCGAACGACACGTTTTCCTTGCCGCCGACAAACTTGCCAGCCTTGGCGTTGAACGCCTTCAGCATCGGCTTGTTGGCAACGTCCTGTTTCCAGACCTTGCCTTTGTCGATGTACGTGTCGAGGGTCGAATTGTTAATATTTGCGATTTCGTCAGGAGTAAAAGGCATCGTCTCTTACCTTGATGCAACGCCTCGCTTGGCAATCTCGGCATTGATTATGTCGAGGGTTGAGCCAGACTTGGGGCGTACGTTTCCGTTCGCCTGCCCTCCGTTGACGGGTCGGATTGTTGGCTTGGAGCGCGGGGTGGCCGGCGCTGCCGAAACAGCAGCGTAAGCTTTATTGAGCTGCGCCTGTACGCCTTCCGGCGTGTTGGGCTTGCCTTCCGTCGCCTGAAGCCAAGCAATCTCCTTCTGGATTGCAGGCATTTTGGCTTCGAAGTTCGGATCCCGCTGACGACGGCCCAGTTCCCAAGTGCTGATCGTTTTGTCGATCGCTTCCGCAGTTTCCCGCTGATTGCGTTGCTGTTCGCGCTGTTGATCGAACTGACGCTGTGCGCCGTACGATTGTGCTTGCGCGCGAGAACGACTGACTTCCAAGGCGGCAGCGCGGGTCATTTCTCCGGCTTCCACCATCTGCTTCAAGTCGTCAGGCAACACTTCACCGGCCGCAATCAAGACGCGCTCGACAGCTGGCCGCATCATGCGCCAGGCTTCAGCCGGGTTCGTCTTCATCAGTCCGCCGATGATCAGGAGGTTTGCGGCCTCATCGGCCTGTAACCCGTGCTGATCAATAAAGCCTTGGACGTTCTGATAACGTTCGGCGTCTACCTTGTAGCCGTTGCGTTGCCGCAGCAGCTCCTGGAAACGTGGATGTTTGTTAAACGGGACGTCGGAAAAACCTTCGTCATCCGTCGCATTGGGTTCCAGATCGTCGGTACCGTTACCGACTTCTTCATCGTTGGCTGACGAGGCCGCAGTTTCCGCCTGATGCTGGTCGACGACATCGCGAACGACCGAAAGTGCATCATCGTCGGCAACCGTGTTGCTAACGTCTTCAGCTGCGGTGGACGAAACCGCATTCGCAGACTGTTCAACGCTGTTCGCGCCGTCTGCTTCGTCCTCGACAGAAGATACGTCATCCATATCTTCAATGAACTCTTCACCTTTCGGCATGATCTCTCCTATCGTTGCCGGAAACATATTACGTATTCGCGCCTAAATCAACATACGTCTTACATACAGTCGACATACGCCTTACACTTGATTGCTGCCAAAGGCCGGCTCGCTGCCTGCAGACTGCTCCGTCTGGGTTGGTGCATTGTCGGCACCTTGCTCGCCTTGGGAGTTAGGATCGGTCGCCGGATCGCCGGTGCCGATCTGGGCCATCTTGTTCGCGGCCATAACCGACATGGTGCCTTCGGCCAGTGCTTCCGTAAGATCGGCCTTGTCGTCCAGGCGACGTACGGTTTCGCGCGCGAGCCACATTGGCGAGATGTTCGGCATCTGTAGCAAGAACGGCAGCATTTCTTTCCAGTTGCGGATCTCGACGGCCTGATTTGGCTTGCCTGACGATCCCGCTTCGACTTCCAGAAACAGCTCGTTGGCGATATCAGCAAGTGTCATCTGCGGCCATACGGCTCCGATCCCGACAACAGCCTTGACCTGTTCTTCAGACATCTCCCGAAGCAAAATCTGCCCCGCAGCGCGCGCCACCATCGTCAGGAAGGCGTCGAGATCGTCGACGCCCGAGCTGTCCGACGACGCGGAGGCGTTTGCTGCAATGGCGCTTTCCGTAGCTGTCGCTTTCGAAAGACCACCGAACTGCGCTTCGGAGGATCCAACCGTCAACTCGATATCACTGAATATCTGCCCGGTTTCGTACAGGTTAGGGTCAACCCCCGGTACCGGAACGGGCTGCAGAACGTCTTTCAGACCCTGCCCGTCGGGAAGATCGATTGCGATGGCGTCAAAAGGCTTGGCTGTTGATATTCGGGCAACATCCTCGTCCTGCAACAGCCCATTCTGATAGGCCCACCGCGGACGCGCGGCCTGACGATGCTCGCGCATTCCCTGACGCGACCGGTTGTACTCCATCTGCTGGTCGATCATAAGAAATACGTCGGACGGCGGGAACGGGCTGTCGTCGCTTTCCACTTCGTTGAAGGTGAGCGCGTAAACAGGCCAGAAATCCTCGACGAACACGTCAGGCGCAGCGGGTTTGCGCAGGAACTTCTGATAGCCATCCGCGACATAGTAGACCTGCCCGCTTGGCTTGTCGTAGTGCTTCCAGACGCAGATCAAGCCGGTGCCTTTACCGACCGCTTTCGCTTCCGTCATATCGCCGTATGTATCATCGTCAGGAACAATGTTGGCCGAGCTTTCCGAAGTGTTCGCCTTGCCGTCCTGCGCATATCCGATGTAACTGTTGCCGATATCGACGTCGAACATCTCGCGCACCTGGTCTTCAGTGAACAGGTATTCGATAGTCAGGTGGCGCGCGCCGACAAAGCCTACAAGCTCCCGCGTCAGTTTATCCGGAATGACCCGTGTTGATTGCGGAAAATCGACAATAAGCCCCTCGCGCAACAGGACTTCCGGTTCGTTTTGAAGCGTTTCTATCGCGTGTTGAAGTTCTGCTATTTCCGGATCGTCTTCCGTGATCGTTCCATCAGCAACTTGCGTCGCCAGATTGCGAAGATGGTCGAGACGATCGCGAAAATCAGCCATCTTTTCGGCCATTGCCGGGCGCTGGCCATATTCGCGCTGAAAACCCAGTTCAACATAACCGACGCCAGTCGTGCAGGCGCGGCGAACCATTTTCTTCATGCCCGTTTTGAAATCGACCGGCTTTTGCTCACGCAAGGCTTGCGCAAACAGGATCTCCAGCGTTTTGCCGATCTTCTGGATCGTCGTCCGTCGCGTCATGCCTTGCTGGAAATCCTCGACCAGTTCGGTTGCAGCCGTGAAAGCCTGTTCGATTTCTGGCGGGATGGGAGGTGAGATCATCTGCCCCGTAGCTGGATCCAACTGCGGCTGTATAGCGCCTTGCATCTGCTGCGCCATCGATATCGTCTGCATGGCCATCTGTAACGACTGCGGGTTTTCATCCCAAATCGCAAAGTCCAGACTGTCTCGGCGTCGGGCAACGGCTTTCGGGTTCTTGGCGTACAGCGCCGCGGTCTTCTGCTTCACGTGGCGGCCGGCGAGATTGGCCTTGTAATGTTCCTTCGGATAGTCCGGCACGCGCCCGTACTTCGCGGCATACATGTCGCGGCGCATCTGCGCAAAATCATCCTTGAAATGATCCTTGTCGGCCTTGATCGTCGCCTGGATCCTCTTGACCAGGTTTCTTTCAGCCTCGCTTTCTGGCGTCTCGGCTGTCTCGGCTGGCGTGTCCTGCGGCATCATATCCGGATCGCCGTCGCCTACAAAATTCGTGATTTCATCGGCCATCAAAAGCCTCCTTGCGCGGCGGCGCGTTTCTGTTCTGCAATTCGCCGGTCATTGGCCTTCATCCAGGCAAACGAACCGACCTTCGGTGTGGATTTCTGAGAAGTGGCTTTCTTCGGTCCGAACTGACTGTTCAGCCCAAGGCCGATGTAGGCTAGCGCGTCGACGAAATCGTCATGCGTTCCGTTGGGGAATGCCAGCAGCTCATTGACGGCCTTTTCAGTCCAGAAGGCGTTCTTTGGAAAAAGTACCTTACCCATCGCGACGCGAGCGGCGATTGACTGCGCGCGCTGCTCTTTGTCGACACTCGGGGTCATCTCGACCAGGTTGATGTAGGTCCGCGTCTCCAGCATTCGCTTTCGGAGAAATGGCCCGATGGACTTGGAAATGTGGCCGCGCTCGGCCCACCACATCAAAGGGCGCATGTTCCCGCGTGCCATCTGCAACATCGCTTCGACGGCTACGTCTGCGGGCATTTTCTTCCAGATAGCGTCGATAACGTAAATGTTGTCCTGCGCATCGACGCCGACTTTCAAAAGACACGACGGATCGTTGCGCTGGTTCGTTCCAACCGCATGGTCAGAGGAACAGTAAAATCGTAGATCCTCGGGCAACTGGTCGGGCGTATAGTACTGGATCGTTTCTCGTCGAAACAGAACGCCGTCAGCTGCCGTCGGCCGTTGTTGATAGAGCGCTGCGAAGCCAAGCGGATCCAGACGTTGCTGGCTCAAAAGAAAATCGACGCCGTAGTCTGGCTCCCAAAGCGCCGTTCCAGGCTCGCGCCCCAAAGGATCGTCGTCTTCAGCGATAGCAGGCAGCCGGATAATCTTCCACTTCTTCGCCTCGATAGCGTTGTAGTGGGCGTTCTCAGGATCCGTAATGCGGCCGATAACGTCATCCGAATGCCAGCGGGTCATCGTCAGAATGACAATCTTACGCCCCATACGGCGGGTCATGAAAACTTTAGTGAACCAGTTCCATGCCTGATCGCGAATAGCCTGCGATCTGGCCTCTTCGTGGTCTTTGAAAAGGTCGTCCGCTACGCCAACGTTCATGCCGCGACCGGTCAGTGCGCCGCCGCGACCAACGAACACCATTCGACCGCCCTTTTCGGTCTGAATGTTACTTTTTGAGTTGGCGCCGCGACGCAGCCTGTAATCAGGGAAGACCTGTTTGTGCTGCGTTGTCCCGAGAATGGCGCGCGTATCTGAACCCATGTCCTCGGCCATTGTGTCAGAGTACGAAGCGACCGCGATATCCCATTGCGGATAGTTGCCGCTGATCCACGCAGATAGGCTTTTCGTGCCGAGCTGCGTCTTTCCATGACGTGGCGGCATACAAAAAATGACTTGATTGCAAACGGAGCCATCTTCGTTCAGTAGTTCGCCCCGGATCAACCGCTGCAAGTCCTGCGCGACCGCACGGTGGAACTTCTGGTCCCTATACGACGATTTTTCGTGATCGTTCGGCGCCTGCGGATCCGGCATTGTGAATTTCGTGTACAGCAACAGATCATCGCGGGCTTTCGCCGCAACTTCCATGCGCGCTACGACCTGCAGCTGCTTCTCGACCTCACGACGCGACCGCTCCAACGCGTTGGGGTCGACCCAACCGTAGCGTTTGCCAGTCTTGGGGTTGATATGGTTCGGATGGCCCATTACTGGCCCCGCCCATTCTTGTTCGCGTTTCGCTGTGCTTCTTCGCGAAGATATTTCACGTCGGTTGCAACCGTCGTGATGAGTGTTTTCATTTCGTCAGACGCTTTTACCAGTGTCGACGTCGTCTGCTCATTGACCGTGATCCGGTATGTGAGATTTTCGATTTTACGAACGTCTAATTCGATCGACCGATTGCGCTCGTCGTTCTTGCCTTCATAGGCGACGCCTTGATCAATCCGCTTATCGAGCCGAACTATCTCCGAGCTGAACTTCTCGTCCATCGCCCTGACATTCGAGGTAAAGGAGCCCCAGGTTACGCCCCACGCAGTCATGGTAGCGCCAAAACCCAACACCATCAAAACAGTGTTGAAGTTGATTTCGTATTTGAAGCTTGGCGTTTTTACCTGCATGGGCTCGGCCTCTTCGCTCACTTCCGCCCCCAGGTTGCCTTTACTGTATGCCCGCCCAGATACATGGCCGTGTAAGTCGCGGTGATCGCGCCCAACACTTCCCATGGTGCAATCGTGAGTACCCCGCCGGTTATCCCGGCGATCATGTTCGCCAGAACGACGTTCCAAGCCCAGAGGAACATCAGGAACCACATCCACGCTGGACGCCACGCCCAGGTCCACAGACTTTCCGACTTGTCCATTTCGGCCTTCAGCAGATCGGCAGTCGTCTTTTGCTGTTCCAGATAAAGCTTCAGAATGGCTGGGTCATCGTCCGTCGCGCGGACGGCCTGATCGATGTCGGATGGAAGCTGAGAGGGGATTTCTGCCGGCGTCACGCCCATGTTCTCGGCCACTGTGTCGATCACCGATCCGGCAACGCCGCCAATCGTTGGGCCGAGCTGCGCCGTGATGATGTCCTTGACTATTCCGGAGCCGGTACGAACGGCCGATTGCAGAATGGTGTCGAGAATGGCGTTGCTCATGCCGCAGCCTCCAGATTGTAGGCTTCGGAGCGCTTTTTGTTGACGTGTGAACGCCAGATCAGCCAGCCGACCAGGCCGATGGCTGCGATAATGAGCGCGGCGACGACCCACGCGGCAATCTGGTCAGGATTGGCGGCCGAATAACCGCCGACGCCACTTGCTGCCGTTCCGGTCGCGCCAGCCGATTGCTTCTTCGCCGTTGCTTTGGCCTGATTGGCTTCATTCTTCAGCGTTTCGTTTATCTGAGGTGACGCGACCTTTTGGGCCGCCAACGCCCACGACGCGGCTTTCGCCTCGATCGCCGTAATGCGGCGCGTCCAGCCCTTGCCGAACGTGACCCACGTCTTTAACGACTGATAGACAGTCAGTCTGGCCTTGCAGAGTTTCTTGATCGTGTCGACGTCCGAACCGCCGACGACCTGCTGCAGCTTCTTCCGCGCAGTCGCAGGACCGGAGTTGACGCCGTAATCGAACGTAGCCAGATCCACACCTTTCGCCAGCGTGTCGCCGCGAACCGGAACCCAGTAATCCGCCTTGTAAATCTTCTCGACCATGTCCTGCGAAATGTTGCGCAGCTGCGTCTTCGTCGCGCCGGGCTTCCATTTCCGGAAGGTCGCAAGGGTGATACCCTTCATCGTGGCCCCACCCGGATCCTTGGGGTGATCCGCCCAACCACCTTCCCATTTCAGGGTTTCTGCAAGACAGGACTGGAAGTTGTTTGCGGCCATTGTCGGCTATCCATGTTTGTCGGTCGCTATTTCATACACTTCCGACACGAAAAGAGCAACTATACAGTGGCGAACTGCTCCCACACGGGATCGACCTGCTCGTCGGTCAGGTCGAGGATCGGGATAAGCTGGACAATGAGAGGGTGAAGGCGGCGAAATTCGCTGGCGTAATCCCATTCGATTTGCGCCTGCGAACGTTCCGGCTCCGGTAGCGCGGCGATGGCAACCGGCACGTCGGCCAACTTTCCAAGATGAAGAAGCCCCAGACGAAGCTGTCTCGCAGATAAGTTTGGCATACGCTCACGCCTTTCTTCTGGCGTCAGCCCTGGTTCCGTATATGGGGTAATCACATTCCCTTCCGCTTCCCAATCTACAAGCATAGCGCGGTGGCGGTTTGCCATATCGTCGGGCACGGTCATTTCAACGCCGTCGATGGTTGCGATGATGGAGCCGTACTCTGTGTATTTCGCACTTGTGATCATAGTTTAAAGCTCCGCGTCAATAGCTATGAAGGTTGATCCCGAACCTTTCACAACCATGCCGCCATGTCCTTGTGTTATACCGGAAACTGTGAACTCCATCACGAGCGATGCGAACCCCGCAGTAAATGCCACAGATGAAGCATAGCCTGAGAACCCACCAATATGTAAGGCCATGTCGCTGACAGGGCTGTTGATGACGGTAGGAGTGCTGATGCGCATCTGTATGGGGAAACTCATCAAGGCTCTAAAAACACTAGCCGATCTAGCATAGCCCAAAGCAAACATGGCGCTCGTACCAGCGGTCGGGATGTAATAGTACCTTCTACACAGCTCCAGCTCTTGATGAATGTGACGCGGCGAAAACGGATCTTCTTCGGCGGTGGCATCGCCTTCCACTAAGGAGACGCGGGCAAGATTAATAGTGAAACTGGAGAAATTCTCCGTTTCATCAATCGACACTTGCAAGGAGCTGTTGCCGCCTACCGTTTTCCCCAACACTGGAGGGACATCGATAGTGAATTGATACTTTTCCCAAACGCCAGTACCGACGAAGTTTCCGACTGCCGTGTTTACACTCGCACTGCCAGCATCCCCGAAAATCTGCGTTATACCCGCACGCAAAACCTTTCCCAAAGGAAGCTGCGCATAGAAAGTCAGCGTTGCAGCCATCCCTGCTAAGGTCTTAACATCTTCGATGCGTTGGAGGATCACCGAGTTCACAACAGATGCGGCTTGCGTCCTGGTTATTTTAATATAACTCGTGGGGTTGCCCGGAACATCGGAGGTGCCCGGCGTGGCTGTGCCGAGTGATGCGGTCGTGAAAGTACCAATGCGCCACCTATCCGCAGCGTAAACTCCTGTAGACGTAGCAACAATGTTATTGCCCCGTTGCCAAAGATCAAAGCCACCATTGATGATCTTGTTGCGAAACCCGGCAAGGATACCCGCTCCAATGTTGGCGCGAGCCCGACCCTGCTGCGCCAGCGTCAACGTCTGCGGCGCATAAGAAACCGGAAACTCCACACCTGCAGCTGCGGCCTCCGCCCGATCAGCGGCGTCCTCGGCCGCGTTTTCGCTGGCCAATGCATTGGTGGCGCTGGTCGAAGCTGACGAAGCGCTGTTTGCGGCGGCCGTCTGGCTGGATGCGGCGCTTGTCGCGCTGTTTGAGGCGTTTGTTGCACTGGTCGAAGCCGCCGACGCACTTCCAGCGGCGGCCGAGGCGCTGTTTCCGGCCGATGTGGCAGATCCCGACGCATTCGTGGCACTGGTAGCGGCCGCCGAAGCACTTCCTGCAGCAGCCGACGCTGACGCCGCAGCATCAGTTTTGCTGGTATTGGCCGCGTTGGCGCTGGATGCGGCCGCCGACGCGCTTCCAGACGCCGCAGACGCCGATCCGGCCGCTGACGAAGCACTTGCGGCCGCTTCTGCGGCCTTGGCGATGGCAGTGTCCCGGGCGTCATAGACTGCCTGTTCAAGTTCAGTCACTGCAATCGTCGACAGAATGCGAAATTCATAAGCGACGCCGATTGCCGGTGCCGTGGCCAGTGTAATCGAGGGTCCGGAAACGGTATATGCGTTCACGCTGAGGACATTCACGCCAACCTTGGCGAAAACGTTGTTCACGCTGGCGGGAGCAACAGGCAGAGTGAACGTCTTCGTCGTTCCATCACCCACGCCCGCAACGACCGGAATTGAGAGGGCGCCTGCAACAACCAGATCGTCGACCGAAAACAGATAACTCCACGTCGCAGCGTCCAGATCCGGTGCGTTGGCTAGCGTAGCGATATTTGCCACGTTGGCCACGTAGAATTTCTGATTATGGACGACACCGTCGCCGCCGTTGTAACTCTCTCCAACGGTCCACTGCCCGGCCATGGTGAAACCGATGTTCAGCGCCGATGACAGGCTTTCCGGGGTGACAATCCCATTTCTCAGCCGGCCGTCTGAACGTCGGATGTCGCCAAGCGCATCGACGGTCTGGTTGACGGACTGCGAGATGTTGTCGAACTGTTCGTCCAGCCGGGGCGCAGGCATTGGCGACGTCGGAGCCTGCGTCTGGAACGCGGTGAAGTTATACGTCGGAGTATATTTCGTGGGATCCGCCATATCGCCCGTACCTTTGGCCTGTTGCCGGTTTTGTCGACCGACTTATGCCATACGTCCGCGATATGGGCAAACAAAAACCGCCGATCCGGGAGGATGGATCAGCGGTTTTGCGTTCGTGACGACCAAATCACGGAGTTGTCCTGTGGAGGAACGCCTGTTTTGTATGATGTTTGTCTGATGAAGTCAACTATCGATACGCGGTGGCCTACCACCATACGGATAATATCAGAACGACTTGGCGGTGCCTGTACGTGACCACAGCAAGCTCGCCTTATGTCACCTATCGCTTTTTAAGCGCCGCCGTTCTGCTTTGTTCCCGCACATAGCCGGGCCACTTGTCTGTGATCGGTTAGCAATTGGGCTGCTATCCCGGAACAGCACCGATCACCATGTGCGGTATTGGCTGCGATCCCCTAATGGTAGTCTCACCCTCAGAAGGACGGGCATTTAACACGTTGGCTTCGGTGAGACACCCGCCAACCCATAGCACCTGGATCGCAATTTCATCTGTCGCCTTTTCATACATCAACCCGACGCCAGAAAGCAAGTGAAATTTGGTTCGGGCGCGACGGACGTGATGTCCGGATCGTAATTTTCGGCGCAAATTTGTGCGGGCGTGGGGTGGCGCCAGCGTTGGGTCGTTCGGACTGATGCCAGGGGGCGGCCCCACCCTTCGACGCCGCCCCGGGCCACCTTGCAGCCCCACTATTCGCAAGCCACTACGTTTCTAACACAGTGGTAGTTGCAGTGTTATCAAGTACTTAGCCTATTCGCTTGGTAGCACCTTGCAAATATCTACCCGAAAGCACCATCATTTTCAGGCTCATCGATCGTTTTGACCTCGCCTTCAATGATCGGCGTTGCGGCGTCGGACATGGCCTTGTCAATGAGCTGGCGCTGCCGTTCGAGCTGGTTGCGGTACGCTGCCAGCTCCTGGCCGGTCATTTCGTGCAATTCCTTGCCCTGCGTGGCGTCATCAACCGCAATACCCGACAATTTCGTAAGGTTTGTCGCGGCCGTGGTGCGTGCGCCCGCGGGCTGTTTTGCGTCCGTGGCGATCTCGATAAGCACCCGAACGCCTATTTCCGCGCCTTCATTGCGCAGCCGCTGCCGGGCTTTCTCTCGGACGCTTTCTGCAATTGCTGGCTTCTTCATCAAAACTGAACCGTTGCTGTCGGGGTGCCGATAACCCGCTTTTGCCGCCGCGTATGGAGCATTATTCGTATCCGCCATCACCTTCACAAAGGCTCTTTCCATCGACGTTAAGCCGCCGTTTTTCTTCGGCATGTGCCACCTTACCTTTGCCGTTATGTTATAACACTTTACTATAAATCTGTCCCATCCCGAAAATCCGTGATGCGAAGCGCGGGTATACCACACATTTCAGACATTTTGTATGATTTGTATGATTTGCCTGTTGACACGTCATATTCATGTGTATTACACATAGCGACATAAGAAATGACGACCAACGATTAACGGAGTAACCGACGTGAACCTATATGCAGTAACAGTCTCAAACGTCCGCCCTGTACAATGCATCGTGGTATGGGAACGCAAGGAAAGCGCGGACGCGTTAGCTGAGCACTTGAACGCTACTGTTCAAAACGTGATCGAAGTCCGCAAAGTCGACAGCTTCTTTCCAGGCGGAATGGCGAACGCTGACGACAAATGGCGCAGCGCAACGGAGATCTACTTACGTGGCGACCACATAAATACATCGGGCGAACGCGAATAATTTGTCTGATAACACGACCAGCACTTTCGGAGTAAACGACATGAAAATAGGCAACCGTAAACAGCTAGACGCCGAACGTGAAGCGCTAAGAGACCAATTTGATGCAGTGTGGATGAAATCAAACTCGATAGGTTCAAAGGAAGCAAGAGCAATCCGTTGCGCCTTGGCTTTGGATCGTCCGCGCGTTTTCCACAACTCCCTAAACTGGACAATCACCCCTCACGGACGCCACTGCGGACCGCATAACGCAATCATCCGCGCGTGATTTGTATCATTCAACGACCATCACTTACGGAGTGAACAACATGCCCGCTGATCTTAAAACCCTCCGCGTCATCGCAGACGACGCCGACGCCGCTTTCGACGCCGCGTGCAAGCCGCACTACACAGATGGTCGTTGGGGAGCGTACCGCGCGATTGAGTGCGGAATTGACGTTCCTAAATCCGTCATGTCGGCGCTGGATGCAGCCCACGCAGCTAGACAAGCGTTCTACTTGGCGCGTGACGGTGAGCGCGGCTTTCTCGGATCCCGCGAAATTTAAGGAGAGACCAACATGGCAACCATAGCTTTCAAAACAAAGGCCGTCGCAGAACTTAACGCCGACGGCTCGGAGACGGGCAACCTGATTATTTACGTCCCCGAATTTAAGCGCCACCACTGCGACATGCAGGCCTTCCGCCAACATCGCAAATACGGTGCATATGCCAATAGCGATTTGTTTCTAGGCATACTGAAGCGAGTACGCCGGGACTTGTTCCCCTACGGGCATTTCAAAACGAATGCCGCGCCTGAAGGCATGACAGTCGACACTTCAAAATTCATGACAACGGTAACGGTGGAAGTATGATCATCCTCGCAACCATAGCCACAATTCTACTGGTCGCGTTCCTATTCCTGCCAGGGCTGTTGAAACTGGGGTCGCTGGCGATCATAGGAGTGCTGGCATTTGCCGCGGTGCCGCTCTTGTTCGGCCTTCTGGTCAAGTGGCTCTATTCGCGAGCCACGCGACGCTAGAACACAATCGACGTTTTCATGTCCTGAACAGCCTCGACCCCTTCAGCCGTCAAGACATAGAACCCGCCGCTATATGCAACGACCAGCCCCTTACGTGCCAGAGCTGACCGGGCAAGCCCGTAAATAAAAAAGCTTCGCCCCTCACGCTTCGCAACATCAAACACGCTCGCTGATGTTTTGATATCTGGCGTTCCAGCCTCAAGCAATTTCCACTCTGCTTCCGATAACGTCGACACGGCCAATTCCCCTCTCTGACCCGCCATATGTATTACAACTATGGCCTATCTTCTATTTCCTATCAAATAATATAGAGGCCAAAGCACGTTGCGCAACAGGCGCAACAGCGCAACACCCTTATAGGGGGTTGTTGCGCTTGTTGCGCATAGGCCGCCGAGCGATTTTGCGCTTGTTGCGCTCTTGTTGCGCTTGTTGCGCCCCATAGCTAACCTATTGAAATCATTCAAACGCATCGCAACGGCCTTTTGTTGCGCTTGTTGCGCCGGACAAATTGTACGCTTGTTGCGCCCCCTTTTTCAAAAGGCCCTTTTTTACAAGCCGTCCGAGGTACGTTCTGACCGCATTTGCGGACATTTTGTCTGCAAAATCGGCCATGATTTGAGCGATTTGAGCGGCCGAAAAGTCACGTGTATCACCCATATCATCGTGGAAAATCTTGATAGCATCCAGGACAAGATTTTCCTTGTCCGTTGTCTTTTCAACGACGATTGCCTGCTCTTTCACGAGCCTGACGGTGCACGACGTGATAGGATCCCCATCGTTATCAATACCCAAAGTCACCACGTCGAGCGCAAACCCCGACGCGAAAGCCTTGTCCAGATCGCGCTGTTTCGTGACAGATATTTCATTGTCGGCTATTTCGATTTCCGTATCTGTGGCAGCACGCAACAGACTATGCCCACGCGCGCCTTTGGCCTTGTCCTTGCCGGAATGATGCACAGTCAGGACATGCGCGCCGGTTGCCTTGCGCAACACGTCCAAGTGCTTGACCATGGCGCCCATATCCGTCGACGCGTTTTCATCGCCGCCCGCCATGGCACGCGATAACGTGTCAATGACTATAAGCCCGAACCTGACGTCAAAAGCCCTCACCCCGTCAATAAGCGGTTTCAAGTCTGCATCGACCCGCAGCAGGTTCACCGGATGCAACAGGAAGTAAAATCCTTCCACCGCCCCATATTTAGCCGCCAGAGCGGCCGCACGCTTCTTCGCACCTTGCCCGCCTTCCGCGGCCACATACAGCACGGGCATCCGTGTCACGCGCATGCCGCCCCATTCGCGACCGGATGCAATGTGGTAACAAAGATCCATGGTAACGAACGTTTTGCCACTGTTGCTTTCCCCATACAGAACAGTCATAGCCCCTTGATCCAGCAGCCCCTTCACAAGCGGGGCCGTCGAGCTGGTCAGCGCGCTTTCGGCAGCTTCCATAAGCGGCGTGAATATGAACCGCCGTCCACCATTTCCGCCCTCTCCTTCCAAAAAACCTTTTGGCAAACTTTCTGGCGGGAACAGGGGCTCATAGCTCGCAGAAGCGGCCACTGTTGCGTCGAACCACTGTTCCGCCCGGCTGAACTGGCCATTGCCGTGTTTCTCGGCCAGATCGAACAGGAAAGCCGCGCCGACACGGAAAGGTGGCTTCATGCGGCCCCAGTCCCCGGCAACCACGTCCGGATCGTTCGTTCCGTCCTGCCAGCGCTCGCACCATTCTGCAAACATCTCGAAGCCTGCTTCCGGGCTGTCCTGCGTCGCTCCTTTGATCGCATAGCCCATCATGCGATAGGCTTCGCGCGTCGGGAAATGATCGGATGTGTTTGGGATCAGACTGACTGCGCGTTTGACCAGTTCGATATCGGCCTTCAAGGCAGCCTGATTGATATCGGTCTGCGCGCCTTCCCTGACGACGTCGGACGCTGCTGGCAGCAACGGCCGCAGATCGTTCAAAAACGCGACCAGTGCGTCGCTCTGGACATAAGGCAGTGCATTCAATGGCTGGAGAGGCTTTGGCCATCTGTAGGGCTTGCCTGTCTTCGGGTGGACCCCGTGGGCAACGAACTGCCTGCCCTCTGCCAGTATCTCGACGCGTTCCTGCAGGCTGCCATTCTCGTTACGCTCGCCGAACTCTATGCGCGTGTACTGGAAGTCGTTGTCAGTCCTGACCAGGTATCCGGCTTTCGGATATTTGCCGATACGAACCGGCAGATCACCGAAGTGCTCATGGACTTTCTGCAAAATGATTTTGGCGCGGTCCTCGTTCTCCGTATCCGCGTCAATCAAAACAAGGCCATCGCCCGTCCTGATACCGACGCCAGCGCCCATTCTTGCCCATCTGTCCAGATCCGTTTCGTCCGTCTCATGATGCAGCCAGTCAAAGCCAGACCATGATCCGTCGGACCAGCGCACGCCGGGGGCTTTTCCCCGGGCGTCGTCGCCGGCTTTCAATCTGCGTGCGAAGCTGGACTTTTCGGAGACTGTGCAATTCGGCGGGGTGATCGGAACAAGACGATGGTATCCAAGAGCCCAGAGATCCCGGAACGGGTTCAACGGCACGACGTTGTCATTGCTCATCGCATGCCCTCATCAGGAACTGGTATGTCTCGACCGAAAGCGTCAGGTTACCTTCAACCTTCAGGATTGTGTTGAGCTTGCGAACGCGCGTCAGATCCCGGTTGATGCATATGCGGGCTTGGTTTGCTGACCAGAGGTCCATGTCGCGGCATGCGAGGTAGCCGGGATGCGCTTCGTCGATGAACTCAAAAACACGACGAAACCAACCCATTTTACGGCGCCGTTCCTCTTCCTTGGCCATTGCCTCATTGGCTTTCTGGTCAGCTTTCGCGCGACGCAGAAGCAATGCGTTCTCGGCGTCGATCAGCAAATTTTCCAGCCGGTCCTTTTCCAGATTAACGTAGCTCATCGCGCACCCTCCCCTGCTGCGGTCTTCAGCCATTTGTAGTCCTCGGCTGTCAGCGCGACCTTTTGCGCGCCGACAGAGGCCATGTTTTCAGCGCAGCGGAGCAGATATTTTGCATAGCGACGGTCGCGCAGCCGACGGTATTCGCTGCCATGGCTGCCGATGATGGTCGTCTTTTCAAGCAGAACAGACACGAGCGATTTGACTTCGCTGATCGGAGCGTACGCTACAATCTCGGTGTCGCGGGAACCTACATAATGTGTTTCGGATTGATTTATGATACTGGATGATGTATTCATACCAGTGTACTCCTTTGGATGGTGAAGCTTATGGAAACGGCGCGGTGATCAGAACTGCGCCGTTTTCTTTTGGCCGAACCCGCAAGATAGCAGATCGCCGTTTTTGTCGGTAGTTATTTCATACAACTATATCGGCCGACGTCTGGACCTCGCCTGCCTGATCGGATCTTCGGCGTCGATTGGAACCAGCATCAGCTTCAACCCAACGGAACGGGCCATTGCGTCGAACAGAGCCAGTGACGGCAGGCTCCTGCCCGTCTTCCACATTCTGACGGCACAACGATAGACCCCGGCGCTATCCGCAACTTGGTTCAATGTGCGTGGATCGTTATCGATCGCATAGAACAGATCGACGACCAGCGGGTAATTGCTGGACGCTTCCAGCCTGGCGGTTTTTCTTGGAACGTCTTTGTTCGACATTTCTAAACGTCCTTGGAATTGTGATTTGTTCTCTGATTGTTCTCAATGTAAGACAGCCAGCCTGAACAAGGAGAAACGCCATTTCTCGATCCAAATCCTTCCGCAATCCGGCGCTTACCGAAGCTGAAAAGCAGCAGCTCTTGTTGCGGCTTATCGCGCTGAAAGACCTTATGAATAGCTGCTCTACACATTTGGAAATCGGGAGTGAAGATTATGAGCTTCTGGACCGCCTTGGCCGGGAAATCATGACAGCCGGTGAAACCATCGCGAAATCTCGGTTTTGGGGTAAGTCTGAAATGCATAAAATTGGCGGGAAGTAGCGTCATCCTCACTCCCTTTCCCGCAGTGCGGCGCGGCCAGACGGTGGCGGCGGCAATGGCATCCAGTGGCTGAAGAATTTAGGCCCGTACTGAGTGCCGTCTGCTTCCCAAGGATGAGTTTCGTTGTTGGCGTAGGACACAACGTAATGATAAATCGTGTCAACGTCGTCGCCTTCATATCGGTATGATCCGAAAGCAAGAAACTCCGTCCCGTCCTTCGGTGCTGTTTCGATTGGTTTCCAGTCCATCTACTCACCGCCTTTCAGAGCTTGGCGACCGATAGAGAAACCTTCCCACGTCCAGTAAAGAGGCCAGCCTACACCGCCAATTACAGACTGAACGGCTATCACTTCAACGCCGGGGTCTACTTTCCTTTCCGCTGACGCGATGTAGCCAAACGTCAGCAAAGCAATCATCCAATAGGCGACAATGCATTTCCCCGCTGTCAGCTTCATTCGCTCTGCTCCCCAAGTGCGGATGCGGCGAGCATTTCCTGCCACGCCTGCGTGTCGCCAAAGCCCTTCGCGGCTAGAAGCATCTCCTCTGTCGGCTCCTGTAGAGCGGCGAGGATGGTGGAGATGGCGGCTTTTGCACCGGACAAACACAGCTTTCGTTCCACGTCATTAATCTGTTGCCAGCGAATATCGCGAAGCTGATCCAATGTGTATGGCGATCCTTCCGTCACAGGGTGGAAAGGTCCGTTGATGGCCCGCGCCACCTTCTCGATGAGTTCCTTACTCGGCATGGTTGGTTCCCCATTGATAAGGATGGCAGTGTAGAAAGCCTATCCCCCGTTCGGCTAGACGGTTCATTTCGACGGCGGTTTCCGTCGATACCGTGCAGATGTGTTCGTATTCGACGCCAGATAGGTCGTGTCGGCGGATCACGAGATTATATGCATCTGACTGTTTAAGGCTTTTGCGGAATACAAGGCTCTCACTCATAGCTTGCTGGCCTCCTTTGCGCGCAAGAGGGCGATGCGATCCGTGTGGTGTGCAATTGCAGACGCATCATGTTCGTGTCCGTACTGTGTTCCTTTGGAAAGCTCGCGAATATAGCCTTCGCGTTCATCCACTTCCCTGTCAGGCGCGTCTAGCTTGGAGAGACGCGTAATGATGTCGGCCATGCTGAAATCTCCAGAATTGCACGATATGCGTCTCGCGCCTGTTCGACGCTTCGCAATTCGGCGGTGTGATATTCTTTGATGCCAAGAGAGTTCGCGATTTTGGAATACAGTTCCCGACGCGAGAACCGCCCTGATTTCCATAGTGGATCAAGGATGCGATGTATGTGCGAGCGGGCTTCCTTGATTTCCGGCGTCGGGATGCATCCGAGCGGGGCGGTTCGCTGCTTGGTCTTGTGGTGGCATCCGACAAAGTTGCCGCAAGCGTCACATTTCCAGAAGGGTAGGCCAGCCAGATCACGCGCTGCGGATGGCTCCGTGGCCGGATTTCCGACCTCGGTTTTCAATGCCGCATCAAGGTCAGCAATGAGCTTCTCTGCGCTGTTCGGCTGTGACAATGCCAGATACGCAGCGGCACTTTGAATAGCGTCCGCCATCATTTTAAAACGCTGGATACCGACGATCAGCAACCCATTGCGGTTCAGGTGAGCGATGATGCGGTCTATCTCTTCCACATCGCAATCGCGTGTCTGATACCAAACTTGAGCAATGGCTTCCGCCAAGACCATCTTCACGGTCTTGTCCGTTATGGGATTTCCCATATCGGGAGCGGATGGCTCAAGCGCGGAGAGGATGCGAGCCTCATAGTCGGCTTTTGGGAAATTCGTGCGCGCGAACTCCCCATGCTGTATTATCGCAGCGCGGTCGTAGGCCTTCGCCGCTTCAATTTCCTCTTTGAAGCATCCTAGGAAACTTACCTTCCCATCAGTTTTAATCGCAGATACCCAGCAATTCTGACGAGTGCGCCAGCTTACTCCACGGTACTGTGATTTTCCGTGGGGTGCCCGGTTCTTGTTGTTTTCGGCTGTTGTCGCCTCACGAAGATTGCTAGTCCTGTTATTGGCTTTGTCACCGTCGATATGATCAATGCTCTTGGTCGACCATTCTCCATGAACCATGGCCCAAATAACACGATGGGCTGGATATTCTTCCCTAAAGATGCTTACACGCAAGTACCCACGGTGACCATCTGATTTACAAGCTCGTTTTCCTGCAAACCTTCCGTTCCACCATTTGGCGTGGCCTTCTTTATTCCGTGTCGGCGTGTCACTGAAATATTTACTTGGGCGCTGTTTCCAGAACAGTATCCCTGTATCTGCATCGTAATGGAGAATGTCGCGGAGTATAGATGTGTCTACGTCTTGACGCATGTTACAGCTCCAATGCCGATAGAATTCTGTTTTGATAATCTTGGAAAGCTGCGGCTTTGGCGGCGTCTCTATCGCCATATCCAGCGCCATCGAATTGTTTTGTCGTACCGTCTGGGTAATGAAGTTTTTGACCGCTCTCGTTAAACGACCAAGTGACGCGATACTCACCGATAGGTGTTTGGGCATAACACCAAGCGCATGCTGCATCTACGTCGCGCCACTCCAGCTTCTTCACAGCCCCTTGCACGGGGAGGAAGGGGAGAGCTGCGGTGAGGGCGTTTCTCATCCTTGGATAGTCAAGAGTTCCATCAAACTCGTGATCCAGCCACGTATCAAGTGCCGCCTTCACGGCTTCTTCCGGTAGGGTGGTGATGGCCCGGTGCTTGTCTGCTACGGCTTCGACAGATGACACTTGCGAGTACAGGGTTTCAGCACACGCATAGCAACGGGTGGCACGCTTATCTCCTACAGCCTGCTTGTCTCCGCAGTCTTTACAAACAAACCAATAGTTGCCTGGCGCATATCCGAAGCGGAGAAGATGGGATTTGTCGGTGGTGGTCATTTAATCCCCCTGATAGTTTCAAATTTGTAGGAAATGCCCGCTCCGACCTTGCCGCGCGAAATCTCGGCAATGCGGCCCTGGTTACAGTCGAAAAGCGCGGCGATGCGTTTCTGGGTGAAGCCGATGTCGAGAAGCAGCTTGGTAATGGCCACTTCAAGGGCGGCCGTCGGTGCTTCCGAATGCTGGCTGCGAATACGGTACTGCGGAAGGCGCTCTACCATTTCGTCACCTCGAAACGCAGATGGAGCTCGCGCATGTAAACCAGGATCGGGGCAGCGCCTTTGAACCTAACCATGACCCATCCTTCGGCAATGGCCATTACGCGCGCAGGCTGCGGCTTTCCGTATGGAGATGAACTTTCACGCTCCATCAGACGACTGCCCGGACGTACTTTCTGTTGATGGATGCTCATGGCTGCAGCACCCCCGCGAACATGATCAGGCCCATCGCCAGGATCGAACCGATCAGAATCTTGTCAGCAAAGTGACGCGACATTACTATCTCCTATGTTGGTCGTCTTTTCATACATTGCGGTTAGTCAAAGACGCGCATACGAACTTCTGAATGCAGCAACGCCCCGCGTATCAGCACGTCAACCGGTGCGGTGGACGCCATACGAATATTTTCGTTGTGATTGCCGTCGCGACCGTCCGTATGGGGCAAGCGCATCCCGCGCAGAACCTTGGCGACGAAATGCCGGTCCAGTCCAGTTTCTTCCGCGATCTCGCGAACAGTCGTAGACGGGCCGAATGCCTTGGCGATGCGACGAACCATGAAGCGCTTGGCTTGGGTTTTTAGTGAAGGGCCAGTCATTTCGCACCGCCATTATTGACGGTTTCGGCTACCCAGTTCTGAACTACGTTGGGTGACCAGCGCGCCGCCCGTCCAATTTTTATCGGCTTTGGGAACGTGTTTTTATTGACCATGGCGTAGATCATGGCGTGTTTAAGCCCTACAATATGTTGGACTTCTTTTATGTTTATGAGCCGGTCAGCGTCCATAAGCTTACTCCTTTGTTGGTCGTCATTCCATACACGCTATTCGAAAGCGTTCGGCACAGGCTCCGCTGTTTCCGGTTCCTCGACCGGGAAGGCCTCGTCGATCGCCTCTTGCGCCGACGCGGCGCTGAAGCTGAAAACGCGGCCACCGTCGTACACTTCCAGAGTGACCGGTGCGCCCGGGGTCATCGCATAGACCGCAAACCCCAGATGCGGGAACGCTTGCCTCAATTCGTCGAAAGTCATCCGAACGCACCTTCCGTCGTCGACGGCCGCTGCGCGCCAAGATCGTTTTCCAGAATGTCGATCAGAACCGCGTTCTTCGGCTTGCCTTCTTCCTTCGCACGGTCCTTCAGCTGCTCATGCAATGGGACCGGGATACGAGCGGAAATCATCTCAGTAGGGGCGTCATATTTCGGCTTGAAAACCATCTCGTCTCCGTCAAATTCTTTTCGGTTAACCGATATTCATATGTGTAATACACGATCTTTTGGCTGTCAACATACAATCGACATACACCATACGCTTTGCTATAATGCGGCCTCACCAAAGAGGATAGCGTTATGGAAAAATGGTTGCCTGTCGTAGGTTGGGAAGGGTTGTATGAGGTGAGCGACATGGGTCGCTTAAGGTCTATTCCGCGGAAGTATTGCAGCGGTCGTGTTTTGAAAGCCAGCGCGGCGAAGAACGGTTATCTGATGGTTTCCTTCACCTTCCCCGCAATGAAGCGGCAGTACGCTTACGTGCATCGGGTAGTTGCGGAAGCGTTCATAGGCCCTTGCCCGAATGGTATGGAGGTCTGCCACTGTGACGGAACGCGCGTTAATAATCAGGTAGAAAATCTACGGTACGGCACGCGATCGAGCAACGCCTTGGATCGGATTGAGCATGGCACCATGAACCCACAAAAGGGCGAAGCACACTATCACAGTAAACTCACGGATGATGACGTGCGATGGATAAGGCAAAATAAAACCGCCATGTCGCAAAGGAAAATGGCGGTTTTGTTCGGCGTGTCACATAACACGATAGGCTACGCAATACGTGGCGAGTGGTGGCGCCACGTGGTTTAATCTTTACGATACCGCTTCGCTTCGAACCCGCCTGCAGTCAACGGCATCCCTGCCGCCCAGTCCGGAAGCTCGCAAATCAGCTTCTCGAATTCTCGCAAATCCCCGAAACCAATGGGAACCTCGGCGATCATTTCATCGTAGACGTGCGCGACGATTTCATAGCCGGCCGCTTCAGCTTTTATCATACCGTTGACGAGCAAATCGCGAGCTATGGCCTGCGTGTCATTCTCCGCGACCAGACCGCCATAAAGGTGCTCGCGCTGCATACGGCCGTTCTTGCCGACGCCCAAGACTGAAATCGCTGGCGACGTCGGTCCCTGGATCTGCACTTCGCCTTTCAGCGCCAGCTTTTCGGCCAGTTCACGATCCATGACCTCGCTGTCGGACCATTCGCCGTCGGGCAGCTTCACCTTCGCCCAGACTTGGTCCTTCAGCTTCGGCGATGCGTAAGCAAGACAACGGCCAGACGGCAGACGGCACCACAAGAACCCGTTCGTTACCAGATAAGTCAGGTTCAGCACGTGGACTTTCTGACCGGGATTGCGGATTGCCTCGCGTATGGCTTCCTCGCGCAGCGACCAGCCCTTGGCGATCGCCGCGTTCTTGGCACGCCAGCCGACCTTAATCAACTCGCACGCCAGCCACGCCTCGCGTGTCAGGATATCGGTGCCTTCCTTGCCGCGTTTCAGCACGCCCTCATAGCGACGGGCCGCCTTCTCGCGTCTTTCCTCGTCAGCCGTTTCCCAAACCGGTGCGAACAGCATGTTCAGATCGACGCCGTAGTTCTTCGCCATGGAAACGAAGGCCATCACACCGCCTCCGAAACCGAGCGCCAGCTCGGAAACTTTGCCGACGGACTGGCGGAAAGGATGCTTCTTCGTCACGACATCTGTTGTGGTGTTCATGATGTCGGCCGCGGTCTGGCGATACAGGTCCGGGATCGATGGATCGGCGATAATCTTGTGCATTTCGGCGACTTTCCAATCCTCGCCGGATGACCAGGCAATGACAGCACCTTCGATACCGGAATAGTCGGCCTGAACCAGCTTGCGGCCTGGACCAGCCCAGATGAAGCCGCGAATAGCGTCGGACAGGAGATGAAGCGGCCGCCCGAGCTCGGCGCCGTACATCATCTGCAGATAATCAGGATCTTCGGAGCGGATCGCTTCGAACAGGATCTGCGTATTCAGATGCGCGTCATCGTAACAGCGTCGAGGGCGCGGCATATTGGCGAAGTTCACGCCGACAGACTGCCACCGGCCAGTCGATGCGGAGTGATAGACGAAAGCGCCTCGCACGCGGCCGTCATCTCCGGCACGATCAATCATAGCCTTGATCTTGGAAACGCTGCTCTTGGAGCCTTCCTGTCGGATTTCTATGGCCTTCCGAACGTGCGAGGGGAGATCGTTCAGCTCCAGTAGAGATTCCAGTTCGGCCTTTGCGGCCGACGACATGGGGACACCTTGTGCCTGTACCCATTCCGTGAGCTTGGCCACTTGCGAGCAGGCAGTGACGAAGCCGCCTGTGGCAAGTCGCATTTCGCGGTCGAGCGCCTTTTTTGCTTTCTCCGCTAGGCGCAGTGCGGCATGTGCTGATTTCAGATCGATGCGAACGCCGCGATCGTTGATGATCTCCGACATCGTGTAGACTTGCTGCTCGAACGTCGAAAGCGGCACCATGCGCTTGTCAGCTTCGGCCTCTGTCCTGACGTCGTCGTCGCAGTAATCATGGAAGCGTTCGAAATCCGGTTGGAAGTCCTGCGGCTCATTGAACAGAATGCCGATGGCAGTCTCGCCTTTACGCGCGGCACGTGGCTTGGAGAATTTCCGGATCAGCGCCGCCCCGGCCTTGTCCTTCTGAACCGGCAAGTCCAGCGCCTCGCCCAAATGTTCCAGCTTGCGAGGCAAGGCCATCGCTGCGGCCGTCGCTGCGGTGCAACGGAATTGCGACGTCTTCGGCATTGGCCAGCCATGACGCGGCGCCAGAACGCGTTGCATCAACAGGCGTTCGAACGCAGCATTATGCGCCGATATCGTGTCGCCACGCTCTATTGCTTCGCGCAAATCGGCCGGACAGGGTTGGCCATAGCGCCAACGTTGGACCGGGCCACCATCGATCTGATATGAGGCCATAAGCGCCGTCGTCGACGGATCTGCCATATAGCGATAAACGCCGTGGGTTTTCAGCTCCACGGCGCTACGGGTTTCGAAATCTATCTCTACTCCCTTACTCATATCTGCCGTACCTCGACGCCCGCTTCTCCGAACATTATCGATGCGGCCTGGAAGTCCTCAACCGGCATAGCGGTCTTCCCGTCAGCAACGAATACGTGTTTGACGCCCGCCTGAATAAGCGTTCGAGCGCAGCCGGCACATGGATGATGGGTCACGTAGACCGAACAGTCCTTCGTGCTGATGCCTTCCCGGGCCGCAAAAGCGATCAGGTTGGCTTCGGCATGTGATGCGTAGAGGTATTTCACTGGCCGTTCGCGACGTTCGGCCAAGTCCTGCACGCCACGGGCGGGGCCGTTGAAGCCTGTCAGGCGAACTTCCTTTTCCGGGCCGACAAGAATGGCTCCTACTTGCGTGCTGTCCTTGGATTTCAAGGCTGCGTGTTTTGCAAAGCCCATAAAATAGCGGTTCCAGTCCATCAGCCGAACACTCCTGTATCGGTCGTTATTTCATACATCGGTGTCAATCGAAGACATTCGTCGACGGCTTCGATGAACGCTTGCGCTGCAGGCGCAACGATTGCATTGCCGTAACCGCGCAATCGTCCCACTCGGGCGGCAGCCCCATGAGCCAGCGGGAATGTGCCGGGTTCAACTGGCCGCCACTTTCCATCCCGGCAGAAGAGCCAATCAGCATCTCGCCAGTGGCCGTTAGTCGGGCGGGTCCGTCCGACAATGCTGCTGCGTGGTTCAGCGTGATGTTCGGAGTTGTGAAATCCGGCGATGGGTGTCGCAATGCGCCCGTCGTCGTTGTCGTTGGCCAACCTGCCAGCATCGCAAAGTCGTTCAGATCGTTCGATCTCTCCGGGTTTATGGTCCTCGCCGCCTGCCCACCGCCCGATCCGTCCGACGCCTGCGCTGTCGGCCAGCCCGTCAACCAGGCCACTCGACCCAACAGCGCGTTCAGCGGTACGTTCTGGCACTCCGCACCGTCCTTGTGATCCCGACTTGTCGGAGTGGGCCACCCAATAGAGCCGCTGTCTGATATGCGGCGCGCCGAAGCCCGCAGCGCAGGTATCGACTGCCCCGCTGGCGTAGCCCGATCCTTCCAGGTCAGCTTGTACAAGGTCGAGCCAGCCAAGTCCGTCCTTGCTCGCAACCTGCTCGCCAAAGACGACTGGAGGGCGGCAGTTTTCAATAAGCCAGTGGAAGTGCGGCCATAGGTGCCGCTCGTCAGTAAACCCATTTCCTTTGCCTGCCGCGCTGAAAGGCTGGCATGGGCAGGAACCGGTCCAGACGGGGCGGTCATCTGGCCATCCTGCTCTACGGAGCGCGTATGACCAGACGCCGATCCCGGCGAAGAAATGGCATTGCGTGTATCCTCGCAATTCGGCCGGCGTAACATCTTCTATGCTCCTTTCGTCCACATCGCCCGGCGCGATAAGACCGGCTTTGATCAACTCCCGCAGCCATGCCGCGGCGTTCTTGTCGAACTCGTTGTAATAGGCTGCCATGGCGGTCGTCATTTCATACGCTTGCGCCGAGCAAAGCGACGCGGCGGTCATCGCCAAGCGGTTTCGCTCCTGGGGCTTTCGAAGTGCAGAGACGGCCCAAGGCGTCACGGCACAATGGCCCGTTCCACGACAGGAAGTTCAACTGAAACTTGGCCTTGGTTGTCGAGCCATCGGCCATTAACCTGATGAACCCGCCGCTGACCTTTGCGTAAAGCTGCTCGTCACGCACAAAGATAGCGGTCTGTTTGCAGACGCCATTTTCAATCAGAATGGCCGCCTCACCTTCAACTTCACGAAAGAAACTCATCCGAATACACCTCCGTCATTTTCGGGCTCTGGCCTCATTTGACCTGCAGCGCCCGGTATCAGGCCGAGCACCTTTTTAAGAGCATCGGCCGGGTTGGAAGACATTTCCACGCGCCAGGACTTGCGGCCGTCGAATGACAGATTGGCCTGATAACCGCCCGCGCTGGATGGAAACAGTGTGATGGAGAGACGGCCGTTTGTGGCCGCCTCGTCGATTGCTTGTTCAAGGGTCATAGCGTTCAACCTCCATAGGGAAGGCAAGCACGTTACCGGCGAACCTGATCGGCATCAGCACGCCATAGGCGTGATCGATGTTATTGAACCTGATCAATGCAGGGTCAGGCGGCCCCCCAGCTATACTAATTGCGGTGTTTTTTCCCTCACTTAATTCGTCAGCGACTTTACCAAAATCGGCCAAATGTTTCGGATTGTACGCGGCAGCGCCCACGCTAGATAGGTTTGGCCGTGCAATGCGCCGCCAGTCTGGAAACGTGCCGTCGATGACGACGCCGTAAGCGGCATGAACTGGTAAATCGTCATAAGACGTCACAGTGGCATTTGCACCTGAGACGACCAATATGCGGTCTTTTGCTTCACCTTTGCCAGCCTTGCACGCCGTTAGCGCGACCTTATCTAAGCGTACGATCCGACTATCACCTTCAATCGAGCCGCTTTCGTCATGGATGACCACCATTCTGCGACCATCAGTGGCCACAAGAAATACCCCTTTAACGGGGTGACGCTCGATCTGAACGCCGTTGAGATAGTAGCGCGTTTCTTCCGTCGAAACACAATTGTAAGCGGCGCGGAACAGACGGGCGTTCACTCGGGTTAAGTTTGGTTTTTCTTCTCCAATTGTCATCCGAATACCCCCAGTAACTCGCCATAAAGCTGGCGCTGCGCCTCGCGGATCTTGCGTTCCGTTGGGTCCATTTTGCGAAGTTTCACCATTTCGTTGAACGCCTTCATGTCGAAGCCAGAGGCTTTGATTTCCGCGTTCAGTTCTTTGATGTCTTCGCCGATGGTGGCCTTTTCTTCTTCCAGTCGTTCCCGGCGCTCCAGAAAAGCCCGCAATTGACCGACCGCGATAACCTGTGCGTTGTCGCCACCTTCGAGATCTGGCTTTTCGCTCATGGCAGAAGCTCCTCCAGCTTGGTGATGGCGCGCACGATGCGGGCCAGATTATCGTCCGCACTGTTCAGGTCGTCGAAGGCTTGCTGCACTACTCCTGCCGGAGCGGCGTCAATGCCGCCCTTCCCGGTGGCCTCGGGCGTCACACCAAACAGCTGATCCGTCAGAGCTTCGATGCGAGCCGCAATGGTGGCCGTCTGCGTGTTTGTGCTGCTGATCCGGCTGAAAACGGTCTGCTTCTTCACCGCTGCCGATCCACCAAGCATGCCGAATTTGCTGGCGCTCTGAATATCGAGATTGTTCATTTCTTCTCTCCGTGATTTTAGGACAACGGCCACCATTGGCCGTTGTCGGTCGTTATTTCATACATATCAGCCAAAAAGGCCGCCCGCTCCGGCGCCGTTCGAAGTGCTTTCAGGAGCTTCCTCGCCGGTTTCGACCTTTTCGTACCACTTGTTGACGTCGACGCCGCCACTGCTGCCGATACGCTCGCCCTCGCCAGTCTTCTGGAAATACTGAAGGCCAAACGACACGCCGTCGCCATTCTTGTCATTATGCCACGTGTAGGCGTTCAACACGGGGAAGCCACGGCAGCCGGAATAAACGTCCTGTTCAGTGGCCGGGATGATCGGTGATTTCCAGCGCACCTGCGGGGCTTCGTTGGCGTTGGCACGGATGAAGAACTTGCCTTCGCCCATGCCGGGATGAAGATCACCCGTCTCCTTGTTGCGGGCTTCCTTGCCGGTGCCGGAAAGCAGCGGCGACTTGATCAAACCCGCCTTCGCGCGTTCCAGTCCCTTTTCGCCCCATTCGCCGATAATGGCCTTCTTCAGCCACTCTTCGAAGAACGGGCGGTGGATGTCTTCGAAAATAAAGGTCGCGCCGAACTGGGTCTTCGTCGAGCCGTCGTCCTTCTTCAGCTCGCGGCCCTTGAACATATTGAACGCGAACGAAACAACACAATCCGGAGCCTTGAACTCTTCGGTGCGATACATAGATTTAGCCATCTTGGCAGTCCTTTTCACTGTTGCGGTTCAAAATAACGCTCGGCCTTACTCTTGGCGGCCGGGCGGGATGTTTTGGCCTTTGACACCAAATTGGTGCCGCTGACCTCTCGCGTAACGAGCGGGTCGATGACGCCCTTTCGTTTCGATCCTAGTGCCTTCTCGGCCTGCGCCGGGGAGACGAGTTTGCGGACATAGACCTGGTCTTCGTCCAAGCCCTGTTCCAGAAGCAGCGTGGCCGCTTCAGCGTCGTCGGCCCATTTTCGGTTGCCGATTTTGTCTGCCAGTTGCCAGTCGTCAAAAACAACACCATCTTCAGCCATGGAATGGGCAAGAGCGCGACGCGCCTTGATCCAGTCTTCCAGAATAGAGATGTTGTTGAGATCCCGGTTCAGCGCCTCTGGACTTGTATCAAGAGCCGAATTGCCGATCTGCAGCTGGTCGCGGTCGTCGAACCACGCAGCCGCCACTTCCAAGGCACGTTTCCGCAGTTTCGGGCAGGATCCTTCTACTGGGCAGAACGTGCATTTTCCTGGCGTCAGCCATTTTTCGACCCACTCGTCGATCAAAACCGTATTGCCGTTGCAGGCGTCGTATTCCTCCATAGCCTGCTTGGACAGTTTCATGCGTTCCAGTAATGCGGCGGTCCAGTCGATGAGATCGGCCACATGGAAGGTTTCCGATCGAATACGGCCGTCCTTGTGCGGTGCTCGCGGTTGGACGATCGTCACCTTGACGTTTTCAACGTCGAGATCGGAATGCGCCAGAAGCGCGCCGAGCCCATAAGTCCGAAGCTGCGGGTTTTCGTTGACGTCAACGACGCCCATCCCGTTCTTCAGATCGACGATTTCGAGCAGCTTCCATAACGGGAAGTACAGCACGAAGTCGCCCGTTCCGCCCGCATCGAACGGCGTATTCAGAACCGATAGACTGAAACGTTCCTCGATCCAGAACTGGGCCTCACCACCGGTTTCGACACGATAAGCCTCAATGCGCTTGCGGCAGTAATCGACGTATTCCTGCGCCGAATTGACCAGTTCTTCGTCGATCTCTATTTCCCGATCCTTGCACTTCTCGACAGTGCCGAGAAAAGCTAAGGCATCTTCGCCAGACCGCAGGCATTTTTCCGCGATCTGATGGCAGGCCGTGCCGCGGTCTGCGTGAATGCTGGACTTCTGCGGCGGGGCGAAGCGGCCAAGCGCCAGCGCCCCGGAGCAATGCCAGTTTCTGGCCGTGGCAGACGCGGACCAAGTGGCGTGAGCGCGTTGGCCATGATCAACCATCTACGGCCTCATACGTCAGGTCGAAAACGTCAGGCTTACATGGGTAAAACTCGCCCTTGACGCCTTTGATTATCCAGTCGCCGAAGCTCGCTTCGATTTCACCTTCGAGAGTGTCGATCTGAATAACTCGATCCTGGACGTGAAGTTTGACCCCCCGCAACCTCCCCCCACACCAATCAGCCAACTGCTCTTGCTCGTTTAGATAGACGGCGTCGAATTTGCGGGCTTCGACCACCACAGGCTTTTTACGGAACAGAGCCATTACTTCGCGCCTCGCTTGAATGGATCTTTGGCGATAGCTTCACGGATGCCTGAAACGGCCTTGGCGTAAGCCTCGCCATCAGCAGGGATCTCGGAAAGCTTCGTGACCTTGTCGCCGAAGATCAGCTTGAAGATCGCCGGGCAGTCGGCCATCGTGTTCGGCATCTTGTTGAAGTCAGTGCGCTGGCCGTCGAACTTCTCGGCATAATCCAACATGGCCGATTTTACGTCGTCCAACGTCGCGCCCGGTTCGTTCTTCGCCGGTTCAGCCTTCGACTTCTCCGCACCGACGATATCGCGGCCCATCGGGTTCAGATTGACTGCTTCCTCGATCTTGGCGATTGCGTCGGCAATGCCGTCTTCCGGCACTTCGACAATCGCGCAGCCAAGAATAGACGGGATATCGGCCACCGCAGCGGCCATACCGAATTTCTTGTTGTACGCACCGACGGCATGG
Source organism: Ochrobactrum sp. A-1 (assembly GCF_022488005.1). Taxonomy (NCBI): domain Bacteria; kingdom Pseudomonadati; phylum Pseudomonadota; class Alphaproteobacteria; order Hyphomicrobiales; family Brucellaceae; genus Ochrobactrum; species Ochrobactrum sp. A-1. Next base: position 1,264,417 of record NZ_JAKVQC010000007.1, read on the forward strand.
CGAACGTCGTCAAGCGTCAGGCCCTTGCGGTTTGCTTCCGCCTCGGCCTTTTCGTCCGCTGCGTCCTGCGCTTCAGTTTCCGGATCGTCTTCTGGGCCGACCCGGCTTTCACCGGTAGAGATCGCAGCCTTCACGTCCTTGCCCGTATCGGACTGTATGCCAGCGTCTGTCGCTTCTTCCGACAACTTGGCGTCAGCAGCGTCGGCCGCTTCATCCTCGGCTATTTCCTCTTTGGTGCGGCGTGCGCGGCCCGGTGCTGGCTTGCCGCGTTCGCGCTTGACTGGCGCGGCCGCCGTATCGTCTTTGCCCTGCGACGCCAGCCATTCATCCGTGACGACATTCTGGTTTTCGACCGGCTGGACGATCAGAGTGCCGCCAACCGTGCCGTTCAGCAACTGACGCAGGTGCTCCTGAACGTCATTGGCGGTATTTCCAGAGATAGTGATGGTGATGCTCATTAGGATATTACCTCGCGAATAGCGGTCCATAGACGCATGAGGCTGGCCTGCAGCGCCTCGTCGATGGACCCTTCCAAAACGCAGACCTTCACAACGGCCTGTCTGGCCTGTGTGTGATTTGTGACCCGAAGCGACATCTGCTTCATCGACTTCGGGGAGAATACGGTTTCGACGAACCAGAGAACGGCCGAAGCGGACAGATCGATCGCTTCGCCGGCGGCCTCGATCTGCGCGAGAAACACGCGCGGGCCGTTCGGCTGCTTGAACGCTTCCTCGTTCTTTTGTCTGATGTATGACGGCGTTGAACCGTCAATTCCTACAACACCGACGTGCGAAAGCCCGTCCAGCAGGATCTTTCCGACTTCCTTATGCCAGTAGGCCAGCACGATCTTGTCGAGCCCGCATTCAAATTCTTCCTTGACTGCATCGACGACCGCATGGGCTTTGATTTCACCGGTTATCCGGCGTAGCGGCCCAAGATGCATGTCGAGATCTCTGGTGTTTCCTTCCGCTGCGGCTTTCAAGATGGTCGCGCGGTCCAAATCACCTTCGGCCTGTTTGCGCTGCCTGTCAGTGACGATCAGCGGCAGAAGTTCATAAACTGGCGGCTGGATGCCGACATCCTTTTGCGTGCGAAGCATGAAGAAGCCTTGCAGCCGGTCCTTCAGCTCGGCGAGGTTCTGCCCGCCGATGACGACCAGTATCTTGCGGAAGTTGGAAATCTTCTTCGGCTTGACCACGCAATAGCGATATCTGAAAGCCTCCCACGTAGTGACATCTGGCCATCCTTTCTCGGGATTGGCTTTCAGACGTTCCGGACAGAGCGCGCGCATTCGTGGATACCAGTCGCCTGGGTCATGCGGCTGTGGCGTTCCCGTTAAAGGCCAGACGCAGGCGGCGCGGGCGTATAGCGCTTTCAGATTGTTCAGGACTTCGCCGCCGTTGTGCAACTCACCATACATGGCGCGAGTGCGCGCAGCGTCAAAGCTCTTCGCGAAGTGATCTTCGTCAGACAACAGCAGATCCCATTTACGGGAAAGAAGAGCGGCCAATAGTTTCGGATGCGAAATGGTTTGCCAGCCAACAATGACGACATCGGCACGTAGTTCGTCTTTGGGGAGCGCGATCTGGACGGAACGATCCAGCACAGACCAGTCAGCGAAACCGCGTTTCCACACGCCGCGCCCGGAAGCTGTCGTAACGACCAGAATAGATTTTGCAAGGATGAGGTCTGCGCCGATGATTGCCGCACCGGTCTTGCCTACGCGGGGTTCGTCCGCGAGCAGCGCATTGGTATTCTTCGCAAGGAAGACAGCGCCAGAAATTTGGGTGGGTTTCGGGGTGTACAGCATACCAGCTCAGTCAGTTTCATCATGTTCAGGAAGGTAGGGTGCCGGGCGCGTTTTCCGGCTGTCGCGCAGATGCGGTTACATGATATCCTCCCGTGTGGTCGTCACTGCTATTGCCTTGTATGGCGTGTATGTCGTCATTATCGACATGTCATACACATAGTCAAGCGAATAATTTACCGGCTATTCACTTTTCGCGTTCAGCCCGATTTCGCCAGCGATTGCAAGATATGTAGCGGCGTCGACATAGGTGTCGCGCTTCGGCGTGCCGGTCGCCAGACGGCCTATTTTGGTCAAGGCCATATCGATGGCCTCCAGCTCAGCGGGCGTCATTTTGCGGGTCATGTGATCGCGAAGCGCTTTCTTCAAAGCACCGGAACAGGCCATATTGACTTCTGGCGGACCGTATTCCGCGTCGCGCGCACCGAAGGTCAGCTTCGCGCCTTCCTGGAGGATTGAGACGCGATCTGGAACCGCTTTACTCTTTAGTAGTGGTTCCAGACCTTGCGATAGCGAAGCGTTGATAAGGTTCTCAGCAGACGTCATCCGAAAGCTCCTATTGGCTCGATTTCTGTAATTGTCGCTACAAAAGCCGGTTTGTCGCTGTATATCTTGCGAACGGTCAGTTCGACGATCTGGCTGTCGTCCGTCCAGACGATCAGGTTCAACGCATCGAGCATCTTCGCGAAGTTATCCACGTCCGGCTTTTTCGTGGGATAGATGGAACCGGCGAGCGCCGCTTCTTTCCATTTCTTTGGCTTACTGTCCGGGATCGGCATGCGGATCAGGACTTCGGCCAGAAGCGGCCCCTGGAACAACGGTCGATTGGCCATTGCCTCGGCTGCAGCATGTGCGAGCCGGCTTTCATAATTCAGCGTCCGTTCCGGTGTGTGAGTTCGGCCCGTCGACTTCACGAAGCGCGGCCTCCCCTTGGCCAGCGGCGGCCCTAAAAGCACAACTTCTACTTTGTTGGTCGTCATTTCATACACTCGTCGAAAAGAAAATATCAGGCCCGGTGGGCCTGTTTCGGTCGGAGAACTTCAAGTAGTTCTGCACAGTGCTTGCGCAGTTTCGGATTGTCCGTGTGCGCAAACACGGTCTGGAGTTCGTCGATGTGGTAATCGATCAGGGACTGTTCTTCCTCGTCCCGTATCGCCTGGCGAAGCTCGCCAACGATTTGCCAGAATAACCTGTACTCATTCTCACTATACCCTGACATCATTTACCACCTTGCAAATAATGTGAAATGCGTACTGGCTCGCCCCGCTCCATCTCCACGATACAAAGAAGAAGGATTAGATAACCCCCCGGTACGCTGCCCCTCTGGAACCATTTTTCGACTGCTGACAACGTAGGGGCATTAAAACCGTAAAATGAGAACAGAGCAAGAACATTCTGCGGCGAACCGAAATTCTCTTTCAAAAAGGTTAACGTCTCAAACATGGCTGCTCTGTATGATGTATGTTGATTGTCTGTTAACCATGGCCGACATTTTGTCCGACGTCAAGCGGCTATATGACGGAATATGTTGACAGTATGTCGTTTTGCGCTATGTAATACGCATACGAAACAGCCACTGAAACAGATGAAACGGATTTTGAATATGGCTAAGGCTACTCGAACCCACCTGTCTGGCGGCTCTTCGCCCGAAAGCGAACTAACGCCGTCGTACCTGACCAAAGAACAGTTCGGTCGTCGTGTATACCAGCTTATGACCGCCAAGGGATGGCGACAGGCGGAACTCGCACGGCGTTCCGGACTGACGCGCGACGCTATATCGACCTATGTCACTGGCCGCTCTTTCCCGTCACCACAGAACGCGGCGAAGCTGGCCGAAGCACTGGGGGTCACGGCGGAAGAGTTACTGCCGAACATGGTTGAAGAGGCCATCGCCAGCGCCCATCCGGATTTCGAGTTCAAGACCAGTGCGGGCGATCCTACCCGTGCATGGATCAAGATCGATCGTTCTGTCTCGCTGGCGACGGCGGTCAAGATCGCCGAGCTCATCCAGGCAGACGGCAATGCTGATGACTGAAGCCGAAGTGGCGGCGCGGATGCGCTGCTCACGTTCGAAGATCAAGGCGCTACGGCTGTCCGGCAAACTTCCATATCTGCCCGGGCGCCCCGTCCTGATCGACGAAAAGGATCTGAATGAATATCTGGAGCGAATTAAGTGTCAAACGCACCGTACCTTAAACGAGCCAGCAATGGCGTCTATTACGTCCACTGGACAGAGCAGCGCGTGGGAAAACGGGTCAGCGCTCGCACTAAAGATCTGGAACAAGCGAAGGGCTTCTTTTCCCGATGGCTGACCTTAGAGCATAAGGGGAAATCTACCCCGGGCGTTCCGCAAACGTACGTTAGCGACTTATGGAGCGTGTACTGGAAGAAGCACGTGCTAAAGGAAGGCGTCAATCAGGACGCTGCCAACTACGCATGGAAAAATCTTCAGCCGCACTTCGGGTCATTAACCGTGCCGGAAGTGTCGCAAATAACGACAGACGACTACGTGTCAAAACGTACATCTGGCCAGCTCGGCCGGAAGGTTAAGCCGCAGACCTGCGCGAAGGAACTGTCCTATCTGATGGCCTGTTTGCACTTCGCCGCGTCACCCAAGCAGAAGCTGATCCCGGCCGCTATTATTGAAGCGATCGAACTCCCTTCTCCGGGTGAACCACGTGATCGTTGGTTGCGCACCGAAGAGATCCAGCGGCTGCTCGACGCCGCAGCCTTATGCCGCCGCGGTGAGCGTCTGTCACGCGTCGAGCGGTTCCTATGGATCGCGCTTGAGACGGCCGCTCGCAAGTCCGCGATTATGGAACTGACGTGGGATCGGGTCGACTTCGAAACAATGGTGATTGACCTGAACGTTCCGGGACGGAAGAAAACGAACAAGCGTCGTGCCGTGGTGCCGATTTCGAAAGCTTTGCTGCCGATCCTGGAGCGCGCTTATAAAGAGCGGATAGGCGAGCTCGTCATGGATAATGGCGGGGCAATCTGGGCACCGATCCAGCACGTCGTGATCAAATCCGGCATCGTCGGCAAGCGTGCCAAGGTGCCGGCCGGAACCAAGCCCAAGAGCACCGGCATTTCACCCCATGTCCTGCGCCACACGGCAGCGACGCATATGGCCCGTCGCGGCGTTCCTTTGTGGATCATCGCGAAAGTGTTAGGAAACTCGCAGGCCATGGTTGAAAAGGTCTATGCGAAACACAGCCCGGACGATCTGCGCGCGGCTGTAGACACAATCTCTGGCGGATCTTTGGAGGCAGCAGAATGAAAAAATTGTTTGCAGATACCCTAATTGCTATAGAGGCAGGCGAACTCTACCCCAAATGCCCCAGATGCGTAGGGCAAAAGCTTATTTCCGTATGCACTCAGCTGGGGAATGAGTTCTTTGCCTCCCAACATGAGTACGTTTCTTGCCCGCTTTGTAGCGGTACGGGAGAAGCGCCCGCAGATGACGCAATTCGCTACATAGAAGAGTGCGAAATTCCATGGTAGCGGTTGCTAGCGCGCTTGCAAATATTTGCAAGATGGTAGCAAATTTAGCCTACAAACGCCAGACAACGCCCGATACTAACTTGCTGAACTGATTAGATTTATATGTATTACGCATCATACATGTGTCATACAAAACACCTAATCCGTGTGTTGACATCGTAGGGGTCACAGGTTCAATCCCTGTCACGCCCACCATTCGATCTCCTTGGAATTGTTAAGATGATTTGCACAAACTAAATTTTTGCGCCAAGAATGAATTTAGCTTAGCAACAGCCTAGCAACTTGAAAATCATGTTAGTTTTTTGGGACTAAAGCAGACAAACGCCAACTCCTTAGCGCGGCTGATTTTCCCTGACGTTCTTTCTAACGATCAGCATTCAATCGTCACATTCGTACGAGACTATCGGGTTTTAACTAAAAAGAACTCGGAAGCGGTCGTGACTGTTGATCCGGCCATCTCGTTGCTAGTCGGGATACTACCCGTCTATCGTGAAGTCCAGCAGTTGATACCGATATGATGATCCGGGGCCAAAGCTCGCAATCAGCATTCGGCCTTTCTCATGAAATGCTGCATCATATTTGATTAGCGTAATACTGATGCCACGCCCGCTTATGAGCCGTTCATTGGAACCATTTGGATAGGCCTTTCGTTTTTCCTGTTTCTCTGGCCTTGGTGCTGATGTCTACAGAGATTGAATTCAGTCCATTTCGATCCGAGAGAGCGACCATGAGAAATTTTGAGAAAGCTCGTGTCCAAATGGTGAAGCAGCTTGTCCATCGCGGTATCCATGACACGCGCGTGCTGGAAGCGATGGGCACGTTGGCTCGTGAGAAATTCATCGATGAAGGCTTTATCGAGTTTGCCTATGAAGACACACCTCTACCAATCAAAAATGGCCAAACGATCTCACAACCATATATGACTGCCTTTATGATTGCATCGGCGCATCTGGGTGGGGGTGAACACGTTCTCGAAATTGGAACAGGCTCCGGCTACGCTGCGGCGATCATAGCACAGATTGCCGGTCAGATATTTACTGTCGAACGGTATTCCACCCTTGCCGAAGCCGCGCAACAACGCTTCGAAGACCTCGGCTGCGATAATATCCATGTGCGCACGGGCGACGGCAGCAATGGTTGGCCAGAAGAAGCTCCTTTCGACGCGATAATTGTTGCAGCGGGTGCTCCGGAAGTCCCCTCCCCGCTCAAAGAGCAGCTCAAACCAGGCGGGCGGCTCATCATACCGGTCGGCAGTATGGCGGGTACCCAGCGCCTTTTGTGCATCACCCGTAAATCTACGGAGGAATTCAACGAGGAAGATCTCGGCGGTGTGATGTTCGTACCGCTTGTGGGAAATAAGGCCTGGCCCGACATGAACTGATATGATTTTGGCCGCGAAGAACGGGAGAAGACCATGATAGAAAACGGATACAAACTTCACAAAAATGGCGATGGTACGTGGTCGGTGATTGACGCTTTCAAGGGTAATCCGATCACGTTTGAAGGCAAGCTGCAGATCGCATTGAACGAAGAAGAGGCAGAGCGGGTTCTCGACTGTCTCAACAGACAGAATCTCGAACGCCACCCCGAAGACGGCAGCGGACGATTACCTTGATCCCTCAGCGCGCTTGAAACACGAAGTGATCAAATGGGGCTATCTTAAATAGTCTGGAAGCGTATCGTCGATGCTTCGGAAAGGAGAAGGAGATGCCGCTCTTCAACGAAGCGAGCCGCATTTATAAGCCAGAAGAAGTGAACTTCATGCGCAGCTGCTTTTCCAACGCCGCGATCATTCTTGAAGAAAGCGACAGGGAATATGCTGCGACTGACCTTTCGTCTGCAATCGTTATGCTTTACCAGAACGGGCTGAGGGATTTGAACTACATCGCGGAACTGGCGTCGCGACTTGCTCACAAGAGACATATGGAGCGTCACCCTGATACGCCCGTCGCAGCGAATGTGAACGTTCTGCCCGGTTCGAAGGCTCCTTCCTGAATTCCGAACCGAACTAGGGTTTGCGGGTTAGTTGCAATCAGGAATTCTGCTCAGCATCTATAAACTTGTTAAAGCGGCTATCCTCCGTTTCTTCGTAGAGAAAAGCCAGCTTTCTATCGTCAAAGATGGCGAAGAAATCATCCCAATTGATTTCCTCCAGATTCTGGTCTTTTTCTGCGAAATCGATACGCAATATACCGCCTTCACTACCGGTTTCCACCATTGCGGGCCGCCCATTTCGGTCTTCAACCCACTGGCGGATCTCATCGTGGTCACGTGTGATCTGAGCCATGGTTCTACCCTTCCGCTTTAAATTTCTTTGCTTCTTCAAGCAATTTTTGTCGATCTCTTCCAAAACGCTCGATCAACTGCCGAGCCTGCAGCGGAGAAATATCCGAGTTCTCGGCCAGGAACTTGATGTCTTCATCATCCGTCAGTGGGGTGGTTGATTTCTCGTTCATGATTGATCCTCATTTCTGGTGAGCGGGCGCCTGCACCGGCTGGTCGCCGCCCGTGCCGGTCTCTGGTCGGTCATTTTCTACCGGCGGCTTGGTCTTCTGGTCGGCGGAACCTATGGCGGGAGGTGTCTGGATGCCTTGCTTTTGCGTTACCGATCCACCACCGGTCAGGCTCCACCCGAGAAGGAGAAGGAGCAGAACTGCCACTATGACTAATACGAAGCGCGGAAAATATCGGAGCGCTCGCGGCGAAGCCTGTCTCTCCCCTCGTTCATGTTCTGATCGCTTGTTCATGACCACATCCATGAGACTATAAAATATCCGATGACAACCACGGCAATGATGAACCACCAGACCATGTAGGCTGGACCTTCACGCATCTGCGTAGTTTTTCTTGCGGATCGCGCATTCTCTTTCGGTGGCCATGCGCGCAGGCCGGACGCATGACTGGAAGCATTGCTGTCATCGGGTTTTACCGGAGCCGCTAACGGCCGTCTCCCGTGATTTTCAGCCGGTTGAGCGCTGCCGCCAGCCTCTGCATCTGTTTCCATTGGCGCTACCGCAGGATCAAAGCCGGGAACCTTGTCGCCGGTTTCACCCCGTTGGATCGCGCCTCTTGCGCGAGCGCCAGAGCTTTTATCCGGTGGAACTGTTTTCATCATTGTGGGCCTCTAAGCTCCAACCATGAGGAAAACCAATTGTTCCGCAGAATTTCATTGCTTCAACCTTGCCATTTCCCGCTCCATCATTCGGTGCTCCTTTTCACTCAATGAAACAATCCGAGGTTTGAAAGGTTGGGCCGCCGTCTCAATAAACGGAGGTTTCCATGAAACACGATCCGAAAACCGGCACCACCGATCAGAAGCCGAAATGGGAAGGCCCGTCGGAAAACCGGCCTCGTGGTTACGAACCCGCTGACGACGATCCCGCAAAGAAACGCGATGCCGCGGGGCACAATCTTGCCGATCCTGACCGCAAAAACCTTGCTGATGCGTTGAGTGAACCCAAGCACACCAGGAGAAAGGGAGGTGGACAATGACTGTGTCTTCCCTTCCTCCGCTCAAAGCTATCGCGCTCAATGCCACCTTGAAACGAAGTGCCGACCAGAATCCATCCTCGACTGACAGGATGCTACATTATCTCGATACGCATCTTGTTCCTTATGGCGTGCAAACGGAGCATGTGCGGCTGAGTGAATTCAACATCGAACCCGGTGTCACATCGCGCGAAAGCGAAGACGACGAGTGGCCGGCACTCAGAACCAAAATCCTAGATGCGGATATTCTTATTTTCGGCACGCCGATCTGGCTCGGACAACCATCAAGCATCTGCAAGCGCGTGCTGGAACGTATGGATGCATTTCTTTCAGAGACCGATGATGCCAACCGAATGCCGTCTTACGGGCGTGTGGCCGTCGCGGCCGTGGTCGGCAACGAGGACGGCGCGCATTTCGTGTCATCCCAGCTCTATCAGGCGTTGAACGATGTGGGCTTCACCCTGCCTGCCAACGGCGTAACCTATTGGGTGGGCGAGGCGATGCAATCAACCAATTTCGTCGATCTGGAAGAAGTACCCGAAACAGTCGTTTCCGCTACCAAAATACTGGCTGCCAATTGCGTACATCTGGCACGATTGTTGAAGGCCGCTCCTTATCCCGGTTCAGAATAACAGGAGGGTGGCGCGCAAAGCATTGTCGGCTGGCCCGGATTGACCGGCCCGGGTGATGGATGTTCTGGTATCGGAAGGGGCGGTATCTGTTCGGGTTCGTCGGGGCTGAATGGCCCCTTATCTGGTTGCGGAATGGTCTCCGGCGGCTCGACCGGAATGCCTTCAGGTTCATTTTCGGGAATTTCCGGCGGGTCGGACGCTGTCACAGAACCCGCAGATAGAGCGATTGTCCACCATTCAGCGATATAGATTTTCATTGGTCTCTCCCTTGTCCAAAGCAGGTTAAGCCTGATCTGGTTTGCCGTAAGCCTTGCGCAATTCTTCTTTGGCGGTTTCCAGCACTTGCTTGCGCTTTTCCGGCAAGTTCTTGCCAGCGCGGTTGATGTAGAAGGTCAGCATGGACATGGCCGAGCGAAACGGTTCTGCCTTGCGTTTGTGGCTCTTGTCAGCCGAGCGTTTCAGGGAAGCTGCAATTTTCTTCGGATCCTCCTGCTCGAATACATGCGGTTCGAGATCTAGAGCGTCGCTGTGTTCGGTCACGTCGGCTGACCATTTCTTTGCCTGGACCATATCAAAACTCCTCTGTTGCAAGTTTCGATAACCGCTGAGGGCAGCTCATGTTCCCTTTCACTTGTCTGCAACCGTGATCCATGATCCAGCGCCCCAGAGTTTCGCTGCTCTTGGTGGAACAATGTGCCTGCAAGCTTGTTCGGAGCGCTGTTAACCATCGGGACGTCGGAACGGAGAAAGCACAATGTTCAACACTGCACCCTCAAACATCTGTTTACTCTTCTTCAACAAGGATCGCGTCGGAGCGGGCGAACCATCCCAGCACGAAACACGGGACCATCAGGCACGCCCGACGCACGAGCAGTCCGACGCGCCCGGCAATCCATGTCATCCTCAACCGAACGACCCGCAAAAGAACTTCGACTTTGAACGCTCCAATGGCGAGCGCCCAAATGATCTTGCCAACCCCGTCCGCACAAAATGAGACGCGAAAACAACGGTCGAGACCGATTGAACCCTCACAGGAGATGAAGATGCCTTCAAAATCCAAAGCACAACAACAGGCTGCGGGCGCGGCCTTGGCTGCAAAACGCGGAGACAAATCAAAAAGTCAACTCCGTGGAGCATCCAGGGAAATGGCCAAGTCCATGAGCGAGAAAGAGCTCGAAAAATTGGCCTCCACCAGACAGAAGGGCAAGCCGGAGCATAAATCGAAGTCCTGACAGAACGAACAGGAAATAACGATGATTATCCTGAAGTGGCTTGCCGTCATCATGTTAGCCGCCGCATTGTTCGGGCTGGGAACCCTGTTCATCACATCGGACAAGGGGGACGTCTCTCCAGAAAGTCCCGCCCAACCGTCCAGTTCCCCGACGCAACCCTGATTGCGACTGCTCGCCTGTTTTTTCGATCGCGCGAAACAAAATTATTCCTAGCGGGTTAGGTGCACCGTCGTCGCAATTTTCAACCGCACGACAAGAACAGTTCATTACCAAGGAGGAGCCGGAAATGGCCAGCACCAAGCAACGCAATCTTGACGATCTTTTCTATGACACGCTCAAGGACATTTATTATGCGGAGCGCAAGATTCTTAAAACGCTTCCCAAGATGTCCCGTGCAGCCACAGATGAAAAGCTGAAGAGCGCGTTCGAAAAACACAGGGAACAGACCGAAGGACACGTGGAACGACTGCAACAATGCTTCGAGATTCTCGGTAAGCGTGCGCAGGGCAAGACCTGTGACGCCATTGAAGGCATTATTGCTGAAGGTGAGGAAATCATCGAGGAGTTTGCGAATAGTCCCGCCCTTGATGCCGGTTTGATATCTGCGGCCCAGGCGGTCGAACATTACGAAATCACGCGTTACGGCACATTGAAGCGTTGGGCCGAAACCCTGGGCCACAAGGATATGGCGAAACTCCTCGACCAGACCCTGCAGGAAGAAGGCCAGACCGATAAGGATCTCACGAAACTCGCCGAGTCCTCTGCCAATCTCCGCGCGGAAGCCGCCTGATTGCAAACTTTTCAAGACCGGCAGCGAGGTGAGGACATGGAAAGCGCACAGTTCCGCGATGATCCCGTGCGAAAAATTCGCGTCGTCTGCCGGTCTTCCGATAGTTTTCATAATGTAGCTAGCGTTGAAGCATTGGCGGCACGCCTATCTTCACTAACCGGGAGACAGTTATTACCCACTCTGCAAGCCTTTGACGAGAGTGATGGAACTTTTTTCATCCCGACTTTTGCTTTAGTCCGCCAGGACGGGCACCCCGAAATGAGCATTGATAGTTTTTACGGTGGCATCGTTCACCACGGTTTTATGACAACAAAACTCGTTACCCATCCACACTGGCGCGACGATGATGATTTGCCGGAAGGTTGGGTGGGAAACTTTGCAGCTTGTTTGCAGGATTGTGTTCTACCCGGCTTTTCGGTCTTTTCACATGGCCATGCACTGGATGCCGCTGGTGCCCTGCTAAAAAAGCACAAGGTTCGATTCAAAAATCCCTATGCGTCCGGCGGCAAAGACCAGACCGTCATCGAAACCGTTCGCGCCCTCGACGGATTTCTGGAAACCGTGTCTGATCGCGAAATTGCGAACGGGCTCGTCGTCGAAGAGGACGTTGAAAACTCCACCACCTATTCCGTCGGACAGGTCCAGATCGAAAATCACATCGGAAGTTATCTAGGCCGTCAATATACTTCGCACGACGAGGACGGGAGTAAAGTTTATGCGGGTATCCGTTTGCGTGTGGTGCGCGGCGGCTGGGACGCTCTGCTTCACCAAGTCCAATCGCCCGTTGCACGCAGGATCGTAGAGAATGCCAGACGCTACGATGAAGCAGCTCTGCAACATCTCGGTCTCGTTGCGTCGCGCAGAAACTACGACGTTCTTGTCGGGCCGATAACGGAAAATGGCGTCCGCTGCGGCGTATTGGAACAATCATGGCGTGTGGGAGGTGCCTCCCCTGCCGAAGTTCTGGCATTGGAAAAACTGGCGCAGGACAAAACTGTTACCGCCGTACAGGCAGTATTGCGCGAGAGCTATGGTCAGCCATCTACATTCAACGAGGACGATTTCGTCGTCTATGTCGGTGACGACGATTTCGGGCGACCTCTCCACAAATATGCGCGAATTGAGAAAATCTATCATGATCCGTAACGTGACCGCCGTCAGCGTCGACCAGTACGAACTGGCCGCGACTGTCATCTCTCCGGATACCACCATCCCAGGCGTTCTATTTCTGCACGGTTGGGCCGGTAGCCAGGAACGCGATATCGAAAGAGCAAATGCGATATCCTCTCTCGGCTGCGTTTGCCTCACCTTCGACATGCGTGGCCACGGCGAATTGCTGTCTGGCAACAAAACGGTAACGCGCGGGGAAAATCTTGATGACGCCATTGCCGCTTATGACCGACTGGCCAGTCTCAAGATGGTCGAAGAGGGGTCGATTGTCGTCATAGGCAGCAGCTATGGCGGTTATCTCGCAACTTTGCTGACCGAGTTCCGGCCCGTCCGTTGGTTGGCACTAAGAGCCCCTGCACTTTATCGCGACCAGCTTTGGCAAATCCCTAAAGCAAGGCTCGATCGCAATGACCTGCAATCCTATCGTTCCGCGCTCATAAACTTTGATGACAACCGCGCACTGCGACAGGCCCGAGAATTTAATGGCGATGTGCTGCTGGTCGAGTCCGAGCATGATACCATCGTTCCCCATCCGACGGTCGCAAGTTATCAAACTGCTTTCATCAATTCCCGTTCGTTGACCGTTCGGATGTTGGGTGGCGCGGATCACGCACTAACCGAAGACCATCATCAAAAGATTTACAATCAGCTTTTGACCCGCTGGATCAGAGAAATGGTTCTCGGCGCACGCTAACGGAACAATGTACGGGTTCATTGGTTGGGGCAGTCCCTCAGAAACAAGGGAGCCAACGATGAAACGGTCTATTCGATATCTCGCAGAGGCAACCTTCTTGCTGCTCGCGCCAGCGGCGTATGCCCAAACCACACCTACTGAAGAACCTCAGACTCCCGCAGTTACCACGCCCGGAGAGAAAAATCCGAAGGCACCGGTGCCTGGGCAGAACAGTTTTACCGAGGATCAGGCAAAGGAACGCCTGAACGAAGAGGGTTTCACCAACGTCATGAATCTTCAACTCGGTGTAGATGGCGTTTGGCGCGCCGATGCTGCGCGCGACGGTCAGCCCGTGAAGGTCCTTCTCGATTTTCAAGGAAATATCACCACGCAATGACGGGTTGAGATCGGAAAACCAAACAGGAGATTAAAATGGCATATATCACGGGTCTATTCGACAACCACGACGAAGCGGCCGATGCCGTTCGTGCGCTCGAAGAAGCAGGGATTCCGGCTGAAAATATCAGCCTGATCTCGAATAACACCGACGGCCGATATGCAGGCGAAGCTCTCAAGGACGAACAGAGTGCCGTCACAGGCGTAGAAGCTGGTGCCGGTCTCGGCGCCGTCGCAGGTGGGGGTGCAGGATTGTTGACCGGGCTGGGCCTGCTTTCCATCCCGGGGGTCGGTCCGGTCGTGGCCGGTGGCTGGCTGACAGCCACGCTGGTCGGGCTGGTCGGCGGCGCCACGGCTGGCGGTGTCGCCGGCGGTATTGTGGGTGCGCTTATCGAAACCGGCGTGCCGGAAGAAGAGGCGCAGGCCTATAGCGAAGCCATTCGCCGTGGTAGCACGCTGGTTGCAGTTCGTTGCGATGAAGCCGAGCGAAGGAAAGTCGAAGCTATTCTGGAAGATTGGGGACGCGTCAATATCGGTCAGAGACGTGACGCTTATCTTGAAGAAGGATGGGAAAGTTTCAATGCGTCGGGCGCACCTTACACCGCAGACGAAATTGAACGCGAACGCCAGCGCTGGTGCTAGGTGGATTGTTCTATGAAAGAGGTAGATCCACGCAAGGCCAGACAAGGTCTGAATGGACGACGTATTCTCACAATACTCATTTCCAGTCTTACACTGGCAATGATTGTCTGGGGCGCCGTTGAATTCTACGGAAAAATGCGCCCCGGTCGCGGTTTCATGGATGACAACAGCAAACCACCTGCATCCACGGAATCGCAGCCGCCACCTTCGGCCACAGGTCGGCAATGACATCTTCAGCAATCACGCGTCGCCAGCACATCCTTCAACAAGTCTGCACAGAAGCGCAGACTTGTCAGCGTTGCGAGCTCTATCGAAATGCAACACAAACCGTTTTCGGCAAAGGGCCCATTGATGCCCGAATTTTCTTCGTTGCCGAACAACCCGGCGACAAGGAAGATATCGGAGGCCGCCCCTTGATCGGCCCGGCTGGCCAACTCTTCGATAGGTGCCTCAGTGAAGTCGGGATCAAACGAGAGCGATGCTACATCACCAATGCGGTTAAACATTTTCGACATACACAGCGCGGTAAAAGACGCATTCACCAGCGCCCGTCAACCAGCCACATTGAAGCTTGTCGCTGGTGGCTCCAGCAGGAAATTGAACTGGTTGAACCCCACATCATCGTTGCGCTGGGCGCAGTTGCCGCCCGTTCCCTTTTCGGAAAGCCGATGAAAATCGCAGCGATACGCGGCATCCCTCTCGAGTTCGAGAACCACCTTATCCTTGTGACGATCCACCCATCCTACCTGCTACGCTTACGTGCCCAGACCGGCTTTGATCGCGAACGGGCGATGTTTCTCAAAGAACTGGCCAAAGTCGCGGAGTTCGAGCGCGCCGCTGAAACGTGAAGTTTATTACAGTCGTTTTCCCGGAACATCATTTGCTATCTCTGGTTAGGCTTATGTCACGCGCGACAAATTCCACTCCCAACAATCAATGGTCTAAAACCACTGAAAGGAAAGAGAATGGCACAGAACCACACGCAAGGTGGCACACACGAACAACACGTGAAAGCCGGCCAGCAGAGCCACAAAAACGATGGCAAGCATGCGAGCAGCGGAGGCGGCGACAAGCAACAGCAGACGTCTTCCCGTGGGGGAACCCATGAGCAGCATGTAAAGGCAGGTCAACAGAGCCATAAGAATTCGTAATTCAAAGGGGCGGCCTCGTGCCGCCCCATTCTCAAACCGGACTTTTGTTCGGAAAGGCTAAGACGATGTCTTTCAAGCCAAACCCCGACTACATGCTGGAGCCGGAACATCTCGTTGAGATGATACCGGCTTTGCGCGCGTTTTCCCGCACATTCTATAATCAAAGAGAAGATGCAGAGGATCTGGTGCAGGAAACACTGATGAAGGCGCTCGCTAACCGGGAAAAATACATACCCTATTCGCCGCTTAAATCCTGGCTTTTTACCATCATGCGCAACACGTTCTGCACGCGTATTCGCATTCAAAAGCGCGAGGCGCCGGGCCTGACCGAATGTGTATCGCCAACAGCCTCGGTCAAACCTTCTCAAGAGTTCACGCTTGAGGCGCACGACGTGCAAACAGCAATGGAAACGCTGCCCCTTAAATATCGCCGCGTTCTGATGCTGGTGGCGTTGGAAGGCAAAAGTTATGAACGCACAGCCAGGCTTTGCGATTGCTCGATCGGAACGGTCAAAAGCCGTCTGCACCGCGCCCGTCATAAACTTCACGATATCGTGGATGGAGCCTAGATGGTGTTATCCAAGCATCGGCACTCCCGAAATCGTGTCATCGCTCGGAATGTAAATTCTGCACGAGACATCTTGTCATTCGGTAATAGACATGGCCAACTGCTTGTAATGATTAGTCCTAATAATGATGCTATGCGTCTTTTCGCAGGAAAGCGCATTTTGGTTTTCGAAGATGGATTTCTGCTTTCGGAAGAAGCGAAATTCAGATTAGCGAATGCTGGCGCAGTAATACTCGGCCCCGTCACAACGGCCAGCCAGGCGTTGGACTATCTGGAATGCGAAGCGATTGACGCCGTCGTTATGGATGTCGCTCTGGAGCCGGAAGCGGTACTTCCACTCATCTCCGAACTGGAACGAGGCGCCGTACCCTTTATATTTGCCCTGTCGGACAATCCCAGGCTGGATGGCCAGCGCTTCGCTGGGTTTATATTCAGCGCTCGCAACAATGACCTATCCACGATAGCGGAAGCACTGTTTCTTCATCGTAATGTGGAACAGTAATAGTCCTTCCAAATCGATTGATCACTGTTTCTCCTTCAAATGCTTCTGAGCGCCTGGAACAGGCAGCGTATTTCGTTGTTAGGGCGATAAGGCGAAAAGGAAGGACAAGCCGATATGGAAAGCCAATATCCCAAGCCACCATTCGAAACAAAGCAGCAACCGATGCCGGGCATAACCAATAAGATGAATCCGAAACCAGATCACGGCGAAACAACCTATAGCGGTTCGGGGAAACTGAAGGGGTTGAGGGCAATCATTACTGGAGGAGATAGCGGCATTGGTCGTGCGGTTGCGATTGCATTTGCACGGGAAGGCGCGGATATCCTGATTGCTTATCTGGAAGAGGATGAGGACGCACTGGAAACCAAAGCGCTTATCGAGAAAGACGGCCGAAAAGCCGTCTTGATGAAATGCGATATCCAGCATGCCCAAATCTGTCGCGATTTGATTGATCGTGCGGTAGGCGAACTAGGCGGAATCGATATTCTGGTGAACAACGCCGCTCATCAGGCAAGTTTCTCCGAACTCGGTGATATCAGCGACGGAGAATGGGAGCTAACATTTCGCATCAATATTCACGCGATGTTTTATCTGACAAAAGCAGCCCTTCCCTATATGAAACCCGGCGCTGCCATTATCAACACGGCCTCCATCAATTCGGATATGCCAAATCCAACCCTTTTGGCCTATGCGACAACAAAGGGTGCGATCCAGAATTTCACCGCAGGTCTTGCACAGCTTCTTGCAGAAAAGGGAATCCGCGCCAACGCGGTTGCGCCCGGTCCGGTCTGGACCCCGCTCATACCGTCGACTCTGCCAGAGGATGCGGTGCGGAATTTTGGCAAACAGACACCGATGAAAAGACCTGCTCAACCGGCGGAACTCGCTTCGGCTTATGTCATGCTGGCGGACCCGCTATCGAGTTTCACATCCGGCGCCACCATAGCAGTCACGGGTGGCAAGCCAATTTTGTGATGCGTACTCGTTCGCTTTGCGGCCATCGCTCCCCTGCATTGTTATTTTAGTGGATCAATCAGCGCTATGCCGAATTCCGGTCGATAGGTCCTCACCATAGTGCTGGTATTTTCCTTGATAATTACTTCGAGCGTCGGTTGCACCAAGGCTTCAATCAGGTGCCCGCCTTTCGCCTCACCATTGCGCATTCCCAAAACCACATGCAAATGAAGGCTTGGACTGCCCTCTTCGTCCAGAGCGCAATCACCCAGCAAGCTGAGTACCTCGCATTGCTCGTCAAGTTCGATCCGGTGATAGTCTTGTTGCTCAAGGTCGAAAAATCCAAGCGTAGCGCGTCGGAAAGCTCCAATCGCGGTCACCGAGGCTGCCGTTAGATCCTGTTCCCGCACAAACCGGGTAAGTGTCGCGACCACCGCTTCTTCCGGAACGAGAATGACGACGAAGATCCGCTGCCCCGCTCCCTCTCCCAGCAGTTTGAATTGCATTATCTGGGCCTCCTGTTTTCGGGTTGTGAAGATGCAACCAATAGCGGGACAAAAAGTTTCAGCTTGCCGTCAAAGGAAAATTCGATCGCAGCACATTTCCAGATTTGTCTGCTACCGTACCAAAAATCATTTGCCGGATCAGAGTGTTATAGAATCCCAACCGTCAAAGAGAGTGGGGGGGGGCACGACGGCGAATAGCTGATACTTTGCCCGCAGTAGCACAGATGTACGACGAATCTAAACTGAACAACCGCCTGTTGAAGCGTCTGCCTCCAGATATTCTCAATAGTATTTATTCGTCCCTGGAACCTGTCACGCTTGAGCGCGGTCAGGTTATTGTCAGGGCCAATCAACCGATCGACTATCTCTACTTTCTTTGCGGCGGGATCAGTTCGGTCATCGCCGTAACGACCAGAGGTCAGCTGGCAGAGGCTGGCATGGTCGGACGCGAAGGGTTTTCACCAACCTCAGGAGCGGTTGGGGCTACAACCAGCATTCATGAAGTGATCATGCAAGTCAGCGGATATGGTTATCGGATAGCCGTCAGTGCTGCACAAGCGGAAATCAATCGCAACAGCGTGTTTGCCAGTTTATTGGCTCGCTACATTCAGACGTTCGCCTCACAGGTTTCTTATACTGTCTGGGCGAACGTAAACTTGCATATTCACGAACGGCTGGCGCGCTGGCTCTTGATGTCGCACGATCGTGTTGACGGGGATGAAATTATCCTGACCCACGACTTCATAGCTCTCATGCTCGGTGTAAGACGCCCCAGCATTACGACAGGACTTCACCTACTGGAAGGCAAAAAACTGGTGCGATCAGAGCGAGGCCGCATCACAATACGTGACCGGAGAGGGCTCGAAGATTTCGCCGGCGAAGCCTATGGAAAACCCGAAGAAGAATATAGCCAGCTTTTCGGCCCTCAAAACTAGGCGTCACCGACAGGTCGAAATCCCTGCATCAGCCGCAAGTATTCCTTTTCCGGCCAGCCATAGGCGTCTCGAGCATAGCTTTCCAGCCCGTGACGATTCCGAATAAAGACAACTCCTCGTTTGGACTTGATCAAGCCCAATCCTTCAAGAACATGAAGAGAAGTCGTGACACTTGGACGACGAATGGCAAGCATTATCGACAGAAACTCGTGAGTGATTGCTATTTCATTGCCTAATATTCGATCATCACACATCAGGAGCCATCGGGCCAATCGTTGCGTGACTTCATGAATGGCATTCGAGACGGCGGTATAGGCAAGCTGAACGGAAAACGCTTCGATGGAGCGGATCATGATCCTGGAAAAACTGCGGTTTTCGTCCATCCACCACCGAAACTTCTTATAAGGCATTTCATAACCTTGCGCAGCAACCTGAACCAGGACATCATAAGAACTGTTTTCGACGCCAGCGATTGCAGAGGTTGGAATATACCCATCGAAGCCGAAAATTCCCGCTTCTGCACGTTTTCCTTCGGCGGTCGTCACAATAACCGAACCGATACCTGTCGTGAGAAAATAAACCTTCGCGATCGGTTTTCCCGTTTCTGCAAGTATCGTCCCACGCGGAAGTTCCACATAGATCGTGTCGCGGATGATGGCCTCATAATCCGACGACGGAAGCAATGCCAAGAGTTTGTTGGCCATGGTATTTTGTGGCGGAAACGGCATATGGCGAACCTCATTCCAACATCATGAAGAGGAACACGCGGAACAAAGGTTGGTTCCCAAAACCCACCGGTTACCGTCTCCATTCCGTACGCTATCGTACCAAAGCGAAAGAAGAAGTTTTAAGACTATCTATGTGCAGTAAACGGCGTATCGTTGAAGCTTCGTTTCTTGATGGAGACTGTTATGCCGTTATTTAATGAAGCCAGCAGGATTTACTCCTCAGATGAAGTTAATTTCATGCGTAGTTGCTTTTCTCGGTCTGCGATAATTCTCGAAGAAAGCGACCGTCCTTATTCAGCCTCTGAGCTTGCAGGATGCATCATACGACTATATGAAAGCGGCTTGCGCGACCTTGATTACATTTCAGAGCTGGCAGTAAGACTTACTCCCCCACGATTTGCCCCCCGACATCAGGATTTCGCGGCCAACTCTAATCACTTGCAGAAATTCGTTTAAGCTATCGTTTCCGAAGACTCTTTTCAGCCGTATACAAGCTGCTCTCGAGTTGCGCTCTGGCTCTATTAAGCCTGCTCTTGATCGTTCCGACCGTACAGCCTGTCGCCATCGCTGCCTTTTCGTAACTCAGCCCGCTAAATATCACCAGATCGAGAACGCTCTTATGTGCCGGCGACAGTTTACTGTAAGCCCGCCCGACATCCTGCAATTCCATAGCCCAGTCCTGCGATGGGCTGATTTTTGGCCCCTCCCACTCCTCAATTGCATCTTCGCGGCGGGATCTCTTGATCTTGGTGCAGAATGTGTTCTTCATGATGGTGAACAGCCAGGATTTGAGCGATCCATAGGGGACGAACTTATCGCGATGGCGTAGAGCTTTTAATAGCGTTTCCTGAACAAGGTCCTCCACGTCGGAACGCTGATGGCACATCGTTCTGGCGAACTGGTGAAGCGCAGGTCCAAGTGCCAGCAACTCTTCTTCGAACTCGGATATCGAGGGCATTTGTCTCCTCCTTCCCCAGGTAAGGTAAGGCCCAGCCAGCCAGTTAGTTCCTCCTCAAGGACTGTCTGTACGATAGCGTACGGTTTTTGAAGCGGAACGCGATGAGCGTTGGAACCAGCCGTATTCGGCTTCGCCTCGTCGCTGAAACCCCGAGAATTTCAATCTGGAACGAAAGCAATGCTGGCTGGTTCGGCATATTTGGCAGGAGTTTGGCAAATGACTATGGAAACCCAAGTCGTTTCGATGGAAGACGATGAAGCCTATACGGTTCAGTTTTTTGACGATGCAGGAACTGCCGTTTCTGTCTACTTCCAAAACCCGCAGCATGTTCACTTGTCAACAGCCGACGCGGTGAACGAAGCAAGGGCGCGGATGTTGCGTCTCCTTGAGGGAGCCTGTGGGCAGATCGTCGTAGAAAGACTTGAAGGATAACATGCCTCTGGAAACCGGGCTTCTGCGTGGAGATTTGCGGGACGGCTGCATGCATCTATGCATAGACATGCAGAATCTTTTCGGACCTGCTTCGCCTTGGCACGTGCCATGGATTGACGCGATCTTGCCCAATATCGTGGATATCTGCTCCCAGCGCAGTGAAGAAACGATCTTTACCCGCTTTATACCTCCAAGGTCACCCGACGCTGCCCTAGGAGCATGGAGAGGTTACTACCGCAAGTGGGAAACCTTTACTCTCAATCGTATTGATCCGTCATTCATCGACCTCGTCGACCCGTTAGGAGATTTTTCGCCACCTGCTGTTGTACTTGATAAGACTGTTTACTCCCCCTGGACCGAAGGCTTCCTCCAGCGATATCTGCACAAACGGCGCGTTCATACTGTGATCGTCAGCGGAGCGGAGACCGATCTTTGTGTTCTCGCAACACTATTGGGCGCGGTAGATCGCGGATATCGGGTGATCATTGTCCACGACGCAGTATGCAGCGTTTCCAATCAAACCCACGATGCAATTATCTCTCTTTGTCACCAACGATTTAGTGAGCAATTGGAACTCGTCTGCACGGGTGAGCTGATCGACTCCTGGCGATAAACTTGTTGAGCCACGGAACTTTCGAATTGGTGAAGGGTTCACTGTATAAAGGATTTCGACATGGAACAGGTGCACTGGGATGACGCTGTCGTCATTGAAATTGCGGACGGCATTACGCAGACGGTGAGAACCGTAGCAGATGCCGAGAATATACTACTGTCTCAATGGAATAGGTTCGAATTATGTAGTCTCGGCGTCGCTATCAAGGCTTGCCTTTTATGCACGCACGACATTGGAAGTACCGAAGACGCGAGACTTGCTTTCGAACAGGCCGCTTCGATGTCAGGAATCCTGGCGTAACTCTTTGGCCGAGCATGACCTTTCAGAACCGATCTCAAGGCGGCCCAAACACGTCAAATACCCATCTGTCTGCTGCTCATAAGGGGGATCATGACGAAAAGGGACTGGAATGAAGCATTCCTGATCCAACTAAGTAGAGTCAAAAAGACGACCCTCACCCTGCAATTGGCGAAGAGGGGCAGAGAATTTCACAGCAAACCCTTCTGTTCGGTAGTCAGCGTCAACCTCGCCGGCGCCCAACAACCCCATTCTTATCAGCTTGGAGCCAAATCCGGTCTTAGTTGGCGCGATAACAGGTGGCCCGCCAAACTCAGCCCAATGCAACGAGAAGACCGCATCGTCTTGCCTTTTTGAGACAGCCACTTCCAACAGCACACGCCCCTCACTGTTTGAAAGAGCGCCATATTTGATCGCATTGGTGGTCAGTTCGTGGATTAGAAGCGAAAGCGTTGAAGCTCCTTTAGGGCCGATCAGAACGTCCGGTCCGCTTATCTGCACGCGATCCGCCACCGCCAGCGCGTTTGTTATTCCGCTCACAATCTGACGAAGGGAACCTTCAGAACTTTTGCCCAATCGCAGCACATCGTGTGCATTTCCGAGTGCAAACAGGCGCCTGGTAAAGGTGTTGATCACCTCTTCATCAGCATTGTTATTGAAGGTCTGGCCAGCAATCGCTGCTACGACGCTAAAGGTATTCTTGATCCGATGAGCGAGTTCGGCATTCAGTATGCGAGCATGCTTTTCCGCCTCAACCTTTGTCGTGGTCTCGATGACGGTATCCATCATGCCAGCCACTCGCCCTCTTTCATCGTAAATCGGGCTGTAGCAGAAAGTAAAATAACATTGCTCAGGATATCCGTGCCGATCAATCACCAAGGGAAAGTCTTCTATAAAAATGGCCTCACCCGCATAGGCCTTCTGGACCATCGGTTGAATTTCATCCCAAGCCTCGGCCCAAATATCGCGGAATGATGCTCCCATGCAGTTCTCTTTCTCACCGAGAATCTGTCGGAAGGCGTCGTTATAAATCGTGGTGAATTCCGGTCCCCAGATAATAGCCTTTGGGAAATGCGAAGCCAGCATCATCTGAACCGCAGTTATCAGAGAAGTGGGCCACTTTTCTGGCTTTCCGATTGGATTGCTGTTCCAATCCAACATCCGGATTTCATCGGCCGACTGTCCACGCGCATGCAAGAAAAGCACTGCACTATCCATAAATTTTTCCATACCGGTATGCGGAAGATTCAAAGGCGACCAAGGAAAAACATATTGGGTTCAAGCCGTAAATGCCAGGCGAATATTATTCGTAAGAGCCTCTGCAACAAAAAGGCGGCCCCACGGGCCGCCTTTCTATATTTCCGAGATTACGCTTGTCAAAACTTGTAAGCTACGCCCAAACGAACGTCATGTGTTTTGAACTTGTCTTCGACACTTACATCCGTGCCAAAATCAAAGTCCTTCTTACCGTAATCAGTGTAGCGATATTCAAGGCGCAGAATGAGGTTGTCAGTAGCAGCGTAGTCAACACCCGCACCAGCCGTCCAGCCAGTATAGGTTTTGCTTTGCGATACGCTGATTTCATCCACACCGTCCGTTGCTGAAAGCGTGTTTTTCACGCTACCGAAGGCAACACCGCCCGCGATATAGGGCATGAAGCGATCAAATGCGACACCAGCCCGTGCGCGAACAGCACCCGACCACCGCAACTTGCTCTCAAGGTC
This sequence comes from Ochrobactrum sp. A-1, assembly GCF_022488005.1. Lineage (NCBI taxonomy): Bacteria > Pseudomonadati > Pseudomonadota > Alphaproteobacteria > Hyphomicrobiales > Brucellaceae > Ochrobactrum > Ochrobactrum sp. A-1. The sequence goes on from NZ_JAKVQC010000007.1 coordinate 1,288,120, forward strand.
ACCAGCAATATCTCCGTCAGTAGCGCTGTAGTTGTCCTTTAGATTATTATAGGTGATATCGCCGTCGATACCGAGAATGAAGTTATTGCCGACATCAAAGTTATAACCGGCATAAAGACCACCGAGAAAACCGTCCGGTTTCACACGGAAAGCATCTTCGAATTCCGATTTTCCCCACCCGTAGCCAATCTGCCCACCAATATAAGCGCCAGTCCAGCTAAAAACAGGTTCAGCAACGATTACTGGCGCAGGCTCCTCAACGATAGCGTCAGCAGCTTTCGCACCGGTTGTAGCAATAAGAGCAACAGTTGACGCCAAAAGAAGAGACTTAATTTTCATGGCATTTCTCCGTGATCTAATAGCCTAAGGTTATTTCGTTATTTAAAGGATAACTCATGAATGAAATATGTCTGTAGTATTAATGTCACAACCAGATCGAGAGCCGACATTTCGCCACCTGCTGTTAAAAGCGGTTAATTAAGTCTTTCCACTAACCTAAAACATATTGATCGAGCCATCATGATGACTAATGGCGTTCTGCGCCTGCCAATCAATAACCGCATCGTGCCGCGAAATCGTGAACCGTCAACAGCCATCGTCATCCGTTGGTCAGCTCTTTTCCGCCTCGATGAAAAGCAGCCATTTCAAAGTGCGACGCTCGGCATCGCTAAGCTCAGGCGCAACTAGCCGGATAGCTCCAGCGGCATCGATCTGCGAGCCAAGTTTTCCGGCCAGCCAGTATTCGGGGATGGCAGGATGTATATAAGACTTCCGACATATCGCTCTGGTATTGCCGAGCAGGTGCGCAACCTTATCGATTTCGCTATTAAGCCTCTCCTTTTGCACCCTGTCACTGTCAGGCAAATCGAGGCAGCGTAGCAACTCAAGGGCAGTTGCCGTTGCAGCCCATGTCCGGAAATGCTTCGACGTGAAATCGGTTCGCATGGTCACCCGCAGATAGTCATTTATATCCTGGGAAGAAACAGGACAGCGATCACCCGCCTCGTCAATATATTGAAATAACTGCTGCCCAGGCAGTTCCTGTATGGAGCGCACGATACGCGCAACCCGTTTGTCGGAAAGCTTGAGACTCCACATTTTGCCTGATTTGCCGGTAAAGACGAGCCGCAATTCCTTACCGTCATCCCGCAGATGCCGATTGCGAAGGGTAGTAACCCCAAAGCTCTTGTTGTCCCGCGCATAATCTGGATTTCCAACCCGCAGCAATAGCCGATCCATCAGCCAGATGACGGTCGCTATGACCTTTTCACGGCAGAGCGAGCGTCGCTGCATATCGGCATCAAGTGCTTTACGCAGTCGGCTGAGTGCACGGGCGAAGTCTAGCAGACTTGAGAATTTGGTTTCCTCCTGCATCGCCATCCACGCGGAATGGTAACGATATTGCTTTCTTCCGCGCGCATCGCGACCGGTCGCCTGTATGTGTCCGCGCTGATCGCAACATATCCAGACATCGCTCCATGCAGGTGGAATGGCAAGCTTAGCAATCCTGTTTCGATCAGCAGGGGAAATCGCCTTTTTATCAAAACGGACATAACGAAAACCACTCCCACAACGCAGCCGTCTAATTCCCGGCGCGGTGTCGCTGACGTGAAGCAGCCCGTCCTGAGTAGCAGCGTTTTTGAGCTGTGGGACAGCGGAAGACTTTTTAAGCAATGGGTAACCCCAGTCGTATTTTCCTTGCCGCATAACCACTAAAAACCGCGACTGGTTCCCAGGCTGAACAAATCTGATCGGGAACTATCGGGCGTCAAACAGGTTATCCTGTTCTTCCCGGAGGATCAGGTCGTGCCCCACAGTTTCTGGAAAGGCTATCTCAAACTTTCGCTTGTCACCTGTGCGGTGGAGCTGACGCCTGCGACCAGCGACAGCGAGAAGGTGCGTTTTCACACCTTGAATGCGGAGACCGGCAACCGGGTGATCAGCCGGTACGTAGATTCGGTTACGCACAAGCCCGTGCGGGATGACGACGAGGTCAAGGGGTTTGAGAAAGGCGACGGCAGCTATGTCATTCTTGAAGAGGATGAGCTGGAGGCTGTGGCACTCGAGAGCACCAGAACTATAAACATCGACAAATTTGTACCGCGCGACCGCATTGGCTGGATCTGGTACGACAAACCGCATTATCTCGCGCCATCCGACAAAGTAGGCCAGGAAGCCTTTTCCGTCATTCGGGAGGCAATGGAAAAAAGCGCAGTCTTCGGTCTGGCCCGCCTTGTCATGTACCGACGCGAAAGAGCAGTGCTGCTTGAGCCACGCGGACACGGGATCGTCCTGTGGACGCTGCGCTTCGGCGATGAAGTGCGGAAAGCGACCGACTATTTTTCAGACACTAAGGAAGGCAAACCCGATACGAAGCTTCTTTCCATGGTCCGCAAGCTCATCAAGGGCAAGACGGAAGATTGGAATCCCGATTTCCTTCAGGACCCAATGCAGAAGAACCTTCAGTCGATGATTGCTGCAAAGAAGAAAAAGAAAACGGCAACGGGGTCGAAGCCGCGCAAGACTGCACCAGAAACCGAAAGCAATGTTATCAACATCATGGATGCTCTACGAAAAAGCCTCGCCGGTGAAAACAAAAAAAGCTGATGCGAAGAGCTCTGCCTATTTCTTCAGCTTAGGCAGCGGCGTTTCCGCGCTGCGAAAATCCTGCCAGGGATCGCTATTCAATGCGACCAGCCGGGTCGGTGTGTTGAGAATAGTAAAATGGGCCGGGCCTATTGCTGACGTCACTTCCTCCCACCCAAGCGGCATGGAAACTGCAGCACCGGGACGTGCCCGCGGCGAATAGGGTGCTACAGCAGTCATGCCGCGCTGATTGCGCAGATAATCGATGAGAATTTTTCCTTTACGCTTGGCCTTGGAAATCGTCGAAACATAGCGATCAGGGCTGTCTGCAGCCATCTGGTCGGCAATAGCTTTTGTAAAGCTCTTGAGGGCGTCCCAGTCGACCTTCGGCTTCAATGGCGCGACCACATGCAGTCCCTTGCCGCCGGACGTTTTAACAAACGTCGTCAATCCGAGTTTTTCTAGACGTTCCTTGATCTCGGTTGCGGCTTCGATCACGCGCGGCCAGGGAACCCCCTCACCCGGATCGAGATCCATCGTCAATGTATCCGGTAGCTCCCAATTTTTGAGAGTCGAACCCCATGGGTGAATTTCCAGCGTCGCGGCTTGCACCAAACCGATCAGCCCGTTGAAGTCCCGAATGCTGATATAAGGCTCTTCTTCCTTGTTCTTTGGGTCCTGAACCTCGATAATATGTTCATTCAACCCCTTCCACGCGTGCTTTTGAAAGAAGTGTTCTCCGTCAATTCCGGTTGGGCAGCGTAACAATGCGAGTGGGCGGTTGACGATGAAAGGTTCGATGCGAGACCAGATAGCGGAATAATAATCTGCGAGACCCTGTTTTGTGACACCCTCGCCCGGCCAGTAAACCCGGTCGGGATGTGTGAGCTTCACGTCGATCTCCTCGGGGCCGTTACTGGAAATACGAGGTGACATGGTTTGCTTCTCCCATATGACGTCCTTGGCAGCCTTATCGTTTCGCACCCCCCTGAAGGACGCGTGACGCAATCGCTTATCGGCAGTCCAGGCACGAAATTCGATTTCCGCTACCAGCTGCGGTGTGACGAAATTGGCACCGCGCCTTTCATCTGCCGTCAGTTGCACAGCGAATGGGCTTTCTTCCAGCCGCATGGCTTGCAGCTGTTTGTAAAGTTCTTTTGCCATCCTAACCGAAAAGCCCGTTCCCACCCGGCCCACGGGAACCAGCCCCTTTTTATCCTGTACACCTAAAAGAAGCGAACCGATTGCCGCTCGCGTTGCCGTCGAGGGAACATAGCCTGCAATGACGAATTCCTGTCGTCCAATGCATTTCGACTTACGCCAATCGTTGCTGCGACCGCTTCTATAAGCGGCCTCTCTGAGCTTCGACACAATGCCCTCAAGGCCAAGTCCGCAGGCATTCTTCAGTACCGCAGCCCCATCGGCATCAAAAGCCTCGCTGAAGCGAAGCGTTGACGATGATCCGGAAATTAATTTTTCAAGCAACGTTTTGCGCTCAATCAGAGGAGTCTGGCGGAGATCTTCGCCATCAACATGCAGAAGATCGAAGAGATAATAGACGAACCGATCCGAACGCCCTTCGCTTAAATCCTCTTGCAAAGCTGAAAAGTCGGACAGTCCCGACTGGTTTTCGACAACGATTTCCCCGTCAAATATGGCTTCGTTCACACCCGTACCAACAAGATCGCTGGCGATCTGCTGGCCAAATTTTTCAGTCCAATCCAGTCCCCCACGCGAATAAAGGGCGACCTTGCCCCCCGCAATATGAGCCTGGATGCGATAACCGTCGAACTTAATCTCGTGAAGCCAGCGGTTTCCATCTGGAGCAGATGACACGAGCGTAGCGAGCTCAGGTTTGACGAAATTCGGCATCGGTCGCTTCTTCGCATTTTTGATATTTGCGCCCCCACCCTTCTCTTGAGCGGTCGACTTCTTGTCGATCGGACCAGTTTTCGACGACCAGCCTGGCGCTTCGTGTTCGACATCGGCGATGACGCGACCGGTTTTTACTGATTTCGGCATCTCTTCGAGAATGTCAGGTTCATCTGGATTTCTGGCGAATTCATCCTCACCCTTGATGAGGAGCCAATTCTCTCGCTTCTCGTCTGGCTTTCCGTGCATCCGGACCAAATGCCAGCGACCTTTGAGCTTTTCCCCGTAGAGCTCAAATTCAAGATGTCCTTTTTTGTATTGCTTATGTGGGTCGCCAATGGGTTTCCAGCGCCCTGTATCCCAGACGATAACTGTACCTCCCCCATATTCACCTTTCGGGATCGTGCCTTCGAAGCCCCCATATTCAAGAGGATGGTCCTCGACATGCACAGCAAGTCGCTTTTCACCGGAAACAAGGCTTGGACCGCGCGTCACGGCCCAGCTTTTCAACACGCCATCCATCTCAAGGCGAAAATCATAATGCAATCTTCTGGCATCGTGTTTCTGCACGACGAAGAGATCACCTTTCATTCGTGAGGACTTACCGCGTGGTTCCTTAGTCCGCGTAAAATCGCGTTTCCTGCGATAGGTTTCAAGCGCCTGTCCCATGATCAACCGGCCTTTTTTCTAGACTTTGTCCTAGACGTTGCCCCGGACTTGGCTTTGCCTTTTGTTGCTTTGGTCGGCGCCTGCCCCGCCCGACCCAGGCTTGCACTCTTGCGAAGAGCCTCCTTGAGATCGATAACCTCGGCAGTCTTCGGCGCAACCGGCTTCTTGAGCGGTCTCCCCTCAATCTTGGCCTTTATCAAATCTGCCAGTGCTGCATCGTAACGGTCATCGAAGCCTACGGGGTCGAAACTGCCCATCTTGGTGTCGATAATATGCTGCGCCAGGTCGAGCATTTCTTGATCGAACTTGAAAGTGCCCAAGTCGGCAAATGCCTCCGCTGTCGCTCGTACCTCATATTCGAAATTAAGCGTCGTGGCTATCAAACCATCATCGTCGGCACGGATCAGAACTTGTCGCGTACGTCGGAAAAGAACAGCCTCTGCGATTGCGGCCACGTTTTCGGCTTTCATGCCCTCACGAACGAGTACGAAACTATCGCTGTCTCCAACAGGGGCGAGATAATATGGCCGGTCGAGATAGACATCATCGATCTCGTCGCATTTGATAAAACGCGTGACATTCAGTGTTTTATCGCTTTCGGGAATGGCCGAAGCAACTTCCTCTTCGTCAAAACTCAAATAGGTGCCGGACGATACTTCATAACCCTTGAGCTGGTTTTCGCGCGGTACTGGTTTGCCTGTATCACTGTCCACGAATTCCCGGTTGAGGCGATTTCCGGTCTTGCGATTAATTAGATGGAATGACACACGATCAGAAGTCGATGCTGCCGTAAACAACGCGACTGGGCACAACAGCTGATCAATTTTCAGCTGTCCTTTCCAGTTTGCACGGGGTGCCATCGATCTAGCCCTGCTTCCGCTAAGCGCCATCTTCGCCTGGGCTGGCACGACCAATACGCTGCAGATAGCGCGCAAATGCGAAGCCGCCCACGAGAAGCACTGGCAGTCCAACCAGAACAATCCAAAACAACAACTCACCCATCTCACTCTCCCCTATGTTTCGTCGAAGACATAGATTTGCTGCGTGAGACAAACTCGGAGAACGCCGCAATTGTTCCGATATTGCTTAGCGACGCGTAATTATAAATATTCTATCATAATGATAGTTGGAGAATCCACGATGTTGTCAGAACTATCTAAAAAAGTTCGACCACACCTAGCTTTTCAAAAGCGATGGCACAGATTCTTCTGGTAGGTATTAAAGGTGCGCGAGACCGGAAACGGACAGCGCCAATACCAGTGCCACGTGCGCCAAGAGGCTCCTGCCACTCGCCTTGCCCGTTTGGCTCAGAGCGGCTGCATCCCAAGGCCCCCGCCCAATTCCATGCGGCAACGGCGCGCCCTCTAGCTCATGGGATACGAGAGTGCGGTTGTTCTCGTCGCGGAATTTTTCAGCAAAGCAGCAATCGATCATGCCGTAAGGCCCCTTGGCAAAAGCGCATCGCAATGCGCTAAAACATAATTCCAATCAAAACTGCAGTGAAAATGCACGACGCCATCAAAATAAAAGGCGGAATCACGACCACTGCCATTCAAATATAATCGTTATTTCATTTCAATATACTTCCAGTCAACATCTTAAAATAGTGTATTTATTATATCATATTTTAATTATACTTATTTTATCCATTCGTATATTAGATTTGTATTGTATATTACGCTTATTTATTTGACCCCGCGCCCAGCCCGAACGCCTAACGAATTGAAGGAATGACGATACGATCTGGCGGCATCAGCCGGATTCTGCAGGTGACGCCGTATTGTTCAGACCTTCAAAAGGTCTGGAGCCGGCATCCGAAATTAAAGGTAACGATGAGTTCGCCTATCCGCCTAGCGGTTCGAGATCGTTGTCGCGAAAACGTCTTTGAGTTGACACCGCCTTTTCTGTTCTATAATTGTTGAACAATATTATTGAACAAAAAGGGGAAAGCATGTCTATTCGGATAATTGCAAAACACGCAGCCAAGCTGAAATCAGCCGTGCTGGCCGGCGTGCTTGCAGCCACCGCCCTTGCGCCGCACGCGGCAGCGGCTGCGCCGCAGACCGTCAAGGAAAACACGCTGTCCGTCGGGTCCGACCTGACCTATCCGCCCTTCGTCTACATGAAGGACGGCAAGCCGGCGGGATTCGACGTCGAGCTGATGCAAGGGATCGCAAAGCAGCTCGGGCTTGCTGCAGAATTCAAGGACACGCGATTCACCAGCCTCATCACAGGTGCGCGCGCCAACCACTTCGACGTCATTGCATCGGCGCTTTATGTGACGCCGGAACGGCAGAAAATCCTTAATTTCATCCCTTACATCAAGGCTGGTTCGTCTCTGCTCGTACTGAAGGATGCGAAATACCGTCCGTCGAATGAGAAGGAATTGTGTGGCAAGGTCATCGGCTCGATGCAAGGCGCCACCTGGCTTCCAAAGCTGAAGGCGCTGTCGGAAGACTATTGCGCAAAGAACAATCTTGGCACCATCGAGACTCGCGAATTCGACACCGATGCGCAGGTCACGCAAGCGTTGCGGAGTTCCTGACGATTATGCCGTCACATCCAGCGCACTCATCTATCCGATCATGGTGGGGGTCGCCACTACGCCCCAAAACAAAGAGCTTTTCACTGCTGTGAACGATGCTTTCGCGCAGATGCGAAAGGACGGTTCCTATGACGCGCTCATCAAAGCCTACGGCATGGAACCCGTCACCGACGACGAGATCAAAGCGGTTGTTTCCACGGCTCAATAGAGCACATTCCGGAAAGTGCGAAACGGCTTCGGACCAGAAGTGATTTACAAAACAAATAGTTGGAGCGTCGGTCTGGTTCAATCAGATCGAAACGCGCTCCACACCGGTATCGGGGCGGTTTGCCCCCATTACCCTCAGCATGGCCGAAACGGGAGGCACGCTTGAACTATGATTGGCATTATGCGCTCGGTCTGCTCGCGGATCGGGACTTCTGGGAGGCGAGCTGGATTGTTATCAAGCTCAGCCTGCTAAGCTGGCTTCTGGCGGCGATCGCGGGGTTCGGGCTGGCGCTGGCAAAGCAGTCGTCCTGGGCGGTGATCAACGGCCCGGCGCGGGCCTATATCTGGTTCTTCCGCAGCCTTCCGCTTCTGGTACTGCTGATTTTCATCTACAGTCTGCCGCAGGTTTTCCCAGTCCTTCGTTCTCTCCTTTCAAATGCTTTCGCTGCTGGTCTGATCGCGCTTGTCATCAGCGAAACCGCCTATATGGCTGAAATCCATCGCGGTGGCCTGCTCGCCATTCACAAGGGCCAGCTTGAGGCTGGACGCGCACTGGGGCTGAGCTTTTTCGGTATCCAGCGCCTGATCGTCATACCGCAGGCAATCCGGGTGTCACTACCCGCCATGTCGAACGAGCTTGTCACCATCGTCAAGCTTACTTCTCTGGTCTCGGTCATCTCGCTTGCCGAAATCCTGCTCGTCGGGCAGCGGCTCTATACGCAGAATTTCCTGGTACTCGAAACGCTCACTGTCGTCGCCTTCTTTTACGTCCTGATCGTCACACTGTTCGATCGCGGTCTTTCAATGCTGGAACGACGCTCGGATGTGATACGGCGCGGCAAGAAGGCGCGCACATTGTCGCCACAGGAGGTTTCTGCCAAACTGTCCGGTCACGAGCTTCCTGCTGACCGCGTGCAAGCCAAAACCCAGCAGAGCAGTACAATAGCCTTGAAAGCAACCGAGCTTCACAAGGCCTATGGCTCGCATGAGGTGTTGAAGGGCGTCAGCCTGACAGTGAAATCCGGCGAGGTGATCTCTATCATCGGTCGCTCGGGATCAGGCAAGACGACCTTCATTCGCCTGCTCAACGGACTGGAGCGCCTTGATGCCGGTGAAATAAAACTGCATGGATCGCCCTTCATCTCGGCAGAAGTGACGGCATCTGGCAAGCATACCTTCAAGGAAGACGTCTCGCTGATCCGGGATGTCGGCATGGTGTTCCAGAGCTTTAATCTTTTCAATCACAAGACAGTGCTTGAAAACATGTTGCTCGCCCCTTTGTACCACAAAGTCGGTGCGCGGCACGATCTTGAGCGGCTGGCCTTCCATTATCTGAACAAGGTGGGCATGGCCGCCCATGCAGGAAAATATCCGCATCAGCTCTCCGGCGGACAGCAACAGCGTGTCGCGATCGCTCGCGCCCTGATGATGTCACCAAGTATCATTCTTTTCGATGAGCCGACTTCGGCGCTTGACCCGGAAACAGTTGAGGAGGTGCTGGGCGTTATTCGCTCACTTGCAAGCGAAGGTGTGACGATGGTGATTGTCACACATGAAATGAACTTCGCTTTCGAGGTATCCGACAGGATTCTCTTTATGGACGCAGGAAAGGTCGTCTGCGACGATACGCCGGATAAACTCAAATCGGGTATCTATCCGCAGCTGAAACCTTTTCTGAAAAATATGACGGTCTGATCCATGAACCAGCCTTCCGCCCTTCGCGATCCCGCATTCATCCGTGTAGCAAATGCCATACGCGATGACATTCTCAAAGGCCGCCTGCTCAGCGGCACGAGCCTGATCGAAGCCGAACTGATCAATGTCTATGACGTGTCGCGCAACACCTTGCGCGAAGCCATGCAGCTTTTGCGCCAGCAAGGACTGGTTTCGCAGGAGCCGAACAAGAGTGTCCGCGTCAAAAGACTGACGGAAACGGATATTCGCGACATCTTCGTGGTGCGCCGCGTGGTCGAGCTGGGTGCGCTCCGAGGGCGCACCTCAATTCCAGCCGACTGGCTGGAAAGGCTGGATGAGGTTATCCGCAACGAAAGCGAGGCGACCGCCCGGTCGGACTGGACGGCTGTGGCCCGCCAGAGCCTTCGCTTCCATCAGGAAATCGTATCCCTGCACGGCAGCCCTATCTTCGATCAGATGTTCTCTCTGCTCGTCACCCAGCTGCGTCTGGTTTTCGTCACTGGCAACGAACAGGCTTTCCATGAGCCGTGGTTGAAAAGGGAAGCCGAAATCTATCGCCTCATTGCGGCGGGAGACTGCGAAGCAGCAGCCGATCAGCTTGAAAACTATCTGACGGATTCGGAAAAAATGCTGACAACGCTGATCCGAAACTGATCGAAGCCGATTGCGCCAATGGACACAACTTATGAAATACGCCCCGCAAGATAAGTCCGGATCAGAACTCGCAATATCGTGCAACCGGATCGAAAAGCTTGATCTGGCGCTGGCCGACTATGCGGTACGCGACTGGAATGCTCGAGAGATTTTTCTCAACCAGCGGTTCGAGACGGCTCGCACGGAGCTTGGATGCTGGCAATCACTCAGCGAAAGTAATGAGGAACTCCCGCCACTCGCTGGTCTGACCATGACCGTCAAGGCCTGTTTCGATACAGAAGGCTGGGTGACGAGCTGCGGTTCGAAAGCGCTTCAGGACGCTGCTCCCGCAATTACAAGTGCCGCTCTGGTGCACAGGCTTCGTTTGGGCGGCGCGACCTTGCTCGCCCAGACCAACATGACTGAATTTGCTTATGGCGCGCTGGGGGTGAATACGCATTTTGGCACGCCGCGCACGCCGCTGGACCCTGCAGGAGAGGCGATCGCGGGCGGCTCAAGTTCCGGCGCGGCCGTGGCCGTCGCGCGGGGATACAGCGATTTCGCCGTCTGCTCCGACACGAGCGGGTCGGCGCGTATCCCGGCCGCCTTCTGCGGTGTAGTGGGCTTCAAACCAAGTCGCGGACGCTACGAAACCGATGGAATGCACTGGCTGTCGACGAGCTTCGACGTGCCGGGCATCATCGCCTCCTCGGTCGCCCATTGCCGCCTGATCGACGATGTTGCAACCGGCACCGCAACAAGGAAGCCATCGACCTCAAAGCCGATAAGGCTGGCAGTTCCCCGATTGCCTTCGGAAACCGCCTTTGATGAAATCATCGGGAAGCTGTTCGGTACGTGCCGGTCCGCGCTGGAAGCCTCAGGGATTGTCATTCGGGATATAGAACTTCCCAGCCTGACCGAGAGCGCGAAGATCGCCGTCGATGGGGGGATGATCGGCGCTGAAGCCTATGCGCTCCATCGCGACCGGCTCGCCGTCGATTTCGCCAGCTACGACCCTCTGGTCGGAACGCGCATTCAGAAAGGTCGGGAAAACCCCGCCTATCTCTATGTGAACGCTGTGAGTGCTCTTGCAGCCTGCCGTGAACAGTTCGATGCGGACATCAAGGGGTTTGACGGTTTCATTCTGCCGACCGTTCCCATGCTGCCTCCCGTGCTGGCAGCACTTGTGGATGAGGACACCTATCTGGCGCTCAACCGGCGCGCATTCTCGCTGACCGAATTCGCCAATCGTCTGGACCTGCCCAGCATCTCGCTGCCAATCGGCAAGCACCCTGTCGGTCTCATGTTGACCGGACGTCGCGGCGAGGACGAAGCACTGTTGGCCATCGCAGAGTTACTCGAGCCGCTGGCCGCCAAACTTTAACAGCTTTTCTGACACTGACATGAGGAGAATAGTATGATTGTCGTAACATCCGACGAAATCGCCGGCACCGCACGTGACGCTTCCGGGCCCGGCTGGGAGAGCCGCCGCATGATCGTACGTGACGACGGCATGGGTCATTCGGTGCATGAAACCCGTGTCAAGGACGGCGCGGAACTGCACCTACATTATAAAAACCACTTCGAAACCAATTATTGCATTTCAGGTGAAGGCGAAGTCGAACACAAGCTGACCGGCGAGGTGTTTCCGATCCGCCCCGGTACCATCTACGCTCTCAATGAAAATGACCCGCATATCTTGCGCGCCACCAAGGGCGACCTCGTGCTGGTCTGCGTTTTCACGCCGCCGCTGGCAGGCAATGAAGTGCATCGCGAAGACGGCAGTTACGCTTCTGCCGACTGATAGCCGGGCGTTAAGATGCTAACGCATCACACCCCTGAAAATGCTTGATTGCGGCACGGGCTTAACCAAGTCTCGATGAGAGAAACTCAACGAGGCTTGGTATGAAGCATTGATTTTTCGGCAGTCGAAAAAAACGCCGTGATTGATCGCGGCGTTTTTACTGGTTTGCGGCCCCGCTCAAAGACCGTGGTGCGATCATATCCATTAAGAGTAGCGGGCGCCCAGCCTCCCGGCAGACGCTCCGGCTTGTAAAGCTCCACCACCATCGGATGGCAAGCTGCAGTATCGGACGAATGTTCCGCCGAGCAGTCCCCTCCCGGACAGGCCGAGAGGCAGCCGAGCAGGTTGATCTCCGCGAAAAACTCCAGATAATCGCCTGGCCGTACGGGGCTTGCCTTCATGAAATATTGCCCCGTATCGCGGGTGAAACCGGTGCACATGAACACGTTGAGCACATCGTGAATGTAGGTTTCAGCCTCATGCAGCGGCTTGCCCGTCTGTTTCGCAAAGGCACGCGTGAGGTTGGAATGGCAGCAGTGGTGATACTGCGCCCCATCAGTTAGAAGATTGTTCGTGTACGGATCGCAGCGCGTGCCGATCACATCATGGACTGCACCGCCAAACTCGTCGAAACCATACCAGTCGAGACTATCATGGGTGATGGTCGCCATCGGCCGTAGATAAGGAAAGCTGGAGAAAAGCTGATCCCCCATTCCCACATGGGTTCCGTTCAGTGCGCGCGTCTTGCCGCTATAAAATTTCTCGTTGAGATCGTCCGCATTAAACAGATTGAGGTCGCCCACTTGGGGCCCCTCGCTGCAAACGATACGACAGAAATGCCCTGCCGGAATGGTCCAACACTCCGCTTCCCTTGGTTGCACGACAATCCGCTCGACAAGAACAAGCTTGTCACGAAGGGCGCGATAGGCATCAAGATCAGGCCGTGGCAGCGTATCGACCGGATAGCAGATCACCGGTTTGACAGCCATGCGAGCGGCCGCATCGTTAGGTCGCGACGTGATTGAATTTATCTTCATGAAGCGCTCTGCCATTCTCTTGCATTTGGATCGTCACGATACGCGACTGCGTATTCCTTGACGGACAAGCTCTAACATAGAAGATATCGTTCAACAATATTGATGAATAATCTTAAAAAGCCGGGGCCGGACAACGTCCAGCCCCGACCTGATTTATTACTTCGCTGCGATGGCCTGCAGACCGGCAAGTGCGCATTCCGCATCGGTTGCACCCGATGGCGCACCGCCAACACCAATGCCACCGACCAGCGCGTCGCCGATCTTGATCGGCAGTCCGCCTGCCTGAATGACGAAGCGAGAATCCATGTCCCGCATGCCATTATTGGCTGGCTTCGATGCAATAAACTCCGCCAGTTCACCGGAATCGCGACCGAGAGCTGCTGACGTGAATGCCTTTCCTTCAGCGCTATTGCCAGTATGCGGGCCGGAAAGGTCGGCCTTGAGCAAAACCTTGGTCGATCCGTCGCGGGCCACGACTGCGACGCTCACATTGTTGCCCTTGGCAACGCAGGCATCCAGCGCAGCCTGTGCAGCCTTGGTTGCGAGATCAAGCGGCAGATAGGGCGTGGTGGGAAGCGTTTGAGCGAAACCGGTAGCCGGAGCCATCGACAGGGCGATTATTGCAAGTTTACGGATCATGGTCGTTCCTCGTTTGTGATGAGGAACATTTAGTCGCCGCCAGCGTCCAGCGAAATCCGTAGCATTTACGATCTTATCGGTAGTTCTACGGATTTGGCTGCCCCTCCAGCCACAAACGGGTCATTTCCGCTTGTGAGGTTGTACCCAGTTTCGCGCCGATGGCCGCACGGTGGCTGTCTATCGTGCGGGGCGACAATTCAAGACCATCGGCAATTTGCCGGGTGGTAAATCCTTGCGCGATACGGTCAAGAACCTCGCGTTCACGTATTGTCAGCGTATCGAGCAGTGCCAGCGTTTCGGCTCTCAGCGCCTTGCTCCCCAGCCTGTGTTCAAGCAATTGCTGCGCTTTCTGGATTGCATCGATCAGATCCTGCTCATCAACGGGCTTGGAAAGGTAATCCACCGCACCATTTCGAAAGGCGCGACGGCAGGCTTCGATATCGCCATGGCCGGAGATGATGATCACCGGCCAGTCAATCTCCTGCCCGGCTAACAGCTCCTGGAGTTTCAGCCCCGTCATGACCGGCATGCGAATGTCGAAAATCATACATCCCGGCTTCAGCCGTGGCAGCTGGGCCAGAAATGCCGAAGGATCGGCAAAACTTCTGACCTCGATGTCTATGGTCGACAGGAGAAGGCTGAGCGACTTTCGTACTGCTTCATCGTCATCGACGAGATAGACCGGCTGAACCATCCTCTTAATTTCCCGTGTCTTGAGCGATTGGAAGCACAACGCGAAACAGCGCGCCGCGCTCCTCTGGAATATAGGAAATCTCGCCGCCAAAACGCTCCACCAGCCGCTGGCTGAGCGCCAGACCGAGGCCGGTTCCTTCCGGGCGGCTTGTGGTAAAGGGGGTAAAGAGGCGCGGCAAGAGTTCAGGCGCAACGCCGGGACCATTGTCCGCAATTTCCAGAATGGCAACCGATCTGTCAGCTTTCAGTGATGCATTTACCCGCCGGTCCTGATCATCGTCATGAAAGGATTCAATCGCATTGCGCAGAAGGTTGAACATCACTTGCTCCATTTCTACCGGATCAACCGCAGCCATCAAAGGTGTTTCCGGCATCACAAGCTCAACTTTGACATTCTGCCGGGCAGCTTCGGAAGCCAGCAAGGTCTGCACATTTTGAAGCGACAGGCGTAGATCGGCGGGTGTCGTCTGCCGACGCTGTGGGCGAGACCAGTTGCGCAGCCGATCCAGAATGGCCGATGCACGGCGCGCTTGGTCCACCATATCGTCCAGCGCTCCAGCGAGAGCCTCCGTATTGTTGCGGACCAACAAGCGGCGCCCTGCCTGCGCGCCAGCGAGAATTGCCGTTAGAGGCTGTGTCAGTTCATGCGCCATGCCGCTTGCCATTTCGCCCATCGTGTTGACACGCGAGGCGTGAGCCAGCCGGGCCTCAAGGCTGCTCAGTTCCGCCCGACGTTCCGCATGGCGTGTGCGCTGTGTCTGGCGAACGATGACCAATCCGCCGAAGAACAGTAAATTCGTGAGGGTGAGAATCGCAATCAACTGGTCGAGTGGCAACAGATCGGTCCATCCCATTGCGAGAGCGGTCTGGAAAAGAAGCGGCTGTGTAGCACTGCCCAGTTTCTTGGAGAAGCGCGCTTCGCCGAACGAGGCCGGGCTACTGAACAGAACGGTTCCGTCGGGCATGACGAGGCGTCGGGCAACGCCCTTACCGCTCCAGAATGCGTCGTCAGAGGTAATCAGGCTGCCAGCATTGATCGCCAGAGCCAGGCCGTCATGCGGATTATCCGTATTCGGGCTGCGTTTTACGATCAGATAATGTCCGGGCCGTTCTGCCGGTGCCAACAGTTCGGGAACGCCGTGGGACGAGCGAGCCGCCGCCCGTATGGCGTCGACCAGTTCCGGTTCCAGCTTTCTGGTGCCGGTCACTGGGGCGGTTGGCTCCATCGGCACCAATTGAATTTCATCTATGCGCGGATAGAAACGAGTGATCGTTGCCGCCACTTCGACGAAAACATCGTCCTGCGAGAGATCGGCCGTTCGCGCCTTGGATTGAGCAATCGTCGAAAGCGCCGTCAAATGGGCATCGTGCTGGTCAGCACGTTGTGAAGCCTCGCGGTGCAACGTAAAGCTGGCGGCCTGAAGTTCGGACAACAACGCGGCACGCTGATAGAGGACAAGGCTACCTATCGCCAGAATATTGAACAGCAACCACATGAGGATCGGAAGTGCGGCAGACCGGATGCTTTTATTGTGGAGGTTCATAAATTACATCCCGGTATCAGCCGCTGTTCAGACAGAGTATCGACCCAACTGATAATCATAATATTATTAAGTCTTGTGAGATTATTGGAGTTTAACAAGGCTGGCAAATGCGGCGTTTGCTGAAAAAATTATGGTTTCACGGCCGCCTGAAAAGCCCTTGCCAGTTTTTTGACCGCGATTTCGATTTCCGTTGTCGTATAGGCCGCAAATCCCATCAGAAAACCGGCTTTTCCACCACCCTTAGCATAGAGCCCGGACAAGCCGAGGAGTTCAATGCCGACACGCTGGGCAGCCGTTACGGCATTGCGTTCCGATAGGTCGCCGGTGAGCACGCAAGACATTTGCAACCCTCCGGCAGGTACTTGTGGCTCAACGAAATCCGCCAGATGTTTTTCGATCAGTCCCGCCAGCACATCACGCCGTTCGGCATAGATGCCGCGCATAGACCGGACATGTACGCCGAAATGTCCGCCCTCCATGAACCGGGCAAGCGTCAACTGCGCTATTGGTGCGGAATGCCCGTCGAGCAGGGTGCGCGCAACGGTCATCGGTTTGACCAGTTGCGGCGGCAAAACCATGTAGCCGATACGCAGGCCCGGAAAGAGTGATTTGGTGAAAGTGCCGATATAGATTGTCCGGTCATGCCGGTCGAGGCCCTGCACACAGGCCGTCGGTTTGCCAGCGTAGTGAAACTCGCTGTCGTAATCATCCTCGATAATCCATGCCTGCTGGCGGGCGGCCCATTCGATCAGTGCCAGGCGACGATCCAGTGACAGGGTCGCACCGGTTGGAAACTGGTGCGAAGGCGTGAGAAACACGGCCTTGGCTTTACTCGTTTCGCTTACCATCCGCTCGATCACAATGCCCTGGTCATCCACACCGACCGGGATGGCTTCAAGTCCAGCGGCATCGAACGCTTTGCGTGCGCCGTAATAGGCAGGATCCTCGATGAAGATCCGGTCACTGGGATCGAACAGCATGTTTGCACATAAAGTCAGTGCCTGTTGCGAGCTGGTGAGGATCAGCACCCTGTCCGGCGTCGCACGGCCGCCGCGTTCCAGGTTCATGTATTCGGCGACGGCGCGTCGCAAAGGCTCGGTTCCCTGCGGATGGCCATGGAGCAAGGCCTGCGTACCGATTTCCTTCAACACCTGCCGCTCCAGACGCTCCCACAGCGGAAGCGGGAAGTTCCGGGTTTCGGGAACACCATGAGCGAAAGGCCGCGGTGCCAGCAGCTCACGCACACCACCGCTGCGAAACATGATCGCGCCGCGCTTGCTCAGATTGGGCGCCTGATTGCGCAAAAGCGCATCGCGCTGGGAAACGCTGTGTCCGGGCGTGAATTCCGTTATCTGCGCCACAAAGCTGCCGCTGCCTATCCGACGGTCGATGAAGCCCTCCGCATGCAGCTGCGCATAGGCCGCCTCAATCGTGTCTCGGGACACGCCCAGCGATTTGGC
Source organism: Ochrobactrum sp. A-1 (assembly GCF_022488005.1). Taxonomy (NCBI): domain Bacteria; kingdom Pseudomonadati; phylum Pseudomonadota; class Alphaproteobacteria; order Hyphomicrobiales; family Brucellaceae; genus Ochrobactrum; species Ochrobactrum sp. A-1. The sequence goes on from NZ_JAKVQC010000007.1 coordinate 1,305,504, forward strand.
GAGACCACGCGAAGCCGGAAGCGCCTTTCCCGGTCCAAGCGCCCCATCAACGATCAATTGCCTGATCGATCGTTGAATGCGGGCGTGGAGCGGCATGGCCGCATGGGCGGGATGGGCAATCCACGCCTTCACAGATTCAAGTTGGGAGTGCTTGAACAAATGGTCTGGTCCTAAATGGAAAAATGGATGGGATCATCAGGCCATTAAACGACTAATTGTCAAGACATCTTGTCGGCCATGCGCCTCGATTCCCAGGAGGTTTCCCAGGATGGTTTCATCCCGTGCATCAACATCAAAAATCCGCTTGAGCGATCTTACCCATCCCATTGTGGCCGGGCTGATCTCCGTCATCGTCAACTATGGTGGCACATTTATTCTTGTTTTTCAGGCTGCAAAGGTCGCGGGATTGAGCCCGGAACTGACGGCCTCCTGGGTCTGGTCAGTCTCTATCGGCGTCGGCCTGACCGGCCTTTACCTTAGCTGGCACTATCGTGAGCCGATCATTACCGCCTGGTCGACCCCAGCCGCTGCCTTTCTTGTCACAGCGCTTGCCACCACATCCTATGCAGAGGCGATCGGTGTCTACATGATTTCGGCTTTCGCCTTCATTATCCTCGGTGTGTCGGGCTATTTCGAGAAAGTCATCCGTCTGATACCACCGGGTATTGCGGCAGGTCTGCTTGCTGGCATCCTTCTGCAATTCGGAATCGGAGCCTTCGGCGGTGCCACTATTGATCCGTTGCTGGTCGGACTGCTGATTGTTGCCTATGTCATTTTGAAACGGCTATCCGCTCGCTATGCTGTGGTCGGCATTCTCCTGCTCGGGCTGGCTTTTCTGCTTCTGCAAAACCGGGTCGACCTGTCTGGATTGCGGCTGGAATTTGCAGCTCCGGTTTTCACCATGCCCGAATTTTCTCTCAATGCCCTGCTGTCCGTCGCGCTGCCATTGTTCCTCATCACATTGACGGGGCAGTACATGCCGGGGATGCTGGTTCTACGCAATGACGGCTTCAAGACCAGCGCCAATCCAATCGTCACCGCAACAGGTCTCGGTTCGCTCATCATGGCGCCCTTCGGATCGCATGCCTTCAACATTGCGGCAATCACGGCGGCGATCGCGACCGGACCCGAAGCACACGAGAACCCATCAAAGCGCTGGATTGCCGGTATTGCAGCGGGCGTGTTCTACATTCTCGTCGGCATATTCGGTGTGACGCTCGCCGCTGTTTTCATGGCATTTCCGGCAAGCTTCATCACAACACTCGCAGGTCTGGCCCTGCTGGGCACGATAGGCAGTAGTCTGGCTGGTGCAATGTCTGACCCCACGCATCGCGAGGCAGCGCTGATCACCTTTCTGGCGTCCGCCGCGAACATCAGTCTCTTCGGTATCGGCGGCGCTTTCTGGGGGCTGATAATCGGACTTGTTGCCTTTATCGTTCTCAACGGTCGCCTGCCGCGCCGTGAACGGGCCAAACTGAGCATGAGCGAAGGAGCTGCGAAATGACTACAGAAATCAAGGAAATGACCACCTCCATCATTTCAATCCAGAGCCAGGTCGTGCACGGACATGTCGGCAACAGCGCTGCGGTTCCGCCCATGCAGACCCATGGGTTGAATGTCGCCGCAGTCCCCACGACTTTGCTGTCGAACAATCCGCATTTCGAAACCATGCGCGGGCGTGTTCTCGAATCCGAACTCGTCGGCGATCTCCTGCGCGGCGTTGAAGAACGCGGGCTGATTGAAACAAGCCGCTATATCGTTTCTGGCTATCTCGGCTCTCGGGCCAACGGGGATGTTGTCGCCGCGTTCGTCGAACGCGCGCGCAAGATCAATCCGGACATCAAATACATTTGCGACCCGGTGATGGGCGATATGAATCTGGGCATTTTCGTCGCCGATCAGGTGGTGGAATGTATCATCGAGAGACTTGTTCCGCTGGCCGATCTGTTGACCCCCAACCAGTTCGAGCTGGGTCTTATTGCGCGCAGCGAAGTGATGTCCTGGCCTGTGCTTGAAATGGCAGCTGCTCAGGTGCAGGCGCTTCGCGGCGCAAGGCTGGTCGTGACAGGTTGCAATCTGGCGGACACGCCAGACGGCTTGCTCGAAAATATTGTCTTCGACCACGAAACCTGCACGCGACTGACCTCACCGCGCCTGCCGATCGTTCCGGTCGGGACCGGCGACCTTTTCACAGGCCTTCTGACTGCCAAACTTACGCGAGGGAACACGCTGGTCGAGGCTGCGCGCGGTGCTGCCGCTAGCGTGTCCGAAGTCCTCCGGCGCACCATGGAGGCGGGTGAGCAGGACATGCAGCTTGCGAGTGTCGTCGACGTCCTCCGCTCCTAGAGCAGTTCCCGTTAAAAGGAAGCCGGTTTAACCGCCCTCTCTCTTTCTTCCTGCTTCTCGTCTCTAACAAATGTGCCTGATCCATGCCGACGCACGACAATTCCGGCAAAAACCAACATGCCGATTGCCTCTCTCAAGGTTGCACGAGAAACCTTGAGATCATCGGCCAGATCAGCCTCGTTTGGCAGGCGCTCGCCTCTGCGCCATCGCCCTTCAAGGATCGCAAGCCGCACGCTCTCCGCAACTTGTATCACAAGCGGCTGCCTGTCTAATGGGCGCAGCCATTCTGCTGGCCCATCTCGTACCATCTCGTCTTTTGCCATGCTCAACCCGTCTGCGTGGCGGTGTCGGTTGTGGAAAACCGCATCGCATAGCGGCGCGCCAAAACAGCGCCCACCAGAATCTGGATCTGGTTATAGAGCATGATCGGCAACACGATCATGCCGAAGCCGGGCAGGCCAGCGAACAGGACCTGAGCGAGTGGAAGCCCGGATGCCAGGCTCTTCTTGGACCCGCAGAACACAGCCGCAATCTCATCTTCACGGGTAAAGCCCAACCAGCGCGAGCCAACCATCGTAAAGCCAATCACGCCCGCCAGAAGAACGACGCAAAGCACGATTGCCATGATGAGCCCCGATGGTGGCAAAACCTGCCAGAGTCCGGCGGTGACCGATTGGGAGAAAGCCGAATATATGATCAGCACAATCACCGACTGATCGTAATTCTCCAGCCAGTGCTTGCGCGTCGAAAGGAACGGCCCGAGCCAGCGATGGCTGGCTTGTCCCAGACCGAACGGCAACAGCAATTCAATCACTACATCGCGCAAAGCCTGCCCCAAATCGATAGACCCGGACGAACGCATGAAAATCGTCATCAGAAGCGGCGTCAGCAACAATCCGAAGACATTCGACCCTGCCGAATTGCAGACCGCGGCAGGCACATTGCCCCTGGCCATGGCGGTGTAGGCAATAGAGCTTGAAATTGCCGAAGGCAGAACACCCAAATAGATGAAACCGAGAACCAGATCAGATGGCAGGATGCTTTCGGGAACGAGCCGCAAAGGCTGCACGATCAACGGGAAAACGATAAATGTCGTCGCGAAAATAAACCCATGCAATTGCCATTGCTTCAAACCCGAAACGATCGCCTTGTGAGACAGGGCCGCTCCGTGGCCGAAAAACAGCAGGGCAACACCGATAGTTCCCAGCATACTGACAATGTCTGCTGCGTTGCCGGTCGCCGGAAAGAGAGTTGCCAGAACAACCGCGGCAATCATCAGAATCAAAAAAGGATCAAGGCGCATCTATTCGTCCACCATTGGTTCGTCGGCCATTCGTCAACTTGACCGACCGTTGCATGGGGGATAGGTCCCTGCGTAATTGGTCTACAAATTGGTATGGAGCGCCACCGGATGACAGATCGCATGCCGACCGCCGAAGCGATGCAACGCATGCGGAAGCTGCTCGTGGAAAAGAATTTCGGCCCGCAGGATAAGATCCCGCCCGAGCGTGTTTTGTCGGCGGCGCTCGGCTGCAGCCGCGAAACGACGCGCAAGGTGCTACGGCAGCTTGAGATCGAAGGCCTGGTGTGGCGTCAACAGGGCAAGGGCACCTTCATGGGCCCGCCCGCCTCGACCATCGAACGGCCCCTGGACCGGATCATCGAATCCGCATCCGCTCAGGACCTTATGGATGCAAGGCTGGTCTATGAGCCCGCCCTTGCCGCAGCCGCAGCCCAATATGCCACGCAAGATGACCTCGCCTCCTTGCGCAAGCTTGCGCTGGCGACGGGTACGGCTCATGACTGGCGGGAATATGAACGTTTGGATGATGCCTTTCACAAGGCGGTCGCGCGCTCGAGCGGTAATGCACTACTTGCCGCGATTTTCAGTTCGCTCGCCTCTGTCCGGGGACGCTCGACATGGCAGCGCAGACATGATGCGATCTTTCGGGAGGCCCGTAAACGCGAATACGCGACAGAGCAAAGCGCGATGCATCTGGCAATCGTCGATGCAATCGAGGCACGGCAAAGCGACCGTGCCCACCAGGCCATGCGCGCACATCTGGAAGCAATCCGCACGCTGGCCCTTACATCCAGCTGATAAAGGCTACCCGCCGCCGGTGATCGATGGCGACGGGTTTGAAAAATGGCATACGCCTGATTAGAGACTGCTCACCAGACGGTGTGAAACGTTTTTCACGACCGTATAGTGATGCAGCCCTTCGGCTCCGCCTTCGCGGCCAAGTCCGCTATCCTTGACGCCGCCGAACGGGGTTTCGGCTACAGAAGCTTCGAGCGTATTGATCGAGACGTTTCCAGCTTCCAGCCCCGTCATCAGACGATCCACATTTTCCGCCGAACTGGCAAAGCCATATGCCGCCAGACCGAACGGAAGCGAATTTGCCTTTTCAATGGCCGCATCGAGAGACGCAACCGGATTGATGAGTGCCAGCGGACCAAAGGGCTCCTCCGACATAACACGGGCATCGTCCGGCAATTCCGCCAGAGCCGTCGGTGGGAAGAAATAGCCATTATTCTTCAGGCGACGACCACCGAAAAGCAGTTTCGCGCCTTTCGCCTCGGCATCGCTGACCAGTTCTTCCAGCGCCGTGACGCGACGATCATTGGCAACGGGACCCATCTGGACCCCTTCATCCATGCCGTTACCGACGCGGATCGACTGGGCCGTTTCGATGAAAGCCGAAGTGAAACGTTCATAATGGCTTTCATGAACGAAGAAGCGTGTCGGCGAAGTGCATACCTGGCCGGAATTGCGGTATTTGCGGCGCGCCGAGGTGATACCCGCGACGACCGGATCGGCATCCTCGCAAACGATGACGGGAGCGTGCCCGCCAAGTTCCATCAGAGCCGGTTTCATATGGCGCGCAGCAATCTCGGTCAGATGTTTGCCGACGGCAGTTGATCCGGTGAATGCAATAGCGCGGATTTCGGGGCGCGGAATCAGGAACTGCGAAATATCGGCAGGAACGCCGAAAACCAGATTGAGTACACCGGCAGGCAGGCCCGCATCTTCAAACGCGCGCGCAATATGCGTCACCGCCGTCGGCGTTTCCTCGGAAGCTTTCAGGATAATGGAGCAACCGGCGGCCAGAGCGCCTGCAATCTTGCGTGCTGGCTGGCTCATCGGGAAATTCCACGGTGCAAATGCTGCGACCGGACCAATCGGCTCATGCACGACGATATAGCGAATGCCGGGTGCGCTCGGAATAACGCGGCCATAGAAACGAATGCACTCACCAGCGTCCCATTCGAAGAATTCGCAACCGCGAATAACCTCAAGCCGGGCTTCAGTGATCGGCTTGCCGTTTTCCAGCGTAATCGCCCGTGCGATCTCTTCCTGGCGCTCGCGCATGAGCGCCGACGCTTTCATGATGATCGCTGCACGGTTCGCCGGCGAAGTATTGCGCCAGATTTGATAACCGTCCCACGCCGCCTGAAGTGCCGCCTCGAGATCCTCACGTTCCGCGACCGCAACCTGCCCGATTTCAGTTTCGTCCGCAGGGTTGATAATTGGAAGCGTATTGGCGGTTTTGCGCCATTCACCGCCTATGAAAAGCTGCACATCGGATTTTTGCATCAGAAAGCCTCTGCAATCTAGAAATTCGGGTCACGCCCAGATCATCGTTACAGTCAGAATGAGATGTTTTAATTCATGCGACAATTCATCTTAAAACTATATATCCATGAGGATAATCGCATGAATTAGTGTGTATGGAGGCAATTTTGCCCATGTAAGATCGTCAGCCGCGCATCGAAACGCGGCTGCGGAATTTCTTTTGGAAGCCGATTAAAGCGCGTTTCGAACTGATTGGATCAGATCGGCGCTCTAATCACTTGTTTTGAACCGCGCATCTTTTCCGAAAACCGTTTCACACTTTTCGGGATGCGCTTGAACCGATGTTGCGAATACCGGCGAGAAGAGCCTGCGACATCTCGGTTTCGGGCGAGCACCAGTCCATCAGAATATTGTAATGGTTCCGGTTGGCGACCTCGATGGTCTTCGCCTCTCCGCCTGCCGCAGCCCAGCCTTCGGCATAGGCTCGCGACTGACGCTTGAAGCCGTCTGCCTCATGCTCTGCCCATGCCACAGTAATCGGACAGCCCCGCACGGGAATGTGACGGATCGGGCTAAGTTCATCGACATCGGCAGGACCGAGGCTCAACCACTCCTGTGGGAAAGTTGCCGCCAGGGGCGCAAGTTCGAAAAGGCCGCTGACCGGCATGGCGAACTTCACAATATCTCGAGACACTCCGAAATCATCATGCCAGCCTTCCGCAACAAGCGCTCCGGCAAGATGACCACCCGCCGAACTCCCCCCAACCGATATCCGGTCCGGGTCGAGACCGTATTCCCGTCCATGACGCCAGACGAAGGCAAGTGCCGCGCGCACCTCCCGCGTAATTTCCGCAAGGGAGACTTCCGGCGCCAGACGATAATCGACTGTGACGGTCGCAATGCCTTCGGCTGCGAGCATTTCCGCCATCATGGCAGAATCATCCTTTGACAAAGCGCGCCAGTAACCGCCGTGAATAAACACGAAAACCGGACATGGTTCATTCGTGGACGACGGACCGAAAATATCGATCCGTTGTCCGCTTTCTTCGTCATAGACCACGTCGAAGTGCCGACCCCAATCGGCCCGCGGCGCAACACTTGCCGCGCGATAGCGTGCCATTTCGGCGGCAAAGGCGTCCGGCGAAACGGTCGCCTTGGCATTATAGTCTCGATCCAGGCGAGCCGGTTCGAAACCTGCTTCTTCAACCAAATGCATCATGCGTTGAACACGCTAATAACGTTTGCCACATTCACAGGCTGTTCAAGCGTTGGGAAATGGGTCGTACCGGGCAGTTTCTTGGGCTGGAACCATGGATTGCGTGCTGCGAAATCCACCTGCGCCTGCGTATATTCCGGTTCGAATGGCTGCGAATAGATATGGGTGATCGGACGGTTTTCGGCCATGGCCGCCATCCGTTGCATTGGGCTGCCCCATTTGCGATAGGCTTTGCCGATCTCCCGCCCCGAACGCGCCCACATTTCATAGGAATAACCCGCCATCTCGTTGTTCACGTGATTGACGATATCGGCGTTCTTCGTATCGCCGATCCAGTAGTCGAAGAAGCCCTCACGGCCATTTTCCCAGACCTGCCGGTCTTGAATACCGTCGATCAGCTCAAAGAAGGTTTCGTTCGGCTGGTTCATGATCCAGTCGATTACGACTGATTTGGGCACGCGGCTGGAACCCAGCCGATCGGTGACCTCGATATTGGCCCAGCCGCCATGGGACGTCGAAACGGGAAGAAAGGTCTCGAGCTCCAGAGCGTTGACGAAAGCGACGAGATCGTCGGCTTGCTGGTTGATGTCGAAATCACTGTCATGTTCGCGATGGTCGCCATGCCCGCGCCAGTCGAAGCGGATAACGCGATGATCTTTCGCCAGTTCCGGCACCAATGTCTTGAACAGGCGGTGATCCTGGCACCATCCAGAAAGCAGCACGATCGCAGGACCGCTTCCAGTTTCATCCCAGGAAAAAACATTATTGCCAATTTTCATCGTTTTCATAAAAATCTCCATCATCCGGTGTTTCAGGCTGCGCCTGTTGGAATATGCAAAGCGGTCTTCATGCGTTCCGCACCAAGCTGAGCGCATTTCCCGGTAATTTTCAGCACTTGCGAGCGCACGTCGTCGGGCCAGTAATTCATGTCGCCAAGCCGCTCCGCAGTGTCCTGCGTATGTTCGGTCATCGGACGCTCACGCGCTTCCCAAGCGGCCAGCGCTTTGCTCACATCCGTATGTTCGTCCAGCGCAACAGCCAGCCCCAGCGCGTTCATTAAGGCGCAACCGCCACCCTGTCCGAGATAAGGTGGCATCGCATGGGCACCATCGCCGAGGATTGCCACCCGGCCCTTGCTCCATGATTTCAGCTTCAGGACTTCGAATGCATCCCACCGCCCGGCATCGCCGAAACGAGCGATCAAAGATGCAAGATGCGGGAAACTTTCGGTCCAGAGCGCGGTATCGACCGGTATGCGATAAGCCATCTCGTCTTCGACCGCTGCGCAGAGCGCAATATAGAGATCGGTCTCGCTGGCCGGCGTATAAAGGATGCGGCGCGAGCCTGAGAAATGCTCGATATAGCGCGGCAAATCTTCAACGGGAGCGTCTGCGCTCTCACGCTTTATCATCATGCGCACCGCGCCGTAGCCGAGCGGCTTGCGGTACAACATGAGATCAAGCGAATCCCTGACCTTCGAATTGATGCCATCCGCCCCGATGACCAGATCGGCGGCAAGTCGTTTACCATCGGCCAGCAGCAATTCGCCTTCGGGCGTTGCACCGACAGCTTCCGCCCCAGTGACGACTTCAACTCCGGCACGACGCGCAGCATTGAGCAATGCCGTCAGCAATGTCTCGCGCAGGATCGTGATAAGGCGCGCTGGTCCGTTGCCATTGATTGGAATCTCTTCCATCGTTTCATTGCGGTGATCGCGCGTATGGAATTCCGGTCCCTCATGAGCGCCGATCACGGCCTCGTCATAGGCACCCAAGGCCTTGAGTACATGCAGGCCATTGCTCCAGATATAAATCCCGGCGCCGAAAGTGCGCAGATTGGGCGAGCGCTCATGTACCCTGACACTCCACCCGCGCTGCGCGAGCGCTGTAGCAGAAGCCAGTCCCGCAATGCCCGCGCCAGCGATCTCCGCGTGACGTTTCGTCATTCCAATTCTCCTCAACCCATTTCGAGGAGAGATTTCCAAGTCCTGCCGACAAAGGAAAGTGAATTCTGACCGCGACAGATATGAGGAAATAGAATATCTGTGTGCAGGCATATCCTTGAGGAGGCGATATGGCATTGCTCACCAATCATCTGACGATCCGGTATATCCGCATCATCGATGCGATCGAGGAGGAGCGCAGCATCGCGCGCGCTGCCGACCGGTTGAACGTTACCCAATCCGCAGTCACCAAGGCGTTGCAGGAAATCGAAGCCCTGACCGGATTGCGGCTTTTCACACGCACCAACAGGGGCGTCGTCCCGACCCACGCGGGCATGCAACTGACCACTGACGCCAGGCGTCTCCTTGCCCATCTTATGGTGGCAGAACAAAATCTTGCCGATCTGCGCGATGGCACTGGCGGGCGGCTGGCCATCGGAACCTTGCTTTCTGCATCAGCCGATCTGCTTCCAAGAGCCATTGCCAAAGTCCGGCGCGACAATCGCCGCATCGTGGTCAAGGTCGTAACGGGAACGGATGACGTCTTGATGCCAGCATTGCGGGCGGGGGAGCTCGACATGGTGATAGGCCGTCTTTCCGAGCGGCACGAGCCGGTCAATCTTGTGCAGGAAGTCCTGATTCCGGATAACGCCGTCGTCGTGGTGCGCCGCGACCATCCATTGACGCTGCGCCCCGCGCTTTGTCTCCATGATCTAATCGAATGGTACTGGATTTTGCCGCCAAAGGAAACCAATCTCCGCCTTCAGATCGACCGCGCCTTTCGCGAAGAGGGCGTTCCGCCACCTGCGCAATCCGTTGAATCCGTTTCGCCGCTCATCAACAAGGGACTGCTTTTGCAGGCAGACTATATCTGCGTCATGCCCGCGCAGGTGGCCCGGATTGAAGAAGCCTCCGGCCAGCTTGCTATTCTGCCTGTGCAGCTCGGCGCGACGTCGGGCTTTCTGGGGATCACCACGCTTCCCGAAAGCAACCGTTCGGCCACGGCAGACCTCTTCATTCAAGTGCTTCGGGAAATTGCCCGGGAGAACTGAAAGCAGACTCCCTCTCACCCTCAACACACCGTTCTGATATTCCTAAGCCTCATAGCAGTGCGAAGAGTGTTCAGTTTACGGGCTTCAAGTTTCAGCATGAAATGACCGCCAAGACCTCCTGTCAGAAACTGCGCGTTCAAGTGCGGGGCAGAGAAAAGGTCGTGAAGGGCAATCAAGAGAGGAACTTTCATGCTCAAGCTTTCACTGCTTGGTGCTTCGGCACTTTGTCTATCCTTGGCCGGAACTATCTCGGCCTTTGCCAAGGAACCCGTCACCATCGGCATGATCACGACCCTTTCGGGCCCGGCCGGCTATCTCGGGCAGGATATTCGTGACGGATTCCAGCTCGCAATCGATCAGAACGGCGGCGAACTGGGAGGAAAACCGGTAGCGCTCAAGGTCGAGGATGACGGCCTCAAGCCGGGCAATGCCAAGCAGATTGCCGAAGGCATGCTATCCGAACAGGGCGTAAAGCTCTTTACCGGCATGGTCTTCGCCAATGTCGCCGGTGCGGCTCTGCCTGATATTCTCGATGAAGGCGGCATCTATATCAGCCCCAACACCGCCTCTGCCGAATTTGCAGGCAAGGAATGCCATCCGAACTATTTCGTCAGCTCCTGGCAGGATGACGGCCAGGGGGAAAGTGCTGGCGCACTGGCACAGTCGATGAATTATAACTCGGCCTTCCTGATCGCACCGAATTATCAGGCCGGGCGCGAGACGATGGATGCGTTCAAGCGCTTCTACAAGGGCAAGATCGTCGGCGAAGTTTATACCCAGATGGATCAGACCGATTTTGCTGCGGAAATCGCGCAGATCCGCGCTGCGAAGCCTTCCATGGTGTATGAATTTGAGCCCGGCGGCATGGGCATTGCGTTTCTGCAGCAATATCAGCAGTCAGGCCTGCTGAAAGAAATCCCGATGGTCGTTCATCCGGCATCGCTCGATCAGGTCATCGTCAATGTGGTCGGAAAGGCAGCCGACGGCGTACGGGTAACCAGTCACTGGAACGACGATTTCGACAATCCGGAAAACAAGAAATTCGTTGCCGCCTGGAAAGCGAAATTCGGGGATCGCCCGATCACCTATTATGCCGCACAAGGCTATGATGCCGCACTGATGATGGGTGCAGGTCTTGCTGGCGTCTCGGGTGACGACATCGATACCAAGGCTTTCCGCGCAAATTCCTTCCGTGCGCGGGGAATTCAAACTCGGAACGAACCAGCATCCCGTCCAGGATTGGTATGCGCTCGGCGTGGCTGAAGATTCCAACGGCAAGCCCTACCTGAAGACGGAGAAGAAAGTCCTGACCGCGCATAGCGATATCTATGCCGCACAATGCAAGATGGATGCGGAATAGGATGTCCGCATAATAGAAAAGCCCGCCAGATGGCGGGCTTTTCTTGTTAAAACCTGGAGCATTTCCGGTTTTTCATGAACCATTGGAAATGCTCTATTTTTTGTTTTTACGTATCAGATAATCGTTGTGGCGACACGGTTCTCGATCGCGCGCACGAGGTTGAGCGCGGTCATTTCGGACGATTTCGGGTTAGTCGCCAGCGGCCCATTCTCAAAACGCAGGTGCATCCTGCCGAAATCGCCTTCAGCGATGATCTCATGCATGTTGAGGCGCGCCGCCGGATCTGCAACCAGTGTAACACGCGTGCGATCGAGACCAATTCCTGCGAGCGAAGTAATGACCGCGACATTGGCATTTTGCGGAAAGGCATCCGCTGCCTTGCGGGCCGTATCCGTAAAGAAGACCGTGGCCTCGCTGATTTCGTCAAGCGGCACCATTTGGGCGGCCCGCGTGCCCGCCCATGCTTTTGCAGGCTTGATGATACGATGCTCGACGCTTGCAATCGAAAGCCGGCTTGCAGCCGACAGCGCGTCGATGCCACCCAGCGCGCCGGGTGGAATAATCAGTCTCGCACCGCTGGCCGCAGCAGCATCCTTCAGCCTTTGAAAGATCGCGTCTTCTACGAAAGCCGATGTCGATGAAACCGCGAAATCCATTCCGGCGGAAAGCGCCGCCTCGCCCCAAGGCAAGACGCTGGGACGACCTGCCGCCTCCACCACAAGGCTCGCGCCGGTGGCTGCAAGCTCGGCAGGATCTTCGATGAGCATAGCACCAGCAGGCAGTCCGTCACGGGATGCCGACCTGTCGCGTACCGCCACAGCGCCGATCCTTACGGCACTTTTTCGCTCAGCAAGAAGTTCTGCGACCCGCTTGCCGATAGCACCCCATCCAACGAGGATGATTGTCTCAGATGCCGACATAGGCATGCACCTGGTCACGGTCACGTTCCAGATCAGCACTCGTCCCGCGCCAGACCGTTCGGCCTTTCTCGACAATATAATGACGATCCGCCAACTTCTTCAAAACCGCAATATTCTTGTCGATCAGGAGGATCGACTGGCCCATTTCACGCAATTGCATGATGCAATGCCAGATTTCCGTGCGGATGACAGGTGCAAGACCTTCCGTCGCTTCATCGAGGATCAGAAGATGCGGGTTCGTCATCAATGCACGCCCGATGGCCAGCATCTGTTGTTCGCCGCCTGAAAGCGTGCCCGCCGTCTGATCCGCACGCTCCTGCATACGCGGGAAAAGCGCATATATCTTGCCGAGATCCCACGGCGACTGCCGCTTGCAGCGGTTCGACGCGGTTGCGACCAGATTTTCCCGCACGGTCAATGTCGGGAAAATCTGCCGTCCTTCCGGCACGAGGCCGACACCCAGACGCGCGACTTTTTCCGGGCTGTAGCTGGTCGTGTCGCGACCTGCGATCTGGACCTGCCCCCCTTTGGGAGCGAGGAGACCCATCAATGTGCGTATGGTCGTGGTCTTGCCCATGCCGTTGCGGCCCATGAGCGTGACCAGTTCCCCCTCATTCACTTCCAGCGAGACGTCGAACAATACCTGTGAATGGCCATAAGCAGCCTGAAGTCCGTCGATTTTCAGCACAGTTCCTCCTCCCCGCCGAGATAGGCTTCCCGCACAGCTTCGCTCGCCCGTATGTCTTCCACCGTACCCGTCAGAATGACACGGCCATAGACCAGCACCGATATGCGGTCAGCGAGCGCAAACACCGCCTCCATGTCGTGCTCGACAAGCAGCATTGAAACCTTGCCGCGCAGCCCCTGCAAAAGCTCAATCATTTCCTGGCTTTCGACATGGCCGAGACCAGCCATCGGCTCATCGAGGAGCAGAAGCTTCGGCTTTCCGGCCAGCGCCATCAGCAGTTCCAGCTGCTTGCGCCCACCGCTCGACAGATCGCCTGCAAGCTTCTCCGGGTGATTGGCCAGACGGCTCCCGGCAAGGATTGCATCAACCTCATGCCAGATGGCGCTGCGGCCTTTCAGGCTGTCGAGAATCCGGAAATTGTGCCCCTCGCGCGCCTGCACCGCCATGGCGATATTCTGGCGTACACTCATATCGTTCAGGAGCGTCGATATCTGGAATGTGCGTCCCAATCCACGCCCGACACGCGTGGCCGCTGGCAGTTTGGTGATATCTTCGCCCATCAGGCTGATCGTTCCCGATGTGGGCGTCAATTCACCGCAAAGCTGGTTGATGAGCGTTGACTTGCCCGCTCCGTTCGGTCCGATCAGGGCATGGATATGCCCTTCCGTGACGTCGAGTGTCACATGATCCGTCGCGACCAGACCGGCAAAGCGCTTCACCAGATCGCGGACCTGCAATATCGCAGTCATGCGGGCACCTCCACCTTGCGGTCTTTGCGAAACGGACGGCAAAGCGCACGCCAGCCGCCGACAATGCCGCCCTTGGTTCCCAAAACCACGACGAGCAGAATGATGCCCATGGCGAGCTGCCAATGCTCGGTCCAGGAGGCGAGATAGGTCTGGAGGATCAGGAATGCAGCCGCGCCCCAGATCGGCCCAAAGAAAGTGCCGACACCACCCAGAATGACCATCACCATCAACTCTCCCGACTTGGTCCAGTGCAGCGTATCCGGGCTCGCAAACCGCATGAAAATAGTGAGAAGCGCGCCCGCCAGACCAGCGCCCATTCCGGCGAGGACGAAGCCATAGAGCTTGTAGCGATAGGTTTCGATTCCCATGGCCGTCATGCGCCGCTCGCTCTGGCGAATGCCGGAAAGCACCGCGCCATAGGACGAATGCACGACCCGCCAGAGGAAAGCGAAATACAGGATCATCGAGACGAGAATGACATAATACATCGTCGTCTTGTCACGCAGGCTGAGGCCGAAAAGATCATTGGCTCGACGCACGATGATACCGTCTTCGCCACCATAGGTTTTGAGCGAAACGAAGAGGAAGAAGAGCATCTGCGCGAAGGCGAGCGTAATCATGATGAACTGCACACCGGAAGTGCGCAATGCCAATGCTCCGATCACCAAAGCGGCAAGACCTGCCACCAGCATTGCCGCCGGAACGGTGATCAGAAACTGGTCAGAACCCGGAATGAAGCCGAAAAGCATAGTCTCTTCGGCATGGTGAAAATAAAGGATGCCCACGACATAGGAGCCGATGCCGAAGAAGGCAGCATGACCGAAGGAAACCATCCCGCCATAGCCGAGGATCAGATTGAGGCTGGCCGCGGCGATAGCATAGATCATGATCCGGGCGACAAGGCTCGACGCAGCCGTTTGCCCCAGCGCTTCGGCACCAAAGGGGAAAAGTGCGAGCACCACACAGCCAAGAAGAACGAACAAAAAGCGATATGACATGAATCAGGCTCCCACCGGAAAGAGGCCTCTCGGGCGGAACAGAAGAACGATAGCCATCAGCAGATAGATACCCATGGAGGCGATGCCCACGCCTAGTGCGTCAGCCTCGGCTCCCGCCATGAAATGGCGCAGTATGGTAGGCAGAAAGGCACGCAAGCAGGTATCGATGATGCCAAGTGAAATTCCAGCGATGAAGGCCCCCTTGATCGAACCGACGCCGCCGATAACCACGACCACGAAGGTGGCAAGCAAAATCTGCTCGCCCATTCCGACCTGCACGGCAAGGATCGGCCCGGTCATGAAACCCGCAAGACCCGCAAAGGCTGCACCAAGTGCAAACACCAGCGTATAGAGCAGACGGATATCGATACCGAGTGCGCGCACCATATCGCGATTGGTCGACCCGGCCCGGACCAGCATGCCGATACGGGTGCGGTTGATGAGCAGATAGAGACCACCGGCAACCAACAAACCAGCCACAATGATGAGCAGCCGGAACGGCGGATAGCTCAGGCCTGAAAACAGCTCGATCGGCTGCGCGAGCGATGCGGGCAACTGCGTGAAAATCGGCTGGCGGCCAAAGATCAGCACGGTCAGTTCGTTGAAAATCAGAATGAGCGAGAAAGTCGCAAGCACCTGATCCAGATGATCGCGCTGATAGAGCTTTCGCATGATGCCAAGCTCGATCACGATACCGGCAATCGTCGCGGCCAGAATTGCTGCGGGCAGACCGAGCCAGAAATTTCCCGTCTGCACGGCCACCCATGTGCCGATGAAAGCGCCTATCATGTAGAGCGAGCCGTGAGCGAGGTTGATGACGCCCATGATCCCGAAGATCAGCGTCAGCCCTGCTGCCAGAAGGAACAACATGACGCCGTAGAGAAGGCCATTCAAAAGTTGCTCGAAGATGAGTGTCATTGGACGAAACGACCTTCATAAGAAATGAAAAGAAGCGTGGCGCGCACTTTCGCGCGCGCCGGACGGCTTTGCTGTCAGAGCTTGCACTCTGCAGCGTAGGAATCACCGTAATTCTCGATCAGCTTCTTCTTGATCTTGGTGGTCGGATTGCCATCCTCCCCCTTGATGATGTCGAGTAGATACCAATCCTGCAACGGATGCTGGTTCGGCCCGAAGGCAAAATTACCGCGTACCGACTGGAAATCAGCTTTCCGCAGCGCTTCGCGCACCGCATCTATATCGTCGACGCCACCGGTCTGCTTCAAGGCAGAAGCAATCAGGCGGGCCACATCGTAACCCTGCGTGCCGTAATAAGTCAGAGGGCGGTCAGGATAGGCGGCTTTCCACTTTGCCACGAGTTCCTTGCTTGCGGCATTGTCCATATCCGGGCTCCAGTGGCTGGTGGCCATAAGCCCGACCGAAGCGTCACCCAGCGATTTCAGGATCACTGCATCGCTGGAGGGTTCGGAAAGAACCATCGGAATCTTGCCTAGAAGACCAGCCTGCTGATACTGGCGCAGGAACGCAATGCCCATGCCGCCGGGATGCGACTGGAAAACTACATCGGGATTGGCAGCGCGTATCTGCGCCATCTCTGCGGAGTAGTCGGTCTGATCGAGCTGCGTGTAGATTTCGCCGACAATTTCGCCCTTGAATCGGCGTTTGAAGCCAGCCAGCGCATCCTTGCCCGCCTGATAGTTCGGCGCAAGAATGAAAGCACGCTTGTAGCCTTCCTGTTCCGCAGCAATGCCCGATGCCTCATGGAGCGAGTCATTTTGCCAGGAAACCACGAAATAATTGGCATCGCAGCCTTTGCCCGCCATGTTCGACGGTCCTGCATTGGCGCTGATATAGAGGCTGTCATTGTCGATGATATCAGGCACTGCTGCACCGGCGACATTCGAGAAGATGATGCCGGTAAACAGCTTGACGCCGTCTTCCGACATGAACCGCTCGGCGATCTGTCGTCCGTTTCCGGGCTTGGCCGCATCATCCTCGACCTTCAGTTCGACCGGCACACCACCGAGTTTGCCGCCTTCTGCATCAATGGCAAGCTTCATGCCATCGCGCACGTCCTGGCCTAGATAGCCTCCCGGGCCCGACAAGGTCGTTATCACACCGATCTTGACCGGTTCGGCAGCAGCACCTGTCGTCAGCCCCGCCAACAGGCCGATCATTAGGAGTTTCGTTCTCATTTCATTTCCCCTTGTCTTTTCATGCGTGGACGCCCGGCAGTTACGCCGGGCGTGCCTCATCAGAGCGCAACCCAGCCCTCAGGCGGGTTCTTGCCGGGATGAATAGTCTTGCAATGCGGGCAGGTCCGCAGCTTCTCGTCGTTGTAGAAAGCGGCGTAAAGCGGCGGCAGATCCTCGACGATGGACTCCAGATCTACTTCGGCGCGATGAACGAGGCTGCTGCATTCGAAGCAGTACCATTCGACGGCGTCGAGCAAACCTTCGGGCCGTGCCGGTTCGATCACCAGCCCGATGGAGCCTTCCTGCGGGCGCTGCGGTGAATGACGGATATGCGCTGGCAGAAGGAAGATATCGCCTTCGCGGATCGGCACATCGTAAAACTCGCCCGTCGACGTATCATGCAGCTTCAGCAGCATGTCGCCCTTGAGCTGGTAGAAGAACTCCTCCACCGGATCGTCGTGATAATCGGTGCGCTTGTTCGGACCACCGACGACCGTAACCATCAGGTTGGCATCCTTGAACACCAGCTGATTGCCGACAGGCGGCTTCAGCAGGTGCTTGTGTTCATCGATCCATTTTTGAAAATTGAAAGCGCTTAGTTTTGTCATTCTTGTTCCCCTTTTCGGTTCGATCAGGATAGTTTGAGGCCGCAGCTATCAAAGGCCTCGCGGATTGCCCGTTTTTCGGCATCGGTCAGTTCAAGCATCGGCGCACGAACAGGTCCACCAACCTGACCGAGCAGCTCCTGCCAGTATTTTTGATGCGAAGTGGGTTTTTCAGCCGGTCGCGTCGACTTGAAGGCATGGCGGACAGGCTCGAGGCTTTGCCAGACGGCGCGTGCTTCAGCTTCTTTGCCCGCAAAGGCCAGATCGGTATAATCGCGCATGCGGCGATCAACCTTGGTCTGCAATGTGTAGGGCGGCGAAGAGCAGAGATAAAGCTGCCAGCCGAGCTCGAGAATATTGTCCAGCCACTCGTCTTCCGATGCGGTCGAGACCAGAATGCGGTCGCCCGCCAGTTCGGTGAGCTTGCGATACATGTCGCGCGGGACCGAATACTTGATCGCGACGACCGTTTCGATATCGGCCAGACGATTGCAGAGCTCCGGGCTCATCAGATAGCCGCTATCGGGATGGGACCACAGCGCAAGGCCGATATCCACTTTCGAGGCAATCGTTTCATAGTAGCGCAGCAGCGTTTCATCCTGTGCACGCAGGAAATGCAGAACGGGCGCATGGACAACGATATAGTCAGCACCACTGGCCTGCGCGTGCTTGGCCAGATCGATAACCACATCCATGTTCTGGTCCGAGCAGGACATGATCGTCTGCGCCTTGTCACCTACCGCCGAGACAGCCAGATCGAACATGCGCTTGCGCTCGTCAACCGACATCGAGAAGAATTCGCCCTGCTTTCCCGCGACGAAAAGTCCCTCAATGCCCAGGTCGTTGATCCAGTGGTCGACATTCTTGCGAAAGCCGCCTTCATCGATCGATCCGTCCTCGTTGAAAGGTGTGTTTGCCGCAGCCCAGATACCGCGCATTGTAGCGCGTGAGTGGGCCTTGGCGTTCTGGCGGTCATACTTCATCGGAATCCTCGCTTCGGGGGCGGGTCACTCCAAACCCGCGTCTTCCTGATCGAGCCTGACTTTCTTTCATTCGAGAAGTCTTGTAAGTAGAATATATTCATAAACAAAAACTCATAAGTGATCCGATGCGCCCCACTCTCCGCCAGATCGAATGTTTTCAGGCCGTGGTCGAACTGGGAAATTTTTCCCGCGCCGCCGAACGTGTCAGGACAACCCAGGCCAATCTTTCCCATACGATCCGCGACCTGGAGACGGTGCTGGATGCACGGCTTTTCGACCGGACGACACGACGCGTCAGCCTGACCGATGCAGGACGCGCCTTTGCCGAGGGTGCGCTTGCCGGTCTTGCAGAGATTGATCGTGCCGCCGAAGTTGTGCGCGATCTGGGGAAATTACGGCGCGGCCAAGTCAGTATCGCCGCCCCGCCATTGCTGTGCACGACAGTGCTTCCACATCTGGTTCGCCGCGTGGCGGACGAGCATCCCAACCTGGTCATCAAGATCGAGGATGTCGGGCCTGAAGTGGTCATCGAACAGGTTCGCAACGGGCGTTGCGACCTCGGTGTCGGCACTTTTTCCGGGGAAGATTCGGACGTCGAAAGCCAGACGGCACTGCGCGATCAGTTGATGATTTTCGTATCACCCCATCACGATTTTGCGGGATATAAACAGGTCGCCTGGTCCGAACTCGATAATCAGCCCATCATCACGCTCACACAGAAAAGCAACATCCGGCTTTTGACCGAAATTGGCTTCGAACAGACGAAATTGTCGCTTCGCCCTCATATGGAGGTCAATCAAGTCCATACGGTGCTATCGTTGATTGAAGCCGACGCAGGTATCGCTGTCCTGCCCGCCTATGCATTCACCGCCTTGCGCGGTCGTGGCATCGTGGCCCGCCCCCTGACAGACCCGGCCATCGTGCGTGAGGTTCGCCTCATCACGCCCCGCGACCGTGAACAATCTGCGGCCACGGTCGCCGTGCGTTCGATCTTGCGAAACCTGCTGCGCCAGATGATCCCTGAAATTCCCGGGACCGGCAGCGCCGGTTAATCCCTTTCCAGGCATGCCGCCCGAACCTTTTGAGCTTGCTTCGCGAGCCTTTGCGCGCTCATATAAAATTGCACCGCTGTTTAGAATCATCTCGAAAAGTCGATACTGAACAACACACCGCCGAAGGTCGGTCGCGTCGCCAGCAAGGGAATGCAGCCTCATGAATACTTACGGAAAACTATTTTCAGCCGCGCTGGTCGCGGCTGCGCTCAACAGCACGGCAGTTGGACAGGTCTTTGCGAAGACATTGATCTATTGCTCCGAGGCATCTCCTGAAATGTTCGATGCAGCGCAGACGACGTCTGGCGCCGTATATGACGCGTCGGCGCGCAATGTTTCCAATGGACTTATCAAGATCAAGCGCGGCTCGACGGAGCTGGAACCCGGCCTCGCGGAAAGCTGGGACGTTTCTGCCGACGGCAAGGAATATACGTTTCATCTGCGAAAAGGCGTGAAGTTTCACACCACAAGTTTTTTCACCCCGACGCGTGAATTCAATGCGGACGATGTGATCTTCACGTTCGACCGTCAGGGGAACAAAGACAATCCCTACTACAATCAGGGCGCATGGCCGCAATTCGGGGCCTATTCCTTCCCTTCGCTGATCGAGAAAATCGAAAAGATTGACGATCACACGGTCAAGTTTGTGCTGGCGCATCCCGAAGCGACCTTTATCTCGACACTGTCGCTGACATTCGCCGTCATTCAGTCCAAGGAATATGCCGACAAGCTCGTTGCGGAAGGCCGTATTACGGAGTTCAGCCAGCAGCCAGTCGGAACCGGCCCTTATCAGTTTGTCGCCTATCAGAAGGATAGCGCCATCCGCTATCAGGCCAATCCCGACTACTGGGCAGGCAAGCAGAAGATCGACAATCTCATCTTTGCGATCACACCGGATGCGGCAGTGCGCTATCAGAAGCTGAAGTCGGGCGAGTGCCATGTCATCGCCGCTCCCAACCCTGCCGATATTGCGGAGATGAAGAAGGACCCGGCTGTTGAGATGCTGCACAAGGAAGGTTTGAATCTGTCCTTCCTTGCCTATAACACCCAACAGAAGCCGTTTGACGACGTACGTGTCCGCAAGGCGCTGAACATGGCGGTCAACAAGGCCGCGATCATCGATGCAGTCTATCTCGGCTCGGCAGTCGTTTCGGTCAATCCGCTGCCGCCGAGTGTCTGGGGCTACAACAAGAACGTCAAGGATGATCCTTATGACCCCGAACAGTCGCGCAAGCTGCTTGATGAAGCGGGCGTCAAAGACCTGAAGATGAAAATCTGGGCGATGCCCGTGCAGCGGCCCTATATGCCGAACGCGCGCCGCGCAGCCGAACTTATGCAGTCCGACTTCGCCAAGGTGGGCGTAACGGCGGAAATCGTCACCTATGACTGGGGTGAATATCTCAAGCGTTCGCTGGAAAAGGATCGCGACGGCGCCGTCATGCTTGGCTGGACCGGTGGCATCGCCGATCCCGACAATTTCCTCGCAGCCCTTCTGAGCTGTCAGGCCATCGGCAGCGCAAACCGCGCAAACTGGTGCAATCAGGATTTCGAGAAGCTCATTCAGGCAGCCAAGCTGACGACCGATCAGGCAGAACGCACCAAGCTCTATGAGCAGGCGCAGGTCGTCTTCAAGGAACAGGCCCCCTGGCTGACAATCGCCCATCAGATCGTCGAACAGCCGATCAGCAAGAAAGTCAAAGACTTCCGCATCGATCCCTTTGGCGGCTATCTTTTCGAAGACGTCGACATCGAGGAATAAGTCTTTTCCTGCGCCGGTTCGACAACTGGCGATAAATTCCGGGTGGCGGGCCTAAACGCCCGCTATTCTTCTTTCGTGCTCAGATGAAATCCGAGCCAAGTTGACCAATAGAGCATTTTCAATTTAAACCGAATTGCTGAAAATGCTCTATCTATTTGTTTTTACGCATTATCCGACGCAAAACCGCTTCGCACTTTTGCTGGAAATGCTCTAGCCGAGAAAACAAGATGGATATCGTAGACCGCTTTCTAGCCTATACCCGCATCAACACAACCGCTGTGCCGAATGCAGGCAAACTCCCGTCGAGCGAAGGGCAAACCGATCTCGCAAAGTTGCTCGCCAGCGAAATGCGCGCCATGGGCATGGAAGTCGAAGAGCGTGACCACTCGATCGTTGTTGGCACATTGCCTGCCAATGTTTCGAATGCCGATCAGCAGTTCCCGACGATTGCATGGGTCGCCCATCTCGATACGTCCAGCGAATATACGACCGACACCCGCGCCCATGTGGTCGATTATCAGGGTGGGGATATCCTGCTCAATGAAGCGACTGGCGCCGTCATGCGACTTGCCGAATTTCCCGAGCTGGAACGTTATGTCGGAGACAGGATCATCGTGACGGACGGCACCAGCCTGCTCGGCGCCGATAACAAGTCCGCCATCGCCGAGATCATGCATGCCATGCAGCTCCTGACTACTCACCCCGAAATCGAGCACGGCACAGTCAAGGTCGTCTTTGTTCCCGATGAGGAAATCGGGTTGCTTGGAGCCAAGGCGCTCGACGTCGCGTCACTGAAAGCCGATTTCGCCTATACGCTCGATTGCTGTGCGGTTGGCGAGATCGTGTATGAGAACTGGAACGCCGGTGAATTCCGCCTCACCTTCAAGGGCCAGCCAGCCCATCCGATGTCGGCGAAGGGCAAATTGCGCAATGCCATTCTCTATGCTCAGCAATTCATTGCAATGATGCCAGGCGGCGAACGCCCGGAATATACGGAAGGCACTGAAGGCTATTATTGGGCCAAGGGCATTCAGGGGACCGTTGCCGAGACAAGCCTCATTATCGATATCCGGGATTTCACGAAGGACGGTTACGAAACACGTCGTGCGTTCATCGAGAACCTCGCCGCAAGTTTCAACCAGCTCCATGGCGACGGCACAGTTCATGTAGACTACAAGGCTGTCTATCGGAACGCCGCCGAAAGCCTGCAGGGCGAAAATCGCTACCCGGTCGTGCTTGCCCTTCAGGCCATGAAGGCAATAGGCGTGACACCGACACCGCTGCCTATGCGCGGCGGTTATGACGGTGCGGTGCTATCCGAAAAAGGGCTGCCATGCCCCAACCTGTTCTGCGGCGCGCATAACTTCCACTCGATTTACGAGTTTCTGCCGGTCGGTTCGCTCAACAAGGCATCGGAAATGGTGATCGAAATATTGAAGACTGCACGGATAACCGACAGAAGCGCTGGTTGATCAGCCTCAATAGCGAGGAGACGTGACGTCATCTCGTCTCCTCGCTTCTATGCCCTCAGCTACCGCCGAAGTGGTTCAGTTTTAGTACCCTAATGCAGCACCAGCGACGGCACGGCTGTCTATGGCGCCATAATAGCGGTTGTCGCCGCCCTTTTCGATGGCTGCCATATCCTTGCCACCGACAAGAATGCCCGCTGCCTCACCCCAGACCGGCCAGTCAGCGTCTTCACCGACCGTATAGCCCATACCGGTGAGCAACCGGATCGTATCCGGCGAAAGCGCGTTCGCTTCCGTATAGACGCGGTCGGGCAGCCACTGGTGATGGATGCGCGGGGCGTCAATCGCCTCCTGAATGTCCATACCGTGATCGATCACATTCATGATTGCCTCAAGCGTGATCGTGATGATGCGCGAACCGCCGGGATTGCCGATGACCATGAACGGCTTGCCATCCTTCGACACAATGGTCGGACTCATCGAGGACAGCGGTGACTTGCGCGGTTCGATGGCATTTGCTTCGCCTTGTATGAGACCGTAGAGATTGGCCACGCCCGGCTTGATGGTGAAGTCGTCCATCTCGTTGTTGAGGAGAATGCCGGTGCCTTCGGCCACTTTGGCCGTGCCGAACGATCCATTCAGCGTATAGGTCACGGCGACCGCATTGCCGTCCTTGTCCACGATGGAATAATGCGTGGTTTCGTTGGACTCCTTGAATTCGGCCGGTTTCAGCGCCTCGCTGACACCGGCGCGATAAGGATCGATACGACTGCGGATTTCTGCGGCATAGGCCTTGCTGGTGAGCTTCTCGATTGGATTGTCGACGAAATCAGGGTCGCCCAACGCCGTGTTGCGATCCACATAGGCATGGCGCATCGCTTCCACCATCAAACGCGTGGTTTCTGCCGAGCCGTAGCCGAGATAGGAAATCGGATAGCCCTCAAGCACGTTCAGGATTTCGCAGATGATCAGTCCACCGGAAGAAGGCGGCGGCGATGAGACGATGTCATAGCCGCGATAGCTGCACTTGACCGGTTCCAGCTCACGGACCTTGTATTGCTCGAAATCGGCCTTGGCGAGAATGCCGCCATTTTCCTTGCTCGATTTGACGATCAGATCGGCAATATCGCCCTGGTAGAAAGCCGACGTGCCCTTTTCCGAAATGGCCGAAAGCGATTTCGCCAGATCCGGCTGAACAAGCTTCTCGCCCAAGCCCAGCGGCTTGCCGTCTTTCAGGAAGATTTTCGCCGCTGCCGGGTCTTTCGCCAGTCTTTCATTGCCATCGGCAAAGGAGAGAATATCGCCCAGCTCCAGCGTGAAGCCGTCCTTGGCAAGTTTCAGTGCTGGCTCGATCAACTCCTCGCGCTTGCGGGTGCCATATTTTTCGCGCGCTTCCTCAAGGCCAGCCACCGTGCCTGGCACGCCGATGGCGAGATAGGTTTCAGTACTGGCGCCTTCGACGGGTTTTCCATCCTTGTCCAGATACATGGTCTTGGTGGCGGCGAGCGGCGCGCGCTCGCGAAAATCAAGAAAAGTGCTCTTTCCGTCCTTGAAGCGGATCGTCATGAAGCCGCCCCCGCCGAGATTACCGGCCGTCGGATAGACAACCGCCAGCGCGTAGCCGACGGCGACAGCCGCATCGACTGCATTGCCGCCGTTCTTCAGCACATCGATACCGACCTGCGAGGCAAGATGCTGGGCCGTAACCACCATGCCATTCTGGCCTTCTGCTGGCGCTGGTGATGCCGCGTAGGCCGAAGGCAGATGGCCCGCAACGGCAATGACAGCGGCAAGGGAAAGCGATTTCAGTCTGTAATGCTGCCTGTAATGCTGCATATCTTTCCTCCCATGTGTTCTCCCGAATGGGAGTCCGACAACAACGTCCGCAATATCTTGCGCAAAAGCAAGCGGGAGAAATTCTATCCAGCCGAGCTTGCGGATAGAGTGCAGAGAGATGATAATGCACAGTATTCGGTTCAGATGCTGCCAGAATTGCAGCCGAACCCGAAGCCCTCGCCAGCTCCTTCCGGCCCACTCTGGCCATTTGGGCAATATCCCAATTCCATTTCAGACGATGCGATCTCACCTTGCAGGAGAAATCCATGACCTATGCTCAATGCGCATGCGGAAATCTGACGGTAACGCCTCATGAGCCGCCACAATTGACGGCCCTGTGCCATTGCTTCGCCTGCCAGCGAAGGACGGGCTCGCCTTTCAGTGCGAATGCTTTTTATTCGATAGACTGTGTTGAAATTTCAGGCACATCGGCAGAATTCGTGCGGACAGCCGAGAGCGGTCGCAAGGTCCGGATGCATTTCTGTCCAAGTTGCGGCTCAACCGTTTATTGGCTGCCCGAAGCTGCTCCATCCGTGATCGGCGTAGCGGTCGGTTCCTTTGCCGATCCGGCTTTTGCCCCGCCCACCCTGTCTGTGTTCGAGCAATCGAAGCACGAATGGGTCTCCCTCGACGGCGTGATGGCACACTTTCCACGCCTGCCGGATGCACTCTAACGCAGAATATCCGAGAGGCGTTTCTGTTCTTTTTCGACGCGCTCAAGATTGAGCCCCGCCAGAAGATCGAGAATATGGGTCTTCATCAAGGCTGCGGCGTCGTCGGCTCTGTGCTCTTCGATGGCATCGACCAGCGCATGATGCGCGTCGCTCTGGCAGGTCGTCTCGCGCCGTTCCCAATAGAGCGAAATGATGAGCGAGGAACGCGGCAGCAGATCGCCGACGAAACCCGCCAGGATCGAGTGCCCCGAAATCTCGGCCAGATGCGTGTGAAAAAGCGCCGACAGCATGATCGCCTCGCTGTCACGCCCGGCATGAAGCGCCGCATGCTCGTCGTGGAGATGCTGGCGCAGTTGCTTGACCTGCTCGGGCTTGATGACCTTCGCTGCAAGAGCCGCCACCTGCGGCTCGATCAGCAAACGCGCCTCGAACACTTCGCGCGCTTCCTCGCGTGACGGCTCGGCCACGAAGGCACCGCGATTGGGCTCCAACCGCACAAGCCTGTCATGGGCCAGCGCCTGCAGGGCAGAGCGCACGAAGGCGCGGCTGACGGAATAGATCGTCGCCAGCTCGTCCTCCGGCAGCTTGGTGCCCGGAAGCAGACGATGGCTTACAACCGCTTCGCGCAAGCCGTTATAGACCGGAAGCCAGCGCGCATTGCCGCCGTTTTGGTCTGTCGTGTTGGTCGCAGCCAGGTTCATCGTCATCCAATATAAGTTGTTCAAAGGGTGAATGCGATCAGGCGATACAGCATCCGCAAATCCGCTATTTATTCTCTTACATATCGAACACAGGTCCCGCGAGTGTCAACAATGTCGCGAATTCTGATGTACAAACCCGATTGAAATCACCCGAACATCAGTTTTTCTGCCCAATACTCGCGTGAATAGTCAGTTTCGGGGCGAAAAGGGTTCAAAAATACCTTGAAAGCCCTTCATTCGCGGTGGCTGATAACCTCCCAGTTTGGACGTCCGCAAGCCGAGCCCTACAAGGCTTTCGCACAGCTTCACCGCACAGGTGACGCCGTCGATGACCGGCAATCCGTGCTCCCTTGAAAGGGAAGCGGCAAGGTCGGCCATGCCCGCACAACCAAGCACGATGGCTTCGGCATGGTCTTCCCGGATCGCCTTCGCGATCTCGTTCGACACCTTGTTACGTGCGTCCGATCCCGGAATTTCGAGGTCCAACACGGCCACGTCGCTAGCCCTAACACGGGCGCAGCGTGATATGAGGCCATAGCGGGAGAGGTTATGCTCGATGGCCGGCACCGAACGCGACAATGTGGTGACAACGCTGAACTTTCCGGCAATCAGGCTTGCCATGTGAAAGGCCGCCTCTCCGATACCGATCACCGGCATGGTTCCGGCACAGCGTGCAGCGTCAAGGCCGGTATCGTCGAAACAGGCAATGACGCAGGCGTCGGCGGTCGGGCGCTTCTGCATTTCCCCGATCATACCGGGAATGGCAAAAACCTCATCGAAATATCCTTCGATGCTCGGCGGACCGTCGGCGGGATTGCTTGCGATGATTGTCGTGCCGGCACCTGCCACGCTGCGCGCGGCCTCGCCGATCTTGTGCGTCATCGATGCAGTTGTATTGGGGTTGATGACAAGTATTTCCATTTTCCTCGAACCATCGAAATATTTGTTTTCGTTCTGGATGGTCCAGAGCGTCTTTCGGACACTCTGCCTAATCATTCACCGGACACTGGCGTCAAATCTCGCCGCCCAGATAGAGTTTCTTGACCCGATCGTCTGTCGCCAGTTCTGCCGAATTGCCGGACAGGACGATCTTGCCGGTCGTCAGCGCATAGGCGCGCTGGGAGATGCGGAGCGCCATGCGCGAATTCTGCTCGACCAGAAGAACGCTGACCTTTTCGTCGCGATTGATGGCAACGATAGAGCGGGCGATGTCCTGCACCAGCTTGGGCGCGACCCCGAGAGAGGGTTCGTCCAGAAGCAGAAGCTTCGGCTTGGCCATGAGCGCGCGCCCGATGACCAGCATCTGCTGCTCGCCGCCGCTCATCGTGCCCGCGGCCTGCGAATAACGCTCCTTCAGGCGCGGAAACCGCCCCAGAACCATCTCCAGCGTGTTGGCAATTTCCGCCTTGCTGGAGCGGGTGAACGCTCCCATCATGAGATTGTCGTGCACGCTCATATAGGGAAAGACACGGCGGCCTTCCGGCACCATGGCAATCCCCATCCTGACGATCTCATCTGACCGGGTGCCATCGATCCTGCGACCCTCATAGTGGATCTCACCCTTGCGGATCTTTTTCAGTCCTGTGATTGCCCGCAGGATCGAAGATTTTCCTGCACCATTGGCACCGATCAGCGCAACCGTCTCCCCTTCCTGAACGCTCAGGGAAACACCTTTCAGCGCATAGACGTGATCGTAATAGAGTTCGGCATCGGAAACTTTGAGAAGCTCTGCCATGGTCAGTATCCAATCGTTTCGTCTTCTGCGCCGAGATAGGCTTCGATCACCTTCTCGTTCTCCTGGATTTGCTTCGGCGTTCCTTCCGCGATCTTCTGCCCGAAATTGATGACAACGATCCGGTCGGAAATATTCATCACTGCCGGCATGTCGTGTTCCACCAACAGCACCGTGACACCCCGGTCACGGACCGCGCGCACCATTTCCACCGCCTTGACGGTTTCGTCGTGGTTCATCCCGGCAAAGGGTTCGTCCAGAAGCAGGATCTTCGGTTCCGTCGCCAGACCAATGGCAATGCCAAGCGCCCGGAGATGGCCGTGTGGCAGATTCTGCGCAACTTCATCCCGCTGCTTCCACAGGCCCAGAAACTGCAGGATTTCATCGGCGGAACGCCCGAATTCTTCCTGATCCCGACGGGCAAGGCTTGAACCCACATAACAACCGAGAAAACTCGCCTTGGCGCGCAGATGGTGACCGACGATCACGTTGTCGCGCACCGTCATGCCCTTGAAGATCGTGGTTTCCTGAAAGGTACGCACCACGCCCTTTCGTGCCACGATATGCGGCGCCAGACCCGATATGCGCTCGCCCTTGAAGCGGACCTCGCCAGTCGTGGGATTGAGGAATGAGGCGATCAGCTTGAACAGCGTGGACTTGCCCGCGCCGTTCGGCCCGATGACCGACAGGATTTCCTTTTCACCCACCGAGAAGGAGACATCGTTGACCGCCACCAGACCGCCGAAGCGTTTGGTCAGGTTCTTGACTTCCAGAAGATCGCTCATGATCCCACTCCCTTCTTTCCGGTCAGTCTGAGGCTGAGAATGCCATTGGGCAGGAACAGCATCAGGATGATGAGAACACTCGAGAAGATGAGCAGCTGGAACTTGCCGGTCTGGAACAGGAAGTCCCAGCCGAAATAGAGAACGAAGGTTCCGATGATGGGGCCGAACACATAGCCAAGTCCGCCCAGGAAGCAGTTGAGCATGAAATTGACCGAGTCCGTGACGGTGAAGCTCGACGGGTAGATCGACTGCGAGATCGCAACGAACATCGCGCCGCCAAGTCCGCCGAGAAACGACGAGATCGCATAGGCCAGCACACGCAGATTGGTGATGTTGACGCCAATCGACGAAGCAAGCTCCTCATTCTGTTGCAACGACTGGCAAAGACCGCCGATGCGCGAATTGATGAGGCGATAAAGTCCGGCAAAGCACAGCACCATCAGCACGATGGAGACGAAATAGAAGGCTGCGCGTGGGTTCTGCAAGGTTGCGAAATCCGGCAGGATGGTCAGGCCGAACAGCGATATGCCGCCCGGCATCGGGATGCTGACCATGCCCTTGGCACCATTGGTAATCGGCAGCGCCATTGCCAGAAGGCGGGCAACTTCCGTCAGAACCAGCGTGACCATGGCGAAATAGACGCCACGAAGCCGCAGGATCGGCAGGCCTATCAGGATGCTGGCGAAAGCGCAGAACAGCCCGGCAAGCGGCAGCGTCAGCCAGAAGGAGACGCCATATTTCACCATCAGAATTGCTGAGACATACCCGCCCATGAGGGCATAGGCGCCCTGACCGATATTGATGCGACCGATATAGAAGGTGAGCCATACCCCGCCGCTGACGATGGAGAGAAGCGCCACAGAAGTCAGCGTGTAGTAGAGGTCGTGTCGTCCGGTTGCCTCGATCAGGACCGGAATACCGATGAAGATCAGGGCCAGAAATGCAGCAACGCCGATAAGCTTTGTTGTCTTTGTCATGATTGCCCCCTCAACCCCAAGGCTTGCCCATCAGCCCATTCGGACGGATGCTCAGGAACACCATCAATGCCGCGAAGATGACGAGATAGGTGATATCGCCATAGGAGCGCAGCACCGTCAGACCGACGGATTCCATCATGCCGAGGATGAAGCCACCGGCAATCGCGCCGCTGACGACGCCTGCACCGCCGATCATCACCATCATGAAAGCCTTGATGGAAATGGCGCCGCCAATGCCGGAATTGACGCCGGTAATGGCGACCAGCAATCCACCGACCAGACCCGCAAGCATTGCTCCCAGCGCGAAGCCTATCATGGAATAACGGTCGACATTCACGCCCATCAACTGTGCGGCCACGCGGTCCTGGGCGAGCGCGCGCATGGCACGACCTGGTTTTGTGTACTGCATGAAAAGAACGAAAGCTGCGATGAAAACCACGGCGAGCACACCGATCAGGATACGGTCATATGGCATTATCAACCAGTCGGACACGAAGACCCCATTGACGATCTTCGGCACGCCGCGCTGCTTTTCACCGAACAGAAGCAGGATCACCGCGTCGAGGAAAAAGGCGACTGCGGCAGCAAGCAGCATCGTGCTTTCATCACGCAGACTGCGCTTGATGACCGGCCGGAAAAGAAATTTTTCGATCAGCGCGCCGACGATCATCAATGTGATGGCGGAGGCCAGAAGAGCGACAACAAACGGCAGGCCGAGTTGCCCGTAAACCGTATAGGTGACGAAACCGCCCAGCACATACATCTGGCCGTGGGCGAAATTGAGGACGTTCATGAGTGCGAAGATCAGCGTCAGACCCAACGCGATCAATGCATATTGCGCACCCAGATATAGCCCATTGGCTATCACTTGTTCCATGAAGGCAGACTCCCTCGTGCGAAGCATCGGACCTGCTTTCAACAGGCCCAAAACTCCGTGACAGTTCATGACGATTGGGAGGCCCGAAGCAGAAGTACCCCTCTTCTGCTTCGGGTTGTTCAGGTCGATTTGTTAATCGACCTGACCGACGAAAAGCGTTTCGAACTTGCCGTCCTTGTATTCCGTCACGACCATCGGAATGCCGATCTGCCGTTTCTGCGTGAAAGACGAGGTGCCAACGTAAGTCAGCTTGGAACCGTCGCCATCACCCTTGACGAAAGGATTGGGCGCGGAGAACGTGTCCATGGTCTTCTTGAATTCCTCGACATTATCGACCGCCGCCGGATTGGCCTTCAGCGTTTCCACGATATATTCAAGCGCATAGACCTTGGTGTTGGACTCGTCATTATACTCGCCGTAAGCCTTGGTATAGCGGTCGACGAATTCCTTCATCGCGTCGGATGCGATTTCCGGCGTGGAAGCGCCGCCGACCGAGATGAAGCCATTGGCGAGTTCGCCCGCGCCTTCTTCCAGAACCTTGGCATCCTGTGCGGTTTCGGTGGAAATGAAACCCTGATAGCCAAGCTCACGCGCAGCGCGGATGAGCAGCGGCGCATTACCAGGCGCAACGCCCGAGAGAACCAGCAGGTCCGGCTTCTGCATGACGATCGGCGTCAGGACCGGCGTGAAGTCGCGCGTATCGTTCTGATAGGCATCATTGGTCGAGACGACTTCGAGACCGAGCGCCTTGGCGGCTTCAATACCGCTATCGCGCTGGCTCAGGGGATCGGATTCATTGGCAGCCACGAAGGCAACCGTCTTGATGCCCTTGTTTTCCTTCAGATACTTATAAATCGCCGGGCCGGACTGGTAATTGGCGATCATGCCAAGAACGGCGTTGGATGCTGGCGGCGTATAAAGTTCCTTCGGGAAGGAATAAGGAAAATAGATGATGCCCTTGGCTTCCGCGACAGGGCGAACAGCGGCGGCACCGTCATCGACATTCGGGCCAACCACATAATGGACGCCTTCCTGCGCCATCTTTTCCATACCGGCGATGGCGCGTTTCGGGTCTTTCTGGTCATCGAAGGTGACGACTTTGATCTTGTAGGTATCGTCGCCGATCTTCACGCCGCCCTGCTCGTTGAGCCAATCGGCACGAACCTGCATCGAACGGACATTGGATGTGCCCCAGGCCGCCGCAGGACCGCTGGTGACACCGACGAAACCGATCTTCAGCTCCTTGTCCGCAGCCTGGGAGGCCGATGCGGACATGAGCGCAAATATAGAAACGGCGCCTAGCGCCGCAGTCTTAACAACTGCGCGTCTATTGATCATTTTAGTTCCCCTTACTTAGCTTTATCTTTCCCTCATTTGGCGGGGAAAGAATATATTAAGCTAAACACGCAACCGATATATTGTCAACAATCCGAATATTTTTAATAAACGATCTGAAAGCGACGCGTCATCAATTCCCGAAGCTTCGGAATAGAAAAAGGTGCGCCGGAGACCGACGCACCTTTTGAAATGACAGGCTGAAAACCGGTTTAAACCCTTGCCTGCAATTGCGCAAAATGGGCAAGCATCCGGTCGGGGGCAGCCTTGATGCCACTGAAAAGCTCAAAAGCGCCGACCGCCTGAAACACGGCCATACCACCCCCGTCGAGCACGCGGCATCCGCGCTCCCTGGCAAGCTGCACGAGCGCTGTCTGCAGAGGGAAATAAACAATGTCGGAAACCCAGAGGTGCGGCTGCACCAGTTCAGGCTCAAGCGGCAGACCCGGATGCGCATCCATTCCCGTCGGCGTTGCGTGGACCAGCCCGGACGCGCCTGCCAGTGTTTCCGCCAGATCAGCCCCGGCAATGAAACTGCATTGCGGCTGCACAGAAACAAGCTTGCCGATTATGGCATCGACCTTTGCGGCATCGAGGTCGAAGATATGGACCTCGCGCGCGCCCATTTCCGCCAGCGCATAGGCAACGGCGACACCTGCCCCGCCTGCCCCGAGCAGCACGACACGTTCCAATGATGCGCCCGGCAGACCTCGGCGAAACCCTTCCGCATAGCCCCACCAGTCGGTGTTGTGACCGATGCGCCTGCCATCGGAAAACACCACCGTGTTGATCGATTGCAGGGCCAAGGCATGGGGCGAAAGTTCATCGACCAGTGCCACCGCAGCCTGCTTGCAGGGATGCGTGATATTGAGCCCCGCAAATCCCGCAGCTTCGGCATCCTCGACAAGTACCGGCAGATCACGTGCCGAACGTCCGTTTTCGGCGATGTCGATAATATCGTAGCGATAGGCCAGCCCTGCGGCTTCGCCTTCCCGCATATGCATAGCAGGCGAGAGCGAACGCTGAATATTTGCGCCGATCAGACCCACATGCACACGACGCTTGGTCACTTCACTTCTCAACTCTTATTCTCCGCAGGATCGGACCACGCCGACCCTCGTTATTCAGGGCTTTTCAAAAGGGCGATGATCGTGTCGCTGATCAGGCGGCGATGCCGCGCCTTCACGTCGGACGCCATCAGGTCGGTGCCGAAGATCGCGCCGAACGTATGTCTGTTGGACACACGAAAAAAGCACTGCGCGCTAATCAGCATATGGAGGTCCAGCGCAGAAATGCGCCGTTGAAAGACGCCCTGTTCACGACCGCGCTCAAGGATTTTCTCGATCGTTTCCAGAATGGTTACATTCTGGCGCGACAGAACATCGGAGCGCTCCATATGTTCGGCACGGTGAATATTTTCCACCGCAACGAGCCGCACGAAATCCGGATTGGCATCGTCATGGTCGAAAGTGCTTTCCACCAGGCTGCGCATGGCGGATTCCGGATCCTGATCGTCAAGAGACAGCGAGCTTTCAAGTGTGCGTATCTTGCCGTAGGCCCGTTCCAGCACGGCGAGATACAGCCCGTCCTTGCTACCGAAATAATAGTAGATCATGCGCTTGGACGTGCGGGTCTGCGCCGCGATTTCATCCACGCGCGCGCCGGAAAATCCCGATGCCACGAACTCCCGCGCCGCAACGTCGAGAATGTTCTCGCGTGTTGCGTCGGGATCGTTCTTGCGCGGCTGCGCCTTGGCGAGTGCCTTTGCCATAGTCCTCCCCTTCAGCGTTCAGAGTGCAGCAGCACTTTTCGGCATGCCCGCCGGACGCATGTAGCGCCGTAGCGCCGCAATGCGGAAGATCGCATTGGCTGCCCCGTATCCCTTGTAGCCTCGCCTTTGCACGACTTCGAAAAAGAAGCCCTGATCGTCGGTGGGGCTATAAAGCTGGAAATATTCCCCGCTCTCGTCGCGATCATAAAGCACGTTCGCAGCCTTGAGCCGGTCAGTGAATTCGGGATCGAGACCGAGACGCGCTTCCAGATCGTCATAATAATTCGGAGAGATTTCCAGCGTATGGAAGCCGTTGTCCCGCAAGGCAGCAGCCGTCGCAAAGATATCGTTCGTCGCAAAGGCCAGATGCTGGATGCCCGACCCGAAGGTTTCAGCAATGAAGCGACCAGCCAGCGTGCGGCGGTTTTCCGCGCCGTTGAGCGTGATGCGCAGCGTTCCCTCGTCGTTTTCCACCACCTGACTTCGCACGACACCGCCCGGATCGACGATATCGACCATGGGCGACTTCCGCGATTCCGTGAGCGAGGTATAAAAGAGCAGCCAGGTCAGAAGCTCATCGAACTTCATCGTCTGGGCAACATGATCAATATGGGTGAGGCCGACGCCGGTCCCGGTATCATTGCCTGCAACCGGCTCGAACTCGATATCGAAGATACGGCCGAGATCGGTCTTCTCATCGAGGAAATAGACCAGCCCGCCGCCAACGCCACGAATGGCAGGCATGGCGATTTCGCCCGGATCGAGCGGTTGCTCAAAACTTTCCGCGCCCATGGCAAGCGCGCGGACATGGGCTTCAGCCGCATCGTCAACGACAAGCCCCATGGCATAGGCAGCAGTGCCATGAACGGCATAGGCCGAGCTGGCAAAGCCGCGCGTATCCGTATTGATGATGAGGTTGATGTCGCCCTGCCGGTAGAGCGCGACCTCTTTCGAGCGATGCTTTCCGGCCAGCCGGAAACCCAGTGCACCAACGGCGGAAACCAGCCTTTCGGCATCATCGGCATGGGTAGCAAACTCGACAAAGCCGACGCGATGCACCTTTGCGCGGGGCGGCATGGCGGCAACCGTCAGCTTGTTGTCCGGCTCGACCCGGCGAACCTGATCGCCAAGATAGACCAGCGAACGGCGTCCGTCGGCGGCGATGGTGGCCGGCGATCCGCCACGGAACTGGTCGTTGAAGATTTCAAGCGAGAAATAGCCGTCATAGCCGGTCGCAGCCACCGCGCGCATGAAATCCAGCACCGGCAGGTCGCCCTCGCCCGGCATGTTGCGATAATGGCGGCTCCAGTAAAGCAGATCCATATCGATCAGCGGCGCATCGGCCATCTGGATGATGAAAAGCTTGTCCTTCGGAATGGAGCGGATCGAGTTCACCTCAATCTTGCGCGCCAGAGTATGAAAACTGTCGAGGATAAGGCCCACATTGGGATGATCGGCGCGGCGCACGATCTCCCATGCGTCGCGATGATCGCTGATATGGCGACCCCAGGCGAGCGCCTCATAACCGATACGCAGATTGCGCCGCGCCGCCCTTTCGCCAAGCTCGCGAAAATCGTCCGCGGCGCGGTCGATGCCGCCAATGGCGGCTGGCGACACGTTGGAACAGACCAGAACGAGATCGGTGCCCAGCTCCTGCATCAGGTCGAACTTGCGCTCCGCGCGGTCGAAAGTGCGGCTGCGCAACGGTTCCGGCATGCCTTCAAAGTCACGGAATGGCTGGAAAAGCGTGATCTCCAGACCGAGGTCGCGCGCCATCTGGCCCACCTGACGCGGGCTTTCGTCAAAGGTGAGAAAATCGTTCTCGAAAATCTCCACCCCGTCGAAACCGGCTTTGGCGATGGCCCCCAGTTTCTGCTGGAGATCGCCGCTGATGGAGACGGTTGCTATCGAAGTCTTCATGTCACGCTCCTGTCTCCGGCCAGACCGGAGTTTTCCGCTCAGAACCGGGCAGACCTGCCCGGAACCATCTTGTTTCGTATCGGCCCGGATATAGAGCCATACCGGCTTAATTCCCGCCGCGCACCTTCTTCAATTCGGCAAAGAGTTCATCGACCGTTTCCGCACCGATTTCGGCAGTAAACTTTTCGATGATCGGCTTGACCGCATCGCGCAGGCGCGCGGTTTCTTCCGGCGTCAGTTCAGTAACCTGCATTCCGGTCTTCTTGATCTCGTCTAGCGCCGTCGCGTCCTGCTCACGCGAAACCTTGCGCTGATAGTCGCGCGCCTCGACGGCTGCCTGTTCGATCACTGCCTTTTCCTCGTCGTTGAGGCGGTCCCAGAACTTCTTGCTGATCATGACGATCTGCGGATTGTACTGGTGGCGGGTCAGCGTCAGATATTTCTGCACCTCATAGAATTTGGCATTGATAATGTTGGCGTTGGGATTTTCCTGCCCATCCACCGTACCGGTTTCAAGCGCTGTATAAAGCTCGGTATAGGGCAGCGGCACGGCATTGGCGCCGAGCGCATTGAACAGGGCAACCGGAACCGGCGATTGCAGGGTGCGGATCTTCAGCCCGGCAATATCCTCCAGTTTTGCGACCGGATGACGATTATTGGTCAGGTTGCGGAAACCGAGCTCCCAATAGGCAAGCCCCACCAGCCCCGTATCGGGCAGGCGTTTCATCAGATTGGTGCCGAAAGGGCCATCCATGACCTTGTCGGCTTCCTCGCCGCTGTTAAACAGGAACGGCAGATCGACCGCTTCGAATGCCTTGACGGTGCTGGACAGGATGCCCGCATTCATCACTGTCATTTCCACGACGCCGCCCTGCAAGCCGGAAAGCGTCTGCGGATCACTACCCAGAACACCACCGGGAAACAGTTTCACATTGATCTGCCCGCCGCTCTTTTCCTTCACGAGCTCGGCAAATTTCTCCATGCCCGTGACCTGCGGGTGGCCCTTGCTGTTGGCGGCAGCAAACTTGATCGTCTGCGAACGGATTTCAGCCATGGCCGTGGTGGTCATCAGGGCCAGGGGCAGCACCATTCCCAGTGCCATCGTCTTCAATAGTTTCTTCATGTCTTCCTCCCACTCAAAAGTTCAATGTTTTCAGGGCCGCTTCACGCTGCGCCCGCCTTTGACTTAATGGAACCAACCCATTGGCACCGTCACCAGTTGCGGGAACAGCACCATCAGGAAAAGCACCACCAACTGCGCGATCAGGAACGGCAGCACACCTGTCATCACCTTTTCGAACGGCAGGCGCGCGACGCCGCACACCACATTCAGCACAGTGCCGACAGGCGGGGTGATGAGGCCGATGGAATTGTTGATGATGAACAGCACGCCGAAATAGACCGGATCGATTCCCGCCTCCTTGATGATCGGCATCAACACCGGTGTCAGGATCAGGATTGTCGGGGTCATGTCCATTGCCATGCCGACGAGCACAACCATAAGCATGATGGCAAGCAGCAGCAGCGTCTGGTTATCCATCAAAGGACGCACTAGTTCAGCCAGCTCACCCGGCACATCGGCGACCGTAATCATCCAGGCCGAAACGCTGGCGCTGGCAACGAGGAACATCACCACGGCGGTTGTCTTCGCCGCATCCACCATGGCCGGATAGAGCCGTGAAAGCGGCAATTCCCGATAGATCACGGTTGCGACGAACAGCGAATAGACAGCGGCAACCACGCCCGCTTCCGTTGGCGTGAACACACCGAAACGAAGGCCGACAATGATGATGACCGGCAGCATCAAGGCCCAGATACTGTCGAGGAAAGCCCGCATCCGTGCACCGGGTTCGGCCTTCTTCGGCAGTTCAAACTGTTCGCGACGCGCAAGGATGAACCATGTCACGCACAGCGCGACGGCGATCATCAGGCCGGGGAAAATCCCCGCCAGGAACAGCTTGGTGATCGAAACGCCGCCGACAACACCAAACAGGATGAAACCGATGGATGGTGGGATGACAGGCGCGATGATCGATGCCGAGGCGATCAGCCCGGCAGCGCGGCCCGGTTCGTGTCCGGCATTGCGCATCATCGGAAACAGCAATGCGCCGAGCGCCGCCGCATCGGCGACCGCCGAACCCGAAAGGCTTGCAATCACACAGGCCGCAAAGATCGCGACGAAACCGAGACCGCCGCGCACATGCCCCACCATGACCAGCGCCAGATTGACGATGCGACGCGACAGGCCGCCCGCATTCATGATCTCCCCGGCAAGCAGGAAAAAGGGAACGGCCATCAGCGGAAAACTGTCGGCGCCGTTCAGCACGTTCTGCGCCACGATCTGGGCGTCGAACAAATCCATATACATCATCAGCGCCGTACCGCTGATGATGAGCGCAAAGGCAACCGGGACGCCAAGCGCCATTGGAACCAGAAGAGCGGCAAGAAAAATGAGCAAAGTCATGATCGGTGCGCCCTATTTACGATCTTCATCGGTCGGGACGGGCGTGACATGCTCCTCGCTGTCCGTCACGAAATGCGTTTTGGCAACGTCGATCCGCCCGGTTGCGATGCCGAAGCCGTTCCACGCAATGATCAGGAGTGCAGGGACGGCAAAGGCCAGTCCTGCGCCGTAAAACCAGCCCATCGACATGCCCGTCGCCGGGGCCAGCGTCGGAATATTGATAAGCGTCTGCGTCCAGCTTCCCGAAAGGACGAGCCATGTCGCGCCAAACATCATGATATGACCGGCAACCAGCGCAATGCGCGCGCCCGCAGGTGACAGGCGGCGCACCAGCGAATCCACGCCCAGATGCGCATGGTCGCGCATGGCGACCACCGCGCCAAGAAAGGTGAGCCAGATAAAGAAGATGCGCGACAGTTCTTCTGAAACAGTTATGCCCTGATTGAAGGCGTAGCGCAGTACCACATTGCCGAACACAAGCACGACCATGCAGCCAAGAAGGCAGGCAATGGCGAACCGTGCCGCCGTAAAATAAAAATCGACTAAAGCTTTCACGTTCCTCCTCCAGGCCTCCTCCCAGCCTCCTCCAGACGCATCGCTTGCAGACTGCTGCCCCTTTTCCGGTTTCGGGTGAAAGCGACGCGGCATCACCGGCAGGATGCGCCGTGCATCCGAGGTGAAACTTCGCTTTCCCCACAGTCCTTGACCGATTCCGGGCCGACCATCGCAATGAAAGGCGCGTCAGAAAACCATTCCGGCTCCCCGCTGTGCCTCATCGCGAGCTGCAATCCAATCCTCCTCAGTCCATCCCACTTCAGAACTGAATCGCATCGGTCGGCTGCGCCATTCCTCTAAAATGTACTAACTGGTTAGGAAGTCAATCGCTTCTGTTCAAACAGGCGCATGATAGGCTTTCATTCCATGAATTTCTGGAATGTTCCATCTGGTTCAAAATAGCAGATTTCTGTACTGAGCGCAGGCTATTGGAGAAAATCAGCCGCCGTTCACCAGCGCCAGAATGAGCTGCTGGACATTGCCGCCATTGCCCATCTCTATCCTGTCGAAGGCGCGGCCCTGAGCACGCTGGACGTCCACCATATCGGTGATTTCCTTGATCAGCACCTTGCGGATTTTCTGGCATTTCGGGTCGTTTGGAACCGACAGGCCAACAGTCCGGCGCACGATCTCGCGTGTCATGTCCTTGGCATGGTCGCCATGCACAAGCTCGTGCTTGCGGATGCCTTCGAAGAAAGTCTCCCAATGTTCCTTCACCGGGGAGGCAAGTTTCTGCGAGGGCTTCGGCAGCGTATAGGTGATCTTCAGCTTCGGCGTGGCCGACAGGATCGTGCAGGCATTGTTGGAACGGTCGAACTGCCGGTCCCAGGTTAAAACATAGCTGGTATGGGCGATGACGCGGGTTTTGCCACCGCCGATCTTCGGGCCACGCTCACCGATGGATTCATAAAGTTCGGGACCGGTTTTCCCGGCAATTGCGTAGGTCTTTATTTCCTCGACGGGTTTCCAGTTGTCTTCTGCAAGTGCAGGTGCCGCCACCAGAATTCCAAGGAATGCGAATGCTGCCGCTTTTTTCACGCTTGCCCCGATCCATCGATTTGCCCGGATGATTTGCGGGCAAGCTACAATATCAGCGGACGATGCGTAAGCGGTCTTGCAGCAAAAAGCCCGCCCCGGTTTCCCAAGGCGGGCTTTTTCAGAACGGGTCGCCGATCTTACTTTTCGATGGTGCGGTTCCAGCGGCTGTTGAGCTGCTGGCGGCCTTCATTGACTGCATCCCAGTCGAGCGTGTTGGCGGTCTTCATGTAACCGTTGAAAGCGTCGAGCTTGGCCTG
Organism: Ochrobactrum sp. A-1; assembly: GCF_022488005.1. Taxonomy (NCBI): domain Bacteria; kingdom Pseudomonadati; phylum Pseudomonadota; class Alphaproteobacteria; order Hyphomicrobiales; family Brucellaceae; genus Ochrobactrum; species Ochrobactrum sp. A-1. Next base: position 1,345,295 of record NZ_JAKVQC010000007.1, read on the forward strand.
CGCATCCGGCGAACCGGCCTTTGCCTTCTGGTTCGACGGGATAACGTTGCCATGGTCGAGCGCCTTGCTCTGCGCATCGGCGGACAGCAGATAGTGAGCGAGCTTCTGGCTCAGTTCCGGTTCGCTGTTGCCTGCCAGCACGCATTCGGTCACGGCGAGAACGACGGAACCTTCCTTCGGCTGCGCATATTCCACCGGAATGCCCTTGTCCTTCAGGTTGTTTACACCGGTTGGGGTCAGTGGGAAGATTGCTGCTTCGCCGGTCTGGACCATTTCCGAAATCTTGGCCGAAGACGGGATGAACTCCAGAACGTTCTTGCCGATCATGTCGGGGAACTTCTCGAAGCCCGGCTCAAGGTTCTTGTCGTCACCACCTTGAATGCGGTTGAACATCAGGAAGGCATGGAGGCCGAAAGTCGAGGCGGAAGCCGACTGGAACACAACGGCGTTCGCATATTTTTCGTCGGCAAAGTCCATCCACGAGGTCGGAGCAGCCCAACCCTTTTCGTCGAAAAGCTTCTTGTTATAGGCAATACCGGTCATGCCCATATCGACGCCGATGGCCATGTCATCCTTGAGACGTGCGGCCGGCTGAATGTCGGCCAGAACCGGATCGTCAGAGATTTTCTGGCACAGGCCGCCATTGATCGCGCGCACCATGACACCGTCGTCGAGCAGCATGACATGCATCTGCGGATTGTCTTTCTGCGCGGTTGCCTTGGCCAGAATATCTGCCGAGGTGCCCGGCACGACAACGACCTTGACGTCGTTGGCCTTTTCGAATTCCGGCAGGACGTGCTCGGTATAGGCCTTCTCCATGTTGCCGCCATTCATGCCGATATAGAGCGTCTTGGTTTCAGCCGATGCGGCGGAAGCAAAAGCTGCCGACAGACCGAGCGCCAATAGAGCGGTTTTGGTGATGTATTTCATGCTACTCCCCTTTGTGGTTTGAGTTCATATCGAACCGGTCGATGCGGAAGGCATCGATCGGCGTTTCCGTCTCGCCACGCACGGCAAGATCGCAAAGAATGGCGCCGACAGCCGGACCGGTCTGAAAACCGGCACCGCAGAATCCGAAGGCGTGATAAAGATTTTTGACACGGTGGCTTGGCCCGATTACCGGATTATCATCCGGCATTTCAGCTTCTGTTCCTGACCAGAAGCGGATCACCTGTGCATGTTGGAGATGCGGAAACAGTTCGATTGCACGCAGCATCACCGAGGAAGCCGCATTGACCGAAGGCCGCGAAAAATCCGGGTTTTCAAGCGGCGTGCCGCGCCCGCCACCCATCACATAATTGCCGCGCGTGACCTGGCGGCCATAGAAACCGCCGCCTTCTTCGCCAAGGCTCATGGGCAGGCGGAACGGCATCGGCTCGGTCACAACCATCGACGGATAGATGCGCTGGAGCGGCACCGGCTCGCCGAACGAGGCCGCGAACTGATCCGACCAGGCACCGGCGCAATTGAACAGCAGACGCGAACGGATTTCGACGCCATCACCGGCCAGAATGGCAAAACCGTCGCCGGTTTCACGCGCTTCGATGACCGGCGTGTTTTCCAGTACGGTGGCACCCGCAGCCAGTGCGGCGCGGGCAAAAGCAGGCGAAACCAGACGCGGATTGGCATTGCCATCTTCCGCACAAAGCGAGGCACCCGCGACATCGCCCGGAAGCCATGGGAAACGTTCCCGCACCGCGTTGCCGCCGATCAGCTCGACATCGAGCCCGAGCGGCTGCACCAGGGCAGCATAGGCTTCAAGCTTGGCGAAATGCGCTTCCGTGCGGGCAAGTTTCAAATGTCCACTGCGGATATATTCTCCATCGATGCCGATCAGTTCCGGCAGACGCGCCCATAATTCATGCGAACGCTGCGCAAGTGGAAGCTGTTCTGGCGCGCGACCCTGCCTGCGAACGCCGCCATAATTGACGCCGCTTGCCTGTGCTCCGCAAAAGCCCTTGTCGAGCAGGATGACCGACAATCCGGCCTGACGCATGAAAAGCGCAGCCGATCCGCCAACAATCCCGCCGCCAATAATCACCGCATCCGCCTGAAGATGTCTTGTCATGACGAAGCGCCTTCCTTGGACGGAGCGCCAAAGCCGAGCGGGATCGGCTTGACCGGTGCCTGAGCGCGGATGCGCCCTGCTTCGGCGGGCGTCTTGTCCTGCATCGAGGCCAGAAGTTCTGCGGCGGCAGCGGTACACATGCGCCCCTGGCAACGCCCCATACCTACGCGGGTCAACGCCTTGAGCCGGTTGATCTCACGCGTATCAGCTTGGCCGATGACTGCCTTCGCATCATCCACCGCAATTTCTTCACAGCGACAAAGCGGTACATCGCCAGCGATGGTGTCGAACCAGTCACGCGGGAACGGGAAGGCTTTTTCGACGATAAGCCGCTCGCGATAAATATGATCGAGCTTTGCGAGAAGCCCGCGTTCCGTGCCTTCGTCAAACGGCAGGCCTCTATCGCGCAGCAAGGCAATCGCGGCCAATGACCCTCGAATTTCCGCAGCATCCGCACCGGCAATGCCTGCACCGTCACCCGCCACATAAACACCTTCGCGGCTTGAACGGCCAAGCCTGTCTGCCGCAGGAAGCCATGCACGGTCACGTTCTTCAAAGCGGAATTCGCAACCGGCGAGATCGGCAAGCTGGGTTTCAGGGCGCAGCGCAAAACCATAGGCCAGCGCATCGCACCGAGCCTCGCGAACACGCTTGCCAGTGCGATAGCGAATGGCTTCGACATGGCCCTCGCCCAAAACCTCATCCGGACGCACATTATAATGGATCGGCACGCCACCAAGCTTGAGACGCAGGCCATAATAAGCGCCGAGCGCCACAATGCGCGGCGCATAAAGCGCCAGATGCGCCAGATGGAATTTTGAAGCGAAAGGCGCCGTATCCAGCACCGCCGCAACCTTGGCGCCGGCATGATGATATTGCCAGGCCACCAGATAGAGCAGCGGCCCCGACCCCATGAACACCACGCGTTCGCCAACCGTGCAGCCTTGTGCCTTGAGCGCCGTCTGCGACGCACCAAGCGTATAGACACCGGGCTTCGTCCAGCCTTTGAACGGCAGAACCCGGTCGGTCGCGCCGGTCGCCAGAATGAGATGGCTATAGGGCAACTGGCTATGCACGCCCTTGGTCAGGAGATCGAGACGATCACCGTCACTCCGCGTAATATTCCAGACGAGCGTTTCCGGGCGATAATCAATTGCGCCGCGCAACGTGTCGAAAGTCTTGTGCAGCGCTTCGGCCTTGTGCGCTTCCGACCCATAACGGCTGCGATAGCTGCGTCCGTCATCGAGCGGCGGGCGGCGATAAATCTGGCCGCCGGAACGAAAACCTTCATCGAGAATGATCGGCTTGAGACCGGCCTTGACCAGCGTTTCGGCGGCGCGAACGCCCGCAGGACCAGCGCCGACAATAACCGGATTGAGCGCCGCATTCATATTGCAGGCTCCGTCACAAACGCCATGCCGTCTTCCAGAAGCGTGGTGCAGGCGCGAAGCTTGTGGCCTTCAACCGTCATCACATGACAATCCTGACACGCGCCGATCAGGCAGAAGCCCGCACGCGGTTCCCCGGTAAATTCGGTATGACGCAGCTTTCCCTGCACGGAGAGAATGGCGGTCAGCACGGTGTCGCCACGGCGTCCCTCAAAAGAAACGCCATCAAGCGAGAAGCTGATCGGCTGTTCGGTCAGCCGATACCGTCTGCGGAACTGCGCCGCCGAAGGAAAAATCGGAATCGTCATGGTCTGCCCGTTCAGCCCTTGCCCACCAGCAGCCGGTCGAGGCCGAACATGCGATCAATGATAATCATGGTCACGGTGGCGACGAGGATCATCAGGGCCGAAACCGCCGCCATCATCGGATCGATGGATTCGCTGGCATACATATACATGCGGACCGGAAGCGTGACCGTGGATGGCGAGGTGACGAAGATCGACATGGTGAGTTCGTCGAACGAATTGATGAAGGCAAGCAGCCAGCCGCCCGACAGACCCGGCAAAAGCAATGGCAGGGTGATGCGGCGGAACACGGTCCATTCACCCGCACCGAGCGTGCGCGCCGCGTTTTCCGCATTGCGATCCATGCTGCCAAGCGAAGCGAGGATGAGGCGCAGCGCATAGGGCGTGACGACAATCGAATGTGCAGCCACCAGCCAGACGAAGGAGCCGGTAAAGCCCATCAGCGAGAACAGGCGCAGGAACGCCACACCCAGAACCAGATGCGGAATGATGAGCGGCGACAGGAAAAGCGCGTTCAGCGCATCGCGACCACGGAAATTATACTGCGCAATCGCCAGCCCCGACGGCACGGCCAGAAGCGTCGAAATCGTTGCCGAGAAGAAGGCAAGCTGCACGCTGTTATAGAACGAGGTCATGAAATCGTTGTGGGCGAACACGGCGGTGAACCAGCGCAGCGACAGACCCGCATTTGGGCCGCTCCACGGCATGGTCAAGGTGTTTTCCGGCGTGAAAGCCACCAGACACACCACAACCATCGGCGCCAGCATGAAGATGACGATCAGCGTGTGGAAAAAAAGGGCAAAAGGACCGTTCTTGACCATGGCTTTATCCCAGCTTCTTCTTGGCCTGCCCTTCGAGCAGACGATTATAGGCAATCATGATGACGAGATTGGCGACCAGAACGATGATGGCGATGGCAGCACCCAGCGGCCAGTTCAGCTCGATCAGGAATTCGTCATAGACCACGGTTGCCGCCATCTTGAGACGACGTCCACCAAGCAGGCCCGGAATGGCAAAGGAGCTGGCCGAAAGCGCAAACACGATGAGGCTGCCCGACAGGATGCCAAGGACTGCCTGCGGAAATACCACGCGGCGAAGCGCCGTCAGGCGTGAAGCACCGAGCGTCAGTGCTGCGGCTTCGACCGACGGATCGAGTTTCTGCAGCACAGTCCAGACCGGGATCACCATGAATGGCAGCATGATATGCACCAGACCGATGACGATGGCCGTTTCGCTGTAAAGGATTTGCGTCGTCGGCAGGCCGACCATGTCGAGCGCACTGTTCACAAGGCCATTGCGACCCAGCAACATGCTCCAGCCGAATGTACGGACCACGACCGAAACCAGAAGCGGCCCGATGATGACCAGCAGGAAGATCGAGCGCCATGGCTTGCGCATATTGGACAGAATATAGGCTTCCGGTACTCCGACCAGCACCGTGATGACGGTTGTGATCAGTGCCAGCTTCAGCGTGCGCCAAAAGATCGAGAGGTAATAGGGGTCTTTCAGAACCTGGATATAATTGGCAAGCGAGTAGACGTTCTCGATGCCCTTGTCATAGCTGTAGCTGTTGAATGAGAGCAGCACAGTAAGGCCGAGTGGCAGCAGCACCAGCGCAAAGAACAGAAGCGTCGACGGCCCAACCAGAAAAAGCGGGGTCAGATCGCGCTGCCACTTGGGCGCGGCGGATGTATCCTGTGAGGTGACGGCCGACATGCTCAGTTCACCCCTGCGGTGAGGATGCGGCAATCTTCATGGTTCCAGCTAAGGCCAACCGATGTGCCTTCCGATGGCGGCGGGTTGCCGAGATTGGGGAGTGCCACCGAAAGCTGACCTGCTGGTGTCGTCACGCCGAGCAACCACTGCGCGCCCATGAAATAACGCGTCGTCACTTCACCGGCGATATGCCCCTCGCTCGCTGCAACGAGCTGTACCTTTTCAGGACGGATAAAGACGGAAAGCTCGCCGGAAACCTTTTTGCCATTTGCGGGAAAGCGGATCGCCGTTTCAGCCAGCGCGATCATATCGCCTTCGGCGCGCGCCTTCAGGAAGTTCGACTTGCCGACAAAGTTGGAAATGAAGTGGTTATGCGGATGCTCATAGAGCTTGTAGGGCGCATCGACCTGCGTGATGACACCCTTTTCCATGACCACGATGCGGTCGCTGATCGAAAGCGCTTCGGCCTGGTCATGCGTCACCATGATGGTGGTGATACCGACGGTGCGCTGGATGCGGCGCAGCTCGAATTGCATTTCTTCACGCAGCTGCGCATCGAGATTGGAGAGCGGCTCATCGAGCAGCAGAACCGGCGGATTGATAACCAGCGCACGGGCAATCGCCACGCGCTGGCGCTGACCGCCCGACATCTCGCGCGGATAACGATCCGCAAGTGCGCCCAAATGCACCAGTTCCAACACGTCGCGCACACGCTTTTCGCGCTCAGCCTTCGGCACATTACGCATTTCGAGGCCGAAGCTCACATTCTGCGCAACCGTCATATGCGGGAAGAGTGCATAGCTCTGGAAAACGACGCCCAATTCGCGCTTGGCTGGTGCAAGGCGCGTAATTTCGCGGCCATCAAGCGTGATCGTGCCTGCCGTTGGCGGCACCAGACCGGCGATCATCTGCAAGGTTGTGGTCTTGCCACATCCAGAAGGGCCGAGAAGCGAAATGAACTCGCCCTTTTCAATCGTCAGATTGAAATTGTCGACAGCCGCGAACTTGCCGTAGTGGCGGGAAATTCCGGAAAGGGTCAAAAAGCTCATTGCATCTCCCTCTCGGCATGACTTCCGCAGAATTGTGCGGGGGAGCGGAAGCGCCGTGATGTTGTCTCGCGTCGCCTCTTCGATAGGGCTGGCTGGCGGGAGCGGCTTGATCGCGCATTGAAGCGCTGATCCGACTTGTCCGTTTGAACGCATGACTGTCCAGCCGCTTACGCAGCCGCAGCGTTCCCTTTGATTACAAGCAAAACCGCCGATCCGCGTGCGGGCACTTTTCCAATGCCTTGCCGGACCTTCCCATTGGCGACGGTTTTAGATGGCGGAAAAATCCGTATGAATGCAAATTATAATTTTCAAATCCGGAAGAAATTATATATTTCTTTCATAATGCAGAATTTGGAAGCAATTTTATGGATGATATATCTGAGAATCCGAAATCCGGCGCCGCGCTTAACTCAAGTCTGGTGAAGGCCATCCATATTTTGAAAGGTCTGGCCGCCAGCACGGATGACGGTGTGCGACTGATCGATCTGGCACGGGACCTCGAACTCAGCCAGCCGTCGGCGCATCGCCTGCTGAAGACGCTGATTGCGGAAAACCTCGTTGAGCAGCTTCCCGACAAGAAAGCCTATCGTCTGTCGCTGGAGTTTTTTGCAATGGCTGCACAGGCACGCCAGCGCGACGGCATATTGAGCATTGCCCGCCCGTCACTGCTGCGGCTTTCGACCACGTTCAACGATACGGTTTTCCTGCTGGTGCGCAGCAATTTCGATGCAGTCTGCCTCGACCGGGTGGAAGGGCCGTTTCCGATCCGCTCTTATACCGGCGATATCGGCGGCAAGGTCCCACTTGGCATTGGTCAGGGCAGCCTCGCAATCCTTTCATTCCTGCCGGAAGAGGAGCGCGAGGCAATCATCCGCTTCAACATGCCCCGCATTCTGGACAAGGCCACCATCGACGAGGTCGATCTGCGTATCATGATCGAGGAAGTGCGAAACACAGGTGCCGCGACCTTCAACTTCAACATGATCGATGGCATGGCGGGTCTCGGCGTGCCTGTCCTCAACCGCGACGGTGAAGCTGTGGCGGCACTCAGCATCGGCACGCTTGCCGCGCGCCTCACCGAAAAGCGTCAGGAGACGGTGACAGAACTTCTGCGCAAGGAAGCGGCGATCATCTCGCAAAAGCTCAATCCGTTCGATCCGACGCTGCGGCACCCCAATCAGGCTTTGTTGAAATAAACGAAAGCTTTAGCTCCATTCGGCGCAACAGACTTGCTTTGTCCACAGCGGGTAAAAAGTTTGGCGATTGACTCACACACGCCGTCAGCGTTTGATCGCCGTCAGTATGGGGGTTCTGTGGGCGGAGGCAAATTATCCAAAGCAGAAAATCCATCTCTATAACGCTACAGTATTGGAGTTCTGTTGTGATCAAATCCACCAGACGGGGAATAATCCACCTTGCCTTTGCCCTTGCCGCATCGACGGCGATGGGCACGTTCGCCACCACGGCGGCACAGGCCCAGGACAAGATCCTGCTCATCATCAATGGCGCGCTTGGCGACAAGTCGTTCTTCGACAGCGCCGCCAAGGGCATGAAGATGATCAAGGACAAGTATGGCGACGACGTCGAGACCAAGATTCTCGAAATCGGCGACGATCCGACCAAATGGGAACCGGTGTTCCTCGATGCGTCGGAACAGGACTGGGACCTCATCATCGGCGGCACCTACCAGATGTCGGAAACCGTCGGTTCGGTTGCCCAGCAATATCCGGACAAGAAATACATCCTCTATGATGCGAGCGTGCCTTATGAAGAAGGCGGCTACGACAATGTCTATTCCATCCAGTACAAGCAGAACGAAGGTTCCTATCTCGGCGGCATGCTGGCGGCTTCGCTCCTGAAGGAAGGCAAGCTCGGCGATACCGGCAAGAATCTCGGCTTTCTCGGCGGCATGGACATTCCGGTCATCAATGACTTCCTCGTCGGCTACATTGCCGGTGCGCAGTCCGTGATGCCTGATGCCAAGATCGCCATTTCCTATGCCGGTTCCTTCATGGATGCCGCAAAGGGCAAGGAACTCGGTCTCGCGCAGTATCGTTCCGACGTGTCGCTCGGCTTCGTCGTCGCTTCGCAGACCGGCCTCGGTCAGCTTTCGGCTGCCAAGGAAACCGGCAAATATGTGCTCGGCGTCGATTCCGATCAGGAAGCGATCTTCAAGGACAGCGATCCGGCGATTGCCAAGCAGGTCGTCAGCTCCGTTCTGAAGAATGTCGATGTCAGCCTCCTGCAGGCCTATGAACGCTTCAAGGCTGGAGACCTGCCATTCGGCAAGGCTGAAGCACTCGGCCTCAAGGAAGGCGCTGTCGGCATCGTGCAGGACGGCAACATGGCTTCCATGGCCACGCAGGAAATGAAGGACGCCATCAAGAAGGCTTCCGACGAGATTTCCGAAGGCAAGATCACGGTTCCGACCGCATTCGGCATGAGCACCGAGGATCTCAACGCGATCCGCAACAAGGTTCGTCCCTGATCGTGGAAAATCCAGCTGAAAATATTGAAGGCGGCGATGCTATCGTCGCCTTCCGCCCAATCGTCGCCTTCCGCGATGTGAGCAAGGTCTATCCGAACGGCACGCAGGCGCTTCGCGACGTATCGTTCTCGATCCGCGCAGGCTCCATCCACGCCATTTGCGGCGAGAACGGTGCGGGCAAATCCACGCTCATGAAAATCCTGTTCGGTATCGAAAATGCCACGGCAGGCGAAATCATCGTCGATGGACAGCACATTGCGTCCTGGTCGCCGGAAGATGCCGCAGCACAAGGCATCGGCATGGTGCACCAGCATTTCTCGCTCGTGCCGACGCTGACGGTCACCGAAAATATCATTCTCGGCCATGAGCCGGTGAAAGCCGGGCTGATCGACCGCGCGGGGGCGCGCAAAATGGTTGAAGCGCTGATGCAGCAATATGATCTGCACGCCGATCCCGAAGCGATCACGGGCGCGCTTTCCGTCGCCGCCCAGCAGAAGGTCGAAATCCTGAAAGCGCTGGCGCGCCGCACGAGGCTCCTGATCCTCGACGAGCCGACCGCCGTTCTCTCTCCGCCGGAGATCGAGGAACTCATGCGCAAGCTGAAGTCGCTGCGCGATGAAGGCATTACCATCCTCTTCATTTCCCACAAGCTGAACGAAGTGCGTGAACTGGCCGAAAGCGTGACCGTATTGCGCGCCGGTGCTGTTGCAGGCACGGAAAAGCTTGCCGACGTGCCGGATGACGCCATCATGCAGATGGTCATGGGCCATGCGGTCGACATTCCGCAACGCGCCCACAAGCATGGCGCGATGAAAACCGTTCTCGACATGAAGGGTGTCACGACGAAAGCAGCCGATCCGGCAGACCGCATCAAGAATGTGGACCTGACCGTCGGCGCAGGCGAAATCGTCGGTGTCGCCGGTGTCGATGGCAGCGGCCAGCGCGGCCTCGTATCGGTGCTTTCCGGTCTTGCTGAAGCGGCCAGCGGCACGATCAGCCTCAACGGTGAGGATATGCTGCGCGCTGACACGGCAAGCTGGCGCAGACAAGGTCTTGGCTATCTGCCAGCCGACCGCTTTTCGCAAGGCGGCGCACCCGGCCTGTCTCTTGCCGAAAACGCGATAGCCGGAACGGGATCGATTACCGCCGACAAGCAGATTTTCTGGGGACCATTCCTGCGCTGGAGCGCGATCAAGGCCCGTGTCAACGGAATGATAAAGCAATATTCGGTGCGCGCAGGCGCAATTACCGAAAGGCTCGATTCCCTTTCCGGCGGCAATGCGCAAAAGCTAATCGCGGCGCGCGAACTTGCCACCAATCCGAAATTCCTGATCGCCGACCAGCCAACACGCGGCATCGACGTCTCGGCGGCAGCCTTCCTGCACCGCCGCATCGACGAAGTGGCGCAGGGTGGCTGCGCCGTGCTGCTCGTCAGCGCCGATCTTGATGAATTGCTGCGCCTGAGCGACCGCATCGTCGTTCTCTTCAACGGACGCATCGTTGCCGTTCTGGAAAACGGACCAGACATAACACCGGCTGTGCTTGGACCTTATATGCTGGGGACACGAGCATGATCCCAAAAAGTGTAACGCGTTTTTTGGATGAGATCATGCTCAAGCAGAGAGTTGCAGCGTAATGCGCAGACTGATTTCCTATCTCATTCCATTCTTCCTGACCGTTCTGGTCATCGCCGTCATCATGGCCGTGCTTCTGGTGCCACTGGCGCTGATGCAGGATAATCCGGCAGGCGTTCTCAAGACGTTTTTCCTCGGACCATTCGGCAGCATTCGCCATATGGGCAATGTGGTGGAAGCGGCGACGCCCATCATGCTGACCGGCCTTGCGATCACTATTCTTTTCCGCTCCGGCCTGTTCAATCTGGGTGCGGAAAGTGGCTTCTTCCTCGGCGCGCTCGGCGCGGTGGCGGGTGCCGTTCTGCTTCCGTCGCTCGGCTGGTTCTCGCTTCCGGTTGCCATTCTGTGCGGCGCGGTTGCTGGCAGTTTCGCCTGCACGATCCCGGCGGCGTTGCGGCTGCGTTTCGGCGCATCGGAAATGGTGACATCGCTCGTTTTGAACTATGCCTTCCTGTTTCTCGGCCTGTTCGTCCTCAACTATGTCATTCGCGATCCGGCTGCGGGCGGGATGATGTCGCTCAAGATTCCGCCGGATGCAAAGCTTGACCGTCTGCTTGCCGGTACGCGTCTCAATAGCGGTTCGATCATCGCCATTCTGGCCTGTATCGCTGGCGGCATCTGGCTTTACTGGACGCGCTCAGGTCTCAATATCCGTATCGCAGGTTCCAGTCCGGGCTTTGCCAATCATCTCGGCCTGCCGCTGAAACGCATCATCATGCGTGCCCAGATTGTCGGCGGACTGGTGGCAGGCATGGCCGGCGCGCTGGAAGTGCTCGGCCTTCATGCCCGCTTTGCCTGGCTCGATCTGCCCGGCTATGGATGGACCGGCCTCGTCGTCGCCATCCTCGCGCGCGAAAATCCGTTCCTGCTTATTCCCTCGGCTCTCTTCCTCGGCTTCGTGCAGATCGGTGGCGATCTACTGGCGCGCAACATGAACATCCCGACCGAAGTGGTGGGGCTTGTAACCGCCGCCATCATGGTAGGCGCGACGGCAAGCGTCATTCACAATCATCCGACCGTATTGCGGCTGATCCGCAACCTTCGCAATCGCGAAGGAGAACAAGCGGTAGTGCAGGCCGGAGTACAACCATGAGCATGGTTCTCGCACAAACTCTCGATCCATCCTTCATCGGCACCATCCTGCGCGTGGCAACACCTTTGCTGCTGGCAGCACTCGGCGTGATGATTTCCGACCGCGCAGGCGTCCTCAATATCGGCATGGAAGGCATGATGCTGTCGGCGGCGCTCATTGCCGTTCTGGCCAGTGCGGCCACCGGAAGCCCGGCTGTCGGCCTGCTGGCCGCGCTCATCACAGGTGCAGCTCTCGGCTGGCTGATGTCGCTTTCGGTCAACCGGCTCGGTACCGATCTTATCATGACCGGCATCGCGCTCAACATTGCCGCTGCGGCAGCAACAACGCTCGGGCTTTTTCTTGCAACGGGCGACAAGGGCATGTCCGGTGCCCTCAAAAGCGGCGCGCTGCCCAGCCTGCCGGTGCCCTTCATCGGCAATATTCATATATTGACCTTCGCAGCCCTTCTCGCCGTCCCCGCGGTCAGCCTTCTGATGATGCGCACGCGCTTCGGCCTGCATCTGCGCGCCACCGGCGTCGATCCGAAATCGGCACGCGCTGCCGGTATCCATACGGGCCGGGTGCAGATGATGGCGCTTGTCCTGTCCGGCCTCTTCGGCGGCGCAGCCGGTGCCTATCTGTCGCTCGGCTATGTCACCTGGTTTGCCCAGAACATGACCGCCGGTCGCGGTTTCATCGCCATTGCGGCGGAAGTCATGGGACAGGGCACAGCATGGGGCACGCTTGTGGCGAGCCTGGTTCTTGCGGCGGCGGAATCTTTCGCCATCACGCTTCAAAGCCTCGGACTGCCGTTCGAACTGATGCAGATGATCCCTTATCTCGTCCCGGTCGTCGTGCTGACGATCCACGCAGCGCGCCGTCAGCGGCGCGCAAAGCAACTGAAAAACTCCTGAAATGCATGATCAGAATACTGACCAGAATACTGAAATGAGAGTGAAATGAAGGCTTGGGAACTGACCCGTGATCTGCTGCGCGATACGAAACCGGTGGTGCGCACGGCAGAAGAACAGACTTGGGATGCAAGTGCCGTTATGAAGGCGCAGGACGACCTCATGGCGATGTTCTGGGAAAGCAATGTGCCGGGATCGGCAGCGCCTGAATGCCTGATGGCCGGTGCTCTGCAATCGCTGGAAAACAAGGGCTTTGTTCTTGCCCCTTATGAGGAACTTCTTCGCGATGGGCTGACGGCACTTGAACGCGGTGACTTTGAGACGCTCTATCGCATCGACATGCGCCTGCGTGTCCTGATGCGCGCCGCACGGCCTGATCCGGATCATCCGTCACAAAAGACGGTGCGTTACGGGTCGTGGGACGAATTCGACGCTACAGTTCAATGGCCTGACGATGTGCTCTATGCCGTCCAGTCCGATGATTTCCGTGACCGCACCGCAGCCGCCTGGATGGCACAGCTTGTCGGAGCTGCGGCCGGTACGGCGCTCGAAGGCTATACGGCGGAAAATATCATGGAGGTTTTCGGACCGATCCGCGATTATGTGCGCGAGCCCAACACCTATAATGACGACATCACCTTCGAGATCGCCTTTCTGGAGGCCTTCGGCGACAAGGGTTCTGCTGTGACCAGCGCCGACATTGCCGAGCGCTGGACCTCGCTGATCCCGCTTGGCTGGTCGGCAGAGGCAATCGCACTTTCCAACATGCGGCGCGGCCTCACCGCGCCTGAAACCGGCACTTGCGACAATCCGTTCGATGAATGGATCGGTGCACAGATGCGCGGCGTCATCTGCGGCATGGTCGTGCCAGGTCGCGCCCGCGAAGCCGCCCGCCTCGCCTATATGGACGCGGAAATCTCCCATGCCGGAAACGGTATTCTGGGCGAAGTTTTCAACGCCGTCATGGCAGCGCGCGCCTTTGCTGTCAGCGACACGCGCGAATTGCTGGTCTCGACGGCAGCGCTTTTCCCGACCGAAACCGAATATGGTGCGGTTCTGGCTTTCACACTCGATGCCTGCCGTTCTGCCGACAACTGGCAGGACGCATGGGCGAAATGCGACGCGGAATATGCCGAATATAACTGGATTCACGTCTATCCGAATGCAGCGGCGCAAGTGATTGCCCTGTGGTTCGGCGAAGGCGATTTCGATCGAACGCTGGAAATTGTCTGCGGGATCGGCCACGACGTTGATTGCAATGCCGCGCAGATCCTTTGCGTCATCGCCATCCAGCGCGGCTCCGGCATCATCGCTGAACAGTGGTCGAAGCCGCTTCTGGCCGACGACATCGTCACCTATATGCGCCGCCCGGCGAAAATCTCCTTCGACGCGCTTGTCGACCAGACGGTCAGTGCAGCGCGCAACGCAGTTTAAATCTTTGTCACGCTTTTTCCGAACGCAAAACCGCTTCACACTTTTGCTGGAAAAGCTTTAACGCAGAAAGCCCCTCATCATGGCCCGTAAAATCATTATCGATACCGATCCCGGTCAGGACGATGCCGTCGCCATTCTTCTGGCGCTCGCAAGCCCGGAACTCGACATTCTCGGCATCACCGCCGTTGCAGGCAACGGCCCGCTGGCACGCACGGAAATCAATGCCCGCACGATCTGCGAAGTAGCGAAGAAGCCCGAAACCAAGGTTTTCGCAGGCTCCATCCGCCCTCTGGTGCGCCCGCTCGTGACGGCTGAAAACGTCCATGGCAAGACCGGTCTCGACGGTTACGACCTACCCGCCCCGACCATGCCGCTTCAGGCGCAGCATGGCGTCGATTTCATTATCGAAACGCTGATGAAGGAAGAGTCCGGCACCGTCACGCTCTGCCCGCTCGGACCGCTGACCAACATCGCATCCGCCCTGATCCGCGAGCCGAAGATTGCTGTGCGCGTCAAGGAAATCGTGCTGATGGGTGGCGGCTATTTCGAGGGCGGCAACATCACGCCATCGGCGGAATTCAACATCTATGTTGATCCGCACGCCGCTGCGGTCGTGTTCAAATCCGGCATCAAGATCACCATGATGCCGCTTGATGTCACGCACAAAGTTCTGACCACCGAAAAGCGCATCGCCGCCATTCGCGGTATCGGCACCCATGTTGGCGAAGTCGTCGCGGCATGGCTCGAATTCTTCGAGCGTTATGACGAAGCCAAGTACGGCACCGATGGCGGCCCGCTGCACGACCCGAACGTCATCGCCTATCTCATCAAGCCGGAACTCTATTCCGGACGGGAATGCAATGTGGAAATCGAGATCAACTCGGAGCTGACCATCGGCGAAACAGTCGTCGACTGGTGGGAAGTAACTGACCGCCCGAAGAACGCGCTTTTCATCAAGGATGTGGATGCAGACGGCTTCTTCAGCCTGCTGACCGAACGTCTCGCAACGCTCTAAATCACAAAATAGCCATAAAAAAGCCGCGAGCGTCTTATTATCGCGGCTTCGTCGCCATGTTTGACAAGAGGTTTTTGCGCAGTTTTCTGCTCAAAATGAGCGAAACTGGCGCAAAATGCCCCCGATCTTCACTTCGTCACAATTTGCAAAGCCGGGATCAATTCTGGCTTTGCAAAAGTGTCGCCACTTCAGCCGCAGTCGGTGCAGCCGCGCCAGCACCCGGTCTCGTGACCGCAATTGCACCCGCTGCCGAACCATACCGTACGCAATCATGCAAGGACTGGCCCTGCGAGAAGGCGACCGCGAAACCACCGTTGAAACTGTCACCGGCAGCAACCGTATCCACCACCTGAACCTTGAACGGCGCGAAGTGCTTCACCTCATCCGCCGTCACCAGCAATGCACCACGGCTTCCGAGCTTGACGATGACTGTCTTCGGCCCGCGCTCCAGAAGATTGCGCGCGGCAGCTTCCGCCGAAGCAAGATCGGTCGGTTCGATACCGGTAATTTCAGCAGCCTCAGTCTCGTTGGGAGAGATAATGTCGCTGAGCGCAATCAGGTCCGCCATGCGGCTTGCGTCGCCGACGGGCGCCGGATCAAGCAAAACACTGCCGCCTGCCGCACGCGCCGCCTTTGCCACGGCCAGATTGGCTTCATGGGGAACTTCGCGCTGCAACAGCGTAATCTTCGCCTTGGCAATGTCGGCGGCATAGGCATCAATGTCGGCAGCCGACCAGCGCGCATTGGCACCAGCGCAAACAGCAATCGTGTTCTGTCCGGCTTCCTCAACCTGAATGATCGCGATGCCCGTATCGACGCCGTCAATCACGCGCACGCTTCCGGTGTTGAGGCCAAATTCCTGCATCTGCTTTACGGCCAGTTCGCCGAAAGCATCGTTGCCGACAGCGCCGACGAAGCGAATGTCGCCGCCAAGCTTGGCGACCGCAACCGCCTGATTGGCACCCTTGCCACCCAGGCCAATACCATAGCCCGATGCATTCACGGTCTGCCCCGGACGCGGCAGCGCGGCCATCCGGGCGCTGACATCCACATTCACACTGCCGAAAATAAAAATCTTCAACGGTTTTCTCCATCGTTTTGTCGCCGCACAATAGCCGCGCCGAAACAAAACTTCCACGCCGGGCTTCTCCCCATGCACAGAGAGAAAAAAGCCGCGGATTTCTCCGCGGCTTCATCATAGGACCCATTCAGAAGGATCATTCAGCCTTCAGGAACTCCCCCACTTCCAGCAGGACGAATTCATTGTCATCGACCTTGTCGAGGAAACGGCCAGCCGAGAACGGCAGATTGTTGTCATTGCCGACCACGATATGCGTGTCGTCCACCCGATCCACATTCTCGATGGTCAGAAACGGCATGTCGTAAATGCCTTCTCTTCCGCCCTGACGGCGCTTGTTTTCCGGGTCGGCGATAGCGAGCAGATCGATATAGCCGATCTTGCGCACTTCCTTGCCGACATTGCTATCGTCGAAAGCGATCTTGTAGATGCGCTTCACCTTCGACGGCACATCGAAACAATCGGCCTGCGGCTTCTTCGGATCGGCGCAAGCCTTGTCCGCCGTGCCGACGCCATTGTCGCGCTCGATGACCAGCGCCGTGGTTTCATCCAGCATATTGAAGTCGCCGATGGCTTCACCACCCTCGGCCAGCGGATAGAGCCAGGAGCGGCCCGTCCACTTCTTGTCGGCGACATTGAACTCGATGACGCGCAAGCCCGTCTTGCCGCTTTCGGTCTTTTCTGGCGCACCATCGACGAAAAGCGGACCTTCCAGAAGACCATAAAGCTTCGAGCCGTCCTTAGACATGGCAAGCCCCTCGAAGCCGCCGGAGCGCTTCAGATTGTAAGACGGCAGTTTGAGGCTCGGATTGGCAGGCAAAGCAAGTTTCGGATTGTCCGGTGACACCACTTCCGTCTCGCCGACGAAAGTCGGGATGACGTCGGTCAGCTTGCCGTCCGTGTCGAATTTCAGCAGGAAGGGGCCGAATTCCTCCCCAACCCAGAAGCCGTCCGCCACCGGCTGGATGGATTCCACGTCGAAGTCGGCGCCGGTCAGATA
Source organism: Ochrobactrum sp. A-1 (assembly GCF_022488005.1). Classification (NCBI taxonomy): domain Bacteria; kingdom Pseudomonadati; phylum Pseudomonadota; class Alphaproteobacteria; order Hyphomicrobiales; family Brucellaceae; genus Ochrobactrum; species Ochrobactrum sp. A-1. The sequence goes on from NZ_JAKVQC010000007.1 coordinate 1,362,453, forward strand.
GCGCTTTTCCGCGCCTTCCATGACGATGGGGAACGGAGCCTTCCTGTCCGGATCGCTGAGGAAGACGGTCTTGACGCGCTCTACCGTTCCCTTTTCCCAGTCGAACTTGACATTGTGCAGCATCAGCATGGCATCCGGCGAATTGAGCTTGGAGCCGAAACCATTGTCGGACAGCGACCAGAAGCTGCCGTCTTCCATGGTCTTGATGCCGGAAAAGCCCTGTACCGGCTGGCCGTCGAACGGCACTGAAAGGCCGCTCTTGCGCACGCCGTCCTTGCCTTCAACAGTGCCTATGCCTTCAGCGCGCTTGCGGTCGGCGGTGGTAAACTTGCCCGATGTCTTCAGATGTTCAGCCGCATCATCCGGCGCAGCGATGATCGTGTTGCTAGGCAGGATGGCATGAGCCTTCAGCGTGGCCGGAAAAGCTTTTTCTTCAGCGGAGGCTGGAAACGCCAATGCGACGGCACCGGCAAGCATGGTCGAGGCGACGAGACGCGATATCATGATAAGTCCCCGTTGGAATTCAAATACAGGAACGGAATTAGGCTGGCTTTGTATCGCTGGCTTGACGCTTCCATGAAGCTTTGACGAAGGTCCCCAGCTTTCACTGGGGGCCGTACGCAATTTATTTGTCTTACGCATGTCTTTACCCGAAACCGGTTTCCAACTTCGGGAGACATGCTGTGTCAGACAGCGATCTTGCCGCCGCCCTGTTTCGTGATTGCCACCACGGCAGGCCGCACCGGCATATCGTCCTTGAAGTCCGGCCAGCGGGTGGATAGGTCCTCGTAATAGGACGGACGGCCATGACCGTCCCAATCCTCGCCGCCGTCGCCCGGATGCTGTACGGCAACAAAAGCCGTCTCATCATCGGGTGCAAACAGCGGACCGCACATCTCTGCCCCCACTGGCACGCGGTAGAACAGTTTCGAGGTCGCGCGCGCATCGCCCTCGGTGTCAACTGCCCAAAGCCCGTCGGTGCGGCCTGTATCCTTGTTGCTGTTGCCATCGGTTGCGACCCAAAGCCGACCAGCGCTGTCGACGGCAGCGTTGTCCGGCATGCCGAACCAGCCATTGCGCGTCGTATCGGTGGAGAAGCTGGCACCAACTTCGGCCACGCTTGGATCGCCGCATTTCAGCAGCACTTCCCACTTGCCCGTCGTGGCGGCAAAATCCTGCCCGTCTTCCTCGATCTCGATGATATGGCCGAAGGCGTTCTTGGCGCGCGGATTGGCGGCATCCACCTGATCGTCCTTGCGCTTCGTGTTGTTGGTGAGCATGACATAAACACGGCCATTGACCGGGCTCGGCTGCACGTCTTCCGGGCGGTCCATCTTGGTGGCGCCGAGAAGATCGCCCGCGCGGCGGGTTTCGATCAGCACGTCGGCCTGACTTTTGAAGCCGTTCTGCTCGGTCAGCGGCCCTTGGCCAAACACCAGCGGCATCCACTCCACCTTGCCATCCTCATGGAATTTGGCCACGTGAAGCGTGCCTTCATCCAGCAGGTTCATATTGGCAGCGCGATCATCCGGGTTGAATTTGCCCGCCGTCACGAACTTGTAGACATAGTCGAAGCGTTCGTCGTCACCCAGATAGAAGACCACACGCCCATCCTTGTTGACGATGGATTCCGCCCCTTCATGCTTGAAACGGCCAAGCGCGGTTCGCTTCTTCGGCACGGAGTTCGGATCGGACACATCGACCTCGACAATCCAGCCGAAGCGGTTCGGTTCATTCGGTTCCTTGGAAACGTCGAAACGGTCGTAGAAACGTCCCCATTCATAAGCGCCTTCCGGAATGCCCATGCGTTTGTAATTGGCTGTCTCCGCATGACCTTCCGGCAATTCGCCGATGAAATAGCCATGGATGTTTTCCTCGGCCATGATGTAGGTGCCCCACGGCGTGACGCCGCCTGCGCAATTGTTGACAGTGCCGAAAACCTTGGTGCCGGATGGATCGGCATTGGTCTTGACGCGATCATGACCGGCCACGGGACCGCTCAGCGCCATCTCGGTATTGGAGGTGATGCGGCGGTTGTTTGCACCGTCGAGCACCGGCTGCCACTTGCCGCCCTGCTTGCGGATTTCGACAATCGTGCCGCCATGGGCAGCCATTTCGATATCCACCTGTTCCTTCGAGAGCGGAGCCTGCTCCACCTTGCCGTCGACGATCTTGACGAGGCCAGGGAACATCAGGTGCGGATTGGTATATTCGTGATTGACCACAAGGAAGCCATGTTCGGGCGAACCCTCAATGGCGATATAGCCGACATAATCGTTGTTGTAGCCGAACTGGCGCGCCTGCGCCTCGGCTGACTGTTTGGTCGGATCGAATTCCGGCGCATCGGCGAAAAGCCTGTCGCCCCAGCGCAAAAGCACATCAGCATCATAGCCTTCCGCGACATGATGATGGGCATCCACACCGGCCTCGACCTCCTTGAAGGAAAAGGCCGAACCGGATGCGGCGCGCGCATCACCGGCACTCATGAGGGCGAGCGGGCTGACCGTTGCCGCAATAGCCGAGACAGCGAGGGATCCGCGCAGAAAGCCACGGCGGGAAAAGCGGCGGCTGATTATTTCGCCCATGGTTGGGTTATCGGACGGATTGCGCGGGTCGGCATCTGCTTCTTCCAACTGGCTGGTCTTAAACAGACTTTGCTGGGAAAGATTCTCTGACATTGCTGGCTCCTATCGAACAGTGGAGTTGCAAATTAGAAGCACTTGATGACAGCCGGACGACATTGTCACTACACTTGCATTAGGTCTAGCCACTGCGGAAACCTGCCGGGAATTTTTTACCCGGTCCATAGAATAATTTTGCTGGCAAATGCGCTTTCCGATAAAACCACCCCGGTTTCTTCCATTGAGGGGTTGGCGATGACCGACATGACGGCCGCACGGCGCAATATTATTATCTTGACGATTGCACAGGCATTGGGTGCTTCCAGCCCGCCCATCGTGATTTCGCTTGGTGGTCTGGTGGGCCAGAAACTGTCTTCCGATCCGGCGCTCGTTACGCTTCCCGTCAGCCTGTTCAATCTCGGCCTTGCGCTCGGCACGCTGCCTGCCGCTTTCTTCATGCGCCAATTCGGACGCCGCAATGCCTATATGCTGGGCGCGCTTGTCGGCGCCTCGGCAGGTGTGATCGCAGCCGCAGGTATTTTTGCCTCCTCCTTCGTCATCTTCTGTCTGGGCACGCTGACAGCCGGTTTCTACGCCGCCTATGTTCAGAGCTATCGTTTTGCGGCCACCGATGCGGCAACCGGCGACATGAAGGCGCGCGCCATCTCATGGGTCATGGTGGGTGGGCTCGTTGCGGCAATCGTCGGGCCTCAGCTCGTCATCTGGACACGCGATACCATTCCGGGTGCGATGTTTGCAGGCAGTTTCCTCAGCCAGGCGGTTCTGGGGCTCCTCGCCCTCCCCGTCCTTTTCATGCTGCGCGCACCGAAAATCCGGAAAGATCCGAACGCTATCCATGATACAGGCCGCCCGCTTGGCGAAATTCTCCGTTCGCCGCGCTTCATTCTTTCGGTGGCTGCCGGTGTCTGTTCCTATGCGCTGATGACTTTCGTGATGACGGCTGCGCCCATCGCCATGGTCGGCCATGGCCATTCCGTTGATCATGCAGCCCTTGGCATCCAGTGGCATGTGCTCGCCATGTTCGCGCCAAGCTTCTTCACCGGAAAGCTCATCACCCGTTTCGGCAAGGAAAAGATAACCGCGCTCGGTCTGGTTTTGATCGCATTCTCCGCCATCATTGCATTGGGCGGCTTTGATGTCGGCCATTTCTGGGGTGCGCTGATCTTCCTCGGCATCGGCTGGAATTTCGGCTTTATCGGCGCGACCGCCATGGTGACCGACTGCCACACACCGGCGGAACGCGGCAAGGCACAGGGCGCCAATGATTTCATCATGTTCGGCACCGTGGCCTGCGCTTCGTTCTTTGCAGGCTCGCTGCTGCATTCTTCAGGCTGGGAAACCATCAACTGGCTGGTCTTCCCGATTGTCGCCCTTGTTCTGGTGCCGCTTATCCTGCGTCTGAAGCCGAAAGGGGCGGCCGCAGAAATCTGAAAGATCAGAAGCCCTGCTCTTTCATCCAGAGCCTGCCGCCTTCGGACACTGCGTCATAAACCGCACCACCGAGGGCGGCCCCGATATCCGTATGCAAGCCAGCATATGATGGCGCCTCTCCAGTCTGCCCATGTGGAGTTGAAACGGCGATGCAATCCGTTCCGGTGCCCGTTGCAGCTCTGCCGCCGACAGTGAGGCCAAGTTCGATAATGGCAGCGGTGCGGGCTTCGGCTGCAATCGACATCGCCTCTATATGGGCGGCGACCGACAAGGGCCTGTTGATGTGAACCAGAAGATTGATGGTTCCGGCTGGCATCTTCAACTGCGAGAGTTCACCAACCCTCCCCGCATTCGACAGGCCGACAGTGGCTAGGCAGGCGGCATGTGCTTCGCCGGAGCGCCGCGTTGCGACATGATGCTTTTGCACGCTACGCGAGGTCATCATCTGCACCGCTTCGCCATAACCGGCCTGTGCCAGTCTTTCCTGCAATAAGACTGCCGGATCGACATCCAGCGTCAGATCGTCATTGCGCACTTCCAGCCAGGCGACGGACTGCGCCGAGACGAAACCCGGACGTGTCAGTGACCAGTTCAGAATGTTTTGCCGGTCTGGAAATTCAGCCGCGAGCACCGGGCCGGAACAATGGATCGTAAAAGGCAGCATGACCAACCTATCGCAGATCGCTGCGGAGTTCGCGACCAGCGCCTTCCAGCCATCCACAAGACTGCCCATAGGACTGGGATGTTGGAATGGGACCGGCGCGGCTATAAAGCACGCCTTCGTGACTTGGCCACGGTTTCACAAGACGGTATCTATCTGCGAATATTGTTTCGCGCGTCACGGAAACGGACAAGCGGTTTGCTCTGGATTGGGACATGATTAACGATCTCACCGATGAGATATTCTGGATATTCACCATCGGGTGCTGCATCCTTTTTATCATGCGCCTTCTTTCGCCTCCCCCGCGTCATAAGGTCGATCAAACACAAGACCTGACTGCATTGCGCCCTCGCCGCCGTTCACGTCGCCGTCGCTTTCAGACACCGGACTGATTTTAAGCCTGCTGACTACATCAAGCTTAAAAGCGTCAATCCTTCGTAAGCTGTTCCGGCATTCGCCTTATAGCCCTGGCGTCAATTGCCGTTATGAAGCGCCAAGTTCAGTGATTATTTAATCGATCACACCGCTGAAAGACGCTGCCAAACAATCCGCTTAGGCCACAGTTCTCTGGGTAACCGGGGCATATTTGTTGGCAGTTCTTTTGATTTTGAGTCGAAGTCAGAAATATCAAACACTGTGCATATCGCGAGTTTCGCATCGATATTTCATGCCTATGGGATTCCTGATTTTGGCAAATCATGATTCTCTGTTGAGATGCCGAAGAGAACGCTTCCCTCGCCCAAGCATGCTGATACGCTTTCACTGAATGCGTTGCGCAGTCTGGTCACAGGTCTGGTTGAGAAAGCAGAACATGCAGAGGCTCGGCTTGAGAGACTGGAAGCTGAGAATGCAGCACTCCGTAAGGAGAATGCCGAGCTTCGTCTGGAAAACACCCAGCTTAAAGTCGAGAATCAACTGCTTCGCGATGAAATTGCGCGGCTGAAAAACCTGCCACCACGACCACCGTTCAAACCGTCAGGCATGGACAAGGCCACAGACGCGAAGGCGCAGGATAAACAGCCAAGCAAAAAGAAACCACGTGGACCAAAACGGGATGTCGAACGCGTTGACCGTGATGTTGTTCTTCATGCCAATGCTCCGGCTGGATCACGCTTTAAAGGTTACAAAAGCTGTTACGTTCGGGATGTGGTTTTGCGCGCTGAGATTATTCATTACCGGCGCGAATGTTGGGTGACACCGGACGGTAAAACAATTCTTGCGCCGCTGCCTACAGGAATCGTCGGAGGTTACGGACCTAATCTGCGGCGGCTCTGTTTCATGCTGCACGCACAGGGCCAGGTGACGATGGAACGACTATCGACGCTGTTGAACGATATCGGCGTGGACATCTCGAAACGACAGGTTGTTCGTCTGCTGACAAAGAAGATGGATGGGTTTGTGGCTGAAGATGCGGCAGTTCTATATGCTGGTCTGGTGTCAGCCGCCTATGTGACGGTCGACGACACCGGTGCCCGACATGCCCGCGATAGCTTCTATACTACTCATATCGGCAACGCGCATTTTAGCGTCTTTCGAACCACAAAGACGAAATCACGGCTGAACTTTCTCGCTCTGCTACGCGGTAATTACCGGGATTATGTTCTCAACGATGCGGCTTTTGATTATTTGCTGGCCCGTAACACCGATCCTGCAATCATAGCGCTCTTGCGAACCCGCAAACCACAGCACTTTCCCAATCAGGTGCCGTTTCTTGAGCATCTGCTCAGCAACGGCGTTGATATCTTCGACAAAGATGTACTTCGAATTGTCAGCGAAGCTGGTCTATGGGGAGCTATCCGATATCACGGGCTTATGGGCAATACGGTGATTGTCTCTGACGATGCGGGGCAGTTCCGGGTGGGAGACCATGCCCTGTGCTGGGTGCATGCTGAACGCTTGTTGCACAAGCTGATGCCAGCAAAACCACAGCAGATGGAACATGTCGAAATGCTGCGCAAACTCATCTGGCTCTTTTACAAGCTTTTGAAAGACTTTGCCCGAAGTCCCAGCCGACGTGCAGCTCAGGCCCTTGAAGTCAGGTTCGATCGGATCTTTTCCATCCGCACCGGATATACTGATCTGGATAAGCTTCTGGCACGCTTACTGCGTCGTAAACAGGAATTGCTGAAAGTTCTCGAACGACCAGAAATCCCGTTGCACACCAATGCTTCCGAGAATGATCTGCGCAGCTGCGTCACTAAACGAAAAATCTCCGGCGGCACCATGAGCCGGGATGGACGTATCGCCCGCGATACCATGCTGGGTCTTATGAAGACCTGCAAGAAACTCGGGCTTTCCTTCTGGCACTACCTCGGCGACCGGCTTGGCGTGCCCACTCAACGGCCAACGACCCCGGAGCTTGCAGCTCTCATTATCGCAAAAGCCTGATCCTACTTACTTACGACGGCCAGGCTTTGAGAATGGGACCACCTGCCCTGCTCTTGTTGGTGCTTTACCATAATATGACCGCCCGTTAAGCTCAGTAACGACGGTGAAACATTCCACTGTTTGTCGTCATCCGTGTGCACCGTCACTGTCTTGCGATTGCGACGAATAACAAAGCCTCGAACCATCGTACCATCTGGCCCTTCAAACATCACGCCACTGCCGAGCTTGATCTCCTGCAGCACAGCGGCTGTCTTTTGTTGATGGAGAAACTGCAATCGCTCAACGATGCGACGGTTCAGTGCCGTCAACATGTCTTCATCCAAACTATCAATATCGAGCTCTATCATCCGCGCCTTCTTCAAAATGCAATTGTAAGCAATCTTCTGTCAAAGACCGGATTATGATAGATTGCGATACTGCGTGCAATTGCCCGGTAAAATGGCACTGCCACCATACCTGCCCCGCTTACTTCTCTGGCTTCCCTGTTCATTTTGCTGTTGATGCAGGATCAGTTGATCTCCTTGGGCTTCATGAACGATACGAAATCTAAATGGCTCTTTGGTTTTGTCAGTCTGATTGAGCTTTATGGTTAACGATTTTGCCCATTCAGCGCTGCCATAAGCATTGGTCTGATCGAGAATGAGCCATTGGCAGCCTTTTCCGTCAGAATTCGCAAATAGCCACCAGCGGACTGAATCTGCTCATAGCGCTGCAGGATATAAGCGATCACGATGGATGCATTATGTGTTCCCAGCGTTTTCTTTGCGAGATCATAGAGCTTTCCATCGATCCCGAGGAAGGAGCGTACTTTCTCTGCCGTATTGGCCAAATCGTGCCAATGTCGGATGGATGAAAGGGCATAGGCCGTGATCTCTGGACAGGAACGAAGCACCATGTCGAGCGAAACCGTTGGCTCAACTGGAGCGCTGGTGATGTCTTTTAGGCGCTGGTCGATAAAATCAGGCGTTGCCATTTCAAAATGGGAATCTGGATTCGATTCAATTTGCTGCCGCTCATTTTGAGATTCATTGGCGTGCAATTTTTTAACATTTTCATGAAGTTTCAATGCGTTATCGATTTCCGCACGAATGCGCAGCAAGGATTCGACCAGCGCTACCAGTTCTCGATGCTCTGCACGACGCGGAATGCTGTCAACGATCAGGCGGAAACGATGATGGATGTCCTGCCAGTTACCGGCAAGATTCTCCTGAGCGGCGAATTCAACAAGCTTGGTGATATCACGGCGCAGCAAGGTCAGGCGTTCGCGCATTTCACGTAACGCTGTCTTTTGGGCCCTCACCTGCTCTGCAGCTGTTTCCAGTTCACAGGCACGGGCCAAGAGCGGTGTCAGTGAAAAGCCGAATGCAATCTGCACGTCTCCACCCTTGGCACGACGCGCATAGCGCTTGCCATTCGGGCTGTCCTGTCGAAGGATGAAACCGGCATCGACCAGCGCTGCCAGATGACGGCGCAAGGTTGCGTCTGCCATGCCATGGGCACGTAATGCCAGTTGCTTATTGGACGGGAACACAATCAGGCTGCTCTGCGCATTCAGTTCCGCTTCCGGATAGAATGATAAAAGCGCCGAAAGAACCGCCAGAGAACGATCATTCAGATTGAAATGCGTCTTTGCTTCACACAGCCAGCGATGCAGTTGCCATTTATCGGCAACCGTTCCCGGTGCGATCTGCTGTGTGTTCTGTTGACTTGCCAACAAGGCAAGCGTCATCCTTCGACTGCCAAACGGCGTCGAGGCCAATTGAATCTCCATTTTCTTTCACCTTCCACAAGGCAAAAGAAATCCACCCGCCGAAATGACGCTAATTACACTTGACAGTGATTCGTGGATTTGCGATTCTCTAGCTGCTAAACCAATGAGAAGGGCTTCCACACGGCGACGTTTGGGGGCCTTTTTCTTTTGCTGTCTCGTTCCTCTTCCTGAACAGTTTCGACGCAAACACACTTACTATTGAACGCTACACAATCGAACCACGGCAACTGCCATCGTTCGTTACGCTTACTTACTTCTCCTCACTTTGGAATGACGCATAGAGCTCATCCAGGTTGCGAGAAAGCCAATCGGCAAAACGAGGCCCGTTGGCAGCACTAAGCGCCAATGTAGCCGATTTGCCATTCTGTTTGATAATGGCACTGACCGACTTGTCTGAAGCCGTCCAGCTGTTTCCGGGCCGCTGAGCCGCCTTGGTGACGGGCTTCTTCTGCTTGCTGCCCTTCAGATAGCCGTAAAGCTGCTCAAAGCGATCAACGGATGATGCATTTTCGAATGCCGATGTTGCCAGCAACTCTTCTGCGGCATCCTTTTTACCGGGGATTTCGATCAGCTTGCGCAGTTCCAGCCAACGGTCACGCCCAATGCCCTTCGCTGCGCCGATGGCGAGAAGAATATGCTCCGGTATGGCCTTCGGAATGGTCAGCATCTTCGACAGGGTTTGATAATCGACCGTCAGTGCTGCCTGAATGGCCTCACGTTCAAAGCCGAGCGTTTCGAGGCGCGCCGCAAAGAAAACACGTTCAATGAAGCTCAGATTAGCTCGGGCGGAGTTTTCCTGACCCTGGCTCAATATATGTTCCAGATCGGCGAGGGGCTTGATGACCGCCCTAACCTTGATACCCAGTTCCCCGGCCACTCGCGCGCGGCGATGACCGAAAACGATCATATAGCGGCCGCTGGTCTCGGGATGCGGACGCACGAGAATAGGGCTGTCCTGTCCGCGCTCGCGGATGGCTTCCAGAAGTTCCTGGTATTCTTCGTCATTCGTTTCAGGCAGGCGGTCCGCTACGAAGGAAACGTCCAGATTGGCGGGATCAAGCTCGACGATGGCTTCCCCGTCGAGGTTTTGGGCAGCCTGTTTCGCGAGTTCGTCTATCGAAGCGGACAGAGACTTGGCGGCACCGAACCGGCGCGATACGTTTTCAACCGGTTGCGAAGCCTGTTCGGCAGCCGGTTCGTCCCGCATAACGCTTTCAAATATGTTCTTTCTTGCCATTCTCATGTCCTCAAACCGGTCAGAGACCTGATTTTATTCAATATTCGCCGCTTTAGACGGCAGTCTAACGCCCCCATGCCTCGTGAATGAGGCCGCGAATTTCGGCGTTGACCGCTTCCATGGCTTCCATGGCGCGATCATAGGTGCCGCGATTCATCGATGAACGCTCAACCTCGTAAAGCGTCTGCTTGGTCAGGCCAGCATCCGAAATCGCGGTTGATTTCAGCATCTGATGCTTCAGCATATGTGAGGCGAGCATGCTCTGCATGAAACCGACCATCTGTGCCTGGGGAACGTCGGTCGGCTCGTAACGGGTGATCAGATAGCGGAACCAGTCGAGCTGCACCGCGCCACCTGCCTGACGAACGGTCTTCAGAATGTCGCCAAGCATCAGGAGGAACTGCGACATCGACATGAGGTCGAGCATCTGCGGGTGAACAGTAATCAGGACGGAAGTTGCAGCAGAGAGTGCCGTTAGTGTCAGATAGCCAAGCTGAGGAGGGCAATCGATGACGACCACATCATAGTCACTATCCACATCGGAGAGAGCCTGCGCGATACGGTTCCAGAACGTTTTGCCCTCACCGCCATTCTGCATGGCGAGTGGCGTATCATATTCATATTCCTGAAGCTCCAGCATGGCCGGAATGATATCGAGACCGGGGAAATTCGTCCGGCGAATAACCTCGCGAATGGACTTTTTTTCGGAGTCGTAACGAATAGCCTCATAGAGTGACGGAAATTCATCCAGCTCCGGCTGGATGCCGTGCAGGGCCGAAAGCGAAGCCTGCGGATCGAGATCGATTGCAAGCACGCGATGACCGGTCAGAGCCATATGTTGCGCCAGATGCGCAGCTGTGGTGGTTTTGCCGGAACCACCCTTGAAGTTGACGACGCCGATGACCTGAAGTTTTTCATTACCGCGGCGATGCGGAACGTAGCGCTTCACCTCGGCGCGCCCGTTCTGGTCAAGCCATTGGCGCAGTTCTTGAATCTGTTCGACGCTATAGGCACGGCGGCCACCTGTCAGAATGGTTGGCTCGACACCTTTGCCTTCCAGGTGTAGTTTCTTGAGATTGCTCGGAGAGACACCAAGGAAATAAGCAGCCTCGGCCATCGAAAACTGGCGCAGCATGCTTTTGCGCGCATCCGGCGGAAAGTTTTCGTGACGCAGCAGATTGAGCTTGCGAGAAATCTCGCGCCCTTGCGATAGTATCATGTCGTCAAACGACAAAGCCGCTGCTGGATTTGCGATATTCATTACTTGGGATCCCTAGTGACGGCATTGGAACTGTTACCGCCTAAATACCGTCATTATGTCCGATTCTTATTCTATCGCAAGAGGCAGTCGCATTAACAAAGAGTTAGCGCGGACATTAAAACTAAGCAAAATTTTATCGATTCTACCGGCATGGCTCTATCTTATTGTTTTTATGATGTTTTATACGTTTTAGTCGGCCGTCTATAATTCAAGGATATCATCGGCTGCGAAATTTCAATCGAGAAGAGTCTATTTCCACACGGGAATAGGGCGGTTTCTCCAGCCGGTCAGAGAATTCAACCGATTCTGCGTGGCGCGAACCTCGATGGCAATATTCCGATGTCGGGTCGATAAGATCGGAGCCGAACGGGGTCGATTTTAGTTCTGTTGCTGGTCGGGGAAATTGAACCATGCGCGGCTTTCCAGAGTGTCGCAATCGGAAATGCGCTGGCGCGAATGACTTAGACTGGTTTCGGGCATATGATAGCTCGTTATCTCGACCCTGCGTCTCTTTGATTTTTAGGGCGATTGCGGGTGATGGTTTACTTGGTTGTTTTTGGCCATCCGCTGTACCTGTGTCTCGAAGCATGAATGGTGGGGGGCTGCATTGCTTGCGGGGGAGGGCGACCATTGTACTTATGGAAGTCTTGTCCCGAAGCTCCGTAACGGTGTTCAGCCATGTCGAGCTTTCTTAGATCGTTCAAGGCGGCAGTGTGCGACATGAAATTACGCTATGGCGGGCCCAAGCCCCAAATGAACGCGCCGGCCTTGAGCTTGTGTATCAGGAAGGGGAACAGACTTCGGGAGGCGATAGCGATCTTATCCGGCCGGCGGTTCAAGGTTCGAGATGAGAGACTGGATTTCAGGACTGAAAGCCAGTCTGCAATAACACATTTGATTTTTGTCGCTGTTAGAGCGCGTTTCGATCTGATTGAATCAGATCGGCGCTCTAATCATTTGTTTTTACGCGCATCTTTTCCGAAAACCGTTTCACACTTTTCGGGATGCGCTCTAATGTGGTTTTCCACTTGGTGCGGGATAGATTTCTTAACCAAATCAGGGTAGCATCCAGATTGTCAAAAGTGCTTGCCTATTTCGTCGCCTGCAGGCCGTTGCAGCACCAAAATAATCTTCCTAAAGAGCCGATTCAGACCGTCAGACTAGCGAAAGCTAATTGTCATTTTGCTTTAGCGTGATTTTAGATGGCTATATTTTTCAATAGGATGCCCGGAGACATTTTCTCGCCTCCTAGGGGTAAGCGGAGGTAACCGGGGCATATTTGTTGGCAGTTCTTTTGATTTTGAGTCGAAGTCAGAAATATCAAACACTGTGCATATCGCGAGTTTCGCATCGATATTTCATGCCTATGGGATTCCTGATTTTGGCAAATCATGATTCTCTGTTGAGATGCCGAAGAGAACGCTTCCCTCGCCCAAGCATGCTGATACGCTTTCACTGAATGCGTTGCGCAGTCTGGTCACAGGTCTGGTTGAGAAAGCAGAACATGCAGAGGCTCGGCTTGAGAGACTGGAAGCTGAGAATGCAGCACTCCGTAAGGAGAATGCCGAGCTTCGTCTGGAAAACACCCAGCTTAAAGTCGAGAATCAACTGCTTCGCGATGAAATTGCGCGGCTGAAAAACCTGCCACCACGACCACCGTTCAAACCGTCAGGCATGGACAAGGCCACAGACGCGAAGGCGCAGGATAAACAGCCAAGCAAAAAGAAACCACGTGGACCAAAACGGGATGTCGAACGCGTTGACCGTGATGTTGTTCTTCATGCCAATGCTCCGGCTGGATCACGCTTTAAAGGTTACAAAAGCTGTTACGTTCGGGATGTGGTTTTGCGCGCTGAGATTATTCATTACCGGCGCGAATGTTGGGTGACACCGGACGGTAAAACAATTCTTGCGCCGCTGCCTACAGGAATCGTCGGAGGTTACGGACCTAATCTGCGGCGGCTCTGTTTCATGCTGCACGCACAGGGCCAGGTGACGATGGAACGACTATCGACGCTGTTGAACGATATCGGCGTGGACATCTCGAAACGACAGGTTGTTCGTCTGCTGACAAAGAAGATGGATGGGTTTGTGGCTGAAGATGCGGCAGTTCTATATGCTGGTCTGGTGTCAGCCGCCTATGTGACGGTCGACGACACCGGTGCCCGACATGCCCGCGATAGCTTCTATACTACTCATATCGGCAACGCGCATTTTAGCGTCTTTCGAACCACAAAGACGAAATCACGGCTGAACTTTCTCGCTCTGCTACGCGGTAATTACCGGGATTATGTTCTCAACGATGCGGCTTTTGATTATTTGCTGGCCCGTAACACCGATCCTGCAATCATAGCGCTCTTGCGAACCCGCAAACCACAGCACTTTCCCAATCAGGTGCCGTTTCTTGAGCATCTGCTCAGCAACGGCGTTGATATCTTCGACAAAGATGTACTTCGAATTGTCAGCGAAGCTGGTCTATGGGGAGCTATCCGATATCACGGGCTTATGGGCAATACGGTGATTGTCTCTGACGATGCGGGGCAGTTCCGGGTGGGAGACCATGCCCTGTGCTGGGTGCATGCTGAACGCTTGTTGCACAAGCTGATGCCAGCAAAACCACAGCAGATGGAACATGTCGAAATGCTGCGCAAACTCATCTGGCTCTTTTACAAGCTTTTGAAAGACTTTGCCCGAAGTCCCAGCCGACGTGCAGCTCAGGCCCTTGAAGTCAGGTTCGATCGGATCTTTTCCATCCGCACCGGATATACTGATCTGGATAAGCTTCTGGCACGCTTACTGCGTCGTAAACAGGAATTGCTGAAAGTTCTCGAACGACCAGAAATCCCGTTGCACACCAATGCTTCCGAGAATGATCTGCGCAGCTGCGTCACTAAACGAAAAATCTCCGGCGGCACCATGAGCCGGGATGGACGTATCGCCCGCGATACCATGCTGGGTCTTATGAAGACCTGCAAGAAACTCGGGCTTTCCTTCTGGCACTACCTCGGCGACCGGCTTGGCGTGCCCACTCAACGGCCAACGACCCCGGAGCTTGCAGCTCTCATTATCGCAAAAGCCTGATCCTACTTACTTACGACGGCCAGGCTTTGAGAATGGGACCACCTGCCCTGCTCTTGTTGGTGCTTTACCATAATATGACCGCCCGTTAAGCTCAGTAACGACGGTGAAACATTCCACTGTTTGTCGTCATCCGTGTGCACCGTCACTGTCTTGCGATTGCGACGAATAACAAAGCCTCGAACCATCGTACCATCTGGCCCTTCAAACATCACGCCACTGCCGAGCTTGATCTCCTGCAGCACAGCGGCTGTCTTTTGTTGATGGAGAAACTGCAATCGCTCAACGATGCGACGGTTCAGTGCCGTCAACATGTCTTCATCCAAACTATCAATATCGAGCTCTATCATCCGCGCCTTCTTCAAAATGCAATTGTAAGCAATCTTCTGTCAAAGACCGGATTATGATAGATTGCGATACTGCGTGCAATTGCCCGGTAAAATGGCACTGCCACCATACCTGCCCCGCTTACTAAGCGGAGGTAAGCGGGGCATATCCGTTGGCGGTGCCATTTTGTTGTGCAGTTGCACGGTGAGTTGCAATCTACCATAATTCCTTTTGCCCAAGAAGGTCGTATAGATTGCACGATGAAGAAGACGCCGATTACCGAGCTCGATATTGATAGTCTTGATGAAGCCACGCTGATGGAATTGAACCGGCACATCGTTGAACGATTGCAGTTTCTCCATCAACAAAAGACAGCCGCTGTGCTGCAGGAGATCAAGATCGGCAGTGGCGTGATGTTTGAAGGGCCAGATGGTACGATGGTTCGAGGCTTTGTTATTCGTCGCAATCGCAAGACGGTGACGGTGCACACGGATGACGACAAACAGTGGAATGTTTCACCATCATTACTGAGCGTGACAGGTGGTCATATTATGGATGAAGCACCAGCAAGAGCAGGTCGGGTGGTGCCTTTCTCAAAGCCTGGCCGTCGTAAGTAAGTGGGATCAGGCCTTGGCGATAATGAGGCCTGCAAGCTCCGGAATGGCTGTTTGTTGACTGGATATACCAAGCCGGTCGCCGAGATAATGCCAGAAGGAAAGCCGAAGCTTTTTGCAGGTCTTCATAAGGCCCAGCATGGTATCGCGGGCAATGCGCCCCTCTTTGCTCATTGTGCCACCCGAGATCTTGCGTTTGGTGACGCAGCTGCGCAGATCGCTCTCGGACGCGTTGGTGTGCAACGGAATTTCCGGGCGTTCGAGAACCTTGAGCAGTTCTTCCTTGCGGCGTAGCAGGCGTGCCAACAGCTTGTCCAGCTCCACACAACCCGTCCGGATAGAGAAGATGCGGTCAAACCGTTGCCGGAAAGCGCTGATTGATCCTGGTGAGGGGCTCTTCTGCCTGAATGCCTTGAGCGCCTTGTAGAAGCTCCAAATGAGATCGCGTATATTTTCCACCCACCGGACGTGCTGTGGCGTCGCCGGCATCAGCTTTTGCAGCAGTCGCTCCGCATGCACCCAGCACAGCGCATGATTGCCAACCCGGAACTGGCCGGCATCGTCGGAGATAATGACGGCATTGCCCAGCAGGCCGTGGTGGCGAACAGAACCCCAGATGCCCGCTTCCGCGACGGCCCGAACCATGTCCTTATCGAAGATGTCGACACCTTTTTGCGCCAGGTGTTCCAGAAAGGGGACCTGGTTGCAAAAGCGTTGAGGTGTGCGTGTTTGCAGCCTGGCGATGACTGTCGGATCCACGCCATGTCGCGTCTTCAGATAATCAGAAGCAGCATCGTTAAGCACATAATCCTGGTAATTGCCGCGCAAGAGCGACAGGAAGTTCAGGCGGGATTTTGTTTTCGTGGTGCGAAAGACGGTAAAATGCTCGCCGCCAATATGGGTGGTATAGAAGTTATCACGCGCATGACGGGCCCCGGTGTCATCGACCGTTACATAGGCTTCCGACACCAGGCCAGCATGCAGAACGGCAGCATCCTCAGCAACAAAGCCATCCAGCCCCCTAGTGAGCAAACGCACAACCTGGCGCGCCCGATATAGAGTATATGGTCGCCAGCGTCATGTGCCTGTTCAAGGCTGCACCCTACATGGGCGATGGCGCCAACAACGAACGGGAAGCCATTCTCGCCGATTTCAAGTGCTTTTTCACCATCGATGAACGGACGGCCGGCAAAATGCCAAGCAATGGATTCCTGTGTTGAGTCCAATACCGAGATGCTGAAGACGCAGTCTGGCCGGTCGAGATGTTTTCGCATTCTGGCGCGCTTATCAATGGATACAAGAACGAGAGGCGGATCCAGAGAGACAGACATGAAGGCATTCGCCGTCATGGCATGGATTCCATCTTCATATTGTGTCGCGATCACGGTGACAACAGTACAGAACCGGCCGAGCGTCTTGCGCATTGCTTCAGGTGAGACATCAGTCATGACAACCTCCAAGATGTCTGGCACAGCTGTATGTTTGTGCCAGACAAGTGTTTTAACCGCGACCGATTAGGCTAATGTCGTCGGGGTTAATGAAGTCGGGGGTCGTCCACCCATTCACGTCATATTCACTCATGCATTGTTCAACGAATCCGCGCCAATTGCCGGCTAGACCGGTGGCTTGCGCATGCATGAGCGTTTGGATGCGAGTATCCTCATGATTACCCGCATAGTTGCGCTCGTATAGCTCGTGACGCCCGCCGAACTCGCTGCCGATAGCATCCCATAGGAGCTTCATCAGCTTGACGCGGTCGATAGCCTCAATGCCGTGGGAGCCGCGCAGGTAGCGATCCAGATAAGGGCGGATTTCGCCGCTTTTCCAATCAGCCGCGCTTGAGTTTACGTAGATCAGACCGCTTGCGACATTGTTTTCGATGATCTCCTTGATGCGCTGGTAGGCAAGAGGTGCCAGGACACGATAGGCAAGTCCTGCTTCGGTGTTCGGCTGCATGGTGTCACCCGCCCACGATGTAGGGTTGGCGATCATCGCTTCGGTCAAAGACCAGAACAGATGTCGCCAGGCAATGATTTCGCCGACTTGTGCCTGCACCCCACGGAAATCCTTGACGCCGGTTGCTTCGACCGCCTTCAGCACCATCCCGGCGATGAAATCGAGTTTCACAGCGAGACGGGTCATGCCGTGCAGCGTGAAACGCGGAATGAAGCCGGAGCGGACAAGAAAGGTGCTGCTGCGTTCGACATCGCCATAAGCGAGAACGTTTTCCCAAGGTACGAAAGCCTTGTCGAAAACGAGGATGGAATCGTTTTCGTCCAGTCGGCTCGACAAAGGATAGTCGAAGGGGCTTCCGACCGCTGCAGACTGGAACTCGTAGGAAGCACGCGAGATGAGCTTGACGCCGGGCGTGGATCGATTGATGCTGCGTGAGGGATTGCTGGTCGCCTTCTTCCTCGGAGGTCTCGTGGTGCTCGGTGGACAGCAGCAATGGTGGCTGCAGCCGCTGTTGATGAGCATGAATTCCGACGCTATCTATTTTGGCGCGACGGTGCTGACAGCTGTTACCGACAATGCGGCGCTTACCTATCTGGGCTCATTGGTCGAAGGTCTGACGGACGAGTTCAAATATGCTCTTGTTGCAGGAGCCGTCACCGGCGGTGGCCTAACCGTGATCGCCAATGCACCCAATCCGGCAGGCCTTTCAATCCTCAGGGGTCATTTTGAGGACGAGACAGTCAACCCGCTCGGCCTGCTGGTCGCAGCTATACCGCCAACGCTGGTAGTCGTAGTCATCTTCTGGCTTATCTAGCGCTCGTGGGCAAATGTTGAATGCGGAATCGCTTTTTGATTCAAGGCGACGCTGGGGCAAGACCGACGTTTTCGAGGCAATGCTTTAAGACTCTGGCCGAACTGGTGGAGCGGGATCGAAGTGCCACATGATCGACAGCATCATTGTGCGGTCGGCATAAATAGGGGACTCATGAGACCGAAGCCCTGAGCCAATTCGGCGAGATCTGCTGGGGAGGACTGACTGCGTCTAACATCAAGGCTTCCTACCTTGACGGAACTTCTCCTTATTTAGTTTTCCACGGTGGCCCACATTCAACTCTACGGTGGTTTAAACAACGGGCCTGTCGCTCAACGCGAACGCACCGCGCTTTGATTTTATCTGTTTTGTCTATGTCAAACCGTTGCAGGCGAAACCACCCATATCACCTCGCAGGTACTGTCACCTATCGTCCAGAACCGAACCATGGCCCGTGCGGGAAACGCGAAACTGTCGCCGGTATTGATGACAAACTGGCGTGAGTCGAGTTCAAGTCCGAGCGTTCCCTGTAGAACCAGTCCGCATTTGCCCCCGTCCGTGTTGGAATAGGGCTCACCTGAATCTGCGCCAGGTTCCATCAGAAAGCGAAGCATCTGAATTTGCGGTTGAGTGTCAGGTGTCAGCAATTCCTTGATCAGCGCGCCGTCATTATAGGTAAGGAAGCGCCTGCTATTACGCTGCACGATATATCCGTTGGCCTGATTTTCAGAGTCGCTGTCACGATGAAACAGCCAGTTGACCGGCATATCCATTGCCGAACAAATGGCTCTCAGGGTCTTGATTGAGGGAGCTGCCAATCCTCGCTCTACCTGGCTCAACATGCCGACGGATATCCCGGCTGGTTCCGCCACCTGTTTCAGCGACATGCCTCGCATCTGTCGACGGAGGCGCAATGTCTCGCCAACCTGAACAGCATCACTTTGCGGATCAAGGACATTCAGTTCCGTCGACATTTCCCACCCTCGCAGAGACTCAACTTGAGCGATTATAAACTATGCTCTGTAATTTAATAGCATTAAAAATATTTGACAAAAAATTTAATATGATCATAATTTTGGCAAAACACGTACAGATCGCAAGAAAGAATAGGCCTATCAGTACCGATCAAGCGTGGGGAACAATGTCTCGGGATTTTGGGAGGAATCATCATGAGAGCTATGAAAATTGCAGCCATCTGTGCTGTTATGACGTCCGTTTCCGCCGTTGCAATGGCCAGAGATTTCACCGTTGCAGGATGGGGCGGCAATTATCAGGACGCCCAGCGTGAAGCCTATTTCAAATCCATCGCCGAAAAATTGGGTGTCAACATTGTCGAGACGACTTATCTGGGCGGTCTGGCTGAAATCAAGGCCATGGTCGATACCGGCAATGTCACGTGGGATTTTCTGATCATGGGCGGTTCGGAACTTCAGCTTGCCTGCGATGAGGGTCTGCTGGAACAGCTCGACTGGAAGGCAATTGGCGAGGACAATCTATTGCCGGGCGCTGCGACCGAATGCGGTGTCGGCAATGTGGTGATAGGCAATGGCTATGCCTATAATTCCAAAACCTTTCCGCAGCCCCCACAGGACTGGAAGGACTTTTTCGATCGCGAAAAATTTCCCGGCAAGCGCGGCATTCGTAATAGTCCGAGCATGAATCTCGAATATGCACTCATGGCCGATGGTGTGGCCCCGGATAAGGTCTATGAAGTGCTGGCAACGCCCGAAGGCGTGGATCGCGCCTTTGCGCAATTCGACAAGATCAAGGATCTGCTGCAATTTTGGGAATCCGGCGCCCAGCCTATCGAATGGCTCGCCTCCAACAATGTCGCCATGTCCACTGGCTATAATGGTCGCGCAGTCATGGCCAAGCGGGAAGGCAAACCTATCGAATTTGTCTGGAAAAACCACCTCGTGAACATGGATGGCTGGGCGATGGTCAAGGGCTCGCCTTACAAGGATAGGATCAACGATCTGTTCAAGATCGTCAATGATCCGCAGAACCAGGCCAAGTTTTCTTCTCTCATGCCCTATGGCCCATCCAACACCAAGGCGGCGGAATCCCTGACGCCGGAAATGCTTAAGGAACTGCCAGCAGCCGATAATATCAAGGATGCAGCCTTTTATTCCGACTCTTTCTGGGTGGAACATTTGGATGACTTGACCGAGCGCTGGAACCGTTGGGCAACCCAGTAAAGTTTCGGCTGCCAAAAACTCCTTGTTGAGTGCCTCCGGCGGTTAATCTGCCGGAGCAGAAGCCCCCAAAAGGTAAGCAGAATGATTGCAGCGTCCCGCAAGCCGGGCGGCAGCGGACTGGCAGCACTTGTCTGCCTGGCTGTGCCGCTTGTCATTTACATATTTCTCTATCTGGTGCCGATAGGTTCGGTCATTTCGATCAGTCTCGACAATCGGGAACTGTCTAGCAGTCTGGTGAATTTCAGCAGCGCGGACAGTCAAGATCGAAATGCCCAGGCTGCGGCTCTTGTGGCCGATATGCGGGCGATGGATGGTAGTCGGCAGGCGGCCGTTGCTCGCGAACTCAATCAGGAACTAAGCGGCTTTCGAACGCTGTTCCTCAAGACGGCCCGCGCGGCGGATACGATAGAGCCCGAACTCGCTGGACTTACAGGTTTTGATCCACGCTGGAACGAAGAAAAATACTGGACGGTCATAGCGCAGAATTCCGAGAGGATAAGCTTTCGTCATTTCGAACGAGCCACCGGCCTCAAAGTGAATGAGGAAGGCAGACTCGAGACTGGCGGCGACGACATATATCTTCAGATCATGTGGCGAACGCTGACCATCGCGATTCAGGTCACTCTTGTCACCTTGTTGATCAGCTATCCTCTGGCTTATGCGGCCTTGCACGCCCCGCGCAAAATGGCGGCATTTATTCTGGTCGCCGTGCTGATGAGTTTCTGGACTTCTATCCTCGTGCGCACAACCGCATGGGTGATTTTGCTCCAAACTTCGGGTGTTCTGAATACATTTCTGCTCTGGACCGGTTTGATAAAGGAACCGCTGCAGCTGATCTTCAACCGTTTCGGCGTCATCGTTGCCATGACGCATGTGCTGCTGCCATTTGCCATCATTCCGATGATGAATGTGATGCGGACAATCCCCAAATCGCAGGTTGATGCTTCCCGCAGTCTCGGTGCAGGTCCGGTGGAATCTTTCTTGCGCGTTTATTTTCCGCAGAGCTTGCGCGGTGTCGGCGTTGCGGCGGGAACGGTGTTCATCCTTGCACTTGGTTTCTATATCACACCGGCACTTACGGGCGGCCCAAAAGACCAGATGCTATCCTTCTACATAGCAGACTTTGTCAAACGCGCTCTCAACTGGGGTATGGCCTCGGCGCTTTCGGTGCTGCTTCTCTCTATCGTCGTGATGCTGGTCTCGCTTTTTGGCGCGCTTCGCTGGCTTGCAAATCGCAGGGGAGGGATCGCGTGATGTCCCGTATCATCTTCTGGACTTCGACTTTGTTTGCACTGGCTTTTCTGATCGTTCCACTGGTGCTGATCATGCCATTGGCTTTCAATGAGAGCTCTTTCCTGACCTATCCGATGGAAGGCTTCTCGCTGAAATGGTTCCATGAAGTTTTTGCGCAGGAGCAATGGGTACGCTCATTCGTCAATAGTTTGAAAGTGGCAATCGGTACGACGGTGGTTGCGCTTTTGGTGGGCGGTTTGGCGGCCACCGGCGTCATGCTCCTTAACCGCTGGCTGCAAACCGTTCTAACGGCGCTGTTTGTGTCGCCGATGGTTGTTCCCAGTATCGTCATTGGTGTGGCCTTCGCCTATTCCTTCGGTCGCATGGGACTATCCGGCAGCTATATGGGGTTGGTGCTTGCCCACTCCATTCTTGCCGCACCGTTGGTATTTCTTTCGGTGATGACATCATTGCGCGGGCTCGATCCGGATCTTGACCGGGCTGCGGCTTCGCTGGGGGCATCGCGTCGTCATCGCTTCATGACCGTTACCCTGCCGCTTGCCGCACCTGGCTTTATGGCTGGTGCTCTTTTTGCCTTCACGACGTCCTTTGATGAAGTAGTTGCGGCGCTTTTTCTGGCCTCGCCGGAATCAACAACCTTGCCGGTCATGCTGTTTTCGGGCCTGCGGGATCGCTTGCAGCCAACGCTGGTTGTGGTGGCGCTGCTGCTATCGCTCATCAGCTTTGCATTGCTCGCTGCGATGCACTGGTTACAGCAACTCGGCAAACCGGCCAAACACTGAAATTCCGATAAAACGGAGCACTACCATGGCTTTTATCGACATCCGCAATATCAACAAGTTTTACGGAACTATGCAGGCCCTGCACGATATCTCATTGAGCATCGCGAAAGGCAGTTTTGTGACCTTGCTCGGGCCGTCCGGCTCTGGGAAAACCACATTGTTGAAAATTCTGGCCGGGTTCGAAGATGTGTCGAGCGGCGATATTCGGCTCGAAGGACGAGATATCACCGCGCTCAAACCGGAAAAGCGCAATTTTGGCCTCGTCTTCCAGGGCTATGCGCTGTTCCCGCATATGAGCGTCTTTGACAACATTGCCTATCCGCTAAAAGTTCGCCGCAAGAGCCGTGATCAGATTTCCAGTCAGGTCAATGCCATGCTTGAGCTGGTTCAGCTCACGAAGTTCGCCCGGCGCAAACCCCACGAACTGTCGGGCGGTCAGCAGCAGCGCGTGGCGCTTGCGCGAGCACTGGTGTTCGAACCCGATCTTCTGTTGCTCGATGAGCCCATGTCGGCGCTCGATAAGAAGCTGCGCATCGACTTGCAGGATCAATTACGAGACATCCACCATCGGCTTGGAACCACCTTCATCAATGTCACGCATGATCAGGAGGAAGCCATGCATATGTCCGATGGCATTGCTGTCATGAACCATGGCCGTATCGAACAATACGATACCGGACATCAACTCTATCGTAGGCCAGGATCGCGCTTCGTTGCCGACTTCATCGGGAAGTCGAACATATTTGAAGGCGCACTCAGTCATACGGCCTCTGGACCGCAGTTCGCCACGGCTGAATTCAAACTTGGCGGTACAGAACTAAACTCGGCAACGGATCGAATTGGTAAGGCGGAACTGGTCGTGCGCCCCGAAGATATCCGGCTTGGCGCATCATCCGGCACTGTAAACACCGTCGGTGACATTGTGCTTTCCGGCGTTGTGGCCACATCAACCTATTCCGGTGACCGGGTGCTTTACACAGTGTCACTGCCGAACGGCCGGGCAATTACAACTTACGGCAGCGCACGTGACGGAGCGCTTTTGACGAACGCGCCCGTACAGATCGCTTTCGATGCCAAAGACTGCATCTTGCTCAATTAAACAGGGAATGAACTCGTGAATAAACTCAAATCAGCAACAACTGGCAATCTCGGGTTCGGTGAAGCCAGCTATCCCAATCCCGCCCTTGTACTTGACGGAGCACCAGAGTTTCAATCCTGGCCGCTGCTCGACGGACGAATAGCAAGCGGGGTCTGGTCGGCGACGATAGGGCATCATCGCGTCGTGCGCGACGCAAGCACACTTGAAACCTTCTATATTCTCGAAGGAGAGATCACGCTTTTTGAGGATGGCGTGGATCAGCCAAGGCATTTCGGCCCGGGTGATCTGGTGGTGCTTGAACCGGGATTTACCGGCAGCTGGAAGACCACCAGCGCAGTAAAGAAAATCTATTTCACAACAAACCAATGACGGATCAGCTTTGGACAGCCGCGTTTGAGCGCTCTTAGCTGCCTCAGTGAATGTCCGGTTATGACGGAGGGGATATTATGAAAACCACGCCTTTCTGGTGGGAAGCGGCCGAACCGCAACATGGCGAACGGGTGTTCGACAAGACATCATGCAGTGTTCTGATCATTGGCTCCGGTTATACGGGCCTTTCGGCGGCCATTACGCTGGCCGAAGCCGGGCAGACCAATATTATGGTTGTCGATGCCATGCGCATCGGGGAGGGCGCCAGTTCACGCAACGGCGGACAGATCGGCAATGCACCGAAGTTCACGCTTGCTCAGGCAACTGCGCGTTTTGGGGAGAAACGCGCTCGGGAAATCATGGATGATTATGGCTCGTCCATGAAGTTCATGATCCAGCGTGCGCGGTCTCTCCCGGAGCCCATTGACCTGAACCTTGTGGGGAGCGTTGCTGCTGCCCATTCACGCAAGGATCTGGCAAAGCTGCGCGCGTTTCGTGATGGTCTCTCCTCGCAAGATCGAGAAAAATACGAAATCCTTGATGAGACGCAGATTCATAGTGTGCTCAAGACGGATATTTACCGCGGCGCGATGGTTCGCCACGATCAGGGAACGATCCATCCGGCCAAATATGTGCGCGCTTTGGCTAATCGCGCCCGGGCGCTGGGCGTGCGCATTTTTACCGGCTGGCGCTATAAGGGTGCCCGCAAAAGTGCCGAGGGACATGTTGCGTTTCTGGATAATGTCCAGAACAAGTCCCCTGTGGAAATCCAGGCGGAGAAGATCCTGTTGGGTTTGAACGGCTATGTCGGGCCGGAAGTGAAGTGGCTTCGCCAGCGAACCATTCCAGTCCAGAGCTATATGATCGCTACCGAGGAAATGTCCTTCGACCTATTGGAACGCCTGATCCCCAACAACCGGGCGGTGGGTGATACCAAGCATATTCTCTATTATTTCCGTCGCTCTCCAGACGGCAAGCGTATCTTATTCGGGGGCAGAGCGCGGTTCCGTAATTCCACCGAAGAACAAGGTGCCGCGGGATTGCGTGCTTTCATGGAACATACTTTCCCAGAAACGCGCGGCGTGAAATTGAGCCATGGTTGGCTCGGTAATGTCTGCTTTGCTTATGACTTCTGCTCACACGGCGGACGGATGGAAGACGGTATCTACTATTTGTCTTGCTGTAATGGTGGTGGAATTTCCAACCAGACCTATTTGGGTCACCGGATGGCCGAATATATGTTGGGAGCTCCAAATTCGGATCGCGGCACAATCGGAAGCCATTTCCCGCGTCTCTATTTCTATAACGGAAACCCCTGGTTCTTGCCGGTGGTGGGGACGTGGTATCGCTTCCAGGACAGGGCAGCACGCTGGTTCGAGTGATGAGCGGCAATCTTCTTTACCGGGCAAAATGAAAGCGCGAGACGAGGCGGGGTATTCCCGAGAGCCAAATAAAACCGGCTCGTCCAGAATATGCGCGAGGGGCATAGAATATCATGTCGTCAGATGTGATGATGGCACGTCATAACGATACAAATGGAACCGGCATTGTAATGATGGTGCTGGCGATGACGCTTGTTCCGTTGATTGATGTTCAGGCAAAATATCTGGTGAGCGACCAGATACCGGCCATGCAGGTCGTTTTCCTACGCATGCTGCTTGGAACATTGTTTCTGATGCCTTTTATGATCATTGACCGTCAGCCGGTGTTTCCGCCACCGCAGGGCTGGCGGAATGCTTTCGCATTGGGCTTCTTCAGCATTCTTGCTGGTGTCTGCTTCTTTAGTTCCCTGAAATTTCTCTCAATCGCGGATGCGGTGGCGATTAGCTTTGTTCAACCGCTATTTGTGACCTTGTTTTCGCGCCTGCTTCTGAAGGAAATGATGCGCTTTACCCGATGGATTGCACTGCTAATCGGTTTTGCAGCCACTTTGATCATTATTCGGCCAACGCATCATGCACTGGAAATGGGTAGCCTGCTGGCTCTCGTCTCGGGTGCGGCGATGGCTGGATATGTTATCGCCATCAAGAAGGGCTCAAGCGGGGTGCGCCGCGTACCGCCGATTGCTCTGACCTTTCAGACGCATTTTTCGGCTCTCATTGTAGCGACGCCCTTGGTGTTCGTGTTCTGGCAGGAGTTGGATTTGTTTCAATGGACGATAGCAATTGGTATGACGCTGGTTGGTCTTGCGGGCCAATATCTGATCATCAAAGCCTATCATTATGGCGAAGCCTCACTCGTCGCGCCTTTTGCATATATTGAAATTATCACATCAACCTTCTTCAGCTGGCTATTTTTTGAGCAAGTGCCTGACTCTGTGACCTTTCTAGGTGTTGCGGTCTTGGTCGCCAGTTCCCTTTACGTTGTATGGCGTCGTTGATTAACGGCATAAATGTCATCGTTCTGATTTCTGATCGGCAACTAGTAAATTTAGCCTCTATCTGTAGTAATTCTCAGTAATTTACTCTTTATCTTCCAAAGAAAAATCGAAATTAACTTCCGTTCCGCGATAGTTTTATTGCTAAAATTGTAAAATATTTACTGTGCGAAGGCTGTCGGTCAGGCTTCGTATTGAATGGTTGCATCGGTCTCCGATGACCTCTACTCGGCCGTGCTGATCCGTTAATTCGAATGAGCTTCAATTTCATCTCCCATTCTGTTCCCCGTCAGGGCAACGATATAGTTGCGCTTTGCATTATTGTATGCAAGTATCCCCGCACACAGTTTGGAGGGTCGGCTGTTGACTTTTTCAGTGAGATTGAACGTCAAGTCCCAAGTGTTATTTGGCTTTATTCACATGGGTTTCGATCAAAGACCGTTCGAACTCGTCGGGGTTCAAGCGTATCGGCTCTCGTTAAAGTACAATCATTCCACGATCGGCGGGGTGGCGAGCTTTTAACGAAGCTCTCTGGTCGATGAGTGCACTTCATCTCAACGGGTGACGTTTGTGTGGCGGCCACACGTCTACCTTGAAGAGAGTCTTTCCCAAAAACTCAGGAGGAGTAACCGTGAACATTAAGTCTCTGCTTTTATCGTGCGGAGTGCTCGTTGCAGCCAACTCTGCATTTGCACAATCGAACGAGATTACCATTCAGATCTGGGGCTCGACGTGGGAAAATGGCCTGAAAGCCATTTCACAGCAGTTCGAGGCTGAAACGGGTATCAAGGTCAATGCCGTGACGCAGTCATCCTCGGGCGAGGGCCTCGTCAAGCTCCAGGTTGATCGTGACAATCCCATCGTGGATGTCTGGTTCGCAACCAATACCATTGCGAGCGAGGCGGCTCAGGATCAGAAGCTGTTCGTCAAGATTCCGCGTGACAAGCTGAGTAACCGCGACGAGCTGATCAAGGGGGCGATTGCCGATGATTGGGTCGGTATCTACTACTACCCGATGGGTATCGTTTACAATGTGGATGCCGTGCCGGTGCCGCCGACTTCGTGGGAAGATCTCTGGAAGCCCGAATACAAAGGTCAGATCATCGCCCCTGCCATGTCGATCTACTCCGGCTCGCTTCTCACGGTTGCGAATACTATCAATGGCGGCACCTCGGAAAATTACGATCCGGGATTCAAGGCGCTTGAGCAGCTCAACGAGAATGTCTCGCTCTATTATACGTCGGACTCCCAGGCACGACAGTCCATCGTGCAAGGCGAGGGGACGATCCTCATCGGCCAAAGTTCACATATGAATGCGGTTGCGGGCGAAGGCATCAAAATGAAGATGATTTCCCCCCGCCCGGCACCGATGTATTTCGACGTCATGATGATGACCAACGGATCGCATCAGGAAGAGGCAGCTAAGTTTATCAATTACATCATCTCGGCGGCTGCCCAGAAAGAGATGCTGGCTCGGGTAAACATGGCTCCTGTTAACCGCAACGTGGAACTACCGAAAGAGCTTGCAGACTCTCTGCCTGCTGACGGCGAAGGCATCGTGATGGATGGCAGTGTCGTCCTGAAAAATATCAGCGATTGGTCCGTCCGGTTTGACCAGATTACGACCCGCTAATCCCTTCATGCGGAAGTTACTGAACAGATCAGGTGGCGAAAGCCACCTGATCCACTTTTCAAATTGATTTCACAATAAACAGCCGCTGGTAGTCTGTTTCGGCTCCCAGGCTGGCACTCATATCCTTCGAGCACCCATGATCCAGACCGCCCCGCTTGTTGCCAGCAGTCTTCCTGAAGTCATCGCAAAACCGTTGCCAGATATCGCAAATGCGATCGCAACCGGCAATGTAAGCTCGGTCGCGCTTACGCAATATTATCTTGAGCGGATCGAGCGGTTGAATCCGTCGCTGCAGGCGTACGTCATGGTCACCGCCGAGACCGCCCTTTCGCAAGCAAGTGCAGCCGACCAAGCCCTCGCCGAGGGCAGGTCGCTTGGACAGTTACATGGCGTACCCGTTGCGTTCAAGGACTTATGTGAAACGGATTTCGCGCCGACGTCCAATGGTATGGCTATCTTTCGTGATCGCCAGACTGGCCGCAATGCAACGGTCGTCACTAATCTTCTGACGGCTGGCGCGGTCATCCTTGGTAAACTGGCCATGGCTGAGGGAGCTTGCTCCACCCACCATCCTGAAATGCCGGTTCCGGTAAACCCATGGGGCGCATCGTTCCGTGTCGGGTCGTCTTCGTCGGGATCGGGTGTTGCCGTCGCGGCAGGTCTGGCAGCCGCAGCCATTGGCAGCGACACAGGCGGTTCAATCCGGTTTCCAGCGGCTTACTGTGGGGTGACTGGGCTCAAGCCCAGCCGCGGTTTTGTCAGCACGGAGGGCATCTGCACCATGGCGCCCAGTCTCGATCATCTCGGTCCGATGGCGTCCAGTGCGGATGGGTGCGCTCTGTTGCTCGGAGCGATGAGCGGCCTCGGAAATACGCTTCCACCTTCTCCAGCGTCGGCTCGCCGTTTTGGTTATCTTCCCGATTTGCTCAGTTCACGGCTCGACCCAGAGGTTCAAGCTGCCTATCGCCGTCTGCTTGATACAGCCGAGCGAATGGGTCTCGACCTCGTCGCTTGCACCATGCCTGACGTTCCTGATCTGCAGGAGACATGGGACTGCATCTGCGCCAAAGAGACCGCACGCAGCCATGCCACCAGCTATCCTGCACAAAGCAAAGCCTATGGTCAGGCACTCGCCACGTTGATCGAAACGGGATTGAGCCTGTCCGACGAGAACTATTTCGAGGCTCTCAAGCGGTATGCCGAGATTACCGTTCTGTGGAACAAGCTGTTCGATGATATCGACTGGCTGGCCATGCCCATTCATGCGGTCATTCCGCCGCTGCTTGATAACGCGTTCGGCGCGCCCAACAAGGGGCTCGGCAATCCACTGGAATTCACTGCGGCGGCCAACCTTACTGGTCTGCCGGCGCTGGCGTTTTCTGCAAGTCGCGATTCTCGTGGGTGTCCGATTGGCATGCAGATCATGGCTCCAATGCATGCCGACTTTGCGCTGCTGGCGCTGGGTAGCCGCCTTCAGGAAAACGGCCTTTCCCCGCTCTCGCTTTTTAGTCCGAAGACGGCGATCGAATTAGATTTGCTGAAATAGCGACGGTTTCGCGATGGCAATTTTCTCCAGTCTGGAGGGCAGTTTTCTATTGCGAAATGCATACGAGTATGCTTGTATACAAAAATACAAACTGGGAGGCACTCTTGAATCTGGCTAGTAGATTTCGCGGCGTTTTTGCGGGCCGTCTTGACGCGATGCTTGCAGATATTGCCGAACTTGTCGGCATTGAAGCAGGATCCTACGATGTGGAAGGTGTGACCCGCACATCACGTTGGATCGGCGAGCGGTTGCAGACGCAGGGGTTTGAACTTCATTACGAAGAAGTTCCCGAGCGCGGTAATCGCTTGTTGGCGGTTCGAAAAGGGCAGGGCCAAGGCCGGTTGATGATCCTCGGCCATGCCGATACCGTTTGGCCGCGCGGCACGCTGGAGAGCTGGCCCTTTGAGATAAAAGGTGAACTTGCGACAGGTCCCGGTGTTGGCGACATGCGCGGCGGACTTGTGCTGGCTATCAATGCAATTGATGTTGCTTCAAGGGCCGGACTTGCCGAATTTGAAGAGATCAAGTTTCTCGTCGTTAGCGATGAGGAACTGGGAAGTCCGCTTTCGCGCGGCTGGATCGAGGAGCATGCAAAGACTTCCGATTGGGTCCTGACTCTTGAGCCTGGTCGTCCAGGAGGCGGGTATTTTACCTCCCGTGGTGCTGTTGGTGCCTTCTTTATCGAAGCGACCGGGCAGACTGCGCACGCGGCGGCCAACTATCTCAAGGGCGCTTCTGCGGTTCGGCCGCTCGCAATCCTCGTGCCCCGTATCGAGGCCCTGACGGATCTCGAGAATGGTGTCATCGTGAACGTTGGCGTATTCCAAGGTGGTGATGCAAGGCAGGTCATTCCTGGCCATGCTAAACTCCATGTCGACATGCGTGCCCGCACGCCCGAAGCGGCTGCAAAGCTGCAGAAGGAAGTTGAGCAGCTGATTTCCGAGGTCTCGACGGATCGCGTTTCGGTGGTTCTGAAAGGCGGTTGGACGCGGCCTGCATGGGCCAGGACGCCTGAAACGCAAGCGCTTTACGAGATCGTAGCCAAGGCCTCCGAGGAAATCGGTGTGCCCTGCTTTGAATTGACCAATGTTTCGGGCGGGTCTGACGCCAGCTTCTGCGGCGCGCTCGGGGTGCCGACGATCGACGGGTTGGGTCCTATCTGCAATGACATCTGTTCACGCGACGAAACAATCGTCATTGATAGTCTCGTGGGTCGAGGCGCAGTGTTCTCGACACTGATCGCCACGCTCTCCGAGAACGGGAATGTCGGGAACAAGGGATAAGACGCAAACAGGCCATATGGGGACTGGCAGCCAATAGGTGATCGCGGCATAACTAGAGCGAGTCAATGAGTATATGGAGACGAGAAATCATGGATGCCAATGGAATTGACGATCTGGGCGGTCGTCGGCTGGCTGCAGTGAGCTCGGCGGATGCCGTTTATGAACTGTTGCGGTCACTCATTCTGGACGGACGGATTGAGGCAGGCCAGCGTCTGCGGGAAGTGGAGCTGGCTCAGAAGCTCGGGGTAAGTCGTACGCCGCTGCGTGAAGCCTTCACGCGTCTCATCTCCAACCGGCTTCTTGAGCGCACGTCTTCCGGCGTTGTCGTTGCGGATGTGCTGTCCGCCCTCAAGGGCATCCGCGCAATCCGGATTGCGCTTGAAGGCTACGCAACGAAGCTCGCGGTACCCCACCTGAACGAGGACGATTTCCAGATTCTTGAGGCTTCAATCGAATTGGCGCTGAACCTCCCGGAAGAGGCTCGTACCGAGCGGGTGCGCAACAATAACGTATTTCATTGGAGAATCTACAACGCTTGCGGCGTACCGGAACTCCAGAATGCGATCGAAAACTATGCCGGATTTTTCATGAGCGAAGCCAGTCTTGCGGCCCTCAATCAGGCGCAGTCGCAGGAAGTAATCCAAGATCACGTCAAACTTCTCGAGGCGATTAAAGCGCGGGAAGCAGACAAGGCTGAGCAATTGATGAGAGCTCACCTGATCCGCGGTTTTAACCAGACAGCGGAATAACAATGAAGGACGGTGCTTATCCCCGGATCGTATATGCTGTACTTGGTAGATTGCGGGATGGTCCGGCATTCAGGAGGCCCTCTGCATTGAGCCTGGATAAAGACTAGCACGCCTCCAATCTGCAAAATCAAACCAGAACGATTATTCAGGCGTTCGGCCTAGGCCGAACGCGCTCTCCCCCATTATTCTTTGACGGAACCGCAACCATGGAACATCTGCAGAGCAGCACGTTGCAACTCAGGAATCTGACCAAGCGGTACAGCTCCTTCGAGGCCGTGAGCAACCTTGACCTGGAGGTGCCACGTGGATCGCTCTTGACGCTCCTGGGGCCATCCGGCTGCGGTAAAAGTACTGTTCTCCGGATGATCGCCGGTTTTCTCAATGTGACATCCGGTGAAATTGTCGTCGATGGCACGGACATCAGCGGGGTCGAGCCGAACTTTCGCGACATTGGCATGGTTTTCCAAAACTATGCTCTCTTCCCCCATATGACTGTCGAATCCAACATTGCGTTCGGTCTCAAGATGCGTGGTGTTTCAAAGGAAGAGCAGACCGTGCGCGTACGCGACGTGCTTGAGATGGTCCGGCTGTCCCACCTCGCGGATCGTTATCCGAGCCAATTGTCAGGCGGTCAGCAACAGCGCGTCGCGCTTGCGCGTGCCGTCGTCATCAGGCCCAAGCTCCTGCTTCTCGATGAGCCACTTGGTGCGCTCGACCGGCATCTTCGCGAAGGACTGCAATCCGAGCTGCGTGAGCTTCAGCAGAAGCTGGGCATCACATCGATCCTGGTGACGCATGACCAGGATGAAGCTCTCTATCTTTCCGATTATATTGCTGTCATGAACCAGGGTCGTATCGAGCAGCTTGATACTCCGATCGCACTCTATGATAGGCCCAAGAGCGAATTCGTTGCCCGTTTTCTCGGCGTGGCCAATATCTTTGATGCGAAGATCGTCGCGGTCAACGGTAGTGGCGCAACTTTGTCGCTTGCTGGACAGCAGGTTGTTGTCAATGACGCTTGCGGTCAATTCGCGGGCGCTGATTGCAAGGTTTCGATCCGTTCTTCCCATATCGAAATTGTCGGCGTTGAAGACCCGCGAGAAGGGCTCAATGGAACCGTCAAGACCACCCACGAGCTTGGCGAGCGAGTAGTCTATCAGGTTGAGGTCAAAGGCCTCACTATTGATGCGAACTCTCCGCGAAACAACAATCGCGCCAGATATGCCGCCGGCCAGTCAGTCAAGCTTGCGCTCGATCCGGCTCATACAATCGTGTTGAGGGCATGATGGAGGCGAATAACAACCGCGCCAAATATCTGATCACCCCCGCGCTGATTATCGGCCTGCTTATCGTTGCGGCGTATAGCTATTTCGGTCTCTCAAGCTTCTTCATGAAGGGCCCGCCGGGAACGCAGTTTGCCGGTGAGGCTACACTCAACAATTATTGGCGTGTATTGTTCACGGGGGCCAACCAGTCGATCCTCTTCACCACGCTCTGGGCGTCTTTTGTGATGTCGGTAATTACCGTCGCAATAGCCGTGCCGATGGCCATGGTAATCGTGCGTTCCAAGCGAGAATGGGTCGGGACACTGATTATGCTCGCGATCGCAGTTACCTTCCTCTCCGGTGGTGTGACGCGCGCATATTCCTGGCTTGTCCTTCTTGGCAACCGGGGACTGATAAACCTGAGCCTGATCGAGCTTGGTATCGTCGCCAAGCCGATCCAGTTTCTTTACAACTGGTCAGGTGTTGGCATTGCCATTACCCATTACCTGCTGCCGTTTGCGGTCTTTACGCTCATCGGTGTCGTCCAGAACCTGAACGTTTCGGTCGAGGAAGCGGCGCGTAGTCTTGGCGCCAGCCGCACGACCACATTCTGGCGCATTACCATGCCGATCCTCTTGCCAGGGCTCATGGTTACGCTGGTTCTTGTCTATTCAATTGCGTTGGCCTCGTTCCTTTTCCCTATGGTTCTGGGCGGCGGAAAGGTCAGGATGGTCGCAAACCAGATCTATGACCGCATGTTTACCGAATATGACGTTCCCTATGCTGCTGCAACGGCTGTCGTATTTCTCATCAGTGCGTTCGCTTCGATCTGGCTGATCAACCTCGCCGCGAAGAAAATCAAGAAGGCCGTTTCGTGATGTTTAATCGTGATCTTGAAGCGAGATTTGGCGTCGTCGTAATCGCTCTGGCGTCAATAGCGGTCGTTTTCCTGTTGTTACCGGTGGTGTTTGTCGTGCTTCATTCGTTCAGCCCGACGCGCTATTTCCAGTGGCCACCTTCCGGGTTCACACTCGATTGGCACAAGAATTTTTATAATTCTTCCATGTTCATGGACGCCGCGAAGAGCTCGTTTACGATGGCTCTGATCGTAATGCCCTTGAGCCTGCTGATCGGAATTCCCGCGAGCTACGCATTGGTGCGCACTGACTTCAAAGGCAAAGGGCTGATCCAGCAAATCATCCTGTCACCTCTGATCATTCCGGGCGTTGTAACGGGTGTCTCGCTCCTCTCGCTCCTGTCGGCAGGTGGCGTCCGTATTGGTCTTTTTGGTCTTTGCCTGGGCATATTGGTCTTCACATTGCCCTTTGCCATTCGTGCACTTTCAGCCAATCTCCTTGGCCTTGATCCGCGGATCGAAGAGGCGGCACGCAACCTTGGTGCCGGCCCCTTCCGCACCTTCTTTGTCATTGTCCTTCCGCAATTGAAGTCGGGCATTCTGGCAGCGTCTGTGTTCATCTTCGTTGAGGCACTCGACAATTTTTCGATCGCCGTGTTCCTCACCAATGATCGGACCAAGGTACTGCCCGTCGCGGCCTATCAATACATCAAGGATTTTGACGATCCGACTGTAGCTGCAATGGCAACAGCACTGATCGTTCTCTCGGTGATCGCGGTCGCGCTGCTCGAAAAGCTCATGGGCTTCCAAAAGAGCCTGAGGCTGTAGCTGGAGGCCTTTTGGCGAGCTCTCGAAAATCAATGGTCCGAAGGGGTCAGAAAGCTGGTGAAATAACATGGCCGATGTAATCCGTATTGAACGACTGAAGCGCACCTCGATGGTCTCCATCCACAACGGCATCGCCTATGTGGCTGGCATGTGCGGCAACCAGGGCGAAACCATTCAGGATCAGACCCGCGTTGCGCTTGAAAAGGTCGACCGTTGGCTCAAGGAAGCCGGAACCGACCGATCCAAAATCCTGCGCGCCACGGTCTGGATTTCGGATCAGAAGCACTTCGACGCCATGAATGAAGTGTGGGAGCAGTGGGTCGACCCAGAAAATCAGCCATCCCGCGCTGCCGGTGTCGTGCCGCCTGCGGCGCACGGTTACGATGTCGAGATCATCGTAACTGCGGCAATCTGAGGGAACGGCCTCCAATGCAGACCAAGAAGAGCGGCAAGCTTACTGTTGCGGTGATTGGAGCCGGCGTCGTGGGCCTTTCCACAGCACGCTGGCTGCAAAAAAAGGGATTGGATGTGGTCCTCGTTGACCCGACACCGCCCTTGTCAGACGTATCGTTTCGCAATGCCGCGTCGTTTGGCAATGCCGCGACGGTCGCGCCTTCGGGAATCTTCCCCACTGCTGCTCCCGGAATTCTCTGGAAAGTCCCGGGAATGTTGTTGCGTCGCGATGGACCGCTTACGCTCTATTGGCGTGATCTTCTCGATCTTGCTCCATGGCTCGCAGCATTCCTTTCTGCGTCACTGCGCAGCCGCCAGGACGGGACCATTTCGGCGCTTGGCTCGCTGATGAAGGTGATCGAAGAGGGGCACGCTCCCCTGATGGAAGAAGTCGGTGGCATTCGTTTCGGGCGCGGCACGGGCTCGATTCACCTTTATCGCACCGAAGAGGAAGCTCAGAACGCCAAGAAATCCAACGACCGGCGGCGCGCTGAGGGTATCGAAGCGCAGTACCTTTTACAGGACGAAATAGCTGCCATGGAACCCAATCTCGCGCGGGGTTATATCGGCGGCACGATTTTCCCCGGTTGCTTTGTGGTCGACAGTCCTGAAGCCTATTGCAGGGGACTTGCCCAGGCAATCCAAAAGCACGGCGGCCGTTTCGTTACGGCGAAGGCCGAGCGGATCGAAAGTGGCACCGATGGCGTGCGCATCCGTACTGGAGGCGAGGTCATCTCTGCTGACCGCATCGTGATTTCAGCTGGTGCCTGGTCGCGTGGTCTGTCTAATCAGCTTGGCGATCGCCTTAACATGAATACCGAGCGCGGTTATCATGTCGCATTCGAGCACCACGAGCCGCTGTTGACGCATCCGGTCATGTATCCATCCGATGGGTTTTTCCTCACCCCGCTGTCCCATCAGATCCGCGCGGCGGGGACTGTAGACCTAGGCGGTCTGGATAAGCCAGCACGTCAATCACGCCTCGATGTCCTTGAGAATAAAGCTCGAAGAATGTTGCCCGCATTGGGTGACAGGCAGGACACCTGGATGGGCTTCCGCCCCTCCACGCCTGATAGCCTCCCCTTTATCGGGCCATCCCGCAAGGATCCCCGCATCATTTATGCATGTGGTCACGGTCACCTTGGGCTAACGCTCGGCGGTATTACCGGCAAGTTCGTGTCCGAGCTTATGACGGGCGATAAACCAAGTATCGATCTTTCACCGTTTTCTCCTGCCAGATCCATGTTGAGGCTGAACTGATGACTTTCTCCATCGCTCTTCGCTGTCCACAAACGGGACAGTTCGGTGTTGCCGGCGCGACCTCTTCGATGGCGATGGGCGCGCGTTGTCTGTTCGTCAATCATGATGCTGGTGCTGTCATCACACAGCACCGCACAGATCCGCGTTTGGGCGTTGCGGCGCTCCATCATCTGAGGAATGGACTGTCAGCCCAGGAAACACTGGACAAGATCGCAACCGCGCCAGGTATTGAATGGCGCGAACTTGCAATCGTCGATCGCGATGGCGCGACAGCGTTACGGCAGGGCACCCATCAGGAGCCGATCTATGCAAGCGCATCTGCTTCGGGGATCGTCGCAGTCGGCAATATTCTGAGGAATGATCAGGTTCCGGCTGCGATGGTGACAGCAGCGCTTGAAACAAGCGACAAACCGATGGCCGAGCGACTGTTGGCGGCGCTCGATGCTGCGCTGAAAGCTGGAGGCGAAATTTTCCCGTTGTCCTCAGCAGCGCTCAAGATCGCTGAATATCCGGATTTTTGTTCGGTTGATCTGCGCGTTGATAAGGCCGCCGAGCCATTGAGAGAACTGCGTAACCTCTGGAAGGCCTATGAGCCGCAAATGGCCACCTTCGTAGAGCGTGTTCTGAATCCAGATTCAGGGGGACGGGCAACCAACTCGCTGGAAATTCTTTCATCCAAGGAGTCTAGACAATGAGAGTCACAGCGGTTCAAACGTTGATGGGGTTGTCGCCAGACGTCACGGTGCCGGCAGCGGAAACTGCGATGATAAGAGCAATGCAGGCCGAGGACCGACCAGACTTTCTCATTCTTCCTGAATATTTCAGCTATTACGGCCCTGACCAGAAGCGCTCGGTCGAACTTGCCCAGCCCTTGCGCGAAACGCCCGCTTTCCGGATGGCGCAGGCGTTTGCCAAGCGCCACGATGTCGCGGTGCAGGCAGGAACGATCCTTGCCAGGGTTCTCGGCGACGAGCGCGTCGAAAACGTATCGGTCGTCTTTAATCGGCAGGGCGAGGTAATCGCGGAATATCGCAAGATGCACCTGTTCGATATGGGTGATCTGGGCAGCGGCGCTTTTCGTGAATCCGACTATATCAAGCCAAGCGATGAGATTGTCACCTGGACGTTTGAGGGTGTTACCTTCGGTACCGCCATCTGCTTCGACGTCCGGTTTCCCGAACTCTTCCGCGCTCTGCGGCTCAAGGGGGCTGAGGTCGTCACGCTTCCCGCCGCTTATACTATGGTTACCGGTGAGGCTCACTGGGAGTTATTGGCTCGCGCTCGTGCTGCGGAAACGCAATGCCATTTCATTGCCTGTGGCCTTGGCGGCAGCGTGATTGTCGATGGCCAGGAAAAGCGCTGCTATGGCCATTCCGTCATTGTCGATGCCTGGGGGCGGGTCGTGGCGCGTGCCGGGCAGGACGCAGACATTATCACAGCCAAATTGGATATGGAGAATCTCCACTCAATTCGCAAAAACATGCCGGTCATGAAACAGCGTCGTCTCATGAGTGATGTGATACCCGCTTTGTAGAACTCAACTCAGAAAAACAGACGGATTTAACTGCCGCGCTCCTCCCCGGTGCGGTGGCACGGGATTGGTGCGCGCCTCGTTCAGCCAATGGAAAACAGGTTTGGGCTGTGCATCGGAGAAAGGTTTGAAGAACAATGGAAAAAGTTAACACGGTAGTTGTGGGGGCGGGCCAAGCCGGCCTGTCGATGAGCGAGCACCTGAGCAACGCTAATATCAGCCATGTTGTTCTCGAAAAGGGGCGAATTGCCGAGAGCTGGCGTTCAGCACGTTGGGATTCGCTGCGGGCCAATGGTCCAGCTTGGCACGATCGGCTGCCGAGCATGAGAATCCCGGATATCGAACAAGATGTATTCACGCCCAAGGAAAAACTGGTCGACTATCTCTCGAGCTTTGCCGAGAACACCAAAGCACCAGTTCGGACAGATGTTACAGTGCTTTCGGTCAAGAAGCTGCCCAAGAAGCAGGGCTTTCTTGTATCAACGACGGCGGGTGATTTCGAAGCGATAAATGTGATCGCGGCAACCGGTCCGTTCCAAGTTCCAGTAATGCCCGAGATCGTTCCTGAAACTGCCGACGTTGTCCAGATGCATTCGGTCGCCTACAAGAATCCGGACCAATTGCCTGATGGCGCAGTGCTTGTCGTCGGTGCGGGTGCCTCGGGTGGCCAGATCGCTGAAGAACTGGTTGATACTGGTCGCAAGGTTTATCTGTCATTGGGTCGTCACATCCGTCCACCGCGGTTTTATCGCGATC
This sequence comes from Ochrobactrum sp. A-1, assembly GCF_022488005.1. NCBI lineage: Bacteria > Pseudomonadati > Pseudomonadota > Alphaproteobacteria > Hyphomicrobiales > Brucellaceae > Ochrobactrum > Ochrobactrum sp. A-1. Next base: position 1,400,869 of record NZ_JAKVQC010000007.1, read on the forward strand.
GTGAAGGCGCATACTGGACAGGTGTGCTGGGTCGATGGGATACGGTCAACCGCGACAAGAATGTCCAGAATATTGCCCTCGCGATCAGCGGCGTCCATACCAAGATGCCAATCGACTATCGTCTGTTGGCCTCCAAGGGTGCCGTTCTGGTTGGCCGTACGGAAGGTTATAACGATGGAAAGCTCACCTTTGCGGACGATCTGGCCAAGAACATTGACGAAGGCAACAAGAGCTACCTCAGTACGCTCGATGTGATCGATCAATATATTGAGTATAATGGGCTTGATCTGCCGGAATATCCTGATGCACGTAACCTGCTTCCGCCGACGGAATACGAGAAGAACGCCATTCTTGAGCTGAATCTCGCCGAGGCCGGCATTACCTCGATCATATGGGCTGCAGGCTTCAAGCGTGATTATAGCTGGCTTGAGTTGGATTTATTCGATGAGGACGGCAATCCTGTTCACGAACTTGGTGTCTCCAAGGAGCCGGGCATCTACTTCCTGGGATTGCCATTCCAATCGCGGCGCCGCTCCAGCTTCTTGTTCGGTGTTTGGTATGACGCGAAATACATTGCCGACTACATCGCGATGATGCAAATGTATCACGACAAGTATAACACCTGACAGTTGACTTACGATTAGAGCGTTCTCTTGGGGTGATTAACTTCGAGGGAACGCTTTCTGTTTACTCAAAAAATGCGCCAGGTGTCTGTCACGGCACCTAGAGCATTTCCTGTTTTGATTGAATTGTTGGAAATACTCTATCTATTTGTTTTCACGCATGTCTTTATCCCAAAAAGCCGGTTCCCCCTTTTGGGAGACATGCTCTAAATGTTCATGACTGGTAATCAGGCGGGGGTGCCAGCAGGCAGTGATGGCGGCCGCCATTTAACAAGGCAGAAACTCTTTTTTAGCGCAGTCCCGACGCTCTTCTGATTAACTCCGAGATTTGTAGGCGCCTTCATTTCCAAATCTGAGGTGGCAAGAGCATTGTGATAAGTCGAATTTTGGCGAAGAGTTTAATCATAAGGCAGTGCGTCAGACCACAGAGCGGGACATACCAAACGCAGCCCCGTATTGGAATGATTATGGCGGCGGACGGCGCGAATACCCCGTGTCAGATTATTGTTTGACCGAAATTTCAAACTCTTTGGTGGAGATTTTCGTCCTATCATTTTTCCGTGTCAGCGTCGCGCGATCCGTCTTTATCTCAGAACCGCCGACCTTGATAGAAACATTTCCTGACAGTTCAGTTGTGTGAGGTGAAAGCTCCTTAAAATTATCTGCTTTAAATGAAGCCGTCATGGTGTGTTTGGTAACCGGCTTTGCCTGTACAGCAAGCGGAGCCAATGGAACACTGAGTGAAGCCAGTATGATCATGGTTTTAAACAGCATGTGATCCTCATCTATGTTTTGAGTGGTCATGATGAGATATCAACACAGACACGCCAAAGAGAACACCGCAAGAAGATGGGGGCTGGAACAGATTTGCAAAAAATTCTCACGGCGCTCTTTTTAAGTAGCTTTACACGGCCTTGGTTTGAGTTGGCGTATACGTGGCGATTATACGGTATTGCCAAAAGTTGTTTGCTGCCGGCGGTTGGGCTGTTCGGGTCAACTGTTTCGGACGCCTTCGCAAACCGTGTCTGCCGGGATCGAGTTATCCGAGGGGCGTCCGTCCCATCAGAACCGGCAATGCCCATATTTATTGGTTTCAGAAGGTTGCGGTTACAATAACGGTATCCAAATAAGCTCCTGCGGCAGGTGCTATTGCGAGCGGCGTAATGATTTCGGCGCAGACCTGATGATTATCGATCGCGTTGACGGTATTTCCGATGCCTGAAAGAGTACTTTTGTCATCCCACGCAGTCTTACATTCGTTTTGAAGTAACTTGTAGGGTAAAAAATTATTGCCGTTTTTCAGCCGGGCGATGCCATTTTCAGCATTGTCACCAGTATTAATGCTTATACTGTAAGGTGTTTTATACGTGCACCGGATTCCCACATTACCATAGGCGTGAAGCTGGCCCGCGTTCTTAGATGCAATCTCGATGCTGCTTTGGGTTCCAAAATCAATGTCTTGAAAATTCTCCATCTGGCAGTCCTTGGTAACGGTCGCGATTGCGATGAAATCGCTGATAATTGTTCCATCCGGATTGGCAATGCCGGAGCCACATGATGATGCTTCACCACTGTTGAACTTGTACTGTGTGACCAGTTGATAAGCATTACTGTAAACGCCTGACTGGACACGATCTTGTTGTTGCCGGTCGAGATAGGTCAGCGTCAGTTGTTGTGCCGCAATGGTACTATGCTGCGCTGGCGTCCAGTTGGCATAATGCGTCCAGCCAGCCGTCGATTTTGAGCCGCCAAATTTTGCTATAGGTATGTCTCCGCTGCCTTGCAGCCTCATCTGCCAGGCAAGTTGGGAGTTGGCGTCGCGTGTCTGATAGAATGTGTTGTTTGCGATTGAGCTTGCGAGGCCGCTATCTGCAGATTGTATGTAGGTACAAAACTGAATGCTGTTGAATTTCGTCGGCGAACTACAGTTGTATTCCACTCGACTTGTGGCTGATGCGGCTGCGTTTGCTACGATGTCGACCACTGTATTGCCGAATGTGCCGAGGCTTCTGAGGCTGCAAACCCCACCACCGGCTGCGGCCGGGGAAGACAGTGAAATCAGGATAACCATTATTCCTATGCAAAACGGCGGAAGGAACCTAGAAGCGTTTTGAATATTTGAAAGCCAGCAGTTAGGGGGCATACAGGACATACGCATGAACATTCTCCGTTTCAGTGGCATACGACACCCGCAATTTCAGCTATAGAGCCCACCACAGGTTTGTAATCAAAACTGGCGTGACAGGTGCCCAACCCTTCAGGTAGCGTAACGGTGAGGTTGTTTTTCGGGGACAGGTCGGTAAGCCATACGCGCCCGTCGTAGCCCATAATCGCAGGCTGATCGGTTCCCTCACGCAAAACTTCAGCACCCACGGGCAATGGTTTGCCATCTGCATCTATCAGTATGACAGTTGCGGCTTGTATCCTTTTCGTACCGAAATCAATAACGGCGCCGGAACGATCAGCAGGTACAACAATCGCTTGAGTATTATCTGGCTGAAGGTCTACAGCCAGATTGGTAGGATCAATTGCGATTATGTTGTTTTGGTAGGATTGCAAATCGGGCACGAAAGCACGGCCGACGGAATTGGTATTGGTGACATGACGGCCATTGAGGGAAACCCGCGCATTCGGTCCTCCGCCTTTTACCACGGCAAAGGCATCGCTGACCTGATTGACAAAGAATATGCCACCACCTGCAATAATGAAAGCACCATCAGCGGTGGCTGTAATACGACCTTCATCACCGGACTGGTCAACTGAACCGGAGAAGTCGCCAAAGGAAGATCGATAGTCGACTGTTGCCGAACGGCTGCCTCTGCTTTTTATGTTTTCCCGATCCCTCAATGACCAAGCGATGGGATCCTCGCCAAGACGCGCGGATTTTGTCAAAGTCGTATCGAGGCCATTATTGTCAGCGCTGACCGAGGCGGTCATATTTTCGCCGATAGGAATACTGAAGCCAACAAAAATTCCGCAATTGTTATGTTTATCCAGATCGGTATAGCCGGTCGCATAAAGTGAAGCGTTTTTGAAAATTGTCCGCGACCAGGAAACATTGAGAAGACTGGCATCGTCGTCTTTACCTGCACCACGAATGCGAGAGTAATTAATAGCAAGCGAAGAGGGATCAAACCCTAGCGGGAAAGAAAAGCCGATGCTGTCGATACTACCGGCGCGCACTGAAATGGGCGCTTGTTCGCTATGTCGCCGGTCAGTGACAAGGCCAATGTCGTTATAATCGCCAAAATTGCGATTGGTGCTGATATAAAATATATAACCATTATACCCGGTCTGGAAGCCTATCGCGGCTTTGCCGCCGCTTTCGATCCTGTCCGGTCCACTGAAGCGACTAACGGCCAACGACGCTCGGAGCGATCCCAAAGAGCCCAGACTGGTGATGAAGCCGCCGCCGCCATTGAGTAAGCCTTGGGTAGCTTCGAAATGCGCTTCCGTGGTGAGCCAGTTCGGCAGACCGTAACGCACACTTGCCGAACCAGCGAGATTGCGATCATATTCAAAAGAGTCGTAGCCATATCCAACGCGCGGAAAGCCCAACTCCGTTGAAAAATCAAAGGTGAGCGCAACGAATAGCCCACGTCTTTCGTGATTGACGGAATGGGTTTCCGGCTGGCAGTCAAAACTTTTGCTTTGCCCGCTTCGGCATAAAATAGGTTCGGATATTGACGAGTGCTTCAGCGACGTCAGCGGCATCCTGGCGGGTGGCTTTGCGTTTTGTCTCGCCGAGCTTGCGAATTGGCGCAATGATATCGCCGGTGACGGCATGACCGCGAAGAACCGGCTGCCAAAGTCTCGGCGCGTATCCTGTTGCCAGCAAAAAGCAGAGGTCCCAATCGAACGGATCAAAGGTTTGATCATCGATCCTGGTGAACCTGGGCCGGTAGTCTTTCGGGGTTTCAGAGAGGCTCCCCGAGATACGGTTATATTCCGCAACGATCGTCTGCACGGCCCGATGTTCGGTTGTTTCCATCGGCAGGTTCAGGGCGTCCGGGCCAGTCAGTTCCGGGATCCATTTGCGTGGGTCGATGAACTTTGGGCCAATGATCAGAGCCGTAAGATAACCATCGAGACCGCTCATTGACCAGATTGGCGATGCCGGACGGCGTCCCCTGATAAAGGCTTCGAACGCCGCGTCATCAAGCTTCGGTCGATCCGTCGTCCCCTGGCTGTTGTGCATCATGCCGCCCGTCGCTCCTGCTGCGTCATCGCTTCACGCTCAGCCTTCCAGGCCCACGGCAGGAGACTTTCCATTTCGTTGGCTTTCACTTTGCCGGAGATGATGCGCTCCAGCACATCGGCAAGCCAGACCTCGGGGTCCACACCATTCAGTTTACAGGTGTTGACGAGCGATGCGAGGACAGCGAAAGTCTTTCCACCCCGCTCGTTGCCCACGAACAGCGAATTCTTCCTCGTCAGGGCCACGGATTTCATTGAACGCTCGACCACATTGGAATCGATCTCGACCCGGCCATCATCAAGGCAGGCTGTCAACCCGCTCCAATGGTTGAGCGTGTAGCTGACGGCCTTGCCAAGCGCCGATTTCGCCGACACCTCGTCGCGCAGTTCGGTGAGGTGGACTTTCAGCTCTCTCATGACTGGAGCAGCCTCGCGACGTCTCACGACGAGCCGGGTATCGGCGCTTTCGCCGCGCAGTTTTGCTTCGACCCGATAGACTTCCGCAATCCTGGCAAGGATCGACAAAGCCTCCGAAGAACCCGTCAGCTTGACGACATCGACGAACTTGCGCCGCGCATGAGCAAGGCAGAAGGCCAGCCGCATGGGTGCGACATTGCTCTTGCCCCGACGTTTGACCATGGTTTTATAGGCTTGGTATCCATCGACTTGAAGCACGCCGGTAAACGACGACAATTGCCCCTCGATCTCGCGGGCGCTGCGGCTTTCGGCAAAGATATAGGCCACGGCCGGCGGTGCCGGACCATTCCAGGGACGGTCGTCAACCGCCTGCGCCCATAACTGGCAGACCTTGGTTCGTTTGCGCCCCGGCTCGAGCCGCGGCAACGGCGTCTCGTCACAGAACACTCTCGGCTGCGAGCGGATAAAGGCGGTAAGCGCGTCATAGAGAAGCTCCAGCCACCAGGCGACCCGCATCACCCAGGCGCCAAGCGTACCGCGATCGATGATGACACCGCAGGAGGCCAGCATTTGCGCCTGTCGATTGAGCGGGAGATGCCAGGCAAACTTCGAAACAGCGACATGCGCGGCAAACGCCGTGGTCACCATGCCACCGTCCATCACGCGCGCCGGTGCAGGTGCTTGCACGATGGCACTCTCACAGGCCCGGCATGCATAGCGCGGCCGGATCGTCCGTTTGACCCGGACAACAGCAGGTACGATGTCGAGCGCCTCGCTGACGTCCGTGCCGATGCAATGCAGTTCGAACGAACAGCAGGGGCAAATCTTGCTCTCCGGCTCAATGATCTCTTCATAGCGCGGAAGATGCTTGGGCAAGCGGCCGATATTGCGGGCAGACGATCGCCGTGCCTGTGTTTTGTCTTCACCGGCCGGTGCGGCATCGTCATTGGCTGCAACGGGAATATCGCTTAGATCGCCCAGGTCGAGCGTTGCCTGGGCTGGATCGATGATCGTCATCTTCTCCGATTTCGTCCCGAAGAGCTGGCGCTCAAGGAAGGCAATACGCGCTTTGAGATCGGCATTCTCTTCGTCGAGTAAGAGAATGATCCGGGTCAATTGCGCAGCATCCTGGGGCAAGGGATCGGGTCGAAGCAGCATGACCGACCCTATCATATTAGCCTGAATCTTCAAGCAAAACCAATAGGATCAGCCTACTTTTGAGGGTCGTCTCACCGCGTTTCGCTTGACCCGCGTCCAGTCAATGCCAGCTAGCAAAAGCGAGAACTCCTGGGCACTCATCTGCATCGCACCATCGCGGATCGGGGGCCAAACAAACTTTCCGCTCTCCAACCACTTTGTCGCCAGGATCATGCCTGACCCATCCCAGTAAATGCAGCGAAGTCGATCCAGACGCTTGGCGCGGAAAACGAACACGTCGCCACAATAGGGATCGGCCGCGAGCGCTGACGCCACCAAAGCCACAAGGCCATTCATGCCGCGCCGGAAGTCGACCGGTTGCGTAGCCACCATGATCTTCACGCCACTCGGCGAAACTCCGATCACCGGCGACCTCGCAAGGCCGCCACCATCGCTTGCGCCAGTTCAGGTGCTACCGGGCCGATAACCGTCATGCGCGCGCCAGCAATCTCGATCTCAATTCGACCCGCGGCAAAGTGGGCGACATCTGACGGCGAGCCTGGAGCCGGCGTTCGATCGCCAACTACCGTCACCGGCACGAACATCGCCTGCTGCGCACTGGACCTCGCAGATCGTTGAGAGGTCAGCCCAGCGTCCCGGCGCCAGACGTTCAGCAAGCCGCGATTGACGCCCCAGCGCCGGGCAACGGCCGAGATGTTAACATCAGGTTCCGCGCTTTCCGCAAGGATCCGCGCCTTCTCCTCGTCAGTCCAATTCCGCCGCTGCCGCCGGCCGGTAATCACCTCGATCCGACGATACTTTCCCTCATGCCTGGCTTCATCCATGTCTTCAAGCATGGCATCAGCGCGATCTCCAATCATCCCGGTCCGCTCCTATCAATGAAGGAGCTTATCTCGCGGCATCATTCACAAAAGAAAAGGTGGGATGTTCGTCGCGCTCACAATCAAAGACACCCTTACCAACCATATCCGGCCCATAGTAATAAGTGTGTCGCGTGCGGATTTCCCGGCCCAGCGCATCGCGCATGACAATGCTCGCATCGCCATAGCCGTTGAAAAATGGAAGTCCGCTGAATTCGAACGGCCCTGCGGGGACGTCACCTGAGAACGTCTTGATGTTATTGAGATAAAGATCAAGTGTGGAAGGCACGGAAGCGCTTCCGGACAGGTTGGGAACCGGAGAGGTGATGAGATCAGGGCGAACGGCGAAGTTGCGTTTGAACTGGATGCCGCCAAATCGCCAGGACGAATTCCACGAAAGACCGCCTGAAACGCTGTCGCCAACTTGATAAACGAGGGCTTTCTCGGGGTCGGTATAACGCCAAGAACTGTCAAGACGGGTTAGCCCGTTCCTGAAATCATTTGTCTTGTCTACAACTGCGTCGAACTTACCCAGCGCCGAGGTCGAAGTGACGCCGAAAGGTGTCAAAAACCGTGCATCGAAACTACCGCTAAAGGCTCTGTGAGAGCCCCCGTTCCAGCCCGTGGCGCCGTAGAGCGTATAATTGAGAATAAAGCCAAAATTGGAGCGTACCTTGGAAAAATCGATCGACTTGCTGGTTGAGCCGACATTAATACGGTTGGGAACGCGAACTGCATCCGGGGCCGTGAATATGATAAGCTGCCCCGGTTCATCATAGCGCCAGGTGACGCCAGCCAGCGTATCCAGTGCGATCAGGCCATCTTGCCCAAGCTTGCCTGTTTCAGGCTTAATTCCGGCAGTTTGCAGGTCGCCGGGTGTCGCAGCAAACTTGTCCTTGGGAAGACGTTTGAATGCCGCGAGTGCGCCAGTAGGTTGGCCATTGATGACGACACCCAGCATTAATGTTTGTGCCTGCTGACTGGCGGAAACGGCTTCTTGAGCCCCCGGTAATCTGGTGCCTGCCATCAGCAGACACCAGACTGTCAATGTCAATTTAGCGGCCCGAGACCATGGCTGTCTGGTTAACCGCATAATCGTCCCCTTTGGCCGTAATATTTACATGGCTACCGGCCTGAATGGGGCCTGCAGAGGCGGTCCAGCGCACCGTGCTACCGGGTAGGACATAGCCATTGAGGCCTCCGCCAAAATTGACATGGCTACCGGATGTTGAAGCAGTCAAATTGGCAACTTTGGCATGGCGATTGCCGGTATTGGTTGCCTCGATCACCAATTCCTTGCCGGAACGCTGTATTTTCCAGTGCAAGTCTGCAGTTGCAGAGCGATCTGAGAAAAACACCGGAATGGAATAGCGTGTAGCCAAATTGACGGCGGCAGCGCGACGACGGACATTGATTTCAGGAAGTTCATCAATCAATAGCCGGTAGCTCTCTTCGCTACTCCTAGAAGGAGCGGTGAGATGGACAACGCGAATGGTGTAAGCCTTGTCGGGTTGTAGTACGGCGGCCGGTGGACTGACGATAACATCTGTGGCGGGTGTCAGTTGGTCTTTCCCTGCGATTTGGGTCCATTTGTAAACACGAATCTGAACGTTGGATCGGTCATCACTATTGTTACGAAGCGTTATGGATGATGCACGGACTGGCGCGGTGAGGTCGAGGGAAACAGGCGATACTTGCAAGGATGCCGCCTGAACGCTGTTCACGCACACCAACCCGGAGACGAAAACCAGCAAGACAGTAAATCTGGACATGGAAATATCTCCGGGGAGGGAAACTAGTATGTAACGATAACACTCACCGTGTCGGAATAGTCATCAGCGGGCGGTGTTGATCTTTTGGGAATCTTGGCTATGACAGGAAATTTTTGTACTCCCCCAGTCCCTGTACTCTGTAAGGAAGTTTTCTCATCGTTTCCCCATACTGCCTTAGTATTAATATCTTTATAGAGATTATAAGAAATATATTGGCTTGCAGCGGATTTTAATCTTCGGGTATTATAGTCACCAAGTGCTGATGGAGAAGTGCCAGCATCAAGGCCGATTTGGTACGCAATACTCTTGCTGCATTGAACCTCAATTCCAGAAGTGTCAGTCGTTCCCATAATTAGATCTTTTTCGAGATTATCGGCACTCCCGAAATCAATAAGAGAATTGTTGCGACTCTTTAATTCGCATGACGGCTTAATATTGATTTTAACCGTCAACTTACCAGTAGTGGTTTTTGCACTAGCTACAGGTATAAAGGCTGCAGATGCCATAAGGCATGATATGCTGAATAGAATATTCCTGGCGTACATTATAATCTCCGTCTGATTTGATTTTCTTTCTTAGGTATTGCAAAGGGCAGCCAGATGTGATCACCAGCAGTATCGGCTACTGAGGTAAGCGTGAACAATATACAAGACCGATTAAGGAACTAATAGGTGAGAGATTACTCATCTATTTGAAATAATATTGCATATTCACTGGCGCATGCAGGTAGGTAATCGAAAATTCATTTTTGACTACCCAGTGAAACTGTTCCAAACGCAAAGAACAATACTTATAAAGTAAATTATTATTGCAAAATCAATATTTGCAATATATGCACATGTTTAATTTTATATACGATTGGATGAACGCGTAATAATGGAGTGGATACTATAATTTAACAGTACATTTAGCCAGGAATTCGTCAACGCCAATAAATTGGTCATGGTATTGTTATGGTTTACTATGAGGCTGAAACGATGTGGTTAGGCATGGTGGATGACATGCTCGCATCTGCTCATCAGAAAAAGCGCTTTTCCTCAAACAACAGTTCATAACGCTCATGGCATAACGACGCCCAGAGGTAGCTCGCTCCGTCCCAACCGCATTTTGCAAACACCCTGAAATATTCGACAGAGCCGTATATTTAGGCTGGAACAGAGACGAATGTTGCGTGGCGATCTTCAACGGTCGCTTAGCTGTCCTCGTAGATCAGAGGCCCAAGAGACTTGGCGAAACGCGTTACCATCTCCAATCCAGCTTCGGTAGGCCTGAGCGCAGGCGCCCGATCAAAAATTTCGATACCTGCTCGTAGCCCAAAGAGACGCTTGCCATAGCACATCAGATGCTCGATGCCCTGCATGGTATTGACGACCGCCGGGAGCATTGTCTCGTAGGAATGCTGAGCTTCTTCATCCCACCCATCCATGAAGAACTCATAGGTCCTGACGGCGTAGTCGATACAATCGGGAGCAAGAATGAGCCCTTTGCAACCCGCCCGCAGATTGTCCGGCAGCTCAAGCCCGGCGCGTCCATTGAATACCGGCATCCGTCCTGCGGTGACCTGGATCAGATTGGCAATGTCAACGACCGGCCCTTCGCCTTTGATCAGCTTTATATTGGGATGCCGCTCACCGAGCTCACGAATATCTTCGGCATTCAGGCCGCGGCCCATCAGGGCGGGGGCATTCTGGATGGCAACCGGAAGAGAGGTACTATCTGCAACGCGGCCGAAAAAGCTCATATATTCGCGGGCCTGAAACTGCCCGATCATGGGCGGCTGGAGAATGAGCCAATCAACGCCCAATCTTTCTGCTTCACGCACCTGACGTACCTGCTCTGCGACAGATGAACCATAAATGGTGATTGCCACAGGCACCTGTCCCTTGGTGTCCTCAACGAGCCATTGCATGATCTGGCACCGTTCGGCTTCACTCATCTTGGATGCTTCTGTGGCCAGCCCCAGCGCAGCCACGCCATGCACGCCCTGCGCAAGGCACAATTCGGTCTGCCGGCGCATCGCTTCGCGATCGAGATTTTCATCCCGATCGAAAAGCGCATAGAGAATGGCGTGGATACCGTGAAGGGTGCTAGGAGAAAAACGGGACATACATCAATCTCAATGTCTTTTGCTGGAGCCGACAGGATCAGCCGAGTTGCGGATATCGATAATCGTTTGCAGGCCTTTTGGCGCTGCCAGCTTCTTTGCAAGAGAAATGCCCAACAAGCCGCCGAGTATCAGCGCTGCCGAAACGAGTGTGAGTGCAAGATCATAGCTATTGGTTGTGTCCTTGATCCAGCCGATAGCGGGAGGCAACACCAGTCCAGCCACGTTGGCCAGTGCATTGATGAGTGCAATCGAGACGGCAGCCGTGAGCCCCGAAACATATTCCGTTGTCACAGCCCAGAAGATGGGAATAACCGCCCAGTTCAGGCCGACCGACAGAACGATGAGAACATAAGAAAGATGGGCATTGCCAATATATACGGCGGCTAACAACAGCAGGCCTGCAAGTGTCAGCGGTACACCCAGATGATAGGCGCGTTCACGCGTGCTATCAGAATGACGTCCATTAAAGAACATGAAGATGCACGCTGCTATGAAAGGCACGGCGGATAGCAGGCTGATGGCTAGATCGTCGCCGCTTGAAATGCCTCGCACGATCAAGGGCATGAAAAGCGTAATTCCAATCGTCCCAAATGCCTGCAACAACCAGAAGGCAGCAAGCAGCCAGACATTTCCGTTTCGGAATGCTGTTTGCCAGCCTGTCTTATGCTCAGATTGACCCGTGCCCTGTTCAGCGTCGATCTTTCGCTCCAGTTCATAGGCTTCCGCCTGCGAGAGCCAGCTGGCATCCGTCGGTCGATCTGGCAGGAACCACAACACGACGAATCCGAGCAGGACCGCTGGCAAACCTTCCACGAAGAACACCCAGCGCCAGCCTGCCACGCCCAAAGCTCCGTCAGCATGAAGCAGCAGGCCTGAAAGTGGGAGCCCTATGACGGATGCAAGAGCAGCACCGATGTAAAAGAAGGACATTGCGTGCGCGCGCTCCTGTGAAGGATACCAGCGCGCCAGATAATAGATGATGCCGGGCGTAAAACCGGCTTCTGCAGCTCCCAAAAGCAACCGCATCCCGTATAGCTGATACGCACTGGTAATGAAGGCCATACCCATGGCCACCAGCCCCCAGCTGATCATGATGCGCGCAATCCAGCGCCGCGCTCCAAACTTGGTCAGCGCAACATTACTGGGCACTTCAAAGATGATGTAGGTAAGGAAGAACAGACCTGCAGCCAACCCGTACATTCGACTGGTCAGTCCCAAATCGGCATTCATACCCAACGCTGCGACAGAGATATTGGATCTGTCGATATAGGCAATCAGGTACAGCAGCATCAAGAAAGGCAAGATGCGGAGATTTATCTTCCGCATTGTGGCCTGGTGTTCCTTACTCATCGTCTCCTCCCCAGTCGACATTTGATGGTTGATTTAAACATCATACGTTTAACATATGATGTTTGATTATCAAGACCGAAATTTGCTAGAGTTGAAGCGGAAGCTTGGGATCTGGACACCCGACAAACAGGATTAAGCTATTAGCCTGTTGCCAATCTCTTTCACCCGTGCCAACGCAGAAGCAGACGAGCGGAGAAGGCCATATGAATCAGAAGAAGCCGAACCGGACACAGACGGTGGTTGATGCGCTGGGAAGACGCATCGTATCGGGTGAGTTTGCCATCAATGTCGTGTTTCCTTCGGAACCTGAGCTGGAGCGAGAATATCAGGTCAGTCGGACGGTCATTCGCGAGGCGATAAAAATATTGTCCGCAAAAGGGCTCGTCACCGTGCGGCAAAGGCATGGCACACATGTCAACAGTAGGGAATATTGGAGCTGGCTCGATGCCGATTTGATAAGGTGGCTGTCAACCAGCACCTTGGCCAAGCAGGAATTGCTGGCCTTTTCCGAAATCCGCCAAATCATAGAACCGGAGGCTGCAGCGCTTGCTGCCTTACGCGGCGACGAGAGCCAAAAACAACGAATAATCGAGGCTTACCGCCGAATGGCACACAATCAGGAAGAGGAGAGCAAGGCTGTTGCGGCCGACAAGGCATTTCACCTGGCGATTCTCGCTGCTACAGGCAACCCGGTCTTGCTCAGCTTTCAGAAAGTCATCGAAGCCATCTTCGACGCATTGTTTCCTTATACGACGAAGGCGTTCGCCGATAATATCGAGAACCACCATCAGGTCGCGGAAGCTATCTCTCGTGGAGATGCCGCCGCCGCGAGACAGAACATGAAGGAACTGCTTGCGGAGACGGGACGCTACATCGAAAAAAACACCTGAAGACCGTACCGATCTCGTCCTGGCAGCACGGTCACCCAAACCGACGACGGAGAGTGAAATGCTTTCGTGTCTCCGGTAAATTCCTATGCAGGATGTTGCTGAACACTCAGGCCGCCGTCGATAGTGAGGCATGTCGCGTTCATGAACGGGCATTCGTCCGAAATCATGAACACTGCCGCCATCGCGATTTCATGCGGTGAGGCGATCCGCCCGCCCGGATGCAGCGCCATTGTTTCCGCTCGCGCCGCCACGGGATCAGGAAAACTGTTCCAATAATCGACATTTTTCTGGGTCTCGACATAGCCCGGCGCAATTGCGTTCACGCGGATCTGCTGTGGTGCATATTCCAGACCCAGTGCCTTGGTCATGCCCATCAGTGCATGTTTTGCCAGCGGATACGGAAATGTGTGTGGGATGATGGTGAAAGCGTGGGTGGAGGCAATGTTGAGAATAACGCCGCCGCCCTGTTCTATCAGACCCGGCAGAACAGCCTTGCTGCAATTCCACGCGCCCTTGAGATTGACGTCAAAACAACGGTTCCATTGATCGTCGCTCGTTTCCAGCGGTTTCGCAAAAACATTGATGCCGGCATTATTCACCAGCGCATTGACGGCTCCGATCTCGTCGTTTGCCTGTACAACGGCTGCAGAGATTGCGGAAGCATCTGAAATATCAGCCTTTGCGAAACCCAATACTGCTCCCTGCTCGCGCAAAGCGATAGCTTCATGCTCAAGGCGCTCCAAATCCATGTCGATGAGAAACAGCCGCGCGCCTTCCTTTGCAAAAGCCCGTGCGATGGCAAGGCCGATACCCTGCGCCGCGCCTGTGACGAATATCCGTTTTCCGACAAGCCGGTCAGCCATAACTCTATTTCCCTCTTATACCGAGACGCTGAGATGCTCATGCATCACGCCTTGAAAATGCTCAATCGCGGCAATGGCTTAACCAAAACCTAATGTGTCAAGCTCATCGAGTTTTGGTATTACCATTCCGCCACACTGCCATCAGCATGACGCCAGACGGGATTGCGCCAGTCGTGGCCGATCTTGGCCCGCTCCCTGACATAATCCTCGTCGATCTCAACGCCCAAACCCGGCCCTTGCGGGATAGCGACATAACCGTCGCGATATTCGAAAACCTCGCGGTTGGTAATGTAATCGAGAATGTCATTGCTTTCATTGTAGTGAATGTTCAGGCTCTGCTCCTGAATGAAGGCGTTGTAGCTCACAGCATCCACCTGCAAGCAGGAGGCGAGCGCGATTGGTCCTAATGGACAATGTGGTGCCAGCGCCACGTCATAAGCTTCGGCCATCGCCGCAATTTTACGACATTCGGTAATACCGCCTGCATGGGACAGATCTGGCTGGATAATATCGACATAACCGCGCGACAGGATCGACTTGAAATCCCAGCGCGAATAAAGCCGCTCGCCCAGAGCAATCGGGGTCGATGTGTGATTGGCAATTTCAACCAATGCCTCTACATTTTCAGACAGCACTGGCTCTTCGATAAACATCAGCTTGAACTGATCCAGTTCGCGGGCCAAAACCTTTGCCATCGGACGATGGACCCGCCCATGGAAATCGGCACCGATACCGACATGCGGGCCGACGGCCGCACGCACAGCGCCAATCGTTTCGACAATGGCGTCGATCTTGGCGTGACTGTCGACAATCTGGAGTTCCTGAGCGCCATTCATCTTCAGCGCGGTATACCCGCGATCCACCATCTCCCGCGCATTAGCCGCTACATCGGATGGACGATCGCCTCCAACCCAGGAATAAACCTTGATACGATCCCGACACTGGCCTCCCAACAGTTCGTGCACCGGCACGCCGAGCGCCTTGCCCTTGATGTCCCACAGTGCCTGATCAATGCCTGCAATAGCGCTCATCAAAATAGGGCCGCCACGGTAGAAGCCGCCGCGATACATGACGTTCCAATGATCTTCGATTAGTCGCGGGTCCTTGCCGACGAGATACTCGGACAATTCGTGTACCGCGGCTTCAACCGTCCGCGCCCGGCCTTCGATAACCGGCTCGCCCCAACCGGAAATCCCTTCATCAGTCTCAATCTTCAGAAACAGCCAGCGTGGCGGAACGATATAGGTCGTCAGTTTGGTTATCTTCATCTGGATCGCTCACTTCTGAAGGATTTCGGGAGGGTGTCGACGGTCAGGTGAATTGTTCCGGCCAAGGTTTCACCCGGAGCAAGAATACGCAAACCGCCAAGATCGGGACGGTGTTGCCCGTTAGCCTTGTGAGTCATCGGCTCAAGGCAAAAGAAATCCGGCATGGCCGTTGCGGAATTTGCTGCATAAGGCAAATACAGAAACGCATGGGCGAAGATCGGATCGTAACTCATTTCCAGCGCAAGACCTGCTTCTGGCCAAAGAATGCGTGTTGATCCTTCCAGGCCCGAGAAACCGTTATTGATCCAGCGATCGGGCAGCTGACGCGGCTTTCGAAAATCGAGAGGATCGCTCAATTCCAGCTCGTTACCTAGCAGTGAACCTTCTGCTTCTTCATGAAAACTCTTGGCCTGAAACTCAAGCAAACTATCAGGTCGCAGTGGAAAATAAGGATGCCAGCCAAGACCGAAGGGCAGGGCGTCCGCGCCTTCGTTGACGACGGACAGGTGCAGGCTGAAGCCATGCTCGTCAACGCGAAAAACCTGACGAGCCGTATAATCATAAGGATTGATCCCGTCGCTATGATGGCGGTAGCTCAGGGTCAGCGCGTTTTCCGACCGTTCGACCACATTCCAGAATGCCAGCCAGCCGTCCCCATGCAGGTAGAGGGGATCATGCGCGCTGTTGGCCGCAAGATGATGAATGCGACCCTCGAATGTGAAACTGTTGCCGCCAAGCCGGTTTCCGAACGGAACCATGGGAAACCCCGCGCTATCTCCCGGGCCAACTTGATCATGCGCCGCAGACCGTAATAATGCAGTCTGCGAGCCGTTCTCCTGTCGCCACCATAACCCGAGCATGACACCACCCTGCGCGGAGATGCTGGCCGATAGCTTGTTCGAATTGATGTGCAAAGCCATGGGAGCCTCTTTGTCAGCGCGTGGAGCTGGAGCATTGCGAAGTCAGGCGGAACCGCTCCGCACTTTGGGAAACAGGTCAAGCCGTTCCGAAGACCCGGTCGTAAGCCGCGATAGTACGGCGTGCATTGTCCCGGACTGTTTCGATCGCGTCTCCGGGTCTATAGAGACTGGTGCCGAGACCGAAGGTCCGAACACCTATCTTGGCATAATCGGCAAAACTCGCATCGGAAACACCGCCAACAGCACCCACTACCGCATCTGCCGGGAGGATAGTCTTGATCGCTGCGACGCCGGACGGTCCGAGCGCTCCAGCCGGAAAGAACTTTAACGCTGATGCGCCGCTTTTCAGTGCGAGAAGCGCTTCCGAGGCCGTGTAGCATCCGGGCATCGAATAGAGCCCGCGTGCAGCCGCAGCCTTGATGACCTCCGGATCCGTGTTGGGACTGACCATGATGCGGCCGCCGAAATCAGCCAGCTTTGCGACATCATCCACAGTCAAGACCGTACCGGCGCCGATCAGCGCCTTGTCGCCGAACAGTTTCACCGCCTGCCCGATGGAATCCCACGGTTGTGGAGAATTCAACGGGATTTCGATCACCTCAAAACCTTCTTCCAGCAGAACCGTGAGAATGGATTCCACCTCTTCGTTACGAATGCCGCGGATAATCGCCACAAGCGAGCGTTGCAGCGACGGCCAGACAGGTTTGGTATTCATCTCATACTCCAGACTGGGAATGGATTAAGCGAGCAGCAGCCAGCAATCCTGCTCTCACGACTTTCTCGCCATCGAAGAGTTGAACGCTGAAGCCGGCCTGCTCCATTACGGGCCGGTAAAGCCGGTTCAACCGCTCGGATGCGACCAACCCCGCTTTGCCGCCACCGTAGTTGCGCAACGCCGTGCCGACTTCGGCGCCGATCAGCACGCCCGACAAATGGGCGGCGCCGTCGGCGTGCTGTTCAAAGTTCAAAAGCTGACTGGCTCGAATCTGGAACAGCATGGCGAGAGCCTGTTCCGGTGCCTTCAGGCTGTGCTCGGCAGCTCGTGCGAAAGCCGGTGTTTGGGCGTCAAAATTGTTCGCAGGATCGACAGCGTGCTTGAGGATCGAATGTTGCGACAGCACCGCAAATAGTTCACCGGTCATGAAACTGGTGAAGCCAGTCACCTGCCGGTCGGCAATACTGACCCATTTGCAATGGGTGCCCGGCATACACACAAGCCCGTCAGGCAAGGTTTCAACGACACCCGCAAGTTGCGTTTCCTCGCCGCGCATCACATTGGCGGCATCGCTTCGAATTTGCGCGACGCCGGGGATGATGCGGATATCGCGTCCAGCTTTCGGTACATGAACCGCTTCCTCTGCCAGACGGTCTAGCCGTGCAGGAACGGGCAAATAGGGCGCTTCCACCCAGCCCTGGCGCGCGCCTGCCATTCCACTTATGAGGACGGGCAGATCGGCAGGAGCGCCAAGCTGGTGAAGATGTCGCTCCAGAACAGCGGCAAACCCGGTTTCCACCGCCTTCATCATGCCTTCGTCGCTCTTGCTTTCGCCCAGCACTGCGCCGTCCTGATTGACGAGCCAAAGCCGGAAGCTGGAGGTGCCCCAATCGACCAGAGCATAGAACATTTCATTCCTCATTATCTGTCGCCATCAGCTTCTAGAGCGCATTTCAATCTGATTGTATCAGATCGGCGCTCTAACTCCTTTTATACAAAGCACAATCTCATCGATCCTCGTTTTCACTCCGGTCGGATTATGCTCTGAACGCAATGGTGGAGGAGCGTAGATTGTCGAGCAGCACGGCCAGCAACAGAATGAAACCACGCACGACATATTGGTAAAATGCCTGGATGTTCAGCAGATTCATCACGTTTTCCGCGATGCCCATGATGAGCACACCCACGATCACGCCTGTCATGGCAGCACGTCCGCCGGCCAGCGACACACCACCGAGTACGCATGCCGAAATAACGGAAAGCTCAAGACCGGTCGCCGCATTGGGCTGACCTGAGGTAATACGTGAAGCCAGCAAAATGCCTGCAATAGCGCAAATCAGTCCTTGCAGCGCGAAGATCCAGATTCGCATCCCCACAACATTGACACCTGCCAGACGTGACGCTTCCGGATTGCCGCCGATAGCCAGCGTATTCTTGCCGAAGACGGTGCGGTTCAGGACAAAGCCGAACACGACGAATAGAGCGATCATCACCCAGATCGGTGTTGGTACACCGAGGAACTTCGAAAGCGCGAGCTGATAGAAAGAAGGGTCGTTGATACCTACGGCGCGACCGTCCGAGGAAATCAACGCCAGGCCGCGAACAATCTGCATGGTGGCGAGTGTGGCGATCAAAGCATTGACCTTGAACCGCGCGATGACGACGCCGTTGAAGAGCCCGACAATAAAGCCAGCCGCCAAAGCGGCCAGCAAGCCGACAAGAATGGAGCCGCTGACATTGGAAACCATTACAGCAATCATGCCAGTAAACGCCACGTTCGAACCGACCGAAAGGTCAAAATCCCGCGAAGCCAGACAGAGCATCATCGTGCAGGCCACGATACCGATGGTTACGACTGATTGCAGCAGCCCCAGCATGTTGCGCTCGGTGAGAAAGTTGGGAACCGTCAGCGCCACGACTGCAAAAGCGATGGCAAAAATCACCACCAGCCCCTGTTCACCGAGAAGGAGTTTTTTCAAAGCGGTCATCGTGATGCAACCTTCTGACTGTCAAATTGAATAGATGCTGTGCGATCCGGCAAGGCCGCGGCAAGAATGGTGCGCTCGTCAAAACCGGGGCGGTCAACGGAAGCGGCAATGCGGCCTTCGCACATGACGAGAATGCGGTCCGAAATGCCCATCACTTCGGGCAATTCGCTCGAAACGACGACAATCGCCATGCCGCTCTCGGCAAGACCGTAGAGAATTTCATAAATCTCGGCTTTAGCGCCAACATCGATGCCGCGTGTCGGCTCATCGATCATCAGAACCTTGACGTTCTGCTCAGAAAGCCAGCGTCCGAGAATAACCTTCTGCTGGTTGCCGCCCGACAGATGGACGATGTCCTGTTTGCGCGACGGCGTGCGCACGCGCAGCTGTTTGATGCTCTTTTCGGCGATATCTGCTTCCTTGCGGGGACTGATCAGTCCCATCGGGGAAAAATGTCGACGTGTCGAAATGGCGATGTTTTCTTCAATGGATCGCCCCTGCAGGATGCCATCCGCCTTGCGATCTTCCGGGCACAGCATAATGCCCGCCTCGATCGACTTGCGCGGACTGTTTGCTGAAACCTTTATGCCATCGACTTCAACACTGCCGCTCAGGCGGCTATCAGCACCGTAAAGCAGTCGCAGCATTTCGGAGCGCCCGGCGCCAATAAGGCCGAACAGGCCGAGGATTTCACCGCTGCGCACCTCAAAGCTGGCCGGATCGGGCAATTCGGGTCCGCTCAGATTTTGGACCCGCAGCCGCACCTCATCCTTGATCGGTCGACCTCGCCAGCCCCAGATATCGGAAATTTCTCGTCCTACCATTTCCGCGATCACCTGATCGCGTGTGACACCCTCAAGGCTGCTGTGATGGGCCGCAAGCTTGCCATCACGCAACACGGTGAGACTGTTGCAGAGGTTGAAGACCTCATCCAGCCGGTGAGAGACATAAAGGATCACTTTACCTTCGGCCTTGAGCCGGCGGATCAGCTTGAACAGAATTTCACTTTCCCGCGAAGACAGTGATGAAGTTGGTTCGTCCAGTGCAATCACGCGTGCATCGACCATGATTGCCTTTGCTATCTCCACCATCTGGCGTTCGCCGATGGAAAGCCTCGCTACCTTGATCGAAGGATCGATGTCCAGGCCGATATCGGCAAGCTTTCTGGTAACCTCATCGATCAACTGGCGGGCATTGATAATGCCACCCTGATTGGGAAAACGGCCAAGCCAGAGGTTTTCAGCGACCGTCAGCTCCGGTACGAGCTGCAACTCCTGATGGACGACCACCACGCCCGCCTGGAAGGCATCACGAACGGATGCATATTTCTGCTCGATTCCATCAATGGATATCGTACCGCTATTTGCGGCCTGATCGCCGGAAAGGATACGGATCAGCGTGGATTTTCCCGCGCCGTTTTCACCCATCAGGCCATGAACACTGCCTTTAGCCACCGTGAAGGAAACATCGGAAAGCGCGTGCACACCCGGATAGGACTTCGAGATATGACTGAACGCCAGAAAGCTATCCATGACATCTCCGGAGATTGGTATCGCATATAGTGAAAAAGGTACGCGGCCGCGTGAAGTTCCAACGACCGCGTCGGGAAGAACAGCTCGACTTACTCGATGCCGAGATCTTTTCTCACCTGCTCGTAATTATCGCGCAGAGCAAGTTCACCAGTGGTGAGGATCAGCTTTTCCGGTTCCTTGTCATTGGCGACCCAATCATACATGTTGAGCGCGGTTTCATAACCGTGACGCTTCGGCGAGATGATAACCGTGCCATAGAAACCGGTAGGGTTTGGCTTCTTGAACTCGTTGATGGCCGAATCCGATCCACCAATGCCAACGGCAATGACATTGTCCGATGAAATGCCAACGCTTTCTGTGGCGCGCACAGCACCCAGAACTGCTTCGTCGTTAAGACCAACGGCAACCCAATATTTAATTTTAGGGTTCTTGTTCAGCACTACGGTTGATGCATTCAGAGCAGCTTCCGTATCGGTCTTCGCCTGCGGCGCATCGAAAACATTGCTTTCAGGCAAGCCTGCGGCCTTCATCGCCGACAGCGCACCTTCAACCCGATCAACTGCAGTCGGCAACTGATCGTAGGAAACGCGGACTGCACCGACATCCTTCCAATCCCAGCCACGCTTCTTTACTTCATCGCTGATGGCCTGACCGACAGCTTCACCGATCTTGGTGGCGGAAATGCCCATATGAGGCACGTCCTCCAGCGGTTGGCCATCGGCACCGACAAGACGATCATCGACCGTCATCAACTTCAGATCGTTGGCTGCAGCCTTCGCCACAATGCCAGGTCCAAGCTTAACGTCCGGGGTGCAGATAATCACGCCCTGTGCCCCCTGCGCACCGAGATTATCAAGCGCAGCCTGCACTTTTTCGCCATCCTGCGCAGCGATCTTGACGAGGGTGAAGCCCTTTTCCTTGGCCGCGATATCGGCGAATTTCCATTCGTCCTGGAACCACGGTTCTTCTGGTTGCTTCACGACGAAGCCGATCTTCACGTCCGCGGCCATTGCCGAGGTTAGGGTGGCGAATGCAACACTTCCGGCCACGAGCGCAGCCTTAAACAAACTCATGATGACCTCCCATAAAACTTATCCCGCCTCCTCGACGGTTGCAGATTCGTAACTTCAATGATCGTATTCGTCAACTAGCTAGTATGATGAATTATCCCTGTTGTAATATCTAAATATCCATATAATCATACATGATTGATAGGAACGCACCGTCATGGTGGATCGAACCATTGATTTCAGTTAATGCGCCTGAAGTGGCAAAACTGCGCGCAGTTTTCGTTGAGGCGCCTTGCCGTAACTTTGCAGAGTGGAGGTTGAGAGTGACAACAATATCATCGAACGAAGCGACGCCGGAAGCCTCATCCGTGTCGGCGCGCCCGCGCGTGAAGCACAATGTCATTTCAGCACTTGCTCTCGATATCTGCTCCGACACCTTCTCACCGGGCAGTTTTTTGCCGCGCGAAAATGATCTTTGTGCACGCTACAATGTGAGCCGGACAGTCATTCGCGAAGCGCTTAAAGTGTTGGAATCCAAGGGCTTGGTTCGTGGACGTTCCCGCGTCGGTACCATTGTGTGTGAACATGAAGAATGGAATATTCTGGACCCGCAAGTCATTGAATGGCTCGGTGATCGGGTTGTAGAGTTCAATCTGCTTGATTGTGTGCTGGAAGCTAGGCGTTCCATAGAGCCAGCCGCCGTCGTCCTCGCTGCAAGAAAGGCGACTACGCAGGAAATTGCGGATATCGAGAAGGCCTGGCAAATGATGCGGGATGCTGAAAATGACATCGGAAGCTTCACGGAAGCTGACGTGCTTTTTCATTCCTGCCTGCTTAAGGCCAGCCACAACCAGATTTTCCGTCAGCTCTCCCACACGATCAGTGCAGCTCTCAAATATTCACTGCAAACATCGAACGAGATTGCAGATACACGAGACGACGCCATAACAGCTCACGGTAATCTCGTGGAAGCATTACGCATGAGAGATGAAGCCAAGGCAATTGAAGCTATCAAGCTGGTGCTGGACATGGCTGAAAAAGACCTGGAGCAGGCCCATCGTCATCTGTTCCAGTAAATACAAGAACAACACCATCGAGCAGGATCATCGCCGTGTGAAACGACGGATACGATCCATGCTCGGCTTCAAGTCTGAAGCCGCTGCTAGCATTACGCTCACAGGTATCAAACTCATTCACATGATGCGGAAGCTGCAAGGCAATTTCGGACCAACCGAACCGCTTTCGCTCAAACAACAGTTCACAACGCTTGCAGCATAGTTGCGTCCAGCGGTTAGCCACGCTTTCTACCATCGAAATTTTTACAACAGATCCCTCATATAACGGATCTAAAAAAAACGATTTATCGCAAAGTTCCATATAACGATCATCAATCGATGCGAGCACCACTGGTCGGATCAAACAGATGCATCCGTTCGCATGAGATACCCAGTTCGACCACATCGCCCACTGCTAGCGACATTTCGCTGTCGACCACAGCCATCAATTTCTCGGATCCAACCTCAAACACAACATGTGCTTGTGCACCGGTCGGCTCGATCAAACGCACTTTAGCCGGAATGCCGCCATCGCGTCTGACTTCCAGATGTTCAGGACGCAGACCTAGCACAACTTTGCCGCTTCTATCGGTGTCGCTGTCGGGCATTTCCAGTTTCGAACCGCTTGCCAGACGAATAGCAGCACCTGCTGAACTATGCTCGATCGTCGCCTCAAGAAAGTTCATGGCTGGCGAACCGATGAAGCCTGCGACGAAGATATTGGCTGGTTTTGTGTAAAGTTCCATTGGCGTGCCTTGTTGCTCGATCCGCCCCTTGTTAAGCACCACCACTCTATCGGCCAGTGTCATCGCCTCAATCTGATCATGCGTGACATAGATCGACGTGATCTTTACCTTCTGGTGCAGTTCCTTGATCTCTGCTCGCATCAAGACGCGCAATTTTGCATCCAGATTGGAAAGCGGCTCATCAAACAGAAAGACAGAAGGCTTTCGCACAATGGCGCGCCCCATTGCAACGCGCTGGCGCTGGCCTCCCGACAACTGGTGCGGCTTGCGGTCCAATAGGGCCGTCAGATCGAGCATCCGAGCTGCTTCCCCGACCCGATCCCGTATTTCCGCTTTCGGACGGCCTGCAAGTTGAAGGTTGAACGCTATGTTGTCAAAGACAGACATATGCGGATAAAGCGCATAATTCTGGAAAACCATGGCAACATCGCGCTCACTAGGATTAGCACGGTTCACATTCCTGTCGCCAATGTGCAGATCACCGGATGTGATTTGTTCCAGACCGGCGATCATGCGCAGTAAAGTCGACTTACCGCATCCCGAAGGTCCGACAAGCGCAACAAATTCGGCATCCGCAATCGAAAGATCGATGCTTGGAATGACTTCCACATTGCCATAGGCTTTGTGAATTGAACGAAGTTCGACCGAGGCCATGAAGTCACCCTTTCTGGCGATTGACCGGCGAAGACTGCCGACCCGCAACGAGAACTGCAAGATCGGGCCGATCAGTCGTCAATTGGCCGATAGGCTTGCTCAACCAATGTTCAAGCTCAGTTTCGGTATTTGGTACCCAACATCCAAGCCTTGGTATCCCAACTTCAGCCACACATTGGTCTAATACAATCTCCAGCAAGCTCTTCTCAAAAGCCAACACCGTTGCAACATCGTTGCCACGCTTCAGCACTTTTTCAAACCCACCAAAGAACTCCGCGGAGCGCCGGTCAATTGACATCAGCAACTGCTGGCCTGGAAATTTCATGCGCACATCCTCCAACACTTCCGGCACGAAGCAAGTGAGAAAGACGCGATCGAGCATATTGCGCTCGTGAGCAAGCGTGATGATCTTTTCAGGCATGCCCGGATAAGGCCTTCCTCGCTCATCAGTCTTGATCTCCAGCTCAAGCTCCAGCTTGGTAGGAGCGAAGATATCCAGAACGTCGGCCAGGGTGGGTACGGTTTGACCGCGACTGTCGTTCAAGAGGACTTTTCCAAGCGCCTCTGCACTTTGCGCCTGAATTGGTCCTCTGCCATTGGTGGTGCGATCGAGTAACGGATCATGGATCACAACCGGCACACCATCTGAACTCAGATGAACGTCCAGTTCCACTGCGTCGACATTCAGAGCGAGAAGGTTCTGGAAGCCGGTTAGGCTGTTTTCGACCCACAGGTTGCGCCCACCGCGATGACCAATGATCTTCACCATTTTCATATTCTCCAATTGCTTGCTATTTGCCGCTGTCGACGAGGCCCTTCACGAACCATCGCTGCATGATGAGGATCACCAGTACGGGCGGAAGCATGGTCCAAAGCGAGGCGTTCATCAGAAGGTGCCATGTCGGAAGGCCGTCCGACTGCGGCATGACCTGTTTCAAACCTACAACTGCGGTCGCCATGTTGGGGTCGGTTGTCATCAACAATGGCCACAGATACTGGTTCCAGCCCATCAGAAAAAGAATGATCGATAATGCCACGATGTTCGACCGGGACAGTGGAAGTAGAATGCGGAAGAAAAATTGCATCGGTTTAGCGCCATCAATTCGTGCAGCTTCACACAAATCGTCTGGAATTGTCAGAAAGAACTGCCTGAACAAAAATGTCGCCGTTGCGGAGGCGATGATCGGCAGGATAAGCCCGGAATAGGTGTTCACCATGTTCCAGTTCAACTCGACTGAGACACCGAGCCAGGCAAAGATGATGTTGAGCGGCAGCGCCATATTAGCTGCGGATTCATAAGTTGGGACGATGCGCACCTCAATCGGCAGCATCATCGATATGAATATCAGCCAGAAGGCGGTCATTCGGAACGGAAAGCGGAAATAGGTAACGGCAAAAGCCGCCAGCACAGACAGTACCAGCTTACCGACGGTAATTCCGAGGGCCACAATAACCGTGTTCAACAAAAGCTGTCCGAAATTGACAGTTGTCAGAACTTCCAGCGAATTAACCAAAAACTGATCGCCCGGCAACCAGCTCATCGGGACTTTCAACACGTCCTGCTGGCTCAGTGAACCCGTGACCGCCACGAAATAAAGTGGCAGGCAAACCAGTAGGATCCCGATTATGAGAACCGCATGGCAAACGACATCCAGAACCGGCGTGCGTTCATTCATGATTTACACCGCATAATTGACGCGCCGCTCGACCAGGCGAAACTGTGCGAATGTGAGGGCAAGAGCGAGTATCATCAAAATGACCGACTGCGCGGCAGAAGAGCCCATATCCAGGTTGACGAAGCCATCCTGATAGACCTTATAGACGAGGATCGAAGTCGCACCTGCTGGTCCGCCACGTGTGGTGGCATCAATAATCGCAAATGTGTCGAACAGGCCGTAGACGAAATTGATAACGATCAGGAAGAACAGCGTAGGTGCGATCATCGGCAGGGAAATGCGCTGGAACCGTCGAATGGGCCCAGCACCATCGATCGCGGCAGATTCCAAGATCGAGCGTGGTACAGCCAAAAGCGCAGCTACAAGAAAAATATAGTTGTAGCAGATGTGCTTCCACGATGCCGCAAGAATGATGAGGATCATCGCATCGGTGGTGTTCTTCGTAGGATCCCAACCAATACCCAGCATGTGCAGCATTTGCGCGATCGGTCCAACGCGCGTGTTGAACAGAAATGCCAGCATTATGCCTGCAACTGCTGGCGCGATAGCATACGGAAGCAACAAGATCGTACGATAAGCGACACGCGCACGAATGACATGGTTGGTCGCAAAAGCAAACAGCAACGCAACCGAAAGCGTGATTGCATTCTGCGCCAGCGTGAACCAGAGCGTCATTTTGGCCGCCATCCAATAGGACGGGCTGGCAAGTAATGCCGCAAAGTTCGCGAACCCAACCCATTGCACTGAACCGCCAAACGGATCATTGAGCTGAAACGCCTGGATGAGTGCTCTGAATGAGGGAATGAAGAAGAAGAACAGCAAGACGAGCATTTGTGGCGCCAGCAATAGGACTGGCGTTTTCCATTCTCGAAAATGCGCGCGTTTCAGGCCGCTTTCCTGCCGCTCCCCCAAAGGGGAGCGCAGACGGAAAGCACCTCCACCTTGTGCTTTCATTGCCTTATTTTCCTGCGCTTAGCTTTTCAAAGCGGCGAAGCACTTCGTTGCCGCGCGTGACAGCGGAATCTAACGCTTCCTGTGCCGGTTTCTGCCCCAGTGAGGCAGCCATCACTTCTTCCATAATGAAGATATTGGCCTGATTGGAGTTACCGAAGCGGAAGCCCAGTGAATTATCGGAGTTCGGCTTGCGCATAAGCTGTTGAATCGCGATGGCGCGGGTGGGATGCTGTTCGAAATAGCCTTCGCTTTTCAGCGCTTCATAGGCCGTCGTCGTAACGGGAACATAGCCGGTGTTTTTGCTCCACCACACCTGAGTTTCCGGCTTTGCTAGAAAATCGAAGAAAGCGGCAGCGCCTTTATATTCATCGTCGGAATGGCCCTTCATTGCCCATAAAGCGCCGCCACCGATGACACTATTATGTGCTGTACGGTCCTTTTCATGGGGCAGGAAAGTCGCATTCCACGGGAATTTTGCTGAAGCCTCCACCGCGGCATGAGACGCAGTCGATGCAATAATCGTCGAACAGGTACCTGAGGTGAACAACTGAACCGGCTGAATTCCCTGTCCCGCGATCTCCATAACCCCGCTCGAAACAAGGTCATGCATGCGCTCCACTTGACGGGTCAGAGACTTGTTGAAGACAAACTCGGTATCGATGCCATCAATGCCGTTGCGCTTTGTGCCATAGGGGTAGTCGTTCACGGCAGCGTAATTTTCGAGAAAACTCCACTCATAGTCGCCCGGCAAAACCATGGCGCATTTCGAAATGCCCTTGTCATGGATGGCGTGCAACTGTTGTGTCAGCTCATCCCAGTTATCAGCTGGCTTTTCAAACCCTGCGGCCTTGAAATGATCCTGATTATACCAAAGGATTGGCGTTGACGAGTTGAATGGCAGAGCCTGCAACGTGCCCTTGTCGCTATAGTAAGCGGCGACCGGTGCAATCACCGTACTCCAGTCGATGGTGTAGCCTTCCTTGGTCATCAGATCGGCGACGGGTATTACTGCCGATGAGTTCAGCATGGTCAAAAATGCGCGCTCATTGGTTTGCACAATGACCGGCGCGCGCTTTGCGCGATAGGCTGCAATCATCGCATTGATGAGCTCTTCGTATTTGCCCTTATTGACCGGGACAATCTCATACTCATTTTGAGATTCATTGAACTTCTTCGAAAGTTCATTCACGCGATCATTGAGCACGCCTCCCATCGCATGCCAGAATTCGATCTGCGTTTTTGCTTCGGCCGTTATGCTGGAAAGCATCGAACAGCCCAACATCAAGGAAGCCACTAAAAGACGCCTCATCGTATCCTCCCATATCGATCAAGTGCTTTTATGATGAGCATACGCTCTAGCAAGGGTTTGTCCAGCCCATAATTTGAAACATCCAGTTAATCACGTTTCATGGCCTTTAATATGTATATCTCCATATCTTCACGCGAAGGGTTATTGCTCTTCCAGACGGACTATGATTATCATACGCTCACCTATCAATCATATTCTCACGAGTCGCTCGATGGATATCACCCCACTGAATCCTGCCACGCTAGCATTCGATCTAATCATTTTTGACTGTGACGGGGTGCTGGTCGACAGCGAGATCATCAGCTGCGGCGCAGTGGCCGATGTGCTGAACAGGCACGGCGTACCCACGGACCTCGACTATGCCTTGCGCACTTTCCTGGGACGCCCGGCGTCGGCAGTGACGGATGCCTTCACAGAACAAATGAACAAGCCACTCCCCGACACATTTGTTTCAAGCTGGCGTGAGTATCTATTTACGCGCTTTGAACAGGAACTGGTTGCCGTCGATGGAATTCGTTCGGCGATTGAAGCGATACCATTGCCCCGCTGCGTCGCCTCATCCAGCGATGAGGAGCGACTTCAGATGTCGTTGGGGCAAACCGGTCTGCTGCCACTTTTCGAAGGCAATATCTTCAGCACAACGATGGTGAAGCATGGCAAACCCGCTCCTGACCTCTTTCTCTATGCGGCCAGAGAGATGGGCGTGCCGGCCTCACGATGTGTTGTCATCGAAGACAGCCCCAGCGGCGTGAAGGCCGCCAAGGCTGCGGGCATGACGGCTGTCGGATTTACGGGTGGGAGCCATTATTCGGTACTGGACAATACTGAAACATTGCGTAATGCCGGTGCGGATCACATTTTAAAGCGTGCTGCTGACCTGCCTTCCTTACTGAGAGAAATTTCCGCCGATGGCCGATAACGACAAGCCCAGACTGGACGATGCCGCAAGAGCGGGTTGGCTTTATTATATTGCCGGTAAGACACAGGACGAGATCGCCCAGATGCTGGGCGTTTCGCGCCCGACGGCACAGAGATTTGTATCCCAATGTCGGTCTGAAGGACTGATCACGTTTCGAATGAACCATCCAATAGCAAATTGCATGGAACTTGCAGGCAGGCTGTCGGAGAAATTCGATCTAGCTTATTGCGACGTTATTCCCTCAGAGGGGACTTGGCCGGAAGGCTCAACGACTGTCCCTGAAGCCGCTGCCGTTTTCATAGAGCGGCAGTTGCGGTCCAGAACTGCCATTGTGATGGCGCTTGGCACCGGCCGCACCATGCGCGCCACAGTCCAGCGCGTTTCTCCACTCAACGGCTCGGTCCATCGACTGGTATCATTGGTGGGGCATATTGGCATTGACGGATCGGCGAGCCCGTTCGACGCCTTGATCAAACTTTCGGAAACAGTCAACGCACAGCATTATCCGCTTCTTTTGCCGCTCTACCTATCTTCGGTAGAAGAAAGGGACGCGTTGCTGGCGATTGAGCCGGTGAGGCGCGTCCACCAACTCGCATCGACTGCCGATCTCTGGGTGACCGGGATCAGCGATCTGGCGGCGGATTCGCCACTTGCAAAAGAAGGGTTTCTGAGCCGCGATGAGCTTTTTGAACTTAACAGGCTCGGAGGCGTTGGAGAAATTTGCGGTTGGGCATTTGATATCGATGGGAAAATCGTCGAAGGTGCTACGAATTTGCGTATCACCAGCGTCGCGCCGCAGATCAATGTCGGCAGACAACGTATTTGCGTGGCTTCAGGTGAACGGAAAGTGCAACCATTGTTGTCTGCGCTCCGCGGCAACATCATCAATGGACTCATTACCGATGAAAATACCGCGATGAATTTGCTGGCCTAATAATCCAGCACCTTAATAAAAGCCGCGGTTGCATCGGTTAGACATACTTCCCGTCGTCGGCACTCCCACATTGTTTAGGGTTCTGGCGCGCCGGGACGCGTACGTTAGCGCCTGTTCCGGAAAACGGTTTGTAATTCCGTTATTTGTGGCTCAATCAGCTTACTTATTATAATAATTTATGGAATAGTAATTCAGTCTCGCTGCCTGGTGCACGATTTCAATCCACGCCATCATGTCTCCATCCAAATGCTCGCCAGCAATATGAACGATGCAATTTGCTCTGTGCAAGTAATTGGATAAATACGGATTGGGCTGTAATCGAGCTGTTAAACTCCTTCGGGGTGTCGCCTTGGCCGTCCATGCAATACAGATTTGCGAGAAGTCGTGAATGCTCTGCTTAAAATTGCTTCTTCAGGCGCAGCGCAGCGGCTTCTCCCAACTAATCACTACCATCCTCTGCGGTGTAGGATTGTTTCTATTCCTGCCGCATTGACGGTCTGCTGCACAGATCAAAGAGGGCCTGCCGTAGCAACACGTAAACAAGCGTGATACGAATTTTGACTGGCAATCAGTCCAGGATGTGGTCGCACAGACGGAATAATCGAGCCATAGAGTTCAGAACCCATGAAATACCATATCAAGCGCAGCCACAATCTCGTCATGCGATGCAGAGAGGTTTGTAACTGAGGTCTTCAAGACCGATACTGGTATTGCGGCCATGAACTGCGTGACTAAGACGTACTCCTCTCCTTCAATATCAAAGGTGGGATTAAGCCGTTTGGCGGGGATGGGTGCCAGCGCTTTGATAATGAGGGGGATGACAATACGTGTTTTAAGCTCATCCAGTAGATCGGCTTGCACGTCTAGCACATAGCCGCCACCCGGATTGGAATAAACGTCATATCTTGCCATTAGAACTGACGATAATGGTCGAGAGGTAAGCCATTTGCTTCGATGTACGCATTTGAGCTTTGCATCGCTGCACGGTTATCTTTTTTCCAAAGTGCTGATTTGGCAGCAGCCAACGCCTGTGCAATACCAATCTCGGCTGCGCGCGAAATATTAATATTATGGCGGCGTGCTTCCGAAAGAAGCTCACTATCAATTGAAAGATTGGCTGCGCGTTTGAGTGTGCGGACAGGTTGCGATTGTGGCATAAGAAACGCTCCTTCTTGCCAGAAATATATGCGCATAACTATGCGCAAACAACTGTAATATTGTAACACTTCAATCATCGCCATTTAAACCAGCAAACGATGGCTTTCCAAGCGTCCGAAGCCTGATGAGCAATATCCCGGCGTGTACGTCAAGATCCGCAGCATTATGGGGTAGCGATAGATCAAGCGCGGCAGCGTCAAATTACGATTCGCCCCAGTCAATCAGCGCGATCCGATCGTCCGTCATTAAGATGTTCCGTTAGCGAGGGGCGCTGCGAACAACGCAGATCTGGCGGCCGAGAAGCCGCGTCTACACGGCTTGGCATCGCACTTCACTCTCTGGGGCGCCGCGCTAAGATTAAGTTTCGTCCCTTTTTCGGCGTTTAGAAGGTCGGTTTATGACCGCCAGCCAGGACGTAGGGGCCAACTTCGGGTCAGGCGGTGCAGTTCGTGTAATGTAGTAGCCACCCGCCGCCAGTTCTTCTCCGTTTGTGGTGAATTACCTTTCAGATACTTTATCACGACCTGACTATCTTCGAACATCGCCCATCCTTCTTTGGGAAAGGAAGCGGTACCGCCATGCATTCTGATCCAGATACCGGAGAAGCCCTATCTCTCCGGCCAAATCAACGTCGCAACGCATGTCCAGATGTGCCGCTGCGAGGCGTCCGCCGTCAGTATGCTCCTCAAATCGTTTGGAAGGCCGCCGGTGAGCCGTTCTAGACCGTCGACATCCAAGCCCTTCGGCGGTCGAAAGCTTCTTATCGCATTTGCGTAGCTTTCAGGAGTTCGAGTTAATTGAAGTCGCGCCAGACATTATCATATCTGTCTCTTGCGGATTGCTATGACCAGACGGAAGACGGCAAAGGCAGCGGAAGCGAGATATAAAAATCCGCCGATGAACATGATGCCGTATATGCCGGCGAACAATTCGCGGTCTTCTCTGAACCTGTCGGGCGTCCCGGTTACAGGATAGACAAAAGCCGCGATGATTTCGCCTATCCCATATCCGACGAAGAGGCAGACCGGCACCAGCAGCAGAAGGCTGATGAGAAAAAAGAAGATCGGTTTCAGCATTGTCCCTTACATCCCAACATCAACCAGCTTGTCGAGCGAAAAACGTTCGGAACTTGCGTCGCAGCGGTGCCAATCCATCTGCGCGTTCGGTTCATCGCGGTGCCCGTAGCACCAGTCCCTTTCATTCAGCGCTACGCCATAAATCCTCATTGATGCGCAGGCGACGACGATCTGGACATCATGGCTTATGCTGTGCAGGCAGATGTCACCAGTCTGGTTGAAGAGCTGTTTGAGCTCATCGTCAGTCTCGGTGGCTTGTGCAAACAGCCTGTCGGCAGCCATGGCGGGACATGCCATCTGCGATCCGATAAAGAACAGGGAAAGTCCGAGCAGCTGCCGGTTCATCGTATTGTCCTTTCATCATGGCGATCAGAAGGCAGGGGTTGCAATCAGTCGTCGATGCCTCGACCGGTCTGCTTGAAGCATTGGGCCAGCCGCGCAGCCACCGCGTTATAGGTTTTTACCTCATTGGCAGGATAGATCAGACGAAAGACACGAACTATGTCGATGCCGTCCGCCGCATTTCGTTCTAGCAGGAGCTTGGTGAAGAAAACATTGCCTTTCCAGTGAGCGGAGACGACGGCCCAGTCCATTGTAGCGCGGCGATAGGTGACGGTGGCGCCAGCGTCGGCAAGGCCGCCAATGAGTGTATCCATGTCCTGCTCGAGGACATTGTAGCTGCCCCAGACCGCCAGTTTTGCGCCCGACTTGCCGGTGAACTTGCGGCCGTCGCCATTATCGGCCTCGGGCTGAGCAGTCAGAAGATCTGCCGGATAGCAGATGGAGTAACCGAAGCGCAAATTTTCATAGACATCCCATTGATGGACCGATGCCACAGCTGGCATGCACAGGAATGAAATGGTTAAGGCTCCGGCAAAGGGTCGTTTCAAAATACTCATCCTTCTCTCCATTCGATAATCGCCTTCGGGAGCTGAAGTTCCGTTCAAATGAAATGCACCATGAGCGCGGCGCTAAGCCCGACAAGGACGCCACCGCTAACCTTCGGAATCCAGTCAGCGAAACCGGAGGAGGCAATGCGTGGCGCAGCGAAGGAGGCGATTGCCACAGATGCAAGATCGCCGAGCGAGAAAGCTCCGTTCACGATGATACCAAGCAGCAGGAACTGAAGCCAACCGGGCATCGCTCTTTGCGGATCGACGAATTGGGGCAGGAACGTCAGAAAAAACAACGCAGTCTTCGGGTTGAGAATCTCGACTACGATGCTGTCGCGTAGAACGCGTCTGTGCCGCGAGGAGATTTCGGTTGCTTCGTTTGCGACGGAGGCAAACATCATCCTTCCACCCAGCCACAACATGTAGAAAGCTCCCGCCAGCCGCAGGAATGAATAAAGTACGGGGGCATGGTGCAGGAGTGCCGCCAGCCCCGCAGACGCCGCCGCTATATGGACATAGCATCCGAGGTGAATACCGAGGGCTGCCATCAAGCCAGCTCTTTGCCCGTAAGCCAGGGTTTGCGCTGACATATATAAAATGGCCGGACCCGGCATGAAAGCGAACACCAGTGTGGCAAGGACGAATGGTATCCAGGTTTCCAGCAACATGCTGCCGATCTCCTATCTCCCGCCGAGAAAGAATGAACCAAACTTTATTCATCATGAGAAACGATTTATCATCATGCTATTCATGACGATCTGAGGTGAAACGGTGTTTGATATTGTACTGTTGCGGACCTTCGAGGCAGTCGCCAGCCTATCAAGTTTTACAAAGGCAGGGCAGCAACTCAACTTGACGCAATCCGCCGTAAGCGCCCATATCCGGCGGCTGGAGGAGCAGGCGGGAAACGTTCTTCTCGAACGCAATACCCGCACGGTGGCACTGACCCCACAAGGACAGGCGCTGCTTGGTTACGCAAAGGCGATCCTGCGCCTGAGCGAGGAAGCGCGGACACTAATGAAAGGCAGCGCCAACGCAGTCCATTTGCGGATTGGCACATCCGATGATTTGACGAGCACCTGGCTGCCATCTGTATTGAAGAGGTTTCAGGACTCTCGTTCGGGGCGAACGCTAGAGATTCAGATTTCCAATACAAACTCTTTGCTGGGAATAATGGATAAGGGCGAACTTGACCTGATCATCGGTTGTCGATGCCGTGGCGACCAGTCCGGTATTCATTTGTGGAACGAGCCCCTCCGATGGGCAATCGGAAAGACTTCGCTCGAAGCTGGAGCAACCGTCCCGCTCGCAGTTTTTCCTGAACCGTGTCCCTATCGGGATGCTGCTCTTGTCGCGCTGGCTGCAAAAAACTGTAAATGGCTGATAACAACCATCAGTCCCAGTCTCGGCAGTTTGACGGCATTGGTAGCAGCTGGGCTCGCGGTCACACCATTGAACTCGAGTTCCATACCCGCAAAACTGCAGACGGTTGACACCAATGAGCTGCTGCCTTCGTTGCCCGATGTTGAATTTGTTGCCCACGTCAGGCCCGGTCTGTCTGAAGAGAACAGTCTACTCACGCGCTCAGTCATTGACTGGATCACTATCAACAGGCCGAAATCGACTTCATAGCTGGCGCACAATTCCAATCTAAGCTGGGCTTTTGCGTCCAATTTCATCTACGTGAGCAGTCCGCGCAGGTTTCCGTCTCGACCTGAACGCGAGGAGGGGATGCCAGAAACATGAAGAGGTTCATTAACGCCGACGTTGATGGGCCACCGCTTACAGTCCGGCAATGAGCATTATTCCTGGGACGGGCCGCAAGCGATCATATCAATTGAGGGTGGGGCTTTCCGCAAGAAAGGAGGACCAAACGATGAACGTGGAAGAATTGGCCAGAAGAGTATTTCTAAGTCAGCCCTTCAGTCAGTATCTGGGCGCGGAGCTCGTTGCTGTCGGTGATGGCAATGCAAATATCTCTCTGATTATCCGCGAGCATCATACCCAGCAACATGGCTTTGTTCATGGAGGCGTGATCAGCTATCTGGCAGATAATGCGCTGACATTTGCAGGCGGGCTCGCTCTAGGCGGTGACGCGCTTACCTCTGAATTCAAGATCAACTTTGTTCGACCTGCCAAGGGCCGTATATTGCTTGCAAATGCCTGGACATTAAGCAAAGGGAAGCGGCAAGCTGTGTGTCAATGCAAGATTGTTTGCGATGCGATACTGGTGGCGGTCGCTCAGGGAACGATTGTTGCAGCTTAAGCGTCCTTCAGGGCTATTTTGCATGTAGGTTCATAAGTTAAGAAATCGCCCGCAACAATGCGAAACGTGGCTATTTGAAGATAGTTTATTATATCGAATGGGCTCGGTTCCATCTATGTAGGGCTCTTGTTTCAACAAGAGCCGGTGTAATGAGCATTGATAATTAAAAGGCGATCTAGACTGGCAATTTGGAAGTGGAGCTGCATGAACCCGTTGAATTGGCCGTACGGTTAATAGCTCCTAGTCAGCGTGCAGCAATAGCCAGTGGCCCTAGGCTCGTTATAGTCAGATCGATTGTTCGTCTGGACGGCATTCATTGATAATCCAAGATGATGTATTACTGTCCACATTACCGGCGGGCCGTGGGCTCAATTCCCATCAAGGCATAGCGGTCTGTGCTCCATCGACACGTGCGTTTCCTGACTGACAGTCAGGGGGAAAGACGTGGCAATCATGTTCGTGCGAGCGCAGATGATCAGCCGGGGAGCGGGACGCAACATCATCTCGGCTGCCGCGTATCGGCACCGCACCAGAATGATGGACGAACAAAGGGGAGTGTCTTTCAGCTTCAAGGATCGCGACGACGAACTGAGGCACGAGGAACTGGCTCTACCCGACGCGGTTCCAGCGTGGCTGCAGACTGCTATCGAGGGGAAAACAGTGGCTGCGGCAAGCGAGACACTTTGGAATGCGGTTGACGCATTTGAGACGCGTGTGAACGCGCAGTTTGCCCGTGAACTGATTATAGCACTGCCGGAGGAACTGACGCTTAAGGAAAACATTGCCCTGGTCCGTGAGTTCGTAAGAGACAACCTGACCTCAAGGGGCATGATCGCCGACTGGGTCTATCACGACAGGGATGGCAACCCGCATGTACATGTTCTGACAACGCTCAGGCCCCTGACAGCACAAGGCTTCGGCCTCAAGGTCATGCCTGTCCCCGGCGATGACGGAAAGCCACTGCGTGTGGCGGCAGGGGACCAGCCGAACGGCAGGATCGTCTACACAGTCTGGGCGGGTAACAGGGAGACGATGAAGGCGTGGAAGATCGCCTGGGCGCAAACAGCCAGCCGTTATCTGGCACTGGCTGGCCGTGACATCCGCCTTGACGGTCGTTCCCATGCCGAACAGGGACTTGAGGGGATTGCGCAGAGGCATCTGGGACCCGGGAAGTCGGCGATGATGCGCAAGGGCGTCGAAATGTATTTTGCACCCGCCGATCTGGCACGCCGGCAGAAAATGACCGCGCGGCTGCTTGCCGATCCGGGACCTCTCCTCAGGCAGCTTGGCAATGAGCGCTCCACCTTTGATGAGAAAGATATCGCAAGGGTCATCCACCGCTACGTCGATGATCCGGCAGACTTTGCCAACATCCGTGCACGACTGATGGCCTCTCCTGATCTGGTGCTCCTGAAACCGCAGCAGGCTGACCCGATGACTGGTCGTGTGACTGGCCCGATGAATGGCCTGGCGACTGGCGAGGCAATGGAACCGGCAATCTTCACCACTCGCCAGATCCTGCGCACCGAACATGACATGATGCGTTCAGCCGATATCCTGTCGGGGAGGAAGGGGTTCGGGATTTCGGACGCAGGACGCGCAGGCGCAGTGCGTTTCGTCGAAGGGGACAATCCGCTGAAGCCGTTCAGGCTGGATCTTGAGCAGATTGAAGCCATTCGGCATGTGACGGGCGACAACGGCATCGCTGCTGTCGTCGGTCTTGCCGGTACGGGCAAGTCGACATTGCTTGCAGCTGCACGCCTTGCCTGGGAGAGCGGGCATCACCGTGTCCTTGGTGCGGCACTTTCCGGCAAGGCTGCCGAGGGGCTGGAGGAGAGTTCCGGTATCAGATCGCGAACGCTTGCCGCGTGGGAGCATGCCTGGAATAACGGGCGTGACCAGCTGATGCGCGGTGACATCCTCGTCATTGACGAGGCAGGCATGGTCTCCTCGTTGCAAATGGCACGTGTGCTGGATGCTGCAGAGGAGGCTGGCGCAAAGGTTGTTCTGGTCGGCGATGCCATGCAGCTTCAGCCAATCGGGGCCGGTGCGGCTTTCCGGGCAATCGCGGAACGGATCGGTTCGGCCGAACTTGCCGGTGTGCGCCGGCAACAGGACCAATG
The DNA here is from genome assembly GCF_022488005.1 of Ochrobactrum sp. A-1. Taxonomy (NCBI): domain Bacteria; kingdom Pseudomonadati; phylum Pseudomonadota; class Alphaproteobacteria; order Hyphomicrobiales; family Brucellaceae; genus Ochrobactrum; species Ochrobactrum sp. A-1. Next base: position 1,438,302 of record NZ_JAKVQC010000007.1, read on the forward strand.
GGCACGTGATGCCTCAAGGCTCCTCGCCCGCGGCGACACCGCGGCCGGACTGGAGATCTACGCCAGACGCGGGCATCTGGTCGAGGCGGAAACCCGGGATGCACTGATCGGGCGTCTGGTCAGGGACTGGACGGATGCGCGGCGGAAACTGATCACGCCATCATCGCCTGGACGGGGCGTGCGGCCAGGGATGGGGATCGCAGCACCAAACGGTGGTGGCCAGTTGCGGGGTGATGCATTGCTTGTGCTGGCGCACACCAACAGGGATGTCCACAGGCTGAATGAGGCCTTGCGCAAGGTGATGGGGGAAGAGGGAGCACTCGGTGCCGCGCGCAGCTTCCGGACGGAGCGGGGCATGCGGGAGTTTGCGGCTGGCGACCGGATCATCTTTCTCGAGAACGCCCGTTTCCTCGAGCCGCGTGCAAGAGGAAACAGTCCGCAATACGTCAGGAACGGCATGTTCGGCACGGTGGTCTCCACCGGCAACGCATTCCGCGCGCCGCTGCTTTCTGTCCGGCTCGACAGTGGCAGCGAGATTGTTCTCAGCGAGGACAGTTACCGCAACATCGATCACGGCTATGCGGTGACCATCCACAAGTCGCAGGGCGCGACTGTCGACCGGACCCTTGTGCTTGCCAGCGGCATGATGGACAGGCACCTGACCTATGTGTCCATGACCCGTCATCGTCACAGGGCTGATCTTTATGCTGCACGCGAGGACTTCAGGCCCGAACGCGAGGACAGATCCCGTATTGATTACGCGAAGGGGATCACGGGTGAACTGGTCGAAACCGGGGTGACAAAATTCCGGCCCGGGAATGAGGATACGAATGACACGCCCTGTGCTGATGTGAAGGTTGAGGGCGGGAAGGTCCATCGCCTCCGGGGTGTCGGTCTGCCGGCAGCCCTGTCGGCTGTGGGAGCTTCCAGAGGTGATATGGTCACGCTTCGCAAGGATGGCGTCGAGACCGTGAAGGTAAAAATTGCAGTCCCTGATGCACAGGCGAGCAAAAGGCGCTTTGAGGAACGCACGGTTGAACGCAATGTCTGGACGGCCAGGCTGCATGAAACCACAGATGTCCGCCGCAAAAGCATTGAAGGGGAAAGCCACACACCGGAATTGTTCCGGCAACTGGCCAAGCGCCTCGGGCGTTCGGGCGCCAAAACCACGACGCTGGATTTTGCTGGCGAGGCTGGCTACCAGGCACATGTGCGGGACTTTGCCCGCAGGCGTGGTATCGACACACTTGCCGAAGTTGTGGCCGAAACAGGGGCGAGGGCAAGACGCCAGCTGGCGTGGCTGGCACAAGGGCGCCAGCAGGTGGCAATGCTGTGGGAGCGGGCAGGTGCGGCGCTCGGTTTGGCAATCGATCGGGAACGCAAGGTTTCTTATCATGAGAGGCAATCCGGAAGATTCCCCGTGCAGAATCCGACAGCCCGGATGTCCGTGGATCGAAACACCCAGAATTCGCCCCGAGCCCGGCCGACCGGCCATATCGGGCAGGACCGGGAAGCCCGCTCCATACCGCCGCTGCTTGCCGCCGTGACAGGGTTCAAAACCCCGGTCGAGGTTGAGGCGCGCGCGAGGGCATCCGCGGCAGCCCACTACCGCCATAACCGAACAGCACTTGCCAAAACGGCCTCTCATCTCTGGCGGGAACCCGCCAGTGCTGTCGATACGATCGAGGCACTGATCCGGAAAGGCATTGCCGGCGGGCGGATTGCGGCAGCCATTGGCAATGATCCTGCGGCCTATGGTGCCCTGCGCGGCTCCAGTCGACTGAGGGACAGGTTTCTGGCCGGTGGCCGCGAGCGAAAGACAGCACTGGAAGCCGTGCCGGATGTGCAGGCAAGTGTCCGCTCGCTGGGGTCGGGCTGGGCGTCAGCCCTGAAGTATAGCGCGACAATCAGAATGAGACGCTTGCGACGATCTGGATGAGATTCTTAGGTCGCGGTGGGGATCAAATTATCATGCTGATTGCCGGTGACAAGTTCTTCTTCGTTTTCTGATTGCCGCTGCGCGACAGACAGCGTTGAGGTCCTGATTGTCGCAAACGAGGCCGGTCGGCCCCGCTGGCGTTTTTCCTCAAGCGCGGTTCTGCGGCGATAACTTTCGACATTCATCTCGAAGATCGTGGCATGGTGCACAAGCCGGTCGACTGCTGCGAGTGTCATGGCAGGATCTGGAAAGACCCGGTTCCACTCTCCGAACGGCTGGTTGGCAGTGATCAAGATCGACCGGTGCTCGTATCGTGCCGAGATCAGCTCGAATAGCACGCTTGTTTCCGCCTGGTCCTTGGTGACGTAGGCGAGGTCATCGAGGATGAGCAAGTCGTACTTATTGAGTTTATCGATGGCAGACTCAAGCTGCAGTTCCCTGCGGGCGACCTGAAGCTTCTGCACAAGATCGGTAGTCCGGGTGAACAGGACCCGCCATCCGTTCTCGATCAGCGCAAGGCCGATAGCCGCAGCAAGATGGCTCTTTCCTCCGCCGGGCGGACCGAACATGAGGATGTTGGCTCCCTTGGCGAGCCAACTGTCGCCGGCGGTAATTGCCATGACCTGCGCCTTCGAGATCATGGGTACCGCGTCAAAGGCGAAGCTATCCAAGGTCTTTCCGGGCGGCAGGTGCGCTTCGGCGAGATGCCGTTCAATCCTGCGATTGGCACGCTCTGCCAGCTCGTGCTCGGCAATAGCCGACAGGAAGCGAGCTGCTGGCCATCCTTCCCGGTCCGCCTGCTCGGCAAATTGCGGCCACAGCGTTTTGATGGTCGGTAGCCGAAGTTCGTTGAGCATGATGGCGAGCCGTGCTTCGTCGATCACGTGGGCGTTCTTCATGCGGCTTCTCCTGTCCCGATCAGGGCCTCATAACCGTTGAGCGATGCGAGCTGCACATGAACGGTAGGCAGCTTGGCTGGATCCGGGCCGAAGAGCGTTCGCATGGCGGCCAGATCCGGTAAATCGCCCGCATCCAGGGTCCTGGCCAATTCTTTGGCAAGTTCGCGCTCGCAACCACGGTCATGCGCCAATGCCAGAAGCTCAACGGTGATCTTGCAAGCCTGCTTGTCGGGAAGATGCTCGATGAGGGCTTCGAAGGCCTTGCGATATTCCGGACGCGGGAAGAGTTTGTCGCGATAAACGAGGCCGCGGAGCGCCATCGGCTTCTTGCGCAGGGAATGGATGACGTGGTGGTAGTTGACGACCTGATCGTGTCGCCCGTCGGGGTGGCCGCGTCCGCGGCGCAACGTCATCAGATGCGTACCGCCGACGAAGACATCCAGCCGATCGTCGAACAGGCGAACTCGTAGCCTGTGGCCGATCAGGCGGGATGGCACGGTGTAGAAGACCTTGCGCAAGGTGAAGCCGCCCGTCCGGGACACCGTGACGACAATCTCTTCGAAGTCCGTGGTCCTGCGCTCGGGCAGCGCCTGCAGATGGGATCGCTCAGCATCGATACGCTTGCCATGGGCAGCATTGCGACGGCTGACGATCTCGTCGACAAAGGCGCGGTAAGAACCGAGATCGTCGAACTCCTTGGTCCCCCGCATCAGCAGGGCATCATGAACGGCGTTCTTGAGATGGCCATGGGAGCTTTCTATCGAGCCGTTCTCATGCGCGACGCCTTTGTTGTTGCGCGTCGGCGTCATTCTATAATGGGAGCAAAGCTGGTCGTATCGGTGCGTGAGATCGACCTTGGCATCGGCGTCGAGGTTGCGGAATGCCGCCGAAAGGCTGTCGCTTCGATGATAAAGCGGCGTACCACCCACGGACCATAGAGCATTTTGAAGCCCTTCGGCCAGCGCGACAAAGCTTTCTCCGCCGAGAATGACATGGGCATGTTCGAAGCCCGACCAGACAAGCCGGAAGTGATAGAACAGGTGATCAAGCGGCTGGCCGGCGATGGTCACACCAAGACCGCTGGCATCGGTAAAGTCCGAAAGGCCCAACCGGCCTGGCTCGTGCGTCTGGCGGAAGATAACCTCCTGCGCTTCGCCATGGACAGCACGCCACGACCGAATGCGTCGTTCAAGCGTGCGGCGGATACCTTCAGACAGTTCTGGATGTCGGCGCAGCATCTCGTTGTAGACAGCGACGGCACGGATGCCGGGTGCGGCCTTCAAGAGCGGGACGACTTCAGTCTCGAATATTGGCTCCAAGGGATCAGGGCGGCGGCGTCCACGCGGCGCTTTGCTCTGAGATGGTAGTTGCACCTCCTTGTCGAGGCGGTATGCCGTAGCTCGGCTGATCGACGCTTTTGCTGCGGCGACCTCTACGGAATGCGTTTGTCGGTACTTCATGAAGAGTCTCATCTGATGATCGGTTACATGGCAACCCGGCACAAACTGGTTCTCCAATCCAGAAAACCGCAAATGTACCGGACCGACCGCGATCTTGAGACGCCAAATTCTGCGCCGCGCCGGGGTATGACTACGATCGGGCTACGCCCTCACTCCGTCACACCCCGGCGCGAGTCTCATCCTGATTGACGCTGAATCTCACCTAGATTGCCGCTATGCACCTGAAGGCTGCAACAACAGCAATCGCCGCAGAGCGTCAGCAGATGGCGACCGCCATTCCCGGATTGTCAGAAGAGGCTGGCCAGGAACTCCGTCGCATCACAGCCGCGATGCAAGAGAAGGGCGCACGGCCTGATGCCCTCGCCGGTTCGCTCGAACCGCATATTCGTCGGGAGTTTATCAGCGTCAGCCGCGCTCTTGATCTCAGATTCGGGCGCAACGCAATCATGCGCGGCGACAGTGACAACGTCAAACGTGTGCCTCCGGCACAACGTTCCGTCTTCGAGGCGCTGCAGGACAAGTTGAAGATTTTGCAGCAAACAGTTTCGACCGCCAGGGTCCAGGAAATTGCAGTGATACGTCAGAGCCAGAAACTCGACCGCGGTCAAGACTTCCGGCACTAACCTGTTTGCGAAGTCCAGAGCCGATCCATTTCGTGCCGTTTGCCCCGGACTGTTGCAACATATGAACTGTGTCGACGGGATCGGGTTCTGCATGAGGTAAAATTCGACCGTGTGACAAATCTCTTCACTTTGATCTATCTTGACATTCAACCTACTGGAAGGTAGGTACTGAGTATGAGCAATTTGTCCACCACTTCCGATGATATTCTCGCTTGCGCCAAAACCTTGATCATGTCGGGTGGGTATAATGGATTCAGCTACGCGGATATCGCCAGCGTCGTAGGCATTCGCAAGGCCAGTATCCATCATCACTTCCCGAGCAAGGTCGATCTGGTAAAGGCACTAATCGTGCGGCATCGTGAAGATACAGAAGCAGGTTTTGCCAATCTCGAGAGCAAAGTCGATGATCCGCTGGCGCAACTGCAGGCTTATACTCAATACTGGAGTGCGTGTATCACAGACGGGAGTGCGCCATTCTGTATAGGGGCGCTTCTGGCAAGCGAAATTCCTGTATTGCCACAGGAACTTGCTTCTGAGATTCAAAACTATTTCAGATCGTTATCGAGATGGTTGACATCAGTCCTCACACGCGGCGCAAGACAGGGCCGCATTCGCTTGATCGACTCCCCTGACATCGAGGCAGAAGCCTTTGCTGCTACCGTTCACGGAGGGATGTTGTCAGCGAGAGCCCACAGCGATCCGAAGATGTTTTCGCTTATAGTTGAACCAATGCTTCGCAGACTGGCTGCGGCACAGTGATTTCGATCAAAGCCTGATCATGCTCGGTAGTCAGGCTATCAATTGGCAGGGAGGTGAATGCGGCGACCCCATTATCCAGCTTGCAGCCATCATCGCATTGATATTTCGAAACATGCCGGGCGCAGGCAATGCCTGGAATGAATATCGAAATGTTGCGTGCCTGTTTCTGGAATGTCGCTGTCGCGACGATGTTTCTCGTCGGCCAGTTGTCGAAATGGTGAGGGAATTTTGGGAAGGATGACTGTGGTGAATGTGGATGGATGCTATCAGTATCTTTTGAATGGTTAATCGACCGTCCTGATCAATGAACAAGGTTTTATTCTAAAACCTATCTACTAGTAGGTTGTTAACTTTACAGGAGCTTTGGTTATGTTTGGAATTTCCCCGCTAGGCTGGGTGCACACGATCGGCAGTTTGCCTGCCATTCCCCTGGCCATCTACATGTTCGTCCGCTACGGGCGAATTTTGCCCCGGTCAAAATCCGGAGGCCTTTATTTTGTCTCGATGCTTATAGGTGCCGGCACAACATTTCTCGTTGCACGCCAGCAGGTCAGCTATGTTATCGGTGCTGTGACGATGGTTCTGCTGATTGCCGGTTATTCAATCGGTTACAGTTCAGTCTTCGGTCGTGCGACCCGCTACCTGGAAACAGTCTTTCTAAGCTTGACTGCCTTCCTGCTAATGGTGCCGGCGGGAAGCGAGGTATCACGGCGCGTACCAGATGGACATCCATTTGTGACTGATCTCAAATCCCCGTTGTTGCTGGGCGCGCAGGGCAGTCTTTTGATCATCCTCATCATAGGACTGACAGCTCAGCTTATCTATCTGAAAAAACAAAACAATCGGTGATCGCGTGGATGGCATGTTTCTCTTATCCACGGAATGAGGTTCAAAGACCACGCGGAATAATGAGCTCTGTCGGTATCATTTCGGGCAGGTTGATCGTTTGAACGGGCTCGTCCAGAAGTTCAAAGGCGCGTTCGATCATTGCTTGAACATTTTGCCGGACCATCACAACCGGGAAGTGGAGAACTTCGATGAAGGGGTCCCAGTCGAAACATCCGATGGAGCACTCCCGGACCTCGTCAACCGGCAGCGTCTTGAGAAAACTGACGACGCCCTCAAAGGGGCTCGTCGAGTTGACGAACAGTGCCTCTGGCAACCCATTCAATTTGTTATAAACATCGCGGATGGTTCTCGCGGCGTCATCGGGACCATAACCATTCGTGATGATGGCGTCGGAGTGAACAGGGAAGTTCAGCGCAGCCAGTTCATCCTTATACCCGCGCACACGTGCGCGCGTGTTGTGGTCACTATCCACGCCACCGATGAAGTAGAAGCTGTTTTCCGTTCGATGAGACCTGCGGCTGGCAATCTGATGCGTCAGCACGCGGGCACCGTCATAGTTGTCACTGATTACGGATGCGCCATGCTTTCCGGGAAGATCCACGTTTATATGTTTCAGATGAGCCTTTTCGCAGAGTTCGGCGACACTGTCCGGATCGGTTGCGCCCGCGATCAACAAGGCGTCGACATTGTGGGCAATCAATGTTTCCACGGTGCTGCGTTCCTGCTGCGGGTCGCGTAATGTGCTGGCTACAACGGGGATAAGATTCCGTGAGCGCGCCACCGTCTCAAACGATGCGGCCATGGAGCTGAAGTATCGGTTGTCCAGCATAGGCAAGATCATGCCGATCATGCCGGAATTGGATATGCGCAACCCGCGTGCCTGAAGGTTGGTGGTATAACCGAGTTCGCCCGCTATTACTCGAACTCTGTCGGCGGTTGCTTTGGTAATTCTTCGATTTTCCCATGAGCCATTCATAACCGAAGCAACGGTCGACGCGGATACGCCAGCGCGCTCCGATATATCGTAAATGGTTACTTTCCGGGGGGTGCTCATCAGGCCTGCTTTGCGTCTGGGTCGGGTCCCGATCTTAGCGGTGCGATAGCGTTTGCTGCAAGTAGGGGAAGGCGTAATCCAATCTATTCCTCTGTCATTTTCCTCTTGACCAGATGCAGGATGTTGAGCGATGGTTACGTTGCACTATCGATGGTGCAACATGATTGTATGCCGAGAGGAGCGGTGCACACATGCCGAAGCCAGGAACGGCTTCCCTTCATGCGTCACAAGCCCCGTCAGCATTGCTCGATTTGATTGGTGCGCCGCAACGCGGCGCCGGAATGCCGGAACTCCAGGGAACTGGAGGTCGCTATAGGGAGGACATATGGGGTGGAGTAGCGATATAAAGTTTGTCTGCAAGATTGTGTAAAATACAAAATTGAAAACCCAATGGGAGTGAGACATGAAAAATATGTTTGGTAAGGCAGCCTTTGCTGCGGTGGTGCTATCGTCTTTCGCTGGCAATGCTCAGGCGGAAGTGAAGGATGCAGTGGTCGGCTTTTTAATGCCAGACCAGGCATCGACGCGCTATGAGGAGCGCGACTATCCGGGCTTCGCTGCCGAGATGAAGAAAATCTGCGAAAGCTGCAAGGTGCTTTATCTCAATGCCGATGGTGATGCGAGCAAGCAGCAGCAGCAGTTCAATTCGGTCATATCGCAAGGTGCAAAGGTGATAGTGCTCGACGCGGTCGATACGGCAGCGGCAGCCTCGCTGGTCAAACTCGCCCAGTCACAGGATATCAAGGTCATTGCCTATGACCGTCCGATCCCGGATGCGACGTCTGATTTCTACGTGTCGTTCGACAATGAAGCCATCGGCAAGTCGATTGCGGAATCGCTGGTAAAGCACCTGAAGGACAAGGGCGTCGCGAGTGACAAGGGCGGCGTTCTGCAGATCAACGGTTCGCCAACCGATGCCGCTGCCGGTCTCATCAAGAATGGTATTCACGCCGGCTTGAAGGACAGCGGTTACAAGACGCTGGCCGAATATGACACGCCTGAATGGGCACCGAGCAAGGCTCAGCAGTGGGCTAGTGGCCAGATCACCCGCTTCAATGACCAGATCGTCGGCGTTGTCGCTGCCAATGACGGCACTGCAGGCGGTGCGATCGCAGCCATGAAGGCGGCAGGCATTGATCCGCTACCGCCGGTTACCGGCAACGATGCGACGATTGCAGCACTTCAGCTGATCATTTCGGGCGATCAGTACAACACGATCAACAAGCCATCTGAAATTGTTGCCGCAGAAGCCGCGCGCGTCGCGGGTCAGCTTCTGAACGGCGAAACTCCGAAGGCCGAAGCCACGCTTTATAACACTCCGTCAAAGCTTTTCGTTCCAGTGGTGGTGACCGCTGAAAACCTCAAGGCTGAAATTATCGACAAGAACATCGTTTCCGCAGAAACGCTTTGCGTCGACCGTTATGCTGACGGCTGCAAGAAGCTTGGCATCACCAACTGACCAACGACGCGCCCGGCCGGTTATCCGGTCGGGCAGTTTGATGTGCAATGGCGTATCCTGCAATATGCCAGGGAAAGTGAGATCATGTCCCAAGATCACGAAGCCGCTGCGTCGTCGCGGCAGCCAGTGCTGCGTCTAAGCGGCATATCCAAGAATTTCGGTGCCGTTTCAGCGCTGACAGATATCGATCTGGAAGTCTTTCCGGGCGAAGTTGTCGCTCTTGTCGGTGATAACGGAGCAGGAAAGTCCACCCTGATCAAGACACTGGCAGGTGTCCATCAACCGACATCCGGCAGTATCGAATTTAATGGTGAGAAGGTTGTGCTTTCGTCGCCGGGCGTTGCGCTCGATCTCGGCATTGCGACGGTCTTTCAGGATCTGGCGCTGTGCGAGAACCTCGATGTGGTCGCCAATATTTTCCTTGGCCGCGAAATGAGCCCCTATCGGCTTGATGAAGTGTCCATGGAGATCAAGGCGTGGAAGCTTCTGAACGAGCTTTCCGCCCGTATCCCGAGCGTACGCGAGCCGGTCGCCTCCCTTTCTGGTGGCCAGCGCCAGACGGTTGCGATCTCACGCTCGCTGTTGCTTGATCCCAAGCTCATTATGCTCGACGAACCGACGGCAGCACTTGGCGTTGCGCAGACTGCTGAGGTTCTCGATCTTATCGAGCGCGTCCGTGACCGTGGGCTCGGTGTCTTGATGATCAGCCACAATATGGAAGACGTTCGTGCTGTTGCGGATCGCATCGTCGTGCTGCGGCTTGGCCGAAACAATGGTGTTTTCTACCCGGATTCCTCAAATGAGGAACTGGTTGCAGCCATCACCGGCGCAAGCAGCAATTCCGTTTCCCGCCGTGCCGAACGGCGTCAGGCGCAGCATGAAACCGGTCAGATCCACGATCGGGGAGAAGCATAATGAACCAGGCAACCGGAAATACCCCTCTCGATCGCCAGGACACCCGCGTGCGCCACGATGAAGGCGTTTCGGGCGCACTGCGCAATTTCTTCGACCGTGTCCGGTCGGGCGATCTTGGATCGCTGCCGGTCATCATCGGTCTCGTCATCATCTGGACCGTTTTCCAGACGTTGAACCCGGTTTTTCTGTCGAGCAACAATCTCGTAAACCTGCTGTTCGACTGTTCGACTATCGGCGTGATTTCGCTGGGTATCGTCTGCATTTTGATGCTGGGTGAAATCGACCTTTCGGTCGGTTCGGTCAGCGGACTTGCGTCTGCCATTGTCGGCGTGCTTTGGGTCAATCATGGCTGGCCTGTCGGCTTTGCAATGCTGGCGGCGTTGTGCACCGGTGCGCTGATCGGCCTGCTTTACGCGTTCCTCTATAATCGCTTCAGTATGCCAAGCTTTGTTTCCACACTGGCCGGTCTGTTGGCGGCGCTTGGCCTTCAGCTTTATCTGCTGGGCAATACCGGCTCGATCAACCTGCCTTATGGTTCCTGGCTCGTGAGTTTCGGCCAGCTTCTGGTTATGCCGCGTCCGCTGTCCTATGCGTTGGTACTGATTGCCGGACTTGCGATCTTTTTCACCGGGTTCCGCTCCGCGCAGCGCCGCCGTGAAGCCGGTCTGTCAGCGCCGTCGTCGGTCGGGATAGCGCTCAAGGCCATCGTCATCACAGTCATTGTCGGCGGTGCTGTGTTTTATCTCAATCAGTCGCGTGGTGTGCCGTGGATGTTCGGTCTGTTCGTGGCGCTGGTCATCGCGATGAATTACGCACTCACACGTACCCAGTGGGGGCGCGCGATGCAGGCTGTCGGCGGCAACCGCGAAGCCGCACGCCGTGCCGGCATCAATGTGAAATTTATCTATATGTCGGCTTTCATGACCTGTTCGGTTCTGGCTGCCGTAGGCGGCATTCTGGCCGCAGCTCGCCTTGCTTCTTCCAGCCAGCAGGCAGGCACTGGCGACGTCAACCTGAACGCGATTGCAGCAGCGGTCATCGGCGGTACTAGCCTCTTTGGCGGACGTGGCAGTGCTTGGTCGGCTCTACTTGGCATTATCGTAATCCAGTCGATTGCCAGCGGTTTGACGCTGCTCGATCTGTCATCGTCGCTTCGCTACATGATTACTGGCGCCGTGCTCGCCATCGCCGTGATTGTCGACTCCCTTGCCCGCCGTTCGCGCCAGTCGCACGGTCGCGCCTAAAACTTTAAGGACTGAAAAATGGCTCAGGATCTCAATGGAAAAGTCGGCGCCGTTACCGGTGCTGCCTCTGGCATCGGCTTCGAATGTGCAAAGCACATGTTAGAAGCAGGAATGACGGTGTTTCTCGTCGACCGTGACGAGAAAGCGCTTAATGAAAAATGCGCCGAGCTTGGCGATAAAGCCAGGCCGCTGGTCATTGATCTGCTCAATCCGGCATCAGTCGCCACCATGATGCCGCAAATACTCGACCAAGCGGGCAAACTCGACGTATTTCACGCCAATGCGGGTGCCTATATTGGCGGACCTCTTTGGGAAGGCGACCCGGATGCATGGGACCGCATGCTGAACCTCAACATCAACGCGGCTTTCCGCACCATTCATGCGGTTCTGCCACATATGATGGAACGAAAGACCGGCGATATCATCATGACAAGCTCTGTCGCAGGTGTCGTACCGGTCATCTGGGAGCCTATCTATACCGCATCCAAACATGCCGTTCAGGCTTTCGTTCATACGGTTCGCCGTCAGGTTGCCCCGCACGGTATCCGCGTTGGTGGCGTTCTGCCGGGTCCGGTGGTTACCGCACTTATTAGCGACTGGCCGAAGGCAAAGCTGGATGAAGCGCTGGCTAATGGCAGTCTGATGGAACCGAAGGAAGTTGCGGAATCGGTGATGTTCATGCTGACCCGCCCGCGCAACATTACCATTCGCGATCTGGTCATTCTTCCACAAAGCCTCGATCTGTAAATGGGAGCGACCATGACCAGCTATTATCTGGGCGTCGATGTCGGCACCGGCAGTGCTCGCGCCGGTCTTTTCGACGCCAGCGGTACCATGCTTGCTTCGGCCAAGCGCGATATCACCATCTGGCGTGAGGCGGGCAGCATTGTCGAGCAGTCGAGCGCCAATATCTGGCAGGCTGTTTGCGAAAGCGTGCGCGAAACCGTCAAGACTGCCAATGTTGATCCGACGGACATTGCCGGTATCGGCTATGACGCGACATGTTCGCTGGTTGTGCTGGGCGAAGGTGGCAAGTCGCTTGCAGTCGGTCCGTCCAACGATCCAGCGCGCGATATTATTGTGTGGATGGATCATCGCGCTGTTGGCCAGGCAGAACGCATTAATTCGACCAAAGCCAGGGTTCTCGACTACGTTGGCAGCGCCATTTCCCCCGAGATGGAAACGCCGAAGCTGTTGTGGCTCAAGGAAAACAAGCCGGAAACCTTCGCTGCTGCATGGCAGTTTTTCGATCTTACCGATTTTCTCACATGGAAATCTTGCGGCAGTCTTGCCCGTTCGGCCTGCACAGTCACCTGCAAATGGACCTATCTCAGTCATGAAAAGCGCTGGGATGAGACCTTTTTTCGTGAAGTGGGCCTTGGCGAACTGGCGGACGAAAATTTTGTCCGCATCGGTACGGACGTTCGACCCGGTGGCGAGAGTCTTGGCGGCTTGAGCGAACAGGCCGCAGCAGAACTCGGTCTTATGCCGGGCACAGCTATTGCCGCTGGCCTGATCGACGCTCATGCGGGTGGGATCGGCACGGTCGGGGCACGCGGTCCGGAGGGCCGGATATTGTCGCGCATGGCCTATGTGTTTGGCACGTCGGCCTGCACCATGACGACCACCGAACAGCCGGTTTTCGTGGATGGTGTATGGGGTCCGTATTATTCGGCAATGGTTCCGGGCCTGTGGCTTAACGAGGGAGGACAATCGGCAGCGGGTGCAGCTATCGATCATCTGATCCACATGCATCCTTTCGCGAAGGAAGCGGAAGAGCAGGCAACCGCCCGAGGCAAGGGGCTGGTCGACATTCTTGCTGCAGAAGTCGACGCGAGGGGAGGCTCAGAAGAGGCAGCTGCCATCATTGGCGACATTCACGTCGTGCCGGAGTTCCTCGGTAATCGTGCACCGTTCGCGGACCCTGATGCGCGCGCAATCATTGCCGGGCTCGATCTCGATGCCGGGATCGACAGCCTTACGGCACTTTATTTGGCAGGGCTGTGCGGCCTCGGCTATGGTGCGCGGCAGATCGTGGAGGCCCAGAAAGCAAAGGGTATCGCGACCGATACTATCGTCGTCTCGGGTGGGGCTGCACGTTCGCATCTGGTGCGACAGGTGCTTGCCGACACGACCGGTCTTGTCATCGCCGCCTCCACTTCGCCCGAACCTGTTCTGCTCGGCTCTGCCATGCTGGGTGCGGTCGCGTCGGGGGCTTACCCTGATCTTGCATCGGCCATGGACGCCATGTCGGAACTAGGAGCAGTTAACAGGCCGGATGCCGGGTTGGCCAGATGGCACGACCAGCGTTTCGAGGCTTTCACACTTTTGCAGGCAACCGCTCGCAAAATCCGCGTGGTTCAACTGAGCTAGATTGTTCCCGGCACGCAGGCAGTTCCGGTTGCATGCTCTGTGGTCGGGTCTGACAGCTCGGACGACAGCGCACATTGAAGACTGTACACGCAGAAATGGACGCTTCTTCACGTCCAGGGCTTCGACAGCAGGCTGTCCGTCTTGCGGGGCTGCTTGTCAACTCAGGTCGCTTCTTAATGATCTTTGCTATGCCAGGCGCATTGCCAAGGGACTGAACAATCTTCTTGAGATACGAAAGCGTTTCAAGGATGACTTGCTGCGAAGCCTCTCCGAGATGTTTGACGAGGATACTGCGCTGGTAGCCATCTAAGAGCCTGTTCCAAAAAGGGTTGAGCGATTACAGTAGGTTATGATCCAATCGGATTGCTTACATTCGATGGAGATCACAATGGCCTGGACAGTAACCGCTCGCCGCCACTATGTACGTCGCAATTCGCGCTATGCAACTGATTTAACGGATGCGGAATGGTCAGTGATCGAACCGCTGATGCCTTCGCCCAGATACCTTGGTCGCCCTCGCAAAACGGATCTGCGTGAGGTGGTAAACGCGCTTCTTTATATCGCATCATCTGGCGGTGCGTGGCGGCTTCTGCCAACCGATTTCCCACCATTCTCGACGGTACAGAAATACTTCTACCGCTGGCGCGATGAAGGCTTGCTGCGTACCATCAACAACACGCTTGTGATGCTGGCGCGTGAGCAGGCTGACAGGCAGCCCAGTCCAACGGCTGGCGTCATCGACAGCCAGTCAGTTAGAACCACGGAAAGTGGCGGAATACGGGGCTTTGACGCGGGAAAGAAGATTAGCGGACGTAAGCGTCACATTGTCGTTGATACCCTTGGCTTGATGGTTGGTCTGGTGATCCATTCTGCGGGTATTCAGGATCGCGATGGCGCACCGGACGTCTTGAAAACCATACTCAAACGATGGCCGTGGCTGCGACATATCTTTGCTGACGGCGGATATGCAGGCCCCAAGCTCAGAGGCAGGCTGGAAAAGGTCGGAAAGTTTACACTGGAAATCGTCAAGCGCTCCGATCAGGCCAACGGTTTCGAAGCCCTGCCACGCCGATGGGTGGTCGAGCGAACATTTGCATGGCTGGGAAGGTGTCGCAGACTGGCCAAAGACTTCGAGAAAACTATCGCTTCTTCCGAAGCGTGGATATACATCGCAAATATCCGCTTCCTCACACGGCGTATCGCAAGAGCCTGATATCATTACATTCATTATGATTCAGGCTCTAAGGCAGGACGGAAATGCCGATTTCAGTTCGAGCCATGGCTGGATTTCAACCATCGCCAATTTCCCAGACTGCAGCGCCGGCAAGCATGCCGGCACCGGCGGCTGAAAGAAGTAGCCGTTCGCCTGACTGAAAAGACTGCGATTTCGATGCCAGTGATAGCGAGAGCGGGATCGTCGCCGCCGACGAGTTGCCGAACACGCCAATCGATCTGGCGGCAATCGAGGCAGGCAGGTGCAACTGGTCGCAAACCGTGTCGATGATCCGCGCATTGGCCTGATGGGGAAAGAACCTGTTCACATCGGAGGCAGTAAGCTTTGCCTGTTCAAGCGCGTCGGTTGCGCAACGCAACATCATACGAACGGCCTGCGTAAAGACGGCCTTGCCGTCTCGCATGGTCATTCTTGTCTCGCCAGCGGGAATGGAAATCAGCCCGTAATTTCCTCCATCGGACATGAGCGCCGACCCAAGCATTCCAGCATGTGGATCGTTCGATGGTGCAAGCAGGACTGAACCGGCGGCATCGGCAAAGAGAATTGCTGTGTTACGCTCCTCCATACTGATCCGGCGGCTCAATATATTGGCTGCCACGACCAGAACTGGCTTGCGGAAGTTCTTGACGAAGCCGTCTGCCAGAACAAGCGCATAAAGAAACCCGGAGCAAGCGCCTGCAAGATCGATCCCGCCGCAGTTTTCCAGCCCCAGCTTGTGAGCGAGAAGCGGCGCGGAAGGTGGCAGGAGATGATCGGGCGTTGATGTCGCGAGAATGACAAGCGCCACCGAATTGTGCGGGACACCGGCATCCTGGAGAGCCATTTCTCCCGCCTTCATAGCCATGTCCGTCAGAGTTTCATCCGGTGCCGCCCAACGCCGCTCGCGAATGCCGGTGCGCCTTTCGATCCAGCCAGTATCCAGTCCGAGACGCTGCTCCAGTTCATCATTAGCAACTCGGCGGTCAGGCACGTAATGGCCGAAACCCGCCATACGGCTCGAGATACTCATCGCGCTGCCGTCTCAATCATATCGGCCGCCGCATGAATCGCGTCATAGGCAAGGTCCAGATCAAGTGGCGTTACGCAATAGGGGGGCATCAGATAGATCACGTTGCCGAGCGGACGCAGAAGCACGCCCTGTTTGCGGAAGAAGGATTTCAATAGCGGCCCAGCATCGGAAAGGTAGCCGGTTTTTTTGACCGCGAGATCAAGGGCGGCAATGGTTCCTTGCTGGCGAAAATTGGTGAAACGAGGATCATCCTGAAAACGCGATAGCCTTCCCGAGTGCAATTGCCCCAATGTCCTGATGCGATCCGCGACGGGTTCCGTTTGCCAGACTTCTATATTTGCAAGTGCTGCCGCGCAGGCAATCGGATTGGCCGTGTAGGAACTGGAATGAAAGAATGTGCGGCTGCGGTCTTTCGAAAAATGCGCATCGAAGATTTCAGCCGTGCTGAGCGTTGCGGCCAGCGGAAGAGCGCCGCCGGTAATGCCTTTGGAAAGGCAAAGAATATCTGGCGAGGTGGATGCCTGTTCGCACGCGAACATGGTGCCCGTGCGTCCCCATCCCGTCATCACTTCATCGGCGATCAGCAGTGTTCCGTATTGTTTCGTGATCCGCCGGAACTCGGTGAGCAGGTGAGGAGGATAGATCTTCATTCCGCCTGCACCCAGAACAAGCGGCTCCAAGAGCAGGGCGGCAACCTTGCCAGTCCGGCAGAAGTGCTCCAGCGCATCGAGTGCTTCCTGCTCCTGCCCCACCGATGGAAACGGAATGGTGTCGACCTGAAACAGCAGGGGGGCATAGGCGGAGTTGAACACACCGCGCGCACCGGTGGACATGGTGCCAATCGTATCGCCGTGATAGCTATGCTCCAACACTGCGATGCGTGAACGCGGTTTGTTTCTATTGTGATAGAAGCCGAGCGCCATCTTGATAGCGACTTCGACTGCTGTGGAACCGCTGTCGGAATAGAACACATGGGCGAGGCCTTGCGGGGTGAGTTTGACCAGTTCTTGCGCCAGCTTTTCTGCCGGTTCGTGAGTGAATTCGGCAAAGATGATCTGATCGAACTGGTCCAATGCGTCCCGGATCGCCGCCATGATCTTTGGGTGACGGTGCCCATGTGTAATCACCCACCACGACGATATGGCATCCAGCACCGAACAACTGGTTTCATCCTGTAGATAGGCACCATCAGTTTTGACGATCCTGCGGAAAGCCGGTTCGGTGGCGTGCTGGGTGAAAGGATGCCAGACAGGAGACGAATGCTCGCTCATTCGGAAGCCTCGTTAAAAACGTTTATGTCGAAATGCTCGCGAAAGGCGTGGCGGAGTGTATCTGGATCAAGCCTTGCAAGGTGCGGCAGTCGCCCCAGTCTGGGCACGTCGCTGAGTTGCGGGATGATTTCTTCGGTGTCGGGTTGCGGTTCGCCGATAAAGGCGATGCCGAGTACGGGAATATTGCGCCGGTCCAAAGCCTCAAGCGAAAGCAATGTGTGGTTGATGGTTCCAAGGCCGGTCCCTGCACAGAGGATGACTGGCTTCCGCCAGCGCGCAAAAACGTCGACAAACGTCGTGCGGCGCGTTAACGGCACGTGCAATCCACCTGCCCCTTCAATCACCAGAGGAGCGTCGACCGACGGTACTTCGAGCGCATCCGTATCGATCTCCACCCCGTCGATCTGTGCCGAAAGATGCGGCGAAGCTGGCGTTTTCAGGCGCCAAGTTTCAGGGATTATTTTCAAAGGCGAAAGTCTGGCAAGCTGGACAACCGTTTCGCTGTCGGTTGCCTCTTCAAGCCCCGACTGAACCGGCTTCCAGTAATAAGCATTGAGCGCATCAGCGAGGGCCGCAGAAAAGACGGTTTTGCCGATATTCGTATCGGTGCCGGTAACGATGAAAGTGCGGTTCATATCATTTTCTCTGCCATGATCGCGGCAAGGCGCTCGAACATGCGCGTTATTGTGGATTCATCGACATTAAGCGTAATGGTGATGCGCAGGCGCGCCGTGCCAGAGGGCACTGTGGGCTGACGGATGGCGCGTATGTCGAAGCCCTCGGCCTGCAAACGGTGTGCGATGCGCAAGGTGCGGTCGGCATCGCCGACGATGAGCGGCAATATCTGTGTGCCGCTGCCGGGGCTGCCGAAGAGATCGGCGAAGCGTGCATTGGCGAAAGCAATAAGTCGGTGCAATTCGTGCCGACGATGTTGTTCGGCGATCGTGGTTTTCAGCGCCAGCCGTGTTGCAGATACCTGCAAGGGTGAGGGCGCAGTCGAATAAATGAAGGGTCTCGCGCGATTGACGAGGAAATTGCGTAGGATTGGATCCGCTGCGACCAGCCCACCGGCACTGCCGATGGCCTTGCCGCAGGTGTGAAGCGCAATCACATTCGGTCTGCTTTCCAGCCCCGCCGCAAAGCCGCGCCCGCCCGGTCCGTGAACGCCTGTGGCATGGGCTTCGTCGATGAAGAGAAAGGCATCGTGGCGGTCGGCGATTTCAACGAGGTCGGAGAGCGGCGCGCAGTCTCCATCCATCGAATAGAGGCTTTCCACCACAATCCATGGTGTGCCGCTTCCCCCCTTGTTGCGCCAGATCCGGATCGCCTTGTCGAATGCCTCCGCATCATTATGCGGGATGGAAACGGTTTCGGCCTTTCCGGTCCGCATGCCTTCATGCGCGCTGGCATGGATTAGTGCGTCATAGACGATCAGGTCGTCGCGTTGCGGCAAGGTTGAGAGAACTGCAAGATTTGCCGCATAACCATTGCTGAAATACAGCATTGACGGCGCATGAAAATGGGACGCAGCTTCAGCCTCCAGAAGCGCGTGTTCCGAGTGATTGCCACGCAACAGCCGGGAGCCGCCAGCCCCGGTGGCAAGGCCGTTTTTGAGCGCGTTGATCAATGCTTTGCGGATCGACGGCGAGGCGGCAAGGCCCAGATAATCGTTTGAACTGAAATCCGCGCCGCGATGATCCGAAAGCGTGCGCAGATGTCGCCGCCGCTCAAGGCTTTTCAGTTTGGCGGCATAGCGGGCCAACGGATCACTGTTCATGCATGGGCGTCCAGCGCATCGGCAGTCAGGCCAAGCCGTCGCATGAGGCTTATGTCACGGTCTTCGCCCGGATTGGAGGCGGTCAGCAGTGTGTCGCCGATAAAGATCGAATTTGCGCCCACGAAAAAGCAGAGAGCCTGCATTTCATCGCTCATCGAATTGCGCCCGGCTGTCAGGCGCACATGCGATTGCGGCATCATCAGGCGGGCAAGCGCGATAATGCGGACAAAGGCGATAGGATCAATGGGCGAGGCTTTCTCCAGCCGGGATCCGGGCATCGGAATTAACATATTGATCGGTACGCTTTCCGGTGGGACGGGCAGATTTGCCAGCGTTACCAGCATGTCGATGCGGTCGTCTTCGGTTTCTCCAAGGCCGAGAATGCCGCCACTGCAAACCTTGATTCCGGCTTCACGGACATGGGCGAGCGTTTCCAGCCGATCATTGAAACTGCGCGTCGTGATGACCTGCGGATAAAACCGCTGCGAAGTATCGATATTGTGGTTGTAATAATCGAGACCAGCCTCCGCAAAGGTCTTCGCCTGATCCGGGTTTAACATGCCGAGTGTCATGCAGGTTTCCAGACCGAGCGCTTTCACCTGTTTGACCATTTCTACGATGGCCGGTTCGTCGCGCGGCTTCGGGCTGCGCCAGGCCGCGCCCATGCAGTAGCGGGTCGCGCCGCTATCCTTTGCCTTCTGCGCTTCTTCAAGAACCGTATCAATATTCATCAGTTTTGACGCTTTCAGGCCCGAAGCATGATGCGCCGATTGGCTGCAATAGCCGCAATCTTCGGGACAGCCGCCCGTCTTGATGTTGAGCAGTTTGCTGAGCTGGACGCGGTTCGGGTCGAAATTGGCGCGGTGAAGGCTCTGTGCCTCGAAAAGAAGGTCGTTGAACGGGAGGTCATAGAGTAGGCGGGCTCTGGCGAGCGTCCACGCGCCTTCATCCAGTTTGGATGCTCTTTCATTGATATCCCAAGTCGCTTTGATCGCGTTCAATATCTGCATTCCTTTTTATCTATAAAACTAGAAAGAATCTATGAAATATAGATTATTATCAGAACGGAGAATTGTTCAAGTGAAGTTTTTATAGATAATTTAAGCGGTTTCCAACCAGCTCTGACGATGAGAGCGTGACTGAAATGAAAAAGCCGCAATCGTAAGATTGCGGCTTTTCGTTCGCCAAGGCTAATGTGAGAATCTCGAATGCCGCGAACTGATTGAAGTCGCGTGAATTATCAACCGAACACGTTATAGGCCGCATGCGCTATCGCGCCAGCGCAACCGCCCAGATACCATCGCATTACTATGCCAATTGCTGTCGTTCAAAGCTCACATGAGGATTTCGCCGTCAAGATCAATCATAGTTTCATAGCTTGTCCCCTTCGATTTAGTGTCGAACCCATGGTCTGAGCCATTTTGCTTGACGCGGCCGGTTTCCGTCACCGGTTCAAACTCACATACGGTCGCCGTTTTGTCCGGCAGCACCATCATCCCGCTTGCGTAGCGGCAAGGCTCAGGAGAACGGCACCAATCTAAAGCGCGGCATTTGAAGCCCGACTTTGAAGCGGTTCGCTTACCTGGATCCGCCAGGAGTGATCGGTCCTGGAAGATTTTTATGTTCACCAGTTTTTTGGTCGTCAGATGGTCTTCATAACTGCCCCCTCGATGACAACACCCGCAGTGACAAACTTCCACAGCGCGATAAGGAGCTTGCGCGCCAATGCAACTATCGTGGCTTTCTTTAAGCGTCCACCATTCGACTGGACCCGATCCACAAACCAACGGCTAAGCGCTGATGCTGGCTGATTGCGTAGCCACAGCCACGACAGTTGAATCATCGTAGTGCGCAGCCGGGGGTTCCCTGCTTTTGAGACACCCTGTTCGTGGTCGATGGTCCCGCTCATCCATGGCGTTGGTGTCAAACCTGCATAGGCGGCAATCTGCCGCCGATTATCAAAACGCCGGGACAGGGCTTCGGTCCAAAGGACGGCGGCAAACTCAGCGCCAACCCCCTTCAAGGACAGCAGCATCGCCGCGGGCGAAGTTGCCTCAACCGCTGGCTGCTCATACGTTGACAGGAGCGAATTCCGCTCGCTCTCCACTGCAGCAATCTGTTCCAGCAGCAACTCGAGACGGTCGAGTTCGCGATTGATTTGAGCCTTCAGGTGTTTTGGTAACTCGCGCCCATCTCCGGTCTGGAGCTCCTCCAGCCGCTGACGGCGATCCTTACGGAGCGGTTGATAGCCGCTGACGCCTTGAGCAAAGAGTAGTCCCTTCATGCGATTGACATGCCTGACGCGTTCAGCAATCAAAATTTTGTGTTCCCGGCAAATTCGACGCCGATCTTCGTCCTCCGGATCTGGCGCTCTGACCATCGCACATACGCGTGGCTCGCCGCGCTTGAACGCGAGCAATGCGCGCGTCAGAGCCTCTCCATCGATCTTATCGGTCTTCGCCCGCCGACGTCGGCGGGAGGTCGCGATCGAAGCTGCGTCGACGACGTGACTCTCGATACCATTAGCCTCCAGCACCCGGTGTATCCAGAAGCCGTCCAATCCTGCCTCTTGGATCGTTACGATAGGAAACAACGTTCCTGTTCTCAACCGCGCTTTGTGCTGTAGCTGCTCAAATCGATCCAGCAGCTCTGCCACATTGCCACCGGCCACTACATACTTCGACATCTTCTCGCCACTGCCCGGCGACAACGAAGTGATCAACCAGGTCGATCGGCTCAGTTCCAATGACACAAAAATTGCGCCAAGATCAGTGCGGACAGCGGTCGGATGAATGGATGCGGGTTCCATAAACTGCTCCTCCTGAGCGAGTGTTTTGATGCAACCTCACTCTGCCAGAGTGGCGGCTGCTGTTCACTCCTCATGGGATCTAAAACATGAGAAGGAAAGCCGTTGCGGCTCCCATTGCCCGGATTCACTCAAGGTCTTCTTGTTCGAAGTATCGGGTCACATGAACATCGGTTGTTTCCAGGCGTCCTGGACCCAGATTGATGAACTTGTGCGGTATGTTTGCGGGGCCGAAGACGACCTGCCCTTCTGTCGCCTCAATTTGTTCATCGCCAACAATAAAGAGAGCATTTCCCTGGCGTACGATGAAAATTTCGTCATAAGGATGTCGGTGCAATCTGGGGCCATGTCCGACAATATCGGTCGAAAAGAATATGATCGACGCATCGGTGCCAAATCTCTTGCCTTCGACACGACCGGACCAGGCATCGTCGCGCCTCGCCCACTCCTCTCTTTTCAAAACAACGGCTTGTTTGGTCAAAATGCTCCTCCCGGCTTTTAGCGATCAGAGAATACGGCATCCATCTCCATAGATGATGGAAGTCCGGCTCGGTGAACATACTACTAATTTCCTGTGTTGTTGCAAAAGCAACGCTGTGTTCCTTCCCCTGAGGCTGGTACTGGAGCCTAAACTCATCATACTGGCGCGCAGCGCGTATGAAGAAAAAACAAGGAGGCCCGCGTGAAGGGGAATAATGTGTTTGCGATGCGCCACATTTGGTTGCATGCATTTGTACTGGCAATCATCTGTATTTCAGAACTGATTGGCATTCAGAAAATATCCATCGGTATCGGTGCTGTAATCTTTCTACCGATGCTTTACGCATTTGCACTTGGCGTCATCCTGAATCCGAATATTTTGAAGGCGACAGGGAAAGTCTTGAAGTCGGATTCTGTCAAGCTTTCGGGTACGATGATTACCATCGCCATCATGCCGTTCATTGCAAAATTCGGGACGACTGTTGGTCCTCAGATTGAGAATATCATCGCCGCTGGCCCCGCGTTGGTCTTGCAGGAGATCGGCAACCTCGGAACCATTGCTGTCGCTTTTCCGGTTGCTGTTTTTCTGCTGCGCATGGGGCGTGAAACCGTCGGAGCGACTTATTCCATTGATCGCGAACCCAATCTGGCGCTGATCGCCGATAAATATGGCCTGGATAGTCCGGAGGGCGCTGGGGTTATGGGGGTCTATGCGACCGGTACGTTGATCGGCACATTTGTGTTTGCGCTCATGCCGCCACTCGTGCACGGTCTTGGACTGTTTGACTTCCGGGCGCTCGCGATGTCGTGCGGTGTTGGTTCCGGCAGCATGCTTGCTGCCTGTACGGGTGGCTTGGTCAGTGTCTTACCTGAACAGAAAGACCTCATTCTAGCCTTGGCCGCGGCCAGTAACATTCTCACTTATGCGACCGGACTTTACGTCGGTCTTTTTGTGGCGCTGCCACTGACGGAATGGCTCTACAAGAAATGCCGTCCCGAAGAATATCGTGACGCTGCGTAAGGGGAGAGGCAGATGACTTCTAAATCGATGAAAAATACGGTCGACAACCTGACCTTGTCTGTCGAGACCACCGACGAACGCAAAATTGATATCGTCGAGAATGCTCTTCTTCTGGTTATTGCGTGCTTTCTTGGGCTAGTCGCAAACTGGGTTGGTACCGGCGTTACGCCTTTACAAGCCCTGCCTGGCATGGCTGTCCTTTACGCTGCATCCATTGGTGGCTTAATGCTCGCGCGCTATATGCCATTCTATCTACCGAGCGTCGCCTGGGTTTCCCTCATCGCCATCCTTATCACCATCCCTGGCGTCCCGGGGGCGGAGTTCGTTCTGGCGAAAGTAGGGGAACTGAATTTTCTGGCGTTGGCAACACCGGCGCTGGCCTATGGAGGACTGGCGTTGACGCGTAATGAATTCGAGATTGCACGTCGCTCTGGTTGGAAGATTGTCATCGTCGCTATTTGCGTGATGATCGGCACCTACCTTGGTTCGGTGGTGGTCGCCGATCTGACATTGCATATCACGGGTTAAACCGTCTCATGGCAGGCCCGATGACCGGGTCTGCCATGAAAATGTAGGGAGACTTCTCATATGACCGTTTTTCTCAGTGAAGCCGACGTAGCGGAAGCGATGACTTGGCGCCATGATTTGCATCGGCATCCCGAACTCGCATTCGAGGAAAATCGGACCGCTGCCTTCATTGCGGAAAAGCTCCAGCTATGGGGTTTCAGCGTTCGGTCCAGTTATGCCGGAACTGGCGTGATTGGCAGCTTGACGCGGGGAACATCGAAACGCGCCATCGGTATCCGGGCGGATATGGATGCTCTGCCAATCGTTGAAAAAAGCGGTGTCGGCTATGTGTCGGAGACTCCAGGCAAAATGCATGCATGCGGTCATGATGGGCATGTAGCCATGGCTCTTGCTGCAGCAAAATCTGTCAGCAAGCTTGATTTTGATGGAACTGTGCATTTCATTTTCCAACCGGCTGAAGAAAATGAAGGCGGCGGTCGCGAGATGGTGCGCGAAGGGCTGTTTAAGGATTTCCTGGTTGATGCGGTTTATGGTCTGCACAATTGGCCCGCACTGGATGTTGGCACCTGTGTCGCTCGCGATGATGCGATGATGGCAGCCTTCGGAACGTTCGAGATCGAGCTGATCGGCAAGGGAGCGCACGGAGCGATGCCACATGAAGGCGCCGACCCAGTGGTTGCCGCCGCGCAATTGGTCACGGGATTGCAGACCATCGCAAGTCGCAATGTTTCGCCGCTGGAATCTGTTGTTGTTTCGGTAACGCAGATGCATGGCGGTGACGCTTGGAACGTCATTCCAGAAAGTATGATCATCCGTGGAACAACCCGCTGGTTCCAACCAGAGGTCGGGGAGACGATTGCCCGCCGGATACACGCGCTTGCCACTTCAATCGCCGAAGGTTTTGGCTGCGCGGCACGTGTTGATTATGAAGAACGTTATCCATCGACGATCAATACAGCTGACAATGCCCGCAAAATCCGTGAGTTGGCTGTTTCGCCCGATCTTGGTCTCAAAGTTCTTGATGCAGCCCCAAGTATGGCAGCGGAGGATTTTGCATTTATGCTGCAGGAGAAACCGGGTTGCTATTTCTGGCTTGGTAGCCGTCGTGACGGTCCTAATCCGGGTCTGCATTCGCCGTATTACGATTTCAATGACGCGCTTTTGCCTATAGGCGCAAATTTTTGGATCAAACTGGTCACAAGCGAACTGGCGTCAAACTGAATGCTGTGTTGTGTCGTTCCTGTCGTCAATTGATCCGTGATGCTAACTAAGCAACATAGTGCCATGGAAACGCTCGATGCAAAAGAATTGCGGACGTTCATGGCGGTGGTTCGGATCGGATCGATCCGAGGTGCTGCCGAACATATGAATGTCGCGCCTTCAGTAGTAAGCCGTCAGATCGCCGAAACAGAACGCAGTATTGGCTTGCCTCTGTTCGAGCGAAACGCACGCGGCATGATATTGACCGAAGCTGGCGAGCTGGTTCTGGAACATAGCAGACGCGTTCTGGAAGAGCATAGCTTGCTGACGGAGCAGCTTGGCTTTCTGAAGGGTGTGCAGCAGAGACGGGTCCGCATTCTTTGTGGCGAAGGCTTTCTCGCTGACATCTTGCAATATGGTCTTGGTTCCTTTGTCAAAATCTATCCCGATGTACAGTATGATCTGCAGCTTGGTGGCACGGAGAGCGTTCTAGACGGGATTGCCAATGGTGACGCTGATATCGGCATTGCCTATAATCCGTTGACTGACGCCCGGGTTCGTTCGCTTGCCATCTCGAAACAGCCACTCTGCGTGGTCGCACCGCCAGAACATCCACTATTAGCAAGGGATCGGCTGGAACTAGCCGACTGCGCAGGTTTGCCTAATGCGCTGCTTGGACCAGGGCACGGTATTACCCAACTGGTCACGCGGGTTGCAGCTGATCGGGGCTTCGCGATTTCGCCCCTCGTAGAAACGACATCAATTGATGTTTTGAGGCGTTTCGTGATTGCAGGACTTGGCATATCATTTTTACCTCGCTTTGCCGTCTCCACCGAATTGGCTCGTGAGGCTGTCGCCATACGCGAACTGTCCGACCCGCTGCTGGCTGAAGCAAGTGCACATCTGATGGTGCGTGCCCAGCGCCGGCTACCGAATTCAGTTGAACGCTTGAGCGGATTTCTTGCCAACAACATGGCGGCGTTCAGATAAGTCATCCCAATCACTGTTGCTCGTCACGGGACGCAGCGTTGTCTGCAAACCGGCTATGCGATCGCGCGCTTTGGTGCGAGCTTTTCCATTCAAAACGGGAGTGACCTCAAGGTCGCTTGATGGAACAATGGAGAAGTGGAATGGCGCAAGAGGGAAAGCCGGTGATCGGCGTGGTCGGCCTCGGCAGTATGGGGCTCGGCATGGCGCAGACCTTGGCGAAAAAAGGTTTCGCTACGCTCGGCTTTGATTTGTCTGCAGAGCGTAAGGCGCTGGCGCAAAAGGCGAACGTAATGCCCGCAGATACACTCGACCTGCTATTCGAAAAATCCAATTTTCTGGTTTTTTCACTTCCGACGGCGCGTGATGTCGAGAATGTAGTCAATGCGCACATCCATCAACTGAATGAAGGACGCGGGCGTGTGGTCATCATCGATACGTCGACCGCCGAACCAGATGTAAGTCGTACGCTCGCGCAAAAGCTCGATGCACTCGGACATGGTTTCCTTGATGCCCCCGTGAGTGGTGGGCCGGCAGGGGCTGCTTCTGGCAAACTGACGATGATGATTGGTGGCAGCGATGCGGATTTGGCGCTGGCGCAACCCGTTATCGAATCCATGGCGGCCAAAGCTTTGCATGTGGGGCCGAGCGGTGCTGGTAATGTTGCGAAGCTCGTCAACAACCTGCTTGCTGCGGCTCATATGGTGACAACTAGCGAGGGTCTGAAACTTGCGCTCGCCGCTGGAATAAGCCCCGAATCTGCCCTCCGTGTTCTGAATGCTGCTTCTGGCAAATCCATGATCAGCGAAGTTCATTTCCCGACTTGGATAATGAACGACCGGTTCGACAGTGGTTTCTCGATGGGGTTGATGCGTAAGGATGTACGTTTGGCACAGGAAATGGCTGAGCGCGTAGGTGCGGACAATCCTCTGACATCTGTCGTGGCAAAACTCTGGGCCGGTTCAGACAATCTCAAGGATAGTGACGACTTCACTCGTATGGGCGCCTTCCAGCCTGTTTCATCAAAGTAAAGAGCAGAACCATGACACCTAGAATTGATCCTAATGCGCAAGCCGCGCGTATTGCTGAAATTTTCAAGAGTTTCTTTCCGAAAGGCGTCATCGGCAGTTTAGTGAATGGTGAGATTATTGTCGGAAGCGGTGCCCAACAGAATCTGACAGACCCGGCGACCGGTAGGATTTTTGCCTCGTTCAAGGATGCGGACCAAGCGATTATCGATGCGGCGATGGACAGTGCTGCTCGCGCCCAAAAAGAGTGGATGGCTCTGACAGCATCTGCGCGTGGTCGGGTGATGAACGAAATTGCTCGGCGTATCCGCGAGCATGCTCCGCTGATTGCTGAAATCGAAAGCCGTTCTGCCGGACGTCCCATCCGCGACATTCGTGGCGAGGCGGTGCGCGTTGCCGAGATGTTCGAATATTATGCCGGCTGGTGCGACAAGCTCTATGGTGATGTTATTCCGGTGCCAAGCAGCCATCTCAACTATACGCGCCATGAACCGATTGGCGTCGTTACACAGATTACGCCATGGAATGCTCCTCTTTTCACTGGTGGATGGCAGATCGCACCCGCAATTTGTGCAGGCAACGGCATTGTCATCAAGCCATCTGAACTGACACCGCTTTCGACCCTTATCCTTGGCTTGATGTGCGAGCAAGGTGGCGTGCCGCGTGGTCTGGTCAACGTAATCGCCGGACAGGGTCCCACTGCCGGGCAGGCTGCAGTGTCTCATCCGTGCACGGGTCTAGTCGTTTTTGTTGGTTCGGCGCAGGCCGGGTCTATGATTGCCGCGACGGCTGCAAAGAATTTGATCCCTTGCATTCTGGAACTGGGCGGGAAATCGGGCAATATTGTTTTTCCAGATGCCAATATAGATCGCGCAATCGTTGGCGCGCAGTCGGCAATCTTCAGCGGGGCTGGCCAGAGCTGCGTTTCTGGATCACGTTTGCTGGTGCATCGTTCCATTCATCAGGAATTTGTAGAGCGTTATGCTGATGCGGCGAGCCGTATTGTCGTAGGCGATCCCTATGACGATAACTCGCATATTGGACCTATCAATAATGAACGGCAATGGTCAAAGATTGACCAGATGGTTCGCGACGGGATCGCCGATGGGGCCGTGCTAGCAACAGGCGGTAAGAAGCCGGAAGTACTGGAGGAGACAGGTGGTTATTATTATGCTCCAACAATCCTTGATCGTGTCGATCCTGCAATGACGATTGCCAAGGAGGAAGTGTTCGGTCCGGTCGTCGCGGTCATGCCTTTCGACGAGGAGGCGGAGGCAATTGTGCTTGCCAATGACAATCCCTACGGGCTTGCCGGAGCGGTCTGGACGGAGAATGTCGCGCGGGCTCACCGTGTTGCGGCCAACGTGCGGGCCGGAACCTTTTGGATCAATGGTTATAAAACCATTTCGGTCATGTCGCCGTTTGGCGGTTTCGGTCGGAGCGGTTACGGCCGATCGAGCGGTAAGGATGCGTTGATGGCATATACGCAAGCAAAAAGCATCTGGGTGGAGACGGCGGAAAACCCGGCTGTAACTTTCGGTTACTCACCAGAGACGTGATGAGTTGGATGGCAGCAAGGTTTAACGATAGGGAGCCGATTGCAAATCTTGCTGCCATATACTTGTGTTTGGAAATGGTTGGTCAAACTCTAACGAGGCCGGAGCGCTTCAACAATCCCATCAGGACCAACGGTAAAAGCGTGGTGATGAGAATGGCGATGAATGCCATGGCCATGCCGAGGCCAACCGACCCCTGTTCGAACTGGCGCCAGATGAAGATCGAGATGGTCTGCATTCCAACCGGAGCGACCAGGATTGACGCGACCAGCTCACGGGTCGCGACAGCGAAGACGAGCAGCATGACGGTTATGAGGCTCGGCGTGATCAGCGGCAGCATGATGCGCCGGAAAGCAGTGAAACTGTTTGCGCCGCAAACACGTGCAACAGCTTCCAGATTGTCACCGATCTGGTGAAAGGCAGCCGATGCATAGCGGATCGGCTGCGGGAGAAGAATGCAGCAATAGGCGAGCAGCAGGATCAGAGGTGTGTTGTATGGCGAGACGGGTAGCACGGGCTGGTTCCATGCCAGAATGAGACCGACTGCCACAACGACGCCGGGCAGGGCATTCGGCAGAACGGTCAGAACGTCGAGCCAGAAGCGGCCACGGAAACGCATTTTCACCACGGCATAGGCAGCAACCGCACCAAGAAATCCCGTTAGCAGGGCGCTTGCAATGCCGAGCGACAGGCTGTTGACTAGCGCACGCATGCCGCCTGCGCTGTTTTCTGCAATGGCGACAAAATTGTCGAAGCCGAGGTTCGATGGCGTCAGCCCGCCAGACACGGTTTTGGAAAGAGCGGTCGCCAGAATGGCCAGCAGAGGAACACCGGTCGCAGCAAAGGCGATGATAGCGAACAGAACCACCACGGGAATGGTGAGCGCTCCGAGCGGGCGTTTGTCCTTTGCCTGTGGCTTGCCGCCGGTCGTCACATAGGAGCGGCGCGTCAGTATCCAGCGCTGGACCAGAAAAGCGGCCAGCGACAGGCAGACAAGCGCCAGTGAAAAGACGGCAGCACCCGCAAGGTCGATGGGCCAGTCGGAAATGCGGAGATCAATTTCCGTCACCAGAACTTCAAAGCCGGAGCGGCGTCCAAGGGCTGCGGGTGTACCATATTCCTCGATGGCGGCTGCGAAAACCAGAAGGAGGCTTGCCGCGAGACCCGGCGTCGCAAGCGGCAGGGTAATGCGAATAAAGGAGCGCCACGGCGAAGCCCCAAACACCCGTCCGACATCGGAATAGCGAGCGCCAACTGCTTCAATTGTGCGCGACACCGCAAAATAGACGAGCGGAAACGTGTTCAGCGCCATGACGAAGCTCATTCCTGCGACCGAGAACAGGAATGGAGCCAGATTGAAACCGGCGAGTTGTTCAAGATAGCCGCGCGGTTGCAGGGTCATGATCCAGCCAAGTGTGGCGATATAGGGCGGGATCATGAACGGAACGAGCATCAGCACGTCCCACAATACGGCGAAAGGAACCTTGTAGAGCGCCCGGAAAACCGCAAGCGGAACGGCGATAAGGGCGGAAAGTGCCACCACAGAAAGCCCGAGCAGCACGGTATTGCCGCTCATGCGCAAAAGTTTCGGGTCTTCGAAAAGGGCTGAGAGATGCAGGAAAGGCTCGGCCAGCGAGCCTCTCCCCAACTGCGGAAAGATTGCCTGAAGGACAATGAAGACAAACGGCACCGCGACGATGAATGCGAGCCCTGCGACCGCAACGAATCCGAGCGGATTGCCAGCCGCCGCACTGCCTGTCTTCATATCTGTCTGTCCTTCAAAAATCAGTTGCTAACGGCGAAAGCGGCGCCGAACTCCTTCAGCGTTTCATTGCGCTTGCCATAGACTTCCTTGGCGTCGACCGGCAGGATTTTGAGGTCGCCGATCAGTGGACGATTGGCTGGAATATCGGTGCGCGACGGCATTAGATAGGTGTCGGCAACCATTTTCTGGCCTTGATCGGACAGCATGTAATCGATGAACTGCTTGGCCTCGTCCTGGTTCTTCGACCATTTGAGGATCATGGCTGGGCGGGGGGCGATCACGGTGCCGGATACCGGGAAAATGACGTCGATGGATTCACCCTTGGCCTTGCCGGCAAGCGAGATGTAGTCGACAGCGCCGAACACTGCTGCCTTCGCACCCTGGAGGACAGGGTTCAAAGCTTCTGCATTGGCACCGGCGACAGCGGCGCCGTTTTCATGCAGATTCTTGAACAGGTCCCAGCCCTGCTGTGCCTGAAGGGCGGCAACGAGCTCGAAGGTCGCGCCCGACTGTGCCGGATCCGGCAGGTTGACCAGATCCTTGTATTCAGGCTTGGCGAGATCCGCCCATTCGGCGGGCTTCGGCGTCTTGCTGGCAGGGTTCCAAGCAATGCCGAGGGCAGAAACGCCTTGAGCGACCGCCGTTTCATTCTTGAGGAAATCCGGCACTTTTTCGGCGTTCGGGCTGGTATAGGCGACCAGCCAGTCGCGCTTGGCGAAATCGGTTGCCGTATCCCACGATGCGGAAATCAGAACGTCGACAACCGGATTGGCAGCTTCCGCTTCGATGCGGGCCATAACCTTGCCGGTCGTTGCCTGAAAGACATTGACCTTTGCGCCGGTCTTGGTAGTGAAGCCCGCTGCCAGCTTTTCAATCAGGCTGCCAGGGCCTGCCGAATAGACCGTGATGTCCGCATAGGCAGCCGTGCTGGTGAGCAAAGCAGTAACAAGCGCAAGCCCCGCGCCGAGAATGGATTTCTTCATCTGTGCCTCCTGAGATGTTACCTGATGTGATGGTCTTATTTTGAGAACCAGCGAAGCTGGCTGGCATCGACCGAAATACCGACCGGAACGCCGGGTGAAAGGCGGATGCTGTCGAGATAGGTCAGTTCGTGGCCGTCCTGCTGGGAGCCGATGCGCACCGTGGTCAGATGGCCGTCGCCGCGAAACTGCGAGCGCAGGACCGTTGCTAGAATGGCTGCATCACTTGCGGGCACGCTGCGAACCGAGCGCGACGGCAACAAGACATGCGTTGCCTGTCCCGCATGAGAGCCATGGGCGATGTGGATTTCGGTGCGCGCAATCCTGTAGGCATTGTCGCGCTGCTCCACAGGCACGACACAGCCGAGCCGCAGAAAATCTGCAACTTCCGGTGTCGTCGGTTCTTCGACAAGCGCCTCGGGGGCGGCGAGCTGTTCGATCACACCGGCGCGCATGACGGCCACCTGATCGGCAAGCGAGAAAGCTGCGCTCTGGTCATGGGTGACATAGATTGCGGTCAGGCCGAGATTGGCGACAAGCTGGCCGATCTCCGTGACCATGTTTTCGCGCAGTTCGCGGTCGAGATTGGACAGCGGCTCGTCGAATAGTACCAGTCCCGGCTCGGCAACGATGGCACGGGCAATGGCGACGCGTTGTTGCTGGCCGCCCGACATATCGCTGATGGCGCGCTCACCGAAGCCCGAAAGGCCGACGCGATCGAGTGCCGAGGCAACGCGTTTTTCGCGTTCCGCACGGCCGAGGCCTCGCATTTCGAGCGGAAAGGAAACATTGCCGAAAACAGTCATATGCGGCCAGAGCGCATAATCCTGAAACACCATGCCCAGATGACGCTTCTCAGGCGGAATGAATGATCCTGTCTTGGCATCGGCGACGGTGACGCCGTTGATTGTGATCGAGCCCTTCGTCGGGGCGAGAAGGCCAGCCACGAGACGGAGCAAGGTCGTCTTGCCGCAACCGGATGGCCCGAGCAAAGCGAGCGTCTGTCCCTTCGGCAGTGAAAGATCGATATTCTTCAATATAGTGGCCGGACCAAAGGCCAGATTCAGCCCTTCAGCCCGAACGGCGATATCCGCTTTAATATTCGAGGAATGCAACATTTTTCCACAATCCAAATAGATTGGGAGCTTCTATTCTGATTGCATGACAGTTGGATGACGCTGCGAAAGCCTGCGCTGTTTGCGGTTCGGAACCAATCGCCATCACATCGGTTTGTCTCTTCATGCAACAAAGGAAGGGAAGAGGATGAGATTTGGAACGCTTGCTCTCGGTCTGACAGGGCTGGCGGTGGGATATGCACTGACGCGGGCAAGCTCGCCGCAGATTCCAAAGGGTATCGTGCCGGTAAAACCCTTCGATCTCACGCGCTATCTGGGCCGTTGGTACGAGGTCGGCCGCCTCGAAAATCGTTTCGAGCGCGGCCTGATCCGGACGACAGCAGAATATTCATTGAACTCCGATCAAACCGTAAAAGTGGTCAATCGCGGCTTTGATCCGTGGAAAGCGCGCTGGACGCAAGCCACAGGAACCGCCCGTTTTGTGCGATCCACCGACGAAGGCGCGCTGAAAGTTTCGTTCTTCGGACCTTTCTATGGCGGCTATAATGTCGTTGATATAGATGAAGACGATTATCAGTGGTCGATCATTGTCGGGTCCACGCGGAGCTATTTCTGGGTACTTTCGCGCGAGCCCGAGGCAAGTGGAGAGGTGAAGGCGCGAGCAATTGCACAGGGACTGCTATTGGGGATCAATCCAGACGCTGTCTTGTGGGTGCCTCAGCAATGAGCTAATATTAAATAGGAATTTTCTGCTTCTTGGCTGGTCTTGCCGTTTGCATTGGCTTTTTTAGAAGTCGACGCCAAAGTAGCTTTCTCCCAATGATTATTTCGTCTGACATTTTGATCCAGTTGTCATAACTGTGTCAGTATTTGTGGAAGAAATTCTTCTTTTTTCTGTCATTATATTTATGCGGTCAGGCCTATCATCTGGCGTCTGGATAGCCATAATACGCACTGTAATTGATTTACTAATGCCGATGCTCTGTGCATTTCTCTGCCAAAGCTCGGCGGGGTTGAATGGGTGTTAATTCTAGCTCGATGACGGCGTTATTGGATTCCGAAATTTGATATCGGTGACGACATCCGTGATCGTGGTCGTTGGGACTCACAGTTCTGGCGTTAGACTTACTTGCCACCTTTAGTTTCAGGAAGAAGCGCGCATCTGGGCTTCGATCACGCCATCTGTCTTCGTAAAAACAATAGTTGGTGCTAGCTAATGCGGCTCCTCCATATCCGCATGGACCAGATAGCGAAGCGGACCAGGTGTAATCCCATCAAATGGGTAGCAGGTCGCCAGCACGAGGTGGTGGCCTTCGCTATCTGGAGCGATATTAGCCTCATCCCACCGCGCCACGGTCATATAGCTGACG
Source organism: Ochrobactrum sp. A-1 (assembly GCF_022488005.1). Classification (NCBI taxonomy): domain Bacteria; kingdom Pseudomonadati; phylum Pseudomonadota; class Alphaproteobacteria; order Hyphomicrobiales; family Brucellaceae; genus Ochrobactrum; species Ochrobactrum sp. A-1. The sequence continues at coordinate 1,471,964 of NZ_JAKVQC010000007.1, forward strand.
CGATAGGAGACCTTCTTTCCGTCGCTGCGGGTGACAAGTATCTGGTCGTTCTTTTCGATATTCTTCAAAAATGCGAAATGCGTATCGCGATGCGCCGCATAGATGGCCGTTCCGCGTTCGCCGGCCATCGGCGTATTGTCCAGATGAGCGGGACCGAAAGCCAATGCCTGTCCGCTGGCACCTTTCAGGGCAATGGCTGATTCATTGAGCCTTGGGGCTTCGATGCGGGCAACCGGCCATGTATCGGCCCAGTTCCAGGGTTTAACCGGAGCGCCCGTTTCAATGCTTTCGGAAAAGGCCTTTTCCAACAGGATCTGAGCCGCAAACGCTTTCGCATGGATCCAGATTCCCTGACCGGCAATTGCCAGCCCCATCGCAATCAGCACCATACCAAGCGCGGGGAGAAGGGAGCGCTTCAGCGCGCTCCCCGTAACAAGCTGATTGATAGGCATCACACATTCTCCTTGCGACGGAAGAACCAGAAGACGAACAGTCCAACCAGCATCAAACCCAAGCCTTGCAAAAGCAGCAGTGTCGCTGGCGTTGCCGTCTGCGGCAGCGGGATCGACTGCGATGGCGATGATGGTGAGGCAGGGCTTTCATGGCTGCGAACAGCGTCGCTCACCCCATTTATGTCCATGCTTGCGTGATCCCCGACATTGCGGTCCGCGCGGATGCCGAACAGCGTGTCATAATCCCACCCGGCAGGCAGTTGCAGTGGAATATCGGCGCGGGTCAGCGGTGCATTGGCCGGTCGCGACGGTGTCTTGTCGACAGCCACAAGGCTCGTCAGCCGGCTGACCAGATGATGCTCCAGTGCCAGGCGAAGAATGCGCGCATCGGCTGCGTCCTGAGTAATTTTGCCAAGGGTAAGGTCTACTTCCGCATCGTCAATCTTGCGACGTGCCCACAATTTTGAGATGCCTTCAGCATTCATTGCCTGGTCGAGCGGCAGATTGACTGTCCACGGACGGCCATCAATCTGGCCTTCGATAACAAGGCTTCCGGTCGCCTTGCCCATTCGTGCGGCGATGACAAGCGGTTCACCACGATAAAGATCGGGCAGAAGGGAGGGTGTCATGCTCACATTCTTTTCCGAAAAATTGGCCTTCAGATCGGTAACAGCCGGGTTTTCAAGCTTGTCGAACAGAGCCCGCATGCGTTCGTCCACTTCAGCCGCCGACCCGATATGGGTGAAGGTTCCGCGTCCAAGTTCTGCCGCACGGTTCATCAGATAGGAATTCGGGGCAGAGCCGATGCCGACCATGAAAATACGCGAGCGCCCCCGACGTGCCGCAACGGCACCCAATAATTGCTGCTCATTACTGATCTCGCCGTCGGTCAAAAACACGATCTGGCGCAATCCATTTCCCTGGTGGCTGTCATCAAGCGCTGCATGAAGGGCAGGCAGCATTTCCGTACCGCCTTGCGCTTCAAGGTTCGTTACGAAACGGCGGGCGGACGCGATATTCTGCTGATTGGCATCGACAGAATCTTCGAAGAACTTGGTCAATGTGTCGTCAAAGCGGATCACATTGAACCGATCTCCGGGCTGGAGATGCGACAGTGCATAATCCAGGCTGGCCTTTGCCTGTTCAATGGAAGTGCCGCCCATCGATCCGGAATTATCGATCACGAAGATAACCTCACGCTGGACCTTTTTTGCGTTGGCAACAGCCGGTGGCGTAACATAGGCAAGCACATAATCGTCCTTGCCGATATTTTCGCGAAACAGCCCGACCTGCGGTGCATCACTTGCGACAGCGCTCCATTCCAGAACGAAATCACGATCAGCAGCAGCCGTTCCGTCCAACGTGATTTCTCGTGTCGTGTCGTTCGTCGCGTCGATCCTGATCCTGTGGTAAAGGCTTTCGACCTTTCCAAGCGGGAAGCCTGCCTTCAGATTGACTGAGATGGTCACAGGATTGGTTCGCAAGGCAGCCGGTGGGGCCAAAGGCGTTCTAAGCGGCGAATTGTAAGTATCGGGCTTGCCACTATCGCTCGACTTGCCCCAACCGTTTTTCATTTCGACTTCCTGGACAACGGGTGAGGCATTGTCCGGATTGTAACGTGGTGCGACGACCAAAGGCACACGCAGCGAGAAACGATCATCGGAAAGCCGCACCGCCTGCTGATACTCGATCTGGATGACGACTTTTTCATGCGGGCCGATATTGGCAACCGCATTGGTAAACACGTTGGGCCGCTGCTGTTCGATCAGCGTGGCCTTTTTGCCTTCGCTTTTCGCCTGTTCATATATTGCGCGCGCTGCCTGCTTCTCCTTGATTTCAGCGACAATCACGCGATCGCCGATGACCATCTTCAGCGAATAGACCGCACTTTCTTCCGGCAATGGGAAAACATACAGGGCTTCAACGAAACCATCGGTCGGGTTCTCGAATGCCTGCGTCAGCCGGGCTCGGGCCGTCGGCCCACTCACATCGAGATTGACGTCCGTTGCGATCCGAGGCGCTTCGACATAACGCTCGGCTTCGCTTGTCTCAAGCAAAAGACTGCCGGATTGAACCTCGTTCGGCGTGACGAGAGCGGGTGTTTCTGCACGAGCCTGCACAATCTGCAACAGGCAGAAGATGACGGCTAGCGCAGGCAGTAGCGCCATGTTGCAGAACCAGACGAATGAGCAGAAGCGGGAGAGTATCCGGCGCCTATTGTTATGATTTGTAAGACTTATCGCGGGTAACATGGCGTGCTCCTTGTTCACCTCGAAGAACTGGAGCCATTGTCGCTGGAGCCACTGTTTCCACTCCAGCGTAAGCTTTGCCAAGTTTCAGCCGTCACTTTCCGCAAACCGCCTTGCCGGTTACGCATATGTGTGGAATTGTGAAGAAAAGTACGCAATTCAGGATATGCCATGTCCGATCAGGACTCTCACCTTCCCGACCAGCTCAATGCCCGCGTTGCCGTACGGGTTCGTGAGGAAATTGCCCGGCGGCGAATTTCGCGCCAGCTTCTGGCCGATGAAGCGCGGATCAGTCTTTCGACTTTGGAAAAAGCGCTGTCGGGCCACAGGCCCTTCACACTTGCAACGATCATCCGGCTTGAACAGGCAATGGGTGTCGCCCTGCGCGAACAGGCAGGTGATACTCCCGTCTCGTTGGCCAGGAACGGCAACAGCCACGCAGCGGAAGAATTGGGCGCCTATTCGCGCGCCTCGGTTTCATGGCTTGAAGGCGATTACCTGACCTTGCGTCCGTCCTTTGGCGAGGACAAGGCCATCTTCGCTTACACCACGGAAATCGGTTGGGATTTCGATGTCGGGCATCTCAATTTTTGTGAGCGGGAACGTTCCGATGTTTCATTCTCGCAACAGGGTACAGTCTCCGTTCCGCATCTTTCAGGGCACATCTATCTCGTCACGAATACATCCGGTCAGTACCGCATGGCCGTGCTCTCCCGCCCAAGCATTACAGGTGAAATGTTTGGTATCCTGACGACATTGCGTGCCGGGCAAGGTGCACATCTGACACCGGTTTCAACGCCGCTTGCGCTTGTTCCGATAAAACAGTTCGCAGATCCCTCATTCGGGCGCATACGCCTCGATGATCGGTCCTTCGCCGACTATTCGGCGATCTTGTCCAAGACGCTGGACGACGGTTACGCAGGTTTTGTTGCAGGGCAGTTCTAACTGTTAAACTTAAACTGAATTTGTGTAATCTGGGCTTACTCGCTAGTCACTGCTGCTCCCGCACCTCAAAACTGACTGGATTTGTAGGCCCATTCACCTGAAGGCATTTGTATTTGACGTTTGTTTAGTTGAAGTTTTCTTCCGCCTAAACCAACGACTGCTTGCCAGTCGGTCAATCTCCACAAAAATGACCGGTGTGATAAACAGCGTCAGCACCTGACTTAAGATCAGACCGCCCATAACCGCAATCCCAAGCGGCTGGCGCAGTTCGGAACCCTGTCCATGACCGAGTGCAACGGGTACCGCCGCAAGAAGCGCACAGAAAGTCGTCATCATGATCGGACGAAACCGTCGAATGGCGGCAAGATGGATGGCGTCGTCCGGTGCACGATTTTCATCCCGTTTCAATGTCAAGGCGACGTCCACCATCATGATCGCGTTTTTCTTCACGATGCCGATCAGCATGAGAAGACCTATAAGCGCTATGATCGAAAGGTCGAACCCGAAAAGCTGCAATGTCGCCAGCGCGCCGAAAGCCGCCGATGGCAGACCGGACAGGATTGTCAGCGGGTGGGCGAAACTTTCGTAAAGAACACCCAGAACGATATAGATCGTTGCGATCGCCGCGAAGATGAGAAGCCCCATGTTTCCGGTCGATTGAGCAAAAATCTGCGCCGCACCGGACGCACGCATTGTAACGGAAACCGGCATGCCGATCTCGTTGCGCAGGCTTTCCAGACGATCTGTCGCTGTGCCAAGAGAAACACCTGCTGGCAGGTTGTAGGAGAGCGTGACAGAAGCGAGCTGACCGGACTGATTGACCGTTACCGGACCATTCGTCCGGGAGATCGTCGCAAAACTTGCGAGCGGAACAAGCACGCCTGACGCGGATGGAACACGAAGTGCGCCCAGCATCGTCTCATCCCAAGGCCTGCTCTGGTCAAGTTCGATGATGACATCATAACTATTGCCAGTCGTCTGTATCTGCGACACCGTGAGTGTCCCATAAGCTGCTTCCAGCGTCTTGCGGATTGCTTCCGACGTTATGCCGAGGCTTCCCGCCTTGTCGTCGTCAATATCAATGTGGGCCTGTAACGCATTGTCCTGCAGGTCGGAAGCGACATCAACGAAAGTGTTCGGCTCTGCTTTCATCGCGTCGCCAAGCTTTTGCGACCAGGAGCGTGCTTCGTTGGCATCTAGCGATTGCAAAACGATCTGATACTGGCTTTGCGTGCTACGGCCGCCAAAGCGCAAGCTCTGTACTGGGGTGAGATATGCAGTCAGCCCCGGAAGTCCGGCAAGTTTCTTCCGAAGTTCACTCAGCGTCAGGTCCAGCGGCGGGCGCGCATCTCGCGCTTTAAGCTGTACAAACATGGAGCCTGTATTGAATGTCGAACCACCCGGCCCACTTCCAAGTGACGCCGTAACATGCTCAACCGCAGGATTGTCAGAAACGATGGCGGCCGCCTGCTTCTGCAATTCGCTCATGCCCTGATAGGAGATGTCCTGTCTGGCCTGGGTTGAGATGGTCACCAGTCCCGTATCTTCCTGTGGGAAGAAGCTGCGTGGCAATGTCATGAACGACCATACCGAACCAAAGAAACTCAGCACGAAAAGCAACATCACCAGAAGTCGATGTCGGAGACACCAGCCGACAGCGCGTCCGTAACCTGCCGTCACCCGGTCCAACATTTGCGCAATGCGTCCAGGTTCTGCCTGCGTGTGCGGCAGACGGGCAGCAAGCATGGGCGTGACCGTCAGCGAGACCAGCGCCGAAGACAGAATTGCCAGCGTGACCACCATGCCGAATTCGTTCAACACCCGTCCGACGATACCGCCCATCAGAAGGATCGGCAGAAAGACGGCAACCAGTGACAGCGACATGGAAATTATTGTACCTGTCACTTCCTGACTACCGACAACAGCTGCCTGAAAAGGGGGTAGTCCCTCCTCCACGTGACGGACGATATTCTCAAGCATCACGATGGCATCGTCGACGACCAATCCCACTGCCAATGTCAGTGCCAATAGCGAAATATTGTCGATGGAAAAACCGAGGGCATACATCGCTGCAAATGTCGTGACTAGAGAAAGCGGGACCGCAAGCCCTGGGATCATTGTCACCCAGAACTGCCCCAGAAACAGGAAGATCACCAGCACCACAAGGCCGATGGTTATGGCCAGTGTCGTTTGAACATCTGCCACTGCTGCACGGATAGATGCTGAAGCATCGTTGACGACCGCGATATGCATCTGTGCAGGCAGCGCCGTCTCGATTTCGGGAAGCTTGGCGCGGATCGCATCGACAACAGCCACAGTATTCGAACCGGGCTGACGCTGAACAGCCAGAGCGATCGTTTGTTTCCCATCCAGCCAGCTACCCTGATTGACGTTATCCACGCTATCCAGCACCGTGGCTACATCGGACAGTCGGACGATACGGTTACCACTGCCTGCAACGATCAAGTCCTTGAACTCCGCCGCATTCGTGCGCTGGGTTTTCGCGTTAACCGTCAGTGCCTGCGAACTGTTCTGCAGCGTTCCGACCGGGGTCTGGTCATTCGCTGCAGCAATGGTATCGCCGAGGCCCGATAGCGACAGATTTCGGCTATCCAGTTTGTCAGGATCCACTTCCACGCGGACCGCGTAGGTCTTCGAACCATAAACTTGCGCCTGTGCCACGCCCGAGATAGTCGACAAGGCTGGGGAGATAATGTTCTGCGCGATATCATCCATCTGGGTCAGCCGCGCGCCGTCGCTTGTTAGGGCCAGAATGATAACGGGCGCGTCAGCGGGGTTTGCCTTGCGATAGCTCGGTGGCGTGGTGAGATTATCCGGCAGTTGCCGTTGCGCACGCGTAATGGCCGCCTGCACATCTGCTGCTGCTGCATCGATATTGCGCGTCAGGTCGAACTGCAACGTAATCGATGTGTTTCCAAGCGATGATGTGGCGCTGATCGTATCGATACCTGCAATCGTCTCAAACTGCTTGATAAGCGGCGTTGCGACGGAAGAGGCCATTGTGTCAGGCGACGCGCCAGCGAGTTGCGCGGAGACGTTGATGGTCGGAAAGTCCGCTTCAGGCAATTCCGCGACTGGTAGCTGATAGTAAGCTGCAACCCCGCCTATCAACCCGCCAATCATCAGAAGAATGGTCGCTACCGGGCGACGAATGAAGACCTCGGAAATATTCATTGCCAGTCTACCTTCATTCGGTTCAGTCGGATGAAACCTTGGTATCCGGTTCTGCGTCGGCCAATTTTACCTTGGTGCCATTAGAGAGCGCGCTTTGGCCTTCCGTAACCACTCTTTCGCCGGGCTGAATTCCCGCGCTCAAGCCCGCCATGCCGTTGGCACGCAAAGTGACCGTCACCGGTCGTATTTCAACGGAATTGTCGGGTTTGACCACATAGCTTATGGAGCCATTTTCCTGCGGTTGGACAGCAACATCGGGGACCAGCACCAGATCATCGATCTGCCCCGCATCGACAGAGACACGCAAGGACTGCCCCGGCCAAAAGTTGCCGGAATGATTGTCTAGCGTGGCTCGCAAACGCACGGTACCGCTGCTCGGATCAATCGCGTTATCGATGAAATTGACGGGGCCACTTTCGGTGACGCTCCTTCCATCTGCGGAGATCGCAGTCACATCGGCCTTCAACATTCCGGCAGTCATTGTCGAACGAATACGTGCGAGATCGGTTTCGGGAAGCGTGAATTCTGCATAAACTGGCGTCATCTGCGTAATCGTTGCAACAGGCGCTCCTGCTGCGAGATAGGCACCCACGGAAACCTGAACGACACCCAATTGTCCGTCGAAAGGTGCAATAATGCCCATATGTGAAAGCGTTACCTGGTCAGCTGCAAGTTGCGCCTGATCGACTTGTAGTTGCGCTTGCGCAACCTTCAGCGCGGCCAGTGCATCGTCACCGCTCTGCGATGTACTGACTCCTTTTTGTACCAGATCCTGCGTGCGCTTCAGCTGAATTTCGGCATCGTTCAGCGTGGCGCGAGACTTGGCAACGGAAGCGGCATCCTTCCTGAGGTTTGCACGGATCGCCTGGTCATCAAGCTGAGCAATAAGATCGCCTGCTTTGACAATCGCGCCATCCTTGACGTTCAATGCTGCAACATTACCCGCCTCCGGACTATTCACTGCTGTTGATGCCACAGCCACTATAGTGCCGATTGTATTGCGCAGTACTGGCAGCGATCCTGATTTTGCAACCGTGGTTTTGACCGCATGTTCGAGGTTGGTGTTACGGCCTCCTCCCCGCTTGGCCTCGCTTTGATCGGTGGGGAATAGAGCAGGGTCTTTTGGAGTAAGACGTTGCCAGCCGACATAAGCGGCATAAACAATCAGCAATAGTGCAAGACAGCGGACAACCCAACGCTTCACCGTAGGCTCCTGTTCACGAACGGAGACGCCAACAACTGCTCCAATCACGCTACCACAAATCAATTCGTCGGCAATTAAACTCATTGAGAGCGGATCTGGCCTTCCTGATGGCTGTTATGATCACTTTTTGAGGAGGGAGATATTTGAAAAAGAGCATTGGTTGATTTGAGACAATGCATGTATGTGCCCGGCGGCCGAACTTGGTGCTCTATACTTATATAAGGAGAACTGGATACCGAGCATCCTCGATCAAAGATTGATTATCTGCACTGTGCATATCGTCAGCTTGGAATAGTTCTCTATGTTGTAATACATCAGCCACGAACACAGGGAGCTGTCGTGTGGGCAAGCAGCTTGTTACGTTCAATGCCGGTTCTTCTACGGTGAAAATCGGTGTGTTCGCTTACGACGAGCAACAGATTCGAAAAGTTTCGCGGGGTGTGATCGACTTGAACGAAACTCCTCTGAATTTTCGGCTGCATGGTGAGACAGAAAATCTGGACATCGCACTGTCTGCCGTAGGCACTGACGATATTGCGACCATTCTCGAAGAATTGTTTGCGAAGTTAGCTGAGCATGTCGATCCGACACAGATTCAGGCCGTCGGGCATCGTGTGGTTTTCGGAGGGGACCAATTTGCGAAGCCGGTATTGATAGACGACGAACATATCGAAGCTATCAACCGTCTGTCCGTTTTTGCACCTCTCCATCAGCCGAAAAGCATCGCGTTGATAAAAGCTATCCGGAAACTCTTTCCGCATCTTATGCAAACAGCGTCCTTCGATACCGCCTTTCATCAGACCATCCCGGATACTGTCCGGCGTTTTGCACTTCCACGCGATCTTCATGAACGTGGGATAAAGCGGTATGGCTTTCATGGTCTCTCCTACAAATCGATCATCGGGAATTTCAGCCAGTGGGAATCGCAGCTTGCCAACGGCAAAGTCGTCGCAGCCCATCTGGGAAGTGGGGCGAGCTTATGTGCCATAGCTGACGGCAAAAGCGTCGACACCAGTATGAGTTTTTCGACGCTCGACGGGATACCGATGGCGACACGCTGCGGAGCCGTCGATCCTGGGGTGCTTATGCATTTGATACAACAGGAAGCCATGCAGGCCGATCTGTTGTCCGATATGCTTTATCATCGCTCAGGTCTTCTAGGAATTTCGGGACAAAGTGGCGATACACGTGATTTGCTCGCAAGTGACACGATGCAGGCTCGAGAGGCACTTGAAATTTTTGCTCTGCGTATCGCTGGCGAAATTTGCCGTCTTGCATCCACGCTTGGCGGCATCGACGCGCTTATCTTTACTGCCGGAATCGGGGAGTATCAGCCGGAAATCCGTGCAGCGGTTTGTCAGCGTCTCGCATGGCTCGGTATTGAAATCGATGCAGCTGCCAACAGCGACAATGCGTTTAGGATTACGAACAAGGCGAGCCGTACAGCCGCGTTTATGCTTCCCACTGACGAAGAGCAAGTCATCGCCTCGGAAACACTCGAGGTCATCCAGAACATCGCCGCAGCCGCTGTCAATGTGACGGCTTAACAATTAGTGCTGGAGACAGGACATGAACAACGTGACTGGCCATGACCCCTTGGCCCCAAAGCAACTCTCATTGATCGACCGCTACTGGCGAGCGGCGAATTATCTCTCCGTCGGCCAGATCTATCTGATGGAAAATCCCTTACTGCGCAAACCACTTGAACCGGAGCACATCAAGCCAAGATTACTTGGCCATTGGGGCACGACGCCTGGCCTCAATTTTATTTATGCTCATCTCAATCGCATCATTCAGGATCGAGATGCCAATGTAATTTACGTTTGCGGCCCCGGCCATGGCGGGCCGGGCATGGTTGCGAACACTTATCTCGAAGGCTCTTATTCCGAAATATATCCCGAGGTTAGCGAAGACGAAACGGGTATGCGCAAGCTGTTCCGGCAGTTTTCCTTTCCTGGTGGTATACCGAGCCATGTCGCGCCGGAAACACCTGGTTCGATCCATGAAGGCGGAGAACTTGGTTATGCTTTGGTACACGCCTATGGCGCTGCATTCGATAATCCGGACCTGGTTGTCGCCTGCGTGGTTGGTGATGGAGAAGCAGAAACAGGAACGCTTGCCACCTCATGGCATTCGAACAAATTTCTCAACCCCGTGCGTGACGGTGTTGTTCTGCCGATCCTGCACCTGAACGGCTATAAAATCGCAAACCCCACTGTCCTTGCCCGCCTTTCTGACAATGATCTGGCCGATCTATTCAAGGGCTATGGTTATGAACCGTTCTTCGTTGAGGGTAGCGAGCCGAAGGCTATGCATCAGAAAATGGCGGCGACGCTCGATACGATCTTCGCTAGGATCGAGCAAATTAAGAAAAACGCTGATCTGAAGTCTCCTGAACGGCCGCGATGGCCGATGGTCATCCTCAGAAGTCCAAAAGGCTGGACCGGTCCGAAAAAAGTTGATGGGCTCATCGTCGAGAACTATTGGCGTTCGCACCAGGTGCCTGTCGCTAACTGCCGTGAGAATGATGCGCATCGCAAGATTCTCGAAGAATGGATGAGGAGCTATGATCCGGAGGATTTGTTTGACACAAATGGCGCGTTAAAATCAGAACTGCGTGCACTTGCGCCGAAAGGCGAACTGCGCATGGGCGCTAATCCACATGCAAATGGCGGATTGCTGCGTAAAGAACTTCACACACCTGACTTCCGTCAATACGCCGTTGACGTCAATGAACCGGGCGCCATCGACGCGCAATCGACCAAGATACTTGGTGAATACTTGCGGGACGTGCTCAAGCTGAATGAGCCCGAGAAAAATTTTCGCGTGTTCGGCCCGGACGAGACCGCGTCGAACCGCCTCAGTGCGGTTTTCGATGCCAGTGACCGTGTGTGGATGGCTGAAACGCTCGACATAGACGATCATCTTTCTGCGGATGGTCGCGTGATGGAGGTGTTGAGCGAGAATTTATGCCAAGGCTGGTTGGAGGGATACCTGCTAACCGGCAGGCATGGTTTCTTCTCCTGCTACGAAGCTTTCATCCATATCGTTGATTCCATGTTTAATCAGCACGCAAAATGGCTGCAGGTTGCCCGGGAGCTGAAATGGCGAAAGCCTGTCTCTTCCCTCAACTATCTTCTGACGTCGCACGTGTGGCGTCAGGATCATAATGGCTTCTCCCATCAGGATCCTGGTTTTGTCGATCTAGTGGCCAATAAAAGCGCCGATATCATCCGTGCCTATTTTCCACCCGATGCCAATACGCTGCTGTGGGTCGGCGATCATTGCCTGAAAACCTGGAATCGCGTGAACGTAATTGTTGCGGGAAAGCAGCCGGAGCCTCAGTGGCTGTCAATGGATGAAGCCATCCGCCATTGCGAAGCCGGTCTCGGCATATGGAGCTGGGCCGGAACTGAGGATGGTCTGGAACCCGATATCGTGATGGCATGTGCGGGCGATGTTCCGACGATGGAAACGCTTGCGGCAGTCGATCTTCTGCGGCAGTCGTTGCCGCATCTGCGTATCCGGGTAGTCAATGTCGTGGATTTAATGGTTCTTCAGTCGCCACAACAGCATCCCCATGGCATTGCTGACGAGGAGTTTGATCGGATTTTCACGACCAACCGGCCGGTGATCTTCGCTTATCACGGCTATCCATATCTCATTCATCGGCTCGTTTATAAGCGTAGGAATCACCCGAATTTCCATGTGCGCGGCTTTATCGAACAAGGGACGACGACCACGCCCTTTGATATGACGGTCTTGAATGAGCTGGATCGGTTTCATCTAGCCATTGAGGCCATCAGGCGACTACCACTCGGTGGCGATGTCGCAGAACCTTTGATCGCCAGATTTGTAGACAAACTGACGCTTCACAAAAAATACGTGAGAGAACATGGTGAGGATATGCCTGAAATCCGTAACTGGAAATGGCCGTATAGGGTTGAGGCTTGAGTGAATGGGCTTTCGCCTATGCGAAGTGGAATTGCCGTTTGTTCACTAAAAGAAGGTGTCTGAAGTCTGTATGTGAGATATTGGCTGCGGCTTCCGGTGCCGTGGCCAAGCCTATATGGTTTTCTATCTGGTGAGGTTCTTTGATAGTATCGCGCAAGCTTACCGATGATTTTTCCATAATTAAATTTTAGGATGAGAGAAATTCACAGTGTAATTCTAAGGATCGGGCTGGCCATAGATTTTTTCTTTTTATTTCGTTCTTTGGCACAGCAGAAATAAACTCTTTCTTCCGCAGTTGGACGCAATAAATATTGAAAACTAAATTCGCCGTAAAAAGCGACCAAAAACATTTGGGATTTTCTCCAGAATGCGTTAGCGTTTCCACAGTCCCGTGGGAGGACGTGATGAAATACAGTGGGGGAGTAACCTGCAAGAACTTCCCGCTCGGCCATGGCGCCATGGCAAAATCTATTGGAGTGAGGAGGAAATATGCAAATCTTTAATCGGAAAACAACTGTTTCTCTGGCGACTGCGCTAGGGCTGGTTTGGGGCGCGGCGCAAGCGAAAGCCGAGGAATTTGTAAATATTCTGACTGGCGGAACCAGCGGTGTCTACTATCCGCTGGGCGTTGCGATGGAAAAAATCTATTCGGGCATTCCCGACGTGCGCCCTTCGGTGCAGGCAACAAAAGCATCCATTGAGAATATCAATCTCATCAACAGCGGTCGCGGCGAAGTTGCGTTCACGCTGGGCGATTCCCTGCGCGATGCCTATGAAGGAAATGAAGCAGCCGGTTTTAAAAAGAAGCTCACCAATCTGAGCACCCTTGCAGCGATCTATCCGAATTATGTTCAGATCGTCGCCTCCAAGGAATCCGGCATCAAGACATTGGCCGATCTCAAGGGAAAGCGGCTTTCCGTCGGAGCACCGAAATCCGGGACCGAACTGAATGCACGAACCATTCTAGAGGCAGCCGGACTTTCCTATGACGACCTGGGCAAGATCGAGTATCTGCCCTTTGCAGAATCGGTCGAACTCATGAAAAATCGCCAACTGGATGCAACCTTGCAATCCTCCGGGCTTGGCGTTGCCTCGCTGCGTGATCTTGCCAATTCGGTAGACATCAACGTTGTCGAGGTTCCGGCAGACGTCATCGAGAAGATCGGCGCGCCCTATCAGGTCAACACGATCCCGGCGGATACCTACAGCGGGCAGGATAAGGATGTCGTAACGGCCTCCGTAATCAACTATCTGATCGTTCGTCCCGATATGGATGAGGAACTAGTCTACCAGATGACCAAGGGGCTGTTCGAGAATCTTGACCAGTTGACTGCCGCCCATTCATCGGCAAAGGCAATCAAGCTCGACAAAAACACCATAGTGTCACCTGTCCCGGTTCATCCCGGCGCGTTGCGTTACTATAAGGAAAAAGGCATCGAATAGGCTGGCAGCAGTCCTGCCCAGTGGACGATATCCGAGTGACATTTCACAGGTATCGTCCTTTTCCGGCCGACGGCGCTCGATCCCTGTCAATCGGATCGCTCCCGTAACTGTTCATTTCAACTTGCATAATCTGATGAAGGTTCGTTCATGACGCAGAGCGAGAACAGCGCCGTTGAATCGGCTGAGCATATTCCCGCCTGGGGTGTCGGCGCAGGCGCAAAAATCCTGTTTGCCATCGCCGTGGCTTTTTCGGTTTTCCAGCTTTGGACTTCTGCCTATTCACCATTGCCAAGTCAGGTGGTCCGCTCCATCCATGTCGGATTTCTGCTTCTGCTTCTCTTCGGCCTCTATGCCAATGCGAGTACGGTCGCTGCCAAGCGAGCGGCGTTCTGGCTGGCTGCCATTGTCGCTTTCGCGCTCAGTCTTTACCATTGGATTTTCTACGAAGATCTGGTGATCCGGGCTGGCGAACCCAATACGCTCGATATCGTGATAGGCATTCTTGTGGTCGGTCTCGTCTTCTGGGCGGGCAAAAAGATGATGGGCTGGACCTTGCCGCTCATCTGCGCGATCTTTTTGGCTTACGGTCTGTTCGGGCAATATCTGCCGCATCCATTCAATCATCGCGGATATGATTTCGAGCAGGTGGTCGAGGTTCTCTTTCTGGGAACAGAGGGAATTTACGGCACGCCGATCTATGTCTCATCGAGTTATATTTTCCTTTTCATCCTGTTCGGGGCATTTCTCGAACGCGCTGGCATGATCCAACTCTTCAACGACATTGCCATGGGAACGGTCGGCGCGTCGCGGGGCGGGCCAGCAAAAGTTTCGGTAATCTCGTCCGCACTCATGGGGACGATCAACGGTTCCGGTGTCGCCAATGTGGTAACGACAGGCGCGTTCACCATTCCACTCATGAAGCGTTCCGGCTTTCGCCCGGCCTTTGCCGGTGGTGTCGAAGCAGTGGCCTCGATGGGCGGCCAGATCATGCCGCCGGTCATGGGCGCGGTTGCCTTTATCATGGCTGAAACGCTCGGCCTGCCCTATGTCGAGATCGTCAAGGCGGCAATCGTTCCCGCAATTCTCTACTTCATAACTGTCTTCGTGATGGTTGATCTTGAAGCGCGTCGTCTCAAGATGAAGGGCCTCAATAAAAGCGAAATGCCAAGCGCGCTTGAAGCAATCCGAAAGCGCTGGTTTCTGGTTCTGCCGCTGGTCGCATTGGTATGGCTGCTTTTCTCGGGCTATACGCCACTTTTTGCAGGCACGGTTGGCCTCAGCCTGACCGTGCTCATCATCCTCGGTGTGCCGGTTTCCGGCTCCATGTCGATGCCGCTGCGCGTGCTGTTCTGGGTCGCGCTCGGCGTCATGTCGGCTGCGGCTTTCGGCACCACCTTCAATATATTCGGCTATGTCCTGCGCGGCATCACACTGATCATCTGCCTCGTTGCGCTGTTGGTCGCGATAAATTTTCTGGTGCGCGGCGGACGTGCAACGCTGAACCTTTGCCTCGAAAGCCTCGCGGAAGGTGCCAAGAATGCGCTGCCTGTGGGCATCGCCTGTGCGCTGGTTGGCGTCATCATCGGCATTCTGGCGCTGACTGGTGCCGGATCAACTTTCGCACGCGTGATCGTCAGTGTAGGAGAAAACTCGCTCTTCTTCTCGCTGGTATTGACCATGCTGGCCTGTCTCGTGCTCGGTATGGGCATTCCGACCATTCCAAATTACATCATCACATCCTCGATAGCTGGACCGGCGCTCCTTCACCTCGAAGTGCCGCTGCTGGTGTCGCATATGTTCGTCTTTTATTTTGGCATCATGGCCGACCTCACTCCGCCTGTCGCGCTCGCAGCTTTTGCAGCGGCGCCGATTGCGCGAGAGTCCGGCATGAAGATCGGCATGCAGGCGATCCGGATCGCGGTTGCGGGTTTTGCAGTGCCCTTCATGGCAGTGTACGAGCCGGTTATCATGCTTCAGGAGGGCGGGCCTCTTTCCGAAAAATTCGGTTTCTGGCCCGCCTTCGTCTATATGTTCATCAAGGCGCTGCTCAGCATTCTGCTTTGGGGAGCGGCCGCCATCGGCCATCTTCGAACACCGTTGAAGATGTGGGAACGCATATGGGCTTTCGTTGCCATTGCTCTGATGCTCGCCACCTATCCCTTTAGCGATGAGCTCGGCTTTGCGGCCTGTGCGGCCTTTCTTGTCTGGCATTTCTGGAGATCGCGACCTTCCGTCGTCGCGTCATCAGGTTGATGGCAGTCTGCATTGCAACGGCTGGCGGCGCACTCAAAATCGCCGCCACAAGCTTTCTGCTCTCATGGACGCACAGCGTTGAGAAAGTGCCGTGGCAGGAGTCCTGGAATGTTACGTCGCAGGGACTGGTCTTGTCCGAGGCGCGCATCAAAGGCTCCGGCGCTGGCATGGACCCGCCTGCAGATGCTGTTCTCAAGAATGGCTGGTATGTTTATCACCCAGCCATTCCTCCACGCCGGGAAATCGTCCTCGCCGCCTCCGGCAAGACAGGCGGGGGCTGGACGTTCTGCTCAGGGCAAAAATGTATCGAGCTGGGCAAGGCCGCGGAAAAGCTAATCCATATCAAACCTTGTGAATAGGTTCGTCAGCGAGCGGTACTGCATGGCGTCAAAAATGGACGCAAGGATAAGATTCCGGATTCTACGCTAACGACTCATGTCTCCGGCGCCGCTATCTTCAATCATCTAGTAAAGCAAGCAAAGAAACATTGACCAGTGCGCTTCAATTCGAACGCGCGGACGGAATTGCTTTGCATTTTACCAGATAGCGCAAGTGAAGTAATAGCGTTGGAGGATCTCGTGAGTATAAACTTTAGATCATTGTGTATATCTGCGGATCGCATGGCAACACGGCGTATTCTCGTAGCAGGCGGTGCAGGATTTCTCGGTTCTCATCTTTGCGAGCGTCTTCTGAACGAAGGAAACTTTGTCATCTGTGTCGATAATTTTTCGACGGGACGGCTCGAGAACATCCGCAATCTGCTGCGTTATGACACGTTCAGCTTTGTGCGCCACGATATTGTCCATCCGATCGATCTGCCTGTAGACGAGATCTACAATCTGGCCTGCCCGGCATCGCCGCCGCACTATCAGGCCGATCCGGTTCACACGATGAAGACGAGCGTCATGGGCTCGCTCAATCTGCTTGAGCTGGCAGCGCATTATCAGGCCCGGATTTTCCAGGCTTCGACGTCGGAAGTGTATGGCGATCCGCAAACGCATCCGCAACCGGAAGCCTATTGGGGTAATGTAAACTCCTTCGGTCCCCGGTCATGCTACGACGAAGGCAAGCGCTCAGCCGAAACGCTGTTTTACGATTTTCACAAGCAGTATGGCGTCGATATCCGTATCGTGCGCATCTTCAATACCTATGGCCCGCGCATGCGGCCCGACGATGGCCGTGTCGTGTCGAACTTCATCGTACAGGCCCTCAAGGGCGAAGAAATCACCATCTATGGCGACGGCTCGCAGACCCGTTCCTTCTGCTATGTCGAAGATCTTATCGAAGGTTTCAGCCGGTTGATGAACAGCCAGATTCAGAAGCCCGTCAATCTCGGCAATCCGGGAGAATTCACTGTCCGCGAGCTGGCCGAACAGATCATTGCGCTGACCGGTTCGGCGTCGCGCATTGTCTATCGTCCGCTGCCCACCGACGATCCGCGCCAGCGGCGTCCGGACATCATGCTGGCAAAGCGCGAGCTTGGCTGGGAACCACAGATAGCACTTGTCGAAGGGCTGAAGCAGACGATCGCCTATTTCGAACGCCAGTTGGCCAGACCCTCTGGTGAGCTTTTCGAGGTGGCAAGATGACCCGGCAGAACATACTCGTTACCGGTGGCGCGGGCTTCATTGGCAGCCATACGGCCAAGCTTCTGCATAGGAGCGGATTTTCCCCGGTCGTCTATGACAACCTGTCGACCGGTCACAGGTCTTCCGTGCGCTGGGGTGATTTTGTCGAAGGCGATACGCTTTCGCAGGAGCAGCTCATTGCTGCAATCAGGACCTTTGATCCGGCAGCCATCATCCACTTTGCGGCCTCGGCCTATGTGGGTGAATCCGTCACGGATCCGGCAAAATATTATCGCAACAATGTCGGCGGCATCCAATCCGTTCTGGAAGCCAGTCGCCTGACAGGCGGGCGCCCGGTCATCTTCTCATCGAGCTGTGCCACCTACGGTATTCCTGATGTGCTGCCGATCCGCGAAGGCGAAACGCAAAATCCGATCAATCCCTATGGCCGCACAAAGCTGATCGCGGAACATATGCTGGCCGATTATTCGGCCGCCTATGGCATGCCCTATGCGGCGTTGCGCTACTTCAATGCCTGCGGTGCCGATCTGGATGGCGAACTGGGCGAAAAGCACGATCCCGAAACCCATCTGATACCGCGCGCCATGCTGGCTGCGGCGGGGAGGGCGGACTGTCTCGAAGTGTTCGGCGACGATTATGATACGCCGGATGGCACCTGCATCCGCGATTATATCCATGTGGTCGATCTGGCGCGGGCACATGTGCTTGCAGTCGAGCATCTTCTGAATGGCGGCGACAATCTCATCCTTAATCTGGGAACCGGGCGCGGAACATCCATCAAGGAAATCGTGGATGCGATAGACCGGCTGACCGGACGCACGGTGCCTGTCGAAATGCGTGCGCGCCGGGCAGGCGATCCGCCGGTGCTTTATGCCGATCCGGCAGAAGCTGCAGCAAAGCTTGGCTTTCGCACGCTCCATTCCGATCTCGATACGATCATCCGCACTGCCGCGCCCTTCTTTGGTCTGGAGATACGAACATGACACGGCGCGAGCTTCATCCAGCCGTTGATGGCGATACAGGCGAAACGGAACCATTGCTGGCCCCCATCTTCACTGGCCGCGAGCGGGCGGAATATGTGGTGGGCATTGTCCTGTGGGCCCTCGCCATCGCCTATTTCTGGCAATGGTGGTTCATCAGCGCAAAGCACAATCATCTACTCGGCTCCATTCTGGTGACGGCACTCTTGGCGTGGATCACGATCCTGCCGCTTTACTTCATCACGGTTTTCTTCCATGCAGCGCGCCCGACCGGCCCGCTTCGCATTCCTGCCGGAAGCCGCGTCGCCATGGTCGTCACCAAGGCTCCGTCAGAGCCCTTCGAGGTGGTGGCTGAAACGTTGCGCGCCATGCTGGCGCAGGATGTGCCGCACGATACCTGGCTTGCCGATGAGGACCCTTCGCCCTCGACGCTTGCCTGGTGTCGTGAGCATGGCGTGTTCGTTTCCACGCGCAAGGGCCGCGCCGACTATCATCGGCAGATCTGGCCGCGCCGTACCCGGTGCAAGGAAGGCAATCTTGCTTTCTTCTACGATCACTATGGCTATGAGCGCTATGATTTCGTCTCGCAGCTCGACGCCGACCATGTGCCTGAACCGGGCTATCTCTTCAATATCCTGCGGCCTTTTGCCGATCCGGCTGTCGGTTATGTTTCCGCACCGAGCATTTGTGATCGCAATGCGCATGAAAGCTGGTCGGCGCGCGGACGTCTCTATGTGGAAGCCAGCATGCATGGCTCGCTGCAGGCCGGTTACAATGGCGGCTTTGCCCCGCTCTGCATCGGTTCGCACTATGCCGTGCGGACGGCAGCGCTGAAGGAAATCGGCGGACTTGGGCCGGAACTGGCCGAGGATCATTCCACGACCCTGTTCATGAACGCGTATGGCTGGCGTGGTGTTCATGCGCTGGACGCCATCGCCCATGGTGACGGCCCGCGCACCTTCGCCGATCTCGTGACGCAGGAGTTCCAGTGGTCGCGCAGCCTTGTGATGATTCTGCTGCAATATACGCCGAAGCTGATCGGGCGGCTGCCGCTGCGCCTGAAGCTCCAGTTCCTGTTCTCGCAGCTCTGGTATCCTCTCTATGCATTCTTTCTGGCGCTGGCATTCGTTCTGCCGATAGTCATTCTGGCTTATGGCGATAATTTCGTCAGCGTTACCTATCCCGCCTTCCTTATGCACTTCTTGCCACTATCGCTCGTGACTTTGGCGCTGGCATTCTGGTGGCGGTCGAGCAAGACATTCCGTCCGGTCGACGGCAGGATTTTCAGTTGGGAAGCGATGCTGTTCCTGCTGGCACGGTGGCCCTGGGCTCTGGCTGGCACCTTCGCAGCCTTCCGCGACTGGCTGACCGGTTCCTTTGTCGATTTTCGTGTCACGCCCAAAGGCTCATCCGAGGTGGATCCGGTGCCGCTGCGGGTGATTGCTCCCTATGCGCTGATCTCCGGTCTCTCCATCCTGCCGGTGCTCGTCGTCAGGGATGCCCATGAAACGCGGGGCTTCTTCATTTTCGCCATCGTCAATGCGTGTTCCTACCTGTTCCTGTTGGCGATGATCGTGATTCAGCACACCCGCGAAAATCAGGTGCGGATGACGAGCCGCCTCTATCGACCGGTGTTGGCATGCAGCTTTACCGCGCTGGTGGCACTGACCGGCTTCACGACTGTTGAACGTGGACGCGACGGTATCGAGGCGCTGAGCTGGGGCACGAAAAGCTTCACGATATTTGACGATCGCTTCTCGGTCGCCGGTGCCGGTGTGGGCGGACGCGATCTCCACCGGACAATTTTCAATCCACGCTGGCGTACGGATACTGCCAGCACAGAGAACTAGGCGAAAGAGGCGCGACGATTATGAAGATCGCTGTTATCGGTACGGGATATGTCGGATTGGTCAGTGGCACGTGTTTCGCAGCATGGGGACACGAGGTCGTCTGTGTCGACAAGGACGCCCAGAAGATCGCCCGGCTGGAGCGCGGCATTGTGCCGATCTACGAGCCGGGGCTGGATGAGCTGGTGGAACGCAACTTCGCCTTTGGCCGACTCAGCTTCACGACCAATCTGGCGGAAGCGGTCAAGGGCGCGGAGCTTGTCTTCATCGCAGTCGGTACACCAGCGCGTGCGGGACACGGCGATGCGGACCTGTCCTTTGTCTATATGGCGGCTCGCGAGCTTGCACCATTGATCGACGACTATAGCGTCGTTGTGGTCAAGTCCACCGTTCCGGTCGGCACAGGCGATGTGGTGCAAAAGATCATCGGCTCGGTTCGCCGACCCGGCACATTCTCCGTTGCGTCCAATCCGGAGTTCTTGCGCGAGGGTGTGGCTATCCGCGATTTTCTTGAGCCTGATCGCGTCGTCATCGGCGTGGAGGACGAGCGCGCACGTTCCGTGCTTGTCGCCCTTTATGCTCCGCCGCTCGAAGCTGGAAAGACGCCAATCGTGATTACGCAGCGCCGGACATCGGAGCTGATAAAGTATGCGGCCAACGCTTTTCTCGCCACCAAGATCACCTTCATCAATGAACTGGCGGATCTGTGCGAGGAAGTCGGCAGCGATGTCACCGAGCTGGCGCTCGGCATGGGGCTGGACAAGCGTATTGGCACCAGCTTTCTCAATGCGGGGCCTGGCTATGGCGGCTCCTGCTTCCCAAAGGATACGATTGCGCTGTTGCGCACTGCCCAGGATCACGGGGTCGCCCTGCGGCTGGTCGAGGAAACGGTTACCGTCAATGAGGCGCGCAAGCGTCGCATGGCGCTGAAGGTGCTGGATGCGCTCGGCGGTAGTGTCGAAGGCCGGACGATTGCCGTTCTCGGTCTGACGTTCAAGCCCGATACGGACGATATGCGTGACGCACCGTCCATTCCGCTTATCGAAACCTTGCAGCGTTTCGGCGCCAGAATTCGGGCCTTTGATCCGGCTGGAATGGAGAATGCGCGCTGTCTTCTCAGCGATGTCGAGTTTTGCGACGATCCCTATGAATGTCTGAACACAGCCGATGCGGCGGTGGTCGTGACTGAATGGGACAGCATTCGCAAGCTTGATCTCGTTCGGATGAAACAGGTCATGCAGGACACGGTGCTCGTCGATCTGCGTAATGTCTTTTCACCGACAATTGCCGAGAATCTGGGCTTCCGGATTTCGACGATCGGTCGTCCCGTTCAACAGCGGCAGGAAACAAGACCAACAAACGTTCTGCCGCACGCGCGCATCCGTCAATCGCAAGAACCCTTGGCGGGTGCGCGCAACCTGAAGGTCGTGGGAGGTTCAAATGAAACATTCGATGTTTGAAGGCCAACGGTCCCGGTATGGCTGGCGCACGGACAGGAGCAGAGGCGTTCTCACGCTCTTTGTCCTGCTGGCCGGGCTCGGCACGCCAGCCGGTGCAGCAACGGCTACGGCGGATGGCTTGCCCGAGGACGCCCGTGTGATGACACCTGCAGAGCTTTACGTGCTCTATCGTGACAAGAACTGGCAATGGGCCGATGGCGCTGGCCGGATGGAAAGCCAGAACCGCCGATTCACCGCCCGCGTCGATGGCGACAAGGGCAAGGCTTGGGCTGAAGGCCGCTGGCGGATCACCTGGTCGGGCCAGATGTGCTTCGATGCGAAATGGCATCTGGATCAAGGCGTCTTCCCGAACAAGACCTGTTTCTCCCACCGCATTGCCGATGGGACGATCTATCAGAAACGCGAACCGGACGGTGTCTGGTATGTCTTCCGCCACGCTGGCGGAAACAAGGATGACGAAGCGCGCAAGCTCGTCTCCATCGAAACAATAACGCCAAAAACGGAAGCGCTGAATCTGGCGCTGCCCGTCGCGCAATCGCCAACGCAATAAAGGAGGCGGCGATGAAAACCTCATATAAAATAGCAACGGCCATTCTTTGCGGTGGGATGCTTTCAACCGCTGTTTACGCGGCAAGCGGTGTCTCGGGCGCCAATGTCGATACCCGTAACATGTTCCATGACAAGCGCCCGGTCATAACCCCGCAATCCATCACGTTCGGGGCTTATGATCCGCACGGGGATTTCACCAACGATCCCAATTCCCGTATCGAGCATCTGTTCCTGCCCTGGGAAGATGTGGACCTGACCAGCCTGTCGACCGCCGATGCCTATGCGCAGGAACGGGGCCGCGAATTGCTGATCACCATCGAACCCTGGTCATGGGCTCGCGACTGGCGCGTTGCGCCGGATGATCTTCTGAGCGGAATCGTGCGTGGCCGCTACGATTCAAACATGGCGGCCGTCTGCTCTGCCGCTTCCAAGCTGAAGAGCCCGGTCACCATTCGCTGGGCGCAGGAAATGGAGGACAAGGCTGGCCAGTTCACCTGGTCCTACTGGCCGGCACAGGGTTATATCCGCGCCTATCAGCATGTCGTCAGCGTCTGCCGCAAGTCACTGCCGCACGCCAAATATATGTGGTCGCCGAAGGGCGAAGAGGGGCTTGAGGCCTATTATCCGGGCGATGGTTATGTCGATGTGATCGGTCTGTCGGTGTTCGGCTACGAAACCTACGATATGCTGGAACTCGGACGCGCATCCACCTTCGTCGAACGGGCTAAGCCCGGATATGACCGGGTCGCAGGCTTCAAGAAGCCGATTGTCATCGCCGAACTCGGCTATGAGGGAAGCGATACCTATGTCCGCGCCTGGGCACAGGAGACCAACAAGCCGCAGCCCGAATTCCCGAAACTTACAGCGGCCGTCTACTTCAATGACCGCGAAGTCTATCCGTGGCCACGTGGTGTCGGGCGGCCTGACTGGCGGGTTGCGAACCATCCGCTTGATTAATCCGGAGATGCGAGTCCGTTCCATTTTAATCATGCTCTAACGTCTGAACAGGAATACGACAATGTTTTCGATCCGTTTGAGAACCGTCACTGCGGCGCTGTCCGTGCTTCTTCTGGCAGGCGCCGCCGATGCGGCGCCGAAGCCGAAGACCGAAGATCCGGTTGCCATCAAGGCTGCTGCGGCGTCACCGCTCTCAGCCAAGGCGCTTGAGGCGCTTTACTCCGGCAGAACATGGAAATGGAAGGATGGAGGTGGCTATTTCTCAGCCGACAGACATCGTTTCATCGCCTGGTCGCAGAAGGGCAGGGCCTGGTCCTACGCACAGGGGCGCTGGTATGCCACCGACAGCGGCAAGCTCTGTCTTCAGGCCTATTGGGTCAGCAAGACGGGGAGCAGCAGCGATACGACCTGCTTCCTCCACCGCGAGCAGGACGGCGTCATCTATCAGAAGCGCTCGCTGGGCGGTAGCTGGTATGTCTTTCGCAACAATCCCCCACGCCCGACCGATGAGGCAGCCAAGCTCCTGCGCGGTGACCGTATCAGCAAGGGGCTGGCAATCATGAAAGCCAAGGCGAGATGATCGCCGGGCACGCATGCCGGCTCGCTGATCAGTATCGAGTTCTGGCGAGCCGGTATGCCTTGGAGCGCCTCCCGGAAGCCGTTCCACGCCGGCCGGATCGCGCTCTAGTCACGGATGAAGCAGCGAGATTTCTGCCCGAAGCCGCTTGGCGTGCACACATAGGACGTGCCGGTCGCATATTGCGATGCGGAAACCTTGATGACTTTCGCGGATGCGGGCTTGTTGAAGCGAGCTTGACTGCCAACCTCGAACTTGGCGAGATAAACGGAAACTGTTGCGCTTTTCTGCTTGCGTGTGTCCTTGGCTTCTGCACCTGCCGTCAGGCAAAATGAAGCGGACAGTCCAACGATGATAGCGGCAGCCCATTTCAAGCCTTCGCGACGTACGGCATATGCAAATACATTGTTCATGCGATTGCCTCCGGTTGTTATTACCGTGCTTTCTATCGGATGCGTTTTAATATTCTGGCCGGATTTTCATGAAAATTTTCATCAAATGGGATGCAATCAACTCATTTCAGAGACCGTTTTGCGCGCTCCGACACTTCCGGTCAAATCTGGGAAGAGGCCGGGAAAGCGGGGTTGTCGGCGCGTAAGTGGAAACGTCGGCTACCGGTCTGAACGGTTACGTGGCTGATAGTGTTCCAGCTTATTTTGATTTTATACGTGCAAATGCTACTATCGACGCAGGGCTTGGTTCGCCATTACCGCGCCTCGAGCCTCCGGGTTGGTTTAGGGAGTTGCCGTGACATCCCCGAGCGACAAGGCCTCGCGTGATCTGAAGCCCGATTTTGTGGAGCGCCGCCAGTCAGTGCGCGTTCCACTCGCGCCCCTTGGAGAAGATGCCCGAAGCACCAATATTCTGACCCCGCTGGTCTTTACGACCGAAGAGCTGGAACCCTGCGCACAGTTTCCCACATGGCAACAGCACGTGGCTCCCCTCTATGATGTGCGGATGCCGGATGGTGTGAACGCCGAAGACGGTTTTGCCGTTACCCAGAAAGTCTGGGATCTGCGCGGCATGCTGCTGATAGAACAGACTGTTCCTCCATTCAGCTATGAACGTACAGCGGAAAAGGTTCGTTTCAGCCCGATTGATCACTGGCAGATCAGTTTTCTGCGAAGCGGTCGCCCATGGACGGCGGTGGATGATCGTGTGGCGGAAAACGAGCCCGGCATGATCAATATCCGTTCGTTTGGCTATCCGTTTCGCGGTCGTGCG
Source organism: Ochrobactrum sp. A-1 (assembly GCF_022488005.1). Lineage (NCBI taxonomy): Bacteria > Pseudomonadati > Pseudomonadota > Alphaproteobacteria > Hyphomicrobiales > Brucellaceae > Ochrobactrum > Ochrobactrum sp. A-1. The sequence goes on from NZ_JAKVQC010000007.1 coordinate 1,496,842, forward strand.
CTGGCAACGGACGTGGTGCTGCTGATCATTCCGGTCGATCATTTCGCCGGTCTGGGCGGTATGCCGGAAGCGTGCAACAATGCGACGCTCGGAGGCTATCGCGCCAAGCTGCTGATCGATTTCGTATCGACGATCCAGGCGGGACTTGACCATATCAGAAGCGAAGACCTGCCGGAGCTGCGCGACGCCCTGCGCCAGATCGTATTTGACACGATCGCCCCTTTGGTAAAGGAAAACGATGCGAGCGAACACAATGCGTCTCTCGGGGCCTCTCTGGGGTTGATGACCAAGGCCAGACGCTTCATCCAGAAAAATCTCACCTCCCGTGAACTCACGCCCGATGCACTGAGCAAGGAGCTCGCCATCTCACGCACACATCTCTATCAGCTGTTCGAAGGCTCGGGCGGGGTGCTCAACTATATTCGCCAGAAGCGTTTGCTTGCAGCACATGAGATGCTTGCGGATGCATCCGAAAACCGCAGGGTGTCCGACATAGCGCAGCTGTTTGGCTTCGATACGGCAGCCAATTTCACGCGGGCATTCACGCAGCATTTTGGCTACAGTCCGAGCAATGTCCGCAAGTCGCTGTCGCGAAACGACGGCATCAGCGACAGCCAGTCTGACGCGAACCGCTCCCTCACTTTCTCAACCCTGTTACGCACGCTGGCGACATTCGATACGTGATCCTCTGGAGAGTGATCATTCCAACCGGAAAGGAGAATGAGTGGGACCGTTTGGGTGACAGTTTAATCGGGCGTTCTTAACCGAACGGGCGTTCAGCGGAGGCGATAACAAGGCCGCCCACGCCGATCCCACGCTGTCTCAAATTGCTTCCGCACGATCTGCTCAGCGCTATAGCTGACGGTTGCTAACGCTGTCACATAACCCAAACCACCCGCGCAAATGTGCGGCTTTCCCTTCGGCATAGAATATCGCTTTGCCAAACTCTGGAGCCAGAATAGTTAGCGCGCGCAGCGCCGCTTGTTGAGCCGGACCTTGATCCTGTCGGGAGAGGTACTTTTCGCCTTGTGGTCCGATGAGACGATGTGCGCACGCACGGTGCAGTCGCCGGCCAGAACCTCGAAATTATTGGAGCGGATATACATCACCGTATTGATCGGCTGGTCGGGCATTTTCTGCGCGACGGCATTGACGACAGCGGTGACTTCCTTCGCCCGTTGCTTCGAACTGCCATTGCTGGCAGCCAGCGCCGGGCTGAACGTGGATGAGAATGCGAATATGCCCGCAAGCAGAAAAGCAGCGTTAGCTTTCTTCATTGGCATGGCCTCCGATTGAGCTGGAATTGAATGGACCAACATAGGCCCCAATTGCGTCAATACCAGTGCCGGAAGGCTGGATTTAACCTCTTTTACCAGGTTTTTGTCTCGTTTATGCCGTTTGCGATGCGCTTGGCAGTGGTTACGACCAGAAGCAGGCAAAGGAACGGCTGCAGCCAGAAAATCCAGTCCGGGAGGCCGCCGTCAATAGCGATCCAGGCGCCGAGTACGCCGAAGACGACGGCGCGGTCGCTCTTGCCCATCGGACCGTCATAGCGGCGGCTCGCACCCACGGACGCACCGGTAACGCCTGTAAACTCCGTCAGGGTGGCCAGCAGTATAATCGCAAAAATCCAGGGCGCTGACAAAGGTGCGATGATCGCAAACGGTGCGTACAGCGCGGCATCGGAGACGACATCGCCAATCTCGTTGAGATAGGCACCGAGCGTCGATTTCTGCCCATGTTCACGCGCCAGCATTCCGTCGACGGCGTTCAGCGCCATGCGCAGGAACAGCCAGATCGGGACGAGTGCAAACCATGCCGCCTTTCCACTCCACGCCAGAAAAGCGCCAAGTATGACCGAGACGAGCGCGGCAGCGACTGTAACCTGATTGGCCGTTACACCGCCTTCGGCAAGTCGCACGACAAGAGGCCGCAGTAAATTCTGGAAACGCGACTTGAGTTGATAAACCGACATCAAGAATCTCTTGGGAAACGAAGAATAAGTATTGAACAGCTATTTGCGGTTCGCTCCAGCTCGTTTATTCAAACATTTGGTTTCACTCAATAGAAATTGGGGGCAATTGTCCCATGAGGAAACATCTGGAGAGGGGATGGCATGAACGAGCACGCTACAAACCGGCATCGCGCGGCGCAGGAAAGCCAGTTCGTCACCCATGACGGCACGTCGCTATTCTACCGTTTCTGGCCATCACTCTCCGACAAGCCGAAAGGCGTGATTGTCCTCCTGCATCGCGGTCATGAACACAGCGGACGCGTCGCGCACCTCGTTGATGAGCTGGGGCTGGACGACTACGCCTTCTACGCATGGGATGCGCGCGGCCACGGCCAGTCGCCGGGCGTGCGTGGCTTCTCGCCCTCATTCGGTGCGTCGATCCGTGACCTGGATAGTTTCGTAACCCATATCCGACAGGAAACCGGCACCGCCATCGAAGATGTGGCGATTATCGCGCAGAGTGTTGGCGCGGTGCTGGCCGCTGCCTGGGTGCATGATTATGCGCCGAATATTCGGGCGCTGGTGCTGGCTTCACCTGCCTTCGACATCAAGCTCTATGTGCCCTTCGCCAAGGAGGGCATCGGCCTGTGGCAGAAGCTGAAGGGCACGTTCTACGTCAATTCCTACGTCAAACCACAGTTTTTAACTCATGATCCGGAACGCATCGAATCCTATCGCACCGATCCGCTGATCACACGGCCCATCGCATCGCATATCTTGCTTCAGCTTTATGAGGCGGCAAAGCGCGTGGTGGACGATGCGCGGGCGATCACCGTTCCGACGCAACTGCTCATTTCCGGTAGCGATTTTGTCGTGCGTACCGCACCGCAACATCGCTTCTTCGAGAATCTCGGCAGCCGCATCAAGGAGCGGCATGTGCTGAAAGGCTTCTACCACGACACGCTGGGCGAGCGGGATCGCAAGCCGGCCATCGAACGCATCCATGATTTCATCGAGGCTCGTTTTGCAGAAAAGCCGCAGCGCGCTGATCTGACCGAAGCGCATATTGCTGGCCACACGCGCGACGAGGCTGACCGGCTGTCCAGCCCGCTGCCGCTTCTGACCGCGCAGGGGCTTTACTGGGCGTCGACACGCGCTTCGATAGCCTTCGGCGCATTGTTTTCGGAAGGGTTGAAAGTCGGCAAGCGCACGGGCTTCGATTCCGGTTCCACGCTCGATTACGTTTATGAGAATGAAGCGCGGGGCCTCGGGCCGGGCGGCAAGCTTATCGACAAGCAGTTTCTGGAAGCCATCGGCTGGCAAGGCATCCGGCAGCGCAAGGTGCATCTGGAGGAACTGATCGGTGCGGCGATCAAACGGCTCAAAAGCGAGGGCCGCTCGACCAATATTCTCGACATTGCCTGCGGCCATGGCCGTTATGTCATCGATGCGGTGGTGCGTGCTGACGAAATGCCGGACAGCATTCACCTGCGGGATTATTCGCCGATCAATGTGCTGGCAGGCAACAAGCTCATCAGGGATCGCGGGCTGGAATCCATCGCTCATATGGAAGAGGGCGACGCTTTCAATGCGGAAACCCTCGCGGCGGTCACGCCTAAGCCGGACCTCGCCATCGTGTCCGGTCTTTATGAACTCTTCCCCGATAATGCGCTGATCAATCGTTCGCTGTCGGGGCTTGCCCGCGTGCAGAGACCCGGCTCATTGCTGATTTACACCAACCAGCCATGGCATCCGCAGCTTGAAATGATCGCGCGGGCACTGACCTCGCATCGCGGTGGCGAGGCATGGGTGATGCGCCGCCGCACGCAGGGCGAAATGGACCAGCTTGTCGAGAAGGCAGGCTATCGCAAGCTCGAACAGCGCGTCGATCAGTGGGGCATTTTTTCCGTATCGATTGCAGAACGCGTTGGAGACGGCGAAGCGTGACCACGCAATTAACGGAAGTGGATGGATCTTCACGGTGGTCAGTGATCCGCCGCGCGGTCCTTTGGCTTCTGTTTCTTGGCCCCTTTTTCTATCTGACCTACGGTACGGCGAACTGGTTCGCATCGCAGCAAAGTCACGTACCGAACCTTGCTTTCGAGTGGGAACACCATGTTCCCTTCATCGCGTGGAGCATCATTCCCTATTGGTCGGTCAATCTGTTCTATGCGATTGCGCTGTTCGTCAATGACAGCCCGGAACAGGTCGACCGGCTGGCAAAGCGCTATCTCACCGCGCAGATCGTCGCTGTGCTCTGCTTTGTCGCTTTTCCGTTGACCGCAACTTTCGTAAAACCGGCAACAGCCGGGCTTCCGGGTTTCATGTTCGATGTGCTTGGCGGCTTCGACAAACCCTTCAATCAGGCGCCATCGCTGCATATTGCGCTCTTGATTATCATCTGGGACCAGATGCGCCGCATAATGGGCGACGCCATGCGCGTGGTCTGGCATGTCTGGTGTCTGCTGATCGGTCTGTCGGTGCTCACCACCTATCAGCACCACGCGGTCGATATTCCGGCAGGCGCGTTGCTTGGCCTGTTTGCCCTATGGCTTTTTCCGCGCAGCGGTCCTTCGCCGCTCGCGGGCTTTCGTTTCAACTTTGATACGAGAGCCAAACGAATCGGTTTTTGTTATCTGGCGGGTGCAGTCCCGTTTCTGGCTCTGGCAATCCACGGCTTGTCCATCACTGGTTATGCGATTTTCTGGCTCTGGCCCGCGACGGCACTTGCCGTCGTCGCTCTTGGCTATCTCGGTGCCGGTGCCGGCATTTTCCAGAAACAGACAGATGGATCGGTCAGCCTCGCAAGCCGCTGGCTGCTTTGGCCCTACCGGCTTTTTGCCCGACTGAACGTGCGGTTCTGGACACGCAAGCTGCCGCCGCATGTCGAACTTGCCGACGGAGTGTTTCTTGGACGGTATCCAAAACCAGCGGAGCTTTCCCCCTTTGCTGCCGTCGTTGATCTTGCCGCTGAAATGGTGCCGCCACGCCATTTGCCAAGTCATTCAATTGAATGGAAAAGCTTTGGCGCGCTTGATCTGGTCGCGCCGTCATCCGAAACAGTGCGACTGGCATCCGATGCCGTTGAAGCTGCGCGCCATCATGGTCCGGTGCTCATCTGTTGTGCGCTTGGTTTTCAGCGCAGCGCCGCGGTTGCAGTCGCGTGGCTCGTCTCTACTGGCCGCGTCGCCAGTGTGCGTGAGGCCGAAACGCTGATCCGCTCCAAGGGCTGGCCTGTCCATCTGCATCGTGCCGAGGGGGTGGCATGAATTCTCCGGCAACGTCCATCGCGATTGTGTTGCGCCGCAATGCCGTTCTCGGCATCGCGGTCGCCGTCGTGCTGCTTGCGGCCGGGCCCTTCATGCGCCCGGTGCATGATCTGGCTTTCTGGCTGATCTGGCCGCTGCTGTTGGCGAGCGCATTGATCGTGCTGGGTATTGCAGCGCATCTTCTGTTCGATGCTGCGCTTTTCAAGCTGATCGCCGGTTCCGGTGAAACGGGATTGGGTGAGGTAGATAGCATTCTTGAGCGCATGGGTTTGCGCTCCAATGACGGCACGGTCCGTCCACTTGCGAAAAGGATGGAAGGCTCGCGACGGATCATGGGGCGTCTGTGTTTCTTCATGGGGCTTGGTATTGTGCTTTTCATTCTGCTGGCCACAGTGCCATTGGGGCAGCCATTAGGATGGGGGCTGTGACATGCGGGAACTGGTTCGCCATCAGGTGCAATCGATTTTCGGTTCGTTTCTGGCAATCCTGTCGCGCGGGATAACCGGCGTGCGACCAATCTGGAGCGGCACTGGTCCGTCGCGCAATCAGCGTATCTATTTTGCCAACCATACAAGCCACGGCGATTTTATCCTGCTTTCCTCCTGTCTCGATCAGGAAGAACGCGCGCGCACCCGTGCTGTCGCTGGTGCCGATTATTGGCGGGGCAACCGCGTGCGCCAGTTCATGGCGGAAGTTCTGTTGCGCACCGTGCTTGTCGAGCGCAACTGGGTGGAACGCACGCAAGACCCGATGGAAGTGATGCTGAAAGCGCTGGCCGATGGCCATTCGCTCATCATCTTTCCCGAAGGCACACGCAACATGACCGATGAAGCGCTGCTGCGCTTTCGTTCCGGCATCTATAATCTGGCGCTGTCGCGTCCTGATGTCGAGCTGGTGCCCTGCTGGATCGAAAACATGTCGCGTGTGTTGCCCAAGGGCGCAATGCTGCCGGTGCCGCTGCTGTGTCGCGTGATTTTTGGTGCGCCGGTGCAGCTTCGCGACGGCGAGGACCGCAAGGAATTTCTCGCCCGCGCTCGCCAGAGCCTTCTCGATATTCAGCCTCAGAATGGTAATCACTCATGAGTGAAACAACCCGATTATTCCTTGGCCTCATGGGCGTTCTGATAACGGCAAGCGCCGTTGCCGGTGTTCTTTCTTGGCGCGCCCCGAAGCCGCTGTCATCCACGCTGGTCAATCTCAATGCCCGCATCAAGGCATGGTGGATCATGGTTGGCGCCATGTGCATCGCCTTCCTGTTCGGCAAGGGCGGCGTGATCGTGCTGTTTGCGCTGATCTCGTTTGCTGCGTTGCGTGAATATGCAACGCTGACGCAAACACGCCGCGCCGACCATCACGTGCTGCTCGGCATGTTCCTGCTGGTTATCCCGGTGCAATATTATCTGATCTGGATCGACTGGTACGGGCTCTATTCCATCTTCATCCCGGTTTATTGCTTCCTCGCCATGCCGGTTCTGACAGCACTTTCCGGTGACACGTCCCGCTTTCTGGAGCGCATCAGCGAACAGCAGTGGGGCATCATGCTCTCGGTCTATTGCATCAGCCATGTGCCCGCGCTGATGACGCTGGATATTCCCGGTTTCGATGGCAAGAAGCTGCTGCTGATCGCGTTTCTGGTGGCCACGGTGCAGGGCAGCGATGTGCTGCAATATATTTTCGGAAAGCTGTTCGGAAAATATCGGATCGCGCCCAGTATATCGCCATCCAAGACATGGGAAGGGTTTGTGGGCGGAGTGGCTGCAGCCTCACTTCTGGGGGCAGGTCTTGCATGGCTGACGCCGTTTTCGCCGGTTCAGGCGGGTGCACTTGCTGCAACTTCCTGCATCATGGGCTTTTTCGGCGGGCTGGTCGCTTCCGCCATCAAGCGTGATCGCGGCGTGAAGGACTGGGGACACATGATTGAAGGACATGGCGGGATGCTTGACCGTGCCGACAGCCTCGTTTTTTCGGCGCCTGTCTTCTTTCACATCGTGCGTTACTTCTGGACGTGAGACGATGTCCTGTCAGGGGAGTTTCAAAGTGATGAACTGCGAAACCTGACTGTGGTTGAAGTTGTTGTCGGAAGCGAGGATCAGCGTTTTCTTGCCGTCAACCATCGGCCCGAAGGTGACGGCCTCGATATTGTCGATGTCGAGGCCGAAATCGCCTTCGTTGAGCTGGAGGAGAAGTTTCTTGCCGAGCGGTGCCACCGACTGATTGGCCAGTGAGGGCACATTCTTCACATTGCTGGTGCAGTCGAAGGATGCGCGGTAAAGCGAAATGCGATTGCCCACGCCCATGGCGAAGGAGCGCTCGACAGTGAGGAGATCGTTTCCGTCGGCAATGAATTCCGACAGGCCGTTATCGTTCCAGAAGGGCGGCAGCGTCGCCTTGGTGAAGATCGGGTCGGTGTCATAGGCAAATTCTGCCGTCACATTGCTCGAGGCAAGGTCAAAGGCGATGATGCGTGAACGGCTGCCGTGGTCGAGCGTCGCCTTGTCTCCATCCTGTATCAGGGCGTTTTCCGTTCCCGCCAGAAGCGTCTTTCCGTCCGGTGTGATGGTCAGGCTTTCAAAAGACAGATTGTTGCGGATGCCGCGTGTCTTGCTCTCGTCGGGGATGTAGGCTTCCGGCAAAGCAAATTCGCGAATGAAGCTGCCGTTGGTCTTTGCTTCGCCGATAAAAGGCCTGCCATTCCTATCGCCTTCGCTCGACCAGTAGAGCGTGCCTGTCTCCCCGTTGAAACGGATGCTTTCAGGGTCCACATCCTTCAGTCCAAATGGTTTGCCGGCCTTGTCCAGAAGCGTGACAGTTTCCAGAATATCAAGGCTTTGCACGCCGGAACCGTCGATGGCGAGCTTGAGCTTGTAGAAGCGCGCAGGTGCGTTTTCCGAGCGGTCGTCGGAAATGGCGTAATAGACATCCTCTCGCGGATCGTAATCGAGGCCGGAAATTCCACCGAATTCAATGCCGCCAATTTTTAAGCCGGTCGGCAGCGTGATAGCGCCGATAAGTTCCGGCTTCTGCATTTCCTGTGCTGAGGCGCTGGTGGCGAGGGCAAGAAACAGTGCAACAAAAGGTGCTTTCATGACGGATCTCCGTTCGATCAGGAAAGTCACCGGATAGCTGTTCTGTTTGACAGGACGATGAAAGCCGGTCTCATACCCTGTCGGCGGTGCGTGTCGGTTCTTCCCTGTCGATCAGATGGGAAGGGGCAGCAAATTGCAGCAGCCTGTTCTTGTTCGTGATCTTGATCGCGGAGGCCTGCACGCTGACGCCATGCGAGCCAAGCGTCGCAAAATTGCGCGACAGGTTTTCCGGCGTCATGCCGAGATAAGCGGCAAGCGTCCGTTTTTCATAAGGGATCATCACGACCTCCGCGCCGTTGTTCAACAGCGATTCCTTGACGATCCAGTTGGCGAGGCGCTGCACACTGCTTCGAAGCTTCTGTGCCTTCAGTTCCTTGACCAGACGGCGATAGGAGCGTGCGGTTTCAAAAACGACGGCGCGCATGAAGCCTAGATCCTCGCTCATCAAATCCCGGACAAGGCTGGAGGGCACCATCAACACGCGGGTGGGCGTCAGTGTCTGCGCAGTCTGCAGGCACACGTCGTCATTGAGAACCGCGGCGAGAATGAAAATATCGTCGTTGCGCAATATCTCCAGCGCGGTTTCGCCGTCATCCGATTTCGCCGACATCAGCACGAGGCCATCGAGGATCGCGAACAGAAAGTCCGCAGGCTCGTCCTCCTTGATCAAGGTCGTGCGCGGTGGAAATGACTGCACGAAGCTCGGACGCATGATCCGCTCGAATGTGGCATCTGCCATATCCATGAAAAGCGGCAGATTTCTCAGCGCGTCGATATCTTCCTTCCGCATTAAACCTCCCTCTTAGGATCAAGTTTTTGTTGGCCTATTATGCTTGATTAATATCAATTAGGCAATGCGTATTAATCAATACTTCAGACAAACTAAATCTATTTTTGGCGTTAACTCACGAATATCCTAAATTCAACTTGAATAGTCCGGCGATATTGATCTTAATCAATGTATTCATCTGAAAGTCGACGCATAAGTGCAAACGAAACCTTCCATGGTATTCAATTCGGAGTACGCCTATGCAACATGTCGCAGGGGAAAATCCCAGGGCGCAGACTACCGCGCTGGCGATGAGTACGACCGCATTCACAGTCTGTTTTGCGGTCTGGACCATCTTCGCAATCATCGGCATTGAAATTCGATCCGAGCTTGGCCTGAGCGAAACGCAGTTCGGCCTGCTCGTCGGTACGCCTATTCTGACCGGGTCGCTGATCCGTGTCATCCTGGGCATCTGGGCGGATCGCTATGGTGGCCGCGCCATCTTCACGCTGACCATGCTGGTCTCGGCGGTTGCCACCTGGCTTCTGACCTATGCCACCACCTACCCGCAGATGCTGATTGCAGCACTCGGCGTCGGCGTGGCGGGCGGGTCGTTCTCGGTCGGTGTTGCCTATGTCTCGCGCTGGTATCCGCCTGAAAAGCAGGGCGTGGCGCTCGGCATTTTCGGCGCGGGCAATGTTGGCTCGGCGGTGACGAAGTTTTTTGCGCCAATGGTCATGGTCGCATTCGGCTGGCATGCGGTTGCCGAAATCTGGGCGGCCGCGATGGTCGTCATGGCACTGATCTTCTACTTCACCACGAGCGACGATCCGGTTCTGGTCGAGCGTCGGCGCACAGGTGAAAAGCCAGCCAGCACGTTGATGGAGCTGGAACCGCTCAAGAACGTGCAGGTCTGGCGTTTCTCGCTTTACTATTTCTTCGTCTTCGGCGCTTTCGTGGCTCTCGCGTTGTGGCTGCCGCAGTATCTGATCCATGTCTATGGCGTCGATATCCGTCTGGCGGGCATCATCGCGGCGTTCTTCTCTGTCCCGGCCAGCCTTTTCCGCGCCTATGGCGGGCATCTTTCGGATGTCTATGGCGCGCGCCGGGTCATGTACTGGACCTTCGCCGTTTCGCTGGTCGCGACATTCGTATTGTCCTATCCACCAACGGATTACGTCATCCAGAGCGATAACGGTCCGCTTGCTTTCCATGCCGAAATGGGTGTGATCGGCTTCACCATCACCGTCTTCATTCTCGGCTTCTTCATGGCCTTGGGCAAGGCCGCCGTCTTCAAGCATATTCCGGTCTATTATCCGGGCAATGTCGGCTCCGTCGGCGGTCTGGTGGGCATGATCGGCGGTCTTGGCGGCTTCATCCTGCCGATCCTGTTCGGCGTGCTTCTGGACCAGACCGGCCTCTGGACAAGCTGCTTCATGCTGCTCTTCGTCATCGTCGCGGTTTCCTTTGCGTGGATGCATGTCTCGATCCGCCAGATGGAGCGTGCAGCCGAAGGCAAGACGACGGAAGAGCTTCCGCCCTTTGCCGAACTGCAGGGGCTCAAGAAGGCCGAAGTCAAACCTGCAAAGGGCGATTCTGTTCTCACCGACTGGCGTCCGGACGATCCGACCTTCTGGGAACAGAAGGGAAGGAAGATCGCCAAGCGCAACCTGTGGCTTTCGATCCCGGCACTTCTCCTATCCTTCGCCATCTGGCAGGTCTGGTCCGTGGTGGTGGCAAAGCTGCCGCTGGTGGGTTACCAGTTCACGACCGACCAGCTATTCTGGCTGGCGGCGCTCCCCGGCATCTCGGGCGCGACCTTCCGCATCTTCTATTCCTTCATGGTGCCGATCTTCGGCGGCCGCCTTTGGACCACACTGACCACCTGGTCGCTGGTCATTCCGGCCATCGGTATCGGCTATGCCGTGCAGAATCCGAATACGCCTTACTTCATCTTCCTGCTGTTGGCGCTCTGCTGTGGCTTCGGTGGCGGCAACTTTGCCTCCTCCATGTCCAACATCTCGTTCTTCTTCCCGAAGCATGAGAAGGGCAATGCGGCGGCGCTCAATGCTGGCCTCGGCAATCTCGGCGTCAGCGTCGTGCAGTTCGTCGTTCCGCTCGTCATCACTGCCGGTATCTTCGGCAAGCTTGGCGGTGATCCGGCAATGGTCGCGACCGCATCAGGCGAAGCCCCGCTCTGGCTCCAGAACGCCGGCTTCATCTTCGTGCCGTTCATCGTCATCACTGCTTTCGCCAACTGGTTCGGCATGAACGATATCGCCTCGGCCAAAGCATCGTTTGCCGATCAGGCCGTGATTTTCCGCCGCAAGCACAACTGGATTATGTGCTGGCTTTACACCGGCACGTTCGGTTCGTTCATCGGCTATTCGGCTGGCTTCCCGCTGCTCACCAACATCCTGTTCCCCGAGGTCAATGCGCTTCAGTTCGCCTTCCTTGGACCTTTGGTCGGCGCGCTGTCGCGGTCGGGTTCGGGCTGGCTTGCCGATAAATACGGCGGCGGGCGCGTGACCATCTGGGCCTTCGTCCTGATGATGATCGGCGTGGCAGGCGTGCTGTATTTCGTCGGTATCAAGGATCAGCCGAATGCTTTCTGGGGCTTCTTTGCTTCCTTCGTGCTGCTGTTCTTCGCAACCGGTATCGGCAATGCCTCCACCTTCCAGATGATCCCGGCGATCATGTCGAAGGAAATGGTGCGGCTGATGCCTAATGCCAGCCCGGAAGAACGCCGTCATGAAGCGGACAAGGAATCTGCGGCCATCACCGGCTTCACCTCGGCCATTGCTGCCTTCGGCGCCTTCTTCATCCCGAAGGGCTACGGCACCTCGATCAGCATGACCGGCGGACCGGAAGCAGCACTCTGGGCCTTTCTGATCTTCTACGTGACCTGTCTCATTATCACCTGGGGCGTCTACACCCGAAAAGGCGGTCTGCTTTATGACGTCGAGCGCCGCAACAAGACAGCCGCTGCTGCTGCCTGAAGAAATAAAGTGAGGATAAAATCATGAGTCTACTCCTCGACCGCCTGAATTTTCTCGCGCGCAAGAATGTCGGCACCTTCTCGGAAGGCTATGGCGTCACGACCAATGAAAACCGTGACTGGGAAGAGGCCTATCGCAAGCGCTGGCAGCACGACAAGATTGTCCGCTCCACCCATGGCGTGAATTGCACCGGCTCTTGCTCGTGGAAAGTTTATGTCAAGGGCGGCATCATCACCTGGGAAACCCAGCAGACGGATTATCCGCGCACGCGCGCCGACCTGCCGAACCATGAACCGCGCGGCTGTTCGCGCGGGGCAAGCTATAGCTGGTATGTCTATTCGGCCAACCGCGTGAAATATCCGCTGATCCGCTCCCGCCTCCTGAAGCTGTGGCGCAAGGAACGTGCGGTGAAAACGCCAGTCGCAGCCTGGGCCGCAATTCAGCAGGACCCTGCCAAGCGCGCCGACTATATGAAGGTACGCGGTCTCGGCGGCTTCGTTCGCGCAACCTGGGACGAAGTCAACGAGATTATCGCTGCGGCCAATGCCTATACGGCCAAAACTTACGGACCGGATCGCGTCATCGGCTTCTCGCCGATCCCGGCCATGTCGATGGTTTCCTATGCGGCCGGTTCTCGTTACCTGTCGCTGCTCGGCGGCGTCTGCATGTCGTTCTATGACTGGTATTGCGACCTGCCGCCCGCTTCGCCGCAAACCTGGGGCGAGCAGACCGACGTGCCGGAATCGGCTGACTGGTATAATGCCGGTTTTCTGATGCTCTGGGGTTCCAACGTACCGCAGACCCGCACGCCGGATGCGCATTTCTATACGGAAGTGCGTTACAAGGGCACCAAGTCGGTCGTGGTCTCGCCGGATTATTCGGAAGCCGCAAAGTTTTCCGATCTGTGGCTGCATCCCAAGCAGGGCACCGATGCCGCGCTGGCCATGGCGCTCGGCCATGTCATCCTGCGCGAATATCACATTGACCGGCAGGTACCCTATTTCGAGAATTACTGCCGTAAATATTCCGATTTCCCGATGCTGGTCATGCTCTCGAAGAAGGACGGCCGCTATGTGCCGGATCGGTTCCTGCGCGCGTCCGACTTCAAGGGCGATCTCGGCGAAGGCAACAATCCCGACTGGAAGACGGTCGCCTTCGACACAAAGTCGGGCGCCTATGTCGCGCCGCAGGGTTCCATCGGTTTCCGCTGGGGTGACGACGGCCAGTGGAACCTTGAAGAAAAGGACGGCAAGGGCAAGGATGTGGAACTTGCCAAGAGCTTCATCGACAAGGACAGCCATGATGCCGTTGCCGATGTGGCCTTTCCATATTTCGGTAATCGCGAGCACGATTACTTTGAAGGCACGGACCATGACAGTGTGCTGGTGCGCAAGGTTCCGGCCCGCAAGCTGAAGATCAAGGGCGGCGACGTCATGGTAGCGACAGTGTTCGACCTGTTTGCCGCCAATTACGGGCTTGATCGCGGGCTTGGCGACGAGAACTCCGCCAAGTCCTATGACGAGGGCCTGCCATACACTCCGGCCTGGGCTGAAAAAATCACGGGCGTCCCGCGCGACCAGATCATCGCGGTCGCCCGCGAATTCGCAACCAATGCCGAAAAGACCAACGGTCGTTCGATGGTTATCCTCGGTGCCGGTCTCAACCACTGGTACCATATGGACATGAATTATCGCGGCATCATCAACATGCTGGTGATGTGCGGTTGCGTCGGTCAGTCCGGCGGCGGCTGGAGCCATTATGTGGGGCAGGAAAAGCTGCGTCCGCAGACCGGCTGGACAGCGCTTGCCTTCGCGCTCGACTGGAACCGTCCGCCGCGCCACATGAACTCCACCTCGTTCTTCTATGCGCATACCGACCAGTGGCGCTACGAGACGGTAAAGGTGCAGGACATCCTCTCGCCTACGGCCCCCGAGGGTGCATGGGACGGCACGATGATGGACTATAACATCCGCGCCGAACGCATGGGCTGGCTGCCTTCCGCTCCGCAGCTCCAGACGAACCCGCTGGAACTCGCCAAAGAGGCCGCCGCATTGGGCAAGGAGCCAAAGGACTTTATCGCGAATGCGCTGAAGAACGGCACCGTCACGATGTCCTGCGAAGACCCGGACCATGAGGCCAACTGGCCGCGCAACATGTTCGTCTGGCGTTCGAACCTGCTCGGTTCGTCGGGCAAGGGGCATGAGTATTTCCTGAAGCATCTGCTCGGTACCTCGAACGGCCTGCTCGGCAAGGATCTGGGTCAGGAAGGCGCACAGGAAAGCCGCGAGGCCGTGTGGCATGAGAATGCTCCAGAAGGAAAGCTCGACCTTCTGGTCACGCTCGATTTCCGTATGTCCACAACTTGCGTCTATTCCGATATCGTTCTGCCGACTGCCACCTGGTACGAGAAGAACGACCTCAATACTTCCGACATGCATCCCTTCATCCATCCGCTGTCGAGCGCAGCCGACCCGGCATGGGAAGCGCGCAGCGACTGGGAAATCTTCAAGGGTATCGCCCGGAAGTTCTCGGAAGTGGCACCGGAAGTGCTGGGCGTCGAGAAGGACATCGTTCTTGTGCCGACCCTGCATGACACGGCGGGCGAACTGGCGCAGCCGAAGGATGTTCTTGACTGGAAGAAGGGTGAAGTCGAGCCGATTCCCGGCAAGACGATGCCATCGGTCGTGGTTGTGGAGCGCGATTATCCGAACCTCTACAAGCGCTATACCTCCGTCGGACCGCTTCTCGACAAGCTGGGCAATGGCGGCAAGGGCATTTCATGGAATACCCAACACGAGGTCGAGCTGCTCGCTAATCTGAACGGCAAGGTTCATGAGCCAGGGGCAAGCGAGGGACGTCCGCGCATCTATACCGACGTCGACGCAACCGAGGTCATTCTGTCGCTCGCGCCGGAAACCAACGGCGAAGTGGCGGTCAAGGCATGGGAAGCGCTGTCGAAGTTCACAGGACGCGACCATTCGCATCTCGCTATCCCCAAGGAAGACGAGAAGATCCGCTATCGCGATATTGTTGCGCAGCCGCGCAAAATCATCTCCTCGCCAACCTGGTCGGGCATCGAATCCGAAACCGTCTGCTACAATGCAGGCTATACTAACGTCCATGAGCTGATCCCGTGGCGCACGCTGACCGGTCGTCAGCAGCTCTATCAGGATCACCTGTGGATGCGTGCATTTGGCGAAGGCTTCTGCGTCTATCGCCCGCCGATCGATACCAAGACGGTCAACCCGGCAATCCGTGAAAAGGCGGACGGCAAGCCGCATCTGGTGCTGAACTTCATCACGCCGCACCAGAAATGGGGCATCCACTCCACCTATACGGACAATCTCCTGATGCTGACGCTCAATCGCGGCGGGCCGGTTGTCTGGATTTCGGAGCCTGATGCCGCAAGGGCAGGCCTCGTCGATAATGACTGGGTGGAAGTCTACAACGCCAATGGCGCCATTGTGGCCCGTGCGGTCGTCTCCCAGCGCATGAAGGACGGAACCGTCTTCATGTATCATGCGCAGGAGAAGATCGTAAACACGCCCGGCTCGCCGCTCACCGGCCAGCGCGGCGGCATTCACAACTCCGTCACCCGCATCATCACCAAGCCGACGCATATGATCGGCGGCTATGCCCACCAGTCCTATGGTTTCAACTATTACGGAACCGTTGGTGCCAACCGCGACGAGTTCGTGGTCGTGCGCAAGCTTGAGAAAGTGGACTGGATGGAAGGTCCGCTTGAAGAAGGCAACCAGAGCTCCGCAGCGAAGGAGGCAGCAGAATGAAAATCCGTGCGCAAATTGGAATGGTGCTCAATCTCGACAAGTGCATCGGCTGCCACACCTGCTCCGTGACGTGCAAGAACGTCTGGACCAACCGTGAAGGCGTGGAATATGCCTGGTTCAACAATGTCGAGACCAAGCCCGGCATCGGTTTCCCGAAGGAATGGGAAAACCAGAAGAAGTGGAACGGCGGCTGGGTCCGCAAGAAAAACGGCAAGATCGAGCCGAAGATGGGCTCCAAGTGGCGCATCCTCGCCAAGATTTTCGCCAATCCGGACCTGCCTGAAATCGACGACTATTACGAGCCGTTCGACTTCGATTACGGCCATCTCCAGACGGCAGGCGAAAGCAAGACCATGCCGACCGCCCGCCCGCGCTCGCTGATTTCCGGCGAGCGGATGGAAAAGATCGAATGGGGGCCGAACTGGGAAGAAATTCTCGGCGGCGAGTTCGCCAAGCGCTCGAAGGACTACAATTTCGAAGGCGTGGAGAAGGAAATCTACGGCCAGTTCGAAAACACCTTCATGATGTATCTGCCGCGCCTGTGCGAGCACTGCCTCAACCCGACCTGCGTTGCGGCCTGCCCGTCGGGTGCGATCTACAAGCGCGAGGATGACGGCATCGTCCTGATCGATCAGGAAAAGTGCCGCGGCTGGCGCATGTGCGTCTCCGGTTGCCCCTACAAGAAGATTTATTACAACTGGAGTTCAGGCAAGTCCGAGAAGTGCATCTTCTGCTATCCGCGCATTGAAGCCGGTCAGCCGACCGTATGTTCGGAAACCTGCGTGGGCCGCATCCGTTATCTGGGCGTGATGCTCTATGATGCCGACCGCATTTCGGAGGCTGCGTCCACGGCTAATGAGCAGGATCTCTACGAAGAACAGCTCAATATCTTCCTCGATCCGAACGATCCTGCCGTGATCGAGCAGGCGCGCAAGGACGGCGTGCCGGAAGCATGGCTGGAAGCGGCGAAACATTCGCCGGTCTACAAGATGGCGATGGACTGGAAGATCGCCTTCCCGCTTCATCCTGAATATCGCACTCTACCGATGGTCTGGTACGTACCGCCGCTCTCGCCGCTCCAGTCTGCTGCTGCATCTGGCAAGCTCGGCATGGATGGTCCGCTGCCGGATGTCCGTTCCATGCGCATTCCGGTCCGCTACCTTGCCAATCTTCTGACAGCAGGCAAGGAAGAGCCGGTCATCTCGGCGCTGGAACGCATGCTCGCCATGCGTGCCTATATGCGCGCCAAGACTGTTGATGGCGTTATCGATGAGGCGATTGCCGATCGCGTCGGCATGAGCGGTGCGATGATCGAGGAAATGTACCACATCATGGCGATTGCCAATTACGAGGACCGCTTCGTCATCCCGACCACGCATCGTGAAATCACCGAGGATGCCTATGACGTGCGCGGCTCCTGCGGCTTCACTTTCGGCAATGGCTGTTCGGGTGGAACGTCGACCGAAGACCTGTTCGGCTCCAAGCGCCAGAAGGTCGTCCAGACACCAACGGATATTTTCCGGGAGCAGGTGTAATGAACAAGACCCTGAAAATCATTTCGCTGCTGCTTTCCTATCCGACCGCAGAGTTGCAACTCGGCGGCGAGGAACTGAAAAAAGCACTGGCCGGGGAAAAGCTTTCCCCCGGCATCCGCAGGCTGCTCGACAGCCTTGTCGATTATGTCTGCGACTGCGATCTCTACGAGGCGCAGGAACGTTACGTGCACCTTTTTGACCGCACGCGCTCGCTGTCGCTGCATCTTTTCGAGCATGTGCATGGTGAAAGCCGCGACCGCGGCCAGGCTATGGTCGATCTCATGAAGATGTATGACGAGAATGGCTTTGTCGTCGATGCCAAGGAACTGCCGGACTATCTGCCGTTGTTCCTCGAATTCCTGTCGACACGCTCGCCAGAGGAAATCCACGATCTTCTCACTCAGACCGGCCATATTACAGCGGCCATCGGTGAGCGTCTGCGCAAGCGCCAGTCGCCTTATGCCAACGCCTTTGCGGCGCTGCTTCATGTCGCCAATGCCAAGCCGGACAAGAATCTCGTCGGGGAGTTGCTGCGGCAAGAAGAAGATGATCCGAACGATCTGGCCGCGCTCGACCGCATATGGGAAGAAGAAGCGGTAACGTTTGGCGGCAATGCAGGCGAAAATTCCTGCGGCCCGGACCGGTTGCGCATGCAGATGCGTGCAGCACAGCGCAAGCCCGGCAACCCGTCCAACCCATCACATATATAGGAGACGGAAGATGGCTTACCTCCATACGTTTCTTTTCGGCATCTATCCCTACATCGCACTGAGCGTGCTCGTGCTCGGCTCGATCTTCCGCTATGACCGCGAGCCCTATACCTGGCGTTCCGGCTCAAGCCAGCTTTTGCGGCGCAAGCAGCTCATGTGGGGGTCGGTTCTGTTCCATCTCGGCGTGCTGTTTATCTTCGCTGGCCATCTGGTCGGCCTGCTGACGCCGATCTGGGTTTTCGACATGCTCGGCGTCAGTCATGAGGCAAAGCAGATTCTCGCCGTTGTGGCGGGTGGCATCGCCGGTATGATGGCAATCGTTGGCGCCAGCATGCTTGTGCATCGCCGTGTATTCGATCCGCGCGTTCGTGCGTCCTCGCGGCCATCCGACACGCTGATTATCATTCTGTTGTGGTTGCAGCTTCTGCTGGGGCTCGGCACCATCCCGATCTCGTTGCAGCATATCGACGGCGGCGAAATGGTGACATTCATGAACTGGGCACAAGGTATCTTCACCTTCAATCCGGCGGCATCCAGCTACATCGCCAATGCGTCGTTCATCTTCAAGATGCATATCTTCCTGGGGCTGACCATCTTCCTGCTGTTCCCGTTCACGCGGCTTGTGCATATGCTGAGTGCGCCGGTCCGCTACATCTGGCGTCCGGGCTATCAGGTCGTGCGTGAGCGCAACCATACGGCTCAGCCCTCGCATATGCGTATTCCTGCGGAGTAAGGCTCATGGTGACACTTTTTGACCGGAAACAGCCGTCTGAACAGCATCAGGGCGCCCACGCCCACGCCCATGATCATAACACCGGTTACACGACCTATCAGGAGCCGGATACGCGGGTGCCGCCAAAACCACGCCCGGTTTTCGATGCAGTGTCCGTCAATGGCGTGGCGATCAACGAAACCGACATTCTGACGGAGGCACAAAACCATCCGTCGGAAAATCCCGGCGCGGCACTGCTTGCTGCCGCCCGGGCGCTTGCCGTGCGTGAACTTCTTCTGCAGCGCGCAAGGGAAACCGGCATCGTGCCAGAAAGCGAGAAAGATGCGGAGGGGCGCAGCGAGACTGATGAAGATGCCCTCGTGCGCATGGTGATTGAACGGGAGGTCGAGGTGCCTTCCGCCACGCGCGAGGAAGCCTTGCGCTTCTACGAAAAAAACCGCCATCGCTTCACCAGTGCGCCCATTCTGGAGGCAAGTCACATCCTGATCGCCGCCGATCCGACCGACCAGCGCGAGCGTGAGGAGGCCCGCACGACGGCATCCTATCTGGCTACCTCGGTGATTACCGAGCCTGCCACCTTCGCTTCGGTCGCCCATGAATACTCGTCCTGCCCTTCGGGCGCGCAAGGCGGCAATCTCGGCCAGCTCACACGCGGCAGCACAGTGCCTGAATTCGAACGGGCGCTGGAGCGCCTCACGCCCGGCGAAATAACGCCAGCGCCTATTGAAAGCCGCTTTGGCTTTCACATTGTGCGCCTTGATCGCCGCATCGAAGGCGAAGAGCTCCCGTTCGACTATGTTGCCGACAGGATTGCCGGGTGGCTGGAAGCCTCCACCTGGTCGAAGGCCGTGTCGCAATATATCGCGATCCTCGCAGCAGATGCCGATATCACTGGTATCGATCTGCTTTCGAATGAGGGAGCGGATG
The DNA here is from genome assembly GCF_022488005.1 of Ochrobactrum sp. A-1. Taxonomy (NCBI): domain Bacteria; kingdom Pseudomonadati; phylum Pseudomonadota; class Alphaproteobacteria; order Hyphomicrobiales; family Brucellaceae; genus Ochrobactrum; species Ochrobactrum sp. A-1. Next base: position 1,516,612 of record NZ_JAKVQC010000007.1, read on the forward strand.
GATGAGCGGTGTACCGACGCTTGCGGCCATCCGGGCCGCGAAGGACGAGCCGGTTGACCAGCTTCTGGCAGGCGTGGCACATCGGGCCAGACAGGCTGGACTGCACGTTGTGGGCTTTCTTCAGCACCGCGAAAAGAACACGGATGAATGCTGTCGCGATATCGAGATCAAGCATATAGGCACCGGCGTGACGCAGATCATCTCGCAGTCGCTCGGCTCGGGTTCGAAGGGATGCCGCCTCGACCCGGCGGCCCTTGCCGATGTAGCAGGCTCGCTTCTGGCGGAACTGGATGACGGCGCCGATGTTCTGATCCTCAACCGTTTCGGCAAGGGCGAGACGGAAGGGCACGGTTTCCGCGCCATCATCGAAACGGCATATGCGCGCCAGATTCCGGTGCTGACGGTGGTGCGGGAAACCTATGTCGACGGATGGAACGACTTTGCCGGTGACTGCGGTATCCTTCTGGCGGCGGATAGCAAGGCAACGCTTGGGTGGTTCGACCGGCTGACGGAATTACGGCAATTGCCGGAAGCCGTTTGACGGCGGTCTTTCCGCCGGAATTGCTGCTCTATAAATCGAGCTGATCGCGACGGTCTTCCGCAATCAGCTTGCGGATCTGATAGACGATCTGGTCTCCATGCGCCTTGCCAAGCAGGTCGGCGGTATCCACGTCCCGTTCTTCAATGGCGCGGATCATGTCTTCATGCTCAGTGACGTAGCGCTCGGGCAGGCGGTCGGCGAAAGACTGGTAATAGAGGCGCAACAGCCTGCGCCCTTCATCGAGAAGCCGCGAAAAGAAGGTGGTGTAGAAGGGATTGCGCCCCGCTTCCGCAATAGCCGCATGAAAATCGCGGTTGGTCGCGATCATTTCCAGCGCGTTTTGTGAGCGGACGGCGCGGGCAAAAGCTTCCTGATGCGCGCGGATGTTTTCAAGGTCCCTGTCGGTCCGGTTGCGGGCGGCAAGCCGCGTCGTTACGCGGTACATCAGCGTTACCGCGTCGAAAAATGCGGGGAGGCTCAGAAAGTCGATATTGGACACAACGGTCGAGCGATTGGGCAGCGTGGTTACGAAGCCGTCGCTTGCCAGCCGCACCAAAGCCTCACGTATAGGCGTGCGCGACATGGAAAAGCGTTCGGCCAACTGGTTTTCATCAATGGGGCTACCCGGCGCAAGCGAAAGATCGATAATCTCGTCGCGCAGCACGTCGTAAACCAGTTTGACACCTGAACCCTTCTTCCGGTCGGCTGTCTGGTTTGCGTCGTCTTTGTCCATGATCTTGTCTGTCCTCAGTCGTGATGTTTTGGCGACCCGAAAATAGGTACGGCGCGGCAAACTGCGCTCCAAACACCAGTTTCAGCATAGAGCGCTTCCTATCCTCTGAAGCGTGGGAAATGCTCTATCCATTTGTTTTTACGCATTATCCAACGCAAAACCGCTTCGCACTTTTGCTGGAAATGCGCATCCAGTCAAGCAATCCTACCTCAAACAAAAATTTTGGTCGACAAGAAAAATACAAAGTGTATATTTGATTTCAATACAAGGTTCGGCAGACCGATTGTAGATCCAGCCCGCGTGAAGAACGCTCAAGGAAAAACGTCCAAGGAACGACGCTATGACCTCTAACATTTTCTCCGGTTGCATTCCGGCCCTCATGACCCCCTGCAAGCCCGACCGCACGCCGGATTTCGATGCGCTGGTCCGCAAAGGCAAGGAACTGATCGCGAAGGGCATGTCTGCGGTTGTCTATTGCGGTTCCATGGGTGACTGGCCGCTTCTCTCGGACGAGGAACGCATGGCTGGCGTCGAAGCGCTTGCCAAGGCAGGCGTGCCCGTCGTCGTCGGCACCGGCGCTGTCAACACGAAGATCGCCGCCGCCCACGCGGCCCATGCGCAGAAAGTTGGCGCGAAGGGCCTGATGGTCATTCCGCGCGTTCTCTCGCGTGGGTCGTCGATCTCGGCGCAGAAGGCCCATTTCAAGGCGATCCTTGCGGCAGCTCCTGATCTGCCAGCCGTTATCTACAACAGCCCGTATTACGGCTTTGCGACCCGCGCCGACCTTTTCTTCGCACTGCGTGCGGAACATCCGAACCTCATTGGCTTCAAGGAATTCGGCGGTGCGGAAGCCATGCGTTACGCAGCCGAAAACATCACGAGCGCCGATGACAATGTAACCCTGATGGTCGGTGTCGATACCGGCGTTTTCCACGGTTTCGTCAATTGCGGTGCAACCGGTGCCATCACCGGCATCGGCAATGTGCTGCCGAAGGAAGTCCAGCATCTCGTGGCATTGTCGAAGGCGGCCGCCACAGGCGATGTCGCGGCGCGCAAGCTGGCGCTGGAACTGGAAGCCGCACTGGACGTACTGTCATCCTTCGATGAAGGCCCGGACCTCGTTCTCTTCTACAAGCATATGATGGTTCTGACCGGCAATCCGGAATATGAACTGCATTTCAACGAGACGGACAAGCTGTCCGATAGCCAGCGCGGCTATTGCGAAACCCAGTTGAAGCTCTTCCAGACCTGGTATGCCGACTGGAACAAGCAGGGCGGCGCAGCGGCGAAATACGCCGCCTGAAATCTAGGTCCTGACCCTTCACAGATAAAACAAAAAGGCGCCGAATTCCGGCGCCTTTTTGTTTGGGATCATGACACTGCGTCGAGACCCTTTTCCTTCAGTTTTTCCAACAACGCGATCTCGGCTGCGGTGAGCGCAATGCCCTTGGCCAGTGAATCGCGACGGGCGGCAAAGCGGCGCTGTGACGGCAGGCGTGCGCCCTGTCCGGCAATCGCTTCGATCAGGATTTCGCCACGCTCCTGCGGGTTGCCGCGGCCACCTGCCATGCGGGCAGGGTCGAAGGCGATGATGAGTTCGCCGTGGCGCGGCGCAAGCGTCGTCGTGCCAAGGAAGTCCAGCGCCTCGGGGCTGGTGAAATCACCGATCATCACACCGGCCAAAAGCTCGATCATCGTGGAGATGGCCGATCCCTTGTGCCCGCCAAACGGCAGCATTGCTCCTGCAAGGGCGGCTTCAGGATCGGTCGTCGGATTACCGTCCGCATCGACGGCCCATCCTTCGGGTAGCTGCTTTCCGGCACGACGGTAAAGTTCCAGTTCGCCACGCGCGGCAACGCTGGTGGCAAAGTCGAACACATAAGGGTAATCGCCGGAGCGAGGCCAGCCGAAGGCGAATGGGTTGGTGCCGAGAAGCGGCTTCGTTCCGCCTGCTGGCGCCACGGTGGCATAGCTCGGGCACATGGCCATTGCCGCAAGGCCCTGTTCGGCAAGTGCTTCGACTTCAGGCCACAAGGCTGCGAAATGGGTGCAGTCGTTGATCGCCAGCGCTGCGATACCGAGCTTGCGTGCCTTCTCGACGAGGGCAGGCGTGCCGCGCTCGAATGCTAGATTGGCAAAGCCGCCCTTGGCATCAACGCGGACGACGGCGCTGTCGTCGGTCGTGACGACCGGGACGGCATCGGCGACAACCTTGCCGCTCTTCAGCGTGCGCAGGCAGCCTTCGATACGGTAGACACCATGCGATTTGCAGCCGTCGCGTTCACCCGCCACAATCGTCTTGGCAATGGCTGCGGCATGATCGGCGCTGAAACCCGTTCTGTGCAGGATTTCTCGCACAAGCTTGGCGAGTTCTTCTGTCGAAATCGAAATGGTGTCGCTCATTCTGTCATTCCTATCCAATTCTTGGGCGCAATTCTTTGGACGCAGTTCTTAGGGGTGGGCCGAGTGTAGGCGAATATCGTTCGTTAAATGCATACAAGATGCATGCAGGGTTGTCATGCCGCACAGGCGGGGCGGAGACTGCGGCAAAAGGGCTGGCGTGGAAGGGGCGGTCTCCTTACCGCCGTGCATCAAATGGTGCGACAGCCTGGCGAAGAAAATCAATCAGTTTGTTGGCCGCGAGCGAGCGTGGATGATTTTTGGATGTAAGCAGCCAGAGATCGATGGTCGTTTCTGGCACGATGCGTCGCCTGATCAGCATATCGGGACCAAAATCGAGGCCAACAAAGGAAGGGACGATGGAAACACCCACGCCATTGGCCACGAAGCAACAGGCCGTCTCGGAAAGTGGAACTTCTATGCGGTTTCTCTTCTGCACGCCCTTGATCTGGAAGGCGCGGTCGATGGTCATCAACGAACAATCGTCTCGGGCCAGCGACACAAAGGGGGCGCTGCCGAGGTCTTCCAGATCGATGACGGCCTTGTCGGCAAGCGGATGACCGGCTGGCAGCACGCAGACCATTTCAAACCGCATGAGGCGTTCAGTCTCGACATTCGGGTGTTCAAATGGCAGCACGCTGAGGCCGATATCAACCTGTTGTGCGGCAACGAGATCGATGATGCGTGGGGAGGGCAGGCTGCGCATGGTGAAATGGATATCCGGCTGGTCGGCGAGGAGCGGCGCGAGCGATTGCGCCAGAAACCGCGTGGTGAGCGCCGGCGGCGCGACGAGCGTTATCTCGCCCCACTCCTGATTTCGCACAGCATCGGCCAGCCGCGCCACCCGCGCCGTACCGGAAAACATCTTGGCGACCTCGACAGCGAGCATGCGTGCTTCGAGCGTTGGTGTCAGGCGCCCGCCGGAGCGAATGAAAAGCTGGAAACCGCAGGTATCGGAAAAACTGCGCAGGAGCTTGCTGACAGCTGGTTGCGAAATCCGCATCCGTTCGGCAGCAAGCGTAACCGACCCGGTTTCTATCGTGTTGTGAAATGCTTCGAGTTGGCGGATGTTCATGCAGGCGCTTTCGTCTGGAATCGACAATATGAGGTTTGGTTATAATGATAGGATAATTTGATATTTGACAATTATACCCTGTCTCGCTTTTCTCCCTGCAAGAAAGCACGACGGGCCGCCAGGCGGTTCGTTTCATAAAAAGGGGAATGCGCATGAGACTGGCCCGTCCATCGGCCTTTGCTTCCACATTGGGGTCGGCGATGCTGGCCCTGTCGCTGTCAGCTCCCGCTCATGCGGGAATATTGTCGGTTTGCGTCGAGGGATCGCCGGAAATCTTCAATCCGCAGCTAAGCAGCAACGGCACCACATCGAACGTTCTTGGCAATATTTACGACAATCTCGTCTCGGTGAAGGCGAACAGTTCCGATCTGGAACCCTCGCTTGCCGAAAGCTGGACGATTTCGGATGACGGTCGTACCTACACGTTCAAGCTGCGCAAGGGTGTCAAATGGCAGTCCAATGCGCAGTTCACGCCAAGTCGGGATTTCAACGCGGATGATGTGGTTTTCACTTTCGACCGGATGATGAGTCCGGAGAACCCCTACGCCAAAATCAATGGCGGCAACTACGTCACATTCAACACCAAGCTTGCCGACACTCTGCAATCGGTAAGGAAGATCGACGACTACACTGTCGCCTTCACCTTGAAGGAGCCTTTGGCACCTTTTGTCGGCGTTGTGGCGCACCAGTCGCTCGCTATCACCTCGGCGGAATATGCCGATGTTCTCCTGAAGGCTGGAACGCCGCAGACTTTCGATATGGACCCCATCGGGACAGGCCCTTTCGCCTTGCAGGCCTATCAGCAGGATGCCATCGTGCGGCTTGCGCCGTTCAAGGAAACCTGGGGGGCGGCTATCGGTGACAAAAGCCGCACACCGATGGTCGACGCACTCATTATGGCGATCAGCACGGATGCGTCGGTGCGCCTGCAACGTGCACTTGCAGGCGAGTGCCAGATTGCGCTTTACCCCAATCTTGCGGATCGCGCGACGATCGAGAAGAGCGAAACGCTTGAACTCAAGCAGACACCGGTGGCCTCGACCGGCTTTATCGATTTCAACTTCCGTGACGAGAAGTTTCAGGACAAGCGCGTGCGAACTGCTCTTGCTGAAGCAATCAATGTCCCCGCGCTGGTTGAAGCGGTTTATAGCGGCATGGGTGTATCCACGGGAGCGCTGATCCCGCCGGTCCTCTGGGGACATGCCAAGGATCTGCCACCACACGAATATAATCCTGAAAAGGCCAAGGCGCTTCTGGCGGAAGCCGGTTATCCAGACGGTTTTTCAACGCAGGTCTGGGCCGTTCCGGTCTATCGGCCCTATATGCCGAATGGTCGCCGTGCTGCGGAAATGATCCAAGCCGACTGGGCCAAGATCGGTGTGAAGGCGGAAATCGTCTCTTTTGAATGGGGTGAATATATCCAGCGCGCGCGGGCTGGCGAAGCGCCGGTCGCGATGTTTGGCGGTATTTATGATTTCCCCGACCCGAGCCAGATTCCCAACAATTATTTCATCTGCGATTCCGAGGGCAAGCCAAGTCCGTCCAATGTGGGCGCGTGGTGCGACAAGGAATTTATCAGCCTGATGAATGAGGCCGGCCGCGTTACAGACAAGGAGAAGCGCATCGAGCTCTATGAGAAGGCGCAAAGACGTTTCTACGAGGAAGCGCCTGCGGTCATTCTCGGCGGTGCCGACACGCTGACGACGGTTGCCAAAAATGTGAAGGGTTTCGAGCCCGCAATTTTCGGGACGAGCCGGTTCTCCGGTGTCACCGTGGAATAGTTGAATAGTCAGGCAGTTCCCGACACGTTTCGCTGGGGGCCGCCTCAAACTGCGCATTCGCATGAGAGCAGATACGGGAGCAGATATGAAAGTCCTGATTATCGGTGCGGGCATACTTGGTGCAAGCACGGCCTACCATCTCGCCCGCAAGGGCATCGACGTCGAAATCGTCGACGCCCAGCATGAAGGCAAGGCCACGCTTGCCGGTGCCGGTATCGTATGTCCGTGGGCAACCAAACTTGAGGATGGTCCCTTTTACGATATGTATGCCGCAGGCGCGGCCTATTATGCGGCGCTGGTGGAAGGACTCAAATCATTCGGCGAAACCGATCTCGGTTATGGCAAGGTCGGCGGTCTGGTCGTCGCCGAAGACAGGCAGGAATTCGAAGCTGCCGCCGAGCGAGTAGCGCGTCGGGTCGCCAATGTTCCGGAGGCAGGCACGGTCGAGCATCTGAGCGCAGCAGCGGCGCGCGAGAAATTTCCGCCACTGCGCGACGATATGGAAGCGATCTTCATTCCGGGTGCAGCTCGCGTCGATGCACGGCTGCTTGCAGCAGCCATGTTGCGCGCTGCGGCCTCTCTTGGTGCGAAAGTGCGACAGGATCGGGTTTCACTCGTTTTGAAGGACGGCAAGCCGGTTTGCTCTGCAGGCGACGGTGCTGTGGTTGAGGCAGACGAAATCGTCGTGACCGCCGGTGCCTGGGCTTCGCAGATACTTGATCCGCTGGGTCTCGATCATCCGGTTGAACCGCAGAAGGGGCAGATCATTCATCTTCGTCTGCCGGGTGTCCAGACTTCGAACTGGCCGGTGCTCCTGCCCATGGGTAGCCATTATTTGTTGGCATTCGACGATTCCCGCGTGGTGATCGGCGCTACTCGCGAAGATAATTCAGGCTTTGATTTTCGCGTAACGGCAGGTGGGGAGGCTGAAGTACTGAATGCGGGGCTGGCAGTGGCTCCTGGCCTTGCAAACGCGACCCACATCGAAACACGCATTGGCTTCCGTCCGGCATCCCGGAGCATGAAGCCCATCCTGGGCCGTGTGCCGGGCGTCTCGGGTCTGACCGTCGGAAACGGGCTCGGCGCAGCCGGGCTCACCATCGGACCTTTCGCAGGCAGACTGCTGGCCGACCTTCTGACCGACGCGCCGCTCGCCGTCGATCTTTCTCGTTACGCGCCTGCGTGACGGGTCATCTCATTTGAAATTCAATTCTGTAAGAGAGGTATAATTATGGTAACGCGTTACCGGAAGCATCGCATCATGCATGCGGCAGTGGAGCATAACGGTCTCATTTTCGTCGGTGGACATGCGGCGTCCGATATTTCGCTCGGCATGAAGGAACAGACGCAGCAAGTCTGCGCCAAACTGGACGACGTACTTGCCGAATGCGGCTCGGACAAGACACAGCTCGTCTCGGCACGCATCTACATCAGCGACATGTCGAAGAAGGAAGAGATGAACGAAGCCTGGCTCGAATGGCTGGATGGGGACGACCTTCCCGCCCGCGCCACGATTGGCATCGCCGATCTGGGCGACCCGAAGCGATTGATCGAAGTCGTGGTCGTTGCGGCCAAGAACTGAAACCATAGTCGAAGGGAGCGCTGAGGCGCTCCTTTTGGCTTCTATTGTAATTTGAGCGTCATTATCAGGAATAACTTCACCTGTTTGATCCAGATCAAAGAGGTTGGCAGACGACAGGTCTACATCCCGTGACGTGGCGTGTCAAAGCCGAGACGGCAGGTGCGCCAATCGATGGAGATCAGGACGAAAATGCGTAACCTCGCGATCAAATTTGCTGCAGCAGGCATTCTTTCGGTGCTGGCGGCCCCAGCCCTTGCCGAAAATATCGAAGTTCACATGCTCAACAAGGGTGCCGAAGGCGCCATGGTTTTCGAGCCCGCCTATATCAAGGCCAATCCCGGTGACACGATCACTTTCATACCGATCGACAAAGGGCACAATGTCGAGTCCATCAAGGACATGATCCCCGAAGGTGCCGAAAAATTCAAAAGCAAGATCAATGAGAACTATGTGCTGACGGTTACCCATCCCGGCGCATATATGGTAAAGTGCACACCGCATTATGCCATGGGCATGATCGCGCTCATCGCTGTCGGTGACAACCCGGCCAATCTCGACCAGATCGTTTCTGCCAAGAAGCCGAAGATCGTTCAGGAGCGGCTGGATAAGGTCATCGCCAGCGCCAAATAAGATTGACCGAAAACTCTCGATGAGCCGAACTTGAACCGGCTACATGACGAGGACATCATGACCAGACAGCCAAGCCTGCAGGCAGTACCTGCTGCGATGCCATCCGATCAAAAAGGTATGCCGCGTGGACTGAAAATGACTGGTCCCGTCCTCCTCAGCTATGGCTTCCGCCCATTTTTTCTGGGCGGAGCCATATGGGCCGTTCTGGCCATGCTTTTCTGGATATTGTCGCTGACGCTTGGAATGCCGCTCGGCGGTTCCTATGGCGGGCTGAACTGGCATGCCCATGAAATGGTGTTTGGCTTCTCCTCCGCCGTTTTGGCAGGGTTCCTGCTGACAGCCATTCCGAACTGGACCGGCGGTCTGCCGGTGTCGGGGATGCCGCTTGCGGTTCTCTTCGGGGTGTGGATTGCGGGCAGGCTCGTGTTTCTGGAGCCTGATCTTGTCGATATACGGTTCGCCGTTGCGGTCGAAGGCCTGTTTCTGCCCTTGCTGCTTTTCATCTGCGCGCGGGAAATCATTGCCGGGCGCCAGTGGAAAAACCTGAAGGTTTTGGTCGGCGTGGCAACGGTGATGGTTGCCAATCTCGTCTTTCATTATCTGATCCTGACCGATGGCGACGTGGCATTGGCCAACCGCATTGGTGTCAGTGCCTATGTCCTGCTGGTCATGGTGATCGGTGGGCGCATTGTGCCAAGCTTCACCCGCAACTGGCTCAACAAGATGGGGCGGATACGCTTTCCGGTGCCGTTCAACCGCTATGACGGTTTCAGCATTCTTGTCGGGGTGGCTGCCTGCATCGGCTGGATCGCCGCTCCTGATCAGACGATAACGGCGGTGCTGGCGTGGATCGCAGCCCTGTTTCACATCGTGCGGCTTTACCGCTGGCGGGGATGGTCTGTGGCGAGGGAAAAGCTGCTGCTGGTTCTTCATGTCGCCTATGCGTTCATCCCGCTCGGTTTCATCGCCATCGGTCTTTCCGCCATTGATCGCCTCAACCCCTATTCCGCCTTGCATGTCGTGACTGTCGGCGCAATCGGCTGCATGATGCTGGCGGTCATGACGCGGGCGACGCGAGGCCATACCGGACGCGAGCTGACGGCCTCGCCCGTCACGCAGATTGCCTATCTGTGCCTGGTCGCCGCCGCGCTGATCCGCCCGCTGGCGGAAGTCATGCCGAATTTCTTCCATACCATCCTCGCCGCATCGGCTTTGCTCTGGATGGGCGCTTTCGGGCTTTATGTTCTCGAATACGGTCCGATGCTTTTGCGTGAGCGGCGCCAGCGCATGGCCGGTGCGTAATCCGCCTCATCTCGATACTATTATAAGGAGCAGTCCGTGGTCATCCACGGATTGCTTTTTTGCGTTTTGGGAGGTGAGTCGCGGCGCTGAAGCTGCGATTCGCCCTTTCTAAACGGCCAAAAACAAGGGTGTGGAAAGAAAAATCACACTCAATATCACATTTAAATCGTTATAATGTTATGGCCATATTGTTATGCTTTTGAAACGGTGTTACCGCAATTGGTGCCTGAGAGGCTGGCCTTAAAAGGACTGCGAAATCTCAGGCAGCACGAGCGCAATGCGCTCTGGCTTAGTTGTTTTACGCATATCGGCACCGAACCGGGTTTCGTTTGCCGGACATGCTCAAGGCTTTGCTTTTGGCAAGGAGGTTGCCGCCGATGAATTTCGCCCCGCCCGTATCAGATATGCTGCAACTCGCCAACTGCATTCGCGCTCTCTCGATCGATGCCGTCGATGCTGCCAATTCCGGCCATCCGGGAATGCCGCTCGGCATGGCTGACGCCGCAGCCGTTTTGTTCTCGAAGCACCTGAAATTCGATGCGTCGACGCCGAACTGGGCGGACCGTGACCGTTTCGTGCTCTCCAACGGCCATGGCTCGATGCTGCTTTACAGTGCGCTCTATCTGGCGGGCTACAAGGACGTGTCCATCGATGAGCTGAAGAACTTCCGCCAGTGGGGTTCGAAGACCGCCGGTCATCCAGAATATGGTCATACAGAAGGCGTTGAGCTGACCACCGGCCCGCTCGGTCAGGGTCTCGCCAGCTCGGTCGGCATGGCAATCGCCGAACGCGCGCTCGCCGGCCAGTTCGGCAAGGATATTGTCGATCACCGCACTTATGTGTTCTGCGGCGACGGCTGCCTCATGGAAGGCGTGGGACAGGAAGCGATCTCGCTTGCCGGTCACCTTCGCCTCGGCAAGCTGATCCTGCTCTATGATGATAACGGCATCACCATCGACGGCAGCACGGAAATTGCCTTCACCGACGATATTCCAGCCAAGTTCAAAGCTTGTGGCTGGAATGTTGAGAAGGTCGACGGTCACGATCATCATGCCATCGATGCGGCGCTGACGCGCGCCAAGGCTCAAGCCGACCGCCCGACGCTGATCGCGCTCAAGACTGTCATCGGCTATGGTTCGCCAAATCGCGCCGGTACGAGCGGCGTGCATGGCGCGCCGCTGGGTGCCGCTGAAAATGCCGCCACCAAGGCAGCGCTCGGCTGGACGGCGGAAGCTTTCGAAATTCCCGGCCCCTTGCTCAATGCCTGGCGTGAAGCCGGTGCGCGTGGCGTTTTGGAGCGTGAAGCGTGGCAAAAGCGCGTCGATGCGCTGCCTGCAACCGAACGCGCCGAATTCGACCGTCGTATTGCTGGCGTTCTGCCGGAAGGCTTTGCAGCGGTCGTCGGCGATGCCAAGCAACGTCTCCTCGACAAGCTGCAGAATGTTGCGACCCGCAAGGCAAGCCAGATCGCGCTTGAAAGCCTGACGGCAGCCCTGCCGGAAATGATCGGCGGCTCGGCTGACCTTACCCATTCGAACCTCACCCGCGTTCCTGCCGTCGACAGCGATTTCACGCCGGAAAACAGCGGTCGCTATGTCAGCTACGGCGTGCGTGAATTTGCGATGGGCGCAGCCATGAACGGTATCGCGGTCCATGGCGGCTTCATCCCTTACGGCGGCACCTTCATGGTGTTCTCCGATTACGCCCGCAACGCCATCCGCCTTTCGGCGCTGATGGGTGTGCGTGTCATCCATGTGCTGACGCATGACTCCATCGGTCTCGGCGAAGACGGTCCGACGCACCAGCCGGTCGAACATCTGGCCAGCTTGCGCGCCATGCCGAACCTTCACGTCTTCCGCCCGGCAGACACGATTGAGACGCTGGAATGCTGGGCTGTGGCGGTTTCCGATCCGCATACGCCTTCGGTGTTGGCCCTTTCGCGCCAGAACGTGCCGCAGTTGCGCACCGACAATGGCGAGAACCTCTCCGCGCGTGGCGCCTATGTACTGCGTGAAGCAAAAGGCGAACGCCAGATCACATTGCTTGCCACGGGCACGGAAGTGTCGCTCGCTGTGAAGGCTGCCGAAAAGCTTGCTGAAGAAGGCATCGCAACAGCGGTCGTCTCCATGCCGAGCTGGGATCTGTTCGAAAAGCAGAGCAAGGAATACCGCAAGGGCGTTCTGGGCGATGCGCCGCGCATCGCCGTCGAGGCCGCAGGCAAGTTCGGCTGGACGCGTTATGTCGACAGCGAAGACGATGTGATCGGCATGGATGGCTTCGGCGCTTCGGCACCTGCCGAGGTGCTCTATGAAAAATTCGGCATCACGGCCGAGGCGATTATCGCCCGCGCCAAATTCTTGCTGGAGCAGGGCAAATGACGGTGGCTGGCAATTTTTCTCCGCTGGTTCTTGTTGGCGATAGCGATCGCGTGGAAGCCGAAGCTGTCGGCGCTTATCTCGACAACTGGGCTGGCAAGGACGCGCTGCGCCTTGCGACCGCCGATGCAATCAAGGCTATTCTGGCTGGCGCAGCGCGGCTTGCCGGTCGCATCGCACGCGGTTCGCTTCCAGGCGATCCGGGCAAGCTTGTCGGCGTCAATAGCGATCAGGACCAGCAGAAGTGCATCGATGTCGGTTCGCACAATCTGTTCGTTGAGCTGCTGATCGCGGGAGGTGCGGCCTCCATTCTTTCGGAGGAAGCGGATCTTCCCGTAGCAGGCAAGGCCGATGGGCTGATCGCTGTCGCCATCGATCCGCTCGATGGCTCCGGCAATGTGAGCCTAGGTGCCCCGCTTGGCACGATTTTCTCGATTTTCCCGGCAGATACGGCGGAGCCGTTTTTGCAGCCCGGCAACCGCCAGATTGCAGCCGGTTATGTTTCCTATGGCAATTCGGTCGATCTCGGCTTTTCGGTCGGCGAGGGCGTGATTTTCGCGACATTCGATCCGGCAAGCGGGATTTTCCATATCACGCGCCGCAATGTGACGCTGCCGGAACACACGTCCGATCTGGCGTTCAACGCATCCGTCCAGCGGCATTTGTCCGCTGGCATGCAAGCCTATGTCAACGATGCATTCCTTGGCAAGGATGGTCCGCGCGGGCGTAACTTCAACATGCGCTGGCTCGGTGCTGCGGTGGGCGACATGCACCGCATCATGCAGCGCGGCGGCCTGTTCTTCTATGTGAATGACAGCCGCCCCGGCTATGAGAAGGGCCGCTTGCGGCTCGTCTACGAAGCCAATCCCATTGCTTTCCTCGCCCGTGAGGCGGGTGGCAAGGCGACCGACGGTTCGAGATCCATTCTCGATATTGTCCCGCAAACCTATCACGAGCGCAGTGCGCTGGTGTTCGGCGTGGCCGAAGAGGTGGATATCCTCGGCGAATATTTCGCGAAATAACCTGATCTGACATCGTCTGGAGCATTGGAAATGCTCCATCCATTTGTTTTTACGCGCATCTTGTTCCGAAAACCGTTTCACACTTTTCGGGATGCGCTCTAGGAGGCTAGAAATGGCGCGCATTACGCTGCGGCAATTGCTCGATCACGCCGCTGAACAGGGTTACGGCGTCCCGGCATTCAACATCAATAACATGGAACAGGCGCTTGCCATCATGGAAGCGGCGGATGCCGCCGATGCGCCGGTGATCCTGCAGGCTTCGCGCGGTGCGCGTTCCTATGCAAACGACATCATGCTCCGTCACATGATGGATGCGGTAACGGAAATCTATCCGCATATTCCGGTCTGCGTGCATCTCGACCATGGCAACGAAGCCGCCACCTGCATGACCGCCATCCAGGCGGGCTTCACCTCCGTCATGATGGACGGCTCGCTCAAGGCTGACGGCAAGACGCCTGCCGACTGGGACTACAATGTTTCCGTCACGCGTCAGGTCAGCGAGATGTCGCATCTTGGCGGCATCTCGGTGGAAGGGGAACTCGGCGTTCTGGGTTCGCTCGAAACCGGCATGGGCGATGCAGAAGACGGCCACGGCGCGGAAGGCGTACTGTCGCACGACCAGCTTCTGACCGATCCGGATGAAGCTGTGAAATTCGTGCGCGAAACCAAGGTCGATGCACTGGCAATCGCCATGGGCACGTCGCATGGCGCCTACAAGTTCAGCCGCAAGCCGGACGGTTCCGTCCTCGCCATGAATGTGATCGAGGAAATCCATCGCAAGCTGCCGAACACGCATCTTGTCATGCATGGTTCGTCTTCAGTGCCGGAAGAGCTGCAGGAAATCATCAACAAGTATGGCGGCAAGATGAAGCCGACCTGGGGCGTTCCGGTTGAGGAAATCCAGCGCGGCATCAAGCATGGCGTGCGCAAGATCAACATCGACACGGACAACCGCATGGCGCTGACCGGCCAGATCCGCCGCGTCCTGCAGGAAGATCCGAGCGAGTTCGATCCGCGCAAATACCTGAAGCCTGCGATGGCCGCGATGACCAAGCTCTGCAAGGAGCGCTTCGAACAGTTCGGCACTGCCGGTCATGCTGCCTCGATCCGTCCGATCCCGCTTTCCGAAATGGCAAAGCGCTATCGCGATGGTTCGCTGGATCCGAAGTTCAGCTAAATTCTGTCGATACGGCAAAAGAAAAGCGGAGGGGAAACCCTCCGCTTTTTTGTTTCATGCGTTGAAGATCAACGTGCGTTGTATTTTGCGTCGACTTCGTTGATCGCGTTGACATTGCCAGCCGAACGGCCATTTTCGTCAAAGGTCTCAGCGAGGAAGGCGTCGGCAATGGTCTTGGCCACTTCCGAGCCGATGACGCGGGCGCCCATGGTGATGATCTGGGCATTGTTGGAAAGCGCTGCGCGCTCTGCCGAATAGGTATCGTGCGTCAACGCGGCGCGGATGCCGGGAACTTTGTTGGCCGCGATGCATACACCGATGCCGGTGCCGCAAACGAGGATGGCGCGATCATAGGTGCCATCGAGCACCGCGGAAGCCACGCGGTCGGAGAGGTTGGCGTAGAATGCATCTGCGCCAGCGTCCGTGCGTGAGATTTCCGAAACCTCGAAGCGATCCTTGAGATGATCAGCGAGAACCTTGGCCAGACCTTCGCCGGCGCTGTCGCCTGCTACTGCTACTTTCATGACGTTACTCCTTATTTGGATGCAATTTTGTTGGCGCATTTGGCCAGAATGTCGAGATAGCCTTCGACGTTCCATGCCGAGCGACCGATGAAAAGACCGTCGATATGCGGGCAGGCGATCAGCTCTTCGCAATTGCCCGGATTGACCGAGCCGCCATAAAGGCAAGGCAAGCGGCGACCAAGCACGCTTTCTGCAACCGCAATGATTTCCGCCTGTCGCGCATCTGCATAGTCCGCCGATGCCGGGATGCCATTTTCGCCGATGGCCCAGACCGGTTCATAGGCAAACAGGATTTCGGCCTGCTTCTGCGCATCGGAGAGCTTGGAAAGCGCACCGCGTACTTCTTCTTCAAGCACTTGCGCCGCGCGTCCGCTTTCACGGTCTTCCAGTGTCTCACCGATGCAGATGAGCGGGATCAGACCGTAACGCACGGCGGCTTCCACTTTCAGGCCAATAGTTTCGTTGGTTTCGCCGAAATGTTCGCGGCGCTCCGAGTGGCCGAGTTCGACAATATCGAGATTACAATCCTTGAGCATCAGCGGCGAAATCTCGCCGGTCCATGCACCCTGATCGGCCCAATGCATGTTCTGCGCGCCCACCTTGACGGATGTGCCGGAGAGAATTTCCTTCACTTCGCGCACGGCGGTAAAGGGCGGGATGACGAAGCGCTGGATGTCCGACGACCGGCTCGCATCGGCAGTTTTCAGCGCTTCGGCGAAAACGCGGGCTTCAGCCAGCGTCTTGTTCATCTTCCAGCTCGTGCCAATCCAGAATTTGGTCATGCTCAATTTTCGTCCTTTAGGTTTATGCGCAGTCGTCAGCGATGGTCAGTGCAATGCCAGCCTGTTCGAGATCGGCCAGTACAGTCGCGTCGGGGGAGGCATCGGTTATGATCGCGTCGAAATCGGAAAGATCAGCCATGACATGCAGTGCGGGGCGTCCGAACCGCTGGTGATTGACCAGAAGACAGGTGCGGGCGGCGGACGCCGTCATGGCGCGCTTTGTACGCACCACATTCTCATCCATGTGATAGACGAGCTTGCCATTGACTGCAGGCGAGGAAATGAAGGCGATATCGGCACTCAGATGTGACAGGGCGCTTTCTGTCAGAATGCCGAAAAACGCATTGAACTTGGCTGAATAGGTTCCACCGAGCGCGATGAGATTGATTCCGCTTTCACCCTTCAGCTCATCAATGATGACGGCGTTGTTGGTGATGACCGTCAGCGGGCGTTTTTCCAGAAGCAAACCGCCGAGAACTGCGGCCATGGAGCCGTCGTTGATCATCACCGTCATACCCGGCTCGACAAGTTGGAGCGCGGTACGGGCCATCTTCTGCTTCGCTTCGCCGTCCTGCCGTTCGCGGAAGCGGAAATCGCTTTCAAATTGTGTACCGGTATCGATCGTCGCTCCGCCGCGTACCTTGCGCAGCACGCCGGTATGTTCCAGCGAATCCAGATCGCGATGGATCGTCATTTTGGAAACGGCAAACCGATCCGCCAGATCGTCGAGATCGACGGCCTGATTTTCGATCAGAAGGTTTATTATCGCCTGTCTTCTGTCGTCGCGCTTCACGCTCTCGTCCGATCTCATTGGCGGAACATTTATCGCGTGAAGTTAGATCACAAAATCACAAAAAAATCTATTATAAAAATGTTATTATGTTATTTTCCGTTCGGCTGTTCAACGAGCGCTTTTGCCGTGCGCTCATCGGTGATGAGGCCGTAAAGACGACCGCTTTTCAGCACGGCGCGGATGGCTTCCACCTTGGAAATTCCACCGGCAAGGCCCACAATTCGGCTCATATCCGCGTTTTCGACCGATGCAGCGATGGTACGGGCGGTCAGCGCTGTTTCGAGGCGCTGGCCATTGGCGTCAAAGAAATGGCCGAGCATTTCGCCAACACCGCCGAGGCTGGCGATCTCTTCGACTTCAGCCAGTTCTATCATGCCGGATGTGACAAGCTGCGCCTGCGCATCGACTGTGCCGATGCCGACGATCTTCAGTTCAGCTTGGCAACCCATGTCGAAAACGGTGGTGACACCGCGTTGTGCGAGCAGCACTTCGCGGTCTTCTGCCGTGTTGGCGAAGAAGGGCACCGGCATCACATAAGCGGGCATACCTGTCTTTTCGGCGATGCGGTGCATCACATCATGCGGGTTGGCGGCAAAATTGCGTGTCAGGCCGCCGAGCAGCGACACGAAACGCAGGTCGTTGGCTACCACGCGGGGCATATAGTTGACTGCGGCCGAAAGCGTGCGGCCATGGCCGATGCCGATGACTTCATGGTCGCCATGCTCGATCTCGCGCCGCAGAAAATCCGCACCCGCATGACCAAGCGCCATGAGCGGCAGGCCCTCCTCGCCAATGTCAGGGGCAACTTCGCAATAATCGAGGCCGTACATATCGGCGAGGCGGTTTTCGAGGTCGATACATTCGGTTATGTCACCGTCGATACTGACCTTCACCGCACCGTCCGCGACGGCTTTGGCAATAAGGCGATGCGCTTTCACGGACGGCAGACCAAGGCGCTTCGCAACGGCTGACTGGGTCATGCCCGCCACGAAGTGAAGCCATGCAGCGCGCAGCGCCAGTGAATCATCAGCATCTGCCATTGAAAGCGGTCCGGTTCCTTAAATTGTCTATATCTTCAAGTCCTTAGCGCCGGTGTCAATGTGCGGAGCCCAGAAAGCCACACTTTCTGCAATCTGCGGAATGACTTCACGGTCGTTCGGCTCGCGTTCCTTGAACGACAGCTCAAGGCAGATTTCATTGTCCACCGCACCGCCTTCGGCAAAGGCTTTCAGAAGTGGTTCTGGCTGGATGCGTCCCTTGGCATTGAACGCTGCGGTGAACGGACGATGTCCGCCCTTGTCCATCAGGCTCTGCTTGATGTGAATGATCGGTGAGACTTTCGGCACGGCGCGTGCCCAGGCGTAGGGGTCGAAATCGTCCGGATTGGCGGAAGTCACATCGCCATGGTCGATATCAGCCATCATCCACATCGGAATTGCCATGTCGGCAGCGGTGAGGCGGTCCTGAAGCTTCATGCATTCGGCAATCGTCTCGCCAAATTCACGCCCGATGCTCATCGGCTCCCAGAAGACATAGTCGAGACCGGCACTGCTCGCATGTTCGGCGACTTCCGCCCAGCAATCGATCGCAATCTTGATAAGCTCTTCGCGGCGCGAAGCGTCATCGAAATCCTTGTAGGTGAAGATCGCAAACTGCGTGCCGACCGACTTGCCGCCAAGATCGCCGATAATGTCGGCAAAGGTCTTGAACCAGTCGATATAATAGCGGCGCACTTCTGCGTCCGGATGGCCGAAGTGATTGAGACGGCCATAGGGGCCGGTCATGCCGGAGGTGACACGAACGCCGGTGCGCTGCAGTGCCTTGTCCATGTCGCGCGTCAGGCGGCGAATGGTCGAAGCCTGCCAGCTTGGATTGATGAACTCGTGGGTGAGTTGGAGGTCACGCAGGCGCAGGTCGCGCGCCACGGTTTCGATCAGGTCGTCCGGCTCTGCAAAGCGGTTGACCAGTGGATTGGTGTTCAGCGAAAGCGTCAGAGCCATGGCTTCCTCAGGCAGTAAAATTTGCGTTGTCGAACCATGCGATGAATGCGGTACGTTCGGCTTCGGTCAGGTGCAGGTAATGCTTGGTACGGCGATAGAGAATGTCCTCTGCCGTCTTCGCCCATTCATTCGCTACCAGATAGCGCACTTCCGCCTCATAGAAGCTGCTGCCGAAATGGCGACCGAGACCTTCGAGGTTTTGCGCGCCTGCAACCACTTCTTTCGTGCGCGCACCGTAGAGGCGGCCATAATGATGGACGAGTGTGCGCGGCATCCACGGATAGGTGTCGCGCAAGCTATTGGCGAAGGTTTCATAATCGGCATTGGCGATTTCGCCGCCCGGAAGCGGTGCGCCATGCGTCCAGTCGCCGCCCATTTTCGGGAAGATGTGCTTGAGGCGATGCATGCCGCGCTCCGCCAGCTCGCGGAACGTGGTGATCTTGCCGCCAAAGACGTTGAGCAGCGGCGCGTCGTTGGTTTCGTCGAGGTCGAAGACATAATCGCGGGTGACGGCGGAAGGGTTGCCCTTGCCGTCGTCGAACAGCGGGCGAACACCGGAGAAGGAATGCAGCACGTCTTCGCGCCTGAGCTTTTCCTTGAAATAGCGGTTCACAGCAGTCAGCAGATATTCGATTTCCTTCTCATCCGCTGCAACGTCTTCGGCACGGCCTTCATAAGCGATGTCGGTGGTGCCAATCAGCGCCTTGTCGCCCTCATAAGGATTGATGAAGATAACGCGCTTGTCGTGGTTCTGGACGAGATAGGCATTTGCGCCCGACCAGAATTTCGGAACGATGATGTGGCTGCCCTTGACGAGACGCACATTGCGCGACGAGTTGGAGCCAGCGACATTGTGGATGACATCCGTAACCCATGGTCCGGCGCAGTTGACGATGCAGCGCGCGCGGAATGTGCGGGTTTCGCCGGTGTCGCGGTTTTTTGTTTCCACAATCCAGCCGCCTTTTTCGCGGCGTGCGGAAACGACAGGCGTGCGGGTAAGAATGGTCGCGCCTTTTTCAGCAGCGCCAACCGCATTCAGTGCAACGAGACGGGCATCATCGACCCAGCAGTCGGAATATTCGAAGCCTTTGGTATATTGGTCGACGATCGGCGTACCTTCCGGATCGCGCCGCAGGTCGAGCGTGCGTGTGCCGGGAAGCTTCTTGCGACCGCCGAGGTGGTCATAGAGAAACAGGCCGAGCCGCACCAGCCAGGCTGGACGGTCCTGCGGGCTGTGCGGCAGAACGAAACGCATCGGCCAGATGATATGGGGAGCGGCGTTCAAAAGCACTTCGCGCTCGATCAGCGCTTCGCGCACAAGGCGGAACTCATAATATTCGAGATAACGCAGGCCACCATGCACCAGCTTGCCGGAGCGCGATGATGTTCCCTGCGCCAGATCGTCCTTTTCCGCCAGCACAACCTTGAGGCCGCGCCCGGCGGCGTCACGGGCTACGCCCGCGCCGTTGATACCACCGCCGATGACAAACAGATCGCAGGTTTCCGGTTCAGCCATTTCATGCTCCTTCGGATGCAATTGCATCCCATAGTCTATATGCGTGCCAACTTGCCCCATACCGGCGTCAGTGCCAGCCGAGCTTCCTGATAGGCAACGAATAGTTCCTCATAGTGCTTTGCGCGCGGACCGTCCGGGGCCTCGCACGGGCCAAGCAGCGGCTCGACCCATTCCGCAATACATGCATCCATGCTGGGATAGGCGCCGATGGCCACCGCAGCCATCATGGCAGCACCTGCGGCTCCCGCCTCTTCGCGCGAGGAAACACGCACTGGCGCATTCACGGCTGCGGCAAGGGTGCTGCGCAGAGCCTTCGAGCGCGCCGCGCCGCCGGTGATGCGCAATTCGGCAGGCATTTCACCCATGGCTGCGTAGCAGTCGCGCGTTGCCATGCCGAGGCCTTCAACGACAGACCGCACCATTTCGGGGAAACGGTCGCGGCTGGAAAGGCCGACGAAACCGGCCCGGGCATAGGCATTGACGAAGGGGCCGCGTTCGCCCGCTTCCGAAATATACGGATGATAGAGGATCGCCCCCGGACGGCTGGCATTGAACCAAACATCAAGGCGGGGAATAAGGTCACCGAGCGAAATAGGCTTGTCCGGCGTCGACATGAGATCGGCAGCGACCTGCAATATCCAGTCAATATTGATCGTCGCGCCCATATTGGTCTGCACCTGCGTGACGATACCGGGAATGGGCAGGGCGATGACGTAGCCGGTGCCTTCCTTGTTCAGGTGGATGTCGGCAATCGGCTTGGCACGCATGTGCACGCCTGTGGAACCGATGGTCGAGCATCCGGCTCCTGCCGTTCCACCGCGAACGCCTGCGCCGAGTGCGGTCATCGCCATATCGACATAGGCAAGGCTCACCGGCGTTCCTGCCCGCAAGCCCGTTGCTGCTGCCGCTTCGGGGGAAAGCGGATGCTGCACTTCGGTGCCGTCGATGATTTCTGGCAGCAATCCACGTCGTTTCGTCAGGCCGAGCGCGTCGATGACGACATCGTCATACTGGCGATTGCGGAAATTGCCGAAGGTGAAGCTTGCTTCCGAGGGGTCGGTGGCGCGAATGCCGGTGAGATTGAGATAGAGCCAGTCCTTACAGTGGAGCGCAACTTCGGCATTATCCAGAAGCTCGGGCGCGATAGCATCCATATGCGCCATCTGGGAGCCCTGCTGGCAGGTGTTCAGCCCGGTGCCGGTCGCTTCAAAGCGCGCGCGGTTCATGGGGCCAGCGGTAAGCCGCGTGACCGTCGTTGCCGCACGGGCATCGAGCCATAGCCAGGCATCGCCAACCGGCTGGTTGTCGCGACCGACAAGCCAGGTTCCGTCGCCCTGGCCGGTAACGGCGATTGCCGCAGTGCGTTCAGCTAGGCCCGGCACCTTCGCGCCGAGGTCGCGCAATGCGCGCGCGCAGTCATGCCATGTCTGGGAAAGCGATTGTGTGACGGCGCCATGGTCGCCGGTATCGTATTTGTTGCGAACGGCTGCAGACTCGATCTGACGTCCGCTGAGATCGAAAGCGACTGCCTTGAGCACGGAAGTACCCGCGTCGATCCCGATGATGATGTCACCTTTCTCACGCATGGCGGATATGTGCTTTCATTGACATTTGGATTCCTCCCGCGACTGAAAATACGTCGCTCCCAGCCCCGTTTATAATGAAGTCGGGCAATGGCGTATGCTGGAGATAACATAACGCTACCACGTTGTCTGTAAAATTTTCGATGGTGAGAATTTTTTTTCACCAAACAGTGATTGCAGGGGAAATCGCTGTGATTCAATGTGCGGATTTTGACCCGTTTCTTTTCTTTCTGGCAAAGATTTTTCTATCAGAGAATTGCTAACTATCTGAAATAAATAATAATATTTTTGGATACCTCTTACGTTTCCATATGCTTTTTTCGTGAAAAGTCGCTGTGTGAATAATTCGCGTTGTAACGGAATATGTAGTGGATTTCTCTGGATTGTGATGTGGATTCAGCATGGAATGGTGCTAATTAACCGGTGTTTCGAAAACATCCGATTGACAGCTTTCAAGCTTTATAACATCATTATTGGAGTTAATAACACACCGCTATCATAGGCTCTGATTGCGGTGCATCTGTTTCCAGGTTGCACGGAGGAGCGGGGCCCTGGAATTCATGTGGAGGCCATCATGATCTTGTCCATCGCATCTTGCGCCGCTTTGGCGGAGGCTCCTGCCTATCCGGCAGGCCCGATGGCAATGATCGAGAATAGTCTACAGGCGGCTTAAATCCAGCCGCATCATCCGTTTCCATAACGACAATACGGCAGAATTGCTGAAGGCGTTTGATAATGAGTGCACAAACCAGTCAAATTTCACAAAAACCCGCAAAGCTGAGCCGCGCCGTCGTCTGGAGCGTGATCGCTGTGGTGGTGGTTGTCGGTGCGATTGCCTTCGACACGAAAGTCGTGAAGATCGGGTCTGATTCCGATGTGCGCCAGCAGGCTTTCTCTCCCGATGCCTATGGCGCTTCCGAATTCCCCAAGGTGAAGGCCAGCGTCGAGCAGCGCGCCGTGGATGCTGTGGAAGTTGGAACGGCTCTCGCCGCCGACAAGGCCGCAGCCGGAAAGAAATATGGCGTGGGCGATGTTAATCCGGTCATCCCGGTCAAGTTCACGGGCGTCGTCGAAGAGCGCAAGTCCAACTACAACGTCGTGAAGGTCGATGGCCTGCCGGACGGCGTTGCCATCCGTGTCCAGACCGGCCCTGCCGTCAACGGCACCGATCTGCGCGATGCGACCGGCGAAATCCAGTTCGGCCAGTTCAAGAACCAGATCGAATATCAGAACGCCGGCTCGGCTTTGAACAATGAGATGAAGAAGCAGGTGCTTTCGGGCGTCGATATCGAGAATCTCGTCGGCAAGACCGTGACGGTGGTTGGCGTCTTCAAGGTCGTCAATCCGAAGAACTGGCTCGTCACGCCTGTGGGGCTGGAAGTGAAATGAGCGCCGCTCCAAAAATCGAAGGCAAAAACGGCGATGTCGTTCTTGCCGCGCACAACGTCGCCAAAGCCTATGGTCGCATTCATGCCTTGAAGGGCGTGAATTTCGAAATTCGTCGTGGTCAGGTCACGACGCTTTTCGGCGAAAACGGTGCCGGAAAATCGACGCTGATGAAGGTGCTTTCCGGCGTCATCCAGCCGACCTCCGGCACGATCATTCTCGATGGCGAACCGGTGACGTTCAATTCGTCTACTGAAGCGCGCGATCTCGGCATCTCGATCATCCATCAGGAATTGAGCCTCGCGCCCAACATGAACGTGCGCGACAACATCTTCATGGGACGCGAAATCCGTACTGCGACCGGCGTCGATTTCGCCGAGGAAGAACGCCTGACGCGTGATCTTCTGAAGGAATTGGAAGAAGACATCGATCCTCTGACGCCGGTCGAGGAACTTCGCCTTGGCCAGCAGCAGGTCGTTGAAATTGCCCGTGCTCTTTCGGTCAATTCACGTATTCTCATTATGGATGAGCCGACATCGGCGCTCAGCGCCTCGGAAGTCGAGGTTCTGTTCAAGGTGATCCGCGACCTGACGGCGCGTGGTGTCGCCATCGTCTATATTTCGCACCATCTGGAAGAAGCGCTGCAGATCACCAATCATGCGGTGGTGCTGCGCGACGGCACCATGACGGCCTATGCACCGCGCGAGGAAATCGATCTGGAATGGATCGTCCGCAACATGGTCGGCGAAAATTTCGATCTCGGCTCGCCGCCGACCGGCTATGACTGGGGCGATGTTGCGCTCTCCGTGGAGAACCTGACGGTTCCCGATCCGGGTGGTGCGGGCTTCGCGCTGGTCGACCGCATGTCGCTTCAGGTCCGGGCTGGTGAAATCGTCTGCATTTATGGCCTCATGGGTGCCGGTCGTACGGAGCTTCTGGAAACTGTTGCCGGTCGTCTCAAGGCAAGCGGTGGACGTGTTCTCCTGAAAGGGCAGGATGTTTCCGGCCTCACCATCGCGCAGCGTATCGAGAAGGGCCTTGTGCTGGTGCCGGAAGATCGCCAGCGCGACGGTCTCGTCCAGACGATGACGGTCGGCAAGAACCTGTCGCTCGCCAGCATCGCCGAAATGACGAAGGGCCTTTTCACATCGCGCAAGCGTGAAAAGCAGATTGTCGATCAGTCGATCAAGAATGTGCACATCAAGACGGATGGCGGCGAAGCGACAATCGGTTCGCTTTCCGGTGGTAACCAGCAGAAGGTCGTGATCGGCAAGATGCTGGCAACCGAGCCGGAAGTCATTCTGCTTGATGAGCCAAGCCGCGGCATCGACATCGGGGCGAAGGCGGAAGTGTTCAAGCTTCTAGCTGAAAAGGCGAAGCAGGGTCTGGCTGTCGTCTACACGACTTCGGAAGTCGGCGAGTGCCTTAGCATCGCTCATCGTATCATCGTCATGCACCGTGGACGCATCTCTGCCGAATTCGGATCGGACGTGTCCAAGGAGAAGATCATGGCCGCCTCGGGCGAAGCCATGGTCGGTCACTAAAATAGTTATGGAGCACTGATAGAATGTCAGTCACGAGCACCAACAAAGAAACAGCGGCTCCGAACGGCGCGAAGCGGAAACCCGGCATCGTGCATCTGCTGCTCGAAGGTCGTGCATTTTTTGCACTGATCGCGATCATCGCAGTTTTCTCGTTCCTTTCGCCTTATTATTTCACGGTCGACAACTTCCTCATCATGTCGTCGCACGTGGCCATTTTCGGCCTGCTTGCCATCGGCATGCTGCTCGTCATCCTCAATGGCGGCATCGATCTTTCCGTTGGCTCCACATTGGGGCTGGCCGGTGTGGTCGCCGGTTTTCTGATGCAGGGCGTGACGCTGCAGGAATTCGGCATCATTCTCTATTTCCCGGTCTGGGCCGTGGTTCTCATCACCTGTGCGCTCGGCGCGTTCGTCGGCGCGGTCAACGGTGTGCTCATCGCATATCTGCGCGTTCCGGCCTTCGTTGCGACGCTCGGCGTTCTCTATTGCGCGCGCGGCGTGGCGCTTCTGATGACCAATGGCCTGACCTACAACAATCTCGGCGGACGTCCGGAACTTGGCAATACGGGCTTTGAATGGCTTGGTTTCAACAAATTGTTCGGCGTGCCGATCGGCGTTCTGGTTCTGGCGGTTCTCGCCATCATCTGCGCGATCGTTCTCAACCGCACAGCATTTGGCCGCTGGCTCTATGCATCGGGCGGCAACGAACGTGCGGCTGAACTGTCCGGCGTTCCGGTCAAGCGCGTCAAGGTGTCGGTCTATGTCATTTCCGGCATTTGCGCTGCCATCGCAGGTCTGGTTCTTTCTTCGCAGCTTACGTCGGCTGGTCCGACAGCAGGCACCACTTACGAACTGACGGCAATCGCTGCCGTGGTTATCGGTGGCGCTGCGCTCACTGGGGGGCGCGGTACTATACAGGGCACACTTCTCGGCGCTTTCGTGATCGGTTTCCTTTCCGACGGCCTCGTGATTATCGGCGTGTCCTCCTACTGGCAGACCGTCTTTACCGGCGCGGTGATCGTGCTCGCGGTTCTGCTCAACAGCATTCAATACTCCCGGCGATGATCGATAGCGGCTCTGTCCACCGTTCCGGATGGAGCCGCGAAAACAGCCGGGCGTATCGAAAGAGTTCCAAAAGGGCACAAGATCTCGAAAACGGCCTGATGGAAATGAGTACCGCCGGGGAACCGGCATAACGCAAACGAAAAATGTTAAGGGAGTGAGACCATGTTCAAGAAGGGAATGCGCGTTCTGTTCGCCGCTGCGGCAGCGTTGCCTCTCATCGCCAGCACGGCCTGGGCCGAAGGACTGATGACGATCATCGTCAACGATCCGTCCAATCCGTACTGGTACACCGAAGGTGAAATTGCCAAGAAGACCGCTGAAGGTCTCGGCTACAAGGCTGTTGTCGGTGGCCACAAGGGCGACACCAACACCGAAAGCAACCTGATCGACACGGCTATCACCAACAAGTCGGTTGCCATCATTCTCGACCCGGCCAATGCGGACGGTTCGGTCGGCGCGGTCAAGCGTGCAATCGCCGCCAACATCCCGGTTTTCCTCGTCAATGCGGAAATCAACCAGGAAGGCCTGGCCAAGGCACAGCTCGTTTCCAACAACGCACAGGGCGCCGCTATCGGTGCGACCCAGTGGGTCGAAAGCGTTGGCGACAAGGGCAAGTATGTCGAGCTGTTCGGTTCGCCATCGGACAACAACGCCGCAACGCGCTCGAACGGCTATGAAACCGTTCTGTCGCAGTATCCCGATCTGGTGAAGGCCGGTCAGGACGTCGCCAACTGGGACCGTACGCAGGGTCACGACAAGATGCAGGCTCTGCTTCAGGCCAATCCGGACATCATCGGCGTTATCTCCGGTAATGACGAAATGGCTCTGGGCGCAATTGCTGCTCTGAAGAAGGCTGGCAAGCTGGATCAGGTGAAGGTCGGTGGTTTCGACGGTTCGCCGGATGCGGTTGCAGCCATCAAGGCGGGTGAACTGCAGTACACCGTTCTGCAGCCGGTTGCCGTGTTCTCGGAAGCTGCCGTCAAGCAGGCCGACAACTTCATCAAGACCGGCAAGACCGGTGTGGATCATGAAAAGCAGCTCTTCGACTGCATCCTGATCACCAAGGACAATGTCGATAAGTACACCTCGCCGTTCGTTCTCGAACAGTAAGGTTTGAAAAGGCGCATCCCGGCAGCAGAACGCTTTCGGGATGCGCATTTCCAGAAGTCCCTCTCCTCAAGAAAGTCCCATGCAATCACTCGCTGGATTTTGGGGCTGAAGACCGCGCAATATAAAGCCTATCAGGCGATTCCGAAGCTTTTGGAACGCGCAAGCAAGGGGACAAGTGACAGGCATGGCAGTGAGCAACAAAGCAAGCATTGACAAGCTTATGACGGAGCAAGTGCCGAACGACAGCCGGCATGCGCGTCAGCTCGTCCGGCGCCAGCAGATTGCGGAAACTGTAATGGCTGAAGGCTCGATGCGTATCGAGGACCTCACCGAACGGTTCGGCATCAGCCTGATGACAGCGCATCGCGACGTCGATGAACTGGTCAGCCGCGGCCTGTTTCGCAAGTCGCGCGGCATCGTGTCGGCTGCGCCCACAAGCCTGATCGAGGCAAGCGATCTTTATCGCGTTACCCGCCAGTCGGAAGAAAAGAAACTGATCGCCGAAGCTGCAATGCAGTTCGTTGAGCCGGGACAGGCCATTTTCTTCGATGATTCCACCACTGTTCTGCAAATGGTGCCGCATCTTCCGGGCAAGGGGCCGCTCACCGTCATTACAAACTCGCTGATTCTGATGAACGAAGTACGCGACATCAAGGATGTGACGCTGCTCGGTCTTGGCGGTCAGCTCTATAACTGGTGCAACGCATTCGTCGGCGGCATGACGATCCACGAAATTCGTCGTCTTCGCGCCGATGTGGCCTTCATTTCGATTGCAGCGATCACCGACGACCTCCTGTTTCATCAATCACCGGAAATGGTGGAAACCAAGCGTGCCATGCTGGACTGCGCCGCCAAGCGCATTCTTCTTGCCGATCACACAAAATTCGAGCGCCGCGCTTTACACAATTTCGGGGCGCTCAGCGACTTCGATGTCGTCATCGTGGATGAGGCTACGCCTTTCGCGCATATCGAGCGCATGGAGGCGCAAGGCATCAACGTGGTGGTTGCCCGCGCCAATGCCGGGACAGGCGGCAAGCAAGAATAGCTCGCGCATATTTATCAGGAATACGATACATGCCCTCTCTGCTCGGAATCGACAGCGGACTGACCGTCACCAAAGCCGTACTGTTCGATATTGACGGAACCACCCTTGCCATTGCCCGCCGCCGCGTGGCGCAATCCTTTCCGCGCGCCCGCCATGTCGAACGCGACATGGATGAATT
Organism: Ochrobactrum sp. A-1; assembly: GCF_022488005.1. Lineage (NCBI taxonomy): Bacteria > Pseudomonadati > Pseudomonadota > Alphaproteobacteria > Hyphomicrobiales > Brucellaceae > Ochrobactrum > Ochrobactrum sp. A-1. The sequence goes on from NZ_JAKVQC010000007.1 coordinate 1,544,755, forward strand.
CTGGACTGCAACGGCGGATGCTATTGCCGAAGCCATCGCTAAAGGCGGGCGACCTGCGTCCGACATTCTGGCCATTGCCACCACAGCGCATGGTGATGGCATCTATATGCTCGACAAGGATCGCCGTCCGCTTGGCGCAGGCATATTGTCTCTCGACAGCCGCGCCGTTGATGTTGCGGAGCGTTGGGTCAATAGCCCCGTTGCAGAGCAGGCCATAACCATCACCGGCCAGCTTCCCCATGCATCGGCACCATCCGCCATTCTGGCATGGGTGAAGGAAAACGAACCGGAACGCTTTGGCCGCATCGCGCATGTGATCGCCTGCAAGGACTGGCTGCGCTTTTGCCTGACCGGCGATGTCGGCACGGATCGCACCGAAGCCTCGACCTCCTTCACCGATGTCAACACGCAGGAATATTCGAAAGAAGCGCTCGCTCTTTTCGGGCTGGATGCGCTTTGGGACGCATTACCACCCATGTCGCGTTCCGATGAAATCGTGGGTAGCGTTTCTGTCGAATGCGCACAACGTACAGGCCTCGTTGCCGGAACACCGGTTGTCGGTGGCTTGCACGATGTCACCGCTTCAGCGCTTGGCGTCGGCGGGCTTGGCATCGGGACCGTTGCCGTGGTGGCCGGGACCTATTCCATCAACGAAACATTATCTTCCGAACCGCGTGTCGACAAAAGCTGGTTCTGCCGCAATGGTATTGCGCCGGGCGAATGGAACAATATGTCGATCTCGCCGGCGTCGACGGCCAATTACGACTGGTTCCTCGACAAACTCTGCCCGGCAGAACGGCGCGAGGCAGAGGAAACAGGGCGTTCCATCCACGACATGCTGCGCCCGGAAATCGATACGGCATTGGCGAAGCCTTCGACGGCGATGTTCCATCCCTATCTCTTCGGCTCGCCCTATGGGGCGATGGCGAGCGGTGCGTTTTTCGGTCTGCGCGGCTGGCAGGATCGGGGCGATATGCTGCGCGCAATCTGGGAAGGCATTGCCTTCAATCATCGCATCCATGTTGATCACCTGAAGGACGGGTTTGCAATCTCCGCTGCGCGCCTCACCGGCGGCGTGTCGCGTAGCCCGGCTTTCGCGCAGATGTTTGCCAATGTGCTCGGCATGCCCGTTACCGTTACGGATACGGACGAGGCCGCCGCCTGGGGGGCTGCCCTTTGCGCTGGCAAGGGCGCAGGTGTCTTTGCCAATGTCTACAGCGACCCGCGCGATCTCGACGCCATAGGCCGCACCTATGAACCGGATGCAGCGCGAAGCGCGCTTTATGAAAAGCGCTATCAGCTTTTCAAGGAGATCGCATCTGCGCTTGGGCCGGTCTGGCCAAAGATCGAAGCTCTTGCGGATTGAAGGACAAGGCGCGATGCGCCACAGACATAAAGACAGTAAGATGAATGACTTCGCAGGCAAGGCCGGAATGAAAAGCCGCATCGGACAACTGGAAGCCGAGGGCGTGGATGTGCTCATCCTTGGCGCTGGTGTCAACGGAGCGGGCCTCTATCGCGATCTTTGCGAGCAGGGCGTGAGCTGTCTCATCGTCGACAAGGCGGATTTCGGTTCAGGCACAAGTGCTGCGCCGTCGCGGCTTATCCATGGCGGCCTCAAATATCTGGAAACCGGTGAGTTCGGGCTTGTGGCCCAGTCCACACTGGAACGTAATCTGCTTTTGAAAAATGCGCCGCACAATGTCGAGCCGCTGCCGACTTTCATTCCTGTCTTCTCATGGACCAAGGGTATTACGGCGGCGTTGCGTACCCTATTTGGCTCGACGACCGCGCCGCGCAGCCGTGGCGCCGCGCTGATCAAGATCGGTCTGGCGCTTTACGATTATTTTGGTGCGCGCGAGCGCGTTATGCCGCGTCACCGTTTTCTGCTGAAGGAGGCGGCGACGAAGGAAATGCCCTATATCACGCCCGCAATCGTGGCGGGCGGCATCTATCATGATGCGAAGGTCAGCCAGCCGGAACGTCTGGTCTATGAACTTGTCAGCGACGGACTGCGCGCCAATTCGAAAAGCGCTGCCGCCAATTTCACGACGCTGGTTTCCGCCGAGAACGGCCTTATCGGCTTTGAAGGGCCGGATGGTGTGAAATTCGCGGTCAGGCCGAAGCTGGTCATCAACGCGGCTGGGCCATGGATCGACCGGGTCAATGCTGCGCTTGGCAAGCCGACCAAGATGATCGGCGGCACCAAGGGCTCGCATATTCTTGTCGATCACCCCGAACTGGTGAAGAGCCTGAACGGACGAATGATTTATTTCGAGGCGGATGACGGACGCATCTGCCTTGTCTACGACTATCACGGTCTGGCGCTGGTGGGTTCCACCGATATTCCATCGGACGATCCCGACAATGTGCGCTGCGACGATCCTGAAACCGACTATTTCATCGACAGCCTGCGTTCGCTGCTGCCGAAACTCAAATTCGACCGCAGCCAAATCGTCTACACTTATAGCGGCATTCGTCCGCTTCCGGCTTCCAATGCTTCCGAACCGGGTTTGATCAGTCGCGATCATTCCGCGCCCGTCATCGAGCCGGATAACGAACGGCCATTCGCGATCATTTCGCTTGTTGGCGGCAAGTGGACCACATTCCGCGGCTTTGCCGAGGAAGTGGCCGACAAGGTTCTGGGCCGGTTCGACAAGACGCGGCAGGTTTCAACGCGCAACCTCCCTATAGGCGGCGGCAGGGACTATCCGTCCGATGATCGCGCCCGCAAGGCTTGGGTGACGAAATATGCCACCGAAACAAAGTTGTCCGCCGCACGGGTTGAGACATTGTTGAAGCGCTATGGCAGCACGGCCCTGCCGATCCTCCGAGAGGAAGCAGAAGTAACGGTCGCGATGCTGCCTGAAACCGACACGGTCAGCGCGACGGAAATCGCATGGATCGCACGCAACGAGCTTGTCGTGCATCTGGCGGACGTCGTTTTGCGGCGCACCACACTTGCAATCGACGGGGCGCTGACGACCGGCAATCTTGCTGCAATCGCCGATATTCTGGCGCGGGAGCTTGGCTGGGACGATGCGCGCAAGGCGCAGGAAATCGAAGCGGTCAACACAGAGCTTGAGAAACGGCATAACGTGATTTTGCAGCGGGACCCCGCCAAAAGGCGCTGAACAGTCCGTGAAGTTGATCTATGTTGCGTTGTGAACAGGAAAGGAAACGCCTCATGGATATCAAGCGCAACGGAACTGATCCTTCGGGGAAAGGCCCTGCCGACTGGTTTACCGGCACTGTCCGTATCGATCCGCTGTTTTCTCCCAATAATGTCCGGCGGGCTGCGGCTGCGACCGTGACGTTTGAGCCCGGCGCACGCACTGCATGGCACACGCATCCGCTTGGCCAGACCTTGATCGTGACCGCCGGGCTTGGCCTTGTGCAGCGCGAAGGCGGACCGATTGAGGAAATCCGGCCCGGCGATGTGGTCTGGTTCGAACCGGGCGAGAAGCACTGGCACGGCGCATCCGCGAGCAATGCCATGACCCATATAGCCATTCAGGAACAGCTCGACGGCAAAGTCGTCGACTGGATGGAGCATGTCAGCGACGTGCAATATGGCGGTGGCAAATAAATTTCGCCCCGGTTTTGCGCAGCTTTCAGAAATCGACCCGACTGATCAATGGTCAAAGGTTGCGCAAAACGCAAAGATGATTGCGTATATTGCGAACAGGCGTTTCCTGTTTCCCCTATCATGTTGTTCTCAATAAAAACAAAGGGGAGAAGATAATGAAACGCATCGTTCTTTTGCTTGCAGCAAGCGTCGCCAGCCTTGCCAGCGTGCAGGCGCATGCCGCTGAAGGCGCAAACTGCAAGGCACCCAAATTCTCCGATGTCGGCTGGACCGACATTACTGCGACGACAGCACTCGCTTCTTTGCTGCTTGAAAAAGCCGGGTATGAGCCGCAGACAACCATTCTTTCCGTGCCGGTCACCTTCCAGTCTCTGGAAAATGGACAGATCGATATTTTCCTCGGCAACTGGATGCCGCTTCAGGAAGAAGCGCGCAAACCCTATATCGAAGGAAAGAAGGTCGAGCAGGCTGGCGTCAATCTCGAAGGCGCCAAGATTGGTCTTGCAGCAACAGGCAAGGATCTCGGCATCAAGAACTACGCTGATATCGCGAAGTTCAAGGATCAGCTTGGCGGCAAGATCTACGGTATTGAGGCTGGCAGCAGCGCCAACGCCACGATCCAGTCGATGGTCGAGAAGGACAAGTTTGGCCTGAAGGATTTCCAGCTCGCGGAATCGAGCGAGCAGGCCATGCTTTCGCAGGTTCAAAACGCGGTGCGCAAGGATGAGCCCGTTGTGTTTTTCGCGTGGACGCCGCATCCGATGAATATTCGCTATAAGCTCACCTATCTGGAAAATGGCGAAAACCTGTTCGGACCGGATGACGGTGCCGCGACCGTCGAAACATTGACCCGCAAGGGCTATGCAGCGGATTGCCCCAATGTCTCGCGCTTTCTGTCGAACCTGAAGTTCAGCACGGAGATGGAAAGCACGATGATGAACATGATCCTGAACGACAGCATGGAAGCCAAGGACGCCGTGACGAAATGGATCAAGGACAACCCGGCGCAGCTTGATGCGTGGCTTGACGGCGTGACCACTTTCGACGGCAAGCCCGCGCTCGCAGAGGTGAAGTCGGGGCTTGATCTGTAAGAAACCCGTCCGCTATTGCCGCAGCTTGCTCGGCGATTGACCGAAATGCCGCTTGAAGGCGCGCGACAGCGAACTGATCGACGAAAAGCCGGTCTGTTCCGCTGTATCCGCCATGGAGAGATGCGTATCGAGGATCAGCCGCCGGGCCGCTTTCAGCCGAAGCGACAGGTAGTAATTGCCCGGTGACTGCCCGATCACATTGGCGAACAGCAATTCAAGGCTGCGCGTTGAAAGCCCAAGTCTTCGGGCTATGCTCGACACGGGGATCGGGCGGTCGATATGGGTTTCCATGATTTTTATGGCATCTGCCAGTCGTGGTTCGCGGTTAAGCAAACGGCCAAGGGATACCAGCGGCTGCGCATCGGAAGCCTGTTTCACCTCGTCGTAGATGTAGAGGCTCGCCACATCCAGCGCGATGGAATAGCCGTGGCGGGCGCGAATGAGCGCCAGCATCATGTCAAGCGCCGGTGCCGCGCCTCCGGTTGTCAGAAAAGCTCCATCCCGCACCCAACGATCCGATTGCATTTCGACTTCCGGGAAGCGCTGCGAGAATGCTTCCATGTCTTCCCAGTGCGTTGTTGTCTTACGTCCGTTCAGCAATCCTGCCTTTGCCAGCACCCATGACCCGGCTTCCACACCCACGACGAGTTTCGATTGCTTGGCCGCCTGGCGCAGCATGGCGAGAAGCTTCGGCGTCGCATGTTCCAGCGCGTGAAAAGCGCTGACGATAATAAGAATATCCTGCGCGCCAGCCTCGAAACGGCCATTGGCCGCAACTTTGAGGCCGCTGGATGTGACGGGATCGCTGCCATCCGGCGACACCACCCGCCAGCGATAAAGCGAGCGGCCCGTCACGCGGTTGGCGCCGCGCATGGGGTCCAGCGTTGCAGCCAATGACATAAGCGAACAATCCGGCAGGACCAGCAAGGTAACGCTCAGTTCTTCGTCGGAGGGCTCAAAGATCATACGTTTCGCTCTTCGCCAAATAGATTTCGTAAAATGATAATCCCGGCATTTCGTGACCTGTCAAGCTCGGCGAAAATTGAGGGAAACGATCATGCCTTTAAAGCCCGCCCGCGAAATATTCATCACCGCCGCCGTCACCGGTGCCGGAGCCACCACGCACCGCTCGAACAAGGTGCCGATCACGCCGCGCCAGATCGCGGATGCGGCCATTGAGAGTGCCGAAGCGGGTGCCGCTGTCGCGCATATTCATGTGCGCGATCCGGAAACGGGTGAACCATCGCGCAAGCTGGAGCTTTTCCGCGAGGTTGTGGACCACATCCGGGCGTCCGGTGTCGATATCGTGCTGAATCTGACGGCAGGTGTCGGCGGCGATCTGGTCTTTGGGTCGGCAGAAGCGCCGCTGCCGCCCGATGCCGCCAAGACCGATATGGCGGGCGCAACGGAACGGCTTGCCCATGTCGCTGAACTCTTGCCGGAAATCTGCACGCTGGATTGCGGCACGATGAATTTCGGTGAAGGCGATTATGTGATGACCAACACGCCCGCCATGCTCAGGGAAATGGCCGGGCAGATACAGCGGCTTGGCGTGCGCCCGGAGATCGAGATTTTCGACACCGGCCATCTGCCGCTCGCCCAATGGTTGCAACAGCAGGGCCTGCTTGATGACCCGGTTCTGGTGCAGCTGTGCATGGGTATTCCATGGGGCGCGCCGGACGATCTGGCGACGCTGGTATCCATCCTCCACAACCTGCCGGATAACTGGATTTTCTCGGCGTTCTCCATTGGCCGTAATCAGTTGCCTTATGCGGCCCTTGCCGTGCTGGCGGGTGGCAATATCCGTGTGGGTCTCGAAGACAATATCTGGCTCGACAAGGGCGTTCTGGCGTCGAATGGCGATCTGGTCGAACGGGCCAAAGCCATCGCCGTCAATATGGGAACGAAGGTTCTGACGCCTGCTGAAGTCCGCGAAAAACTCAAGCTTACAAAGCGTTGGTGAAATCCATGAATAGCCATTCCCCCAAGATTGCCTGCATTGGCAGCGGTGTCATCGGCAGCGGCTGGGCCGCACGCTTTCTGCTGAACGGTTTCGACGTTGCTGTTTACGATCCGTCGCCCGATGCAAAGGCGACGACCGAACACATTCTCGATAATGCGCGCAAGGCGCTGGCAGCGCTGACCACTGTGCGTCTTCCGCAGGAGGGGCAATTGTCGTTTTCCTCTTCGCTGGCGGAGGCGGTGGCAGGCGCGGTGCTTGTTCAGGAAAGCGTGCCCGAGCGTCTCGACCTGAAACTTGCCGTTCTGGCGGAGATTGAAGCCGCTTGTGCAGACGATGCACTGATCGCCTCGTCCACCTCCGGTTTTCTTCCAAGCAAGTTGCAGGCTGGGTTACGGCATCCGGAGCGCCTCTTGATCGCGCATCCCTACAATCCCGTTTACCTGTTGCCGCTGGTTGAACTGGTGCCGGGAGGCAAGACTTCCGTATCGACAATCGAAAGTGCGTCCGCGCTCTACCGCCAGACCGGAATGGAGCCGGTCGTGCTCGAAAAGGAGATCGATGCTTTCGTGGGGGACCGCCTGCTGGAAGCGCTGTGGCGCGAGGCATTGTGGCTCGTGCGTGACGGTATCGCCACGGTCGAGCAGATCGACAATATCATCCGCTATTCGTTCGGGCTTCGCTGGGCGCAGATGGGGCTGTTCCAGACCTATCGCATTGCCGGTGGTCCGGCAGGCATGCGGCACTTCCTGGCCCAGTTCGGGCCTGCGTTGCAATGGCCATGGACGAAGCTGACAGATGTGCCCGATCTCGATGACAGCCTCATCAACCGCATCGCGGACCAGTCGGACGCGCAAAATGAAGGGCTTTCAATTCGCGATCTGGAGCGGATTCGTGACGAAAATCTGGTCGCGATCATTCGCGCTCTCGCGCATCAGCAAAATGGCAAGGGTTGGGGCGCAGGCGCGCTTCTCAACGCCTATACAGCACGGCTCGATGCGGCTGCGGGTTCTTCCAAGGCAGGTTCCGGTCCATTGCGCCTACTGGATGCGCGCGTCATCCCGGAATGGATCGACTATAACGGACATATGACCGAGCATCGTTATCTTGATGTATTTGGCCAGACGACGGACAGGTTTCTGGCGCATATCGGTGTGGACGAAGCCTATCTGAAATCCGGTCACAGCTACTACACGGTCGAAACCCATATCATGCATCGCGGCGAGGCCAAGGCAGGCGATGCGCTGCATGTCGAAACGCAGTTGCTCTCCTTCGACGAGAAGCGCGCACATGTCTTTCACAGCCTCCGGCGTGGCGATACGGAGATTGCCAGCGCCGAGCAGATGTTGCTTCATGTCGACAGCAAGGCGGGCAAGGCGGTCGCTGCGAAGACCGAAATTCTGGCCGTATTGGAGGGGCTTTCTCACACACACCGCGAGATGCCGACACCGATTGCTGTCGGTCGGCATGTTGGAAGACGAGGCTGAACAACGTCTATAATTTTCAGTAGGATCCAAGGTGCTGATCCAAGATCGGCGCTTTGGGTTCTGTTATGCTTGACATTTAATCAATCGATTGATTAAATCATGATATGAGCAAAACGAAACATGCAGGACAAGAGCCTCCGTCACCTTCGGTCGATCAGACGCGGATGGCGCTGATCCATGCGGCCTTGCAACTGTTTGGTTCGAAGGGCTTTGACGCCACATCGACCCGCGAGATTGCCGGGATGGCCAAGGCGAATATCGGTTCCATTGCCTACCATTTCGGCGGCAAGGAAGGGCTGCGGCTGGCGGCGGCAGACTATATTGTCGAAACGATACAGGGCATTGCGGGGCAGGCGCTCGGGCACCACGGTGTGATCAGTGCACCTGCCGAAACGAAGGAAACGGCCCGTCAGCAGCTTGGTCTGGCGCTGGAGCGGATGACGTATTTCATTGTCGCACAACCGCAATCCGGCGAGATCGTCCAGTTCCTTTTGCGTGAGCTGGCGCATCCGACGGCGGCGCTCGATCGTATCTATTCCGGTGTTTTCGAGCCAACGCACAAAAGGCTGTGCGCCATCTGGGAAGTTGCGACGGGCGAACCTGCCGAGAGCGAGGCTACGCGGCTTCTCGTCTTCACCCTGCTTGGGCAGGTTGTTTATTTCCGCATTGGCCGGGAGGCGGTGAAACGGCGCATGGGCTGGTCCACAATGGGTTCGGAAGAGGCGGCGGCTGTTGCGGCAATCGCACGCCAGAATCTCATGGCTATTCTTGCAGCGAAGGACGCCGCCAAAAACGGCGAGGTGTTGGCATGAGCATTCTCTGTATGGTTCCTTTTGCGTCCTACCTTTTCGCCGCATGCAGCGCGCAGCCTCTTGCTGTTGGTTATGTTGAGGGTGAATTCGTGCAGCTTGCACCGCTGGAAGTGGCGCAGGTTCAGTCCGTTGCCGTCAGGCGTGGTGATCGCGTCGAACCGGGCAAGCCGATAGCAAAGACGGAAGATGCGGATGCAAAGATCGCCGTTGCGCAGGCCGACGCGGCGCTGGCGCAGGCCCGCGCGCAACTGGCGGATTTGCAGGTTGGCAAGCGTCCCGATGAAATTGCAGTTCTGGATGCGGCCGTCAGGACAGCAAAGGCACAGGCAGACGATGCCCAGAGAACTCTTTTGCGTACGCAGGACCTGACGAAACGCGGGGTGATGACGCAGGCACAGCTTGACGACGCGGCCACCAAGGTGGAAGTGGCTCAGGCCTCGATCAATCAGGCCACAGCCAATCTGGCGGTTGGTCGCTTGCCCGCGCGCCCGGAAGAGATCAAGGCGGCGGAAAATGCCGTCAGGAGCGCCGAAGCGCAGCTAGATTCCGCACGCTGGCATCTGACCAAGCGAACGATTGAAGCACCCGCACCGGGCCGGATCACCGATGTCATCCGTAATCCGGGCGATATTGCGGGTCCGTCCGCACCGGTGCTGACCATGTTGCCGGACGGTGCGGTCAAGCTGAAGGTCTATATTCCGGAAGACAAGTTTTCGGCGGTGCGGGTGGGCGATATTCTGTCCGTGCGCTGCGATGGTTGCGCGCCTGGCCTGCAAGCGCGTGTGAGCTATGTTTCGCCCGATCCCGAGTTCACACCGCCCGTCATCTACTCGCTTGAAACGCGCCAGAAGCTTGTCTATCTCGTCGAGGCGCATCCGGTCGATCCCGCATCGCCTCTGCAGCCCGGTCAGATCGTGGATGTCGATCTGGCTGCCCGATAGGCGGAGGTGGCAATGTCGAACGCTATCGATGTCAAAGGTCTCGTCAAGCGCTTCGGTGACGCTACGGTCGTCGATCATGTAAGCATGTCGGTGGCCGAGGGCGAGATTGTCGGCTTTCTGGGGCCGAATGGTTCGGGCAAGACGACCACGATCCGCATGATGTGCGGGCTGCTGACGCCCGACGAGGGCGAAGGGAAGGTGCTGGGTTTCGATCTTCGTACCGAAGGACTGAAGATCAAGCGCGAAGTCGGTTACATGACGCAGCGTTTTTCATTCTATGAAGACCTGACCATTGCCGAAAACCTTGAATTTGTTGCGCGTCTCTACCGGTTGAAGCCGGTGAAGGAGCACGTGGCACGGACACTTGAGGAGCTGGGACTGACCTCGCGTGGGGATCAGTTGGCGGGCACGCTTTCCGGTGGCTGGAAACAACGGCTGGCACTGGCAGCCTGTATCATGCACAAGCCCAGGCTCCTGCTGCTGGATGAACCGACCGCTGGGGTCGATCCGAAGGCACGGCGCGACTTCTGGGACGAGATACATCGTCTGGCCGATGGTGGACTGACCGTACTCGTCTCGACCCATTACATGGACGAAGCCGAGCGCTGCCATCGCATCAGCTATATTTCCTATGGCAAGCTTTTGGCCACCGGGACCGTCCGGGATGTCATCGAGAAGGCGGGGCTGACGACCTTCATCGTCAATGGCCCGCGACTTGGCGAAGTAGCACATGAACTGGAAGGTGAACCGGGTGTCGAGCAGGTTGCGCCTTTTGGTGCGACGCTGCATGTCGTGGGGTCCAACAGGGCGAAGCTTGAGGCGGCTCTGGAGAAGATCAGGCATCGCGAGGGGACCACAGTCGAGGTGGGCGAAACCAGTCTTGAGGACGTGTTTATCCAGTTCATGGCCAATGCGCAGGATAATATGTCCAAGGACAGGAACTCCGGGAGCGGCAAACCATGAGCGGCTGGTTCTCGTTCGAACGTCTTGGCGCGATGCTGGTGAAGGAATTTATCCAGATGCGGCGCGATCGCATCACCTTCGCCATGATGTTGGTCGTTCCATTGATGCAGCTGCTGCTCTTCGGCTTTGCCATCAATAATGATCCAAAAAGCCTGCCGAGCGCACTGGTCGTGACCAGTCAGGATCATTATACGCGTGCCATGATTTCCGCGCTGGAAACCACAGGCTATTATCGTTTCGACCACGTCGTGCAAAGTGCCGCAGAAGCCGAGGCCTTGATTGCCAACGGCACCGTTTCCTTCGTGGTGACGATACCGTCGGATTTTGCAAGACGTGTCGATGCAGGCGAACAGCCGCAGATCCTGATCGAGGCCGATGCGACGGACCCGTCGGTGGCAAGCGGTGCGATTTCCACGCTTGGAACGGTCGCAAGTCAGGCGCTCCTGCGTGAACAGGGCAAGCAGGCTGAAGCTTCAGATGCTGCGCGAAGCCAGCTCCAGGTCATCGTGCATCGCCGTTACAACCCGGAAGGCGTATCGCAATACAACATCGTCCCTGGTCTTCTGGGTGTAATCCTGCAGATGACCATGGTGATGATGACGGCTATGGCGCTGACCCGCGAGACAGAACGGGGCACGATGGAAAACCTGCTTGCGATGCCCGCAACGCCCGCCGAAATCATGTTGGGGAAGGTTCTGCCATTTCTTGTCGTCGGTGGCGTGCAGGTCGTGGTCGTGCTGGTCGCGGCCAAGCTTTTGTTCGGGGTGCCCTTTGTCGGTTCGCTGGCGCTGCTTTTGACCTGCGTGCTGATCTTCGTCTTGTCGCTGGTCCTGCTCGGCTATACGATCTCGACGGCGTCGCGCACGCAGATGCAGGCCATGCAGCTTACCTTCTTCTTCTTCCTGCCATCGCTGATGTTGTCCGGTTTCATGTTCCCGTTTCGGGGTATGCCCGATTGGGCGCAGGCGCTGGGCGAGATTTTTCCGCTGACGCATTTTCTGCGGATCGTCCGTGCCGTCATGCTTAAGGGCGCCCACCTCTCCGACATTGCCGGAGAAGTGAACGCCCTCATATTCTTCGTGTTCCTGTTTACGTCGCTGGCGCTTCTGCGCTTCAGGAGAACGTTGGATTAGCAGGCTGATGGAGCCAGCGCTGTTTTCGGGCGGCGAGACAGTGTGAACAACAATCCTGCCGCTGCCAGAAGGCCGCCTGCGACGGGAATGGCTGCATAGCCATAGCCTGCGCTGATGACGCCGCCGCCAAGGGCCGCGCCCACCGCATTGCCGAGGTTGAACGCGCCGATATTGATCGACGATGCCAGCCCAGGTGCTTCCGATGCAGCCTGCATCACGCGGGTCTGAACCGGAGGAACGATGGCGAAAGCTGCCGCACCCCAGGCGAGCAGGCCGATTGCCGCACCGATATGGCTTCCCAGCAGGAACGGCAGTGCCAGACTGATGATGGCAAGCGCTGCAAGAAATATCCGCGTAGCACCATTGAGCGACCAGTCTGCGAGGCGTCCGCCGAGCGCGTTGCCGATAGTGAAGCCCACGCCGATAAGAATGAGCGCCAGCGTCACGAAACCTTCCGAAGCGCTTGTCAGGTCGGCCAGTACAGGCGCTACATAGGTGTAGAGCGTGAACATGGCACCAGCGCCCATGACGGTCGTTGCGAGCGACATCAGCACGGTCGGGCGCATCAGGACGCCGAGCTCACGACGGATGTCGGGCATCTTGCCTGCCTCGCCACGCGGCAGCGAAAGCCAGAGCGCCGCGATGGCGAGCAGACCCAGAACAGCAGTACCGGCGAACGACATGCGCCAGCCGATCTGCTGGCCAATCCAGGTCGCAGCCGGGACGCCGCCAATATTCGCAATCGTCAGACCCATGAACATGGTGGCAACGGCGCTTGCCCGCTTTTCAGGAGGCACGACGCTGGCTGCAACAATGGAGCCAAGCCCGAAAAACGCACCGTGATTGAGGCTCGTTACCAGACGCGCTGCAAGCAGCGTCCAGTAATCCGGTGCGAGAGCCGACAGGATGTTGCCGAGTGTGAAAATGCTCATCAGCAGCATCAGTGCCGTGCGTTTGCCGAACCGTCCGAAGGCAAGTGTCATGATCGGTGCGCCGACCATGACGCCGATGGCATAGGCGCTGACCAGAAGACCGGCCGTCGGAATGGAAACGTCAATGCCGTCGGCAATGACCGGCAGCAGACCCATAGGTGCAAATTCCGTAGTGCCAATACCAAACGCACCGATTGCAAGCGCCAGAAGCGGCCAGTTGAAACCGGCCGTCTTCGTTGCGCTGTCGTGAGACGTCATCGTGCTCATCATAGCCTCCGTTATTTGTCCCAGACCGGGGTCAGACCGTCGGGGCTGACCAGTCGTCCATTGGGGCCAGCGAGTTTGGAGATCGCCGTCATGTCTTCTACGCTGAGCTCAAAGTCGAATATGTCGAAGTTTTCAGCGACACGCTCGGGCTTGGCTGTCTTGGAAAGTGCGATGAAGCCGCGTTCAATCAGCCAGCGTAGACCCACCTGAGCGGCAGTCTTGCCGTATCGGGCGCCAATGGCCTGCAAGATGGGGTCGCGCGGCACTGCGCCATCAGCCATGCCGTAATAGGCGGTGATGGCAATGCCTAATGCCTTTGCGGCCTCTGCTACGGCATTCTGGTAGAGATAAGGATGGACTTCGATTTGGTTGGTGACGATGGGTGCTGCACTGCGAAGAATAGACTCTTTCATTTGCGCGACATTCTGATTGCTCACGCCAATGAAGCGCGTCTTGCCTGCCGTTTGCACTGCGTTGAGCATGTCGATCTGATCAGCAATCGCCACCTTGTCGGCAGGCCAATGCAGGAGCAGGAGGTCAACCTGATCTACTTTCAGTTTGTCGAGGCTTTCATCCACGGATGCACTGAACTTTTCCGGGCTGTAATTATCGACCCAGACTTTTGTGGTGAGAAACAGGTCTTTGCGTTGCGCGCCTGCCTTCTCAAGAGCACGACCGAGGGCAGCCTCATTTTGATAGATCTGGGCCGTATCAAAATGGCGGAAACCCGCTTCCAGCGCAGCCGGGATGACGCTTTCCACTTCCGCATCCGTCATGCGGAAAACACCGAAGCCGAGCGCGGGTATAGACGCACCGTGTGCGTTTACGATTTTCATATCATCTCCTGTCGATTGGCCCTCGGCGTTTTCGCGTCAGTTGCGCGAGCTTGGGAGGCTCATGCTTCGGGCCGTCAATTTATGGATTCTGATCCTGTTCCGGATAATCTTCGGTCAGGTTCGATCTCGTGATGCAGAAATAGGACAGTCGCGCGGGCTTGAAAATCCGCTGGGAATCCACATTATCTGTGAAACAGTTTCACAGGTGGAGCGGGCGATGGACAATCGCGTTGGCGAAATGCAGGTCTTTCTGCGGGTTGTGGAAGCGGGCAGCTTTTCCGAAGCTGCCCGCCTCTTGCGCATGAACCCTTCGACCATCAGCAAGCTCATATCCCGTATCGAAGCAAGGCTCGGCGTCCGGCTTCTGGAGCGCTCGTCGCGGCGCTTGTCGCTGACAACCGAGGGGCAGATTTATTATGAGCGCAGTCAGGGACTGCTGCGCGATTTCGAGGAAGTCGAACGCGAGCTTTCACAAGGTTCGGCAAGCACTGGTGGCACTGTGCGCGTCAACGCTTCTGTGGCATTGGGCACGCTGGCGCTGGAGCCTTTGTTGCCGGAATTTCTGTCGGCCTATCCGAATATCGTGATTGACCTGGCCCTGTCGGATGAGCTGGTTGACCTTTATCTTGACCGCACCGACGTGGCTTTCCGCATCGGCACCTTGCCCAATTCCAGCATGATGGCGCGCAAGCTTGGTACGGCCCGTCGCAAGATCGTGGCGGCCCCCGCCTATCTGGAACGTTGCGGGACGCCGTTGACTATAGACGATCTTGCCGATCACAATTGCATCGGTTTCAATTTTCGCCGCGCTGCACCCGTCTGGCCGCTGAAGGAAAGCGGTCGCATCGTGGATCGCGCGGTCTACGGTTCGCTGCTGGCCAATAATGGGGAGACGGTCCGGCGCATGGCAGTCGCGGGGCTGGGGCTCGCCCGGATCGGCGATTATCATGCGCGGAACGACCTCGCCTCTGGCGCATTGGTGGAGGTTCTGGCCGAGGCGGTGGAGAACGACATAGAGGAAGTACACGCCGTGTTTCTTGGCGGTGCGCGACTGCCGCAACGGGTTCGTGTTTTTCTTGATTTTGTGGTGCCGCGTCTGCAGACCTATCTTGCAACCTAGTAGGGCTGATTTGCTCGAATCATCGGCGATGATTCCCGGAAATGTCGAATTTCCGATGCAAAACACGTGCTTCATCCAAAATAATTAGGTTTCCGATAGCCTAACGATTTCAGCTCGTTGCTGATATGCGCCCCCTATGATCACGGGTTAGTGCTCCGCTTTTGTGTTGACTATTAACATTTCGTTAACCACAGTTTGTTGCAATATGTAACATAGCGTTACATTTCTTGATGTTGAATGAGGTGTGGATTGAGCAAAAACCGGCAGGCCAGACAGCAATCCTTGCAGGCAAGGGGGAGGTCTGCCGTGGCTGACATGACGTCGTTCTGGGGGCTGATGCGCGCCTATTGGGTTTCCGACCGCTGGAAGGAAGCCTGGGCTCTCACCATCGCAATCTTCCTGATGACGGCCTTCGTGAGCAAGACCACGGTATGGGTGGCCGAGGCTTCGGGCCTGCTGATGAATTCTATTGTTAACGTCAACACTGCGCCTGTTCAGCATCCTCTCATAACCATTGCCGCCAATGCAGGCGTTCTTGTTCTGCTGATGCTGGCAAAGGACGTAATGCTGGTCGGTTCCCGCCATTTCCTGTCCACCACGCTGCACCGTAAATGGCGCAAATGGCTGAACGACCAGTTCTCCACTGCGCTTTTGAACGGCAAGCATACGCATTTCCATCTGCAACAGGGCAGGGGCAAGGATCAGCCGGACAATATCGATCAGCGCCTGCAGGAATCGATCAAGGGCATGACCGGCGGCGCCATCGGCCTCGTCATGGGCATTGTTGGTGTGTTCCTGTCTGCTTTCTTCATTGGCCAGAAGCTGATTGAAATGTCCACCCACGTAGAGGGACTGGATTTCCTCGGAAGCTATGGCAGCGCCGTCCTGGCCTTTGCTGCAATCGTGATCTATGTCCCGCTCGGAACGCTGGTCGCGATCAAGATCGGCAAACGCCTGGAGCGCCTCAATCTCGGCATCCAGAAGGCCGAAGGTTCCTATCGTGGCGAGTGGACGACGCTGCTGCGGCGCAGTTTCCAGATTTCTGCATCCGGCGGTGAAGCCGTCCAGCGGTCGGTCAATGATCGTCTCTACAAGGATGTCGATGGCACTTGGAACCGGCTTAACCGTTTCGACGCTGCCTATCTCGCCTTCTCGCAAGCCTATGGTTTTCTGTCGAACCGTATCGTTGCCTATATTCCGGGCCTTCTGCCTTATATGAGCGGCTCCGTCAGTTTCCGTAACTATGTGACGGGCGCGGAACTCGTCGCTGCGATGATCAATGACTGCTCGTGGTTTATTCAGGTCATGCCGGCAATTGCCAATCTGCGCGCCAATGCGGGCCGCGTGATCGGCCTCGCGCAGGCCATCGAGAATGTTCAGGATCCGACGGAATTTTACAGCCGCTCCGGTATCAATCGCTTCGCTTTTGCCGAACAGCATCCGCGTTTCGGCCTGTCGGTACGCAATCTCACCCTCATGCAGGGACCGGACAGCGAAGCACCGTTCCTGCGCTCTGGCGTGATCAATATTCGTTCAGGCGACTGGGTCTATATGCGCGGTGAATCCGGTTCGGGCAAAACTTCCTTCGTAAAGGCGCTGAATGGCCTGTGGCCATATGGCACCGGCGATATCATCTATCCGCAGAATGCCACCTCGTTTTATGCGACCCAGGAGGCCAAGTTCCCCTCCGTCTCCTTGAAGCAGCTTGTCAGCCTGCCCGCCGATGAGAACCTGTTCAGTGACTTGGCTGTTGCTGCTGTGCTGCACGAGGCGGGGTTGGGCGAATTCATCGAGCGCATGAATGACGCCGATGCCGATGGCACGCCTTGGGACATGGTTCTTTCTGGAGGCCAGAAGCAGAAGATGGTGCTGGCGCGCATTCTCTTGCACAAGCCGTCGATTATCTTCCTCGACGAAGCAACCGGTGCCCTCGATCCGGCTTCCAAGATGCGGTTCCATGAGGCGCTGAAGACCCGCTGCCCGCAAGCCATCGTCATCAGCATCATGCATGAGGACAAGCTGCCGCGGCTTGAAAACGGCCAGAATGTCTATTCGCATGTGCTGGACATTCGCAACGGCTATGTCTCGCTGTGTCCGGTCCATTTCGATACAATGCCGGACGTGGCTGCCGAAACGCCTCTTATCGCCGCCGAATAAAGCGTGTCTTACCGGCTGAAACACCGTCAGGTTGCAAAAGTCCAAATTTGGACTATATTCTGATCTGGACGATCGGAGGCAATCATGGCCAGAAGCAATGCGGTGTTGAAGTCAATGATAGGCAAGGGACCGGATATTCTCGATGCGGCCCGCTTTTCTCCGCATTCGCGCAAGCGGTTGAGCGGACCGGGCCTGCGCACCTTTCTTGCTATTGCCGATCTCTGGGGGCTGGACGAGCAGCAGCGGCTTATGGTGCTGGGACTGCCTTCAAGATCAACCTATTACAATTGGGTGAAGGCGGTGCGCGAGCATCGCGAAATCACGCTGGATGTGGACGTGTTGATGCGCTTGTCCGCTGTGCTGGGCATTCATCAGGCGCTGGGCGTGCTTTATCCAGATGAGAAAGCTGGTATCCGCTGGCTGCATACGCCCAATCAGTCCGGCGTCTTCGGCGGTCATCCGCCGTTGAGCCTGATAACGAGCGGTTTGCAGGATGGCTTGCTGACGGTTCGCCGGTTTCTGGATGCGGCGCGTGGCGGCCTTTACATGGAGCCGAACGAACTGGATCGCGCGTTCCGGCCTTATCGGGATGAAGACGTGGTGTTCTCGTGAGGCGCAATCCTGCTCCACAACCAAGCTATCGTCTGATCCCGTCGCGTTTTCCGCCGATTGGTCTTTTTGATACCGTTGCTACCGCTGCCGATCTGGAAGCGGTGATGGAACTGGCAGGCTGGACGAACGATCGTCTTCTGAGTGAACGATTGCAGCGCCTTCCACGCGAGGAATGGGTGTTCGGCAGGCCCAATTCCAGCATCGTCATGGCGACGTTTCTGCATGTGGCGCCGGGCGGCATGCGCTTCAACGGTCCTGAGCTTGGCGCCTGGTATGCGGCGGCGCGGTTGACCACGTCCGTCGTCGAGGTTGCGCACCACATGCGTCGCGAAACCGTTGCGACGCAGCAGGACGGTCTGGCCCGTACATTTCGGGTCTATGCGGCGAAGCTGGAAGAGGATTTCGTCGATATATGCGGCGAGCAGGCAACATTACCTGCCGTCTATGATCCGACAGATTACGCCGCTTCACAGAAGTTCGGCGAAGAAATGCGCAAGGGCGGCGAGTTCGGAATTCTGTTCGACAGCCTGCGCCACGAAGGCGGCATCAATACAGTTGCGTTTCGTCCAAGCCGTATCGCTGAGGTAACGCAAGGCGACCATTATGAAATCACGGTCGAAAGAGCATCGCCGCGCATTCAGGCGAAGAAGCTTAGTGCCTGAAAAGGCAGGCGTCGCCGCCTGCCTCGGCTAGTCCGATTATGACCAGCCATATTCCTCATCGAGATCCTGAAACTTTTTCAGGTCCACGATGTCGCAATATTGCTGATACGTAATCATATTGCTGGCGCGGGCTTTCGGCGTACCGTCACGCTTGAGAACTGACAGCGTATCGCTCACTGCCTTGACCGCCGAGAACAGCGTTGAAAGCGCATAGAACACGACGTTGAAGCCCATCTGTTCGAGGTCGGTGGCCGTCAAAGCCACGGTTTCGTTGCCGTCGACAATGCTGACGACCTTCGGTCCTTCGACGTGGCGGGCGACGGCTTCGACTTCCGCAATAGTCTTAATGCCATCGACAAAGACAAGATCGACACCCGTATCCTGATACATTTTCGCGCGACGGATCGCCTCTTCCGCTCCAGCCGCAGGCATGGCGTCGGTGCGGGCGATCAGGAGCAAGTCCTTGTCGGCGCGCGCCGCAATCGCGCATTTGAGGCGACGCACATTTTCTTCCGACGGAATCAGCCGGATACCGGCAAGCTGGCCGCAGCGTTTCGGCGCCATCTGGTCTTCCAGATGAATGGCAGCGACGCCGGACTGGATATATTCCTCCACCGTGCGCACGATATTGGCCGGGCCGCCGTAACCTGTATCGGCATCGGCGATGACCGGAATATCCACCACGCGGGTCATATCCCGCGCATGGGTTGTCATTTCGGTCTGCGTGAGGAGACCCAGATCGGGCGTGCCGAGGCGGCTTGCCGTCGCACCGAACCCGGTCATGTAGATGGCCGGAAACCCTGCCTGCTGCACAAGGCGGGCGGTTAGCGGATCGGGCGCACCCGGCGCCTGAATGATGCGACCGGTTTCGATGAGGTTTTTCAGGGCCTTTGCCTGCGTCATCGTCGTCTCCTTATCGCCCGCCCGAAACGTCAAGCACGACGCCTGTAATATAGGCCGCTCCCGGCGACAGCAGCCAGATGGCCGCGTCTGCAACTTCATCGGCAGTTCCAAGCCGCTTCAATGGAATGAGGTCAGCCATTTTGGCGATATTGGCAGGATCGGCAAAAACATCCTTCTGGATTTCCGTGTCAATCACGCCGGGCGCCAGTGCATTGACGCGGATTTCCGGCGCGAGCTCCTTGGCAAACGCGTAGGTGTAGGAAGCGATTGCTCCCTTGGTCGTCGCATAGGCGATATTACCGACCATGCCGCCAGTACGACCGGCGATGGAGGACAGGCCGACAACCGATTTATTCGGCTTCTTGCCCTGATTGTTGAGGAAAGCGCTGGAAACGTAGAACACGCTTTTCAGATTGACGGCCAGCACGCGGTCCAGCTCATCAGCATCGAATTCCTTCACGGTCATGCGCTGGCCGATAATGCCCGCATTGTTGACCAGGTGGTCGATGCCCCCCCATTTCGTGGTGATATCGTGCGCCGCGCGATCAACCGCGGCCTTGTCGGAGACATCCACAATGGCCGTCAGAACCTGCTCGCCATGTTTGTCCGCCATTTCCTGCAGACGAGCGCCGTTCACATCCCAAAGCACGACCCTGGCCTTGAGCGCGATGAGCTTTTCGGCAACGGCCTTGCCAATGCCTGATGCGCCGCCGGTAATGAGCACCACCCGATCCGCAAAAAAATCAGCCGGAAAGGCTGTTGGATTCGTCGTCATGAAATCTTCCTCCTCGAAGAAAGGCGTCGCTTTGCGCCCACGGGTCGCCGAAGAGAATCCGCAGACTCAACCTTTCGGCAACGGTGGCTTTAAAAGCCATGGACCGGCTCTCCTGTCAATCTAGGGTACAAGATTTTGTATGCTACTTGTAAAGTTGCTGTTTGCACGCTAATCATTGCAATGGGAGTGAGACGATAACGGTCGGATCTGTGCCAATGGCCTGTCCGTGATCGGGATTGCCTGTCTGCTGGAAACATGCCGGAATGGTCCCGGCTCCGTTTCTGCAGATAAAGCTCTGAACGGGAGAGCGCATCATCACGTGTCAGCTCCCGCAACGATTATTGCATGCCGCTCATGCTGGAATGTGAGCGGAGACCTGGGAGGACATCGTGGTCAATTCCACTCTGAGTGCGGTCGGCGCAACGCCCGACCTGCGCGACAGCACCATTCGCAAACTCAATCTGCGGATCGTTCTGTTCTGCTTTATCTGCTTCATCGTTAACTATCTCGACCGTGTGAATATCGGCTATGCCGCGCTTCACATGAACAATGATATCGGTCTCACGCCTTACATGTTCGGCGTTGGTGCGGGCATCTTCTTCATTGGCTACATGCTGTTCGAAGTGCCGAGCAACATGATGCTGCACAAGCTCGGCTCGCGCGTCTGGATTGCGCGCATCATGGTCACGTGGGGGCTTGTGTCGTGCGCCATGGCTTTCGTGCAGGGCCCGGTTTCGTTCTACATCCTCCGTTTTCTGCTGGGTGTTGCAGAAGCCGGTTTTGCACCGGGCGTTCTGCTTTATCTCACCTATTGGTTCCCGGCCAAGGAACGTGGCCGCGCAACGGCCCTGTTCATGACGGCAACCGTGCTTTCCATCGTTGTGGGCGCACCGTTCTCTGGCTGGCTGATGGATGCAGGCGAGGGACTGTTTGGTCTGCACGGCTGGCAGGCGATGTTCATTCTCGAAGGAATTCCCGCGGTGCTCCTCGGCGTCGTGACCTTCTTCTATCTGGTTGACAGTCCAGAAAAGGACAAGCGCTGGCTGACCGCCGACGAACGCGCATGGCTGATGGCCGAACTAGCCAAGGAAAATGCAGGCAAGCAGGCCGATACTCGTCATTCGCTGAAAGAAGTGTTCAGCGATTACCGCGTCTGGCTTCTGACGCTGGTCTATATGTTCAACGGTATTGCTGTTTACGGCGTCATCATGTGGCTGCCGCAGATCGTGAAGAGCCTTGGCGACTATACTGCGGCGCAGACCGGACTCATCTCTGCCATTCCGTTCGTGTTTGCCGCGATCGGACTTGTCGTGATTTCACGCAGTTCGGACCGTACCGGTGAGCGCAAGATTCACACGGCGATTGCCGGCCTGTTCGGCGGTATCTTCCTTGCTGCCAGTGCGCTGGCACCGTCGCCGATCCTGAGCCTCGTGCTCCTGTCGGTCTGCGCGTTTTTCCTGTGGTCCTATCTCGGCGTGTTCTGGACGCTGCCGACACAGTTCCTGTCCGGCGCTGCTGCCGCTGGCGGACTTGCGGCCATCAACGGCTTCGCGCAGCTTGGCGGTTTTACCGGGCCCTATCTCGTGGGCTGGGTTAAATCCACGACAGACAGTTTCTCGCTGTCGTTGTTGGCCCTGTCCGTGTTTCCGATTCTTGGCTTCTTTCTCTGCATGAGCCTGAAAGCCAAGCGGGACTGATCAAAATGACGGGCCCGGACTTCATCCGGGTCCGCTACCATTCACCGGTGCAATTTGAATGCGGTTTCAACCGCTCTATACGTCGCAATGAGGCGTCTGTAAGATTCGGACATGAGAGAGATTCGAGGCAAGAGCAAGAAGTCGCTGGCAAGTAGCATCGCCGAACGTATTCGCGGTGCGATTGTCGATGCTGAGTTTCAATTCGGGGAGAACCTCTCCGAGGACATGCTCGCTGCGGCCTTCGATGTCAGTCGCACGCCGGTACGCGAGGCGCTCAACATCCTGCAGATGCAGGAATTGGTTCATATCGTTCCAAAGTCCGGCACCTATGTTTTTACGCCGACGCAGGAAGACATTGCAGAGCTTTGCGATTTTCGGGTGGGCCTGGAAGATCAGGCCATGCGGCTTGCGCTTGGCAACAACCGCAAGAAACTTGTCTCGCAACTGAAAAAGCAGTTCGACCTCATGCGTGCGGCAATAGATGAGGATGACCTGCGCGCTTACGGGCGTTGCGATACAGAATTTCATCTGGCCTTCTTCCGTGTTTGCGGCAATCGTTATCTGGCGCGCGCCTATGACAGTATTCTAGGACGTGTCGCAGCCTTGCGAACGCATCTTGCCATCGGTGCGGAGGGCGAGCCTGCACGCTCCTTCGCCGACCATGCCGCCATCATTGAGCTGGCCGATGCCGACAAGCCGAAGGAATTGCGGGAAATACTGGAGGCGCACATCATGCGCACCAAGACCAATTACCTGAATGCTTTCAATCGGCTGCCCCGTCAGCCAGGCGACAGCCGCACGATGCGGCTGCGCCGACAGTTGTCGCTGACGAACGAGTAACAAAGCCCTTCAGGTCAGACGGCCCACTCCACATCCGTGGTAAAGGCGATGGTCAGCCACCGATCCGGTCCTTCGCCGCCGAGTGCATCACCGATTTCGCCGCGCAACGCATCCCATTCCTCGAGCTTTCGTGGCGGAAGGTCGGGCGGAACGATGAAATAGAGTTCGATCTGTTTGCCGCGACCGACCTTGGCGACATAAGCGCGGTAGGACAGAAAGCTGTTGCGCTTGACGAACTCTCCAGCAACCGCATCGACATGCTGCTTGAGATCAATGGGTGTAACCAGGAATATATCGGCCAGAGCCTGTTTGATCGTGCCGATGGGCATGGGAATGATGACAAGACAAACGACTGCCAGAACTGCGGGATCGATATAAGGCGTCAGCCAGCCGAGTTCTGTTCCTTCAATGGCATAGCCGACCGAAAAGGCGATCAGAAGTGCCGCAGTTATGCCGCCGGACATGATCCAGGCTTTGGCATCGAGTGCGACGAAGTCTGATTTCAATATCCTATTTGCGCGCATTTCCAACAGCGCCATGCCGAGACAAGCGATCAGGGCGACGACGGCATAGAAAATCGCATAGCTGAATTCGAGATCGCGTCCGCCATCCATCAGGCTGCCGATTGCGTTGATGAGCGCGTAGATCGCAACGCCGGTAAGCATCATACCGTTGAGGCCAAGTACCATCGGTTCGAGATGCCAGAAGCCCATTGTGAAGCGATCGCGCAATTTTCCGCGTGGCTGTTCCGGCAAGGCAGAAAGGGCGATGAGACGCGAGACAAGGAGGGCAAGCCCACTCATCGCAGCATCAGCCAGCATGTAAACGCCATCGAATACGATAGAAAATGAGCCGGATAACAGGCCGAAAACGATGCCGAAGCCAGCAACCAGAATAGTAACCGCTATGGAAATTTGAAGAATAGATTGTTCACTGCGCAATTTTTACTCCGATATAAACCGCATGCAACGCGGTTTGGTTTCGGGGGCGCATTTCTGCGTGTTGAACCAATTCCGCGTTGCATGACAAATCTACACCAGTGGCGTGAATCTGACAAATCGCGTTAAATTCTGAACATTCCTAAGCCCATTCGGGCACGCGGGTCGCGGACTCCCGCAGGATCAGTTCGACGGGCCATAATTCATGGATGTCGGTGGCCGCGCGTCCGTCGAGTATATCCATCAGAAGATCGGCGCAGCGTTTTCCCGCTGCTCGCATCGACGAGCGGGTTGCAGTCAGGGATGGCACCATATTGTCAGCGCTCAGGAACGAGATCACATCATCATGGGCGATGACGGAGATATCCTTGCCGATGGTCAGGCCGAAAGAGCGCGCGGCCCGGTATATGCCAAGCGCAGTCATCATGGAGCCGGCAACAAACGCTGTCGGGCACGGATTACGCTCCAGAAGCTTGCGCGCAAGACGATAACCGATCTCATCCGTGAAATCGCCGTGCTCGACAAGTTCCTGATCGAAGGCAATGCCTTTGCTTTCGAGCGCCTTCCGGTAGCCTTCGTCGCGGTGAAGTGAGAAGGTGAAGCCGTAGCGACCATTTATCATCGCGATACGACGGTGGCCGAGGTCAAGCAGATGGGCTGTTGAGCGATAAACCGCGCCTTCATTATCGATGTCGAGCCATGCATGAGGAATGTCGGTTTCAGAGCGTCCGTGCACGAGGAATGGCATTCCCAGTTCATGCAGCATGCGGATGCGCTCGTCATTGGGTTTTGGAGACGTCACGATGATAGCATCGACACGGTGGCTGGTGGCGAGGCGCCGACAGAGTTGCACTTCGTCGTCGGTGCCGTTGTTTGCAATCGGGCTGACGAGAATATCGACTTCATCCTGACTGAGCCGTTCTGCCATGCCGCGCATGAACTCGGCGAAGTGAAACTCGCTGTTACGGCCCATCACGACGCCGATTGCACCAGCACGCCCGGTAACCAGTCTGACCGCGTTGACATTGGGCTGGTAGCCGAGACGTACAGCCTCGTCCATGACCCGCTTCCGCGTGCTTTCCGCCACTTCGGGATAGCCGCTCAACGCCCGGCTGACGGTCGTGGCTGAGAGGCCGAGATGTTTGGCGAATTCACGGAGCTTCATTTGGCTTTCGAATTAGTCAGGCAGGCAAGGCAGCGGATTATAGCCGCTTCCTTGCGATTAACAATTGGTCGGTTGAGTTCTTTAAACTGCTGCAACATATAGGGTGCACGAAATCCAAACCGATTTCAAGTTTGTTTCAATTTTCATTTTGGCACGTTTGAGAGAGCATGCCCCTTAAGCGCTAAGAAATACAGATTATGAATGATAATATATTGAATTTGCAATATATATTGAGTGATGAGATGTGAAATGAAATAGAGTGAAAAATCTGCTGCTTGACAGAAATGCGGTCCTCTGCAACCTTTTCGTCATCCAAACCGTTTTCGATTTTATCAAACCGCTTACAGAATGGATGGGAGGAGGGAACTATGAAGGCATTCCAAGGTATACTCGCGGCTTGCGCGGCATTTGGCCTGGCGACGGTAAGCGCCCATGCAGTGGAGATTTCCATTGCGGCCAATTCAACGGGCAATAACATCAAGTTTCTGCAGGAGCAGATCGTCAAGTTCGAGAAGGACACCGGCAACAAGGTCAATATTGTCTCGATGCCGCCATCGAGCAGCGAGCAATTCAGCCAGTATCGTCTATGGCTCGCGGCAGGTAACGCCGATATCGACGTCTACCAGACGGACGTGGTCTGGGCGCCGCAGCTATCCGATCAGTTCGTCGATTTGACGGAAGCGACCAAGGATGTCACGGGCGCGCATTTCCCATCCATTATCGCGTCACAGACCGTGAACGGAAAGCTGGTTGCGCTGCCCTTCTATACCGACGCTCCGGCACTTTTCTATCGCAAGGATCTCCTCGAAAAATACAACAAACAGGTTCCCAAGACTTGGGATGAGATGACGGCGACTGCCAAGGAGATCATGGACAAGGAGCGGGCGGAGGGAAAGTCCGATCTCTGGGGCTTTGTGTTTCAGGGCAATGCCTATGAGGGCCTGACCTGCAATGCGCTTGAATGGGTGAAGTCGTCCGGAGGCGGCCAGATCGTTGAAGCCGACGGTACGATCTCCATCAACAATGAGAAGGCAGCAGCGGCGATCGATCGCGCCAAGGGCTGGATCGGTTCGATTTCGCCACAGGGCGCGCTTGCTTATCAGGAAGAGGAATCGCGCGGCGTCTGGCAGACTGGCAATGCCGTCTTCATGCGTAACTGGCCCTATGCTTATGCGCTTGGCAACAGTGCCGATAGCGGCGTGAACGGCAAGTTCGACGTCGCACCACTGCCTGCCGGTGCAGAGGGGGATGCGCCATCCTCGACGCTCGGCGGCTGGAACCTTGCCGTCTCAAAATATTCCACCAAGCAGGATGCGGCCATCGCGCTGGTCAAATATCTCGCATCGCCGGAAGTGCAAAAGGTGCAGGCCGTCGAGATTTCGCGTCTGCCAACCATTCAAACGCTTTATGATGACAAGGATGTCATTGCAGCGCAGCCTTTCATGGCCAATTGGAAACCTATCTTCCAGAATGCCGTGCCGCGCCCATCGGCTGCGACGAAGGTGAAATATAACGAAGTCTCTTCGAAGTTCTGGACTGCCGTGCACAAGACGCTCTCGGGCAACGGTACGGCTGCGGAGAATCTCGAAATGCTTGAGGTCGAGCTGACTGAGCTGGAAGGCTCCGGCTGGTAAGGACCGATCAAGCCGCGTTCGGGTTGTCCTCCCAAGCCCCCTATCGGGCAACCCGAACGCCCTTCTCATCCGATGACCCGGAGCAGGATCATGACGGAGACTTCCCTTGATGCGCTGAGGAGCCTGCAGACACGGCTTCACTCCGATCTGCGCGCGCAGCGTATCCGGTCGGCATGGGTGTTTCTCGCACCCACGCTGATCGTGCTGGCGCTGGTGGCTGGCTGGCCGCTGCTGCGGACCATCTATTTCAGTTTCACCAATGCATCGCTGACGAGCCTGAGCACCGCTGAATTCGTCGGCTTCAACAACTATTTGTCGTGGGTGACGCTCAAGAGCGGGCGCACCGTCTACCGTGGTCTTCTGGCCGATCCCGCCTGGTGGGGTGCGGTCTGGAACACGATCCGGTTCACTATTCTGTCGGTCAGCCTCGAAACGATTTTCGGATTGATCGTCGCTCTGGTGCTGAACGCGAATTTTCGGGGGCGTGGGCTCGTGCGCGCCGCAATCCTGATCCCATGGGCAATCCCGACGATTGTTTCGGCCAAGATGTGGGGCTGGATGCTCAATGACCAGTTCGGCATCCTCAATCATATCCTGCTCAATTTCGGCCTCATCAGCCAGAAGATCGCCTGGACGGCCAATCCCGACACAGCGATGATTGCGATCTTGATCGTCGATGTTTGGAAAACGACGCCCTTCATGGCGCTGCTTATTCTGGCCGGTCTGCAAATGGTGTCATCCGACATTTACGAGGCGGCGAAGATCGATGGCGTGCATCCGGTCAAGGTATTCTGGCGGGTGACGCTACCGTTAATCCGTCCAGCGCTGATGGTGGCGATCATCTTCCGTATGCTGGATGCCTTGCGCATCTTCGACCTGATCTATGTGCTGACGCCGAATAACGCGCAGACCAAGACCATGTCGGTTTTCGCGCGCGAAAATCTCTTCGATTTCGACAAATTCGCCTATGGTGCGGCGGCATCGACGATGCTGTTCCTCATCATTGCGGCCATCACCGTGCTCTACATGTTCTTCGGACGCGTCAATGTCGGCAGCAGGGGGGAATAGCATGATGCACTATGTGAAAACCCTCAGCTTCTATCTGCTGGTGGCACTCATCATTTTGATCGCGGTGTTCCCATTCTATTATGCGATCATCACCAGTCTCAAATCCGGGACGGCGCTGTTTCAGGTCGATTACTGGCCACGCAGTTTCTCGCTCGACAATTATACCGGTGTTCTCACGCAGGGCAGCTTCCTACGCAGTCTTGGTAATTCACTGCTGGTGGCGACCGTTGTAGTGGCAATCTCTCTCTTGCTGGCGGTGACAGCTGCCTATGCGCTGGCGCGTGTGAGTTTTCGCGGACGGGGCTTGTTGCTTCTCACCATTCTTTCGGTGTCCATGTTTCCGCAGATCGCCGTTCTGGCAGGTTTGTTCGAGCTGATACGCTTCCTCGGCATCTTCAACACGCCGCTGGCGCTGATCTTCTCCTATATGATCTTCACGCTGCCTTTCACGGTCTGGGTCCTCACCACCTTCATGCGTGACCTGCCAATCGAGATTGAGGAAGCGGCCATCGTGGATGGCGCATCGCCGTGGGTGATTATCACGCGTGTTTTCATGCCACTGATGTGGCCGGCGCTAGTGACGACCGGATTACTTGCTTTCATCTCCGCATGGAACGAGTTCCTGTTCGCGCTCACCTTTACTTCGTCCAGCAGCCAGCGCACGGTGCCTGTCGCCATCGCACTTCTGTCCGGCAGCAGCCAGTTTGAAATCCCCTGGGGCAACATCATGGCGGCTTCCGTCATCGTGACGGTTCCCCTCGTCATCCTCGTGCTCATCTTCCAGAGGCGGATCGTGTCCGGTCTGACGGCGGGTGGCGTAAAGGGTTAGGAGTCTTAACACATGGCAGAACTTCAGTTGCGCGATGTGCGCAAGTCTTTCGGCAATTTCGATGTCATCAAGGGCGTCGACATGGATATCCGTCCCGGCGAGTTCATGGTCTTTGTCGGCCCTTCGGGCTGTGGCAAGTCCACGCTGCTGCGCCTGATCGCGGGGCTGGAGGAAATTTCATCGGGTAGCCTCGCCATCGATGGAACCGTGGTCAACAGTTTCGCACCGTCGAAGCGCGGCATCGCAATGGTCTTCCAGTCCTATGCGCTTTACCCGCATATGACGGTCTATGAGAACATGGCCTTCGGTATGCAGCTTGCAGGCAAGAACAAGGATGAATGTAAGGCCCGCATTCAAAAAGCCGCAGAAATGCTGCAGCTGACGCCCTATCTTGAGCGCCTGCCGCGCCAGCTTTCCGGCGGCCAGCGGCAGCGCGTCGCGATTGGCCGTGCCATCGTGCGCGATCCGAAAGTATTCCTTTTCGACGAGCCCTTGTCCAACCTCGATGCGGCGCTACGTGTGGCTACAAGGCTTGAGATCGCCAAGCTCCACCAGAGCATGGAAGACACCACCATGATCTACGTGACGCACGATCAGGTGGAGGCGATGACGCTGGCTGACCGCATCTGTGTGCTGCGTGACGGACGGGTGGAGCAGATCGGAACGCCGCTTGAGCTTTACGAAAAGCCAAATTCGCTTTTCGTCGCCGGGTTCATCGGATCACCGAAGATGAATTTCCTGACCGGCAGATATAGTGAGCCTTTCGGTGCGCATACAGTGGGCCTGCGTCCCGAACACCTCGTCATTGTATCCGACAATGCTCACTGGACCGGTCAGGTGATCCACACCGAAATTCTCGGTTCCGACACCTATGTCTATATCGATCTTGGCCTGGAGGAACCGCTGGTGGTCCGCGAAAGCGGCGTGGCAGCGCGCAGGTCAGGCGAGATACTCTCGGTTTCCCCGATGGGGGAAAATGTTCATCGTTTCGATGAAAAGGGCCGCGCCGTCTGACGCTGACCTCCCAAGCTTGATGATACATGAGACAAATGGGCCGTGATTGCCCGCAGCAAGGAGAATACTCGTGCCTATTCGTACTGTCGTCTGGGGTGAAAACATTCACGAGCAGATCAATGAAACCGTACGTTCGGTTTATCCGGACGGCATGCACAACACTATCGCCAGGGCACTGAACGAGGATAGCGCAATCGAGGCGACGACCGCCACCTTGCAGGAACCGGAGCATGGCTTGACCGAAGACCGTCTCGCCAAGACCGATGTGCTCGCTTGGTGGGGCCACAAGGATCATGGTGGCGTCAGTGACGAGGTTGTGGAACGCGTCGCGAAGCGCGTTTTCGAAGGCATGGGACTGGTCGTGCTCCATTCTGGACATTTCTCCAAGATCTTCAAGCGCCTGATGGGCACACCCTGCGCGCTCAAGTGGCGTGAGGCGGGTGAGCGCGAGCGGCTCTGGGTGGTCAATCGCGGCCATCCGATCACACAGGGGCTGGACGAGAATTTCGTGCTTGAGAATGAGGAAATGTACGGCGAACAGTTCTCCGTGCCGGAACCGCTGGAAACCGTGTTCATTTCGTGGTTCGCGGGTGGAGAGGTCTTCCGCTCCGGCATGACCTGGCGGCGCGGTGCGGGCAATGTGTTCTATTTCCGCCCCGGCCACGAAACCTACCCGACCTATCACGACGCGAATGTGCAGACGGTTCTGCGCAACTCGGTCAAATGGGCCTACAATCCGCAACCGGCATGGACGGGCATTCACACCGCGCCGAATGTTCCGGTCGACAAGGCGCCGGAGCCTATTGTCGAGCGTGGGCCTAAACTGCACAAGCCGGGCGAAGCCGGCTATCGTTGAGGTGCATGATGCGTCTTCTTATTCTGGGAACAGGTGGCATGGCGAAAAACCATGCCGAAGCCTTCAAGGCCATTGAGGGCGTCGAGGTCGTTGCCGCATGTGACGTTTCGGCGGAGCGTGTCGATGCCTTTTCTGAAAACCACGACATTCACAACCGCTTCACGCGACTTGAGGATGCGCTGGAGTGGGGCCGTTTCGATGCCGTTGCCAATGTCACGCCGGATGCCATCCACCATCCGACCACACTTGCATTGGTGGGCGCGGGCAAGCATGTCTTCTGCGAGAAGCCACTTGCAGAAAGCTACGAAAAAGCCGCTGAAATGGCGGATGCTGCCGAGCAGGCCGGTATTATCAACATGGTCAACCTGACCTATCGCAATGTCGCGCCCCTGCAGAAGGCGCGGGAAATGGTGATGGCGGGTGAGATCGGCCAGGTGCGTCATTTCGAGGCGTCCTATCTGCAAAGCTGGCTGGTCTCGAAGATATGGGGCGACTGGAAAACCGAAAGCAAATGGCTCTGGCGCCTTTCGACCCGGCATGGTTCGAACGGGGTTCTGGGCGATGTCGGCATCCATATTCTCGACTTCGCCAGCTATGCCATCGGCAGCGATGTGGAACGTGCCTCGGCTCGCCTCAAGACTTTCGAGAAGGCCGAGAACAACCATATTGGTGAATATGTGCTCGATGCGAATGACAGCTTCGTCATGATGGCGGAATATGCCAATGGCGCGCTGGGTGTCATTCACGCCAGCCGTTGGGCGACGGGGCACCTGAACGAGCTGCGGCTGCGGATCCATGGCGACAAGGGTGCGCTGGAAATTCTCCACACACCTACAGGCTCAAGCCTGCGCGGTTCCATCGGCGAGGACATTGAAACGCCAGTCTGGCGGGACATCGATGCGGGAACGGTAGAGACGAACTACCAGCGTTTTGCGCGTGCTGTGGCCGATGGTGCGGAACTGGAACCGAGTTTCCGTCACGCCGCCAATCTGCAACGGGTTCTCGATCATGCGATGACAGTGGATCGACCGTTGCCTGAAGTCGTGAGTGGATAAAAACCAGAAGCCCTCCCGGTAGGACCGGGAGGGCTATCGGTCAGTTGTCTTTGGTAAAAGTGTTGTCTATTTCACCACGGAAGAAGTCACGGCCATATATCAAAAGGCAGAGGACGACGCCGGTCGCAAAAGCCCAGGCTGCACCGCGAGTGGCAAGAACCGCACCGACCACGCCGGCAATGCCAAGATCGCGTTGGGAACGTGCTTCGAGAATGCCGACGCGAACCGAAACATATCCCTGAATAAGCAAGGTGAGGGCGAGTGCGACGCCAAGGATCGGCTGCACCAGAGTGACAATTGGCATCAGAAACAAGCCGGTATTGGTGCCCCAGCGAAATGAGCCTGCGCCACCGAAGATCGAATGCATGGCCTTCTTGCCCTGCGAGAAACGCTCGGTAATGACGACGTGCATGGCGGACCAGAGCGGGCCGCACATACATACGTCCGGTCCAAGGACACTCATGGCCGCGTTGCGCCCGCCAAAAATGAGATGAGCACGATCAGGGCTGTAGTCTATCTTTTCGTCGGGGCGGGCTTCGTCGGCTTCCTTCAGGATTGCCCGGCTTTGCAAAACATCGCCGAAAAGAACGATATAGGCGGCGAACATGGTCGGAATAGCCGTAATGAACATCGACAGCGGCGGCAAGCCAAGTCCGAATACGGTATATTCACGCCAAAGCGTCGAGAAGTCGGGGCTGGTCAGCGACCATTCAAGCTTTGGCCAGGGTGCTTCGCCGAAGAGCGGGGCTATGATTACTGCGAGCAGGATAATCGGGAAAACACCCAGTTTTCCAATGAGGGCCAGTACCGGATTGCTATTTTTAATACGTGCGAACTGGCGCGAGAATATCACGTAGAAACCGAGGCCAACTGCAATGGTGATTGTGAACGGGAAGCTGTCGAAACGACCGCCAATCTGAAACACCGATATGACGGCGGCAAAGCCCGCACCAGCAATGATGCCAGCCTTGATCGCTGATGGGATCAGTTGCACGACGCGATGTGCAAGCCCTGACGCTCCTATAAAGATCGAGAATATGCCCAGCATCATCTGGAAGGCAACAAGTGCATGAACGCGCTCTGGCCCTTCGGGGAACGTGGTGCAATAGGCCATCAGAAGCGGAATGGCAGGTGTGATCCAACCCGGAACGACGGGATCGCCGAGCAAATGGTGCGTCAGATAGAACAACCCGTTCAGGACGACCACGGCGAGGGCCACTTCGAAAGGCATGCCAAGGAGTTCAGTCATAAGCGGGATGGCGGACAGGTCCACCGCACACATCAGCAGGCCTTGAAAATAATCAGGCCATTCGAATTTATAGTGAACGAAAGGCAGGCGAATTTTGAACGGTCCGGCAGACCAAAAAGGCTGCTCCTGACCGTCGATACGTTCAGTGCTCAATTTATTCTCCGCAGATATAGAGCCAAGCTGCGGAGAAGTGGCAGTCAGCTCACTTCTCCGGCGCTTGGTCCGTCAGTTCGTTATGTTTGATCAGAAAGCTTCGCGATAAAGCGCCAGAGCGTCGGCCTCAGTCACATCGACCGGATTGTTGCCCAGAAGCCGCGTTTGCAGCATCGCGTCGCGCGCCAGCATTTCAAGACTGTCTTCGGTCACGCCGACATCACGCAGGCGGCGCGGTGCGCCGGACTTGTTCATCAGTGCTTCCATATAGGTGACAAAGGCCGCTGAACGCTCTTCCGTCGTGCCTTCGGATTTCTCCAGCAGCAGATCGGCAAGCTCTGCATATAGCTTGGCTGCACCCGCCATATTGTAGCGCAGCACCGGACCAAGCATCAGCGCATTGGAAAGACCATGCGGCACATGGTAGTGGCCGCCAAGCGGGTAAGCCAGTGCATGAACAGCGCCGACTGGCGAGTTGGAAAAAGCCTGACCGGCATAGTTGGCACCAAGTAGCATGGCCTCGCGGGCATGGCGATCATTGCCGTTTTCGCAAGCCGCGATCAGATTGGCCGAAAGAAGCTTCAGAGCTTCGCGGGCAAACGCGTCGGAGAGCGGGTTCTTCTTGATCCGGCTCGTATAGGCTTCAATCGCATGGACCATGGCGTCGATGCCGGTCGCGGCCGTATGAAGCGCAGGCAGGCCGCAAGTCAGTTCCGCATCGAGGATCACGAAGTCGGCGTAAAGCTGACGGGCAACCACACCCATCTTCGTCGTCTCACCGGTGGTCAGAATGGTGATGTTGGTGACTTCCGATCCTGTTCCCGCCGTAGTCGGGATCTGGATCAGCGGCAGGCGGCTGCCCTGGACCTTGCCGATGCCATACAGCTCGGAAAGTTCCTGTTCGGAAACGAGCAGCACGGCCGCGAGCTTGGCGATATCCATGGAAGAGCCGCCGCCCAGACCAAGTACGATATCGCAACCGGCGGCCTTTGCTTGCTCAACACAGGCAAACAATACGGATTCCGGCGGATCGGCTACCACGTCATCGAACACGCTGATACCGAATCCAGCCTTTTCAAGCGAGGCCAGCGCATGGTTGAGGACGCCGGCCTTGTGCAGGCCCTTGTCCGTCACGATCAGAATCTTGCGTTCGGAAAACCGCTCGCCGAGGATTTCGCCGAGGCGCTTGGCAGCGCTCCATTCGACGAGCATCGAGCCGACGGTATCGAACGAAAATGGCTTGATCTCTGTTGTCATCATTCCACCCTTATCACTTTCACCAGCGCCGAGGTCTCTCACTTCCTCACCGGCACACAACGCTGGGCTTATCCCGGAAAAGCTTCTGTCTTGGGAAGGAAGCGCCTCCGTCATTTTCCGATACAGCCGATGCATCGGCGGTTCTGAAGAAAAGCCTGGGAGAAACTTTTCGTTTGTTCAGTATATTGAACAATGTTCAAAACTAAACGACCGATACAGGATAAGAAGCCGGACTGTCAATTTCTCCCTTCGATCAGGAGGGCCAAATCAAGGCTTGAAAGTTCGCGGTCGAAATGCCCCGGAATATAAGCGATTGAAAATGTTCGCTTTCACTTCGGTTGCCATCACACAACTTTGTGAATATTTCAGGAAAAATAACTTGCCGGGCTTCGCCCGAGGCTGCGTTTGAACGTTGCGGCGAAGGCGCTTGCGCTTTGGTATCCGCAGTCCAGCGCAACGGTGACGACGGGCATTCCCGCGGCCAAGGCGGGCAGGGCGGCGAGCAATCGTGCCTGTTGCCGCCAGCGGCCATAGGTCATGCCGGTCTCGCGCTCGAAGTGTCGCATGAAACTGCGCCTGCTCATGCCCGTTCGATCGGCGGCATCGTCAAGGGACAGCTCTGTATCGGGCTCTGCTTGCAGGGCTTCACAAAGGTTGCGGAACCGTTGATCCAGAGGCATTGGAAGATTGAGCGGTTCCGCGGGGAGAAAGGTCAGTTCTTCCAGCAAAAGTTCGCTGATACGCTGTACAAAGGATGTAACAGGCTGGTCCTGCAATTCAACCAGACGCAGGATCAATTCCCGCAATAATGGCGAAACTTCCACCACGCCACAGGACAAGGGAAGGGAGCGGGCCGCATCCGAACGGACAAAGATCGTACGAAACTGGACCGGTCCATGGCTGCGCGTTGCATGTTCCACCATCGGCGGTACCCACACCGCACGATTTGGCGGCACGACCCAGGTTCCGCTCTCCGTTGTGACGGATACCACGCCGGATCGCGCATAGATCAGTTGCGCATCCTGATGGCGGTGCGGCGGCCCGGCAAAAGACGTGTCATCTTGCGCCAGGGCCGATAGGGCGAGCGCAAGCGGCGCAGGGTAGTTCAGCGACATGGGTTGCCCCTTTTGCGCTCTATTATGACCCTGATGCGCAAGAATGCCAATATCGGCACGTCTATTATCGGGTGGAGAAGCCAGTTTTCCAGAAAGCCTGAACGTGTCCGCTTGCGCCTGCCACAACATAGTTGTTTCGACGGAGTTGAACACTCCGGCTGGCGGCGCACGCTTGGCTTTTTCGCTTCTTCTCCTTCGACTTACCGGCGACCGTTGGGCCTGATGGCATCCCGGCGGTCGTAACCTGCCGTCAATCCCTTTCCCATTGTCGCAGTCGCTGCTCCGCGCAGCCGAAGGAACTATTATCATGTTGCAGAACCCGGACAGCAAATACCGTCCTTTCATATCTCCAATCGAACTGCCGGATCGCCAGTGGCCGAACCGGCGCTTGACGCAGGCGCCGCGCTGGGTATCGACAGACCTGCGCGACGGCAATCAGGCGCTTGCCGACCCGATGGATGGCGACAAGAAAATGCGCTTTTATCGCATGCTCCTAGAAATCGGTTTCAAGGAAATCGAGGTTGCATTTCCTTCAGCTTCGCAGACGGAATTCAATTTTGTCCGCCGCCTGATCGAAGAGGAACTGATACCTGACGATGTGACCATTCAGGTGCTCACCCAATCGCGAGCCGACCTGATTGCACGCACTTTTGAATCCCTGCGCGGAGCGCGTCAGGCCATCGTCCATCTTTATAATGCGACAGCGCCGCTCTTCCGTCGCGTTGTATTCAAGATGGAAAAGAACGAGATAATCGACCTGGCCGTCTGTGGCGTAACGGCCATGCTGCAGGAAAGCCGGAAGCAACCCGAGACGCGTTGGACGTTTGAATATTCACCGGAAACCTTCTGCTTCACCGAGCCGGACTTTGCGCTGGAAATCTGTGAACGTGTTCTGGATGTCTGGCAGCCAACGCCGGAAAACAAGGCGATCCTGAATCTGCCTGCTACCGTTGAAGTGGCAATGCCGAATGTCTATGCGGACCAGATCGAATGGTTCTGCCGCAATCTTTCCCGCCGCGACAGCGTGATCATAAGCGTCCATCCGCATAACGACCGGGGCACAGCGGTGGCTGCAACGGAACAGGCCCTGCTCGCAGGCGCTGATCGTGTCGAGGGCTGCCTGTTCGGTAATGGCGAGCGCACCGGCAACGTCGATCTCGTTACGCTGGCACTGAATTTCTATACGCAGGGCATCGACCCAAAACTGTATTTTCCAGAGATGCGTTCCGTCGTGAGAACGGTGGAACATTGCAATGACTTGCCAGTTCATCCGCGCCATCCCTATGCAGGCGAACTGGTCCATACAGCTTTTTCCGGCTCGCATCAGGACGCTATCCGCAAGGGCTTTGCCGCGCATGAAACGCGTAATGACGGAATATGGGAAATGCCTTACCTGCCCATTGACCCGAAGGATATCGGCGAGAGCTATGAAGCCGTCATTCGCGTGAACAGCCAGTCGGGCAAGGGCGGCGTGGCGTGGGTGCTGGAACAGGACCGGGGGCTGAGACTGCCGCGTCCGCTGCAAATCGATTTCAGCCGCCGCGTACAGGCATTTGCCGACGATACCGGCAAGGAAACGACCTCTGAAATGATCTGGACGCTATTCAGCGACCTGTATCATTTGAACGCAAACGCCGAATTCGAGCTTCTGAACTACACGGAAAGCAGACCGGCGCGGAGCGGGGAGCCGCGTGTTTTTGCCGGACGAATCCGGCATCGCGGCAAGGAAGTCGTCATAACAGGGCGCGGTAACGGATTGATCTCAAGTGCGGTTTCGGCATTGCAGGCCGGTTGCGATATCGATCTGGAAATCGTCGATTATCACGAGCATTCGCTCAAAAAAGGTACCTACGCACAGGCTGCGGCCTATATCGAATGTCGGACGCAGGATGGGCGGAAAGTTTTCGGCGTCGGGATCGATGACGATATCGCAACCGCGTCAATACGGGCTGTGTTAAGCGCTGCCGCGAATTTTTCTGCGAGCGGTGGCTAAAAAGTGAGGAGGCAGGCAAGATTTACTCTTGACCTCAACCAAGGTTGAGGAACTAGAGAAGCATGGCCGATTATCTGGAGTATCGTCCATGCGCTTGTCGCTCCTTCTTGTTCCCCTTGCCTTTTCCACTGCTCTCATTGTTTCGACAGCCGCCTCTGGTGAAGGGGCGGATGCTGCCGCGGGGGAAAAACTCTTCAAGCGATGCTCCGTCTGCCACACGGCGGATGCCGATGAGAGCAAGCGCGGCCCGTCATTGAAGGGCGTGGTGGGCCGCAAGGCCGCCTCCTATCCGGGCTATCCCTATTCGGATGCAATGCGCAAGGCGGCGTCCGAAGGGCTGGTCTGGAACGAGGATGAGCTGAAGAGCTTTCTCAAGAAACCGCAGGCCATGGTGAAAGGCACATGGATGGCTTTCGCCGGGCTGACCAAGGAAAAAGACCTCGAAAACATGATCGCCTATCTCAAACAGCATTCCGAATAGCTGTTTGGAGCCGATATGGCCGAACGGACATCCCGACGTAAGGCCATGGCCGGTCGGAAACGCTGCGGGGCGATTCCGACCGGCGCCAGAACATTTCCAGCAAAAGTGTGAAACGGTTTGCGTTCGGAAATGTGGAAAAACAAATAGATAGAGCGGTTCCAACGATGCCGTCAAAACTGGGGCCGCTCTAAGCGGGGACAGAAGCCGAAGGTTGCCTGACATGATGAACACGAACGTGCTGCATATAGACCGCGACGCAATTGGCGCTGTTTCGAAACGAGAGTTCGCGGATGTGATGTCGCGTATGGCCGCGACCGTGTCCGTGGTGACAGCGCGCGATGCTGGCGAAGCCCACGGTCGCACGGTGACAGCGGTGTTGTCGCTTTCCGCCGAACCGCCGATGGTCTTGGTTTCGGTCAAAAGCGACAGCGCACTGGCAACGGCGATCATTTCCGATGGCGGCTTCTCACTCGCCATGCTCGCGGAAGGGCAGGAGATGATCGGCGACGCCTTTGCAGGCAAAATACCGCATGGGCAAAGATTTCTCATTGGGGTGTGGGGCGAATGGCCGTCGGGCAGGCCGCATCTTTTCGGGGCGTCAGCTGCGATAGATTGCGAACTGGCGGGCAGTGTTCCAATGGCGGATCACACGCTTTTTGCCGGGCTGGTAACGAATACCGATTTGCCGCTGCATTCTCGCCCGTTGCTATGGGCGCGCCGCAATTATCGCGCGTTGAGACATGACGCGGATTTATGAGACGCTTGCAATGGCGCGCGGCTGGAGCGCTTTTCTTCCGCGCATCTGAACCAAAAGCCGTTTCACACTTTTCGGGATGTGCTCAAAGGCCTACACATTCGGCATGATCGAGTTTGACGATATGGAACATTCAGGTCTCAAGAAAAGCCTGACAGTTGGTGACGTTTCCCGGCGCGCTGGCGTGGCGGTCTCTACCGTTCATTTCTATGAAACCAAGGGGCTTATCGAGGGCTGGCGCACAGAGGGCAACCAGCGACGTTATCACCGCGCCGTGCTGCGTCGCATTGCCATTATCAAAATCGCGCAACGCGCGGGTATCCCCCTCGCGATCATTCGCGAGGCGCTGGAAGACCTTCCGCATGACCACGTGCCGACAGCGGAAGACTGGAGACGTTTTTCGGAAGCCTGGAAAGGCATGCTTCAGGAACGTATCGACAGTCTGATGCAGCTTCGTGACCAAATAACGAGCTGCATCGGCTGCGGTTGTCTCTCGCTTTCCGAATGCCCGTTGCGAAATCCGGACGACATCCTCGGACAACAGGGCGCTGGCCCCAGAAGATTGATGGCCAAGACCGGCAATCTCACCTGACTTTCGAGCGTCCGAGCCGAGTTTTCCCCACCGCCATTGTGCTCGTTCGCAGTGGCGGTTTTGTTTTGGATTTGGCCGATTAAATCCTGATGTTTTCAGTCGAAATAGCCTATTGACCTCAACGAAGGTTGAGGTTCTATAAACCCGTCGGCAACAATTCAGTTCACGGAGGCCGACAGTGCAAAGTTCGATCGAAGAAACAATTCCGGCGGGGGATGCGGGCTATAAGCCCGCTGGCTGGGGTGAGCTTCTAAGCGGTAAAAATGGCCTCTATGCCCTGGCTTTGGCTGGTGGAGTCACGCTCCACGCGGTCAATATGTACATCGCGACCACAGTCATGCCGAGCGTGGTGCAGGATATTGGCGGCATGGATTTCTATGCCTGGGCCACGACCTTGTTCGTCGTGGCCTCCATTCTGGGTGCCGCACTCACTGCGCGGCTTCTGAAAAGTGCCGGTCCAAGAGGCGCTTATGTCGTGGCGACCCTGCTGTTCGCAGCAGGCACACTGATCTCGTCTCTGGCCATCAACATGCCGGTCATGCTGGCGGGGCGGAGCGTGCAAGGCCTCGGTGGCGGATTTCTTTACGCGCTCGCCTATGGTCTCACCCGTGTCGTTTTGCCAGAGCGCCTGTGGGGCCGGGCCATCGGTCTTATTTCCGCTATGTTCGGCGTGGCCACGCTGATCGGGCCGGCAATTGGCGGCATCTTTGCCGAATATGGCGCATGGCGCGCCGCTTTCTGGTCATTGCTGCCGGTATCGGGTCTTTTCGCTGTGGTGGCATTCGCGACTTTGCCACGCTCGAGCTGGGATAAAAACGAGCGTGTTTCCATTCCGATTCTTCAACTCATCCTCTTGACCGGCGCTGTCCTTGCGGTTTCAGCGGGGAGCCTGTCACAGGAAACGCTATGGAAGGTCGTCGGTTTGGGTGCGGCGATATTCATGATCGCCATCATCACAGTCGTGGACCGCGACGCCAAGGCACGTCTCCTGCCGCGCCGCTCGTTCAGCCTGTCGACGCCGCTCGGGCCTCTTTACCTTACGATCGCGCTTTTGATGCTCAGCATGCAGCCCGAAATATACGTGCCTTATCTGCTGCAGCACTTGCATGGCCAGTCTCCGCTCTGGGCAGGATATCTGGCGGCACTTATGGCAATCGGCTGGACGGTGGCATCCTTCCTCAGTTCCAGATGGCAGGAGAAGGGGGGCGACAAGCTTGTCGTTGCCGGCCCTGTTCTGGCGCTCGCCGGTCTTGTCCTGCTCGCCATATTTCTCCCGATCCATGGAAACGGCAACTGGTTGCTGCTCGCGCCCGTCTGCCTTGGGCTCATCCTGATCGGTTTGGGGATCGGTCTTGCCTGGCCAAGCCTCGTTACCCGCGTCTATCAGAGCGCTCCGTCCACCGAGCAGGATCTCGCAGCGGGTGGAATGACGACCGTACAACTCTTCGCCATAGCCTTCGGGACGGCTTGCGCGGGGATGATTGCCAATTTTGCCGGCATTGCCGTGCCGGGAGGTGTAGAGGGCGCGGCAAATGCCTCGCTCTGGCTGTCGGTGATATTCGCACTCGCGCCAGCAGTTGCCGTGGCGGTCGCATTCAAGGTTATCCGTATCACCGGCGTAAAGGGTTGACCAATGCCGCGTTTCATCGCCAACATCCTCGATTCCCGTGCCAGCCTTTTGTTGGCGCAGGTGGTCCTTACCTTCATTTTCTGGTCGAGTGGGCTGGCCAAGCTCTTCGACTTCGGCGCCAATGCTGCGGAAATGGAAAGCTTTGGTCTTCATCCGGGCTGGCTGTTCAACAGCGCAACCCTGCTTTTGCAGATTGTCGGATCGCTGATGATCATCTTCAATCGCGGAATCTGGCTGGCTTGTGGTGCTCTTGCCGTCTTTACGATCCTGACCATTCCAGTTGCCCACCCGTTCTGGGCAAAGGAAGGAGAAGAAGCTTTCCGGGATATGACGGTGGCGCTGGAGCACATATCGCTGATCGGTGGTCTCGCTCTTGCTGCTATTCTATCGCGCAAGGTCTAAACCACTGGACGCATTGATTGCCCTGCCTGTACCTTGCCTGTCGTCGGATCGATAGGCAGGGGAGGGCGGGGCATGGACGTGACGATCATAACGGGAGCATCGGATGGTATCGGCGCTGAAACCGCGCGGCAAATCGCCCGGTGCGACCGCGCCAATGCTGCGCTGGTGCTTGCTGCGCGCAATGCGGACAAACTGGAGAGGCTTGCCGCTGAATTGCGGCAAATGGGCAGCTCGGCCCTTGTGATACCCACCGACGTAAAGGATCACGCTGCTTGCATAGCTCTGATCGGCAAGGCGGTTTCCGCCTATGGTCGCATCGATACGCTGATCGTGAATGCGGGCATGTCGGCCCATGCCAATTTTGCCGAGATCAAGCCGGACGATCTCGATTGGATGCATGACCTGATGGAGTTGAACTATTGGGGCAGTGTCTGGCCTATCCATGCCGCACTTCCATATCTCGCTGCCAGCAGGGGGCGGATTGTCGCTGTCTCATCCGTGGCCGGATTGATCGGCGTGCCGGGGCGCACGGCCTATAGCGGAACGAAATTCGCCCTGTCAGGCTTCTGCG
Organism: Ochrobactrum sp. A-1; assembly: GCF_022488005.1. NCBI lineage: Bacteria > Pseudomonadati > Pseudomonadota > Alphaproteobacteria > Hyphomicrobiales > Brucellaceae > Ochrobactrum > Ochrobactrum sp. A-1. The sequence goes on from NZ_JAKVQC010000007.1 coordinate 1,586,288, forward strand.
AGGCGCTTCGCGCGGAACTGGACCCCAGCGGCATTTCCGTGACAATCGTCTATCCGGGTGTCGTCAAAACCGACATTCGCAAGGTGGGCTATAGTGCGGACGGCAGCGCGCTGGGAAAGAGCGGTGTGCGTGAAGATGACATGATGCCGGTCGAAGAAGCCGTACGACTGATGCTGGAAGGTGTGCGGGCACGCAAGCGTGAAGTGTTGATGACGCGCCAGATGCGATTCGGGCGCTGGTTGAAACTTGTCGCTCCCGCGCTGGTGGATCGCATGGCCCTCAAGGCCATCAAGCCGGAATTCAAACCGAAACCGATCAAACACGCAAAATAAACAGCGATAATCCCTGCTATTCACAGGCCTCACATAATGGTCCGCTAATTTTATGTTTTGCTACCAACTATCCGTTGACGGGTTTTTAACTTCGACTACTATATATAGTGTTCTAGGTTCTTTCGATTCGTTGAGTCGAAAGCTAAGACGGGAATCCGGTGCGTTTCATCCATGACGGATGCGGCAATGCCGGAGCTGCCCCCGCAACTGTAAGCGGAGAGTTCTGTCCATCACGTCACTGGCTCAGGCTGGGAAGGCGGGCAGGATGTTGATCCGTGAGCCAGGAGACCTGCCTTGAACGAGTACGTCCACGGGCGGGGTGTCCGGTTGGCGCGCAATCTTGTGTGGCAAACTATTGCCTTGCCGATTGCTGCCCCGAACTTCCCGCTCATAGCTTCGGGGTGAAGTCCATGTCCAGTCTATTCAGTTTCGGTTCCGGTCCTCCCTTCGAGGCATAGTCTGTTGTGGTCAGACTGCTCATCGTGGCGGCTGACCGTTTCCTATCTTGTGCTTTTTGACGCGCATCTTGCGATGCGCGAACGGCTTTTTGCGTCTCCTATCGAGAGTATTCCAGTTTAAACCGAACCGTTGGAAATGCTCTATCTCTTTGTTTTTATGCATGTCTTGACCCCAAAACCGGTTCCCATTTTTGGGAGACATGCTCCAGTGAGGAAAAAATGAACGTCACCGTTTACAGCAAGCCCGCCTGCGTTCAGTGCACCGCCACCACACGCGCCCTCGACCGCCAGGGCATCGAATATGAGGTCATCGATATCTCTGCCGATGCCGATGCTTTCCATCTCGTTCAGGGCATGGGTTATCGCCAGGTGCCGGTGGTTGTGGCAGGTGAATCCCATTGGGCGGGCTTCCGGCCGGACATGATCAGCGCGCTCGCCTGAGGGCTGCGGTCACATGAGCCTGATCGTCTATTTCTCCAGCCGGTCGGAAAATACGCACCGGTTTGTCGAGCGGCTTGGAATGCGGTCGAACCGTATCCCGATGGACGGTTCAGGCGGATTGCAGGTGCGCGAGCCATTCGTGCTCGTGTCGCCCACATATGGTGGCGGCGGCTCCAAGGGCGCTGTCCCCAAACCTGTGATCCGCTTCCTCAACGATGAGACCAACCGCTCTTTCATCCGCGGCGTGATTGCCGCGGGAAATAGCAATTTCGGCGAGGCTTTCTGTATCGCCGGCAACATTATCTCCGCCAAATGTCAGGTTCCCTATCTCTACCGCTTCGAGCTTCTGGGAACCGATGAGGACATTGGCAATGTCAAAAACGGGATGGAACGATTTTGGACACGGCAGACACGACCTTGATCCGAGAGCGCGAGGCACGGCCAGTGGCGCAGGATGCGCCTCAAGCGGCGACTTCCAACAGCAACAAACCGGCAAAATCCTCGGACGGGCTGGATTATCACGCGCTCAACGCGATGCTGAACCTTTACGATGACGAGGGAAAAATCCAGCTTGATCGCGACCGGCAGGCTGCACGCCAGTATTTCCTTCAGCACGTGAACCAGAACACCGTCTTTTTTCATAATCTGCGGGAAAAGCTCGATTATCTGGTGACGGAGGGATACTACGAGCAGGAGGTGCTGGATCAGTATTCCTTCAATTTCGTGCGTGACCTTTTCGACGAAGCCTATGCGAGAAAATTTCGTTTTCCGACATTTCTAGGCGCATTCAAATATTATACCAGCTATACGCTGAAAACCTTCGATGGAAAGCGCTATCTGGAGCGCTATGAAGACCGTGTCTGCATGGTAGCGCTGACGCTGGCGCGCGGCAATGAACAGCTGGCACGCAATCTGATGGAGGAGATCATTGCAGGCCGCTACCAGCCTGCGACGCCGACTTTCCTCAATGCAGGCAAGAAGCAGCGCGGCGAGCTCGTTTCCTGTTTTCTGCTGCGGGTCGAAGACAATATGGAGTCCATCGGGCGCTCGATCAATTCGGCGTTGCAATTGTCGAAGCGGGGCGGCGGGGTGGCCTTGAGCCTTACCAATATTCGCGAGGCGGGCGCACCTATCAAGCAGATTCAGAACCAATCATCCGGTATCATTCCGGTGATGAAGCTTCTTGAGGATTCCTTTTCCTACGCCAATCAGTTGGGTGCGCGACAAGGAGCGGGTGCTGTTTACTTGCACGCCCATCACCCGGATATCATGCGCTTTCTGGATACGAAGCGCGAAAACGCCGACGAGAAAATCCGTATTAAAACCTTGTCGCTTGGTGTGGTCATTCCAGACATTACCTTCGAACTCGCAAAGAACAACGAGGATATGTACCTATTCTCGCCCTATGATGTGGAGCGGGTTTACGGCGTGCCATTGACCGAGATTTCGGTTACCGAAAAATATCGGGAAATGGTCGACGATGCGCGTATTGCCAAGAAGAAGATCAATGCACGCGAGTTTTTTCAGGTGTTGGCGGAAATCCAGTTCGAGTCCGGTTATCCCTATATCATGTTCGAGGACACGGTGAACCGCGCCAATCCGATTGACGGGCGCATCACCATGAGCAATCTCTGTTCGGAAATCCTCCAGGTGAGTGAGGCGAGCATCTTCGGCGAAGACCTTTCCTATGATCATCTCGGCAAGGATATTTCGTGCAATCTGGGTTCGCTCAACATTGCATCGGCAATGGACTCGTCCGATTTCGGCAAGACCATCGAAACCTCCATCCGCGCTCTGACAGCAGTTTCCGATATGAGCCAAATCGGCTCCGTGCCGTCGGTCGTCCGAGGCAATGATGAAAGCCATGCTATCGGTCTCGGCCAGATGAATCTGCATGGTTATCTCGCCCGCGAGCGGATTTATTACGGCTCGGAGGAGGGCGTCGATTTCACGAATATCTATTTCTATACGGTTACCTATCACGCGATCCGCGCATCGAACCTGATTGCAGTGGAAACGGGCAAGTCCTTTAAAGGTTTCGAGAAATCTAAATATGCAACAGGTGAATATTTCGACAAATATACCGAGCAGCTTTGGGAACCGGCGACGGAAAAGGTTCGAGAAATTTTCGAAAAGGCTGGCATTGCGATTCCGATGCAGAATGACTGGCGCGATCTGAAAAATGCGGTGATGGAGGGCGGGCTTTATAACCAGAACCTTCAGGCCGTGCCGCCGACAGGCTCGATTTCCTACATCAATCATTCGACGTCATCGATTCATCCGATCGTGTCGAAGATTGAGATCCGCAAGGAGGGCAAGATCGGTCGCGTCTACTATCCGGCAGCGTTCATGACCGATGACAATCTCGATTACTATCAGGACGCCTATGAGATCGGGCCGGAAAAGATCATCGACACTTACGCGGCGGCGACGCAGCACGTCGATCAGGGCCTATCTTTGACATTGTTCTTCCGCGATACCGCAACGACACGCGATATCAACCGCGCACAGATCTACGCGTGGAAGAAGGGCATCAAGACCATCTACTACATTCGCCTGCGCCAGATGGCGCTCTCCGGCACGGAAGTGCAGGGCTGCGTTTCCTGCGCCCTCTGACCACTGGTGATGACCAATGAATATTCAAGCGAAAACCAAGAACCCGAAACCCGCCGCAGTGCGTGCGATCAACTGGAACCGGATCGAAGATGAGAAAGACCTTGAGGTCTGGAACCGTCTGACCGGCAATTTCTGGCTGCCAGAAAAGGTGCCGCTTTCGAACGATATTCAGTCGTGGGAAACGCTGAAACCGCAGGAAAAGCAACTGACGATCCGCGTTTTCACCGGGCTGACACTTCTCGATACGATCCAGAACGCAGTCGGTGCCGTGAAGCTGATAGATGATGCAGCGACGCCGCATGAAGAAGCGGTGCTGTCCAACATCTCCTTCATGGAAGCGGTTCATGCACGATCCTATTCGTCGATATTCTCGACTTTGTGCCTGACGCCGGATGTTGACGATGCCTATCGTTGGTCCGAGGAAAACGAATTCCTGCAGCGCAAGTCCGTTCTGATCCTGGACCAGTATCGCGCGGATGATCCGCTGAAAAGGAAAATCGCCAGCGTCTTTCTGGAGAGCTTTCTGTTCTATTCCGGCTTCTATCTGCCCATGTACTGGTCGAGCCGGGCAAAGCTGACCAATACAGCCGATCTTATCCGGCTCATCATCCGTGATGAGGCTGTGCATGGCTATTATATCGGTTACAAATTCCAGCGCGGACTGGAACGCTTGAACGAAGAGCAGAAGCAGGCAATCAAGGATTTTGCCTTCGAACTTCTTCTGGAACTTTACGACAATGAGGTTCGCTACACGGAAGCGCTATATGATGGTGTTGGCCTAACTGAAGACGTCAAGAAATTCCTGCATTACAACGCCAACAAGGCCCTCATGAACCTCGGCTATGAGGCACTCTTCCCGGCTGAAGCGTGCAAGGTCAACCCGGCGATCCTGTCCGCTCTTTCACCGAATGCAGACGAAAACCACGACTTTTTCTCCGGTTCTGGCTCTTCTTACGTCATCGGCAAGGCGGTCGCGACTGAGGATGAAGACTGGAGTTTCTGATGGCATCTCGGCGCCGCGTAACACCGGTGCCGAAGTTTTCTGTTCTGGAGATGACGTTGACGTTGCGGTCTTGTTTTGCGACACATGAATGATGCAGACCGCCATCACAATCGATCAGGACTATCTCGTAACACGGCTCAATGCGCTTCTCGCCATACCGAGCCCGACCGGGTTTACCGACGAAGCCGTGCGTTATGTTGCGCGCGAGCTGGAGCATTTGGGACTTGAGGTTATGCTGACGCGCCGGGGGGCTATTCGCGCGCGCAGGGTGGGCCTGACGGAGAGACCGGCGCGTGGGATCGTATCGCATGTCGATACACTCGGCGCGCAGGTAAAATATCTGAAGGAAAACGGACGGCTGGAACTGGTTTCCATCGGTAACTGGTCAGCGCGTTTCGCTGAAGGTGCCCGCGTTTCCATCTTTTCGTCCAAAGGAATTTATCGCGGTTCGATCCTGCCGTTGAAAGCTTCCGGCCATACATTCAATGACGAAGTCGATACGCAGCCGGTCGGCTGGCCTTATGTCGAACTCCGCGTCGATGCGCTCGCCCGAAATCGTGATGATCTGCTGCAGCTCGGTATCGATGTCGGTGACATAGTTGCTGTCGATCCCGCGCCCGAATTCATCGATAATGGCTTTATCGTCTCGCGTCACCTTGATGACAAGGCAGGCGTTGCAATCATGCTTGCGGCCCTCGAAGCGATGCAGAGAGCCAATGTGGAAACGCCGGTCGACAGTTATTGGCTGTTCACCATCGGCGAGGAAGTTGGAGTGGGTGCCTCTGCGGTCGTTGTGCCGGATATTGCCTCGCTGGTCGCCATCGATAATGGAACGACTGCACCAGGCCAGAATTCATCGGAGTTCGGTGTCACGCTTGCCATGGCGGACCAGACCGGACCGTTCGATTACCATCTGACGAAGAAACTCTACGAGCTTTGCGGAGAGCATGACATTCAGGTCCAGAAGGACGTGTTCCGTTATTATCGTTCTGATGCCGCGTCTGCGGTTGAGGCCGGGCATGATGTGCGCACGGCTTTGCTGACCTTCGGTGTCGATGCCTCGCATGGTTATGAGCGCATTCATCTAAGCGCTCTGACTTCCATTGCAAAACTTGCAGTTCATTATGCAATGAGCGAAGTCGAGATCAAACGCGATGCCGAGGAAACCGCCAAGGGCCTCAAGGGTTTCACGCATCAGAAATCGACCAAGGCCGAGCAGGATCTCAAGCCTGAAGATACACCTGCAGAATAAACTTGGAACTTTCCGAAATCACAAGCGGGCTGAGGCCCGCTTTTTTTGTCTCGTTAAAATTAATTATGATAATTCATTGATGATCATTGATTTATGCCTATAAATTAGATTCCGACGGATTTGACAAATGAAGGGGAACCCCATGAGAAGGTTATTCCGTGCCGTTCTGACTGCTATGGCGCTTTCGGTCGCCGGGGCGGGCACAGTCGCGCTGGCGCAAACGCCGCCCAATGTGCTGATTGTCGGACAGATTGCGGAGCCGCAATCACTGGATCCGCATACAGTTACGGCCACCAATGATTTCCGCATTCTGGTCAACATTTACGATGGCTTGGTGCGTTACAAAGACGGGACGCTGGAAGTGGAGCCAGCTTTGGCCGAAAGCTGGACGATCTCGGATGACGGCAAGACCTATACGTTCAAGCTGCGCCAGGGCGTGAAATTTCATGACGGATCGGATTTCAATGCTGAGGCGGTCAAATTCAACTTCGACAGAATGCTGAAGGAAGATCATCCGTTCTATAACACCGGCCCATTTCCGCTTTCGTTCAACTTCTCGTCTATCGATGCGGTCAATACACTCGACGATCATACGGTCGAATTCAAGTTGAAGGAACCTTTCGCCCCGTTCCTCTCCAATCTGGCCTATCCAACCGGCCTGATCGTTTCTCCCGAAGCGGTCAAAAAATACGGTAAGGAATTTGGCCGTCATCCATCGGGAACCGGCCCTTTCAAATTCGCAGAATGGCAATCCGGCCAGCGTGTGGTGGTGGAACGCAATCCCGATTATTGGGATAAGGCACCGGCACTGGAAGCAATCGTGTTCCGCCCGATCACGGATGCCAATACCCGCGTTGCGGAGATGATGGCGGGCGGGCTGGATGTCATGGTGGAAGTACCGCCGGACAATCTTGCCACATTCAAGCAGGACGCGAATTTCGTGGTCGCCGAACAGGCTGGGCCCCATGTGTGGTTCACTATCCTGAATGCGAAGAGCGGTCCATTCGCGGATAAGAAAGTGCGTCAGGCGGCGAATTATGCGGTCAACAAGCAGGGGCTTGTCGATAATGTTTTGCAGGGTTCCGCAACTGTTGCTGCGGGGCCGATCCCACCCGCCTTCAACTGGGTCGAGAACAAAACCGAACCCTATCCCTATGATCCGGAAAAGGCCAAGGCGCTCCTTGCCGAAGCTGGTGCAAGCAATCCCGAAGTCACGTTCTATGTGACCGAAGGCGGTTCTGGCATGCTTGATCCAATCACGATGGGTGCCGCAATCCAGGCCGATCTTCAGGCTGTGGGCTTCAAGGTCAAGATTGAAACCTATGAGTGGAACACGTTCCTTGGCAGGGTCAATCCGGGGCTGGAAGGCAAGGCCGATATGGCCGAGATGGCATGGATGACCAATGATCCGGACACGGTGCCTTATCTGACGCTTCGCAGCGACGCACTGCCGGACAAGGGCGGTTTCAATTCCGGTTACTATTCCAACCCCAAAGTGGATGAGCTTCTGGAAAAGGCGCGGTCATCGACCGATCAAACCGAGCGCGGCAAGCTTTATGGCGAAGTGCAGAGCATTGTCCGTGACGATGCACCATGGCTGTTCGTGGCGAACTGGAAGCAAAATGCAGTCACGACCGCTGCCGTCAAGGGGTTCAAGTTGCAGCCGTCCTTCCTGCTGCATTTGAAAGACGTAACCAAGGAATAAGCAGGGAGGGCATTCATGCCAGCCTATATCCTCAAGCGACTTTTGGCCGTTGTTCCTGTGTTGCTCGGGCTCTCGATCATTGTTTTTCTCGTCATGGCGATGATCCCCGGTGATACGGCGACTGCGTTGCTCGGATCATACGCAACACCGGAAAATGTCGAGCGGATCAATCGCGATCTCGGTCTCGACAAGCCGTTGCTGCAACAATACTTCATCTGGATGGGCAATCTCCTGCATGGGGATTTCGGGCGTTCCTTCGTGCTCAATCGTCCGGTGCTGGATGAGGTTATGGAGCGCTTTCAGGCGACACTCGTGCTTGCGGGCGTAGCGCTGGTACTGTGTTCAGTCTTCGGCCTGCTCTCGGGCATCGTTTCGGCGGTACGCCAGTTCGGCTGGGCAGACAGGACGATCACTTTCATCGTGCTTGCCGGAATTTCCATTCCTTCATTCTGGTTGGGGCTGCTTCTGATTTATCTCTTCGCGGTTCATTGGCGCATTCTGCCAGCGTCCGGCATGTATGCTGTTTATGGCGGCGGTGACCTGAAGGATCTGCTCTGGCATCTGATCCTGCCTGCCACGACGCTGGCCGTGGTGGCGGCAGGCGTGATCGCACGTCTGACCCGCGGCGCGATGCTGGAAGTGCTTCGTCAGGACTATATCCGGACAGCCCGGGCCAAAGGTCTCAACGAACGTCGTGTGATATATGGTCATGCGTTTCGCGCCGCACTTGTCAGCGTCATTCCTGTGATCGGTATTCAGGCGGGATTTGTGCTGGGCGGCGCCGTCTACATCGAAACCGTGTTCCAGTGGCCCGGTATTGGCGCCATGCTGGTGAAAGCCATTTCCACCCGCGATATCTTGCTGGTGCAGGGTGGCGTGCTTGTGGTTGCCGCGAGTTATGTCCTTTTCAATCTGCTCGCTGATGTCATCCAGACCATGCTCGATCCAAGGATACGCTCATGAGCGCGCTTCCAGAAATTTCTGCCGCGCCAACGGCGGTCCGCATGTCATCATGGCAGCTCCTGATGAGCAATCGACTGGCGGCTTTCGGTTTTTTTATGCTGGTCCTGATCTGCCTCGTCATTCTGCTGGCCCCGGTTCTCCCGCTTCCCAATCCTGACGCGACTTCTCCCGCAATGCGGTTGAAACCCGTGTTCAGCGAAGGACATCTTCTTGGAACGGATCAGCTTGGGCGCGATATATTGAGTCGTGTCATATGGGGCACGCGGGTGTCTGTCGCAGTAGGATTTGCAGCGACGCTGATCGCAGCGATCGTTGGCTCGGCGATCGGTCTCGTGGCCGGCTATGCGGGTGGACGAACCGACAATTTGATGATGCGCGGCATCGATATACTGATGGCATTCCCTTATATCCTGCTGGCGCTGGCTATCGTGGCCGTACTCGGGCCTGGCCTAATGAATGCGCTCTACGCGATCGCCGTGGTCAATATTCCGTTCTTCGCGCGTAATGTTCGCGGGGTTACGCTTGGTCTCGCGCATCGTGAGTTTATTGATGCTGCCCGGCTCTCCGGGAAAAGTCCGGTTTCGATCCTGTTAAGCGAAGTGCTGCCCAATGTGCTGCCGGTTATCGTCATTACCATGTCGACCACGGCGGGCTGGATGATCCTCGAAACGGCGGGCCTGAGCTTCCTCGGTCTTGGCGCGCAGCCGCCGCAGGCCGATCTCGGCTCCATGCTCGGCGAGGGCCGCGCGCAACTGTTCAATGCCCCGCATGTCTCCATCGTGCCGGGATTGATGATCTTCCTGCTGGTCATCAGTCTCAACGTATTGGGAGATGGGGTGCGCGATGTTCTCGATCCGCGATTGCGGTCAGGTGCGCTGGGGCGGCCAGATGCTGTAACCGATATTGCCAAGGACCGGTCATCGCCCATGATCAAGGATAGCGAAAAAGCTCTTTCTATTGCCGGTCTCGAAACGGGCTTTGTCAATGGTGGGCATTTCACCCCCGCTGTCCGCAATGTTTCACTGGAACTTGAACGCGGCGAATGTCTCGGCCTGATCGGGGAGAGCGGATCGGGCAAAAGCGTGACCGCCCTGTCAGTAATGGGCCTCGTGGCGTCCCCGCCCGGACTTATCCGCAACGGCGCGATCTATCTGGGCGACCGGGACGTTCTTTCAATGTCTGAAACCGAGTTGACGGCGGCACGGGGCGCAAGAGTTGCTTATGTGTTTCAGGACCCACTGACGACGTTGCATCCTATGTATCCGGTCGGTCGGCAGGTCGAGGAAGCAATTGCAGCGCATCGGCGGATTGGAGCCAGTGAGCGGTGGGAACAGGCGATTGTGCTTCTTGGCAAGGTTGGCATTCCAGATGCAGCGGAACGGGCCAATCACTATCCGCACCAGCTTTCAGGTGGCCAGCGTCAGCGTGTCGGCATTGCCATGGCTCTGGCCAATGATCCAGACATCATCATTGCGGACGAGCCTACCACGGCGCTCGATGTCACGGTGCAGGCGCACATTCTCAAGCTGCTACGCGATCTCCAGCGCGAGCGCGGCATGGCTCTCCTGTTTATCACCCATGATTTTGGAGTGGTTTCGGAGATTTGCGACCGCGTGGCAGTGATGAAAGACGGTGAAATAGTCGAGACAGGTACGACTGCGGAAGTTCTTTCCAATCCGCAGCATAGCTATACGAAGCGCTTGATTGCCTGTGTTCCCGAACTTGGGCAGGGAGCCGGCTTTCTGGACCGTGTGGCTGATCTCTTCAGATACGAGAACGGGAAGGCGACAGGATGAGCGACAATGCGATCAGCGTGCGCGATCTCAGCAAAACCTTTGGTGGCGGGCGAAGCTTTCTGGGGAAGGAGCGCCACAAAGTCGAGGCCGTTAAACGTGTTTCGCTTGATCTCAGAAGCGGCGAGACATTGGCCATTGTCGGCGAAAGCGGGTCGGGCAAAAGCACGCTCGCCAGAATGCTTGTCGGGTTGACCGAGCCGACTGACGGCACGATGACGATTGCGGGTCGAGATTCAAGCGAACTGCGGAATTCGGGCGCACAGGCATTCGGCAAGGTCATACAATATGTGTTTCAGGACCCTGTTGCTTCACTCAATCCCAGAAAGACGATCCGCCAGATACTGGAAACACCGCTCAAGCTTCTGGGCGGGCTGGATTCTGCACAACGCCGGCAGCGCATGATCCAATTGCTCGACGCCGTTCAGATGCCCAATGATACGTTGGAACGATATCCGCACGAGTTTTCCGGCGGACAGGCGCAACGCATCGCCATTGCCCGCACGCTGGCTGCGGAAGCGGAAATTATCGTTCTCGATGAGCCGGTCAGCGCACTCGATGTGTCCGTTCAGGCGCAGGTTCTATTGCTTCTCGATCAACTGAATAAGGAGTTTGGTCTCTCCTACCTCTTCATCAGCCACGATCTTGCTGTGGTGGAGGCCATCTCTGACAGGGTCGCCGTGATGTATTTCGGGGAAATAGTCGAGGAAGCGACCGCAAGCGATCTTTTTGCCAGACCGGAACATGCCTATACACGACAACTCGTGGAAAGCGCTCCGCGCATCAGGAGAGAGTAACAGACTATGGTCAGACCGGGCCGGAATTCCGATCACGAACCGCAACCGCGCGCGAGGGCGGTAAAAGCCCGGCGGCGGCCGGAGGAGATTGCCGATCGTATCAAGGATGTCATCCGTTCCGATGCATTGAAACCGGGAGACCGCCTGCCGCAGGAAAAGGAATTGATCGATCAGTTCAAGGCAGCCAAGGGCACCGTGCGCGAAGCGATGAAGGCGCTGGAAACGCAGGGGCTGATTTTTACGCGCAGCGGCCCTGGCGGCGGCGCCTTTGTGGCCGAGCCTTCCGCTCAGCATGCAATGGAAATGCTTGGAAGCTATTTCTTTTTCGACCAGCCGAGCCTTGCCGAAGTCTATGCCATTCGCAAGCTTCTCGAACCGGAAGTCGCTACCTTGCTGTGCGGAAGACTGACCGGCGACGATATTGCGCAGTTGGAAAACACAATGCGGGTCTATGACCGTCCGCCGGTCGATCTTGATGATCAATACCACCAGCGCGTCGCGGAACTGGATTTCCATTCCTCGCTGGCGCAACTCTGTCCCGATCGGTTGCTGGGCTTCATCTGCGGGTTGACCCATAATCTATTGCGAAGCCTGCCGATAGCGCGGGCGATCTATGCCGATCCGACACCGGCTTCGCGCGAAGAAGGACTTATTTTCCAGCACCGATTGCTTACGGCGCTTGTTGAAAATCGTCGTGAAGATGCCCGCCGTATTACGTATGAGCATATGGTTTCAGCCGAAAACTATATGCTTTCCAAGGCGAGTACAGTGGGGAAAACCGCATAAAGAGAGCTAAAAAGTTGGGAACCATCCCGGCGCTCCCGCATTTGCAACTATGCAGGCCGCCGCCATAACAGACGCGACGGCCTCATTTGTTTATGAATGACAATGGAGGTTTCGACCCTTTTTATGTGTGGTATTTGCGGAGAAGTCAGGTTCGACGGCGGTTCGCCGTCAGTTTCGGCAGTCTCGAAAATGGCGGATGTACTCAGTCCTCGCGGACCGGATGCGTCCGGGATTGTGATCCGGGGCAATGTCGGCTTCGGGCATCGAAGACTAAGAATTCTCGATCTCTCCGAAAAATCGCAGCAGCCGATGATTGATGCGGACCTCGGTTTGACGCTGGTGTTCAACGGCTGCATCTACAATTTCCGAGAATTGCGCACTGAGTTGGAACAGAAGGGCTACAAGTTCTTCTCCGATGGTGACACAGAAGTCATACTCAAGGCATGGCACGCATGGGGCGAAAGCTGCGTATCGCGCTTCCTGGGCATGTTCGCCTTCGCTATTCACGAACGCGATACGGGCAGGATTATTCTCGCGCGTGACCGGTTCGGTATCAAGCCGCTCTATCTGGCCGAGGTGGACGGTGCGTTGCGTTTTGCCTCGTCTTTGCCTGCTCTGGTCAAGGCGGGAGGTATCGACACGTCGATCGACCATGCAGCCTTGCACAATTATATGAGCTTTCATGCTGTCGTGCCGCCGCCGCGCACGATTTACAACGGTGTTCGAAAGCTTCCTCCCGCGACGATGCGGGTTTACGAACCGAATGGCGGTTTCAGCGACCGTATCTACTGGCAGGCACCTTATCGCCGTCTGCGCGGTGATGGCGCCTTGAGCAGGGAGGAATGGCAGGAGCAATTGCTCGATATGCTTCGCGTAGCCGTCAAGCGCAGGATGATTTCTGACGTGCCGGTCGGTGTGCTTTTGTCCGGCGGTGTGGATTCGAGCCTGATCGTTGGATTGCTTGCCGAGGCTGGTCAATCGGGCCTGATGAGCTTTTCAGTCGGTTTCGAGGAAGCTAACGGGGAAACAGGCGACGAGTTTGTCTATTCCGACCTGATCGCTAAACATTTCGGTACCGAGCATCATAAGATTTTTGTGCCCTCGGCAGACCTCATGGATGCCCTGCCGGGAACAATCGCCGCAATGTCGGAACCGATGGTGTCCTACGATAATGTCGGCTTCTATCTTCTTTCCAAGGAAGTTTCGAAACATATCAAGGTTGTCCAGTCGGGGCAGGGGGCTGATGAAGTCTTTGGCGGCTATCACTGGTATCCGCCACTGGTCGATTCCAACGATGTTGTCAGCGATTATGCCAAGGGATTTCGTGACCGCTCGCACAACGTGCTTGCCACGCAATTATCGCCGGAATGGATGCCGGAACGCGATTACAGTCAGGAGTTTCTGGAAGAGTACCTGTTGCAGGACGGTGCGGATACACCAGTCGACCGTGCATTGCGGCTCGACACAAATGTAATGCTGGTGGAAGATCCGGTCAAACGCGTGGACAACATGACGATGGCTTGGGGACTTGAAGCGCGGGTGCCGTTTCTGGACCATGAACTGGTAGAGCTCGCGGCTCGCATTCCGCCGGAAGAGAAGCTGCGCGATGGCGGCAAAGGTATCCTCAAGGATGTGGCGAGGAAGATCGTTCCAAGCGAAGTCATCGATCGCAAGAAGGGATACTTTCCGGTGCCACAGCTTAAATATATTGCAGGTCCCTATCTCGACATGTTGCGTGATGCTCTTTCGTCGCAAAAGGCGAGGGAGCGCGGGCTTTTTCAACGCGATTACCTGGAAAGTCTGTTCGCAAAGCCGTCCGAGCACATAACGCCATTACGTGGTTCGGAGCTATGGCAGGCTGGCCTTCTCGAAATGTGGCTGCAGGCGCAGGAGGCATGACATGCGAAAACCCGGTGAGGTGGATATGACCCGGCAGAAAGCGAGAGGTCGCAAGGCCTTTTCGCATCGTCTGACGCGCTTGCGCACGCCTGAAAGTGCAGGCTTTTATCAGGAACATATGTATGGCCATGACCGGGCGGGAATGGAAGGCCGCAAGCAGGATGTGGTCGTTGACTGCGGCTGGGGACGATTGCTCTTTGCGCAGACCTTCGAAACCAATGAAGCCATTGTGGAGGCATTGCGCGCGGAAGCGCCTGCAAGCCGCGATATTGTCTTCTATGTAAGTGATCCTCATGTACTGCTGTCGCTTGCGCCACATGAAATATTTCTCGACCCGTCGCATACCTACCGCATCGAGCTTGCAACCTATCGTCCGGGCGGCCGACGGACGCGTGGTGTCACCATTCGTCGCGCGGTATCGGAAGTAGACGCAGAAGGCATCAATGCCGTCTATGCGGCTTGCGGTATGGTTCAACTGCGACCGGACTTTTTCTCGTCTGAGCGAGACAACCGGGCCGTTACCTATTTCGTGGCACAGGACGATGCCACAGGTGAAATCGTCGGCACGGTGACGGGTATAGACCATCAGCGTCTTTTCGATGATCCTGATTGCGGTGCTTCGCTCTGGTGCCTCGCCGTTCATCCGCAAGCACGGCAGCCGGGAATCGGCGAAAAACTGGTGCGAAAACTTGCCGAACATTTTCAGGCTCGCGGGCTAAGCCATATCGATCTTTCGGTTCTGCATGACAATGAGAACGCCATACGGCTCTATGAAAAATTGAAATTTCGCCGTGTCCCGCTTTTTGCGATTAAACGCAAGAATGCAATCAACGAGAAGTTTTTCGCCCCACATCTGGAATCCTTCGATGCACTGAATCCATATGCCCGCATCATCATCGATGAAGCGGTGCGCCGTGGTATTCAGGTTGATGTGACCGATGCCGAAGGCGGATTTTTCCGCCTCTCCTATGGCGGGCGTTCAGTTCATTGTCGCGAAAGTCTGTCTGAAATGACATCGGGCGTCGCGATGTCGATCTGTGACGACAAGGCCGTGACGCGCCGTGTCGTTGAGACCGCTGGGCTAACGGTGCCGGAGCAGATCGCTGCCGAAGCGAGTGACGACGCGCTGGAGGCTTTTCTGAAACGCCACGGCAAGCTGGTTGTGAAACCGGCTCGGGGCGAACAGGGACGAGGAATTTCCGTCGGTATTTCGACCATCAAGGATCTGCGTGCTGCGATCAAACAGGCGCGATCCGTGTGCGACCGCGTGCTGCTGGAGGCGTGTTTTGAAGGCGAAGACCTCCGGCTGGTTATCATCGATTACCAGCTTGTCGCGGCTGCAGTTCGTCGTCCGCCGCGCGTGATCGGAGATGGGAAGTCAACGATCCGCAAACTTATCGAGACACAATCGCGCAGACGCGCTGCGGCGACCGGCGGAGAAAGCCGTATTCCGGTCGATACGGAAACGAAAAGATGCCTTGAGGAACAAGCTCTGTCACTCGACTCTGTTCTGGAGGACGGTCGCGAAATAACCGTGCGCAAGGCGGCCAATCTTCATGCGGGCGGCACGATCCATGACGTGACCGCCACTGTTCATGCAGACCTGGTCAATGCTGCCTGCAAGGCTGCCCAAGCAATTGGTATACCGGTCGTGGGCATTGACTTTATGGTCAACCAGCCCGAGAAGCCGGACTATATCTTCGTTGAAGCCAACGAGCGTCCGGGTCTTGCCAATCATGAGCCGCAACCGACTGCCGCCAGATTTGTCGATTTGCTGTTCCCAGGTTCAAGATAGTATAAGTTAGATAAATCTAAATTACGAAATGTTCGCCGGATATTCTTTTCGGCGAACATGAAACTATGCAAGCTGCGATCAATATGCTGTATTTTAGTTGTTGGGAAAATTTTAAGCAGAAATCGTATTCAACAAATCAATCATCGATTGTAACAGGAATATTCATTTTTCATTTGGTTTCTGCCTCTATCCCTTTACGAGAGGGGGCTTGGGCGGAACAGGTTGATCGAACCGCATTCCTGCCTGAGCGGAAAAGGGCTGAAAATGGACACGCGGGGGCAGAACAACAAGGATGTGCCGCTGGCAGTCGATCTGGACGGAACTCTGGTTTCGACCGATCTGCTGTGGGAAGGTATTTTTCTTCTTCTGAAGAAGAACATCCTGTTCGTCTTCATGCTGCCGGTTTGGTTATTCTCAGGCAAAGCATATCTCAAGCGACAGGTCGCAGAACGTGTAGCGCTGGATGCGTCGAGGCTTCCCTATCGAACAGAATTTCTGGAATTTCTGCGCAGCGAACATGCATCGGGGCGGACTTTAGTGCTGGCAACAGCCGCGGCAGAATCGATGGCCAAGGCCGTTGCGTCCGAGCTTGAGATTTTCAGCGCTGTCTATTCAACGTCCGGCACGACCAATCTTTCGGCGAAACACAAGGCCAATCTGCTTGTCGAGCACTATGGACGACAGGGGTTCGACTATGCCGGAAACGATCATGATGACCTGCCGGTTTTCGATGCAGCCCGACAGGCGATCGTTGTCGCGCCCGATCACGCGGCGGCACATTTCCAGCAACGGACTGGCTGCAAACTTTTCAGTGGTGAGAAACCGACTAATAGAACCTATGTTCGTATGCTGCGTGTTCATCAGTGGCTGAAGAATCTGCTTGTTTTTGTGCCGGCCATTCTGGCGCATGACATATTGAAACCCGATGTGCTGATTGCGTCTTGTCTGGCATTCATCGCCTTCTCTGCTACGGCGTCTGCGATCTATATCGTCAATGACATTGTTGATCTTCCGGTGGATCGAAGACACGCGCGAAAAAATCAGAGACCTTTTGCACGCGGACAGATATCCATTCCTTTTGGTCTAGGCGTTGCGGCGCTGTTGTTGATTCTGACGGCTTTTGTCTGCTTCTTCCTCCCATCCGCCTTTACGCTCGCAATTGTCACCTATCTGGTTTTCACGACCGCTTATACCTTCGCCTTGAAACGCATGTTGTTGGGAGATGTAATTTGCCTCGCAGGGCTTTACAGCCTGCGGCTGTTGGGAGGGTCGGCGGCTTCCTATATTCCACCGTCGTTCTGGCTGATGGCATTTGCCATGTTCTTCTTTCTGTCACTGGCGCTGGTGAAACGTTATGTCGAGTTGCAAGGCGCTACAGTGACAGAAAAGGACCGGATTTTGGGGCGAGGCTACCGTCCGGAAGATCGCGATATTGTTGGGCAGTGTGGGGTTGCGGCTGCATTTACCGCTGCACTGGTTCTGGCGCTTTATATCAATAGCGATGCCGTCAAGACGCTCTACACCTATCCCTGGCTGATATGGCCGCTTGGTCCGATCGTACTCTATATCAATGTGCGTGTGTGGATATTGGCGCATCGGGGCGACATGGATGATGACCCGGTACTCTTTATTGCCAGAGATTGGCGCAGCCAGGTTGTCATCGCGCTTGGTGCAGTGCTGCTTCTTGTGGCTGGTATGCGCTGATGGAACGATCCTTCGACAGTTTTGGCCGCATTGACCGGCGAAAGCGGCAGTACAGTCCGCTGGATGGGCTGGAGGCTGATTTCGCGCAGTTCCTGCCCAAAGGCGCTAGCTTGTTGCCATTTGGAAATGGTCGTTCTTATGGGGATAGCTGTCATAACGATGCGGGCTTTCTTGTGCCTATGCAGGCGCGAATGAGGATAGCGCACTTCAATCCCGATACGGGGTTGCTGACGGCTGAAAGCGGTATGCTTTTGAATGAAGTTATCGCCCATGTCGCGCCGCATGGTTATTTCCTTCCCGTCACACCAGGCACGCAGTTCGTGACTCTCGGCGGTGCCATTGCCAACGATGTGCATGGTAAAAACCACCACCGGCAGGGGACTTTCGGGTGTCACGTCGAAGGGCTGGATCTGCTTCGTTCGGATGGTGTTCATTACAAATGCTCCGATAAGGAGAACATTGATCTGTTCCGCGCCACAATCGGCGGATTAGGCCTGACGGGCTTGATCCTTCGCGCGACCATCCGGCTTATGCGGGTGGATGGTCTCGATGTGGAGGAGAAGGTTCTGCCATTCGCCAATCTCGATGAATATTTCGATATGGCCCAGGCCGAAGATCTTGAGAATGAATATGCCGTTGCCTGGGTCGACCAGCTCTCCGATGGCCGAGGTCTGCTGATTGTCGGCAATCATATTGCGACGGCCCATAATTCTCATATGTCGGCGGTTGCGCGGTTTGGCGTGCCCTTTGAATTGCCGTTCTCCGTATTGAACAAGGCAAGCCTGTCACTGTTTAATGCAGCTTATTTTCAGCGCAAAAAACTACTGACGGCAGCACATAGAGTGCCGTATCAAAAGTTCTTTTATCCACTTGATGGCGTCAGAAACTGGAACAGGATTTACGGCCCGTCAGGGCTTTACCAGCATCAAAGTGTCATGCCGTTCGATGCAGCCAGAGCGGTCATTCCGGCGATGCTTGAGGCGAGCCGAAACTCCGGGCAGGTTTCGTTCCTGACGGTGCTCAAACGTTTCGGAAAAATGACATCTCCTGGCCTCATGTCATTCCCGCTGCCTGGGTATACGCTGACCATGGATTTTCCCAATCGTGGCCGTGAGACGTTGAAATTGCTGGACCATCTGGATCGGATGACGGTGGAGGCCGGTGGCCGGGTCAATCCATATAAGGATCAGCGGATGAGCGCGGAAATATTTGCCGCTAGCTACCCGCACTGGCGCGATTTTGAACCTTTTCGCGATAAGGCTTTCAATTCGAATTTCTGGCGCCGAACGGCGTTGACGCTCGGTTCGGCAGGTTAGGAAAATGCGATGAAATATATTCCCTTCATCCTGTTTACGGTCATGACCAACGCTGCCGCGCAGTTGATGCTGAAATATGGCATGCTAACGCTCGGACCGATCAGCTTTTCAGCCGAAACATTGATCCAGCGCATGTTCCAGATTGTCTTCAATCCCTGGATTTTTGCCGGCTTGCTGACCTTCGTGATCTCCATGGCGTCACATCTTTACGTGTTGTCGAAAGTGGATCTTTCGTTTGCCTATCCGTTCCTCAGTCTCGCCTATGTAGCAGTCGCTCTGTTCGCATGGCTTTTGTTCAAGGAGGAGCTGGGTGCATACAAAATTGCAGGCATCGCGTTCATCTGCATTGGAACTGTGCTGATCGCGCAAAGCGGCAAGCCCTCCGAGCCGCAGGCGGATACGAACATGAACCAGCAGACACATCGTTAAACGGGGGACGCAATGAGACATATAATCTTCGGTGGCGACGGTTTTGTCGGACGCTATCTCGCTCCAAAACTCCTTGCCGATGGTCATGAGGTCATTGTTGCAGATATCGTAAGAAGCGATCTGCCGCACTATGCTGACGCCGCCTTCATTGTGGCTGATGTAACCAATCCTGACGCAATTCGCAGACTTGGCATCAGCGCAGACGACATGGTCTATAACCTGTCCGCCAAGATGCTTTCCCCAATTCAGGTCCGGGCGAAGCGGCACGATTTCTTCTTTCCTGTCAATTTTCACGGAACGGAGAACATCATCAAGGCGATGGATGCGGCTGGTGCCAGCAAGCTCGTCCATTTCACCACCGATATGGTGTACGGGCACACTCACGTCTGGCCGCAGAAAGAGGACCATCCGTGCAAGCCGCTCGGGGAATACGGGCTATCCAAACTGAAAACCGAAGAACTCGCCATTGAATGGCGCGAGCGGGGCATGAATATTTCGCTGTTTCGCCCGCGTCTTATCATTGGACCGGGCCGTCTCGGCATTCTGGAAAAGCTGTTCAAGCTGGTTGATCACAATCTACCGGTGCCAATGATCGGCTCGGGCAGAAATCCCTACCAGTTCATTTCGGTGTTCGATTGTGCGTCGGCGGCGCGTGCCGCTTTCAGCGCCGGTGTCCCCAACGAGGTCTACAACCTCGGTTCGCTCAAACCGCCCCCGGTTCGAAAACTGCTCGGTGATCTGATCAAGCATGCCGGATCAAAATCCGTCCTGTTGCCGACGCCCGCCTGGGCGGTGAAGCGCACGCTGGACCTGCTGGACTGGATGAACAAGCCCATCATGGACCCGGAGCAATATCTTATAGCTGATGAAATGTGTGTACTCGATGTTTCGAAAGGCGAGCGCGAGCTTGGTTGGGTTCCCCAATACAGGGACGAGGACATGCTGATCGCGGCCTATAGCGAGTATCGCAGGAAGATTGGAGCCGCATCGCTGGATGCGCGGGCTTCGGAAGCGGCGTAGAGGCAGAAATGAACAAGATCAACACAACGCCAAAGCCGAAACTGCTCACCGTCAGCGAGGCGAAAGCGCTCGACCTGCCACGGATGACGGAGCTGTTCACCGCTCACCTCAATCCGGGTCAGCTTCACTTCATGAAGTTGCTCGGTTTTCACAAGGTGAAGATCGAACGTGCCGAAGGCATGTATTATTACGACCAGAACGGGCGCTCAATTCTCGACTTCTTCGGCGGTTTTGGATCGCTGGCTTTCGGTCACAATCATCCGCGTATTCTGGAAGCACGGCGCCAATTCCAGGAAGAAATGCGTCACGAGATCGCAATCGCCTTCATGTCGCAGTATGCGACCGCACTCGCTTATGATATTGCGGCCTGCTCGCCGGGCGATCTCGACATGGTGTTTCTGGGGTCTTCCGGTTCCGAGGCAATGGAGGCCGCAATCAAGGTGGCAGAGCGCGCTGCGGGTCCGAAAAAGCCCAAGATCGTCTATGCGGAAAATTCGTTCCACGGCAAGACCAAGGGCGTCCTGTCTATCACGGATGGCGGGCTTTATCGTGGTGAATTCAAGCTTGTCGATAACACCCTGCGTGTGCCCTTCGGTGATATCGCGGCTATTGAGAACGCATTTCGCTCCGACCCCGAAATCGGGGTAATTGTGCTGGAGACGGTGCAAGGCGGTGGCGGCATCATTCAGGCCGATGCTGAGTTCTGGCAGAAGCTGCGGAGCCTTTGCGACCAGTATGGTGTGATCTGGGTTGCCGATGAAGTGCAGTGTGGGCTGGGACGAACCGGGAAATTCTATGCTTTCGAGCATTATGGCGTGATACCGGACGTCACTGCCTTGGCGAAGTCGCTGGGTGGTGGAAAGACGGCCATGGCTGCAATGATTGCCCGCAGCGATATCTATATGAAGGCCTACGGCACGCCCAAGACAGCAATGATACATGCCATGGCGACCTTTGGCGGGATTGGTGAAGCCTGCATCACGTCGATTGAAGCATTGAACGTGCTCTATGACGAGCATCTGATCGATAACGCAGCCGATGTTGGAGAATATCTTCTGGATCGTCTGGATGAGTTGCAGAGCCGCTATCCTGCGCTTGTCAAAGACGTGCGCGGGAAGGGGATGATGGTGGGGCTGGAGTTCCATGATTTCTCACAGACCATGCCGGTCGTGCTGCGACCTGTCTTGGCGATGCTTGATGAAAAGCTGAAAGGTTCGCTTCCTGGCTTTATCGGCAGCCATCTGCTGCGCGATCATGGAGTTCTGGTCGCCTTTACCGAATATAATCGAAACGTCATCCGTCTGGAGCCGCCGCTGATCTGCGGGCGCGAGCATGTGGACGCATTCATCCAAGCATTGGATGAGGTACTTTCACGCGGCATTGTCCGGATTGTGCGGGATTTCGTCAGGGCTCAGATCAAATGAGCCGTTTCTGATTAAGGAATGAGACCGGGGCGAAGCAACAAATCCCAACAGGGGTTCAAAGCGACGACGGTACGATCCTGTAGCGCTTCGGCATATATTTTCTGCAAGGCAAGGCGATTGGTCGTCGTTGGACATTTCGCGCGCAATATGCCGTCGGTTGCTTCTACGGCAGCTTTCGTTTCCTTGGATAACGCCCGGACTGTGCGGAAGGGATCGGCGCCGATCTGGATATGCCGTGTCGCATCGCGATCCAATATCCACGCAAATGGATTGACGAAGTCGAGCGACATGATGCTTTGCAGGTGAAGATTCTTCTGGGTCTCGAAGGATTTCAGATCCTTTACCACCTGGTTTGCAGAAACGAGCCAGTACACCTGGAAATCGATTTCCGAATAAAGCTGCCAGCTAGGTAGCTGGCCTTGTGCTGCCAGCGCGTCATAGGCTGTATTGTTTTCCGGGTAATGGGTTTCGAAAAGCTCTGCCCGCTGCAGGAAATCGGGCCGGGTTAGGACCTGCCCGAGATTTTTCAGTTCCGGCAAAGACGGCTCTACATAAGTTGGGGCTACGGCAACGGCGCGCAGGGTACGGTGCACAACCTTGGTGAACGTCGGAATGACACAGAAGGCAGCGAGCAAGACGAAGGCGATTTTGAGCTTCTCGGGGACGGCTTTCATCCGCTGAAAGATCAGAAGCAGGATAGGCCAAAGGAATATGAATTCCTGACTTCCGGTGTTCTGCGTTTCAAGGATGATGCCGCCCAGAAGCCCAATGGCGAGCCAGACAGAGCTCCGGTCGAAGAAGCGATTTTGTTCACTGGACTGGCGCTGTTCATTCCAGAAACGGGCCAGAACAAGGATTACTGTCGGTAGAATAACGTCCAGCTTCAAGGATATGACGGTCAGGAAACGCGGGAGCAGGGCTTCTTCGTTCAGTGTGACCAATGTAGCAATATCGCGAATATATCCGCTGATAATCCCATTGTGCAGTTCAAGGGCAAGCAGAAATGCTGCGGTAGCGGCAGCGGCCAGCAGAACGTTGCGGGTTGAGATTCGCCCAGCGAGAAGTGCTGTGAGTCCGAACAGCCCACCTGCAAGGAAACCAGTCACCTTCATCAAAAGCAGGGTGAGCATCGCTGCCGCGCAAAAGAGCGCGAGCTTTGTGCCGTTGCGCATAAATAGCAGTCCGCACATCAGCACGTAGAGCAGAAGCGATGTATGGCGGTTATAAATGCCAAACCCATCCAGCCCGGGATAGGGGTAAAAGCTCTGTGTATTGGCTGGAAAGATTGCGAAAACCAGAAATGGAACAAGGATCAGAAACCCGGTTGTTCGATTGTAGGGGCGAATCTCTGCCAGTACCCACGCCATCAGAGGGGCTGCAACGGCCAATATTGACCACTGAACGAGCAAAAGCGGTTGCGCCTGCGGGAACAGGGCGTGCCCCCATGCAAAAAGATAATAGCCAAGTGGCCCGACAGGTGTGGAAAAATCAACGCCTGGAATCTGGCCCATTCTTATGCGCTGGGCCGCATCGAAATAGATATAGCTGTCCCAATACATCGGCCCAATAGGGGCACTGAGCCTGAATGACAAAAGCGCGATCAGCAGAACCAGAACAAAACCCAGCCAGAACAAAGGCACGCATAGCAGCGGTGGTCTGGCCGATTTGAAGGTCGTGCTGAAGAACATGGAACCCCGCTCCCTGGTGCATCCAGTGCAGAAATTATCTGCAAACCCTTAAAACTACTGAAATAGCCACAGGGTCGTCCGATTGGGTTCAATTTTTTATATGTGTGACGAGTTTCAGAAAAGAGAACGCCCACTGCACTGGGAGGAGGAGTGTGCAGTGGGCGGATCTATAAAGCGCGATTGGGAGGAGGAGTATCGCGCTTTGGGTTCGGTTTTTGGGAGGAGGAGTAAAACCGAACAAGTCCAAAATAGGAATAAGGGCCGCTGCATACAAGGGGCAACGCTGCAATGCAGATATGCATTTTTGGGTAGCTAAAAAAGAAACCGCCCCGCAGCGGTCTAGCGCGCTGGGGCGGTACTCCCTCCTCCAAGTGAGAGGAACAATAACCGCGCTCGTGGAGAAAGCAACCCCCTAATAGAACTCTAGGATTTTCAGAAAATACTGAAATTTGTGTAAGATATTTGATTGATACTCATTCAGATTCTAACCGGTTTAAGAGCATTTTGATCACACTGCACGACTGAACTATATCCGATCTTGAACAGTGTTTAATCGAGCGGCTGGAGGCGCGGAAAAGTTTGTTGAAGCAAGAATCTTCAACCATTGGCTGATATTGTTCACCAGATTTTCAAGTGCGCGTGCAGATTGTCTATTTATTTTTGTCAAAGCTATCAGTAAGTTCCTCCATCTTCTTCGATTGGGGGCTTTCGAGGGAGATATGCCGCCTCAGCGCGTTCATTCGCTGCGAGGCGGTTTTCATTTTGGGTCTGTTGAAAGTGCATATCAGCAATGCAAGCTTGTTGATTGAGCGGGCCTGCTGGGCAGGCTATTAAAAATGCGTCCGGTTCACTCCTCCTCCCAAGAACCGGACCTCAAGCGCGATACTCCTCCTCCCGATCGCGCTTACAGATTAAGCCCACAACGCTCTTCTCCTCCCAGGCGTTGTGGGCTTTTCTATACTCTGCTCACGTAATTTTTCAGGTTGGAACGTATTGTTAATTCCAGAATCGGAGCTACCGTTCCATTTTGCCTGTGCGTGCACTCCTGAGAGCTCGCCCGCCTCGCGCCCCTAAGCCCCCCGCCCAAACGCGAGGCGGTTCCTTTGAGCGGAACCTTCCAAACAATCTATATTCCGTGCGTCAGTCAGGGATCATTCCTACTGACGAGGACGGCATTCGTAGAGAAAAGACAACGATCAGAAAGATCGCTGTTGCTTCGCTGAGTTATACTCACTCGTTGCATCGACCGGGTCGGCTGATGGGCCGCCTGAAGGTTTTTCATGGCGCATATTGTTCATGAAATTCTTGATGAAGCGCTGACAATATCAGAAAATGATCCAGCTGATCTCCAAATGTCTACTAATTAGAAGAAATATGATTTAAAAAGAATCGGATAGATTTTTATCGAGTTCCGCTCAGTGTAAGATATTCTCGATTTAGGGCTAAATAAAAATATATTATAAAAATATAATACATTACGCAGCGTCACATTTGATCGGAATTTAATTTTATATTTTTTGCAACGTCTTCTGTGGATGGGCTAAGAAACCGCAATAATCAATCCGATTGTCCGTTTATAATTAAGAATAGGCTGAGTCGCTTTCGAGCTGGAAGTGCCTTTGGCTGTTCAATCGGGCACTATGTTGCGTTCCGTGTCCGATGGCTACCGCATCAGTCCGAAACTCGGAATCGCTTTTCGGAAAGCGTGATGTGTAGTTTCAATAGCTTGGAGTGTCCTGCGTGCGCCCATAAGGACGCGCAGCACTTTAATGTCCGCTGATAGTTATGTTCTGATCGTCAAAAAGGGACCGGCTGCTCCCGCAGTTGGAACTATTTGGGCTTCAGAAATTAACCATCTGTTAACCATTGCGCATATAGACCGGATAAACCGTTTTTTAACCAAGATGAATCAAGTGCTAACACAGTCTCGTCCAATCCGCTTGAAAGGGAGGTCCTTTCTTGCGCTGGTACTCTCGCCTGAACTGCCGCTCGATGGCTGGCTCGACAAGCTGGACGATCTTGCAGCCCGTTCAGTGGGGTTCTTTCTGAATCGCCCGATCGTTCTCGATCTGGAGAATGTTTCGATTGAGCGTCCCCAATTGGTTCAGTTGCTTGAGGATCTGGTTAAACGTGGCGTCTGGATTACGGGGTTTGAAAATGCGCGGCCCTCTCTGTTGGGCCCAGGTATGCCGCCTGCAATGCGTGGTGGGCAGCCTGCAGCAGATTTCGACCCGGAGATCACAGAGCCGAAACCGCAGGAGCGTGCACCGGTTGCCTCCGCGTCGGTGCAACTTGTCAAGGCTGTTCCGTCGATGGTCGTCACCGAGCCGGTTCGGTCTGGCCAATCGGTCTATTTTCCGGACGGTGATGTAACGATTGTTGGCTCTGTAGCGTCCGGTGCTGAAGTGGTGGCAGGTGGTTCGATCCACGTCTATGGCGCGTTGCGCGGCCGTGCAATGGCTGGAACAGCCGGAAATGCCGATGCGCGCATTTTCTGCCGCAAGATGGAAGCAGAACTCGTTGCCATCGACGGCCTCTACAAGACGGCCGAAGACATGGAGAGCCGGTTGCGTGGACAGGCGGTCCAGCTCTGGCTCGACGGCGATTATATGATGGCAGAAACGCTGAGTTAGCATTGCCCTCAGAGCTGAGAAGCTTTGAGAGAAGCAGATTTCAATAGGATTTAAGGCACTTTTGAGTGTCGTAAAAGAAAAGCAGAGCACTTCATAGCCCGGGTAACGAATGCTCTGGAGGCGCGCGGGAGATACAGGAGACAAATATGGCAAAAGTGATTGTTGTAACTTCCGGTAAGGGTGGCGTTGGCAAAACGACATCAACCGCTGCAATCGGTGCTGCGCTGGCACAACGCGGCGAGAAGACTGTCGTTATCGATTTCGATGTCGGTCTGCGTAACCTCGACCTCGTCATGGGCGCAGAACGCCGCGTCGTGTTCGATCTGGTCAATGTCATTCAGGGTGATGCGAAGCTTCCACAGGCTTTGATCCGCGACAAGCGCCTTGAGACACTGTATCTGCTGCCTGCCTCCCAGACACGCGATAAGGATAACCTGACCACCGATGGCGTCGACCGCGTCATGGAAGATCTCAAGAAAGAGTTCGACTGGATCATTTGCGACAGCCCTGCCGGGATCGAACGCGGTGCCACGCTCGCCATGCGTCATGCGGATATGGCTGTGGTCGTCACGAATCCTGAAGTGTCGTCCGTGCGCGATTCCGACCGTATCATCGGTTTGCTGGATGCAAAGACACTCAAGGCCGAGCGTGGCGAACGCGTGGAAAAGCATCTCCTGCTGACCCGCTATGACCCGGTGCGCGCCGAGCGCGGTGACATGCTGAAGGTCGATGACGTTCTCGAAATTCTGTCCATCCCGCTTCTGGGTATTATTCCGGAAAGCCAGGATGTTCTGCGGGCATCCAATATTGGTTCGCCCGTAACGCTTGCCGATCAGCGCAGTGCGCCTGCATTGGCTTATCTCGACGCAGCCCGCCGCCTCGCCGGTGAAGAAGTGCCGATGACTGTTCCATCCGAAAAGCGCGGCCTTCTGGGTAAACTTTTCGGAAGGAGAGCGGCATGAGCCTGTTTCGTTTCTTCAGCAAGCCTGCTTCCGCGCCGCAAGCGCGCGAACGGTTGCAGGTTCTGCTTGCCCATGAAAGGGCGTCACACGAACATTCTGATCTTGTTGCGGTATTGCGAGAGGAAATTCTCGCCGTTATCGCCAAACATATCCAGATTGATCGCGACAAGGTTAGCGTGAAAATGGATCGGGGCGATCAGATGTCGACGCTCGAAGTCGATATCGAACTTCCGTTGAAGACGAAAGCGAAGGTGCGGGCAGCCTGATTAGTACCAAATTTGCGGATAGCCGAAAAAGATGGAGGGAAAAACCATGAACCGCGGTGCACTTCTCACCAGATTGAAGGAGCTTCAGGAACTTCCAAAGTTTCAGAAGCGGGATATCTGTACCATAAGCGCTTTCTTGCAACTCGAGGCACTGGCAGAGCATGTCAGGGTCTGTGAAGAGGCAGCAGGCGTTGCACAAACAGGGCAGGATCATTGATCCTGCCTTTTTTCTTGTAAGGCTCAGCTTTATCGAGTGCTCCGAGCTCCTCGGCTTAGGCAGGCAGATCAGGGGTGCCGCTTTTATGGCACGGCAAAAAACATCTGCAAGTAGCAGCCGAGGAAGACAAGGGCGACCAGCGCCGCGATGAGGAACAGGAGCTTCATTCATCATGCATCGCTCAATCGCTGTTCACGTTCAAGAAAACAGATGGTGATTGACGGGATCAGTGAAGAAAATCCTTCTCTATCCCATTGTTCCAATGTGATTTTTGGAAGTGATGGCTTGCCTCATTTGTTTGAGATGGGTGCAAGCTCCTGCCGTGCCGTCGTCAAAACTGCCTGTGTCAGGCTTGCAAGCCTGTCAGCCGCAAGGCGGTTGACCTGCCAGAATAAAGGAATATCCAACGGTGTGTCCGGGATCAATTCGATGAGCCTGCCTGATTGCAAATGGTCACCCACCAACTGCATCGGGTTCATCCCCCACCCCATGCCTGATAGGCTTGCATCGACAAAAGCCTGTGTCGAGGGAAGCCAATGTGTCGGGCATGCTATGTCGGCTCTGAGGGCAGCGCGCACCCACTGATCCTGCAATCTGTCCTTCTGGTTGAATGTCAGAGCCGGGGCCCTGGCGATAGCATCGCGGGTTATTCCACCGGGAAAGTGGCGAGCGACGAAATCTGGTGATGCCGTGGCGCGATATTGGAGAATACCAAGCGGCGTCAGACGGCAGCCCTGAACCGGTTTGGACAGGGAGGTTACGGCAGCAACGACGCGTCCGCGCCGCAGCCATTCGGCAGTATGATCCTGATCGTCTACCGCAATGTTGAAGAGATACTCCGATGATGTGCTGAAATGCGAAATCGCTTTCAGAAACCACGTGCCGAGACTATCGGCATTGGTCGCTATATGAAGCGTTACGCGCTGTGCCGTATTCTCGCTGCCGGACAATCCAGGCAATTCCGCCAGAAGTTCGCGTTCAAGCATGCCCACCTGCTCGATATGCCGGCATAGCCAGTCGCCTTTCTCTGTGGCCATGCAAGGAGAACCTCGCTCGATGAGCACGGCACCAAGCCGCTCCTCGAGATGTTTGACACGTTGTGAGATAGCTGACGGGGTCACGTTCAATGCCCGTGCGGCTTTCTCAAAACTGCCTGTCTGAACTACCATCGCCACTGCTCTCAAGGCAGAATAGTCGATCATTAGAATTCCTAAATTGAAGTTATAAAGTTTAACTATTCTAACTCTCTAACTTCCAGTATCCAAGTGCCAACTGACCCCAGATGGCGACCATTTATGAATCCTTCAGTCTATGTAACCGGCCTTA
Source organism: Ochrobactrum sp. A-1 (assembly GCF_022488005.1). Lineage (NCBI taxonomy): Bacteria > Pseudomonadati > Pseudomonadota > Alphaproteobacteria > Hyphomicrobiales > Brucellaceae > Ochrobactrum > Ochrobactrum sp. A-1. Next base: position 1,615,113 of record NZ_JAKVQC010000007.1, read on the forward strand.
CCATGGGCCTCACTCTCATTGTTGCCATCGGAGCACAGAACGCCTTTGTCCTGCGGCAAGGGCTGCGCGATGAGCATGTGTTTGCCGTAAGCCTTGCTTGTGCCGTATCGGATGCCATCCTGATCCTGATCGGTGTCACAAGCTTCCAGAAGATCGCTGCTATCATGCCTGCGCTTGATCCCATTATGCGATATGGCGGTGCGGCTTTTCTGATCTGGTATGGTGCGCGCAGCCTCTATTCCGCTTTTACCTCGTCGGCTGTTCTGGCCACTGCGAACGGGGCGTCTGTGAGTCTCACCAAGACACTTGCAACCTGTCTGGCGCTGACATGGCTCAATCCGCATGTCTATCTGGATACTGTCGTCCTTCTCGGAACGATCTCCACGCAGTTTCCGGGTTTGGAAACATCGTTTGCCGCAGGTGCGATCACGGCGTCTTTCGTGTTCTTCTTTTCGCTTGGCTTTGGTGCCCGCTGGCTGCGCCCGATTTTTGCCCGCCCATCTTCGTGGCGTATTCTGGAAGGCATCATTGCCGTAACGATGTGGTCAATTGCGCTGAAGCTCGTGATTGGCATGTAAGGAAAAAGCCGGACGCGATAAATGCATCCGGCTTTTTGAGGTTTCGGAGGGACGTTGTCTATAGCCCCATGGCCTTCAGTTCCTGAAGCGGAGGGATCGTTTCGTACATGACAGGGTCGAGACGATCCCAGATGATGCCGCAGGTTGGCTTGTGCGGGTCCTTCACCTCGATTGTGCGGGTGGGGGTGAAAATCACGTCCGCAACTGTATCGTAGACATCCGGCGTCAGCTTTTCACTCAGTACCTGACAATCATGCACGACCGCCGCTGCTGGCGTTGCGGCGGTGATGCGGCCCAGACGGTAAAGCATGCCCCATTCGGCATCGAAGAAACCATGTCCTTTACCAAAACGGACCCCTTCGAGATTGATCGCGCCGGTGCCGGTAACCATGTAGTCGACGACCGGCATGGCCGAGATATCTTTCAGCGTTACCGGCTGTCCTACACGCTCCATGCCGTCGAGCGTCGAGGCATAAAGATAATAGTCCGGCGAAATCAACTTCGGATCGAGAACCCAGAAGCCGCGCTTGATCGAATATGTGGTTATCAGAACGGTCTTACCGTCTTTCAAAGCTTGAAGACGCAGGCGGTCGAGACAATTATCTGGCGTGATGAAGATGAAGTCTGCGTTCTGATAATAGCGATGGCTTGTCAGACGGGCTACGGCATCCTCTCCACCTTCGAAATCCGCGATGAACTCGCCAAAGTCGAAATGGAAACGGCTATCCGGGACAGCGACCTTGCGCAACTCGCTCCACACACGTTCGCGAACGGAAGCTTTGTGATCGGTGATTTCCATGGGAACTCCTTGCATTTTAGTCTGCCGGGCTCATGCCGCGGCGTGCGAGTACCTGGCGCTCGCAGAGGGCTACGATTTGATAGAAAAAGACGGATAGCATGACGGACACAACCGCAACGGCCCAGATCATGCCGTAGTCGAGATATCCGCGTGACTGGTTGAGAAGGTTTCCGAGCCCCGTACCCGTGGCCAGCCATTCGGCAATCATGACTCCAAGCAAAGCGCGGGGTACGGCAAGGCGAATGGCAGCGAAGAGATAGGGCAGGGAGGCGGGTACGGATACCAGACGGATTTGTGTCCAGATGCTCGCACCATAGGCGCGGGGCACGTCCAGCGCCGCACGAGGAACCAGTGCCATACCCTGCGCCATGGTCACGAAGGCAGGGAAGAATGTGACCGACACCGTGATCCAGAGGATGACGGACGGCCCGCGTCCCAACAACAAAACGAGCAGGGGCGTCAGGGCGACGAGCGGCATCGTCTGCGTGACAAGAGCGACAGGCATGAAGCCGCGCACGATGGCAGGTTTGGCGACGGAGGCGATAGCGAGTGCAAAGGCGAAGAGGATGCCTGCTGCCATGCCCAGAAAGGTAAGCGGCAAAGTCTGCGAAAGCGCCGTCAGCAATTTTGCCTGCGCGGGAGCTGCCGACGGAGCGAGGAACAGATAGTCGAACAGTCCGGTCGGCGTTTTGGCAATCATGGCCGGTGTTCCCATGGCCACAAGCAGTAGCCACCACAAGACGAATGGAAGCGCGATCGAACAAATGACGAGAATAAAATTCAAACCACGCGAGCTGCGCGGGGTAGCGTTCGGAGCGTTGGCTGGGACGGTGATGGCCTTGGTGCTGCCGGTCAACATTTTTGCAAGGATGGAAAAGAGCGCATAGGCCAATCCTGCAAGCAAGGTAGCACACAAACCGATACCCCAGAGCCGGGTCGGTTCAGCTCTCCCGAGAGAGCCGATCAGATAAGCGCCGAGACCAAAGCGTCCGCCGCCACCAAACTCGGCCAGAATGGAGCCCAGAACTGCATTCGGAGCCGCAATTCGCAGACCGGCAAGGATTGACGGCAGGGCGGATCGCAATTGCGCCAGACGCAGCACTTTCCATCGGCTGCCGCCATAGGCACGAACAATATCCACCATGCGGCGGTCTGTCTGGCTGATGCCGGTCACGGTAGCAGCCATGGTGATGAAATAACAACCGAGTGCCGCCAGTGTGATACGCGGCGTCATTCCTGAGAAAGTCAGCACCAGAATGGGCGAAATGGCAATTGGAGGCAGTGCAAAAATCGCGATGTTGACGCCACGTCCCAGTTTCGCGGCAGCCGGAAAGAGAGCGAACAGAATGCCTGCAGCAACGGCAACAAGGTTGCCGATGACAAAGCCAGAACCTGCGCCCTGAAGCGTGGCCAGTATGTGGGCTGGATAATCGGCTCGGTCGATCCACAGGCGGGCCAGAATTGCCGAAGGTGCCGGCAAGGCGCCACCTGCGATCAGGGAAAAGCGGCCGCATATCTCCCAGGCTGCAATGAGGATGACCCAGTTGCGCAAGGTAGAGAAATGGTTCGATGGCTTCATGTCAGCCATGCAGAGCCTCCGCGACAGCGTCCTCCAGCGCATGGAACTGCGATGTGCTGAATATTTCGGGGCTGCGTGGGCGTTCCAGCGGAATATCGATGATCTGCGCGATGCGTCCGGGGCGACTGTGCATCACCACAATCCGGTCGGCGAGGAATACCGCCTCGTCTATGCCATGGGTAACGAGCAGGGTGGTCGCCTTGCTTTCAAGCCAAATGCGTTGAAGCTCGATGTTCATCTGGCGGCGCAATATCTGGTCAAGCGCGCCGAAAGGCTCGTCGAGAAACAGAACGCGCGGATCGGTGACCAGGGAGCGGGCAATTGCCACACGCTGGCGCATGCCACCTGAAAGCTCACCTGGAAGTGCCTTCTCGAAGCCTTTGAGGCCAACAAGGGCGATCAATTCGGCAATCCGCTCAGCCTTTGCGGAGCGAGACTGGCCAAGTACATCCAGCGGCAATGCAATATTGTCTTCGACACTGCGCCAGGGCATGAGCGCCGCATCCTGAAAAGCCACACCGGTCAGTCCGGCCTTTGCTGCTTCTGCAGGGCTTTTGCCCATGACCGAAATCGAGCCGCCGTCGGGTTGGTCGAGGCCGAGTGCCAGCCGCAACATAGTCGACTTGCCACAGCCGGACGGCCCGATAAGTGCAGTGAACGAGCCGGTCGGGCATGCGAGCGAGACATCGGATAATGCAATTACATCCGTGCCGCGCCCCGAAAAAGAGCGCGTCACATTTTCAAGCTTGATCCCGGACATCTCAGGCATCAAATCTCTTCAAGAAGCGTAGTGTCGAAATGATCGCGCTTGGCGGCGATGCCAATCGTACCGAGCGCCTTGATCGTGTTCTCGATGGCTTCTTCGCTCATGGAGAATACACCGTTCGGCGACTCGATCAGCGGCTTCTGGGCGGTGTTGAAATAGATTTCATTTTCAATCGACCTGCCCGTACCCTTGAACCAGCTGTCGGCAAATTTTGGTGGGTAGGCTGCCGGGTCCTTGAGGTTTTCATTCCAGCCCTTGCGGCTTGCGCGAAGGAAAGCAACGAGATCCTTGCGCTTTGCTTTGAGTGTTTCTTCCGTCACGACAACCGTATCGTTGAAGATCGTAAAGCCGAAATCATAGAGCAGGAACGACACGGCCTCTTCGCCTGCCTGCTTGATGGTGAAAGGAACATTGGTCGTAAAGTCGAGCGAAGCGTCGATTTCACCCTTGATGAGCGGCGTTGGATCATAGGCATAAGGAACGATGTTGACCTGAGAAGGTTCGATGCCCGAAATCTTCAGCATGGCTTCGACCGAGATGACATTGACCGGCGGCACAGCCAGCGTCTTGCCAATCAGGTCCTTTGGCTCCCTGATCGGGTTTTTGGCGAGCGAAATAATGCCGATAGGGTTCTTCTGATACTGGGCGCCGATAATCTTGAAAGGCGCTCCCTGTTCGACGATTGCCTTGATCGTCGTGTCGGGAGTGGTGAGGGTCAGGTCGGCCTTGCCCGCGATGATAGTGCTTTCCGGGATGACGTCGGGCCCACCGGAAATATAGTTCAGGTCGAGGCCTTCTTCGCGATAGAAGCCCTTGTCGACTGCAATGAAATAGCCGCTGAATTCTGCGTCATTGATCCAGGAGGCCTGAAAGTTGAACGGTGCATCCGCTGAGGCAAAACGGCTCATAGCTGGCAGAGTGGCTGCGGCGCCCAAAAGTCCGAGAAAACGGCGGCGATCCAGGGCAATATTCATTGAATTTTCCTTTTGGTGCTGAACTGTCAGGCAATGCCGCGCATGCGCGCAAGCTCACGCAGCGGCGGGATGGACTGGATTTCTTCGGCTGAAACGTCGTTCCAGCGAATACCGCGCGGCCTGCGACGGTTACGTGTTATCTCAATCAGGCGGCTGGGCGTGGCAATGAAATCGAGAGCAATATCGTTCTCCGATACGTTGAGGCGCTCTTCCACGATTTGTACGTCATGCACGGCTGCTGCAATCAGAGACTGCTCGTCAGCAAGACCCAGATCGGTGAACATGCCCCATTCCAGATCGAAGAACGCATGGCCTTTGCCAAAGCGGACTCCATCGATGGAAACAGCGGATGCGCCAGTCGCAATGACATCAAAACGGCCGATATGAGTCAGGTCTTCGAGACTGACCGATCGACCGAAATGTTCCATACCGTCAAGCCAGGCTGCGGCTTTCTCCAGCCCCGGGGGAACGGATCCCGGTTCCAGCAGGAGAAAGCCGCGCTGCATGCCGTAGGTCGGCATGATGAATGGTGTACCCGACATGATCAGGCGACGGCGCAATTCGATCATGGAATTATCTGGCGTCACAAAAACCAGTTTGGCTTTCGCAATCCCTTCAACCACCAGCAAGCGATCCGTCGCTGCCTCTACACCTTCAAAATCCGGTATGAATTCCGAGAACTTGAAGTGGAAGCGTGCATCAGGGCGGGCGACGTCTTTCAGCCGATCCCATATGCGCTGCCGTATACTGCGGGAATACGCCATGGAGATTCCATGAATTTCAATGTTTCATTATCAATGAAACAAATGTTTCAGTATTGCAAGAGGCGATGATAAGCTTTTTTAGTGCACAGAGAGATTCGGAATAAACGCACATGGCTTCACGTCTGGTACTGCGCATACAGGAGCGCTACGCAAAGCTCACCGCAGGCGAGCAGAAAATCGCGCAGCTCGTTCTCGAGCGCGAGGACGACATCCTGATTCATTCCGCTACTGAAATCGCGGAGATGGCTGGCGTATCCAAGGCAACCACAGCTCGTTTCTTTCAGCATCTGGGCTATGCGGATTTCAATGAAGTCAAACTTCAGGCGCGTGAGGAGCGCAATCGCACCGAACCTTTTGAATATTCGAGCACGGTTGACGAAGAAGTGCCGCTGGTGCGTACCATCAGTGCGCATCTTAATCTGGAGATCGCCAATATAACCCGAACATTCGAGGCGCTTCGGTCCGACAAGATGCGTGAAGCTGCCGAACTTATCGCAGAAGCGCCGCGTGTCTGGGTGGTCGGGATAGGCGACGAGGAAGGGTTCGCGCGTTATGCGCGGCTCTTGTTCTCAAGGTTGCGTCACAGCGTGATGATCCTTGGTATCAATCAGGGCTCGTGGGCTGAAGACCTTGCCATGACTGGTCCGAAAGATGTGTTGTTGTTGATCACGCTGCCGCCACATCGGGCATTGTTGAAACAAATTCTGGGTTATGCGGCTACGAGCCGGTTGAATATTGTGACCATTACGGACCGGGGATCGGTTTCGGAGGCCCAGCGTTATGCGCGCGTCGTGCTGCCGTGTCATGTAGACAGCTTCGCATTGGGAGCATCATATACCGCCGTCAGCAGCGCCATTCGGCTTCTCGCTTTGACCTATGCTTCGCATGCAGGCAAATCGGCGCAACAGCGGTTGGAGATCGTCGCCGGTATTCACGACGAACTTGACGATATGGACTGAAGCTCTCCGCTTAGTTGTTTCGGACGTGTTCCGGGCGGAAGCCGACCCCTATTAACCTGCCCGCCAGATGTGCAAGAATGGGCCAGCGTGCGATGTGGCGCATAAAAGCGGGTGGCCCATCGCGCCTAGTGTCATTTGTTTCGCGCTTGCGTCGATCGCTGCGCATCATCAATTGAAGCTTCTGTGTTGCCTTTGTCGGAAAACGACGCCGTGCTTCGACTGCAGCGAGATGCGGTTCTAAAGTTTGGTTTTCCTGAAGCGGTGCGGTCAGAATATTTGCAGCTGCAACGGCGTCCTGAATGGCGAGATTGACCCCAAAGCCGCCGATTGGCGACATGGCATGAGCGGCATCACCGATACACAGAAGCCCCGGCTTCCACCATGTCTTAAGTCGGTCAATGCGGACGCTCAGGAGATGAACGTCATCCCAGGTGCGTATTTCATCCATTCGGTCGGCAGGCAAAGGGGAGACTTCCGCAACTGCTTTGCGGAGTGCATCGAGTCCTCCTTGTCTGACGTCAGCAAAGGTCTGTTTGCGGAGCACATAACCGCATTGCCAGTAATCGCCGCGATCGATCATGACGAAACCCTGTCGAGGACCGCCGTGGCCCATCGTATAGGGTGGGTCATTGGGAGCGTGTGACAGCTTCATCCAGAGAATTTCGCTTGGCGAGCCAAAGCTTTCGACCTCCAGACCGGCCTTTGTGCGAACCGTGGAGTTTCGCCCGTCTGCCCCTACGACGAGTTTGGCATCAATCCTGATCGATGCATCGGATGTTGTTGCAAGGAGGCCGGTGACCTTCCCATTCCGTTCGATGAGATCGACCACGCTCGCAGATATAATGAGTCTGAAGTTCGAATACTTCGCAGCTTCGCGTGCAATATAATCCAAAAATTCCCATTGCGGCATGAAAGCGATGAAACGACACTGAGCGGGAATTCTCGAAAAATCGGCTATTGTGATGTCCTTGCCGCCGATTTCTGCATGTAGCCGATGCGCTTTGGTATGGGGGAGGGCAAGAAGGCCATCCAGCAAGTCGAGTTCATACATGACCTGAAGGGTGGACGGGTGAATTGTGTCGCCGCGAAAATCGCGCAGAAAATCCGGGTGCTTTTCGAGAACGGTCACGTTGATACCTGAGCGCGCCAGCAGAAGCCCCAGCATCAGCCCTGCTGGCCCACCACCTGCGATCACGCAATCAGTTTCGATATGGCTGATATCCGATGGGGCTGGCTGCGTCATGACTGTTCCACTCGACCGCGCTTGTTTTGCACACAAGACATAAAAAGACCGGCGCTCTCAGTAGGTCAAGCGCCGGCTGGAAGTCTACGCGACCAGTAGAGGTCAAAACATGAATTAAATTATCAAGTTTAATTTGTCAAGCGACCGAGCCACGCCAGCGAGCAATGCCGTTGAGCTTGACTTGCCAGTTTATCCTGCATTGAGAATTGAAATCTATCCGAGCGCGGGCGGCGTTCTTTTGCCAAGTTGCCGTTCGCGGAAGACCGAGAACAGCCCGGCGCCGACGACGATGACTGCGCCGGCGATGATGTTCCATGTCAATTGCTCGTGGAACACCGTGACTGCGATACATGCGCCGATAACGAGCTGCAGATAAGTAAGCGGCTGTACTTCTCCTGCCTCCAGAATGTTGTAGGCACGGATAAGGAAATAATGGCTTGCGATACCGCAGGCACAAAGGGCTGCCATCCAGAACCAGTCGCTTCTGGCAATAGGCATGAGATAGAAACTGCCGACAAATGTGAGGGCAACGGCACCTGCTATGCCAGTGTAGAAGAAACTCGTCATGGCATCGTCGCTCTTGCTGACGGCGCGTGTCGCAACCGCATAAACGGCGAACATGACCATCGCCGCCACGGGCAGAAGCAGGCTTGCGTCGAATGTCGCGTTCACTGGATTGATAATCAGCAAAACACCGATCAACCCGACAATAATTGCAGTCCAACGTCTCCAGCCAACCTTTTCGCCAAGGAAGGGCACGGAGAGCATGGTCACTAATAGCGGCGCGCCCTGAAAGATCGATTGTGCCGTTGCCATGCCCGCGCGACTGAGAGCGAATATGAATGTAACGATTTCAGCAGCAAGCAGGATGCCGCGAAAAACCTGCAAGAAAGGACGTTTCGTTGCTGCGGCCTTGGCAATGCCTCCGGAGCGGATTGCAAGCAGGAGAACGAAGGCTGCAAAGACCCAATAGCGAATCATCGTTATGAGGATCGGCGAATAATGGGTGCCAAGATACTTTGAGATACCATCCTGCGTTGCAAAAATGGTAACCGCGAGAAGTGTGAAGAGATAGCCCTGGCCTTTGCGTGTCATGGCGCACTCTTATCGACACAGCATTGGTGCTGCCACCCATAAAATCTGAAATGCCCACATTGTATGAGCATTCCATCGTTATCGGCGGAAGATTTCCAGTCGATGTGCTTTGATGGATTGACACCCTCATGATCTTAGTTATTCTTTTATAAAAGCTTATATAACATAATTGTGGAACAATTCAAAAATGGGGGTTCTGCCTTGCGGATCAAACTAGCACTCCTTCTGGCTTCTGCCATGATCTTCAGTCCCGGCGTTTCGCTGGCTCAGGACAAGGGTGGTGTCATCAATGTCGCGACCATTGGCGAGCCGCCGACGCTCGATCCGATGGTGTCCACCGCCGATCTTGTGGGTATCGTCACGCAGCATATCTTCGAAACGCTCTATACGTTCGACAAGGAATGGAAGCCGACGCCATTGCTGGCAGAAAGCCTGCCTGAAATCAGCGCGAATGGAAAAACCTATACGATCAAGCTGCGTTCCGATATCAAGTTCCATGACGGTAGCGACATGACGTCGGAAGACGTGGTTGCGTCGCTGGAGCGCTGGACGAAGCTCGCTTCGCGCGGAAAGCAGGCGTCGGCCTTTATCGATAATATCGCGGCGACTGATCCGGCCACAGTGACGATAACGCTCAAGCAGCCCTATGCGCCATTGACCTCTCTGCTTGCCTTCAACAACTCTGCGGCGATCATCATACCGTCAGAAAAGCAGGCAGAGCCGATGAATGAGTTTATCGGCACCGGTCCCTATATGCTCAAGGAGCGAAAGGCAGATCAGTATATTCAGCTCGTACGTTTCGACGGTTACAAGTCGCGCGATGGCGAGAGTGACGGTTATGGCGGCGCACGCCATCAATATCTTGATGAAATCCGGTTTGTATCGGTGCCAGACGCCAACACCCGTGTCGAAGCGGCGGTTTCCGGACAGTATGACTATGTCGATTCCATTCCAGTTGAATCATTCGACAAGATCAAGTCATCAACGGCTTCCCAGCCATTGCTTCTCAAGCCCTTCGGCTATCCAGTCTTTGTGTTCAACACCAAGGAAGGCGTGGCGTCGAAATTGCCGGTACGAAAGGCTGTCACACACGCATTGAGTATGGAAGACATGCTTGCGGCTGCATTCGGCAGTACGGAATTCTACGCGTTAGACGGCGCCTTCTATCCGTCCAATTTCGTCTGGAATTCTGACGCTGGCGTTGAAGGCAATTATAATGTGGCCCAGCCGGAAGCTGCAGCCGAAGAATTGAAGGCTGCTGGCTATAATGGCGAGCCGTTACGCATTTTGACAAGCCGCCAGTATGAGTTCCACTACAAGATGGCGCAGGTGGCTGCAGAATATCTGAAGCTTGCCGGTTTCAACGTGGATTTGCAGGTTGTCGATTGGGCGACACTGACGCAGCGCCGCGCTGATCCCAAGCTCTGGGATATCTACATAACGCACAGCCCTTTCCTGCCCGAGCCTGCTTTGATGGGTTCTCTGTCGACCAGCTCGCCGGGTTGGTGGGACACGCCGGCGCGTAAAACCGTAGTCGATGCATTCACGTCTGAATCCAATCCGGAAAAGCGCATTGCGCTGTGGGCAGACGTTCAGAAGACCATTTATGACGAACTGCCCCTGATCAAGATCGGCGACTTCAATGCTGTCGCGGCAATGTCCACCAAGCTGGAGGGCGTTGAGCCCGCGCCGTGGCCTTACTTCTGGAATGCTTCGCTGAAGAAGTAACTTCCGGGCAATGCAAATGCCGTCCGTCCGGTCGGCATTTGCTGAAGTGTTCAATCTGGAGAATCTGATCGCATGGTGCGCTACATCCTTCAGCGGTTTGTCGGCATGGCTGTCGTCATGTTTCTGGTCGTGACGATCGTATTCGTGATTGTCCGGGTGACGCCAGGTGATCCTGCCGCTGTCATGCTTGGACCGGATGCATCGGCGCAGGACATTGCCGATCTGCGCGCCCGACTTGGCCTCGATCAGTCGCTGGTCATTCAATACTTTTACTACATCGGTCAGCTACTGAAGGGCGATCTCGGTCAGTCGATCTTTCTCAACATGCCGGTCGGTGCGGCATTGCTTGACCGGGCCGAACCAACATTCTTCCTGACCGTTCTTTCGCTTCTGATTGCCTGCATCATTGCTCTGCCGGTTGGAGTTTATGCAGCTTATCGGCGTGGTTCCTTTGTCGATCAGGCTGCAACGACGGTTGCCATGCTTGCAGCGAGCATACCGAGCTTCTGGCTCGGCCTTATCCTCATGCAGTTTTTTGCGGTCCGGCTGAACCTGTTTCCTGTGTCCGGCTATGGCGGTCCGGGTTCGAGCTTTATGGATCGAATGTATCATCTGATCCTGCCAGCCTTTGCGCTGGGGTTGGTTTCCTCTGCTCTGATCCTGCGTTTCACCCGTGCCTCAATGCTTGATGTTCTTGGTGACGACTACATCCGCACGGCGCGTGCAAAGGGTTTGATTGAGCGGCGTGTAATCATGAAGCACGCATTGAAGAACGCGCTGATCCCGATCCTGACGGTTGTCGGTCTTACTGCAGCCGTCCTGATCTCCGGAGCCGTGGTAACGGAAACGGTGTTCGGCCTGCCGGGGGTTGGCAATCTTGTCGTGTCTGCAGTCCTGCGACGGGATTATCCGGTAATTCAGGGCGCGCTGCTCGTCATAGCAGGGCTCTATGTCTTGATTAATTTCATCATCGATATGCTCTATCTGTTCGTAGATCCGAGGGTTCGCTACTGATGGCCGATCTTGTTACGACCACGCAAAAAGCCCTTTCGGAACGGGCTTTGTTCATCCGTCGGCTGTTCAAACGCAAGACGGTAGCGGCCGGCATTATTGTGCTTGCAGTCTTTGCTATCCTCGCGCTGCTGGCGCCCTGGATCGCACCTTATTCACCGTCGAAGCTATCCATCGTCAACCGTCTAAAGCCGCCGAGCGAGATGTTTTGGTTCGGTACGGATGAGTTCGGGCGTGACGTCTTTTCTCGTACGATCTATGCCGGACGGCTGTCACTTATGGTGGGCGCGGCTGTTGTCGTCCTGTCGGCGATCATAGGGGTGACACTCGGATTGCTCGCAGGCTTCTTCCAGCGTCTGGATACGCCCATCGCTCGCCTGATCGACGCGATGATGGCGTTCCCCGATATTCTGTTGGCCATTGCCCTGGTCGCTGCGCTTGGCCCATCGCTGGCGACGGTCATCGTTGCGTTGTCTATCGTCTACGCACCGAGGCTGGCGCGCATCGTGCGCGCCTCAACGCTGGTGATCCGTGAATTGCCTTATGTCGAAGCGGCTCAATCGCTTGGAATTTCGACATTCCACATCATGACGCGGCACGTGCTGAGAAATCTGATCTCGCCCATCATCGTGCAGTGCACTTTCCTCTTTGCGAGCGCAATGCTCGCCGAAGCGGGGCTCTCCTTCCTTGGTCTCGGCGTAAGCCCCGAGATTCCAACCTGGGGAACCATGATTGCCGCAGGACGCCAATATATCGGACAAGCCGACTGGATGACCTACTTCCCCGGCTTCGCCATCATTCTTTCTGTCCTCTCGCTCCAGATGGTTGGCGACGGACTACGCGACATGCTCGATCCAAGACTGCGAAGGGATTTGTAATATGATTTCCGGTGAACAAACGAAGCCGCTTCTAATCACCAATGTCAAACCGGTAGCTTTCGGTGCAGAACATTTCGATATGACGACCGATATTCTGGTCGGGAAAGACGGCAATATCAGCGCCATCGGCAAGTCGTTGAACGCACCGGCAGAGGTGGAGCGTGTCGATGGCAAGGGAGCCTGGATTTCGCCGGGTTGGGTCGATCTGCATGTCCATATCTGGCACGGCGGCACGGATATTTCGATACGCCCTTCGGAGTGCGGTGCTGAGCGAGGGGTGACAACGCTCGTTGATGCCGGTTCGGCGGGAGAAGCCAATTTTCATGGTTTCCGAGAATATATCATCGAACCGTCCAAGGAACGGATCAAAGCCTTCCTCAATCTCGGTTCAATCGGCCTTGTCGCTTGCAACCGGGTTCCGGAACTACGAGACATCAAGGACATCGATCTTGATCGTATTCTCGAATGCTATGCAGCCAACAGTGAGCATATTGTAGGGATCAAGGTCCGGGCCAGCCATGTCATAACCGGGTCATGGGGCGTTACGCCGGTCAAGCTTGGTAAGAAGATCGCCAAGATACTCAAAGTGCCTATGATGGTGCATGTAGGCGAGCCGCCCGCGCTCTATGACGAGGTTCTTGAAATTCTTGGCCCTGGCGATGTGGTCACGCATTGCTTCAACGGCAAATCCGGTTCCAGCATTATGGAAGACGAAGACCTGTTCAACCTCGCGGGACGCTGCGCTGGCGAAGGTATCCGGCTTGATATCGGCCATGGCGGAGCGTCCTTTTCGTTCAAGGTTGCTGAAGCGGCAATTGAACGTGGTCTCCTTCCATTCTCAATCTCGACGGACCTGCATGGCCACTCGATGAATTTCCCTGTCTGGGATCTGGCGACAACCATGTCCAAGCTGCTGTCGGTCAACATGCCGTTCGAAAATGTCATCGAAGCTGTCACGCACAATCCGGCGTCGGTGATCAAGCTCTCGATGGAAAACCGGCTTTCGGTAGGACAGCGCGCAGATTTCACGATCTTTGATCTGCTCGACGCCGACCTGGAAGCGACGGATTCCAATGGCGATGTGTCTCGCCTGAACAGGCTTTTTGAACCTCGCTACGCAGTCATCGGCGCCGAGGCCATTACGGCCAGCCGCTATATACCGCGTGCGCGCAAACTCGTTCGTCATAGCCACGGTTATTCGTGGCGCTGAAACAATTGGCGCAGCATTGAATTTGCGGGAACGCCCCGTGACGAAATGATGAGGAAAATTCGTGTCTCATTCTCCCCAAACGACCGAAATACAGCATTCCCCTTATGATCGCTTGGCTTCGCTTGGCATAACTTTACCGCCCCCACCCCCACCTATCGCGAACTTTGTCACGCATGTTCGGGAAGGCAATATCCTCTATCTTTCAGGGCAGGGCCCCCGGGAGGAGAGCGGATATTTGCGCGCGGGTAAAGTCGGTGGCGATATTGGCGTGGATCAAGCCTATCAGGATGCCCGCCTGACGGGTATCAATCTGCTGGCCGTCATGCACGAGGCTCTTGGCGATCTTTCCCGTGTGAAACGTGTCGTGAAACTATTGGGGATGGTCAATGCCGTGCCGGATTTTGAACTGCATCCCAATGTCATCAATGGCTGCTCCGATCTTTTCATCGAAGTATTTGGTGCTGCCGGACAACATGCACGTTCAGCCGTCGGCTTCGGTTCCTTGCCGGGCAATATCACGGTTGAAATCGAAGCGATCGTAGCCCTGAACGACTAGGACAGCGTTAATGATTGCGCCAACCCATCAGCTTTTCGATCTTCGCTGCCGAAGCGCGTACCTGACTGGTGTAGCGACCTTCGTCGGAAAGCACTTTCTGCTCCGGGAGCACGATGGAGATCGTCGCAACGCATTGTCCATCGCGGTCGCAGATCGGGGAAGCAATACAGGCAACCGCATAATCGGATTCCGCAATCTGGATCGAGAGCCGTTCATCGAAGGCTTTCGCCGCAGCCTCCGAAAGACTTGCGGCGTCGATTTCGGCCCGACCGGTTGGAGAAGTTCGGGCGCAGCGCTTGAAAAGCTCGATCCGTTCATTTGCAGCCAAATGACCGACCAGCAGACGTCCGGACGCGGTCCAGTTCAAGGGCACTCTTGTGCCGACACGCGAGGCAACCTGGAACGGGCTTGGTCCATCCGCCATGGCCAGAACGAGCATATGATCTCCGTCCCGTCCACACAGCTGCACCGCTTCGTTCGCTTCGCGGCAAAGATCATGCATCTCGTGCGTGGCGACGCTCATGAAATCAAGCGAGCGCGCATAAGCAAGACCGTAGTGATAGAGCCGCGCACCGAGCCAGATTGCGCCATCCGCGTTGCGGGCGAGCATATTCTTTTCAACGAGATCATCGATGGTTACATAGACCGTCGACAAAGGTGCCTTGATCGCCTTTGCAATCGCATAGGGACCAGCCGGAGCACCGGTTTCATAAAGATAATCAATCACCTGCAACGCACGATCTATGCCGCTCACACGAGAGCGACGTGTCGACTTGACTTCGGTGTCGTCTGCAGGAGCCGTTTCAGCGGGGACGGCGGATGATGATGCGCTCACTCATGTGCTCCATGTGAATTCGAGAAGTTATTACATTATTATGGTATATCCGTCTATGCCTGAGACAGCGAAAGAAATGGGAGAATTGAAATGACCGATGATATCCGCCGCAAGATCGGGCTTCGACCGGTCATCAATGTTTCCGGTACGATGACATCGCTTGGCGCGTCCATCGTTGTGCCTGAGGCGGTAGAGGCGATGGCGGCCATCCTGCCGCAATTCGTCGAGGTCAATGATCTCCAGCGTAAGGCAAGTGAAGTGATTGCGCGATTGACAGGCGGCGAAGCTGGTTTCGTCACTGCGTCCTGCTCGGCAGGCATTACGCTTGCTGTTGCCGGAGCTATGACAGGCAACAACCTTCTCGCAATTGAAAAGCTACCGGACACTACACCGGAAAAGAACGAAGTTCTGGTGCAGACCGGTCACGTGGTCAGCTACGGCGCACCGGTCGATCAGGCAATCAGGCTTGCGGGTGGCAAGGTCGTTCTGATCGGACAGGCAACATCGACGCATCGCTATCACATGGAAAATGCGATTACCGAAAAGACGGCTGCGGCGGTTTATGTCGTATCGCACCACGTCGTCGACTATGGCCTTTTGCATCTCAGTGAGTTTGTCGAGATCGCGCATGCCAAGGGCGTGCCAGTGATCGTGGATGCCGCATCTGAATACGACTTGAAGCTATTTCTGGAAAAGGGCGCAGACGTCGCAATCTATTCGGGACACAAGTTTCTGGGCGGTCCGACCTCCGGCATCGTTGCAGGTAAGAAGGAGCTTGTCCGCAATGCGTTCCTGCAAAATCTCGGCATCGGGCGCGGCATGAAAGTTGGTAAAGAGAGCATTTATGGCGTTATGGCGGCGCTGGAAGCGTGGGAAAAGCGCGACCATGCCGGAATTCGCGAGAGGGAGACTACATATCTGGAACTGTGGAAGAAGACGCTGGATGGCCGTCCCGGCATCACGGCACTGATCGAACCAGATCCGACCAACAACCCGCTCGACCGCCTGCGAGTGATCGTATCGGCCACTGACGCCCACATCACGGCCTGGGATCTGGTGACCGCTCTTGCCCGAGGGAACCCACCGATCATCACCCGAGATCACGAGGTGGAACACAATTATTTCTATCTCGATCCCTGCAATCTCCATCCAGGGCAGGAGACCATTGTTGCTCAACGTCTGGGCGAAGAACTCGACAAAGCCCGGGCATCGAACGAGATTATCGCGACTCCCTTTGAGGATCGAAGCAGGCATCGCTTCGACAGCTTGCTGCGTTGGCCGGATTGATTGGCGGAGCCTGAGTAAAGCGGAGGAACATCATGACGTCTGAGAAAATTGCGACGGTTGGAAAACACGAACCTGTTCTATCCGTTCAAGGGCTGAGCACCTCTTTTCTGGTCGATGGTGCCTGGAAACCGGTTGTGGATGACGTTTCCTTCGATGTCCATCCCGGAGAAACCGTCGCAATCGTCGGGGAATCCGGCTCAGGCAAGAGTGTCACCTCACTGTCGATCATGCGTCTTTTGCAGAAGGATACGAGCCGCATCGAAGGCAGTATCAGGTTGGGAGATAGGGAGCTTCTGACGCTTCCAGAAGAGAAAATGCGCCGGATACGCGGCAACGAAATCGCTATGATCTTTCAGGAGCCGATGACGAGTCTCAATCCGCTCTTCACAATAGGGGACCAGATTTCGGAAGCATTGCTCTGCCATTCGCAAATGTCAAAGGCAGATGCGCGTGCTGAAACGATCCGCTTGCTTGAAAAGGTCCGCATCCCGTCCGCAGTATCCCGCTTCGATGAATATCCGCATCGCTTTTCAGGCGGTATGCGCCAGCGTGTCATGATCGCGATGGCTCTGGCATCCAGACCCAAACTGCTGATCGCCGACGAACCGACGACGGCTTTGGATGTAACCATTCAGGGCCAGATACTCGATCTTATCAAGACGTTGCAGGAAGAGGAGGGCACGTCCGTTCTTTTCATCACGCATGACATGGGCGTGGTGGCCGAAATATCGGATCGTACAGTTGTCATGTTTCGTGGAAAGCAGGTTGAGACAGGGCAGACAGTCGATATCTTCCGGCAGAGCAAACATCCTTACACGCGTGCACTTTTGTCGGCAGTTCCTGTACTGGGTTCAATGCAGGGCTATCAACGCCCTCTGCGGTTTCCGATAGTAGACAATGCGACCGGCCTTTCGGAAAAGCCGGTCGAGGTGGCGGATACGGTCGACAAGGTCGATGTACCCGTGTTGGAAGTGAAAGGCCTTACCAAGCGCTTCGAGATTTACTCAGGTTTCATGTCTCGCCTGAGCGGGCGTGTCCATGCCGTGGAAAATGTGTCCTTCGATCTCCGCAAGGGTGAAACCCTTTCGCTGGTTGGCGAGAGCGGGTGCGGGAAATCGACGACTGGACGCGCCATCATGCGACTGACCGAACCGGATTCCGGTGAGGTTTTGGTTGAGGGCCAAAATATTCTGGCCCTCGACAAGCAGGCCATGCGCGAGATGCGGAGAACGGTTCAGATGATCTTTCAGGATCCCTATGCATCGTTGAACCCGCGCATGACGGTGGGAGCCGCCATTGCGGAACCTTACATCGAACACCGGCTGGGAAGCACACGGGACGCGAAGGATGTTGTTGCAGACATGCTGGAAAAGGTTGGCCTGACGCCGGATATGGCAAAGCGCTACCCGCATGAATTCTCTGGCGGGCAAAGGCAGCGTATTTGTATAGCCCGGGCGCTGGCCTTGAAACCTAAAGTCATCGTGGCAGATGAAAGTGTGTCTGCGCTCGATGTCTCGATCAAGGCACAGGTCATCAACCTCATGCTGGATCTCCAGCAGAGCTTCGATCTGGCATTCCTGTTCATCTCGCACGATATGGCCGTCGTTGAGCGTGTAAGCCATCGTGTGGCGGTGATGTATCTGGGCGAGATCGTAGAAATCGGGCCGAGGTCGTCGGTGTTTGAGAACCCCCAGCACGACTATACACGCAAGCTGATGGCGGCTGTGCCGGTTCCTGACCCTGACCGACGCAGGACCAAGCTTTCAAGCGAAACGGGGGAACTCAAGAGTCCCATCCGTCCGGCAGATTTCGCGGTGCCTTTACGCGAGTATCGCGAGGTATCGCCTCAGCATTTCGTGGCGTTGTAGCGCAGGCAATTCGTCATGGAGCACCAAGACGATCCAGTGCAGTGCGAAGTGGAGCTTCAGAAATGTGGATCAGTCCGGCATAGGGACTCGCCATATCCGAAATCACGAAAATCGCGCCAGCGACGGACAATGAGCATACGATTATAATCAATATGACAGTGTTGTTTAACGGGGCCTGTAGCCCAAAAGTTGCGAATAAAAGCGCCAACCATGAAATCAATACGATGAGAAATGGAACAGGCAGCCCCTCATCTGTTGTTTCCACCAATTGCCAGTGACCTTCGGCAATCATTCCGCTGACTTCCAGCGCGCGTGCTTGGAGGGAGCTCTGCGCGGAGTCCGTCGGATTCAAAGCACGCAGACTGGCCTGAATATCCTCGATATCCTTGAACTCCGGCAAAGCTCCGTCGGAAAGCTCGTCGGCTCGCTTGGCATTCCATGCTTGATCAAGACGTTTCTGGATGATTTGCTTGAGTACGGCACGTGGACGCTCCGTTTCAGGGCCGTAGCGCGCCATGATCCGATCCAGCAAGACAATGCGAGCCGCCGATGTTTTCATCTCGGCTTGTGCATCGTCATAATCGGATTTTGCCGAAGCAATCAGAAGCCCGAGGGCAAGAGCGGAAAGTGTTCCGACAACAGCGGTGGCAAGGCGGATGACATCCTTGGACTCAGAGTTTAGATGATGCTCGGGCAAACGCGTTCGAGCGACCATGCCAAGCATGGTCGCCAATATCAGGATGAAGAATACCAGTGCGCCAAGCAATAAGGAGTTCAACTTCGCCTTCCGCGACTTGTTTTCGAATGATTGCCTTTTGAAACTCAGTATATCATCTGTGAGTTGAGATGCAGCTTCACCAAAAGGATGGCTTAGGCTCGGCGCGGCTCGGTATGTATGCAATGAATTACACTGTCATCACAGAAGAAAGGTCGGCACAATATGGCCGACCTTTCTGGCGTTGAAACTGCTTTCAATCAGCTCTCTGTATGTTGCTGCTTGGCGAGATCCTCGACGCTCATGTCAGGTTCATTCCGGGTTTTATACAGCGAGTAAAGTACACCGCTTGCGAGGATAGCCAGCGTTACGACAAGTGACAGCAGCGTGTTGATGTGAACGCCCAGCGGTACAAGGAAAATCTTGATGCCGATCAACACCAGAATGATAGCAAGCGACACCTGTAGATAGCGGAACCGGTTCATTGCCGCAGCCAGCGCGAAATAGAGCGCGCGCAAGCCCAGAACGGCAAAGATGTTCGAAGTGTAGACGATAAAAGTGTCCTGGGTGACAGCGAAAACAGCGGGGACAGAGTCGACAGCAAAGATCAGATCGACTGTTTCCACCATGATAAGTGCGACCGCCAATGGCGTCAGCCAGGTGACCATCTTGCCGGTTTTAGGGTGTGGCTGCTTGACCGTGAAATTGCGGCCATGCAGTTCGCGAGTGATATTGAACCGGCGACGCAGGAATTTGAATACGGCGTTCTGTTCGATGTCGGGTGTCTCATCCTGATGTCCGAACATCTTGAATCCGGTGAAAACCAGGAACGCGCCGAATAGGAAAAGAATCCAGTTAAACTCGTGCACAAGTGCGGCACCAAGCCCGATCAGGACTGCTCTGAAGGCTATAACGCCGAGAATGCCCCAGAACAAAACACGGTGCTGGTAAAGACGGGGAATGCCAAGGAAACCGAAGATCGTTGCGATAACAAACATGTTGTCCATCGCGAGGCTCTGCTCGATCAGATAGCCGGTATAAAACTCCAGACCGGACTCTGCACCGCGCTGCCACCACACCCAGCCACCAAAGGCCAGCGCGATGAGGACATAAAAGCCATAAAGCAGGAGGCTTTCCTTGGCTTCAATCTCGTGCTCGTCGCGATGCAAAATACCGAGGTCGAAAACAAGCAAGCCGACGACGACAATGATAAATGCCGCCCAGAAATATACAGGTGTGCCGAGAAAATCGCCCGAAAGGGCTACAATAAGCGAATCCATCGCCGGACCATCTCCATTTGAACAAGTGGAGCAGCCCCGACATCGCCATAGCGGTAGCCATGACCAGAGGGGCCCGGCGCTGCATTTCTTCAAATGTGTATGGTTCTGCCAAGTTCAAGGTTAGAACCTGAATTTTTTGCAATGTTCGATCCGGTACGTGTCCCGTTTTGAAAACTCTTAATGCAGGTTACGATATCTAAGCTGGGTACTGGTAGCTGGTTGCCGCTAAACGCGACCTGAGAAAAGCCGAGAAGTGCCCCGGCTGACTATCTATAGCATTGATTTTCTTGAAGAAAATTTGGCTGGGGAACCTGGATTCGAACCAAGACTAGCGGAGTCAGAGTCCGCTGTTCTACCCTTAAACTATTCCCCAGCAGGAATTTGCAAATGCCTTCGATCTGGAGGCCTGCAAGCGCGATGGAAGCGTTAGTTCGTTCGCGACGGCCTCCATCTAGCGAACTCAAACACCGAACGCAACACTTTTCTTCGAAAAAATTCAAAGCGATTTAAGTTATCCAGCAATTGCTGATTTCATGCGGTGAGGCGCTGCAAATTGATGTGTAGAGGAATGCTTTCCAGAAGCAGGTGCATAAAAAAGCCCGGCCAGCGGAGGAGCGGCCGGGCAAGGGGCAGGCTGACCGGGAGGGGACCCGGTATGTGAAGGTGGCGCCTGCCAGATTATGAGTCTGCGGGTTCGAAAATGGCAGTGCCTTACCGAGTCCCGAAGCGATGTTGGTTCAGCAGATCAGTCGTGTAGCCTTGATCCGTAGCCGAGCGTCTGCCAGTTCACCCAGAACCTGTGTGGGGTCGGCTGCGCCGCGATAATGAGCTGCTGTGTAAATATCCTCACGGCGAAGTCCGATATCGCGCAGCATGTGGTCGTCAAAGCTGCTCAGGTTTAGCACTTGCCGTCGACCATTGGAAAACGTCCAGCGACGCATGATCGACGTAAATACGGCCTTCACCATTTGCACGGGCGTGGAGGTCTGTACGCTCGTTGCTGGTAAGTGCGGTGTCGTTATCTTGCTTGTCGCTGTCATGTCCGCTCTCCTTTGATTTAGCGGGGCTAAGTGATCCTTATCGTCAGGGTCATTCGCTTTCGCGGCTCCTTTTCCTTTACGATGGCTGCTTTATCTAACAATCGAATTGATTGTTCCAACGAATGTTTTTAATGTCATTCTTCAATAATAATGATGGATGACGCCGATGAGCACGCCTCTGGATCTCGATCAGTTACAGACTTTCATCGCCATAGCGGATATGGGCAGTTTCACGCGGGCAGCGGACGCTGTTTTCAAGACGCAATCGGCCGTTTCCATGCAGATGCGCCGTCTTGAAGAGCGTATCGGCAAGTCGTTATTTGAACGTGATGGACGGACCAATCGTCTTACCGAAGAGGGCGAGCGGCTTTTGCTATATGCACGTCGCATGATGCAGCTCAATGGTGAGACTATCGCTGCGTTTGATGACACACAACTGGAAGGTCACGTACGCATCGGCACACCGGACGATTATGCCGATCGGTTTCTGCCGGAAATCATGGCACGTTTTGCGCGATCAAACCCGCGCGTTGAATTGTCGGTCGTCTGCGAACCGACAGTCAATCTGGACGAGATGATCCGCCGCGGAACACTGGATATCGCTCTGGTCACCCAGTGCGATGACAAACGTCGCTCGGAAGTTGTTCGAACCGAGCCATTGCTGTGGGTGACTTCTGCCAATCATGCGGTACATGAAGAGGCTGTTCTGCCGCTTGCAGTCGGGCGCCCGACCTGTATCTGGCGTCATGCAGCTATTGATGTGCTGGAAGCGGCCAGACGCGATTACCGTATCATCATCACCAGCTGGTCAGCGACTGTTCTTGCGGCGGCAGTTCTCTCCGGCCTTGCGGTCTCTGTTCTTCCAGAATGCGCACTCCGTCCCGGTATGCGGGTCCTTGGTGAAGTTGATGGGTTTGGAACACTGCCGGAATTCGGCATTGGCATCATGCGCGGCCATACAAAACAGAATGCCATCGTCGATGCACTTGCGCAGCACATTATCGAAAGTCTAGACAATATATCATCACCGCAGCCCGGTGCGATGGCTTCGGCGGAAATTTCGCCGTTTCCGGCGGTTCGCACGAGGAGGGTGCGAGCCAACGAATTGCTGCCAGGCTGGTGATGAGACAGTAAATCGCCGCATGGCTTCTTGACCAGCTATGCCACCTGGTTGCCTATGATGGGATGAGCATGGGTTCCGATTCGAGTTTTACCGGCACATCGTCCAATGTTGCCGAGTATAGCGTTTCCGAGATTTCCGGCGCTTTGAAGCGCACGGTCGAGGATACGTTCGGACATGTGCGCGTGCGCGGCGAAATTTCCGGCTATCGAGGCCCACATTCGTCGGGGCACGCCTATTTCGCGTTGAAAGATGATCGTGCGCGTCTTGAAGCCGTGATCTGGCGGGGCTCGATGAGCCGTCTGCGCTTCCGTCCTGAAGAGGGGATGGAAGTGATTGCTACCGGCAAACTCACGACCTATCCTGGTTCATCGAAATATCAGATCGTCATCGAACAGATGGAGCCTGCCGGGGCTGGCGCCTTGATGGCGCTTCTGGAAGAACGCAAGCGACGGCTTGCTACTGAAGGGTTGTTTGATCCTGCGGTAAAGCAGCTTCTACCCTTTATGCCTCGTGTGATCGGGGTGGTGACCTCTCCGACCGGGGCGGTTATTCGGGACATCATTCACCGGATAGCAGACCGCTATCCGCTGCATGTTATTGTCTGGCCTGTGCGTGTACAGGGCGAGACGAGCGGACCTGAGGTGGCCGCCGCAGTTGATGGCTTCAATGCATTGCCCGAAGATGGTCCTATTCCGAGGCCGGATGTGGTGATCGTGGCGCGCGGCGGTGGCAGTCTGGAAGACCTGTGGGGTTTCAACGACGAGATCGTTGTTCGTGCCGTTGCTGCGTCGCATATTCCGGTAATTTCTGCAGTCGGTCACGAAACAGACTGGACCTTGATCGATCTTGCAGCCGACATTCGTGCTCCGACGCCGACGGGCGCGGCGGAAATGGCGGTGCCTGTAAAGGCGGACCTGCAGGCAGCGCTGGCGGGTCAGTCCGCTCGGCTGTCATCAGCCATGTCCCGCTTTATCGATCTGAAACAACAAGCACATCGTTCGGCAGCGCGTGCTCTTCCGTCGGCTGACCAGTTGCTGGCTTTGCCTCGACGCCGTTTCGACGAAGCGGCTTCGCGCCTCACGCGGGCGCTGTTCGTCAATACGCAAAAGAAACGAGTTCACTTTGAAGGTCATGCGCGACAATTATCGCCGCGCCTCCTTCGGCGCCGGTTTACGGAACTGGAACGCGGGGTTTCCGTTCTTGGGCAGAGATTGCCTCGCGCGCTTGAGGCATTCCTGCGCGAACGTCGAACGGCTTTCATTCATCGAGCAAGTCGACTTTCGGCGGAGCCGATACTGCGGCGAACAAAGCTTACAACCGTTGCAACAGAACAGCTGGATCGTCGTCGCGACCAAGCTGTGCGGCTTCTCATTGAAAGAGCCAAACGGCGCGGGCAGGAACTGGAGCGTCTCATGCGCACGCTTTCCTATGAAAGCGTTCTCGAGCGTGGCTTTGCGGTTATCTTCGATGCAGAAGGGAAGCCGGTGAAGCAGGCTGCATCCGTATCGGCTGGCGATGCATTGTCCATTCGGTTTCGCGATGGAGACGTTGCAGTCGTTGCGAGTGAGGAAGACGGGAGTGAGTCCGCAAAGCTTGTACAAACAAAAAAGGTTCGGTCTCCCGGCTCCGGCAATCAGGGATCGTTATTTTAGCAACAGTCCGTCTCGGTGTTGTTCGCTTTCTGCTGAGGTTGCCTGGCCTTAAGGCTGGCTTAAGCTTGGCCGTCTTTTTCTCGTGCATCTGTCATTGTTAGAGATTCAGGATGTCGCGTAACAAATCCCAGGACGACCTCACAAATGGCTTTGCGAGGGCTGCTTTCAGCCGCCGCGGCTTTCTCATAGGTGTAAGCGCGGTTGCGTTGTCTGGCTGTGTTTCGACGGCGGAACAGCCACCTCAGCCGGTGAAAAAAATGCCTGAACCTGCATCGTCACGGCCCGTGCCGTTGATGTATCAGGCCTTGCCAGACGAACAATTCCCGATTCCTGCCGTCGATACGAGCAAGATTGATCCAAAGTTCTGGCGACAGGAGGTCGGTTATCCGACTGACGAAGTCAGAGGTACTGTTATCGTCGATACGCCGAACAAGTATCTCTATCATGTACTCGGCAATGGCCGGGCCATGCGCTATGGCATCGGTGTCGGACGTGACGGTTTTGCTTGGGCGGGACGCGCGAAGATTGCTTATAAGCGCCAATGGCCCCGCTGGACGCCACCCGATGAGATGGTCGCACGTCAACCCGCGCTGGAGCCTTACAGCATCGCCAATGGCGGGATGCCCCCGGGTATCAAGAACCCACTTGGCGCGCGAGCGATGTACATTCATAAGGACGGGCGCGATACGCTCTATCGCATTCACGGATCCCCGGAGGCTTGGAGTATCGGCAAGGCCGTGTCGTCGGGATGTATCCGCATGCTCAATCAAGATGTGATCGATCTCTACAACAATGTGCGCGATGGTAGCACAATTGTCGTGATCCCCGATCCGACGAAGGGCCAGCAGGTCACAAGCTGACTAAGATAAAAAGGGCGCGGATAACGCGCCCTTTTTGTTGGATGTGTTTTGCAACTCAATGCTTAATAGGCATATTCCAGAAAGATTGGATCAACTGACCCTGCCCATACGCTGTTATAGGCCTTCAGCATGCGCTCGGCATCCGTAACACCAGCCGCAACGATTTCCTCAAGCGGTGCGAGGAAATGCGTTTCGTCATGACCTTCACTGTTGAGCTTGTTGCGGTTTAAGAGGCCGAGCCGGGAGATTTTCAAAGTCTCGCGAGCGATCTGTTCCAGCGGTTTGCCCCGGAAGGTCGTGTTCAACGCCTTGGCAGGAACTTCGTTGCGAAGTGCAAGCACCTCTTCGTAGGTCCAATCTTTGGTGAGAAGTTCGGCAGCGGTCAGAGCTTCTTCGTCATAGAGCAGTCCGACCCAGTAGGCTGGAAGTGCACAGATACGGCGCCACGGACCTCCATCAGCTCCTCGCATTTCCAGGAAACGCTTGAGGCGCACTTCAGGGAACAGTGTCGAAAGGTGATTGGTCCAGTCGCCCATATTGGGGACCGGGTCGCTCACTTCACCTTTCAACGCGCCGTTCATGAACTGGCGGAAGGTGACATGCGTACAGTCGTGATAATGCCCGTCGCGCAGTATAAAATACATAGGTATATCAAGCGCCCATTCGACATAATCGGCAAACCCGAAGTTTTCCGAGAAAACGAAAGGCAACACGCCCGAACGCTGCTTATCGGTATCGCGCCAGATATTCGAACGCCATGACAAAAGGCGGTTCGGTTTGCCTTCGGTGAACGGCGAGCTGGCGAAAAGTGCTGTTGCTACGGATTGCAGCTTCATCGAAACCTGCATCTTGCGGCGCATGTCTCGTTCCGAGCTGAAGTCCAGATTCACCTGAATGGTCGAAGTGCGATACATCATGTCCAAACCTTCACGCCCGACTTTTGGCATGTAGTTCGTCATGATCTTATAGCGTGACTTCGGCATGACTGGTGTTTCGGCCAAGGTCCATTTTGGGCTGCCGCCGACACCTAGAAAGCGAATACCCAAAGGTTCCGCTATTTCGCGGACTTGAGACAGGTGAGCGTTCACTTCGCGACATGTCTGATGAATGGTTGAAAGCGGTGCCCCGGAAAGCTCAAACTGGCCGCCGGGCTCCAGCGAAATAGCACCCTGTCCGGTTGGCTCCACCAGACCGATGATATTGCCTTCATCGATAATAGGTTCCCAGCCAAGCGTTGCCTGCATACCTTCAAGGATGGCTTTGATGCCGCGCGGTCCCTCATAGGGAACGGGACTGTTATCGGCCGTGTAGAATGGAAATTTTTCGTGCTCGGTGCCGATGCGCCAGGCATCTTTGGGCTTGCATCCGCCAGCCAGATAGTCTGCCAGTTGTTCAACGCCCGTCAGTGCCGTTTCGTCAGTCGTATCGCGCGCCATACAGTCTATCCCTAGTCGATTTTTCGCTTTTCAGCGTGATTGGACAAATTTGTCAAATCACGCAAGTCAATTCCATTGAACATCAGATTTCGAGAACGTCATCCTTCATTTCTCCAGTCCCCGAGCACAGATTGTACCAAAGCCATCGCAGCGACGGCAGCTGTATCGGCACGGAGGATTCGAGGGCCAAGCGGAATAGATGTTACGAATGGTAGTTTTCGGAGCGTTTGACGTTCATCCTCTGAGAAACCTCCTTCAGGGCCGATCAAAAGAGCGGTCGGGCCTGGCGTCATTTTCCGCAAGATGGTCAATGGATCGTCCGATTCATGCCCTTCATCGCAGAAAATCAGATGTCGGGATTGATCCCATTGTTCGATAAAGTGGTCAAAGCGGATGGCCCCGCGACATTCAGGTATGGAAAGCACACCGCACTGTTCGGCAGCTTCTATCGCATTGGCGTTAATGCGATCAGTTCCGAGCTTTGATACCTGAGTGTGCTGTGTGATAACTGGCTGCAAAACGCCTGCGCCCATCTCCACAGCCTTCTGCACCATATAGTCCAGCCGTCCCTGCTTCAGTGGGGCGAAGCAATAGACCAGATCGCTCGGTAAAGGTTGCTGACGCGTCTGTTCGAAAGGCACGAGGAACAGCCGCTTTCTACCCTCCGGCTTCAACCGCGATTTCCATTCGCCGTCGCGTCCATTGAAGGCAAGAATTTCATCGCCGTCCTTCAATCGCAAGACATGGGTGAGATAATGTGCGGCCTGCAGGGCGACCTCTATCTGGTCGCCGCTTTCGAGGCCGTTTTCAACGTATAATCTCTGCATTTTATAGTTTGCGCGCATGTCAGCATCGATGGCAGAGGGCAGGGGCGGCGGTCAAGCGCTTTGGTAATGCATCAAGAGACAATTAATTAGCATTCCTACACAAACAATTGATGGGAAATATCATGTCAGTTGCATTTAATTAGATTGTATCCATATAGGTATGAAGCTATCTATTTGAATGGAATTGATGTGATGAAACAAGCGTGGGTCGAATTCGCACCGCTTCTTGCTAGTACCGCCAGAGGATGGCGGAAAGCTTTCGATGCAGCGATGGCGGAACATGGTCTTTCCGACGCGAAAGCCATACCGCTGATGACCCTGTTGCGGCACGGAGATCGTGTTCCTCAAGGGGTACTGGCCGAACGGGTCGGTATTGAGGGAGCAACGATTGTCCGGGTTGTCGATGAGCTGGAAAAGGACGGTCTGATCCAGCGTGTTGCCGACGATGCCGATCGTCGCGTCAAGCTTATCCAACTGACAGAGGACGGTCGCGCTCTTGCCGCCAAGGTGGAAAAGTCGGCCGCCCGCCTTCGCGCTCTTTTCCTAGGCGATTTCGATTCCGATGCGGTCGATGTAGCCATGGAGATATTGCGCAAGTTGAATGAGAAATTTCAAACATAGTCTTTCTGATCAGCCGTCTGACCGGAAAGATGCAATGTGTTCAACCGGTGCCCCCGCAAGCCATGATGAAATCAGCCGAAACAACTCCGAAGTTTTGGGACGTAGTCTTTTCGCTGAAGACTTTCGCTGCGGCCATGCTTGCGCTGTGGATCGGCCTGATGGCCAACTTGCCCAATCCATACTGGTCCATTGCTGCTGTCTATATTGTCGCGCATCCGTTGTCAGGTGCGACCACATCAAAGGGTTTTTACCGTTTGGTCGGTACGATCATCGGCGGGGCAATGACCATTCTTTTCGTGCCACATCTGGTCAATTCACCTGAATTACTGACGCTGGCGATCGGTCTTTGGATGGGCCTCTGTCTTGCGATCAGCCTGCTCGACGGTACGCCGCGCAGCTATTTGTTCATGCTGGCTGGCTACACGGTGGCAATCGCGAGTTTTGCTGTTGTTTCCGTGCCTGAAACGACGTTCGACTATGCCGTGGGCCGTGTGGAAGAGATCGCAATCGGCATTATTTGCGCCGCTGTCGTCAATCGACTTGTTTTTCCACGTCACAGCGGCCCGGTGCTCGTCAGTCGTATCGACAATTGGCTGCGTGAGGGTTCAAAGCTTGCGTTGGCAAGCATGCGAGGTGAAGGCGCTACGCCCGAATTCCTTCGGGATCGCCAGCGTCTCGCAGCCGATGCACTTGAACTGCGCAATCTGACAACACATGTTGCCTATGACACCTCATCGATCAGAAATGTCGGAACGCAGCTTCACGTCCTGCAGCAACGCATGGTGGCTGTTCTTCCGATCATATCAAGTCTGCACGATGTGCTGGCGATGAAGCCTGGCGATAACGAAAAGTCCTGGCATCCGGCGGTCCAGAAACTATTGGACGAGGCCTGCGACTGGATCGAGAGTGGCGAAAATCTAACAGAGGAACGCCGTGCCGTCCTGTTGCAGTTGATCGAGGAAATCGACCAGCATGGGAAGAACGCTACAAGCTGGAGCGAGTTGCTACCTTTCAACGTGGCTGCACGTGTTCGCGATCTCGTTCAGATATGGAGCGACTGCATCACGCTGCGCCAGGACATTGTTTCCGGTTCCCGGCATTCGTTGCGGTGGCGTCGCTACGACGCACATCTGAAAGCCCGCCCCATGCATCGTGATTATGGCATGGCCTTTCTGTCTGGCTTTTCTGCCTTTCTGGCAACTTGTGTGGCAACCGCTTTCTGGATTGCGAGCGGCTGGTCTCAAGGGAGTGCCGCAGCCATGATGGCCGGTATTTTCTGCTGCATCTTTGCAACCATGGATGACCCGGTGCCGGTCATGCGCAAGTTCAACTGGCTGCTTTTGATTGTCATCGTTGCCGCCTTTATTTTTGAGTTTGCGTTGCTGCCGCTGGTGGACGGGTTCTTTCCGCTGGTTCTTGTGCTGGGACTGTTCCTCATTCCAGCAGGTTTGCTGCTTGCTATTCCTTCGCAATTTTTGCTCGGCATGGTGCTCTGCGTGAACTTGCCGAACATGCTCATGCTGCAGGGTCATCTGACCCACGATTTTGTCAGTTTTGCCAATGCGAATCTGGCCACCGTTGTGGGGATCGTAATCGCCGCCGTAGTGACTTCAATTGTCCGGTCTGTCGGTGCTGAATGGAGCGTGCGCCGCCTGATCAAGGCGGGCTGGAACGATATTGCGCTTGCTGCCGAAAGGCGTCCCGGACGTCATCGCCGTCAGCGTATGAATCGCCTTCTGCTCCGGATGATCGACCGTATCGGCATGATGACCCCACGTCTGGCGCTGGTTCCGGCAGCAGACGTGGCGAAGGTCGATCTGTTGCGCGATCTGCGAAACGGCATGAACACGATCGATCTCCAGCAATATCGCTCCAAACTGCCTGAAAACTGTCGGCCAGCTGTCGATGAAGTGCTGGATGGCGTTGGTGCGCATTATCGAGCCTTGGCCAACAAGCCAAAGGAGGCAAGTGAAATCGACCGAAATCTGCTCACCTCCATCGATACAGCAATCACCACCATTATCGAGAGCGGATCGCCTGCGATAGCCAAACGTACCCGAATGGCGCTGGTCGCTCTTCGCTTCAATCTTTTTCCGAAGGCCCCACCATTCGTGTTGCCGCCACGTCCGCTGATGGAACTTCCCCAAGCAGCCTAGAAAAACAATGTGACTTGTGATGCAACCTGAACTCGACATCTACGGAATTTATATTCCGACCCTCGGCGTGCTGGCGCTCGGTGCCTATTTCGCAAACACGGTCATGCAGCGCCTTCTGGCGCGCGCACGCTTCTATCGTTTCGTATGGCACCGGCCTTTGTTCGATGCCGCGATGTATTTTTGTATTCTCGGCGCTACGGCCGTCTTTCTCAATGGAATACCGCTATGAAAAAGCTCTTTGCACATTCAGGCCGTGTCTTTGTAACCGTGGTTATGGTCACTATGGCGGGGCTTCTTGGCTGGCATTTGTGGGACTATTACATGAATGCGCCGTGGACCCGCGACGGCAAAATTCGTGCCGATGTCGTGCGCGTTGCGCCTGATGTCTCAGGTCTGGTCGGAGAAGTGCTCGTCCACGATAATGAAAGCGTTCATCAGGGTGACGTTATCTTCCGTATCGATCAGGCACGCTACAAACTCGCCCTGCAGACAGCGGAAGCAAAGGTTGATAGCAGCAAAGCAGCGCTTGATATGGCAAACCGCGATCTGGTCCGCTATCGCCAACTCAACGACACGACCGTGACACGTCAGAAACTGGAGCAGATCGAAACTACGGCCCAGCAAGCAGAAGCTTCCTACCGTCAGGCGCAACTGGATCGCGATCTGGCGACACTCAATCTGGACCGGTCTTCGGTAAAGGCGCCCGTCAACGGAGTGATTACAAACTTCTCACTTCAACCGGGTGATTATGTTTCCGCCGGATCGGCAGTGACGGCCCTCGTTGATACGGACTCGTTCTACGTTTCCGGCTACTTTGAAGAGAACAAGCTCGAGCGTATCCGGATTGGTGATCCGGTGGTGGTCGATATCATGGGCAGCAAAGTGCAACTTAAAGGAAAGGTCGAGGGTGTTGCCGGAGGGATTGAAGATCGTGAGCGTAGCGATTCTTCTAGTCTGCTGGCAAATGTTTCACCGACCTTCAACTGGGTGCGCCTGGCGCAACGTGTGCCGGTGCGTGTGAAGCTTGAAGATGTGCCGGACAGTGTCCACCTCGTTGCCGGTCGAACGGTCAGCGTTTCGGTGGTGAACTGATTTAAAGGCCCGGCTGTCGTCCGGGCCTTTTCCATGTTAGCAAAGATAAAAAGAGGTCGGGGATTTCTCATGGGTGTACTGGTCGTTCAGAACTACAAAGGCTCTGGATTGGGACAAATTGAACCTGTTCTGGCAGATGCTGGCTATTCGATTGATCTGCGTCATCCATACAGCGGGGATGCATTGCCCGGTGACGACGATGGATATCAAGCCTTGATTGTGCTTGGGGGCGAGCAGAATGCGCTGGCCGACGCTAAATGTCCATATTTCCCGCATTTGCTTGAGCTCATTCGTCAGTTTGGCGACAGCGATAAGGCCGTTCTTGGCATTTGTCTGGGCAGTCAGCTCATCGCGCGTGCTTATGGCGGCGCAAATATTCTGGACCGACCCATTGAGTTCGGCTGGCAAGAAGTTCGGCTTACCGAGGAAGGCAAAGGCGACCCGGTATTGTCTGCCGCAGGAGACGCCTTCCCAATCTTTCACTGGCACCGCGATACGTTTTCACTTCCGAAGGACGCATTGCATATGGCGACGAGTGATATGACGCCTCATCAGGCTTATCGCATCGGGCGTGCAGTTTATGGCACGCAGTTTCATTTCGAGGCGAACACACAGCTTGTCGCTGAATGGAACGATCAGCTAAGTGAGATGATTGTGGGTTTCGCACCGGATTGGGCAGTACAGCACCCAGTGCTGGCAAATAAGTTTGGATTACAAGCGGATGCTGCAGGTGCTGCATTAGCCAAGGCGTGGGTAAACCAAATCTAGAGGCTTCGTAACTGCGCTTTAACCTTAAGTCGAAGTATCGCGTTGCGGCTTTGCCACAGCGTTCAACCAATTCGGTTTTTCAAGAGAAAAGCGATGGTTTGGCTGGAACCGTTCAGTTGCAGGTAACTTTTTTCGAGTGTAACTGGACACCGTCTCCCCGGGCAGCAACCGAACGAGCAGGGCTGATTGCCAGGCTCCCAAGTGGCGGCTCGTCTAACGAATTTCGTCCGGCCCCAGTCGAAAGAGTTTCCGAATATGACCGCCAAACATGCCGCTCTTCTCACCGTACTGATGGTTTCCGCGATTGTATTCATGGCGGTCGGCATATTCACCGTCGATGCCGGCAACAATGCGATGTCCACCGACGGCTACGGCATTTCCAGCGCGCACTAGGCGCATTTATTTCGCTTCGATAAAACGCTTTTCCGAACCATCTATTACGATGGTTGAAAGCTGTCCGCTTTTCCAGGCATATGTATCGAGATTGACCCTGTTGGGCTGAATATCGATAGCGCTTTGCGGTGTATGCCCGTGGATGATGAGCTTTTCGAAGGGGGCAGTCCATTTGAGGAAAGCCGTGCGAATCCAGATCAATTCTTCCGGATCTTGTGCATCTAACGGAACAACGGGGTTTATACCCGCATGACAGAAGAAGCATTCGCCAAAAGCGACTGAGCGCGGCATAGCGCGGATGAAGTCGATATGATCTTGTGGAACAGCTTTAACGAGCGCAGCATGACCTCGTCGGGCTGAATCTGTATCAGTAAAGTCAACTTCCACACCGTAGGAGCGGGCGGTATCGACGCCGCCGTGCAATGCAAATATCCCTGCGACGTCTCCCGTTGCCAGATAGGTAAGGAAGCCGTCGTCGTGATTGCCTAGTAACGAAATGATGCGCTTATCCCGACGCGACAGTTCAATCAGAAAATCCAGCACTTCCTTTGAGCTCGGGCCGCGATCTATGTAATCGCCAAGGTGAATGATACGCCAGTCGTGAGCAGGGCGTTGGTCAAGGTCGGCACGGATCAGCCCGTGCATGTCCTGTAACAAGTCGAGACGGCCATGCACGTCCCCAATGGCATAGAGGCGGATACCGTCCGGCCCTTTCGCATCCTTGAAAACCACGCTCATTGACTGTCATCTTCCTTAATGTCTTTGCTCGCCTTCACGCCCGCCCGCTGTCGGTAGCGCAGACGTGAGACGCGTTCACGTTCTTCGTGCAGTTCGCGATCATGGGTTGCCTGTTCCACGAAGCGAATGTGCTTTTGAACCGCTTCGCGAGCCGCCTGCGGATTGCCAGCCATGACGGCATCGTAAATGGCGCGATGTTGCGACAGGAACATGTCAGCGACGCCAGGATAGCTGTAAATAAGGCTGCGATTGTAAAAAACACCATCCTTCAGCAGTTGATAGCAAGACCGAAGGGTATGCAGCAGAACGATGTTGTGTGCTGCTTCGCCAATAGCATTGTGCAATTCCACGTCGAGGCGTGCTTCCGTGTCAAAGTCACTGACGCCATGAGCTTTTTCCATGGCTTCCATGATTTCAGTCAGAAGTGCCTTGTCGGCTGGTGTGGCTCGAAGTGCCGCGTATTCTGCCGCGATGCTTTCAATCTCTCGCCGATATTCAAGGTAGTCTGCAGTTGCCTTGCGGTGATCGGCAAAAAGTTTGACCACAGGGGCGCTGAACACTTGTCCGATCACGTCTGCAACGAATGTGCCTCCGCCATGGCGGGAGATCAGGAGTTCGGCGGTCTCAAGTCTCTTGAGCGCGTCGCGAAGTATCGGGCGGGAAATGTCGAACTGGCGCGCCAGCTCACGCTCGCCGGGAAGCCGATCGCCACCACGCAGAACGCCTTCGAGAATAAGCGTTTCAATCTGGTGCACGACGTCGTCTGCCGTGCGGCTTGCCTGTATGCGTGAAAAAATCGTTTCGGCCATGCCGTCTGAAGCCCTCTCCATAACGGCGGCAAAGTAGCCTTTAGGCTGATGTCCGGCAACGGAATATATTGAAAATGAGAGCCCGGTCGATAATGGAATCGGGCTCTCAGGAGTTATGGTCGAAAAATGATCAGGCTTTTTTGCGCTTGCGTGTCGCGACGAGTACGACAAGTCCTGCGACAAGGCCATACATGGCCCATTTGAACGGAAGTGCGTCGGCTGTTTCGCTACGGATGGGAAGTACAGTTACTGTGCCGGGGCGGCTTTCGACGCCGGATTTGCCGTCAGCTTTGGCTTGTTCGATCTGCTGTGGTGAAACGACCCATTCAGCGCCGCGCGATTTGTCATAGAACATGAAACCACAGCCGACGATAACGGCGACGATGATTGCTAGAATAAAACGTACAGGTGTGTTCATCATTTTTCCCAGAAAATCAGGACAACGGGAGGAAATCATCCGATTCGCTTGAATAACGGATTGCGGGATATCTAAGCCTTTTAGAATCAAAAGCTTAGTCAGCTGTATATGCTGGCACGCTAATATAGCGCGCGCGACTTATTAACCGACGAATGAAAGCCAGTCTATTTCTTTGCTACTTCGTGCGGAGATGCGCCGCTCTCCCAGTAAGGAACAGGGCCATAAAGATCTGTCAGATAGTCGATGAACAGTCTGACCTTAGCCGGGAGGAACTGTTTCGACGGATAGACGGCATGAATAGCAACGTTGCGAGAAGCAGCATAGTCGGGCAGTACTTGCACCAACTTGCCCGCTGCAAGTTCCGGGCCGATATCCCAGGTTGAGCGTTGCGCTATGCCAAGGCCTGCCAGGACTGCCTCGCGTACCATTTCGCTGGAATTGGTTTGCAGTGGCCCAACCGGTCGGATGACGATGGGTCCCTTGGGGCCCTCCAGTCGCCAGGGGTCGTTGTTGTGCGGTGCCAGGCAGATATGCTCTTGCAGGTCCTCAATCGTCTGTGGTGTACCGCGTTCCGCAATATAACCGGGTGAGGCGACGAGAATACGACGCACTGGGGCAAGACGGCGCGCGACGAGGGTTGAATCGGAAAGCTCCGCGATCCGAATGGCCAGATCATATCCATCGCCCACGATGTCGACCATCTCATCGGTAAGCTGCATATTGACGGTAAGATCGGCATTAGCGCGCATGAATGGTACGAGATAAGGCGCAATGTGCATGCGACCGAAAGTCGTCGGTGCCGAAATTTTCAGTGTTCCGCGCGCATCGGCTGAACGGCGAGCAACAAAGGCTTCCGCTTCCTCGATGTTAGAGAGAATGGCGAGAACCCGTTCATGATAGCCTTGACCCGCCTCAGTTAGCGCGATCTGGCGGGTTGTGCGTTGAAGCAGCCGGGTTCCGAGACGTTCTTCCAACCGTCCCAGGCGCTTCGATACGACTGCTGGTGAGAGACTCAGATCGCGTGCGGCTGCTGACATGCTGCCCGTTGCCACGACGCGGGCAAAAATTTCCATATCCGCCAGACTGCTCATCATGTTCTGCTATCCCACTCCCTGCCGTGCTTTTGCTCAAGCGTTGGGTTTTAAGCATCTAGCCGAGCGCTAGGAAACTAGGCAAGCAATTATGCCGCAGCGTGGAAACTGTTTAGCTGCTGACTAAAGTGGTAAAAATGATTTACCACTTGACGAAAATGGTACGGAGTGCACTTTGACCACATACGTGGTGGAGGAGAATATGAGCGGACTTATCATGCCGGAACCAGACGCGTCCGTCATGCAGCGACGCGAGCAGATTGTCGCCGATCTGCGCGGAATCGTGCCGGGCGAGGGCGTTGTCGATGCTATCAATGCAATGCGCGTGTTTGAGAGCGATGGCCTGACCGCGCACCGTTCGTTGCCGCTGGTCGTTGTGCTGCCAGAAACGGTAGAACAGGTTTCGCAGGTTCTGCGCTATTGTCACGATAATAATATTCGCGTGGTGCCGCGCGGCGCGGGTACATCGTTGTCCGGTGGCTCAATGCCATTGCAGGATGCAGTTCTGCTTGGCATGTCGCGCTTCAATCGCATTCTCGAAATCGAT
The DNA here is from genome assembly GCF_022488005.1 of Ochrobactrum sp. A-1. Lineage (NCBI taxonomy): Bacteria > Pseudomonadati > Pseudomonadota > Alphaproteobacteria > Hyphomicrobiales > Brucellaceae > Ochrobactrum > Ochrobactrum sp. A-1. Next base: position 1,650,809 of record NZ_JAKVQC010000007.1, read on the forward strand.
TATCCAAATCGTGTCGCGGTGGTGCATCCGGGCGTTACCAATCTTGGCATCACCAAGGCTGTTGAACATGAGGGCTTTTATTACGCACCCGATCCGTCGTCGCAGATCGCCTGCTCCATTGGCGGTAATGTCGCAGAAAACGCAGGCGGTGTGCACTGCCTCAAATACGGTCTGACAGCGAATAATGTACTCGGCATTGAAATGGTGCTGATTACCGGTGAGGTGCTCCGGCTTGGAGGCAAGCATCTCGATAGTGAGGGCTATGATCTTCTCGGTCTGATGACCGGATCGGAAGGGCTACTCGGCGTCGTGACAGAAATTACGGTCCGTATCCTGCAAAAGCCGGAAACGGCGCGTGCTGTCATGGTTGGCTTTCCATCCAGCGAGCAGGCTGGTCAGTGTGTGGCTGATATTATCGGTGCAGGCATCATTCCCGGTGGAATGGAGATGATGGACAGGCCGGCTATCAAAGCGGCGGAGGATTTTGTCCGTGTAGGCTATCCGCTGGATGTTGAAGCATTGTTGATTGTCGAACTGGATGGACCTCCAGTTGAAGTGGATTATCTGATTGGGCGGGTCGAAGCGCTGGCGCTCCAAAATGGCTCCACGACGTGTATTCTGTCTCAGTCGGAAGAACAGCGTCTGGCTTTCTGGGCGGGGCGGAAAGCTGCATTCCCGGCAGTAGGACGCATCTCGCCGGACTATCTGTGCATGGACGGCACCATTCCGCGTAAAGAGCTGCCGCGTGTTTTGTCGGGGATGCGCGAACTGTCCGAAAAATATGGATTGCGGGTGGCCAATGTATTCCATGCCGGCGATGGCAACCTGCATCCGCTTATCCTCTATGATGCGAATATCCCTGGCGAACTGGAAGCTGCGGAAGATTTTGGCGCGGACATTTTACGTCTTTGCGTGAAGGTTGGCGGTGTTCTCACCGGCGAACATGGTGTCGGCATTGAAAAGCGCGATCTGATGCCGGAAATGTTCAACGAGATCGACCTCGATCAGCAGATGCGTGTCAAATGTGCTTTCGATGCCAAGCATCTGCTCAATCCCGGCAAGGTGTTTCCGCAATTGCGCCGCTGCGCCGAGCTTGGCCGCATGCATGTGCATCGCGGTGAGCTGGCCTTCCCGGATATTCCTCGATTCTGAGTTGTGGTTTTGATCATGAGTGATGCAAATATTCTAAAGCCGCAGGATGAGACGGGCGTTCTGGATGTGGTGCAGGATGCGCTGGCCAGTTCCACCCCGCTTGAAATCATCAGCCATGGCTCCAAGCGCGGCATCGGACACAGGGTCGACGCAGGCCGCGTACTCGACGTGTCGCGGCTTACTGGCGTGACGTTGTACGAACCGGACGAACTGGTGCTTTCGGCAAAGGCTGGAACGCCAATGGCCGAGATCGAAAAGCTTTTGGCCGATAACAATCAATGCTTTCATTTCGAACCGATGGATTACGGTCCGTTGCTGTCGGGCGAGAGCGGGCGCGGCACGATCGGCGGAGCGCTTGCCGCCAATCTGTCCGGTCCGCGCCGCATCAAAGCGGGTGCCGCCCGTGATCATGTGCTTGGCGTGCGCGTTGTGTCCGGACGTGGCGAGTTGTTCAAATCTGGCGGTCGTGTGGTCAAGAACGTGACTGGCTATGATTTGTCGAAAGGCATGGCTAATTCATGGGGGACGCTAGGCATCGCCACGGAGGTGACGTTCAAGGTTCTGCCGAAACCGGAGACGGCGGCGACGCTCGCCGTGCGCGGACTGACCGATGAGCAGGCGACGCGTATTATGGCAATGGCCATGGGATCGCGCGAGGAAGTTGCTTCCGCGGCACATTTGCCGCCCATGGTTGCCAATCGCTTTCTCGATGGCAAACTGGGCTGGGAAGCGGCGACGGTATTGCGGCTTGAGGGCTTTGCGCCCTCGGTCGCGCATCGCAGCCGACAGTTGCAGGCGCTGCTCAGCGGGTCGGGTGCGGTTGATGTGCTGGACGGAACGCAGTCGCAACAGCTCTGGCGCGAAGTGCGCGATGTGCATCCCTATGCCAAGGCCGATGACAATCGCGTGGTCTGGCGCGTCTCGATGGCGCCGATGCAGGGCTGGCAGATGGTGGATGAATTCCGCCGTCATGCCGGTGTCGATGCCTATTACGACTGGCAGGGCGGCCTGATCTGGATGCGGATGGAAGCTGAGCCGGAAGCGCAGATTTTGCGCAAGCTCATCGCCAGACATGGTGGTGGTCATGCGACGCTGGTGCGCGCGTCGGAAGCAATCCGCGCCAGTATCCATGTGTTCGAACCGCAGCCAGCAGCCCTTGCGGCATTGTCGCAGCGGTTGAAGCAGCAATTCGATCCGGAGAATATCCTCAATCCGGGGCGTATGCATCCCCGTCAGGCTGGAGCTTGAACCCATGCAGACTCATTTCAGCCCCGACCAACTGCGCGATCCCGGTGTCAACGAAGCCGAAAAAATCCTGCGGAAATGCGTGCATTGCGGCTTCTGTACCGCCACATGCCCGACGTATGTGACGCTCGGTAACGAACTCGACAGTCCCCGCGGACGCATTTATCTGATCAAGGATATGCTGGAAAACGGCCGCCCGGCGGATGAGGAAATCGTGCGCCATGTCGACCGCTGTCTGTCCTGCCTCTCCTGCATGACAACCTGCCCTTCGGGCGTCAATTACATGCATCTGGTCGATCATGCGCGTGCGCATATCGAAAAGACCTATAAGCGCCCATTTATGAACCGCTTCTTGCGTGGGGTTCTGGCGCAGGTGTTGCCCTATCCGGGGCGCTTCCGTGCAGCACTAAAGCTTGCGAAGATCGGCAAGCCGTTTGCGCCGCTTCTGCGAAAGAGCCAGGCCCTGCGACCGATGGCGGCAATGCTTGATCTTGCTCCACAAAATTTGCCAGCCGCCGCCAATGTCGAAACGATCAGTGCCGCCAAAGGCGAGAAGCGTGGTCGCGTTGCGATCCTCAATGGTTGTGCGCAACCAGTGCTCAATCCAGGCATTAATGCGGCAACCTTGCGCCTTTTGAACCGTTTCGGCATTGAGGTCGTGACACCGAAAGGCGAGGGCTGTTGCGGTTCGCTGGTCCATCATATGGGACGCGAAGAGCAGGCACTTGATCAGGCACGGCACAATGTCGATATCTGGACGCGTGAGATCGAAGCGGGTGGTCTTGATGCCATTATCGTCACGGCATCGGGCTGCGGCACGACCATCAAGGACTACGGCTACATGCTGCGCCTCGATTCATCCTACAAGGACAAGGCAGCACGCGTATCGGCACTGGCCAAGGACATCACTGAATATCTGGCAAACATTGATCTGCCAGAGCCGGATGCACCGCAGGCACTGACAGTTGCCTATCATTCTGCCTGTTCCATGCAGCATGGGCAGAAAATCGTACGCCAGCCGAAAGACCTACTGTCCAAAGCGGGCTTCACGGTGAAGGAGCCGCTGGAGGGGCATCTGTGCTGTGGGTCGGCGGGTACTTACAACATCATGCAGCCGGAAATTGCTGCAAAACTTCGCGACCGTAAAGTGAAGAATATCGAGGCGACGGGAGCTAATCTGATCGCTACCGGCAATATCGGTTGCATGACGCAGATCGCAACCGGCAGCAAACTACCCATTGTGCATACTGTGGAGCTGATTGACTGGGCCTATGGTGGACCGATGCCGCAAGGATTGTCACAAAGCGCTGCATAAAAAAAAACCGGGCGCTTGCCCGGTTTTTCTTTGATACATGTTCAGCCGGCCGAGAATGTACTCGGGTTCGGACCTATCCGGCCATCGGCCTTGTCCAGTTTCGTAATCGCATCGTGGTCGGTTCCGTTGAGATGGAAATCGAAAATATCGAAGTTTTCCTTGATGCGGGCAGGTGTAACGGACTTCGGGATGACGATATTACCTGTTTCGATGTGCCAGCGCAGAATGACCTGTGCAACCGACTTGCCATGCTTTTCCGCGATGGTTTTCAGCGTAGCTTCCTCCAGAATTTTACCCTGACCGAGTGGGCTCCAGGCTTCTGTTGCGATGTTGTGTTTGCTGTGGAACAGACGCAACTCGTCCTGCTGGAATTGTGGATGCAATTCAATCTGGTTAAGAACAGGCGTAACGCCGCTTTCCTTGATGATGCGTTCGAGATCGGCTATACGGAAGTTGGATACACCAATGGATTTGGCGCGGCCTTCTTCTTTCAGTTTAAGAAACGCGCGCCATGTTTCCATGAAAAGGTCTTTTGATGGCATCGGCCAGTGGATGAGATAAAGATCCACATAGTCCGTACCAAGCTTTTTCAGGCTGGTGTCGAATGCTTTCAGCGTTGATTCATAGCCTTGTTCGCTGTTCCACAATTTCGTGGTGAGGAAAATGTCGCCACGCTCGATACCGGAACCCTTGATCGCCTTGCCGACGCCCTCTTCATTGCCATAAATGGCAGCGGTATCGATGTGGCGATATCCCGCTTTCAACGCTTCGCTGACAGCGGCGACCGCTTCGTCGTTACCCACTTGCCAGACACCGTAACCGAGCTGCGGAATGTGATTGCCGTCGTTCAGTTTAACTGTCGGTACGGTCATGATTTATCCTTTCCCTCCGAAGCATTCGGCGCGGGGTGGCCCCTTTATGCGCATAAATGCTATTGACCTACATGCCGGTTTTCTTCTCCAGCACAACTGCCATCCGGCAGCCTTTTCCATATCTTTCTGGACTTTGCCATGGTCAGCATATGGGTGTTTGGGGCAAAAGGAAAAGCCCTTTCAGGCATGTTTCGAAGTCTGCGATCATTCTTTCTGTGCAGAAATTTTGATCTTTTCAGATGTGTGAAAACAATACGACCGCCTTCGGGAGAAGACGGTCGCAAATGGCATGCAAAATGGTTTGGTTAGCGGACAACGACCTTTGCACCAACTGGAACACGTTCATAAAGATCAGTGACGTCTTCGTTACGCATGCGAATGCAGCCGGACGACATCGCCTTGCCGATGGTCCATGGCTGATTAGTTCCGTGGATGCGATAAAGCGTCGAACCGAGATAAAGGGCACGTGCGCCGAGAGGATTGTTGACGCCGCCTTCCATGCGTGCAGGTAGAATACGTCCCTTCTTGCGCTCGCGTGCAATCATTTCCTTCGGTGGCGTCCAGGTCGGCCATTCAGCCTTGCGGCTGATGCGCTGCGACCCCTTCCAACTGAATCCCTGCTTGCCGACGCCAACACCATATCGCATCGCCTTCCCGCCAGGTTGAACGAGATAAAGGAAGCGCTTGCTTGTATCGATGACGATTGTTCCCGTTTTTTCGTTGCCGGAATAGGACACCATCTGCGGCAGATAAGCTGGATCAATCTGGTGCTTTCGTACCGTGGTTGCCGGATTTGCGGGCGGTCGTTGATAGGAAACCTGGCGATAGCTCGATTTGACTTTTTGCTTCTGCCTGGCTCCAACACGTGGCGCTGGCTGTAAAGATTGCGGTACGGCCTTGATGCGGGCGGGTTGTCCATGCAACTGAGCTACCCAAGGGGCAGAGAGGTCAGGACTCACACTCACCGGCGGCAGGGTTGCATAGCGGTCATTGGCAAACGCCATACCCGTGCTGACGATGGAAACAGCAATCGCCGCAAGCGATCCGATTAAAAGAAGATGACGTGGTTTCATAATCCAGATCCGTCTCTTTGCGCCGGAAAATCTTTGTGGCGCAGTTGCCCGTTGCAGCTCCTGACATCAGCTGTCAGGAGAGCGACCCTCATGCTCGTGTAGGGATTGTGTGCTGGAATGGAATCGTAAAGGTAAATTTTGGTCGCGTGTTTCGCCTGATGGTCCTTCCAATTAAAGTTGTGGTTAGTGTCAGGTTGCGTGACATAATTAATTATGGATGAAACTCGAGAGGCGGAACAATGAGCGAGGTTACTGAGGCAAAAACCGGCCTGATCGTCGGCGCCGATGGTATGGCACGTTGTTTCTGGCCGGGCGAGTTACCGGATTACCTAGCTTATCATGACAATGAATGGGGTGTTCCTGTCTTTGACGATTTCCGGCTTTTCGAGAAAATCTGCCTCGAGGGTTTCCAATCAGGCCTGTCGTGGCTCACGATTTTGCGCAAACGCGAGAATTTTCGTACAGCTTTCGATGGCTTCGATTTCCATCGTGTTGCGCAGTACAATCAAGAGGATGTGGAGCGCTTGCTGGCCGACAAGGGAATTGTGCGTCACCGCGGCAAGATCGAATCCACGATTAATAACGCCAAGCGCGCAATTGAACTGGTTGCAGAAAAGGGTTCACTTGCGGCCTATTTCTGGTCCTTCGAGCCGGGGGCTAAAGATCGCCCTGCCGTGGTGGACTATCCAACTCTTGTCGCCAACCCGACGACTGAGACTTCCATCCGCATCTCCAAAGACCTAAAGAAGCGCGGCTGGTCATTCGTTGGGCCGACCACGGTTTATGCCTTCATGCAGGCCATGGGACTGGTGAACGACCACATTGAGGGTTGCCATTGTCGGACTCACATTGAAAAATTGCGACAGAGTTTCAAACGACCGAGCTAGAGCAACGATTGCTAAGCCGCATCATTTCTGCGAGAAACATCCATCTTTGAGTATGGGAGACGATCATGGACTTGGTGTCGTTGTTGGCATTTGCCGGTATTCTGGTCGTGGCGGCGGGCACGCCCGGACCGAATGTCGGCGCGTTGGTGGCACGTGTCATCAGCCGCGGCCACAAGGGCGTTTTTCCATTCATGTTCGGTCTGTGGCTCGGTGATGCCATCTGGCTTTCACTCGCGGTTTGGGGACTGGCCGCGCTGGCTAATACGTTTCATACAGCGTTTCTCATCCTCAAATATGTGGGCGTAGCCTATCTGGTCTATCTTTCGTGGAAGATGTGGATTGCTCCGGTAGATGAAGTTGCAGATGGAGATGCCATTCCGCGTCAGGGTGAAGCGGGGAAGCTCTTCCTTAGTGCGCTGGCGATCACACTCGGCAATCCGAAGATCATGGTTTTCTACCTCGCCATCTTGCCGACGGTGGTTGATATCACCCATGTTTCGCTGGTTGGCTGGGGCGAATTGCTGCTGGTCATGTTTGCGGTTCTCGCAGCAGTCGATACCGCATGGGTGGTGCTCGCAGCGCAGGCGCGACGGTTTCTGCGCAGTCCCCGCATGATGCGAATTGCCAATAGAACCAGCGCTGGCATGATGGCGGGAGCGGCTGTCGCCATTGCGACACGCTGAACAGGCTTCCCGCACTTGCCGCAACGGACTTGATCGGTTAGGAAACCGGCAACAGAATTGATGCCGGTTCCAATCGGCATGTATGTATAAATCAGCGATCAGGCAGGAAAAATGGCCGATAAAGCGGACAAGATGAAGGCGCGGTTGCCGCGCGGGTTTGTCGATCGGGTGCCGGATGATTTGCGCGCCGCTGAAAAGATGATGGCGACCATCCGTGAAGTTTATGACCTTTATGGCTTCGAGCCGGTGGAAACTCCGCTCGTGGAATATACGGACGCGCTTGGCAAGTTCCTTCCGGATCAGGATCGCCCGAACGAAGGCGTGTTCTCGTTTCAGGACGACGATGAACAATGGCTGTCGCTGCGCTACGATCTGACTGCGCCGCTGGCACGTTTTGTTGCCGAAAACTACGAGTCGCTGCCAAAGCCTTATCGCAGCTATCGTAATGGTTGGGTGTTCCGCAATGAAAAGCCGGGACCGGGCCGCTTCCGTCAGTTCATGCAGTTCGACGCTGACACGGTCGGTGCGCCGAATGTCTCTGCTGATGCTGAAATGTGCATGATGATGGCCGACACGCTGGAGCGCCTTGGCATCCGTCGTGGCGATTATGCGATCCGCGTCAATAACCGCAAGGTTCTCGATGGCGTGCTGGAAGCCATCGGCCTTACAGGTGAGAGCAATGCTGCGAAACGCCTGAATGTGTTGCGCGCCATCGACAAGCTCGACAAATTTGGCCCGGAAGGCGTTCGCCTTCTGCTTGGTAAAGGTCGCCTCGATGAAAGTGGCGATTTCACCAAGGGCGCAGAGTTGACCGATGCCGCGATTGAAAAGGTGCTGGCTTTCACCGCCGCCGGTGGTGCGACGGGTGCCGATACGATCGCCAATCTCCGTGCAGTCGTCGCAGGCAACGCCAAGGGCGAAGAAGGTGTGACCGAACTCGCCGACATGCAGGCGCTGTTCTCTGCGGGCGGCTATGATGGCCGTGTGAAGATCGATCCATCTGTTGTGCGCGGTCTTGAATATTACACTGGTCCGGTTTTCGAGGCAGAACTTCTGTTCGATGTGACTAATGAAGACGGCCAGAAGGTCGTGTTCGGTTCGGTGGGGGGCGGTGGCCGTTACGACGGTCTCGTGTCACGCTTCCGGGGTGAACCAGTTCCTGCGACTGGCTTCTCCATCGGTGTTTCGCGTCTGATGACGGCTTTGAAGAACCTCGGCAAACTGGATGTTTCCGATGTCGTCGGGCCGGTAGTGGTTCTGGTCATGGACAAGGATACGGAAAGCCTTGGGCGCTATCAGAAAATGGTCTCCGATCTGCGTCAGGCTGGCATTCGCGCTGAAATGTATGTTGGCGGATCTGGCATGAAGGCGCAGATGAAATATGCTGATCGCCGTGAGGCTCCGTGCGCCATCATTCAGGGTTCGCAGGAGCGTGAGGCCGGTGAGGTGCAGATCAAGGATCTGGTTGAGGGCAAGCGTCTTTCTGCGGAGATCGAGGACAATGTAACCTGGCGTGAAAGCCGTCCGGCGCAGATCACGGCCAAGGAAGATGATCTCATCAATGCTGTCCGTGAAATCCTTGCCAGTCAGGCGCAAGATCGCGCAGAACAGTCTAAGTGACGGAAACCATGGCTGGATCGAGCTCATCTGGTATTCTCAATTCTCTTCGTGTAACGCTTGATGCGCGCGAAGCCGAACTTGTCGAAATTCCGCTGATCCAACCAGCTGATCCATTTCTGGATATGGCGGGCGAGGATTTGCGCCGCCGCATTTTTCTGACCGAAAACGAGAATGGCGATAGTTTGTGCTTGCGACCGGAATTTACAATTCCCGTCTGCCGCAACCACATCGCTCTAAACGCCGCCACGCCGAAGCGCTATGCTTATCTGGGCGAAGTGTTCCGTCAGCGTCGTGACGGAGCGGCTGAATTCCTTCAGGCTGGTATTGAAGACTTGGGCGCTTCCGACGAAGCGGCTTCGGATGCGCGCTCAATTGCAGATGCTCTTTCCTGCGTTCGTGCTGCGGCTCCGGAAGCAGAACTTGAGATCGTTTTGGGAGACCAGTCGGTTTTTGCGGGCATGCTGAAGGCGTTGGGCCTGCCACAAGGCTGGCGCAAGAAGCTTTTGCGTTCTTTTGGCGACGCGAATTCGATGGAGCAGGTACTAGCCGAGCTGACCGGCGCACAGCGGCGTGATCCATTGCCGGAAACCCTTGCCGTTCTGGTCGCAGAAGGCGACGAAACCGGGCTTGCGCGCATGCTGGAAGCGGAAATGTTAGAAGCTGGCATTTCGCCTAGCTCTGGACGCTCGCCCGCAGAGATTGCACGGCGGTTGATCGAAAAGGAGGATTTGGCGGCCACGCGTTTCCCGGCATCTGCGCTCGACCTCTTGAAGCAGTTTCTCGAAATGCGTGTATCGCTTGATTCCGCAGCCGTTACCTTGCGGGCGTTCGCATCGGAACACGCCCTTGACCTTGCTGCGGTATTGCAGAAGTTTGAAGCGCGTAGTGAAGCTGTTGCGAATGAGGGGATTGCTACGAAAGATATTATCTACGATGCCTCTTTCGGGCGGCCGCTCGATTATTATACCGGCCTCGTCTATGAGATTCGTGCCACAGGCGTGGAGAAGGATGCTGTTCTGGCAGGTGGTGGCCGCTATGATCGGCTTCTGACCATGCTTGGCGCTTCCGAAAACATTCCCGGCGTTGGCTTTTCCATCTGGCTGGACCGGCTTCAGGCCCTGGCGGGAGAGAAAAAATGAGTGTCACCCTCGCGTTGCCGTCCAAGGGACGGTTGAAGGAACAGACGCTCGCAGTGCTCGAAAAGGCGGGCTACAGGGTGATCCTGCCAGACGACTCGCGTAATTACCGAGCGCGTGTCGAGGGCGAACCTGATCTAGATATTCTGTTCCTTTCAGCTTCAGAAATTGCCCGCGAGTTGGGATATGGCAGCGTTGATCTGGGCGTTACAGGCGAAGATCTTGTTCGCGAAACATTGGCGCATTCGGAAGAACGTGTGGCTATTGAAGCCGAATTGGGATTTGGTCATGCCGACGTGATCGTGGCAGTGCCCGAAGTCTGGCGCGATGTGACCAGCATGGCCGATCTGGATGATGTAGCGGCAGATTTCCGCCAACGCCATGGTCGTCGTCTGCGCATCGCCACCAAATATTGGCGACTGACACAGCAGTTTTTTTCGCAAAAGCATGGCATTCAGGTTTACCGCATCGTTGAAAGCCTTGGTGCCACTGAAGGCGCTCCGGCGGCTGGTTCTGCGGACATGATCGTTGATATTACATCGACCGGTTCAACGCTGCGGGCCAACCGTCTCAAGGTTTTGGAAGATGGCGTTATTTTGCGCTCGCAGGCTTGCCTTGTTTCGGCACGCCGCAGCCGGGAGAATTCACGTGTCACTGAAGTTGCGACCCGTATTCGTAAAGGATTGGACGGGTAGATAACTTCAAGTTTGTCTTTTATGTTGCGAGTTGCGATTTCACAATTGGAACTCGGAACAGTCCAGATGAACGGTGTGCGGAGATTGATTGGTCGTTGTGCTTGTGAAGCTGTCCGTTTCACCGTGCCAGATGAATTCGAATACGCCCTGAACTGCCATTGTTCATTATGTCGTCGTGCGACGGGCAGTGCATTCAAGGCTTTTGGCGGAATAAGAACCAACGCATTGGAAGGGGCGAACGACAAAGCGTTGCTCATGTTTGTCGGCAACGAGACCGATCACGATGTGCGCTGTGCTGCTTGCGGTTCTTTTCTATATTCCATTGTTCGCGACGGGGAATATGTTCATGTCAATTATGGTGTATTGGCTGAGGAGCCAAGCCTGAAGCCGTCGGCCCATATTTTCGTTGGCTCGAAAGCTCAATGGTATGACATTCTGGATGATCTGCCTCAGTTCGAGGAGTATCCAGCATTGTGATTGTGCTGACGACAAGGGTTTAGAGATAAGAAAACCGCGCCATGAAAATGGCGCGGTTTCGTTGTCTTTACGGCACTTGATCAGCTGCGCTTGGCGTCGATCGAAAGCGAACCTGCGCCATGCAGGGCAAGGATGAAAAGACCACCGGCAATTGCGAGGTTTTTCTGCGCCATCATGGCGTTCATACCCTGCGAGAAGTCCATATGGGCAACAAGCGTCGCGCCGATGGTGAACAGACCGACAACGGCTGCCGCGATGCGGGTCTGAAAACCGACGAGAATTGCGAGGCCGCCAACAAATTCCACCAGACCGACAATAACAGCCGTAACGGTCGGAACCGGAAGGCCGAGGCCAGCAAAATAACCTGCGGTACCCGAGATGGCGGTCAGCTTGGCATAGCCAGCAAGGATGAAGAGAATCGAAAGGAAAATGCGGGCAATGAGCGTTACAACGCCATTGGTCTGCGGAGTGATAGAGGACATGCGGGGCTATCTCCTGTTGAACTGGGGCATCAATTAACGATTACTGACTGTCAAGGAAAGCCGTCTAATCCTCGACAGTTCGTTTACAGTATGAATACAATTCATTCTGGCGCAATCATTCTCTCTGCGCGCACCAGTCGCTCATAGTCTGCTTCCGACACCAATCCACTCGCCAATGCTTCTTCGCGCAAAGTCGTTCCATTTTTGTGAGCAGTCTTGGCGATCTTGGCCGCATTGTCATAACCGATCGCCGGGGCCAGTGCGGTAACGAGCATCAGCGAGCGGTCCAGCAGTTCCTTGATACGGTTCAGATTCGGTTCGATTCCCTCGACACAATGATCAGCAAACGACACCATGGCGTCGCTAAGAATGCGGATTGATTGCAAAACATTAAACGCGATCACCGGTTTGAACACATTGAGCTCAAAATGGCCTTGGCTTGCGGCAACGGTGACAGTGGTCTGGTTGCCGAATACTTGTGTTGCCACCATCGTCAAAGCCTCGGCCTGGGTCGGGTTGACCTTTCCGGGCATGATGGACGACCCTGGTTCGTTTTCCGGCAATGACAGTTCACCCAAGCCGGAACGAGGACCTGAACCGAGGAAACGGATGTCGTTGGCTATCTTGAAAAGATCTGCCGCCAAGGCGTTCAGGCTGCCGTGGAAGTTGAGAATGGCACCATGGCTGGCTAGAGCCTCAAATTTATTGGGCGCAGTCTTGAAAGTAAGGCCGGTAACTTCGCTCACCGCATCGGCGAAGCCTGTATCGAAACCAACCGGTGCGTTGAGGCCCGTACCGACTGCAGTTCCGCCTTGCGCGAGCAGAAAAATGTCTGCGAGTGATTGCTGGATACGATGACGCGCATATTCCAATGCGGCGCGATAACCGGAAAATTCCTGTCCGAGTGTGACCGGCGTCGCATCCTGCGTATGGGTACGGCCGATCTTGATGATATCCTTAAATGCCTCTTCCTTGACCTGAAGCGCCTTGGTCAGGTGTTCAAGCGCCGGGTAAAGCCGATTGACTGCCTCAACCGCCGTAGCGACGTGGATCGCCGTCGGGAAGCTATCATTGGACGACTGGCTCATATTCACGTGGTCATTGGGATGGACCGGCTTCTTGGACCCCTTTTCGCCACCGAGAAGCTCGATAGCCCGGTTTGAGATGACCTCGTTGGCATTCATGTTCGATTGCGTTCCCGAACCAGTCTGCCAGACGACCAGTGGAAAATGGTCATCGAGTTTGCCCTCAATGACTTCTGAAGCCGCTACAGCAATGACCTGACCGAGAACCGGATCGAGTTTGCCAAGCGCAATATTGGTTTCTGCCGCTGCGCGCTTGACGACACCCAATGCGTGAACCAATGGAAGCGGCATGCGCTCCCCGCCGATCTTGAAGTTTTGCAATGAGCGTTGCGTCTGGGCGCCCCAGTAACGGTCCGCAGGAACATCAATCGGTCCGAACGTATCTGTCTCGGTACGCATAGCTGTCATTTCAGGTCTCCGGGTAACTTGGACTCGAAGCCGAGCCATTCTAAGCAAATATAGCACCGCCAAGTCCTTGGCGGGCTAATGTTTCTTCGTGAAACTTTTATAACGCAATCACTTGATAAAATATGACTATAAAAGTCAAATTTTATTGACCGGACCTGAACGGTCAAGCGTCATCCTCATCCTCACTGTCATCCGCTTCGGAAATCCAGGCGGTCGGTTCGATCTTGCGCTGGGTCTTACTATCGGTGAACGTCCACCAGCCTGTATCAGTCTCATCCCATTGACCGCCGCCGGCCTGCAACTGGGCTAGCGTTCGATACTGTGCAATTGACTCATTGCGCTGGTCATCTTCATCGGTCCAGACGACTGTTATCTTACTGCCGTCTTTCGGAGCTGTGGCGATGGGAAGTTCTTTGCGCATATGATCATCCATTCCATTGTGACTGCAGATAATCATAGGGCATACAATGCCAGCGGCAAGCCGGAACCCCAACGTTCCGGCCTGCCGTCTTGTTTATGCCGAACGTGCAGACTTAAGGGCCTTGCCCCACCAGATCAGCTGATCCAGCATGTTCTTGGCAGCTTCCCCAAGATGCGGGAAATCGTCCAGCTTATTCTCGCCTTTGACGACAGCGAGATAATCAGGAAAAAGGATATGAACGCCGGTTTTGACGGACATAGAAGACATTTCGACGGCAATCATCCGCAGTTGTTCGACAGCGCGAGCGCCGCCAACGCCGCCATAACCGACAAACCCCATTGGCTTCTGAATCCAGTCACCGTAGTCGATGGCGTTCTTCAGAACAGCAGTGGGAGCGTGGTTGTATTCAGCCGCGGTCAGAATGTAGGCGTCGAACTCGCGCAGCTTGGTTTTCCATTTGTCGGCAGTTTCCGCTTGTGCAGTCGTGGTGGAAGTGTCGCCATAGAAGCCCATCGGATAGTCGGCAATATCGAGAATTTCCACGTCCAGTGCGGCCCGTTCGGCAGCGAGTTTCGCAATCCACTGGGAGGGAACTGGGGCAAAACGCTGTTCGCGCGTGCTGCCGACGATGACTGCGACTTTGAGCTTAGACATAGATAGCACCTTTATTAGAGTGGTAACCATTGGAAACCGACGCTATATAAGTGACTAATTGGCGGCGCAAGGAGGCACTTTTATGAAACCCGGTGACTTCAAGGAAACCAGTGCATGCAGGACTGTAGCGGAGATTTTGTCGCGAGTTGGCGATAAATGGACAGTGTTTGTGGTGAGTTATCTCGGCAATGGTCCAATGCGGTTCAACGAATTGCGCCGAACAGTGGATGGTATTTCGCAAAAAATGCTGACGACGACGTTACGTAATCTGGAACGGGATGGTTTCGTCAAGCGCACTCTCTTTCCGACAATCCCACCAAAGGTCGAATATGAATTGACCGAATTGGGGTGCGATCTTTTGCGCCCTGTGCGAGCGCTGGGTGAGTGGGCGATAGCCAATGAAGCAAAGGTGCTGGTCGCTCGTGCCCGCTATGATGCTTTAGCGTCAGGTAATGCACAGATCGACGCTGCAGAATGAGAGCTAATCGTTGAGGAGTACAAGTGGAAAGACAGGCCGAAGCCTGCCTTTCCTGTTGCCTGAGACAGGACTTCCAAAGTGCGGGGGCAAACAGGAAGTCCATCTCTATGTCATTCGGGATTGATCATGATTGGCGGTTATGAGTCAATCAGAAGTTTCTAAAATAAAGACTTTACTGCCGCAAAGCGTGAGCAGAGTAAATTTTTCATAAATCACAAATGGTTACGCAGCAGAAAAAGAAAGGCGGCCCAAGGCCGCCTTTCGCGCATTTTCATCAAAGTAAGCTTTGTGGACTTTTTAGAAGTCCATGCCGCCCATGCCGCCCATACCGCCAGGCATGCCAGCCGGAGCTGCATCCTTCTTAGGCAGTTCGGCGATCATGGCTTCCGTCGTGATCAGGAGGCCAGCAACCGATGCTGCGTTCTGCAGAGCGGTGCGGACAACCTTGACCGGATCGACAACGCCAGCCTTGATCAGGTCGCCGAATTCGCCATTGGCAGTATTGTAGCCATAGGTTTCAGAGGCATTTTCAAGGATCTTGCCAACAATAACCGAAGCTTCTTCACCGGCATTGGTCGTGATCTGGCGAGCCGGAGCCTGCAGAGCGCGACGAACGATGTTGATGCCAGCTTCCTGATCGGCGTTGATGCCCTTGGCAGAGATCTTGGCCGAAGCGCGGAGAAGGGCGGTGCCGCCACCAGCAACGATGCCTTCTTCAACCGCAGCGCGGGTTGCGTTCAGCGCGTCGTCAACGCGGTCCTTCTTTTCCTTCACTTCAACTTCCGTTGCACCGCCGACGCGGATCACGGCAACGCCACCAGCGAGCTTGGCAAGACGTTCCTGAAGCTTTTCACGATCATAGTCCGAAGAGGTTTCTTCGATCTGCTGCTTGATCTGCGAAACGCGAGCGTCGATTTCAGCCTTCTGGCCTGCACCGTCAACGATCGTGGTGTTTTCCTTCGAGATCGAAACCTTCTTTGCACGGCCGAGCATGTCAAGCGTAACGGTTTCGAGCTTGATGCCGAGGTCTTCGGAGATAACCTGACCGCCGGTGAGGATCGCGATGTCTTCCAGCATGGCCTTGCGGCGATCGCCGAAACCAGGAGCCTTGACAGCAGCAATCTTCAGGCCGCCACGCAGCTTGTTGACGACGAGCGTTGCAAGAGCTTCGCCTTCGACGTCTTCAGCGATAATGACGAGCGGCTTGGAGGTCTGAACGACAGCTTCCAGAACCGGCAGGAGGGCCTGAAGGTTCGAGAGCTTCTTTTCGTGCAGGAGGATGTAAGCGTCTTCCAGGTCAGCAACCATCTTTTCCGGGTTGGTGACGAAGTAAGGGGACAGATAACCGCGGTCGAACTGCATGCCTTCAACGACTTCGAGTTCGGTTTCAGCGGTCTTGGCTTCTTCAACCGTGATCACGCCTTCATTGCCGACCTTCTGCATCGCGTCAGCGATCATCTTGCCGATTTCGGCTTCGCCGTTGGCAGAGATCGTGCCGACCTGAGCAACTTCTTCCGACGTGTTGATCTTCTTGGCCTTGCCGAGAAGTTCAGCAACAACTTCGGTTACTGCGAGGTCGATACCGCGCTTCAGGTCCATCGGGTTCATGCCGGCAGCAACAGCCTTTGCGCCTTCCTGAACGATTGCCTGACCGAGAACAGTTGCAGTCGTCGTGCCATCACCAGCAGTGTCGTTGGTTTTCGAAGCCACTTCGCGCAGCATCTGTGCGCCCATGTTTTCGAACTTGTCTTCCAGTTCGATTTCCTTGGCGACCGATACGCCGTCCTTGGTGATGCGCGGTGCGCCGAAGGACTTGTCGATGACAACATTGCGACCCTTGGGGCCGAGCGTTACCTTAACAGCGTCAGCGAGGATATCGACGCCGCGCAGCATCTTTTCGCGCGCAGTGCGGCCGAATTTTACGTCTTTTGCAGCCATTTTACTCTCCTGGGAATATCCCGGTCAGATTATGGTGAATTGGATTTCTAGGATAAAAGCGAAACGCTTCTGGCTAATTAGCCAACGATACCCAGAATGTCGGATTCCTTCATGATCAGCAGGTCTTCGCCGCCGATCTTGACTTCGGTGCCCGACCACTTGCCGAACAGAACCTTGTCGCCAGCCTTGACTTCCAGAGCGATCAGCTTGCCAGCTTCGTCACGGGCGCCTGCGCCAACAGCGACGATTTCGCCTTCCTGCGGCTTTTCCTTGGCGGTGTCAGGGATGATGATGCCGCCTGCAGTCTTGGCTTCCGATTCAACGCGACGAACGACGACGCGGTCATGAAGCGGGCGGAACTTGATATCAGCCATGGTATAACCCTTGGTGTTATAGACGTTGAACCCTGTTAACGGATCGAGCCGATCCGCGCTTGTTAGCACTCATCAAGCGAGAGTGCTAACGTGGCTCTGAGATAGAAGCCGGACCTTATCTTGTCAAGATTGCCTGAGAAATTTGACAGACAAATGATGGTTAATTTGCACCATCTTTAATGCGGAACGGCAAAGAGGTGGCTCCGGCCAACCCGGCATATGGTGATGTCGTTGGCAATATCAATTGACGAGACGCAAGTTTGACAATTCGTCGCCGATCTGCCGGAAGGTTTCGCTCAGTTCGCCACCTGTCGAGTTCCAGAAAAGCTTAACTGGTTTACCGCTTTCCATGCGCACGCGTGAGTTTGAAGAGCACGATCTCAGCAAATCTATTTGTGCTTTCTCTGCGCTATCCGTCGCACTGAGGTCCAACGCGACTGTCATGACGATGATGTTTGCGGACTTGGCATTGTCGCAGAGCTTTGCAAAGCGGGCGTTCATAGCCTTGGTGTACGTACTGTTGTTTTGCGAAACCGAAACGCCGCTTTCCTGAAACAAGCGGGACTGCGTGTAGTTTTTGGTTATACGACCGGTATAGCCATGTGCCGAATAATACGACAAGTTTCCTGCGCGATCCGGCCCAGAACCCGCGAGGCCGTCATATTTATAGTAAGTGTTGGCACCGTCGGTGAGTACGATTACGACCTTGTCGTTGCCCCGTTCAGTCGCAGCGCGGGCTTCTGTAAATGGTGCGCCTTGGACGATTGTCCGCCATCCCCAGGCCATCGCTTCGGGAACGTTTGTGCCGCCAGCTGGCACCATCGCCTTGATTGCGGTTTGGATCGTTTTCATCCCTTGTTCCGTCGAGACGTCCGTCAAGGGCGTGAGAGGTAATGATGTACAACTATAGTTCGGGCCGCCGTCTTTCGATCTTCCACCTCGGTAAATCTTATCAAGGGAATCACGCAAATAGTATTTTTTGAGGTCGCTTTGTCGAGACGAATAAGACAGGGATACCTCATCTTGCCACCAACTGTTCAAAACTGTCGAGGTGACGTTTCCTTTGCTGTCGGTGTTGTAATATTCAGCCGGGCCGAACATGGGTACAAATAACGTGTTTGGATTATTGTCAGAAGGAGGCGTCACATCCAGGGCATAAGTGCCTGGACGAGACTCGACACACCCCTGCCAAGGTAGCCAGGTCTCCTTTGATCGCTGTGAAAGGTCGGCATAGAGTTCCGCGCGCGAAAAAGGCTTGTTATTGCGTGTTCCCCAACCTGTACCAGATTTGTAGTATCGCCCGCTGCCTGCCGGTCTTTCTTCTATTTTGCGCGTATTGTCGATCGTGATTGGTAGTGTAAAGTTTTCAAGATTCACGGAAGACTTGCCTTCCGGGTCCATCCAGGTTGCGTTCAAGTATTGTGGGCCGACATTCACAGAGCCCGCAAAAGGAACTAATGAAAACTGCACGGGTCGTTCGACGTGCGTTATGAGCGCAGATTGCGAGGCCATCGTCTCGACAAGCTGCGAGGCGGCTTCCTTTAGAAGATCGATGCGTTTTTTTGTTGACCCACTTCTTGTTTCATCCATTGAACCGGAGTTGTCGAGGACCAGTGCAACTTCAATTGTGTTCTTAAGTCTGACGGAAGCGTTGAGCGTATACCGGTATTGGTCCCAGTTATCTCCTGTGAGGCGGGAGGCTACTACGCCAAACAGAGATTTGTAGGTAAACCCAGCAGTAGCGAGTATCTGTTGATCAGTTGTTCTATCTTGGGGGAAGGCGATCTGGAAATTGACTGCATCTGCACTTAGAACGGTGAGGTTAGCGGTAAAAACTTTGGCGCCGTAGACCTGCACGACGGTCTGATTTTCACCAGTGGAAAACCTCTTGCCTACAGCAAGTGCCGCAGCATCAAGCGAGGCCTGCACATTGTTGCGCACGCGCATGAGATTGGCTGTGTCAACCGCAACCATGCCTGCCAGAAGCAGAGGTACCAGCACTAACGCCGTTATCATTGCAAAGTTACCGCGCTCGTCCCTGATAAAGAACGCGCTCGGTGATTGAAGCAAATGTTGACGAAGCCTGAGGGCTTGAGTGATCCAGTTTTTCAATTTGGCCCCCGCCGACGGTTGTGTCTGCGACACATGAAATGAAAAGTTGTATCCGCTCCTATCAGCATCTTTCTAACAGTCAGTCACGAAGCACGGTAAATGATCGATGAAACACACTATGGGATAATTGGACGCGCTCTGCGGGTTGGATATCCGGACCAAAGGCCGTGACAGAAGTGGTTGCCTGCGTTAGATGGAGCGCTGACTGCCTTTTTGGCGGACTTCCATATATCTCCTATAGCGGCTCTCGCCTTACAGATGGATTATCAAGAGGAAACCATGAAGCAGCTCGAACGCCTCGACGATCTGACCGACCAGTACGATGTGCTCTTCTGCGATGTATGGGGCGTGGTGCATAACGGCGTGTCCGCCTATCCGGCTGCAATCGACGCGTTAAAACGTGCGCGCGCTAAAGGCGTTACGGTCATTCTTGTGACGAATTCTCCAAGACCTCATCCCGATGTTGAAAAGCAGATGTTAGGTCTTGGCGTTCCCGCCGATACTTATGATCGCGTAGTTACTTCGGGTGACGTAACCCGCGATCTGATCGCGGAAGGTCCGCGCAAGGTATTTCATATCGGCTGTGAACGCGAGCTGACCATCTATGACGGTCTTGATGTTGAACTGGTCGAAGAATTTGAAGCTTCAGGCGTCGTCTGCACCGGGCTTTATGATGATGAAAGCGAAACGCCGGACGATTACAAGGAATTGCTGGCCCGGTTGCGTTCGCGCAATCTTCCGTTCATCTGCGCCAATCCGGACATTATGGTCGAGCGTGGCACGCGACTGATCTGGTGCGCGGGGGCCCTTGCGCGCGAATATGGCCAGCTCGGCGGACGCACACTTATTGCTGGAAAGCCGCATCGCCCGATTTACGAGGCAGCATTGCGGTTTGCCGAAGAGATTCGGGACGAAAAAGTCGAGAAAAGCCGAATTCTCGGTATCGGTGACGGAGTTCTGACTGACGTGAAGGGCGCTGCCGATTTCGGATTGGATGTGCTTTATATCTCCGGCGGAGTTCATGCCGCGGACTATACAACTGACGGTACCGTTGACATTAGCCGAATGGAAGCGTTTCTCCAGAAGCACGGCAACCGCCCGGTCGCTACGCTTAACGCTCTTGTTTGAACCTCAGCAATCCCGCTACTATCAAGCGAAGTCCAGATCAAGATGACCAAATCCAGCTTTCAGCGCCTTTCTGGAACGGATTCCTTACCGGAACGCTTACAGAATTGTGTGGTGGCAATCGGTAATTTCGATGGTGTCCACCGCGGCCATCAGGCGGTGCTCGAACGCGCGCTGGAGATCGCCGGAAAGCACGACCTGCCAGCGGTGGTCCTGACTTTCGAGCCGCACCCACGCAGCTTTTTCAAGCCCGACGCGCCAATCGATCGTTTGACTGCGGCGGTGAAGAAGGCAGAAATACTGCGTCTGATGGGATTTGATGCTGTCGTTGAACAGCCCTTTACCGATGAGTTCTCATCCCGCTCGGCTGAAGATTTCGTTGAGCACATTCTGGTTGACCGATTGCACGCAAGCTGTGTGGTCACGGGGTACGATTTTCATTTCGGCAAGGGACGGCGCGGGACACCGGAGTTTCTTCAAAAGGCCGGTGAAGATGCTGGTTTCACAGTTACTCTGGTTGATGCCTTCACCGATGAAGGTGCCAATCTTGTCTCATCCACCCGCATAAGAAATCTGCTTTGCGAAGGTGACGTCGTCCAAGCAGCAGGACTTCTTGGTTATCGCTATATGGTGTGTGGTGAAGTCATTCATGGCAAGAAGCTAGGGCGAACACTTGGATTTCCGACTGCCAACATGAAAATCGACGCGCAGGCAGGCCTGAAGCACGGAATCTATGCTGTCAGGTTCAGGCGCGAGAATGGCGACCTTTACGATGGGGTTGCAAGTTTCGGTCGTCGCCCGACTGTCGATAGTGACGGTATACCCCTTCTTGAAACCTTCCTGTTTGATTTTTCGGGGGATCTCTATGGTGAGACCGCTTGTGTATCGTTCTTCGGGTTTCTACGTGGCGAGATCAAGTTTGATGGTCTTGATCCGCTTATCGAGCAGATGGGGCACGACGATGCGGAAGCGCGAGCCCTGCTTGCAAGTGCGAAACCACTTTCGGACCTGGATCGGTTGCTTTCTTTTGAGTGAGGCGAACTCTTGGTTTCGTTTTCCACTTAAGATTTAAATCAAATTTTACTTATTCTCGACAAAAAGGGATAAATGCCTCAAAACTTGTTGGGGTGCTTTTTGTTGGAGTTTAATGTGGCACGTATTGTTCCTCTGGCGCTCGTTGCAGGTGCCGCATTCCTAACGAGTAGCTCGCTTGCTTTCTCGGCCGATGCGCAGCAAACTGATATTTACGCGGCTGAAACGGTTCAGCCTGCTCGCAAGCATTTCTGGTCCGGCGATTGGTATCTCAAGGTAGGTGCGGCAGGGCTCGTAGCTCCGAAGTTCGAAGGCTCGAACAAATATCGCTTTTCTGCTCAGCCGTTGATCTCGCTTGGTCGACACGGGCAGGCGACACGCTTTTCGTCACGAAACGACAACGTATCCTTCGCTTTGATTGACAATGATCGCTTCCGTGTGGGGCTCGCCGGGAAGCTGCTGTTCGAACGAGATGACGATATTCATGGTCTGAAAGATACAAAATTCGGCGGTGAAGCAGGTGCGTTCGTTGACGTTTATCCAACCGACTGGCTGCGTGTGCGTGGTGAAGTGCGTCAAGGTATCCGTGCACATAAGGGCGTGGTGGCTGATATTGCTGCAGATGCATTCTATGATGTCACGCCGACCGTTCGCGTTTCAGGTGGTCCGCGTGCTACCTTCGCATCAAAGGATTATTTCAAGACATATTTCGGCGTCGATGCCGAGGAAGCAGTTGCGTCGGGACTTTCCGAATATAGTCCAGGCGGTGGCTTCAAGTCAGCTGGTGTTGGTGGCGCAATTACCTGGAAGGCAACCGACAAGATCGATACGAGCCTGTTTGGTGAATATAGTCGTCTGCAAGGTCCGGCAAAGGATTCAAGCATCGTGAAAGAACGTGGATCCCCGGACCAGTTCATGGTCGGGGTTTCTGCGACCTATCGTTTCGATTTCTCGCTGGACTGACCTCAGCGGTATCAATGTGAACATTTTCAGGGGCAGGGATGCAGTTTTATTGCGTCTTTGCCCCTCTGGCCTCTTTATTCCTGCGAAGCTCATTGCTAAAAGCGTGCCCATGATGACGAATTTTCGGCTTATCATGACGGCCATACGAATTATTGGCCCGGCCTCCCGCTTTGCCTGAATGGCTGCTTTGCCAGGCAATATCTGGCGCGAGGTCCGGGAGTGACCGGCTGTGCTCCACAGTCCCATGTTTTCTTTGATCCACATGCCCGCCACTTCTGGCTGGGGCTTCACAGGCGAATACCCTCATGACTGAGACGACCAAAATCGATTATTCCAAAACCCTTTATCTGCCGCAGACCGAATTCCCGATGCGTGCTGGCTTGCCGCAGCGTGAACCGCTTTTCGTTGAGCGCTGGGAGGGCATGAACCTTTATAAAAAGCTTCGTGAGCAGGCGAAAGATCGCCCACTTTACGTACTGCACGACGGTCCGCCCTATGCCAACGGCAATATCCATATCGGCCACGCGCTGAACAAGATCCTCAAGGACGTCATCACGCGCTCCTTCCAGATGCGCGGATACAATTCGAATTACGTTCCGGGTTGGGATTGCCACGGTCTGCCGATTGAGTGGAAGATCGAAGAAAAGTATCGCGCTGAGGGCAAGAACAAGGACGAAGTTCCGATCAACGAATTCCGCCGGGAATGTCGTGAATTTGCTTCCAACTGGATCAAGGTCCAGACGGAAGAGTTCAAGCGCCTTGCGATTCTTGGCGATTTTGAAAATCCGTACACCACGATGAACTTCCACGCTGAATCGCGTATCGCTGGTGAACTTCTCAAGTTCGCGGCCTCAGGGCAGCTTTATCGCGGCTCCAAGCCGGTGATGTGGTCGGTCGTCGAGCGCACGGCGCTTGCCGAAGCCGAAGTCGAATATCACGATGTCGAGTCGGATATGATCTGGGTCAAGTTCCCGGTCGCTGGACAAGACGATCTCTCCGGCAGCGCCGTGGTGATCTGGACGACCACGCCGTGGACCATCCCCGGCAATCGTGCCGTGTCGTATTCTTCGCGTATCGAGTACGGGCTTTATGAAGTCACGGAAGCCGAGAACGATTTCGGTCCGCGTCCAGGCGAAAAGCTTATCTTCGCCGACAAGCTCGCGGAAGAATGCTTTGCCAAGGCGAAGCTTCAGTTCAAGCGTTTGCGTGGTATCTCGGCTGATGAACTAGGTAAAATCGTTCTCGATCACCCACTCAAGGGCTTTGGCGATGGTTATGAATTCATCGTGCCGATGCTCGACGGCGATCATGTTACCGATGATGCGGGTACGGGTTTTGTGCATACAGCTCCAAGTCACGGTCGCGAAGACTTTGAGGCATGGATGAACTACGCCCGCGAGCTGGAAGCGCGCGGTATCGATCCGAGCATCCCGTTCCCGGTCGGGGATGATGGCTTTTACACCAAGGACGCACCGGGCTTTGGTCCTGACCGTGAAGGTGGTCCTGCACGCGTTATCGACGATAACGGCAAGAAAGGCGATGCCAACAAGTCTGTCATGGATCAGCTCATCGCCCGTGAAAAGCTCTTCGCCCGTGGTCGCCTGAAGCACTCCTATCCGCATTCGTGGCGCTCCAAGAAACAGGTCATCTTCCGCAACACGCCGCAGTGGTTTGTCTATATGGACAAAAACCTCGGTGACGGCACGACGTTGCGTTCGCGTGCGTTGAAGGCGATTGATGACACTCGTTTTGTACCGGCGGCTGGTCAAACCCGCCTGCGCTCGATGATCGAGGGCCGTCCAGACTGGGTTCTGTCGCGCCAGCGAGCCTGGGGTGTGCCGATCTGTGTTTTCGTGGATGAAGAAGGCAACATTCTTCAGGATGATGCCGTCAACAAGCGCATTCTTGATGCTTTTGAGGCAGAGGGTGCCGATGCCTGGTTTGCTGAAGGTGCTCGCGAGCGGTTCCTCGGAAGTCGCTCCAATGAAGGCTGGACGCAGGTGCGTGACATCCTGGACGTGTGGTTCGATTCCGGTTCGACCCACACCTTCACGCTGGAAGATCGCCCGGACATGAAATGGCCGGCAGATGTCTATCTCGAAGGTTCCGACCAGCATCGCGGCTGGTTCCATTCCTCGCTTCTGGAAAGCTGCGGCACGCGCGGCCGCGCGCCATACAATGCCGTCGTGACCCATGGTTTCACAATGGACGAGCACGGCAAGAAGATGTCGAAGTCGCTCGGCAATACGGTGACACCGCAGGACGTCATCAAGGAATCCGGCGCGGATATCCTGCGTCTGTGGGTCATGACGACCGATTATTGGGAAGATCAGCGCCTCGGCAAGAGCATCATCCAGACCAATATCGACGCCTATCGCAAGCTGCGCAACACCATCCGCTGGATGCTGGGAACGCTGGCGCATGATGAAGGCGAAAACGTCGCTTATGCCGATCTGCCGGAACTTGAACGCCTGATGCTGCATCGTCTGACCGAGCTGGATGAAGTCGTCCGCTCCGGCTATGATGCGTTCGATTTCAAACGCATTGCGCGCTCGCTGATCGATTTCATGAATGTCGAGCTTTCGGCCTTCTATTTCGATATCCGCAAGGACGCGCTTTATTGCGATGCGCCGTCGAGCGTTCGTCGCAAGGCTGCGCTTCAGACTGTGCGTGAAATCTTCGACCGTCTGACGACCTGGCTGGCGCCAATGCTGCCATTCACGATGGAAGAAGCGTGGCTCGACCGCTATCCGCAATCGGTTTCGGTTCATGCCGAGCAGTTCCGCCCGACGCGGGCCGAATGGCGCGACGACGTGCTGGCCGAAAAGTGGCGCAAGGTTCGTGCGGTGCGCCGTGTCGTTACTGGCGCTCTGGAACTGGAGCGTGCGGACAAGCGTATCGGATCGTCGCTCGAAGCCGCTCCGCTCGTCTACATTTCCGACAAGAGCCTGACCGATTCGCTCGAAGGTCTTGATTTTGCAGAAATCTGCATCACCAGCGGTATATCGTTGAGTGACGCGGCTGCACCGGAAGACGCTTTCACGCTTGGTGATGTGAAAGGTGTAGCTGTTGTGCCTGCACGCGCTGATGGTGAAAAGTGCGCGCGTTCGTGGCGTTATACGACAGATGTTGGTTCCGACCCCGAGTTTCCCGAAGTCTCGGCGCGAGACGCTGCCGCTCTCAAGGAACTAAAGTCACT
Organism: Ochrobactrum sp. A-1; assembly: GCF_022488005.1. NCBI lineage: Bacteria > Pseudomonadati > Pseudomonadota > Alphaproteobacteria > Hyphomicrobiales > Brucellaceae > Ochrobactrum > Ochrobactrum sp. A-1. The sequence continues at coordinate 1,676,235 of NZ_JAKVQC010000007.1, forward strand.
TGGCAAGCTTGAGGCTTGATGGTCTTCTGAAGGATTTGCCCTCGGCGTTTCACATGGCGGGGGCATTTTCAGAAGGAAACGGGTTGCATTCCTCTCTTCGGACATGGTGAAATACCAGTTAACATCGGATTGCCGCATGGGGTGCACTCATGTACAAGGCATTCCTCGGATAATTTCAAGATCTGCCTTGGAGTTGCCGGTTTCTTCAGTCAAGGCTTGCTTGAGCAAATTTTGGTGAAGATAAGATCGGCAAGCGTAAAAGAAGTGGCGCTAATGAAGATTGAAGGACGAGTTCTGGTGCTTATGACAGCGATAGCGGGCGTTTCGCTATCCGGCTGCGTTTCTTCGCCAACCTATGGAACCGACAAGACCGCAGGAGCACAGCTCTTTGACGACGTGTCGAATATGGCGAGCTTCGGACAAGGTAAGAACAAGAAAGAGCGGATTGATTACAAGCCGCGTCCCGATCTGGTTCGTCCGGCTCCTGGTGACAAGGGCCAGCTGCCTGCTCCTCAGCAAAGCGTCGCCAGCTCCAACGATCCGAACTGGCCAGAATCACCGGAACAGCGCCGCAAACGTCTGCGTGACGAAATCACTGCGAATCGTGATGATCCGAATTTCGTCTCACCGGTCGTTCAGGATGGTCCGGTGGCGTCTAATATTCAGGCAGCCTTGCCACGCGGTAATAGCCGTCGTGAAGATTATGAATCCCGTACACCGACGTTCGACCCAGCGAAGGTTGCTGCCTACAAGGCCGCACGGGAGCAGCAGACTCAAGGTTCCTCGACGACGCGCCGTTATTTGAGCGAGCCGCCGCTTACCTATCGTGAGCCAGCGTCTACCGCAGCTGTCGGTGAGTTGGGTACGGACGAGGCTCAGAAGGAGCGTGAGCGCAAGAAGGCCGCTGGCAAGTCAAAGGGCTGGCGCGATTATCTTCCTTGGAACTAACTCTTCTTTAAATAAAATGGTTGATGGTAAGCCTCAGTAAATAAAATTTACTGAGGCTTACTTTATTTCGGGTTCGTTTCATTGCTTCGGCTATTCTTTTTTGAAATCATTAAATATTTTTAATGTTGCTGGTTCTGACGTATATTTGATTTCAATCAAAGATTTCCTTCAAGCAGATCGTATCTTGCCAACTTGGGATATAAGGTATGATTTGATGAACAAGATGAACACTATCTGGGATACGCCGTCGCGGTATGGTCTGATCAGCAGAGCTCTTCACTGGCTGATGGCTGTTTTGTTTCTTTGGCAGTTTATGTCCGCAATCCTGCGTGTTGTCGCTAAAGATACAACGATCTATAATATCTTCTGGTCGGCTCATCACCAGCTCGGTTTTGTGCTTCTGGTATTGGTGCTATTGCGCGGAACATGGGGAGTACTGAATTTCGGTCGTCGTCCGCATAAATCAGGTCATGTTGGCAAGCTGGCGACGCTGGGACATCTCGTTATCTATGGACTGATGTTCGCAGTTCCAGCCTTGGCGCTGTTGCGTACATATGGCAGTGGGCGAGGTTTCTCGTTTCTTGGTGTTCGGATTTTCGAGCAAACAGGCGTGCAGAATGCCGCACTAACCGCTCCCGGTAATGTACTGCATGGTTTGTTGGGGTGGGTGTTGCTTGCGGCGGTCTTTGGGCATGTCTTGATGGCACTTTTTCATCATTTCGCACTGCGGGATGATACGCTGCGCTATATGACTGGACGCAAGGTCTTGAATTAGCGCTTATCGCGGAAGAAGTCCCGCAGGATTTCCTGCGCGTCTCTCTCGGAGAGGCCCGCGTAGATCTCGGGTGTATGATGGCAGGTGGGCTGCGTAAAAAAGCGTGGCCCTTGCTCCACGCCCCCTCCTTTCGGATCGGAGGCGCCATAATATAGACGACGGATACGGGCAAAAGAGATGGCGGCTGCGCACATCGCGCATGGTTCCAGTGTCACATAAAGATCGCAGTCGATTAGACGTTCGGATTTCAGAGCTTCGCCCGCGTCGCGAATTGCAAGTACTTCAGCATGAGCGGTTACGTCGTTGAGCTCACGTGTGCGGTTGCCTGCCCGCGCGATGACTGTACCCTGATGCACGATGACTGCGCCAATCGGAACTTCTCCGCGTGCGCCTGCAGCTCGTGCCTCTTCCAGTGCGATCTCCATGGGAATCGCCATATTCTGGTTCAGGACTTCGGCACTCTTTTTCACGCGGGTTCCATTTCATGCACTCTTTCGGAAATTTCGCTCGCAAGCCATGGAACGATTTGTTACTGCATATTTCTCGAAATCGAAACCGATTTGCGAACGGATTTATACGGCGTTCCTGTTTCCGGCTGTCCCTTGCCTGTCATTAAAGGTGTAAGGTGACACGGCAGCGCTGCTGAAAGGCCAATACCAGATGACTACAGATGACGATAACAAGGACGGCAAGCGTCCCTATGGCCGAGGAGGGCGCTCCGATCGTCCCGGCCGGACAGACCGGGATAGCCGTCCGCGCCGCGACGACGGTGGACGTGACAAGCCACGAAAATTCGGATCGCGCGGCACTGAAGCGCAGGAGGAGACGAGTGAGCGTATTGCCAAGCGTCTGGCGCGCGCAGGCATAGCTTCGCGTCGTGAAGCTGAGACGATGATTGCGGCTGGCCGTATTGCTGTGAACGGCAAGGTGCTGGAAAGCCCGGCTGTCAATGTCAAGCGTACTGACATTATCACGGTCGACGGCAAGCCGTTGAAGCAAACCGAGCGTACCCGTCTCTGGCTGTACCATAAGCCAGCAGGTTTGGTGACGACAAATCGCGATCCTGAAGGCCGTCCAACGGTTTTTGAGGCGTTGCCAGCAGAAATGCCGCGTGTGCTGTCGGTTGGTCGGCTTGATATCAATACCGAAGGGCTTCTTCTTCTGACCAATGATGGCGGGTTGTCACGCGTTCTGGAGCTGCCGTCCACCGGATGGTTGCGCCGCTATCGTGTGCGGGCTCATGGCAAGGTCACCCAGCCGCAACTGGATGAACTGAAGAACGGCATAGCGGTCGATGGCGTGTTCTACGGCAGCATTGAAGCCGAACTTGAACGCGTACAGGGTGCGAACGTCTGGATTTCCATCGGGTTGCGTGAAGGCAAGAACCGCGAAGTGAAGAACATTCTCGGTGCGCTGGGCCTTACGGTCGGGCGGCTTATCCGTGTTTCGTTCGGCCCGTTCCAGCTTAGTGATCTTGAAGAAGGCGCCGTTCGCGAAATCAAGGGGCGTATTCTGCGGGATCAGTTGGGTGACAAGCTGATCGAGGAATCGGGCGCAGATTTTGATGCCCCTGTTCTCAATGAGTTTTCCAACACCGCCGTGCAGGGCCGCACTCGCCGTGAGATGGAAGAAACTCAGCCGGAGCAGGAAGGCGAAACCCGCCGGGCACCGCGTGAGCGTGAATGGATTTCCAGTCGCCCCGAACGTCGTCGCGGACGGGAAGACAAGACAGAGAAGGTCGAGCCACGCCGTCGTGGAAACGCCAATGTCTGGATGGCTCCCGGTGCGCGACCCAAGGGCGAAAAGGCGGCTGCAAAGCCTCCTCGTGTAGAGCACCAGGTTCCGCATCGCTCGGCAAAGTTCAGTGGCGACCTGCAAATGCGGCCGCGCCGGGTTGGGGAAGAGGAGCAGGGTCGCGACCGCGAAGACGGCGGCGAACGCCGCTACAACAAACGACCGGAAGGCCGTTTTGACAAGGATTCCCGTCCACAACGTCCGCGCCCGGAAAGAAATCGTTCGGAAGAAGGACGTCCGGAGCGCCGCGAGCCGCGTGAGGATGGACGCAAGGAACGTCGTCCCGGCAAGCGCGAACGTGCGGAATTGCGCGATACGGAAGGGCGCTCTGCAGAGCACGGTAAAGGTGGCTTTGAGGGTCGTAAGACGGGTAAGCCGGGCGGGCCGCGTGGAGAAGGCCGTTTTGGTGCTTCCGACCGTGATACGCGTTCAGGTCCGCGCAGCAGCGGACCGGGCAACAAGACTCGTCGTTTTGATGATCGCCCGAACGATGGCCCGCGTCGGGGACCGGGAAGCAAGCCGGGTGGTAAACCTGGTGGAAAGCCGGGAGGCGGCAAGTCAGGCGGTGGCAGAACTGGAGGCGGCGGTGCGGATCGTCGGCGGTAAGTTCCGTGGGCGAGTGCTCGTAACACCTTCGACCAACGCCATTCGTCCCACCACTGACCGCACTCGCGAGAGCCTGTTCAATATTCTCGCGCATAATTTCCTCGACAAGGTGGAGGGCGCGCGCGTCCTCGACCTGTTCGCGGGAACTGGCGCGCTCGGTTTGGAGGCTTTGTCGCGCGGCGCGCGCTATGCGACCTTCGTGGAAGAATCCGTAGAAGGACGGGGATTGTTGCGCCAGAATATCGAAGCTTTCAGTCTTCAGGGGCATACCAAAATTTTGCGGCGCGACGCTTGCCAGCTAGGTATTGTCGGCACGATGGAGCCGTTTGACCTGGTTTTTGCGGATCCTCCCTATGGACGTCGAATGGGTGAAAAGGCTTTTTTATCAGCGCTTCAGGGCGGCTGGCTTAATCCTGACGCACTTTTGGTGCTTGAAGAAGATGCTGAGGCGGCGCTCGAACTCGATGAACGATTCGTCGTGCTGGAAGAGCGCAACTACGGGGGCACGATTATTCGGCTGATCCAGTTGAAAGCCGCCGGTTGAATTAGCGGACGATTCCGTTCGCATAAAATATAACAAGTCGCCCGGAACAACCGAGCGAAGATGAAACCGATTGGAGATGTCGCTTGGTGAAAACCCCCTCACTCCGGCGCTTGCTGCTGTCTACCGCCTTGGGTTTCGTGCTGGCTTTACCAATGGCAAACGGTGTTGTCCGGGCAGAAAGCCAACCTGCCGCTACTACTGAAACGCAACCAGCGCCTCCGTCGCCACCAGCTACTGAACAAGCGGCGCTTCCAGAAATTATCCAGTCGGATGGAGTCAGTCACTTCACATTGCCAAATGGTTTGGAAGTGGTCGTTATCCCCGATCATCGCGCTCCGGTCGTGACCCAGATGATCTGGTACCATGTGGGATCGGCCGATGAGGCACCCGGCGTTTCGGGTATTGCGCATTTCCTCGAACATCTGATGTTCAAGGGGACGAAGAACCATCCAGCTGGTGAGTTTTCGGCGAAAGTTGCCTCCATCGGCGGGCAGGAAAACGCCTTCACGTCTTATGATTATACGGCCTATTTCCAGCGTGTATCTCCCGAAGCGCTGGAAATGGTGATGCAGTTCGAGTCGGACCGGATGGAAAATCTGGTGCTCAACGAAGAAGCCGTCAAAACCGAGCGGGACGTCATTCTGGAAGAGCGCCGCATGCGGGTCGATTCCAATCCCGCGTCGATGCTGATGGAAAACGCCGACGCTGTCCTTTTCTATAACCATCCTTATCGCAAGCCTGTCATTGGCTGGCAGCAGGAAATGGAAAAGCTAAGCCTCAAGAACGCCATCGACTTTTATCAGCAATATTATACACCGAATAATGCGACGCTTGTTATAGCCGGAGACGTTTCGCCAGAACGCGTGCGTGATCTGACTTTGAAGACATGGGCAAACGTGCCGAAACGAGCCGAAGTTCTGCTGCGTGAGCGTCCGCAGGAACCCGCGAAGCACGCCGCGCGCGTCGTGACGCTGCATGATGAGCGTGTCAGCACGCCTTCTTTCCGAGTGTCTTGGCTCGTCCCGTCCTATGCGAATGAAAAGCGGTTTCCGAATGTGAAACCGGGGGATGCCCCCGCTCTTGATCTTTTAAGCGAAATTCTTGGCGGTTCGTTACGTTCGCGCCTTTATCAGGAATTGATCGTCAAGCAGGGTATTGCTGCCAATACGGGCGCGAGCTATGGCGGCGATGCGCTCGATGACGGTACGTTTTCCGTTTATGGTGCACCGCGCAATGGCGCTACGCTTGGCGATGTTGAAAAGGCTGTTGATGCCGAAGTTGCGCGGATCATCAAGGATGGCGTCAGCCAGACTGAGCTCGATCAAGCTCGCAATCGTTTCCTGAAAGCGGTTATCTTTGCACGCGACAGCCAGACAGGTATGTCCCGGATTTATGGCTCGTCGCTGTCTGTAGGACAGACGGTCGACGATATCCAGAAATGGCCGGAGGTCATCAAGGGTGTCACCGTCGACCAAATCAAGGATGTGGCGACGCGCTATCTTGTCAAAGACCAGTCGGTAACCAGCTACTTGCTTCCACCAGACGCCGAGCCGGAAAGCGCTCGCGAGAACCCGGCTGCGTCAACAGAGGGCGCCGATGGCAATGGTGCTGAGGGAGCAATCCAGTGAAGAACATTCTTATGTTGAACTTCAAACGTGTTTTCGGCTTTCGCTATGCCAGTTCCGCTGTGGGTATTCTTGCGGCATCCATGACATTGTTGATCGTATGTGCCTTGCCGGCGCGCGCAATAGAAATTCAGGAAGTTGTTTCGCCAAAGGGCATTCATGCTTGGCTGGTAGAAGACGATTCAGTTCCGCTTGTTTCCATGCGGTTCTCATTCAAGGGTGGCACATCACAGGATCCTTCAGGCAAGGAAGGGTTGGCTAACCTCATGACTGGGCTGTTCGACGAGGGCGCCGGCGACCTGAAATCGGATGCATTTCAGGAGAAGATCGACAATCTGGGCGCGGAAATGAGTTTTTCTGCAACGCCCGATTCTGTTTCGGGCGGCATTCGCATGCTCGCGGAAAATCGTGACGCAGTAACGAGTTTGCTTGCTCTTGCCGTCAACAAGCCTCGCTTCGACCAGGATGCAATCGACCGTATTCGACAGCAGGTGGTTGCAAGTATCGAATCATCGCAACGTAACCCTTCGACGATTGCATCGCGTAAATTCTCCGAAGTTCTCTACGGCAACCATCCTTATGCGCGTCCCGATGACGGCACGGTGAAGTCACTGCAATCGATCACGCGTGACGATCTGCTGAACTTTCATCGCAAGAATTTTGCACGTGACCGCCTGACCATTGGCGTAGTGGGTTCCATCAACGCAAAGGATCTTGGTGCGTTGCTGGATAAGGTGTTCGGTGATCTGCCTGCGATGGCCGAACTGGTTCCCGTACCGGATGCCAAACTGGCACTCGGCACCACGACCAGTCTCAATTTCGATATGCCGCAGACCTCGATCAGTTTCGTCTATCCGGCTATTCCGCGCAAAGATCCCGAATTCTTTGCAGCCTATCTGATGAATCATATTCTGGGAGGCGGCTTTACCTCGCGACTCTATGCCGAGGTGCGCGAAAAGCGCGGTCTTGCCTATTCGGTGTCGTCATCCATGGTCATGCGTGATCATGTTTCAGCGCTTATGATTTCGACCGCTACCCGTCCCGATAAGGCGCAGGAATCCCTGAAGATCATTCGTGAACAGGTTGCTGCAATGGCTGCCGAGGGACCGACGGAAGAGGAACTTGCTGCTGCAAAAAACTTCCTCAAAGGGTCTTACGCAGTCAACAATCTGGACTCGTCTGCAGCAATCGCTGAAACTCTCGTCAGCTTGCAGGAAGCAGAACTTCCGCGTGATTATATCGACAAGCGCTCGGAGTTGATCGATGCTGTAACGCTGGATCAGGTCAAGGCTATTGCCAAGAAGCTGCTTGAAGCGGAACCGGCAATACTGATTTTCGGTCCAGCCCAAAGCTAAAAGGTGCCAAATTGGAAAAGGCAGTGCCGTCATCACCCCGAATTGCCGTCGCTTTCGGCGGAGGAGGGGCACGCGGCATTGCTCACATCCATATCGTCGAAGTACTTGACGAACTTGGTATCAGGCCGGTTGCAATTGCAGGCTCGTCGATAGGCTCGATCGTCGGCGCTGGCATGGCGAGTGGTATGACCGGCAAGGAAATTCATGAATATATGGCAGCGATTTTCAATCGCCGCTCCGAAGTCGCCAAGCGCATGTGGCAGACTCGACCGGCTCGCTGGGTAGAGTTACTGAAGGGTGGGCTACGCGTCAGCCAGTTCAACATCGAAAAGGTGCTGGACGTCTTTTTGCCTGTCAGCTTACCAGCCAATGTAGAAGAATTGAAAATCCCGATGAGCATTACGGCGGCGGATTTCCATGCCGCTCGGGAAATTCATATTCGTGATGGCGATCTACATTCCGCCATTGCAGCGTCCTGCGCCATACCGCCAGTGTTCGCTCCGGTGCGTAGAAATGACCGCATTCTGGTCGATGGCGGATTATTCAATCCAGTACCCTTTGATTTGCTGTTCGATGAGGCCGATATTGTCATAGGCATTGACGTTGTTGGCACCCCGGTCGGACCTGACGACTATATGCCAACGACGTTCGAGGCGGTGATCGGCGCGAACCAGCTGACGATGTGCTCCATCATCGAAAACAAATTTCGCATTCGCCCTCCGCACATTTTCATTCGCCCTAATGTCGAGCGGATTGGGCTTCTCGATTTCCTGAAGTTCGAGCAAATCTTGTCACAAAGCGCCAGCGTTCGTGACGAACTGAAACGCGCTATCGAACTGGCACTTGAGGGGAAAGTGGTGCCGATAAACTCAACTCTTGCTACCTGAATTTATCGGCGTCTTTATATGATTGCTATTCCGCCGGAATCGGTAATCCGACTGTGTCACTTGACGATGCCGCGGGCACGATATCATCTGCACCTTTGTCGATGCGCTGGCCTTCGCGAGCTGGTTTGACCAGAGGCTCTGGTGTGACCGGCTTGTTGAAAAGCAGATGGCGCCCGGCCAGAATTCCTTCCGAAGCCTGCACGTGGAGACGGTCCTCGTCGCGCTGGCGCACATCTTCGCGAATTCCGTAGGCTTGCGTTTCGGCTATGCCGAGCCCCTCAAGCGTCCGTTGACCGAACAGCAGGCCGGATTCAAATGTTTCGCGCAGTTCATATTCAACGCCTTGCGCTCGTAATTGCAACGTATGTTCGCGATCATAGGAACGAACGAACAAACGCACGTCCGGATATTCGGATTGTATGAGATTGACGATGTGGTTAGTCGTTTCCTTCTTGTGTGTACAGACGGCGACAATCTTTGCTTTTCGAATTCCTGCGGCTTCCAGGACGTCCTTGCGGGTGCCGTCACCGAAGTAAATGCGGAAGCCAAATTTTCCCGCTGCACGGACACGGTTGGGCGAACTGTCAATCACGGTTACGTCGATACCACCGGCAAGAAGAATCTGCGATGCAATCTGCCCGTATCGTGAAAAGCCGATCATCAAGACGTCAGAACCTGCACCTTCATAGTTCTCTTCAATGACGTCGACAGTCTTATCCTTGATAAGCAGCTTCGACCCTATCGCGACAGAAAGCGGCGTCAGAGCCATGGATACGGTGACGGCGGCCACGAGCTCGGAACCAAGAGCGCTTGAGATAATGGCTGCAGCCGAGGCTGCCGAGAACAGAACGAAAGCAAATTCACCGCCCTGCGGCAGAAGAAAAGCGATCCGCACTGCATCGTTATGGCTGGACCGGAAGATGCGGCACAACAGATAGATGATGGCGATTTTGGTGGCCATGAAGATGGGCACTGCAAGAAGGATAATCTTCCAGTATTGCAGGATCACCGTGAGGTTGAGCGACAAGCCGACCGCAACAAAGAACAATCCAAGGAAAATACCGCGAAAAGGTTCGATGTCCGCTTCCAGTTCGTGTCGATAGGACGATTCTGCAAGCAGAACGCCTGCAATGAATGCGCCCATGGCCATCGAAAGGCCTGCAGCCTGAAGTAGGCTGGCTGATCCGAGTACCACAAAGAGCGCTGCGGCGATCATTACTTCGCGGGCGCCTGTGTTGGCAATAATGCGAAACATCGGATTGATGAGATAGCGTCCTGCAATCACCAGCGCCGCTATGGCTGCGATAGCTGTGGCGAGATGGAATCCCGCACTCGCCTGTGACGGTTCGTTTGGCGAAAGTGCCGGAATAATTGCAAGGATCGGCACGATCGCAAGGTCCTGGAACAGCAGGATCGAAAAAGCACGCTGGCCGTGTTTCTGGTTCGTTTCGGCCCGGTCCTCCAAAACTTGCATCGCAAATGCCGTAGACGAAAGCGCAAGACCGAAACCGATGATGATTCCTGCTTCAGGGCTGAGGCCCGCAAAATAGATGCCAAGAGCGGTCAGAGCTGCTCCACAAATCAGAACTTGGGCGGTGCCAAGACCGAAGATCGATTGGCGCAATGCCCAAAGTCTTGAGGGCTTCAGCTCTAGCCCGATAATGAAGAGAAGAAAGACAACCCCGAGCTCGGAGAAGTGCAGAAAATCTTCTCCGTCTGCAATCAGGCGAGCTACAGGTCCAATCGTGATGCCTGCCGCAAGATAGCCGAGGACTGTGCCAAGTCCTAATCGTTTGAACAGCGGCGCAGCGATAATTGCACCACCCAAAATCATCAGACACTGTAGGTAGAGACTTCCGCCAGTTGCAACCATGCCAAGCTCTTGGAATTTGGAGAAATGTAGAAGGACTTGCCTTGAAGCCCTTGGATTTCGGCAATATAGAAACAAGATATGGCTGTAATCAGCCCGATGTCGAACAATTTGACGATATTTTTTAGCAAGTCCCGGTTTCGGTCCCGCTGCAAATTGTAGTGCAAGGTTGAACCGTGATAAACTTGGGAAACTCGGATTATATAATGATTTCAGATAATTCGGCAGAGAAACTTGTTGATCGAGCAGCCGCTCTCGTGGCTGCGGCCAAACGTGCCGGTGCGGATCAGGCTGACGCAGTCGTGATGCGTGCACGGTCCGTAAGCGTGTCGGTGAGGCTGGGTAAGGTTGAGGGAACCGAATCGTCGGAAAGCGACGATTTCGCTCTGCGCGTTTTTGTGGGGCGTCGCATTGCGAGTGTTTCAGCAAATGCGAGCGCCGACCCCGACCGTCTCGCTGAGCGGGCGGTGGCCATGGCGCGTGTTGCGCCGGAAGACCCTTATGAACAACTGGCCGATCCATTGCTGCTTGTGGTTTCGCCTCGTGATCTTGATCTCTACGATTCAACGGAAATCGATTCCGAACGTCTGACAGAGGATGCGCTTGTGGCGGAAGCTGCGGCGCTTGCCGTTAAAGGTGTGACAAATTCGGGTGGTGCTGGCGCTTCGCGCAGTCTGGGTGGTCTGGTGCTGGTCACGTCCACCGGGTTTTCAGGCCAATATGCAGCCACACGCTTTGGACGATCGGTCTCGGCGATTGCAGGCGAGGGCACGAAAATGGAGCGCGACTACGATTTTAGTTCGCGACTGCATTTTTCCGATCTTGATACGCCTGATGATATTGGGGGTCGCGCTGGCGAACGCGCTGTGCGAAGGCTGGGTGCGCGTCAGGCAAAGACGGGGCCAGTTACTGTTGTCTTTGATCCTCGCCTTGCACGCGGTATTGCGGGACATCTTGCAAGCGCCATTAACGGCGCTTCGGTTGCGCGCAAGACGAGCTTTCTTCGCGACAGTCTCGGCAGACAGATTCTCAAGCAGGGTATAAACGTTACCGACAATCCGCTGCGTGTGCGTGGTTCTTCTTCGCGTCCGTTCGACGGCGAAGGGATTGAGGGGCAGCCGTTGACGATGGTTGAAGACGGCATTCTCAATCATTGGTTGCTTTCTGGGTCGAGCGCCCGCGAGCTCGGTTTGCGAGGCAATGGTCGCGGTGTTCGTTCTGGCTCCGGCGTTTCTCCAGCATCGACCAATTTTGCTATCGAACCCGGTTTACAGTCACCGGAGGAATTAATCCGTGCAATCGGCACAGGTTTTTATGTAACGGAGGTGTTTGGGCAGGGCGTTGACATGATAACGGGCCAATATAGCCGCGGCGCGTCGGGGTTTTGGATCGAAAATGGCGAGCTCGCCTATCCCGTTAGCGAAGTGACGATCGCTTCGAACCTCAAGGACATGTTCCTCAATATGACACCAGCGTCCGATATCGACCGAAATTTCGGGATGACGGCGCCGACACTCGTAATCGAAGGCATGACCCTTGCCGGAAACTGACAAACAAAACGACATTTCCGGGGAGCTGGCGCTTCTGCGTGATGCTGCGCGTGAAGCCGGATGTATCGCGATGCGCTACTTCGGTCGTTCTCCGGAAGTCTGGCTGAAGGATGGTTCATCGCCCGTCAGTGAAGCCGACCTGGCTGTTGACCGCTATCTGAAGGATGTCCTTTTGAAAGCGCGGCCGGATTATGGCTGGATATCTGAAGAGACCGTTGATGAACGAGTGGCTCAAAAACGTAGCCGCGCCTTTGTCGTCGATCCGATTGACGGCACCCGTGCCTATATTGCAGGACAGGATCAATGGTGTGTTAGCATAGCCATTGTTGAAAAGGGCCGCCCGTTGGCCGGCGTCCTAGAGTGTCCAGCGCGTACAGAACTTATCGAGGCTGGTAAAGGCATCGGCGCTTCGCAAAATGGTGCTGCCATTCATGTCAAGTTACCGTCGTCAGGTGAACAAGTCACCATCGCATCAGCCCGCAACATGGTGACGGCACTCTCGGAAAGCTGGCGGGACCGTGCAAAGGTTCACCCCTATGTTCCCTCTCTCGCTTACCGTATTGCGATGGTGGCACGCGGAGATATAGCAGGCACCTTCATTCGGCCAAATTCGCATGATTGGGATCTGGCAGCAGCTGATCTGATCCTGAGTGAGTCGGGCGGGGCAATCCTGACAAACGATGCCTTGCCGATCACATATGGTGGTCCGACGTTGAGCCATGGTGCTCTCGTTGCCGCCAGCGGGGACCTTCTGCAAGAAATGTTGAGTGTTGTCGCGGGCTGACCCTTGGGTTAATCATGCCGCGAACCAAATTTGTTCAGGGATAATTGTCATGAGCGTCGAAAGCGACAAAAAGCAGCTTCTTCATCTGGTGTTCGGCGGTGAGCTGAAAAAGCTCGGTACCGTTGAGTTTCGCGATCTTGAGAACGTCGATATCGTTGGCATCTACCCGGATTACGAGTCGGCCAAGACGGCGTGGAAGTCGAAAGCCCAGCAAACCGTGGACAATGCTCATATGCGTTATTTTATCGTGCACCTGCATCGGTTGCTCGATCCTGAAGGCATAACGCTGAAGGCGGATTGAGCAGTTTGCCTGCTCCCGGCCGGTATCGGATGCAAAGCGGAGATAGCCCGGGTCGGACCACCGGGCATAAGAAGCAAGGGCTCGCGAAACGCCTCTGGCGGCGTATTCGCGGGCCGTTGGCGCAGTCTGCCGTGGTTAAAGCCATGCTGGTCTGGCTGATCACTACCTATTTCAAGTTCGTCTACAGCACCAATTCGCGTCTGAAAGAATCAGCTGACCCTCAAGCACTGGTTGGCAAGGACGATCCTTTCATCGTGACGTTCTGGCACGGGCAACATCTCATGGGACCGTTCATCTGCCCTAAAGGAATTGAACTGGTTGCCATGTTCTCGAGAAGTGCCGATGCGGAGTTGAATGCTCGTGTTGCGGAAAAACTCGGATTATTGACGGTACGAGGTTCCGGAGGACGAGGTTCTCGCTCCAAGCCGGAAAAAGGTGGGGCGCGCGCGCTTCTGACATTGAAGAATGCGCTAAAGAAAGGCCAGTCGGCGTCGATAATTGCAGACATTGCTCACGGCAAAGCGCGTGAAGCTGGAGACGGCATCATTTTATTGGCGAAATTGTCCGGTCGTCCGATAATTCCGGTTGCTTATGCTTTCTCACGGAACCATGTTTTGGAAAAGTCCTGGGACAAGACGGCGATTCCGCTGCCCTTTGGGCGTTCGATTATCGTGCGCGGCGACAATGTATGGGTCGACGCGGATGCCGATGAAACGCAACTGGAAGAAAAACGCATGGAGCTAACGCGCCAACTCAACGACGCGACTGCCAAGGCCTATGCCGCGTTGGAGAAAGCGAAATGAGCGAACGCTGGGCGCGCAATATGTTGGCTGCCTACCGCGCACTCGGCTCTGCGGCCTATCCTTTTATGGGGCCTTACATCGCTTATCGTGCATCGCGCGGCAAGGAAGAGCGTATGCGCCGCGGCGAGCGCTACGGCAAATCCGCCATCGCACGCCCGCAGGGACCGGTAATCTGGGCCCACGCGGCAAGCGTGGGTGAAACTGTTGCGATCACGCCATTGATTGAGCGGATTGCCGCAACGGGTATTCATATCGTGTTGACGACAGGTACTGTGACGTCGGCAAAAGTTGTAGCGGATCAATTGGGTAGCAAGGTTATTCATCAATATGCGCCGCTGGATTTGCAACCAGCGGTCAACAAGTTTCTCAACCATTGGAAACCTGATCTTGCCATTGGTTGTGAGTCTGAAGTCTGGCCTGCAACCGTACTTTCGCTTGGCAGTCGCCATACGCCGCAGGTTCTGGTCAATGGGCGCATGTCTGACCGCTCCTTCGCTGCCTGGCAGAAGAGACCGGCACTGGCCGAAGCGCTCTTTGAAAATTTCGCCTATGTGGTTGCACAGTCGGAACTTGATGCAGATCGCTTTCGGGCGCTGGGAGCGCGACCGGTCAGTGTTTCAGGGAATCTCAAAGTCGATACGAATCCTCCGCCAGCCGATCCGCAGGCACTGGCCGCGTTGCAACGCCAGATCGGTGGACGGCGGACATGGGCCGCAATTTCTACCCATGACGGTGAAGAAGCGATCACGGCGGAAGTTCATCAGATGCTGAAAGTACGCTATCCTCATCTCATCACGATTATTGTTCCGCGTCATCCGGATCGCGCTCCGGCCATTGAGGCTATGCTGGTGGAAAAAGGGCTCAAGGTTGCGCGTCGCAGCACTAATGAGCCGATTGAAGCCGATACCGATATCCTGCTGGGAGACACTATCGGAGAGATGGGGCTTTACCTCCAGCTGACAGAAATAGCCTTTATTGGCAATTCGCTGACCAAGGAAGGCGGACACAACCCGCTGGAACCGGCGATGATGGGAACTGCCGTGCTAACTGGACGGAATGTCCAGAATTTCCGTGAGTCTTTTCAGCGTCTCATCAAGAACGGTGGCGCGCGCATTGTGAAGGATCGCAATATGCTCGCGGGAGCGATCAATTTCCTGTTCAACAATCCTCAGCATCTCCGTGCCATGATCAATGCAGGAGTGAGCACGGTTAGGGATATGCGCGGTGCACTGGACCGTACACTTGTCGCACTCGAGCCGTTTATCCAGCCCTTGATCCTGCAGGCACAGTTACCTGGCAATCGCAATGAGACTGCCTATCAGACGGGCGGTCACTGAGCATGGTGAGTGAAGCGCCGCCTTTCTGGTGGGAAAAACCTGACTGGCGCGCTCTGTCATTGGCACCTGCTGCCTGGCTCTACGGAGCGGTGGCAGGGCGTCGGCTATTGAAAGCGGAGCCACCAAAAATTTCTCTGCCGGTCCTTTGTGTGGGCAATTTCACCGTAGGCGGAGCGGGAAAAACGCCGACCGCGATTGCTTTCGCTGCTGGTGCAAAAACGCGAGGTTTAAACCCCGGCATTGTGTCACGCGGCTATGGCGGCGCTTACAAGGGATTACACGTTGTTGATCCCGCGCATGACAGTGCGCGTTATGTCGGGGACGAGCCACTCCTGCTGGCACGTCATGCCGCGGTGGCTCTTTGTCCTGATCGGCTAAAGGCGGCTCGCCATTTACAGACGCTCGGTTGCGATTTCATCGTCATGGATGACGGTTTCCAGAGTGCGCGGCTTTTTGCCGATTTTTCGCTGCTGGTTGTGGATGCCGTGCGTGGTATTGGCAATGGAAAGGTCATACCGGCAGGTCCCCTGCGTGCTCCGCTGACAGACCAGATGCGTAAGACCGACGCTTTGCTGCGTATAGGCAAGGGCGATGGTGCTGATTTCGTCATCCGTCAAGCGGCACGGGCTGGTCGGCCGATATATGAAGCGCAGCTTGAACCCTCGTCGTCCGCTCCGGTAGCGGGCAATCGATGGCTCGCATTTGCGGGTATAGGCAATCCAGAAAAATTCTATGCAAGTGTTGCACAGGCAGGCGGTGAGATTGTGGAGACGCGCTCGTTCCCCGATCATCACAGTTTTGAAGCGGATGATATTCGCAACCTGATGGACACAGCTCGCCGTCAGGGATTGGGATTGATTACAACAGCTAAGGATCAGGTGCGTCTGGCAACGATGATTGGCGTTCCTGCCAGCTTTCTGGCAAAACTCGCGGTTCTCGATGTCGATCTCAAATTTGACCGCAACGACGGGCTTGACCACATTCTGGATACAGTCATCGAACGTTTCAAAAGCCGTGTTGCGAGCTAATTTTAAGCCTTCTTACGGCTACGCAGTTCAGGATTGACTTCCAACTCACGCTCAAAAGAAATCAGGCCGGTTGCGTAGGGTTCCTGCCGCGCAACGCTCCAATATTTGAGTTCATCGAGCGGGATATGGGCACCGGTCACTGCGCACGCGACATAGGCTCCGTGTCTGACGATCTCATAATCACCGTCAAGATAACGCAGAACAGCTTCGGAAGAGCGGGGCGATTCAAATTTATTCATGTGTCTAATACCTTTGTGGCTGACTCTAGCAAGTGCCGTGCGTTGCGTCCAGCAGTACCGGCATCTTGCTTGGTCGTAATTCTATCAACGCCTGCCAAAAAGCCGTTCGATATCTGTCAGTTTCAATTCGATGTAAGTCGGGCGACCGTGGTTACATGTGCCTGAACCGGGGGTGGCTTCCATTTCCCGCAGAAGTGCATTCATTTCTTCAGGCTTCAACCGCCGTCCCGAGCGAACGGAGCCATGACAGGCCATGGTTGCGGCCACATGGTTCAACATGGCCTTCAATCCCTCGGATGTATCGTGTTCCGCAATCTCATCCGAAAGATCGCGGATCAGCTGCTGTACATTCATTTCTCCGAGCATTGCAGGCGTTTCACGCACAGCAATGGCACCTGGCCCAAATTGTTCGATGCCGAGGCCAAAGCGTGAAAGCGTTTCTGCGTGGGTTGCCAGCCGCTCGGCATCTTCTTCCGGTAAATCCACGATTTCAGGGATAAGCAGCATTTGTCCCGGTATCGGGCGAGAGTGCAGGGCGTTTTTCAACGCTTCATAAACAAGGCGTTCGTGAGCCGCATGCTGATCTACAATAACGAGACTGTCTTCCGTCTGCGAAACAATATAATTTGAGTGGATTTGTGCGCGGGCCGCACCAAGCGGCTTCTGCTGGAGTTCCACCGGCACTTCGTCAAGCGTCGCCCGCGCGTCCGCTGCAAGAACATTGACGGCGGTGAGCGTCGCCTGGTCACTTTCCTGAAAGGAGGGTGCCACTCCCAAGTCCAGCGGCCGATGCGCCGGATGCGCAGTCTGCGGCGACCATTCGTTTCTCGGGGCTGAAGGCGCAGGGCGCCAGTTTCCTGATGCATAACCAGCCGAAGGAGGCCGCGATGTAAATGATGGCGTGGCTGGCTGGAACCCTTCTGCGCGGAAAGCTTGCAGCATGGCATCGGCACCGCTGGTTGCAGGCCGAATGCCCGACTGCGCCAGTGCCTGTTTGATTGCGCCAACAATCAGTCCACGCACGAGACCCGGATCACGGAAACGCACGTCAGCCTTGGCCGGATGCACATTAACGTCGACCAGTGCAGGGTCCAGCGTCAGAAACAATACGGCAACCGGATGGCGATCACGGGCCATGACATCCGCATAAGCTCCGCGCAATGCGCCGAAAAGCTGTTTGTCACGCACCGGGCGCCCGTTCACATAAGCGAACTGATGCAGGGCATTGCCGCGATTATGGGAGGGAATGCCCACAAACCCGGCCAGGCGCACGCCGTCACGCTCGGCGTCGATGGCGAGCGCATTTTCGCCGAACTCTTTTCCGAGTATTTGGTTGATGCGCTCGAGCGTTGCCTCTGCGCCGCTACCGGTTGCGGACAACTCCAGCGGTGTCCGGTCGGTGCCTGCAAGCGAAAAGCGGACATGCGGAAAGGCAATTGCGATGCGCTTGACGACATCGGTTATCGCTGAAGCTTCCGCGCGGTCCGTCTTCATGAACTTTAGACGGGCAGGGGTCGCGTAGAAAAGATCGCGGACCTCGGCAATCGTCCCGCGATTGAGCGCGGAAGGACGGGGACCGTCGAGATGTCCGCCGGAAACCGATACTTCAAAGCCGGAGTCAGCGTCCTGCGGGCGAGATTTGAGGGTCAGTTTTGCGACCGAGCCAATAGATGGCAGAGCTTCCCCACGAAATCCCAGTGCGCGAATATCGTGCACATCATCGGAAAGCTTGGAAGTACAGTGGCGGGAAACTGCCAATGGAAGCTCATCAATCGGGATTCCCGAACCATTATCCGTCACCCGCAACAAAGTCTTGCCACCACCACCTGTCACGACCTCAATGCGGGTCGCGCCAGCGTCGATTGCATTCTCGACAAGTTCCTTGATAACGCTGGCGGGGCGTTCGATGACCTCCCCTGCCGCGATCTGATTGATGATGGTTTCGCTTAAGTGTCGAATGGGCATGGTGGGACTATAGAAGGATTCGCTTCTGTAAAGAACATGCTTCTATAGTCCGGCCAGACCGCCTTTTGTGCATTCAAGGATGCTGCCGAATACACATTGTTGTCTGCAGATAATCGCCTTATTGCGGGGCATAATCCTTATGTGCTGGCAAATTCAAATCCTTAAGGCTGTCTGCATTGACAACTGCACGTGCCACGGCTTCTGCCATAACAGTCGCTGCAATTGCTCCAATCGCAGTTACATCGGCTTCCACACCCTTCGCCTTGCCTGTGGAAAGTGCGAAGACCGTGTCACCGTCCCACATTGTATGGATTGGGTTGATCGTGCGTGCAAAGCCATCATGCGCCATGCCCGCAATCTTTTTCAGCTGAGCCTTGTCGAACGGGACGTTGGTCGCTATTGCGCCAATCGTTGTGTTGGCGCCTCCCGACTTGACCACACCGTGGCCCTGCATGATGGCGGACATGGTATCACGGAAGCTTTTGCCGTCTTCTGCCCGAGCGCCAGCCAGAATCTGGCGTGAGTTCGGTGCATAGACATCACCGACAGCGTTGACAGCAACAATTGCGCCAACAACGATTTCGGTGCCGGGCACCTTGTAACTGGCAGTGCCGAGTCCGCCCTTCATGGCGTAATCCATGCCAAACATCTTGCCGACAGTCGCGCCTGCACCAGCACCAATATTGCCTTCTCCAGAAGCCTCGGCCTTTGCGGCCTTGCATGCCAGATAGCCGGCTTCTTCATCGGGGCGCACAGAAAAATCTCCGACACCGAGATCCATCAGGATTGCTGCCGGTACAATCGGAACTACGCCTTTGCCGATCTTGAAACCGAGATTGTTTTCTTCGAGATAACGCATGACACCGGTTGCAGCCGCCAGACCATATGCACTGCCGCCGGAAAGCAGGATGGCCTGAACCTGCTGCACATAATTGATCGGATCGAGCAGATCAGTTTCACGCGTACCAGGGGCTGAACCGCGCACGTCGACACCCGCAGAAGCGCCGTCCTCGCATAGAAGGACGGTGCAGCCGGTCGGACGTTTTGTCAGTGTGTGGTGTCCCAGCTTGATTCCGGGCACATCCGTGATGCTTCCACCCATAAGTTCCAGCATATTCGCTCCTCCCTCAGTAGCTGCAGATGCGGCATTGACGACAAAGGGCATTGCCCCAAGTCCCGCAAGCGACTTGGTAAATGTTCTGCGGTCCATGAACAGTTTTCTCCTCCATTTTTGCTCTATTGAGAGAGCGTATTCTTTTCGCGTGCCCGGCGCTGGCGCAGAACGTCGGCCACATAGTCACGTGACAGGGCATGATAGAGCGGCTCGTGAGAAATCAGCCGCGCAGTGCCATAGCCCAGCATTGATGCACACATGAGTGGAATGACATTGTTATGATTGCCGGTCATTTCCAGAATGATGACGAATGCCGTCATGGGCGCCTGCACGACACCAGCAAAATATCCCGCCATGCCGAGAACAGCAGCAAGGCTGGCGCTGGTTCCAAGAACAAGGCCGATTGTGCTGCCCAATCCCGCGCCGACCGATAAAGACGGCGCAAATATCCCACCCGGTATTCCCGAAATCATGGAGAGGAGCCCGGCAAGAAATTTCGCGATAAAGTAGAGAGGCGGAAGAGCCAGCCCTTCGACAGCGCTCCGTGCCTGATCGTAGCCTGCACCGAAGGTCGACCCGCCGGATGCAATGCCGATGATTGCGACGAGGAGGCCGCAAATTCCTGCGAAAAGCACGGCATTGCGAAGTGGGGCTTTTTGAACACGACGTCGCACGCGGCGTCCTAGTTCCAGTGCGAGCGCACTGAAGGCTGCCCCGAATGCTCCGCCGATTACACCACACGCAATAACCAAAACCCAATCCTTGCCGGTCGAAGCCGTAACGATGGTCAGTCCGAAGTAATTATAGTTTCCAACAAGACCGAGCGAAGCGAGACCAGCGAGAATGACAGCGGACAGCACAAGGCCGTTGGTTCGGGCCGCATAGGCGCGTCCCATCTCCTCGATCGCGAAGACGACACCCGCCAGAGGTGTATTGAATGCTGCGGCGATACCTGCAGCAGAGCCTGCAAGGATGAGGCCGCGTGCCTGCTCCATGCCGCCGAAACGCGCAGACTGCATCATGATGGATGCGCCAATCTGCACTGTCGGGCCCTCACGTCCGATGGAAGCACCGCTAAAAAGCCCTGCGAGAGTGAGAATGATTTTCCCGACTGCGGTCTTGAGCGAAAGCAGAAGAGTTCGATCTTCATGATCGTGCAAGTGGCGTGCGGCAATTGCTTGCGGAATGCCACTGCCTCCAGAATTTGGAAACCAGGATAAGGCAATCCAGGAACAGGCCATAAACCCGACCGGTGTGATAAGCAGGGGGAGCCATGCCCGCCAGCTGTTTCCACTTGTTAGTGTCTTGAACCAATCCTGCGCAATGTCGGCGGCTTCTGCAAAGCCGACGCTGATAAGACCGATGGCCAATGCGCCGCACCAGAAGACCAGCCGTGGTTTCCAGACATGCGGCGACATCCACATGGCTTTTGACCGTCTGACAAGCGGAACGCGTCTATAGGATTTTCTCACTTTGCCCCTGCAAATCTGCTGCTGCCCGTTTTCGACGTACAGAGATTTATCACGCAAATCCTTATCGGTAACTGAAACTTGTCAGCAAAAGGCTTTCCATTTGGTCATAACCGTGTTACCAGCCGGTGCCAATTCAACCTAGCAAACCAGATGCGTCGCTGCTCCCGGACCTATTCCGGAGAGGCGGCTTTTCTCATTCGATAAAATCGGCAAAGGAATTGGCAATGGCTAAAATCGTGGAATCGCCCACTGGCGCTCTCGCTCTCACATTCGACGATGTGCTATTGCAGCCGGGCCATTCCGAAGTGATGCCGGGGCAGGTTGATCTGCGCACGCGCATCGCGAAGGATATCGAGCTTAACCTTCCTCTTCTTTCTGCTGCTATGGATACGGTGACGGAATCCCGTCTGGCCATTGCGATGGCACAGGCTGGTGGCATCGGCGTCATTCACCGCAATCTGACACCGGAACGTCAGGCGGAAGAAGTCCGTCAGGTCAAGAAGTTCGAATCCGGTATGGTCGTAAATCCGGTCACCATTGGGCCGGACGCTACACTTGCCGACGCTCAGGCATTGATGAAGGCGCATGGAATCTCCGGTATTCCGGTCGTTGAAAATGCTACCAAGGGCCCAGGCCGTCTTGTCGGCATCCTGACCAATCGCGACGTCCGTTTCGCTTCTGATCCGAAGCAGAAAATCCACGAACTAATGACTCGCGAGAACCTCATTACGGTTCGTGAGAACGTCAATCAGGACGAAGCAAAGCGTCTCTTGCACGCTCATCGCATTGAAAAGCTTCTCGTTGTCGACGATCAAGGTCGTTGTGTCGGTCTCGTTACCGTCAAGGACATTGAAAAGTCGCAGCTCAATCCTAATGCTGCCAAGGATGCTCAGGGACGTCTGCGCGCTGCCGCCGCTACGAGCGTCGGAGAAGATGGTTATGAGCGCGCCGAACGTTTGATTGAAGCAGGCGTCGACCTTCTGGTCGTGGATACGGCGCACGGCCATTCGCAGCGTGTTCTCGATGCTGTGGCTCGTATCAAAAAGGCCTATCCGAATGTCGCTATTCTTGCGGGCAATGTGGCAACGACTGGTGGCACGCAGGCACTCATTGATGCGGGTGCGGATGCGGTGAAGGTAGGTATCGGGCCAGGCTCAATCTGTACTACACGTATCGTCGCCGGTGTTGGCGTTCCGCAGCTTTCAGCCATTATGTCAGCCGTTGAGGCAGCGCAGAAGCAGAATATCCCGGTGATCGCTGATGGAGGTATCAAGTTCTCTGGCGATTTCGCGAAGGCACTGGCTGCAGGAGCAGTCGCAGCGATGGCTGGTTCACTGTTGGCCGGTACGGAAGAAAGCCCAGGCGAGGTTTATCTGCATCAGGGGCGCTCGTTCAAGGCCTATCGCGGTATGGGCTCGGTTGGTGCCATGGCGCGCGGTTCGGCTGATCGCTATTTCCAGGCGGAAGTGCGCGATGAACTGAAGCTTGTACCGGAAGGCATCGAAGGGCAGGTAGCTTATAAGGGGCCGATTTCGGCAGTCCTGCACCAGCTTGCGGGCGGTTTGAGAGCCTCCATGGGCTATGTTGGCGCCAAAACACTGGAAGAGTTCCGTGAAAAGGCAACGTTCGTGCGGATTTCCAATGCCGGTCTCCGTGAAAGCCATTCGCATGGCGTTGCCATTACCCGCGAAAGCCCAAACTATCCTGGCGGCATGTAATTCATTAGATTTCACGAATGGAAAAAGGCGACTCGATTGAAGCCGCCTTTTTTATCTTTAGTTGGTTACGGCCTTCAACTTCTTAATTTCTGTGCGGATTTCATCGAAGGGACCAACCTTGTGCGTTTGTGCAGACAGGTTGTCGGCATAAGGGCCGTAGCCAGCATCCGCAGGCTTTTCCAATCGGTTTGGGAAATCCTTGTCCAGATCTGCTTTAGCTGGACGTGGCTTCGACTGGAAGAAGGCGGCAATGTCCCATGCATTTTCCGGTTCCAATTGCGGCTCGTCAAGTGATACGCCGTTCGGCATGTTGGCGTGAATGAAATTTGCCGCTGAGATCAGCCGGTTCATGCCTGCGCCGTCATTGAAACTATCCGGCCCCCAGAGCGGCGGAAACTCATAGCCTTTCGCATCGCCTACGACGCCGACCCGTTTGCCCTGACCATCCGCTCCATGACAGGCGGCGCAAACTTCAGCATAGAGTTTCTCGCCGTGCACCGGATCGGCCGGGCGTTTCAGTTCCGGCATCTTTCCAGAGCCGCGACCTTTGGTATTTTCGCCAACAATAGTCCCTGCAGAGACGTATTTGATATAGGCGACCATGGCTTTCATCTGCGGGGAATCGATGGCCAGCTCTGTGCCATTTAGGCTTCGGGTCATGCAACCATTGACGCGATCTTCAATCGTGCCGACCTGACCTTCTCGCGAGCGGTACTGAGGAAAGTCGCCGTAGACGCCAACGAGAGGTAGTCCATATTTCTTGGTTCCGGCTTCCAGATGGCAGCTTTGGCAGGAAAGATTGTTACCTGCAAAACGTTTCGTTTCATCAGCCATTTCTGGACCCATATGCGCATAAGTCTCGGTAATCAGATCGCGGCCATGGCGCACAATTCGTCCCCACGCATCGTCAGGCAATGTGTCGGGATCTGGTATCTCCCAGGCAGCGTCTTCGGCCGCCGCTGTTTTTGCAGAAACGTTTCCCGTATTCGCAGACGTCGCAGCATTCTGCGGTACAGTTGCATTATTCTTAGCGATGGCGTGGTTTGTACGCGGCGTAATTGAAGAGCGCGAACTGTCGCTCGTCACCGCGAAATAAGTCAAGCTCAGGCAAAAGACCACACCATAGGCCGCCAAATCGGACCACCTCATTATCCCCTCCAGGCAATAGGTTTCAGAATCAAAACGTTGAGTGGCTATGTTTCCAAACTTAATGCAGCCTTAAGAGTGTGAGGGGCGGTCACTTCAGGACAGAGAGATCATCGTGGCCTACTTTCAGTCCGCTTGCGCTTTCAGTGATACAGTCCGCGAGGGCTAGAAAATCCTGCCGACGCATGCTCTGTCTTCGCCAGAACAAAGCAATTTCCCGCTTCGGTTGTTCGCCTTTAAAAGGCACGATGCGCATATGATTACTGCGCGCTTCAGCACGCACCGCTATTTCTGGAATGAGTGTAAAGCCCATGCCATGGCTCACCATTTGTAACAGGGTAGTCATGCTGGTGGCGCCATATTTTACGAGCTGGCGTTGCGATGGTAGCGAGCAAACGGCCAATGCCTGATCTCGCATGCAATGCCCTTCTTCCAGCAAAAGTAATCGGTCGATAGCAACGTTGTCCTGCGTCATCGGTGAAGCCAAAACCATTTGATCATTGGTGGAGGTCGCTATCAGAAAGCGATCATCGAACAGTTTTCTTTGGGCGAGCCGCTCGTCGTCAATGGGAAAGGCAGCGACAAGCGCATCGATTTCACCCGCAAGCAGCTCATCAAGAAGTTTGGCGGTTACGCTTTCCCGCAATTGGAGGCGGAATGACGGATGCCGTTCGCGCAAAAGTGGGATGAGCACCGGAACCAAATAGGGTGCAACGGTTGGAATGATACCCAGTCGTAGCCGTGTTTGCAGCAACCCCCGGCTTTGCGCGGCAATTTCCTCAAGTGCATGGAGTTCACGCAACACTGTCTTGATACCTGGATAAAGTTGCCTGCCAAGCTCCGTCATTATTACCTGTCGCTGAGAGCGCTCGAAAAGCGGTGCACCCGCAACGGCCTCCATTTCCGCGATCTGAGCTGAAAGCGCGGGCTGGGACACATGAGCCAATTGTGCGGCTTTGCGGAAATGTAGCGTGGTGGCAAGCGCTTCGAAATAGCGCATCTGACGTACTGTAAACATGATAAGAAAAAGTTATCAAAAATAATCGGAAAAGCAATTGGAGATTATGATTGGAATAGGTCTAATCTGAGCCCGTTACCTAGCCACGGTATGACGCGGACGAACCGTGTCGTGCTTCTAGCAAGGCTAGTCGTATTCCAATATTGGCTTTTTCAGGAGGGAATTCCCATGGCAGATCGCCCGACAATGACGACGAGTGCAGGCGCTCCGATACCGGACAACCAGAATTCCCTGAGTGCGGGCGAGCGCGGCCCTCTCTTGATGCAGGATTATCAGCTCATTGAAAAACTGAGCCATCAGAACCGCGAACGCATTCCAGAGCGTGCTGTCCACGCCAAGGGCTGGGGTGCCCATGGTACACTGACCATTACCGGCGATATTTCGAAATACACCAAAGCCAAGGCTCTGCAGCCAGGCGCTAAGACGCCGATGCTGGCGCGCTTCTCGACCGTTGCCGGCGAGCAGGGTGCCGCTGATGCCGAGCGCGATGTACGCGGCTTTGCTCTCAAGTTTTATACAGAGGAAGGCAACTGGGATCTGGTCGGCAATAACACACCCGTGTTTTTCGTGCGCGACCCGGTCAAATTCCCGGATTTCATTCACACCCAGAAGCGTCATCCCAAGACAAACCTGCGTTCGGCGACTGCGATGTGGGACTTCTGGTCGCTCTCGCCGGAAAGCCTGCATCAGGTGACAATCCTGATGTCGGATCGCGGTTTGCCGACCGATGTGCGTCACATCAACGGATATGGTTCTCATACTTATTCGTTCTGGAACGATGCTGGCGAGCGCTATTGGGTCAAGTTCCATTTCAAGACCATGCAAGGTCACAAGCACTGGACCAATGCAGAAGCCGAGAATGTGATTGGCCGTACGCGTGAATCCACGCAGGAAGACCTGTTCACCTCCATAGACAAGGGAGATTTCCCGAAGTGGAAGGTTCAGGTGCAGATCATGCCGGAACTTGATGCCGACAAGACGCCATACAATCCGTTCGATCTCACAAAGGTCTGGCCGCATGCAGACTATCCGCCGATCGACATCGGTATCATGGAGCTGAACCGTAATCCGGAGAACTACTTCACCGAGATTGAAAATGCGGCTTTCTCGCCGTCGAATATCGTGCCGGGTAT
The DNA here is from genome assembly GCF_022488005.1 of Ochrobactrum sp. A-1. Lineage (NCBI taxonomy): Bacteria > Pseudomonadati > Pseudomonadota > Alphaproteobacteria > Hyphomicrobiales > Brucellaceae > Ochrobactrum > Ochrobactrum sp. A-1. The sequence continues at coordinate 1,702,247 of NZ_JAKVQC010000007.1, forward strand.
TAGCTATTCACCCGACAAGATGTTGCAGGCGCGTATCTTCTCCTATGCGGATGCGCATCGTCATCGCCTTGGTACACATTACGAAAGCATTCCGGTCAACCAGCCGAAGTGCCCGGTTCATCATTATCACCGCGATGGTCAGATGAATGTCTATGGTGGGATCAAGACCGGCAATCCAGATGCTTATTACGAGCCGAACTCGTTCAATGGTCCGGTTGAACAGCCGTCAGCCAAGGAGCCGCCGCTGCGTATCTCAGGCGATGCTGCTCGTTATGACCATCGTGTTGGTAATGACGATTATTCGCAGCCGCGGGCCCTGTTTAATCTGTTCGATGACGGACAAAAACAACGCCTGTTCTCCAATATCGCTGCGGCAATGGGTGGGGTTCCGGGCTTCATTGTCGAGCGTCAGCTCGGTCACTTCAAGCTGATCCATCCCGACTATGAGGCTGGCGTGCGTAAAGCCTTGAAGGATGCCCATGGCTATGAAGCCAACACGATTGCCACTAATGAAGAAGCAACGGCGGCTGAATAAACCGCTGTCATAAGATAGAAAGAAAGCCGGAGCTCGTCGCTCCGGCTTTTTTGTTTTGATTTGCCGATTGCCTTTTCCCTCCAAGGAAGGCTATGCCCAAGCAGGCATTCGAGAAGGAGACACAATGCGGCTTGGCGGACGTCTGCAGGCGGCTATCGAGGTATTGGATCAGATTGAAGTGGGCACGCGTCCGGCTTCAGACGTGCTGAAGGATTGGGGCGCTTCCCATCGTTTCGCAGGCGCGGGTGACCGCGCTGTGATTGGCAATATCGTCTATGATGCACTGCGCCGCAAACTGTCCATCGCGTGGCGAATGGACGCCGACGATGCACGCGCTCTGGCTTTTGGCGCGCTATTGGCCGATGGCGGCATGGATATTGTTGCTGTTGATGCCGCTCTCGATGGAGATAAGTTTGCGCCGCAGGTGCTGGAGCAGCTGCGTCGTATTGCTTGGGAAAGCAGGGATGTCACCGAAGCGCCAGCCCATGTTCAGGCGGATGTGCCCGAATGGTGCGCATCTTCGCTGGAGGAACTTTTCGGGGCGCGCTGGGTGGATGAGGGTAGGGCACTGGCAACACGGCCACCCGTCGATCTGCGCGTAAACAGTTTGAAGGCCAAGCCTGAGCAAACGCTTGCGGCCTTGGAAAAAGCCGGCGCTGCACCGGCGCCATTCCTTGCGCAAGCCTTGCGCATACCGCCGATTGAAGCACTTGGACGGCACCCGAATGTGCAGGGCGAACAGGCTTTTCTCGACGGCTGGTTCGAGGTTCAGGATTTAGGGTCGCAGCTTGCCGCCCGCTTTGCCGGTGCGATGCCCGGCCAACAAGTATTGGACTATTGCGCTGGAGCTGGTGGCAAGACATTGGCTCTGGCTGCTGCGATGCAAAATAGTGGTCAAATCCACGCCTTTGATGCGGAACGCTCCCGATTGTCGCCGATGCACGAGCGACTGCAGCGTGCAGGGGTGCGCAATACGCAGGTTCATGGAAATCTCGATGCACTCGACCCGCTCACAGGGCAGATGGACCTCGTTCTGACTGATGCGCCTTGCACAGGTTCCGGCACATGGCGCCGCCGCCCGGATGCGAAATGGCGGCTGAACGACCAGCAGCTTGAGCGGCGTGTCCAGGACCAGCGAGAAGTGCTGGAATCTGCCAAGCATTACGTGAAGCCGGGTGGGCGACTTGCCTATGTTACCTGTTCTCTATTTGCGGAAGAAAACACGCAACAGGTTGCGCGGTTTCTCACAGGTAACGCTGATTTTTCGGAGGTCGCGCCACAGGCTATCTGGGATACAATTGTTGCGGATTCCGGTGAAGTGGAGCCGGTATTTCCGTCGTATGGCGCAGTATTCTCGCCATTGTCCACTGGCACCGACGGTTTTTATGTGAGCATTCTGCAAAGATCAAAATGAAACGGGAGAGACGATGTCAGCGCATCGTGTAGCAGAACCGGATTTCAAAGAGCGCGTCGAGGAAAGCTTTGCTCGGCAGGCGGCCATGAAGCTTATCGGCGCTGAACTGACACGGTGTGAGCCCGGTATCGTTGAAGTTGAAATGCCGTTTCGTGAGGAGCTGACACAACAGCACGGCATTTTGCATGCAGGCATGATTTCTGCCGCACTCGATTCTGCCTGCGGCTATGCTGCGCTGACGCTGATGCCTTCCGATGCGGCAGTACTGACTATCGAATTCAAAGTGAATCTGCTTGCTCCAGGCAAAGGTGAACGGTTTCTCTTTCGCGGTGAGGTCACCAAACCCGGCCGTACCATCATGGTTAGTGATGGACAGGCATTTGCTGTTACCGACACGGAAGTGCGCCTGATCGCAACAATGACCGGAACAATGATGGTCGTGCAGGACAGAAAAGGCCTGCAGGGATGATGAAAATTGTCGCCGGAAAGCGTCTGCTCTACGTTATGGCTGTTGATGCCGAATATGGGCGTCATCTGGCGAAGCTCTTCACGCCGGTCATGATCGGGGTAGGACCGGTCGAGGCGGCTGCCAATCTCGCCTATGCTCTTGCAGCTCTGATGCACGCGGGAGAAAAGCCTGATCTTGTGATTTCACTCGGCTCTGCAGGCTCAGCCAGACTACCGCAAGCGGAAGTGTTCCAGGTATCTTCCGTATCCTATCGCGATATGGATGCTTCGCCGCTTGGGTTTGAAAAAGGCGCGACGCCTTTTCTCGATCTTCCCAAAGTGATCGAACTCCCGGTTTCCGTACTGGAAATCCCTGCTGCATCGCTTTCAACAGGTGCAAATATCGTTTCAGGAAAAGCCTATGCGGCGATTGATGCGGATATGGTCGATATGGAAACCTATGCCTGTCTGCGCGCATGCCAGTTTGCAAGAGTTCCGCTTTTTGGGCTTCGTGGTATCTCCGATGGTGCAAGCGAGTTGCAGCATGTCGGGGACTGGACACAGTATCTGCACATTATCGATGAAAAACTGGCCCAAGCGGTCGAGCGACTTGAGGCTGCAATCGCGGATGGTCTCTTGTCGGCTCCTGACAATGGTATGTCAGTATAGGTCGATTTTTTGGCAACGCACTTGTTGAGCATGGCGTCTATAACCCATATAGGCATTGCATCCCGGTCACTTTTTAAATAGATGCTGCACATGAGCAACACGGCACATCCCGACACAATCCTAATTATCGACTTTGGCAGCCAGGTTACGCAGCTGATTGCGCGTCGCGTGCGCGAAGCCAACGTCTATTGTGAAATCGTCCCTTTCCAGTCTGCGGAAGAGACTTTTAAGCGGCTGAAGCCGAAAGGTGTTATCCTTTCAGGAAGCCCCCATTCGACGACTGATATTGGGTCGCCGCGTGCGCCCCAGGCCGTTTTCGAAGAAGGCATTCCGGTCCTCGGCATCTGCTATGGCGAACAGACGATGTGCGCCCAGCTGGGTGGCAAGGTGGAAAGTGGCCATGATCGCGAATTCGGTCGTGCTTTCCTGGATGTGCAGGAAGATAGTCCTCTCTTCGAAGGCATCTGGGCCAAGGGCACTCGCCATCAGGTCTGGATGAGCCATGGCGACCGCGTTACATCGCTGCCCAATGGTTTTACCATTATCGGTACTTCGCCAAACGCGCCTTTTGCCGCTATTGCGGATGAGAAGCGCAAATATTACGGCGTGCAGTTTCATCCTGAAGTCGTGCACACGCCGGACGGCGCAAAGCTCCTTCAAAACTTCGTTCATCGCATTGTCGGCGTGAAGCCCGGTTGGACGATGGGTGCTTATCGCGAACAGGCCGTCGAAGCCATCCGCAAGCAGGTCCGCAGCGGTAAGGTTATCTGCGCGCTTTCTGGCGGCGTTGATTCTTCCGTTGCTGCACTTCTGGCGCATGAGGCTATTGGCGATCAGCTGACCTGCATTCTCGTTGACCATGGGCTGATGCGCAAGAACGAAGCGCAGCAGGTCGTTGAAATGTTCCGCGAACATTACAACCTGCCGCTCATTCTGGTTGATGCTGCTGATCGTTTCATCGGTGAGCTGGAAGGCGAAACCGATCCTGAAAAGAAGCGCAAGACGATTGGTCGTCTCTTCATCGAAGTGTTCGAGGAAGAAGCCAAGAAGCTCGGCGGTGCGGATTTCCTCGTGCAGGGCACACTCTATCCGGACGTGATCGAAAGTGTCTCGTTTACCGGTGGTCCTTCGGTTACGATCAAGTCGCACCACAATGTTGGTGGTTTGCCGGAGCGCATGAAGATGCAGCTCGTCGAACCATTGCGCGAACTGTTCAAGGACGAAGTACGCCTGCTCGGCAAGGAACTTGGCCTGCCGGACAGCTTCATCGGTCGTCATCCGTTCCCCGGACCGGGTCTTGCTATCCGCTGCCCGGGCGGCATTACGCGAGAGAAACTCGAGATTCTGCGCGAAGCCGACGCGATTTATCTGGATGAAATCCGTAAGGCTGGCCTCTACGATGCCATCTGGCAGGCTTTCGCTGTTCTGTTGCCGGTTCAGACCGTAGGCGTGATGGGCGACGGTCGTACCTACGAATTCGTCTGTGCGCTGCGCGCCGTGACTTCGGTGGACGGCATGACGGCCGATTTCTACCACTACGACATGAACTTTCTTGGCAATGCGGCAACCCGCATCATCAATGAGGTCCGTGGCATCAATCGCGTTGTCTATGATGTGACTTCAAAGCCGCCTGGCACGATCGAGTGGGAATAATTTGACGTCTGCCTGCCACTCAAATCTGATCTAAACCGCTCAAAACTCTTTCGATCTATGCCCGTCAGTTCTTGCTGGCGGGCATATCGTTTTTATAGCTGGCGCTGGTCGCTCCTGATCAAAACGAAACGTCGACCTGATTAAAAACTAGCAGCGTTTCAAGCTTTTGACCGCATAGGGATTGAGAACAATCTCGGTAAATTGAGCGATGCTCACAGTTTGAGGTTGTGAAGTGATGTTCACCAGCCAGAATTCTCGCTCTGTTGCAAAGGCCAGAACGTGGTCAGGCCGCGACGAAACAAGCTGCTGCCATTTCTTACCTGCCAGCCCGGCCAATGTTTTTATCGTATTAAAGAGCGGACGTTTTCCGCCTGCTGGCGTTGGCTCGCCTTCGCCAGCAATAAGCCCGAACGGGCCAGTCATGGCCGAAAGCGTCAGACGATCAAGGCCTGCATTCAGCACCGATATGGCATAGGCCATGGCGAAGCTTTCCGCGAATTTTCCATTATGGCGTGGATCGAGATTGGCCATGGCAATGCGTTTGCCATTCGGGTTTTCCATCGTCCTGCTTCCATAGGGATTCTGACGCATGGGGATCGTCGACGGCCCAATGCGATAGGGCTTGTCGCCATAGATCGCTCGCACCGAGCGGGTGATGAAAGGCAGAGCCTCTAGTGTCTGCATGACGCTCAGGTCGTCAGCGGCATGGACTATCGGATTGGTGCAATGGGTGACGAAATCAACAAGCTCGCCGGGAACGCACTTGCGATTAAGCTCTGTGAAATAGCTCAGCATTCCACCGCCAAGCCGTACATCCGGGAAGGCTGCTCTTGCTGCCGCATAAACATCTTCGAGCGGCGGGCAGGGAGGCCATTTGCTTCCGGGAGGCGTCGATTGCCGGTCTATGGCCGGTGAAACAATGACCGCATCCGGGGTAAAGCCAGCTGCTGTCATGTCAGAAGCGATTGCTATCGTCTCTTCGATGAGCGATTTCTCGCAAGGCAATACAATTTCGAGCGAAACGTGCCCGCTATGCTTCGCAGCCAGGGTCGCGAAATCAGCAAAAGCTGATTCGTTATGACTTGCCAGAGGATCGTAATGAAATAACAGATCCTGCGGGGCTATTTCCTCAAGCAGCTCTATTGCAGCTAAACTGGCCTTGGCTTCTTCTGGTGTGATGATGATGCAGATATTTGGCATCCTGCCACTTAGGTCGCCAAGCGTGATGCTTATCGGCGCTGCATGCGTGCCCACTTGTGATGCTGCTTTGCGCGTGTCGCGAATACTGAGCACGATGCGCTGATGCTGGGGTTTGGCGGCTTCGATCTGGTAAGGCCATGGCAAAGCCAGGGGACGCACATAGGTCTTGTAAGATGCATCGGACCAGTTGCGCTGGTCTTCCATCTCAAACGTATCGCCTTCCATGCGGCATTCCGCCGTAACGCCAGACATGGCCTCATGGGTGATTGCACGCATGTCCTTGAAAGGCTGCCATGGCTCAATCAGGTCGGGCAAATGGGTTTGGTTGAGCGTGCCATCGACATGCTCGACTGTTACAGGCGAACCTGCCACGCCGACAATCGGATGGAGAATGCAGAAGCCGCAACGGTTGGTTTCAAAGCCGGTCACGGTAGTGGCCACGGCGTCGAAAGTAAGTGTTCCGCCACTCTCTGCCTGAATGCGGACATCAATGGTGAGTTGGGTCGCATCCGGGCCTTCGCAACGCGCCTGATAAGTGACGGCAAATCCGGTGCTGTTTTCTTCGACGTTCAGGTTGTTGATTTCCGGATTATAGGTTCCCCAGTCTCGATCCCGCACGAGATAGGAAACAGCGCGCAGAACCCCAACGCCATCATATTTGATGGTTCGTAGATTGCCATCGCACAAATCGACGGCGAGCAGGCCCGCTTTCAGATGAAATGGTTTCGCTTCCGTTTCGCGCGTTCCAAAGAGCAGAAAAGGATCGACGTTGCTCATTTGAGCAACGCCGTAATGTCGACGCGATTGCCGCTTGTGGCACTGTCGTAGGCGGCTTCGACAAGCGCGAAAGTCTTTAGATTATCCGCACCCGATGTCGAGGTTTCTTCGCGAGTTTCCAGTTTGTCCACCCAATGCTGTTGAATGGCAAAAACGCTTTCCTGAATATTGTGCCAAGGACGTGAGGCCCACGAGAGCAGTTTTGGCGAAACGTCGGAAACCGTGGTGCCGTTCGGCGTAATCACTTCAAGGCGATACCCCTGATAAAGCCGGATCGAACCTTCGGTGCCATCAATTTCGATGAGCGTTTCCGGGAAAGGATCGGTTTTGAGCTTGGTCGCATAGCTTACGTCGACAATGGAAGTAGCGCCATTTTCATGATCCATGAGAATAGTTGCTACATCTTCACCGTTGATCTTCGGGTTCACACGCTTTGTGCGAGAAACAAGGCTGGTCACATCGCCCAGAATGAAGCGTGCAATATCAAGCGTATGAATGCCTAAATCTTCGATGATGAAGCGTTCGCCTTCAGCAAGATAGGGCTGGCCGGAAAACACGTCGAAGCCCGAGCGGAAGGAGAAACGTCCCCAGAACGGCGTGCCGATGACGCCACTATCGAGTGCCTTGCGCACTGCCTGAATAGGCGTCTGCCAGCGGAAGTTTTCATGCACCATGAGCGGAATGCTTGCTTCATCGCAGACTTTCACCATGGCCTTTGCATCATCAAGCGTTTTGGCAAAAGGCTTCTGGCAGATTGCCGGCACCTTATGGGCGGCGGCAAGCTCCACCAGTGCGCGGTGGCTTGAGACTGTGGTGGCGATATCGACAAAATCAATGCCGCCATCCGCAAACAGCGCCTGCGCATCCGTGTAGCGGCGTTCGATGCCAAACTGGTCGCCGACAATCTTCAGCCGCTCAGGGTTGCGATCACAGATTGCCACGATCCTGGCACCCGAAACGTCATTCCATGCATGCATCTGGTTGATTGCGAAAAAACCGCAGCCGATCAGAGCGCCATTCAATTCTGCCATTTTAACCCGCTTTTGCCATTTGCATAAGTGTAACGCGCTGCTGGAGGCGGCGCTGTGCCTGATCCACCACCACGGCAATGATGATGACAAGGCCCTTGATGACCATTTGCCAAAAGGACGATACGCCCATCATGACCAGGCCATCGGAGAGGATACCGATGACGAATGCACCGATGATCGTGCCGCCAATGGTGCCGCGCCCGCCAGACATCGAGGTGCCTCCGAGGACTGCTGCCGCAATGGCGTTCAGTTCGAACGAGTTGCCGGTTGCCGGATGCGAAGACATCAGTTCGGACGAGATGATAAGCCCGGCGATCGCCGCACAGAAGCCCGAAAACATGTAAACGAACATCTTTACGCGGTCGACGCGGATACCCGACATGCGTGCCGCACGTTCATTGCCGCCGACTGCGAAAATCTGGCGACCAAGGGGCGTGTATCGCGCGATATAGGCTGCTGCCAACGCGACAACGATCAGAATCCAGATCGAGACCGGAAGACCGAGAATGCTGCCTGATCCGAGGAAGGCGAAGCCGGTTGTACCCAGGTCTTCGCGGCCTACAAGGTTCGGGAAGGTCTGGCCGTCCGAGGACAGAAGTGCCAGGCCACGCGCTACATAAAGCGTGCCGAGTGTCGCAATGAAGGGCGCAACATTCAGTTTGGTTATCAATAGCCCGTTTATGAAGCCGACTGCGACACCCACAGCCAGTGTGATCAGCGAGATTTCAATGATGTTGAAATAGATCGTATAGCCGATGCCAAGATCGATACCGTAGATCAGAAGACCACCGGCAACCATGCCGCAAAGCCCGACAATGGAGCCGACGGAAAGGTCGATGCCGCCTGTGATGATGACGAAAGTCATGCCCATTGCAAGAAATGCATTAAGCGCAACGTGCTTTGACATCAGGATCAGGTTGGCAGCTGACAGGAAGTTCGGCGCTGCGAACGAGAAGAAGATGAACACCGCGAAAAGCGCGATGAAGGTTCTTAGTTTCATCAGTGTCAGCAGGACCGAGCCGCTGTTAAAGGTTGAGTCAGTGGCGGCCGTCGTCGTGTTGGCTGTCATGACGCGAGTTCCCTTGTTTGTTTGTTGTGGTCGTTGTCATGTGTGTGCCCGTGGCCCTTGGCCGATGCGGCAACAATGTCGGCTTCCGTCGCTTTATCGCGGTCGAATATGGCAATCAGCTTCCCATTGCTGAGCACCGCGATGCGATCAGAGAGCGCCATGACTTCTTCCAGATCAGAGGTTGAAAAAAGAATGGAGAGACCTTCGGCAGCAAGCCTGCGCATGGTGCGAAAGACATCGGCCTTCGCACCCACGTCGATGCCGCGCGATGGCTCGTCCATCAGAAGAACTTTCGGATTGGTCATCAGCGCCTTGCCGATGACAACCTTTTGCTGATTGCCACCTGACATCGAAGTGACTTCGAATTCGGGGTTCGGTGCCTTGATCGAAAGGTCTTTGATTGCCTGTTGAATGGCCTGTTTTTCACGCTTTGGCGTGATGTGGAAGAAGCGAGCCAGACGGTCAAGACTTGCCAGTGTCAGATTGCTGGCAATCGACAAAATCTGTACCAGTCCTTCGCGCTGGCGATCTTCCGGTATGAGGGCAAGGCCACGCCGGATACGACGGGTCGTATCGCGTTCCTTCACTTCCTCGCCATCGATATAGATATGGCCAGTGGAATGCCCATGCTGGCCCATCACACATTCGAAAAACTCGGAACGTCCGGCGCCCATAAGGCCGTAAATACCCAGAACTTCGCCTGCGCGCACAGTCAGGGAGACGTCATTCACTGCAAGCCCACCGGTTGCACGCGGCAGGGTGATGTTTTCAGCGCGAAACCGTTCTGCACCGATCTTGTGGGTCACAGGCTTGGCAAAATCCTTGGCATCGGAACCGATCATCGAACGCACGATCCATTGCGTATCGATGTTCTTGATCTCTTCCTGGCCGGTGATTTTTCCGTCACGCAGAACCGTGATGTAATCGCCAATCCGCATCAGTTCTTCGAGACGATGCGAGATATAGACGATTGCCACGCCCTTCTTTTTCAGTTCGGCAATCACCTTGAACAGAATATCGACTTCGGCTGCAGAAAGGGCCGATGTCGGTTCATCCATGATGACGATGCGTGCGTCAAGCGAAATGGCTTTGGCGATTTCGACAAGTTGCTGCTGACCGATTGGCAGATCGGCGACGAGCGTACTTGCACTGATGCCTGCATCAAGGCGGTCGAGATATTCATTGGCCTTGACGACCTGTGCTTTGTGATCAATGCCGCGCAAACCGCGTGTAATTTCGCGCGTGGCAAAGATGTTCTCTGCCACCGTCATGTTTGAAAACAGGTTGAGTTCCTGAAAGATCATCGCAATGCCGCGCTTCTGCGCGTCGGCGGGGCTGTCGAATGACACTTCCTCGCCATCGAGAATGATCTTCCCCATGGTCGGACGCTCAACGCCCGCGATGATCTTCATCAGCGTTGACTTGCCAGCTCCGTTTTCGCCGACAAGCACATTGACCGAACCACGGCGCAATTCAAGATTGGCGCGCTTGACCGCGACAATACCCGAATAGACCTTGGAAACATCCTCAAGCTTGAGGACGATATCGTCCTTTGGGTTCAATTCCGTCTCCATCGCTTATTTCTCCAAAGAGATGGAAACAGGCGTGACGAGCGGAAGCTGGCCCTTCGATGGTAACGGGAAAGCACCTTCGGCTTTCACCTTCATGCCAACCAAATCTTCGCGCGGGAGCTTTGAAAGAACATCGTCATTGACGCGGGTGTTGAACGCCTTGCCAAACTGAGCCCAGTCGATCTGATTGCGAAACTCGTTGAAGTTCACAAAGGAGAGGCTGTCGCGAATTGCGCTGCCGCGAACGGTCGGCCCGATCTGCACGCGTGCATCGGCCTTGCCATCGCCATTGCTGTCCACATCAACATAGGCTGCGCGGGATTTCGTTTCAGCGGCGACCACGGTGCCTTCAAGCTTGGCTGCAAAGGTCCAGGGGGCATTGCCCTGCTTTTCGCGATGACCGTATTTCGCTCCAGCGGCATCAGCATCTGCGTTTGCTGCCTGCATCACTCCATCGAGCGTTGCAGTTTTTTCGGCAAAAAACGGCTTAACTTTTGAATCCCAGATGTCGGCAACCGAACGATCGGGATTGAAATTATCGCCGCGTGCTTCTGCGGCTTCTTCTGCTGTCGGAGTCTTGATGATTTTGCAGCCCGAAAGCGCGACACCGCAGGCCAGCACGATAATGGAAGCTGACTTCAGCACTGACATGAATTTATCCTCGATACAGGAAATAGTACCGGGAGCGCTGGCGCTCCCGGCCAAGCCGCGCTTGATTAATCCTTCAAAGCGAAGGTTTCAAGCTTGTCTGCATTGTCAGGATTGATGAGGACGCAGTCCATCAACTGCTTTTCTTCAGCAGGTCCCTTGCCGGTCTTGATATATTCGTCAGCCTGTACGACAGCCATCTGTGCCTGAGCATAGGCTGGCTGAAGAACAGTTGCCTTGATGCCGCCTGCCTTGATCGAGTCACGAACATCATTGGAGCCGTCAAAGCCGACAACGATAACGTCCTTGCGACCGGCAGCTTCAAGAGCTGCCCATGCGCCCATGGCCATGATGTCGTTTCCGGAAATCACGCCCTTAATATCAGGGTTTGCCTGCAAAATGCTCTGCATTTTCGTGAAGGCTTCAGTCTGACTCCAGTTAGCAGACTGCTGCGCAACCATCTTCATGTCTAGATATTCGTCGATAACGTCGTGATAGCCCTTGGAACGGGTGCCAGCGTTGAGATCGGATTCGCGGCCGAGCAGCTCGACATAATTGCCGGCTTCGCCCATCAGCTTGACGAATTCTTCAGCGCCGAGCTGAGCGCCCTGATAGTTATTGGATACGATCTGCGAAACGGCAACGCCCGAGGCGTTAATTTCACGATCGATCAGGAATGAGGGAATCTTCGCGTCTTTTGCCTTCTGAACGGCTGCAATCGAGGCTTCCGAACCGGCATTGTCGAGGATGATAGCCTTTGCGCCACGACCGATGGCCGTATCGACGAGTTGCGATTGCTTGGTCGCGTCGTCGTCATGCTGGAGGATCAGTGTTTCGTAACCAAGTTCCTTGGCCTTGGCTTCAGCACCTACGGCTTCAGCCTTGTAGAATGGATTGTCATGCGATGGCGTGATGATCGCGATCAGATCAGCAGCCCATGCCGGCATGACAACACTGCCTGCCAATGTTGCCGAAACGGCTGCAATAGCAAAACCGCGTGCAATTTTCCTGCGTGTGAACTTCATGTAGACCTCCCAATAAGCCCCATTTCCCAAAAGGGCGGAAAAGGGGAGAGCGTTTGACGCCCTCCCAAGTGACGTCACGTAATGCGACGGATGCTTTCTGCGATTTCTGCCGGTTCGAATACGTTTTTCCAGTCGTCGCGCATCAGCGCCGGGATGCCAAATTCGATTGCCTTGTTGCAGGCATCGGAGAATACGCCTTGAACTTCGCCGAAAATGACCGCTCCAAGGACATTCATATGCCCCAGCAGGAAGTCTCGGGCCGCCTCTTCAGGAACGCCACGCCGGACGCTTTCATCCATGGCCTGCTTCATGACGACCAGAAGCGAAGCGCAAACGGTTTCCGAAAGGCCCGGCTCGAGGATTGCGAGCTGCTCGACGGTCACGCGGTGCGAGCGCATGACAGGTGCCCAGATGACCTTCGCGATTTCTTCACCTAGCGCATAAGCTTCTTCCGGGCCCTGCATCAGAGCCGAAACGATGTGCTGCTTTGCAAACAGACCGCCGAAGTGGTCCTTCTTTGCCTGCACGTCCGTTTCGTCGTTGAAGATCGGCGGATGGCAAGGATGGGTTACGAAATAGGTGAGGTCTGCGCGTTCTGGCAGGTGACCTGCAAATGGAGCGGCTGCGTCGAGCGCGATAACCATTGTGCCTGGCTTCAGCTTGTCAACGATACCTGCAGCAACCTTACCGATGATGGTATCCGGCACAGCCAGAATGACTACTTCAGCGCCTTCGAGACCTGCATCTGCATCGATGGTGTCAATATCGAGTTCGTTCTTCAGGCGTGCCTTGCCTGCGTCGCTGACTTCGATGTGACGTACGTCAAAGCGTGAATCTTGGAGGTTCTTGGCCAGACGGTAGCCCATCTTGCCGCCCGCTCCGAACAAAGCGATAGCTGTCATGATTGTATTTCCTTCCAGACTTTTGGTAGTGTAACTGGTATAACCAGTCAATGAGTATTCCAGATTCAAGCGATCAGCCCGTCGCGAATCTGACTGAAATAATTGTCTGAGCCGACCTGGCCGCCCTTGAGGGCAACCTGCAGGCCGTTGGTGGCGGCGTGAGCGCCGTGCGCCGTGCAAAGCGGCGACCCCGGAGTTTGTGGAAGCGGCAAAAGCGTGGTGAGTGCATCGACATGCAGTTCACGCAATGCGTGGCTGGAAGTGTCGCCGCCTGCAATAACTGCGCGGGTAAGCTGTTCGCGTTCGACAAGGCTGCGGAGGATGAAGCCGAGGCTACGGGCCAGTTTGTGGCGGCTGCCTGCGATCTTATCAATTTCTGTGCCGCGATCAGCGGACGGACCAAGCGCGGTGTTGAGGATCACACTGTTGCCCTGCTGGAGCGCTTTCTGGCCGTCAGCAATGGCAGCTTCGATTGCCTGATTGCCGTTTTCGCAGAGAAGATCGAGCGGGTTAAGATCAATGCCGGTAAAGCCCGATGTGGTTGCATGACGGATTTGGCGTTCGGTGGTTGGTGAGACGCTGCCCGAAACGATCGCGATGCGGTCAGCCTTGCCGGGAAGCGGAAACTCTTTTTTCGCACCGATCAGTCGGGCCTTGGCCCAGGCGGCCAGAAGCGCATATTCGACGCCGGACGACCCAGCGACAAACCAGCCATCGCGGGAACGCAAACGCCAGAGCTGTTCACCTGCCTGCAGCTGGCTTTCGTGGCTGTCAACGTCAAGCAACAACATGCCGTCAGCATCTTTGACAATCGCGTTTACACGCTCATCCGCATCGGAGGCTGAAAGCGCTACGAGATCAGCAAGCACGGTTTTCAGTGCGGTCTGCTTAGCCAGATGCTCGCGCAGGTCCGCTTCGTGCATTGGCGTGACGGGATGGCGGCTCATGACCGGATGGCGGTCAATACGATAGACTTCGCCCTGATAGGCGGCAAAGAGATTCCCGAAAGCGGTATAACGTTTGAGCTGCGGTGCGCCAACAACCAACGGCACATAGGTCTGACCAAAGACCGCTTTGCCGATTTCGACGGCCTTGCCGATATTGCCGACATGGGGGGCGGAATCGAATGTTGAGCAGACCTTGTAATGAGCAATCGCAGCATTCAAGCTTTTGAGCCAGTTGAATGCAGGCGTGAGATTTTCCTGCATCCATTCCGGCGTTTCGCTGCGGCTCGTTCCTGCAAGACCGATAGCCTTACAGTGCGAAAAGCGCGAAAGAAGCTCTTCGTCCGGCACATTCATGAACAGCACAGTGTCAACGCCGTTGGAAGACACGGCTTCCATAACATCGGTCGAGCCTGTGAGGTCGTCACCGTAGTAAGACAGCAGCAATTCGTTGGAAGCCTTGGTCATTATTCGCCTCCTCCATTTGAATTAACGGAGCCGAATTTTGCGAGCGAAGCTGCAAGTTCAGGATGCTCAGCAGCATAGGTTTCAAGTGTGATGCCAGCGACTGCTGCTTCCCATGCTTGCTGTACGGCGCGAACACCAGCTGCCGGGCCACCCGGATGGCTGACAATGCCGCCGCCGCACAGATAAAGCAGGTCCGTGGTGCGGCCTGTACGTTCATAGGTTTCAGGTGCCTGACCGCCCCACTGGCCGGAACCGGCGACGGGAAGCGGGCAATCGGCATGCCTGAACAATGGTGTGCTGACAGCCTTGAACGAATTGACGAAGCTTTCGTCCGGCTCCCAATATTTCACGCGGATGCCATTGATCTGGAACTGATCGACGCCGAGCAGGCGCCAGAACTGCTGGTAAACGCGGAAATCCATGCCTGCACCCGGATTACGGGTCAGAATATCCCAGCCGTTGCGATGCGCATGCAGTACAAGGCCGGAGCGCTTGCGCAGGAAGCTCATGCCGCCAAAGCCGACCGAATTGATGTTGACGACGGCGCAATTGCCGCCAGCCTCCAGCACCATGTCATGGTTGCGCATCATCTCGTCAGGATCGGCGTGCGAAATGCCGAAAGCATACATGACCTTTTTGCCGGTCTTCTGCTCATGATTGAGAATAAGCGGCATGATAGCGGCGATGCGCTCTTCGAGCGGCGAATAGGCCGGGTTCATCAGTTTTTCATCGTCTTTGATGAAATCAACACCAGATTCGATCAATTCGCCGACAAGTTCTGCGGTCTCATGCGGACGCAAACCAAGGGCTGGCTTGACGATGGTGCCGATGATCGGGCGCTTTTCAACGCCGGTGAGGCGACGGCTTCCGGCAATCCCGAATTGTGGTCCGGGATGGGCTGTGCGAAATGCATCCGGCAGCTTCATGTCGACAACGCGAATGCCGGTCATGCCCTTGATCGAGTAAACACCACCAACAGCAATCGTCATCAGTGCTGCAAGATCAGTACCGATTGCGTCGAGCGGGAAGGCGATGTCGACATCGGCACGCTTGATTGGGCCGTGAGCTGGTTCAAGTTCTGGCCAGGCTGGAACTGTTGCATCTTCAAGTGGACGAATTGCGAGCACGCGTGCTGCAACGCGCGCCTTCAGTTCTTCCGTTTCACCGGGAACGGAGACGAAAGTGCCGGTAGACTGATCGCTCGCAATCTTGGCTGCCATCTGCTCGATGCTGCCGGTTGTCTCAATGCGATAGGTCAAGTTTATGTGCATGGTCGTTACCGGGAACTGGCTATTGGTTTGTTGCCAGCGGTGTTCGCTTGGCGTATGCAGGATAACTGGTATAATGAGTACTCCATTATGCGCAAGTGAAAAATTGTGAGACGCTTCGACTGCTGTGGGCAAATAGCTTTTCTCCACGCATTCGAAGATGCATAAGAGGGGAAAGCGCATGAGGGGTGAGATGCAATGAACCAGCCAATCGAACCTATTGTTCGTCGCAAATTGTCCGATGAAGTTTTTGATCGGCTCGAAAACATGATCACCTCCGGTGAGTTGGGGCCGGGGGACGAAATGCCGTCGGAACGAGTTCTGATGGAGCGTTTCGGTGTTGGTCGCCCCGCAATTCGCGAGGCAATGCAGTCGCTTGCCAAAATGGGACTGGTCAGTATTTCGCACGGAGAGCGTGCCAAGGTGCTGAAGCTAACGGCAAAGTCGATCTTTCAGCAGGTAGATCCGACTGCGAAGATCATGCTTGCGCAATCAATGGACACACTGGAGGATTTGAAGAGTGCAAGAATTTTCTTCGAACGCGGTATTGTTCGCGAGACTGCGCAGAAGATAACGGAAAATGATATCGCGGAACTGCGAGAGATCATCGAACGGCAGCGGGAATCGCTTGGTGACGCGGATGCATTCATCGCTGCCGATATGGAGTTTCATGTCCGGATAGCCAGAATTGCTGGTAATCCGATATTGGTAGCAGTGAGCGAGGCCATGTTGGCCTGGCTGAAAGAGTATCATACTCATATGCTTATCTGGACGGGTAAGGAGAAATATACCCTCGTTGAGCACGAGGAAATACTGGATTGCCTGTCCGGTAAGGATGCGGACCGTGCCGAGGCTGCCATGCTCCGTCATCTCGAGCGGTCGCGTACACTTTATAAAAAGGAATAGAGCCTTCGCGAGAAGGTTATTGTCGTTTCATCAGGCGGTACACCAGAAGCGAGGAGGCGATGGCGACGGTCGCGGAAACCAGCAGCGCAACCGAGAAACCGGCGGAATAACCCCGCATGGCAAGTTCAGATGTGACAGTTCTGGCTGACGGTGCCACCATGTAAAGCGCATTGGGTAGGTCGCCTGCCACTATCGCATCAGCAAAATCTCCGCTGCATGTAGGATCGCTGCAATCCGTTTGAATTAGATGAGTTCGGACAGCACTTGCTAGCACACCGCTCAGGACTGCGAAGCCGAGCAGAATGCCAGTAAACCGAGCGGTTGTGCTGATGCCAGATGCCATCCCGGCCCGTTCGCGCGAAACCGCGCTCATAATCGCCTTCTGGGTCTCACCGTTCAGCAGGCCGCCACCGCTCCCGATCAGAAACATGCCGCACATCACGATAGACCAGTTTCCGGAATGCGCACCGAGGCTTGTCACGAGGCTGCCAACGCCGACGACCATGAGACCCAGGGCAAGAATTTCTCGAGATGATACTTTCTTTCCGAGAAGGCGCCCGACATTGGGGAAGATCAGCATCGCGCTTGCAAATGGGAGCATGGCAAAACCAGCCTGCAATGGTGGCTGACCGAAGCCGTTCTGAAGGAACAGTGGCAGCATGGATGCCATCACCTGCGCGCAGGCGGCATAGGCGAACATCGCCCAGACACCACCGATGAAGCGGGGATTACGAAACAGACTGAGATCGAGCATCGGGCGCTGCTGGGCAGTTTCGGCGATAAGAAAAATCATCAGCCCGGCAACGCCGCTGACAAAACCTGTCACAGCGATTGGAGATGTCCAGCCATGTGCCTGCCCATTGATGAGCCCCCATGTTAATGCAAACATGGTCGCTGCAAAGGAAATGATCCCGATAGGATCGAGACGTCGTGCATTTTCATCATTTGAATCCGTGACGAAACGCAGCGTAGCAAGTGCCAGAACAATGCTGATGGGTATGTTTATGTAGAATGCCCATCGCCAGCCAAGCGCATGGGCAATAATGCCGCCGATAATGGGTGACAGGACCATGGTCAGACCCATGATACCACCCCAGATTGACCATGCACGGTTACGTTCGTCTTCGGTATGGAACGTATGGCCAATGATTGCGAGCGCGGGTGCGAGCTGGAAGGCCGCGCTTGCGCCTTGCAATGCACGGGCGAGATAAAGTGTACTGGCAGAATTCGCCACACCGCAAAGCCAGGACGACAATGCGAACGCGCCAATTCCGATCAGGAAAACAGTTCGGCGTCCGAACCGATCGGCTAGGGCGCCGGCTGGTAAGAGGAGTGACGCGAAACAAAGAACATAAGTACTGATAACCCACTCGACATCGGCAAAACTGGCAGAAAATTCCTGTGCGATAGTCGGTAGGACCATTGCGACGACATTTGTGTCCAGCACGGTCATTGCGCAACCGGTCGATGCCGTCAGCAAAATCAAAGTTGAATTGGTAAGACGCGGTGCGGATGCAAGAGCTGTCGTCATTTTGTTGTCAGCGCTGCCGCACCAGCCTTAGCAATTTGCTGGTCATGATCGGGCGTGTCCGCCGATACGCCGATGGCGCCGACAACCTTACCGCCCACGGTGATGGGCACGCCACCACGCATAAGCACAAATCCACGCGCGGTGATGACAGCAGGACGTGTCCCGTTGATGGCATCTTCCAAAGCGCCGCTTTCTCGACGGAAAAGAGCGGCTGTTCGAGCTTTTTCAGGTGCAAGTTCGACGCCAGCAGGTACTGATGCGTCGTCCATGCGCACGGTCAGAATTGGCATACCCTCCGCATCGACGACAGAGATCACACAGGGCCAGCCATTCACCTTAGCTTCTTCCTCGGCGGCCGCAACGACGAAGCGGGCAGCTTCGAGCGTAAGAAAAGGTTTTGTCGGCAAGTCCAGTGCGAATGCCGAGTTAGTGAGGGTTATCGTTGTGATTAGCGAGGAGATGATTGCGACAGTATGTCGGGACATAAGACATTCTTTCATAGAGATTGACAGTGCCAATAGATCGGATTTTTGAATTTCTTTCATTCGCGGTAATTTGGAATAATATTAGTTTTTACCTAATTGTTGGAAGCGCACATGGAACTCAGGCACCTTCGCTATTTAGTGGCTCTCGCCGAAGAGCTTCATTTTTCAAGAGCTGCGGAGCGGTTGAACATTGCTGCTCCGACGCTTACGGTTCAGATACAGGAAATCGAGCGGCGGCTCGGTGCGAAGCTTTTTCTCAGAACCAAACGTTCAGTCACAATCACCCCGGCGGGCGAGGTCTTTCTGAAGGAAGCAAGATTAGTGCTGGATCAGTTCGACAAGGCAGAAAGTGTCGGACGCCGAGCCGGGCGGGGGGAAATCGGGCGGATCGAAATCGGCTATGTTGGCTCGGCGGCTTATGCCGGAGCCTTGCAGACGCAGATCAGCCGTTTCGCAGGAGATTGGCCTCAGGTGGAGCTTCACTCGCGTGAGTTTCCGATGGAGGAACTCCCAAAGCTCATCGAGGAAGGACATCTCGACATTGGCTTCGTCCGTATGCCGATGACGCTCCCACCGTCACTCAGTGCTCATGTTTTGCTGCAAGACTATTTTTGTCTGGCAGTCCCCTCAGACCATCGGCTGACGGTTGCAGCGTTGGAGGGGCAGTACGCTCTTCTTGCAGAAAGCCGATTTATTCTGCCCGAACAGGAGGCAGGTACGTATGAAGTCGCGAAGCGCGGAGGATTCACTCCAAGGATCGTTGCAAAGCCGGGCGGTCTTCTAGCTGTTTTGACACAAGTGTCTTTGGGTGCAGGCATATCGGTAATACCGGGCGTGGTGAGAAACGTCGTGCACATGCCCAATATGGTTTTTCGTCCAATAGCGGGAAAGCCGATCATGTCGGAAGTGGCTGCCATTTTCAGAAATAGGGAACATGCGGGCAGCATCAAAAATTTCATCATCCAGATATGCGCTTCGCCACCGATCCAGCTTGACCATGGGCAAAATGAACAAGTACCGTGAAATATATTTCATTATGTGAATTATATTGACAGGCGCATTTCTTTGCGATTAGCTATCAATACTGGTCTTCGAGGAGGAGGGCCGGTCTTCATAAAGATCAACGGCGTTTTTGGGACGCTATCCGCGCGTTTGGGAGGGGCTTCGGCCTCGAGGAGGACACTTGCGCAATTTTCTGAGCACGACCGCACTGGCGGTTCTTGCGGCAACGCTTCTGGCCGGTTCCGCAACGGCAGCCGAGACGGAAAATCCGTTCCGCTGTAAACCGGGCGAAAAATATGTGATGAACGTCATGGTTTCTGGCGTTGAATACTGGTTTCCCGTCTATGAAATGTTCAAGCAGGCTGGTCAGCAGTTCGGCTGTGAGACGGAATATACGGGTACGCCGGAATATGACGTGAACAAACAGATCGCGACGTTCGATCAGGCTTTGGCGCAGAACCCGGCTGGCATTCTCGTTCATCCAATGAATTCTGACCCGTTCATCGAGCCTATCAACCGGGCGATTGATCAGGGCACGGCTGTCGTCACCTTCGCAGCAGACTCACCGCTGTCGAAGCGTGTGTCCTTCATCACTTCGGACAATACCCGCGAAGGTACATATGCAGCCGATGCCATTGCCCAGAAAATGGGCGGCAAAGGCGAATATGCAGTTCTTGAAAATCCGGGACAGGATAATCACGACAAGCGGATTGCAGCCTTCATTGCCCGTATGGAAGAAAAGTGGCCGGACATGAAACTGGTCGGTCGCGCTGCTTCCAATCAGGACCCGACCAAGGCTTATCAGGGTCTGTCGAGCCTCATTCAGGCCAATCCGAACCTTGGTGCGGTTTTCATGCCGGAGGCCAACTCCGCAATTGGGGCTGCTCAGGCGAACAAGGAAGCCGGTGGCAAGGTTCTCGTCATGTGTGCCGACGTCAACGCCAACATCCTCGACATGATCAAGGCTGGTGAAGTCTTCGGTTCGATCAATCCGAACCAGGGCATGCAGGGCTATATGGGCTTCATGCTGCTGTGGCTTGCCAAGCATCCGGAACTGATCGACCCGATGAATGACGCCAAGCGTTCCGGCTTCAACCCGATGAGCATTCCCGTTGTCGATAATGGCCTCTCGATTGTGACCGCAGAAAACGCGGACGACTTCTATTGGGACAAATATCTGAAGCGTCGCGGTACTAAGGGCATTGAGGAATAGGCTCCGTTCAAGAAGCCATCCGCGCCCTGTGGTGCGGATGGTTGGAATGGAGAGGGAGGAAAAAGATGGCTGAACCGGTGCTTACCATCCACGGTGTAACCAAGCATTTCGGAGCGGTGAAGGCGCTGACGCAAGTGGATTTCAGGCTTGAACGTGGTGAGGTCCATGCGCTCTGCGGCGAGAACGGTGCTGGTAAATCGACACTGATGAGCATTATCGCTGGCGTTTTGCAGCCGACTGAAGGTAAGATACGCATTGACGGCAAAACCGTTCACATTGCCTCCCCCGCCGTGGCGCAATCGCTTGGTATCGGTCTGGTGCATCAGGAAATAGCGCTTTGTCCGGACGCTACAGTGGCCGAAAACATGTTTATGGCGACGACCAATCGCCGTCGTTCGCCGTTCATGAATTACCGCGCGCTGGAACGTGATGCGCAGATCGTGATGAACCGCCTGGCGGCTATCGATGTTCGGCAGAAGGTCGCCAACTTGCCGATTTCTAGCCAGCAGCTCGTGGAGATCGCCAAAGCGCTGACACTCGACTGCCGTGTGTTGATTCTGGATGAACCGACGGCTGCGCTCACCGAAACCGAGGCACAGCAGCTCTTTTCGATTATCCGTGATCTAAAGGCGAATGGCATTTCCATCATCTATATCAGTCATCGTATGGCCGAGATTTTCAGCCTCTGCGACCGGGTGACGGTTTTCCGCGATGGTCGTTATGTATGCACCGATCGCATTGCAGATGTGAAACCCGACGATGTGGTGCGTCGGATGGTAGGACGAGAGATCACGCAGCTCTACCCAGATAAGCTTGGATCACACGAGGCGGCAGGCGAAATTATTCTCGAAGTCGACGGCATTGGCGATGGCGTGCGCTTTAATGACGTAAGCTTTGCCGTTTGCAAAGGTGAAATTCTTGGTGTCGGTGGCCTTATCGGATCGGGGCGAACGGAGATTGCCGAAGGTATCTGCGGCCTTCGTCCACGCACTGCGGGAACAGTTCGCCTCCATGGCAAGACACAGAAGATCAGTTCATATTCCGACGCAGCCAAGGCCGGCATTGTTTATCTTTCAGAAGACCGCAAAGGTTCTGGCGTATTCCTGGAGATGTCCATCGCGCAGAATATTTCCGTGCTGGACCTGAAATCATTGACCAATGCCGCCGGACTTCTGAACGGTCGAGCCGAGGCTGCACTTGCAGAGGATTTTGCGAAACGGCTTTCCGTGCGCATGGGTGGCATCGAAGCGCCTGTGAAATCACTTTCAGGCGGCAATCAGCAGAAAGTGGCAATCGCCAAGCAACTGGCGGTAAAGCCCAAAGTCATTCTGATGGATGAACCGACACGGGGCATTGATGTCGGCGCAAAGGCGGAAATTCATCGCCTGCTGCGGGAGCTTGCGCGTTCCGGTATTGGTATCATCGTCATCTCGTCGGAAATGCCGGAACTGCTTGGTCTTGCTGACCGCGTGCTCGTCGTTCGGGAAGGGCACATCGCGGGAGAGCTTTCTACGGACACCATGTCGGAAGAGGCAGTGATCCTTCTTGCTTCAGGCGTTGGCGCGGAACGGGCATCGCATCATGCCGCATGAAAAGAAAATGGGAGAGGGTGAAATGGCAATCGACACAATGGCAGCGGCTGCGCCAAAAAATTCGTCGATAAGGCGCATAGGAACCATGCGTGAAGCCGGTTTGATTGCGATCATTCTGGCATTGGCCGTGGTGATGAGTTTTGCGTCGCCGCATTTTCTGACGCTCGGCAATTTTCGTGCGATGTTGATGAGTTTCTCGGTGGAAGGCATCGTCGTGGTGGGGATGACGATCCTGTTGATTGTCGGGGGCATCGACCTTTCGGTGGGCTCGGTGGTCTGTTTCTCCATGGTCCTTTCCGGCGCACTCTTTCTGGCTGGGCTCGATCCATGGACGGCTTCGCTTGTAGGCATTGCGGCGAGCGCAGCCATCGGCGGCATTATGGGATTCTTCGTAACCGTCGTTGGCCTCAACCATTTCATCACGTCGCTGGCAGCCATGGTAATTGTGCGTGGCCTCTGCCTTATCATCACCAAAGGAACGCCGCTGTCGCTTTTCACGCTGCCGCCAAGCTTTAAAGCGGTGGGGCAGGGCACATTCTATGGCATCCCCTATGTCATTTTGATTTTCGTCGCCGTCGTCATTCTGTTCGACTTCCTGCTCCGTCGCGCCACGGCCTTTCGCAAGGTGTTCTATACCGGCAGCAATGAGAAAGCGGCGCTCTATTCAGGCATAAAGACGAACCAGGTCAAATTCTGGGTTACGGTGTTGTGCTCGACGCTCGCCGGTGTTGCAGGCGTCATTTATATGTCCCGCTTCGGTGCTGCTACGCCTACTTTTGGTGTTGGCATGGAGCTGAATATTATCGCTGCCGCAGTCATCGGCGGTGCATCGCTCAGCGGCGGTTCAGGTACTATCCTTGGCGCTATTCTCGGCATGGCTCTGCTTTCGCTGGTCACATCCTCGCTGATCCTTCTCAATGTTTCGGTGTACTGGCAGGACATGATCAAGGGCTGCATTCTTCTTGCCGCTGTTTCGATCGACCATTTCCTGCACAAGCGGAAGGCGTCCTGATATGCCCATTGCTAAACTGAAACCAAGAACAACAGCGCCACGTGAGGAAATCGTCGTTGCCCGCCAGATGCATCAGGCTCTCGTCCTGCATTTTCTGGAAGGGTTGACGCAGGCGCAGATTGCGGACCAGCTCGGGATTTCTCACGCAACTGTCAACCGGCTCATCAAACGCGGCCGCCAGCTTGGCCTTGTAGAAATCAAGATCAAGTCGCCGGTTGAGCCTCTTATCGATCTGGAAGAACGATTACTGGCGCTTGGTGGCATTAGCCGCGCCATTGTTGTGCCGACCGCATCCGACAACCCGCAAACGGCTTTGCTGGCGGTGGGGGAAGCCGCTGCCCGCCTGCTTCTTGAAGAAATCGCCGATGGTGACACGATCTGCATCACTGGCGGAAAGGGCGTGAGTTCCGTGGTCGCTGGAATTCAGACCCCACGCCGTTTCGATGTCGAGGTTATTCCAGCAACGGGCTGTGTGCAGGGAAAGCACTATACTGACGTCAATCACGTCTCGACCTTGATGGCCGAAAAACTCGGAGGGCATTCCTATCAGATACATGCGCCCTTGTTCGCAGATGATGCTGCGCAGCGCGCTATGCTGATGAACATGCGCTCTGTCGCTGACGTGTTCCAACGGGCGAGGGAGGCCAAGGTGGCCATCGTCGGTATCGGCTCTATCGTCAGTACGGATTCGACCTATTACGATCTGCACCCGTCGTCGAGTGAAGACCGGACGGCTATCGAGCATTCCGGTGCCAGTGCGGAACTTCTCGCCCATCTGCTCGATGTGGAGGGACAGATTTGCAACTATAGCCTCAATCGTGCGCTGGTCTCGCTTACGCTGAATGAGTTTGCGCACATCCCGACGAAGATCGGTGTCGCCAGCGGATTGAACAAGGCCGAATCTATCCTGAGTGTTCTTCGCGGCAATCATCTCGATACGCTCGTCACCGACGAAGCGACTGGCGCCCGCATTCTCGAACTTGCATCCCAAGAAGGATATTTCGCATGAGCGGCGAACAGTTGATCCGCGAAATCGGGCGCTCCGGCGTCAGGGCGTCCGCAGTCGGTCTCGGTACATGGGCTATAGGCGGCTGGATGTGGGGCGGAACGGATGAAGCCCAATCCATCGCAGCTATCCAGGCATCGCTGGATGCTGGCGTGACGCTGATCGATACGGCGCCGGCCTACGGCCTCGGACGATCTGAGGAAATTGTCGGCAAGGCAATTGCCGGATGCCGCGACAAGGCGGTGATCGCGACCAAATGCGGCCTCGTCTGGCATACCCGGAAAGGTAAGCACTTCTTCGATCAGGATGGAAAGCCAGTCCATCGCTATCTGGGGCGGGATGCGATCATCCACGAGGTGGAAGAAAGTTTGCGCCGCCTTGGTACCGATTATATCGATCTTTACATCACTCATTGGCAGGACCCGACGACACCAATCGAAGAGACCGTCGCGGCGCTTGATGACCTGAAACAGGCAGGCAAAATCCGGGCTGTTGGTGCCAGCAACGTCAATCGGTCGGAACTGGAGCACTATGTCCAGACTGGCGCGCTCGATGCGATCCAGGAGCGGCTCAGCATGATCGATCGGGAGATCGAGCAAGACTTGCTGCCGCTTACCACTGCAAACAATGTATCGACGTTGAGCTATTCCTCACTCGCGCTTGGTCTTCTGTCTGGCATGATCGGACCGGAACGTGTGTTTTCCGGGGACGATCAACGCAAGGACAATCCACGCTTTTCCGTTGCCAACCGGCAGAAGGCAAAGGATTTTGCGACGGCTGTAAAGCCGGTCGCCGATCGCCATGGCGCGACGATAGCCCAGATCGTGATTGCTTGGACGCTGGCGCAGCCGGGAGTGACCTTCGCACTTTGCGGGGCGAGAAATCCAGCGCAGGCGCTCGACAATGCGCAGGCAGGAAGGCTCCGGCTTTCGTCCGATGACCTTGCGGCTATCGACACGGCCATTTCGGCACAACTGGTTAACATGGACGGATAACGGACGGCCATCATGAACCGAAAAGAGATATTAGACGGGCTCCGCCAGAGCCCGAAGGTGGACGTTTGTGTCGTCGGCGGTGGCATTAACGGGCTCAGCGTTTTCCGTGAGCTTGCGCTGCAGGGCGTGAACGTGCTGCTGGTTGAGCAGTCCGATTATTGTTCGGGCGCCAGCGCTGCGCTTTCACGTATGGTTCACGGTGGTTTGCGTTATCTGGAGAATGGCGAGTTCAGCCTCGTGAAGGAATCCCTTGTCGAGCGTGACAGATTGCTGCGCAATGCTCCCCACTATGTCGCGCCGCTACCGACAACCGTTCCGATCTTCGACATTTTCTCGGGGTTAGGAAATGGGATTGTACGTTTTCTGGGGCTTACGCGCCGTCCGAGCCGGCGTGGTGCAATCGCCATCAAAGCAGGATTAGGTATCTACGATTTTCTGACGCGCAAACGAGCGCTTATGCCAAAACACCGTTTTCGCAGTCGCAAAACGACACTTGCAAAATGGCCTTCGCTCAATCCCGCGATCCGCAGTTCCGCTACCTACTTCGATGCTTGGGTCAGCCATCCAGAGCGGATTGGGGTCGAGCTTCTGCGCGACGGCCTTTCAGCTGGACCGAATGCCAAGGCGCTGAACTATGCGGCAATTTGTGAAAGTGGCGGTGGTGATTTTCAGTTATTCGACGGTATTTCCAGCGAAACACTCTCTATCCAGCCGCGGCTGGTCATCAACGCGACGGGTGGCTGGATCGATATCGCGAATGGCACACTGTTTCCGAAAGAGGCACAACCTGCCCCGCTGATGGGGGTCACCAAAGGCTCGCATCTCATTGTCGATAATCCCGCTCTCAGTGACAGTCTTGATGGGCACATGATCTATTACGAGAACGAGGACGGACGCATCTGCATCCTGTTTCCCTATCTCGGCAAAGTTCTCGTCGGCTCGACGGATATCCGCGTCGACGATCCCGGCACCGTGCGCTGCGAGGCAGACGAACGGGACTACATTTTGCAATCGCTCGCTTTCGTGCTGCCAGAGATCAAAATACGTCCTGAGGAGATTGTCTTCCAGTTCGCAGGCGTGCGCCCGCTGCCAGCCAGCAACGACAGTTTTACGGGCCGTATCCCACGCGACCATTTCTGCACGGTGCTTGAAGGGCAGGATAACCGTCCTCCCGTCCTCTGCATGATCGGTGGAAAATGGACGACTTTCCGCTCCTTTGGCGAAATGGCGGCCGATATGGCGCTGAAACGGCTGGGTTTGTCGCGACGGATCGACACAACGGAACGCGCCATAGGTGGTGGACGTGAATTTCCGAAAGACCGTGCGAGCTGGATCGCAAAAACGGCTGCCGCCACCGGACTTCCCGCAGGCCGCATTGAAACACTCTTTGAACGTTACGGCACAGATGCCGTCAAAATCGCTCGTTTCATCGTGGAAGGGCCAGATTATGCCTTGCCCAATGCTGACTACAGTACGCGAGAGTTCCTTTATCTCATCCGAACCGAGGCAGTCGAGCATCTCGATGACTTGCTTTTGCGTCGTACGACATTGGCGATCTCAGGTGAACTTTCCCTCGCTATAGCGAAGGCTGTCCTTGATCTGCTTGCGAAGGAGAAAAGCTGGCCGCCACAGCGTGCAAACGCTGAGTTGAAACGATTTCTAACCCTCATGCGCGAACGCCACGACGTCGCCGAGGAAACCCTTTCCGCAAGGAATGAACAAAGGAGTGAATTATGCGAGAAAACTGCAAATTCCGGATGAACCGGTTGTTCGGCAACGGTCGTTGTCTGGATGTGGCTGTTGACCATGGCGTGTGCAATGAACCATCTTTTCTCGACGGATTGGAGAATATGCCTGCTGTCATTAAGGCATTGGTTGAGGCAAAGCCTGATGCCATCCAAATGAACTATGGTCAGGCCGATCTGCTGCAGGATATTCCCGGTAAGGATAAGCCAGCGCTGGTCATGCGCCTCGACATGGGCAATCCCTATAACCGCATCCGCCATCGCGACATGTGGGCGGTGCTGCAGAACGAGGCCGATCCGCTGATTGGAGCGCTACAAATGGATGCGGCCTGCGTGGTGGTGAACCTCTTCATGCTGCCGGACGAACCGGCTCTCTTTCGCCAATGCGTACAGAACATTTCCCGCGTCCGGGCAGATTGCGAAAAATACGGCATGCCGCTCATGATTGAACCGCTCGTCATGCAGCCAGTCACTGAACGCGGTGGCTACATGGTTGACGGTGATGCCGACAAGATCGTGACACTCACACGGCTCGCCCGAGAAATGGGAGCTGACATAATCAAGGCAGACCCCACAACAAATGCAGAGGATTTCCATCGTGTTGTAGAGACGGCGCGCTGTCCGGTGCTGGTGCGTGGCGGCGGTAAGGAAGATCTCTCCGCAGTGTTTGCAAAATCTGCAGCCTTGATGCAGCAAGGTGCAATGGGCATGGTCTATGGGCGCAACATATATCAGCATGCCAATCCAAGCGCCGTGGTGCGTGGGTTGATGGCGATTATTCATAAGAATGCGAGCGGCGAGGAGGCCTACTCGCTTTATCAGCAGGGCTGAGTTACTGGATTGGTTGGACCTTGGGAGGGGTTCTTCATGCAAAAATATCTGTTGGGGCTCGATGCGGGCAACACTGTCATCAAGGCGGTGGTTTTTGATCTTTCGGGACGGGAGCTCGCCCATGCAGGTGAAGAAGGACATAGCCGCATGCTGCATCCCGGTCACGTCGAGCGTGACCTTGGCGAGCTCTGGTCCAATGCCAAGCGGGTTATTCGGGCTTGCCTTGATAAGGCGGGGATAGCGGCGAGTGATATTGCCGCTATCGGCTGTGCCGGACACGGTAACGGGCTCTACGCGCTCGACCGGGAGGGAGATCCGCTCATAGGCATCCAGTCGCTCGACACCCGCGCGACTGGTCTCGTTGAAGAGTGGGCGGCGGAAGAGGTGGGCGCAAAGACCTATCCGATAGCGCGCCAGCGTCCATGGCCCTCCCAAACCCCGACGCTGCTTGCCTGGCTGAAGCGCTACCAGCCTGAACTGTTTGACCAGATAGGCACGGTATTTTTCTCCAAGGACTTCGTGGTCAATCGCTTGACGGGCAAACGTTTCAGCGAAGTTTCCGATATGTCGGGGGCAGGCTTGCTCGATCTTGCAACGCGCCGTTACAACAGTGCTTTGATGGATGCTTACGGTTTGGGTGACAGTATGGACATCCTGCCGCCGCTCATCGAAAGCGACAATATTGCAGGTAATGTAACTGAGGCTGTGGCAAGGGAGACTGGGCTTGCGGCGGGTACGCCCGTTGTTGGAGGTCTCTTCGATGTCGTAGCATCGGCGCTGGGTTCTGGCGTCTCGCGCACGGGAAGCGCATCGATCATTGCAGGTACGTGGAGCATCAACCAGATTATTGTCGATAGTCCTGATCTCAAGGGGCCGGTCTTCATGACCTCTACTTTTGATCGCAGCCGTTACATGGCGATGGAAAACAGCGCTACCTCTGCGGCGAATCTTGAATGGCTGGTGCGGGAATTTTTTGAAGGCGACCATCATGCCGATGTCTCGCCATTTGATGTTTGTTGCAGTCTCGCCGCAGCCATCGAACCTGCAAGTGATGATCCGCTTTACCACCCTTATCTCTACGGAGCGCAGCAGGACGGCCACGCCCGCGCAGGGTTTTACGGTATTGCGGGCTGGCATACGAAGGGGCATCTGATACGCGCTTTGCTTGAAGGCGTTGCCTTCGGTCATCGCCAGCATGTGGAAACCATCCGAAAAGCAGGCGCGACCTTCGAGGAGGCTTTGCTTTCCGGTGGCGGCTCACGCAGCCGTTTATGGCCCCAGATATTTGCCGATGTACTCGGCGTGCCAGTTTCTGTTGCCGTCTCACGAGAAACAGGCGCACTTGGCGCAGCCATTGCGGCGGGGACCGGTGTTGGGCTGTTCTCAGATTTCACAGAAGGTGCCAATGCCATGGTGCGCGCCGATCGGCATTACAAGCCGAACGCCGCGCTGGATGGACACTATAATCGCCGTTACGCGCTTTATGGAGAAATCACAGCTGCAATGACGCCTCTATGGCGCCAGATACAGGCTAAACCGGTACAAAGCGTACAGTTAGTGGAGACTGTTTAGCCGGTCGTGGGTCTCAGCAGCGATTACCCTCGCTGCCTACTCACGTCCCGGCCGGCTGAAACTGGTATAGATATCCGCTCTCGTCTGCGGCACAGCGGAAATGCCGCGTTTGCGTTTTGAAGCCACCGTCTGGTTGATTTGGACGGTGCCTCTCTCAAATGCCAGCGAACATCCCGCGAGATAAAGCAGCCAGAGACGCGCTTTCGGATATCCAATTTCGGCAACGGCTTTGTCGAAATTGGAATACAGTCGTTCACACCATAACCGGCAGGTGCGGCCATAATGTTCGCGTAAATTTTCGACGTCGTGGACTTCGAACCCGTGCCCTTCAAGGTTCTCTACGGTCATTCCAAGATGATCGAGTTCCCCGCCGGGAAAAATATACTTCACAAGCGCCTTATGCTCTGCACTTTTACGTTTGAAGGATTTCTTGTTCTTCTTCATGCGCCTTGTGATTGCGTGATGCATATAAAGTCCACCGGGGCGTAGAAGCCGGTTCACAGCGCTGAAATAGCTATCGTAGTTGGCAATTCCCACATGCTCGAACATTCCCACAGATGAAATCTTGTCGAACTGACCATCAAGTTCTGCATAGGATTTGACGTGGATGGTAATCCTGTCTTCAAGTCCTGCCTGCTTGATCCTCTCGCGGGCCAGCGCGCTTTGCGCTTCAGACAATGAAACGCCAGTTCCGATGACGCCAAAGTTCTGCACTGCATAGATCAGGAGGGCACCCCAACCACAACCGATATCTAGAAGACGGTCACCGGGTTTCAATCGTAGTTTACGGCAAATAAGCTCCAGCTTGTCCTTCTGGGCTTGGTCGATATCATTGGCCCAGTCCTTGAAGTAACCGCATGTGTAAACCATTCGTTCATCGAGGAATAAGCGATAAAACTCGTTGGATACATCGTAATGATGGGTAATCGCCTCCTTGCTTGATCCACTGACGAACGGCTCCTTGCCGTCAAGAACCTCGCGCGCATCGGTTTTGCCAGTCAACAGAAGAGCCGGAAGATCCTTGAGTAGTTGCCATTTTGGCAGCTCTTTCAACCTGTTCTTCACACTCCCATCAGTCTTGGCTTCAGCGAGATCGAAGATCGTACCGTTGCTGATATCGACGCGACCGGATGTCCAGATATCAATCAGGGAATCATAGTTGGGCTTGAGAAGAAGCTGTCGGACGATTGTTGGATCGTTGATTACCAATGACGGACCATCGAACGCACCGATACGTGTACCATCCCATAGTTCCACGTTGAACTGTGGGCGCAGTGTTTCAACAACTGTCCGGATAATGCGAACTGACCTGGATTCAACCGTCATGCCATGCCTCTCTACTGAGGTTTCAGAAGGTAGTCTTCTCGCGCTGACCCTAACCTAAGGTATTAATGATTGCAGTCATAAAATCGTGACAGTTACTGCTGTCCTTTCAACAGGAGCAGCACATGATATGCAGGATTGCCTGCGTGTCGCGTTTCGGTCAAATCAACGCTGCTGATTTGCGATTCAGGGAAAGGAACAGCCGATGGATAAACGTTCGAATACAACTCGACGGCTTGCGATATTCTCGGTTACATCTTGTATTCTGAATTTTCCAACGGGTTTGCATGCGCAACCGGCTGCAAATGCAGAGGTGTCGGCGATGACTGAAGAGACATTGCATCATCCTGCGCTGGCAACCGACACCTTCGGTCAGACGCAGTTCGTTCTCAGCGGCGATCCCATTGTCCCTCCGCGCGGCTACGCAAAAGGGTCGGAGATACCGAATCCCGATGAGTATGATCCGATCGAGTCCGGCACGATTTTTGATATCGTTTATCTGGGCATTATCGATGGCAGAATGCGTTTCGAGATTCGCGGTTATACCGCGACTGACTTGCTAAACCCGGATACGGGACAAACAGTCGATTTTCCGGTCGAGCAACAATCTATCGAAATCAGGAATATTCGAATTGAGGTGGAGGCTGCGGAATCGGGAAGCCTGACGTACAAGGCAAGCAGGTTTTCTGAAGCTTCGGAGACTAGTTCTCCGGTGTATCCCAACCGGGATACACACCTGAACGCATATTGCCCCAAGTTGAATCAATGTCGTGATACTCGTGATAAAGTCTGACAATGATGGCAGTCACAAGGAAAGCTGCGCATAAAGCCAGTATGATTTTAAAGAATAAGTCCGGCTTCAAGCCCTGCCTCACCCGTTGTTAGATGCAACCTTCAATATGTTATATCCGTGCGGATCAGTGTTTTTCGTTAACGGGCGCTGTCGAAAGAAAGTTTCGCTCAATGCGGCATTGTTGAGAAGTGCCTGATGTTTTGAATTGTGAAACGATAGAAATAGCGGGTAAGTGCGTGCGATTCGACGAGCTGAAATTTTGCGCATTGAACCACGTGAAGAGGCGAACGGCATGGAATTTCCCCGTGATATCGAAGATGCCGCCAGAAATTTGTGGCTGGAAGTCTCCGAAGCGAACGAAAAAGTTGTACCCGTCGATGTGATCGCGCTCGCTATCCTTAGGGAGAGGCAGCGATGCGCGACAGTTGCACTTTGCGTCTTTGATGACGAAGAGTGGTCGGATGAATACCGCATGGCAGGTGGGTTGGCCGCAGATGCAATACTTGCAGGTAATAGCAATATTTCAGAATAGAGCGGTGGCTTCGCATATGGAGCTTGTCGCACGGAGAAACGGAATAAAATGGTATTAGAGCGTTTAGCGGTGGGGTGTGTTTGCCTGCTGTCATTGACTTTGGTTGGATGCACGACATCGCCGCAGAATTATGCAGCTTCGCTTTCAACGCAGGATCCCAAATGGCAGTCGCCGCAGTGCGAAGAAATTCGTGCGGAGGCCACGAACTATGAGGCCAGAGAAACGAAAGCTTCTGATCTAGCTCCTGGACTTCTCATCGGTCCATATGGGCTGGGTATCGCGGCGGCAATAAAAGAGAACGACGAGAAGCGGCGGAAAATTTTCGTTCGCGAGATGCATCTGCGTTGCTCAAGCGCGCCTCTTCCAAGGGAACTTGAAAATACGCAGAACGAAACGAACCAGTCAAAACTGGCTGATACATTTCGATAGTTCGTATAGGTCTTCACGTCATTCCAGTCCGTGATAACGTCTTCAACAGTGAGTTAAAATGTCCGAATTTGTACCCGTAATTGCGTTGCACGGCGGCGCTGGAACTATTCTCAAGGCCAATATGACGCCGGAGAAAGAGGCCGCCTATCACGCTGGCCTGCGTGAATGCCTGCAGGCTGGACTGGACGTCTTACGTAAAGGTGGCAAAGCTATCGATGCTGTGACGGCATCTGTGATTGCTCTGGAAGAAAATCCGCTTTTTAACGCCGGGCGAGGAGCTGTTTTCACCGCCGACGAAACGCATGAGATGGATGCTGCCATCATGGATGGCGCAACTCGGGCATGTGGTGCAATTTCTGGAATTTGCGGACCACGCAACCCTATTCTGGCGGCACGTGCGGTTATGGAGCAGACCGAACACGTGTTCTTTGCAGGCGAAGGGGCGAAGCGGTTTTGCGAAGCTGCCGGTCTGGAAATGATGGCACCGGAATGGTTCTCGACGGAACAGCGCCGCAAGGCATTGCATGACGAAATGGAGCGTCGTCGCAGTGGCGCAGCCGACGATGGCGATCCAGCCCGCAAGCACGGGACTGTAGGTGCTGTTGCGCTGGATAGTTTCGGGCATCTGGCTGCAGCAACATCCACGGGTGGCATGACGGCCAAGACGCCGGGACGTGTTGGCGACAGTCCGGTCATCGGCGCTGGAACCTGGGCTGACGACCAGACGGTTGCGCTTTCCGCCACAGGTCACGGAGAATATTTCATCCGCTGGGCGGTAGGCCACGAAGTAGATGCGCGGATGCGCTGGGCCGGGCAAACGCTCAGCGAAGCGGCTGGAGTTGTTGTCCGCGAGCTTGGTGAAATCGGCGGTTCTGGCGGCCTCGTTGCGGTGGACCGCAACGGCAATGTCTGTCTGCCGTTCAACAGTCCGGGCATGTATCGTGCGTGGTGCGGTGCAGATGGTGAGATTCATACCGGCATCTATGGTTGGGATTGAAGTATTTGCTTGAAATTTCAGAGCTTGCCAAGACGTTGTCAGCTCTATTTTCTTGAAACGGTTGTCCATATGCGTATGGGGGATTGGCTCCATACGCCATAAATCTCTTTGCCACGATGCTTGGCAAAGTTTGCCCCGGACATATTACGGGATCAGTATTATCCAATCCCGTAAAGACAGGCTGCCAACGATATGGCCGCGTATAGACACGTATTCCAGATTGGAATGGCAAGTCTAAAATTGCATTGGCCAACGCCCAAATTTGCTGCCTATAAATTTCAAATAACAAAACTGACAGTCAAGGGAGAATGCTCCTCAGCTTTTCTTTAAGCTTTTGAAAAAGCGAGAAGATCAGCTCCGGGCAACGATGACTGGCGCGCCTTTCAAACGAGCGCACAAAAATGGGGAAATGAATGACGGAAGCCAAGTGCATTCCGAAGGGGAAGATTTACCCTTCTGGCGAAAAGGCACAGCAAATCAATGATTTGAAACTGCAAAGCAGCGCCGTTGGGGCGTCAAGCGCCGCTCAGCCGACGCATGAGTTCCGTTTGCAAGTCAGCAACATACATGAGCTTTCCGTTTTGGAATATGGCAATCCGAAAGGTATCCCTGCTGTCTTTCTGCACGGCGGTCCCGGTGCGGGCGTCTCGGCTGCACAGATTGCCAGTTTCGATCTGGACACCTATCGTGTCATTACCTTCGATCAGCGCGGCGCGGGACGTTCCACCCCTCTCGCTGAAATTGCTGAAAACACCACACAGCATCTGATCGCGGATATGGAAGCCCTGCGCGAAAAACTGGGTATTGAGCGCTGGCTTGTGGCCGGCGGCTCTTGGGGATCGTGTCTTTCGCTTGCTTATGGCATCGCGCATCCGCAGCGTTGCCTCGGCTTTCGGCTGCACGGCATATTTCTGGGGGGGCAGGAGGATGTCGACTGGTGGTTCCATGGCTGCCGGGCCATTTTTCCAGACCACTGGCAGAAATTTGCCGAATTCGTGCCTACAAGCGAACGTAGCGATCTACTTACCGCTTATTATAAGCGGCTCACCTCGGGCGATCCCGTACAAGAACAGGAAGCGGCCCAGAGCCTGCGCGGGTTCTCGGCGCGCACGCAGACCTTCGAACCGGACACGGACCACGTTTCCAAGCTTCTGAAGCCGGAAGCGGCTTTGGCCGTATCACGCATTTTTACGCACTATTGCGTCAACCAGGCTTTCCTCCCGGACAATTATCTCATCGATAATATCGATCGTATCCACCACCTTCCCGCTGAAATTGTGCAGGCGCGCTACGATACCGTCACTCCGATGATGACGGCGTGGAAACTCAAGGAAGCTTGGCCGGAAGCGAATTTCACCATCGTCACGCTTGCCAATCATCAGTCGACAATTGGCCCGATGGCTGATGCACTGACCGCCGCATCAGCCCGGCTGGCGCGGCAATTGAGGTAAGCCCACACGTTCAATGCTTGGAATTGAGGACAGTTCGATGTTCGATACAAAGACCGCCGATACATCGCTTTCGATGACGCACTACATCGATATCTGCAAGGCCGTAAAGCCCGTCGTCTCGCCGGACGGTGAGCTTCTGGTCTATCTCAGCGATGAAAGCGGCACGGCGCAGGTCTGGGGGCGTCCGCTTGCGGGCGGCGTGCCACGCCAGATCACCAATCTGCCGGAACCGGTCGGCAATCTTGCCTTCAATCCGAAGAGCCGTGATCTGCTTATCACTACCGACTGGGGGGGGGATGAGCGTAATCAGCTCTGGTTGATCGAAAACGCCGAAGGTGAGCCACGTCTCCTCACCACCGATACTACGGTGGTGCATGCCTGGGGTTGCTGGTCGCCGGACGGCGCGCAGATCGCCTATGGTGCCAATTATCGCGATCGATCGCACATGGACATTCATGTGATGACCGTTGCAACTGGCGAGACCAAATGTGTCTACAAGGGTATCGGTTGGCGCACTCCCGCCGCTTTTGCGCCCGATGGCAAGTCGCTTCTGGTCAATGATTGCCGGCGTGCCATGACGGATCAGGATTTTTGCCGTCTCGATCTCGAAACAGGCGTTTATGAAAACATTCTGCCGCATGAAGGCCGGGCGCGCTATCAGGCGCCGAAATTCTTCAAGGATGGTTCCGGCATTCTGTTGATTGCCGATCAGGAACGCGAGTATCTCTCGGTCATGGTAAAGCCGCGTGACGCGGCATCGCTGACTGAACTTGCGACCTTCGAAGGGCAGGATGTCGAAGCGCTTGCAATCTCACCCGATCAAAACAGGATAGCACTCGTCCTGAACCGTCAAGGCTGGAACGATGTGGTTCTGGTCGGCCGCGGTGGAGCTGTACTGAAACAGCTAGTGATGCCGGTTACCGGGGTCGTTGCTTCGATCGCGTGGACGCCGGATGGCACGTCACTGATCATGCCTGTGGAAGGTGCTGCGACGTCAAGCGACATCTGGCGCTGCGATGTTGAAAGCGGTGCTTTCACGCGCCTGACAGACGCACCAAAGGCCAAGGTTAAATTACCGGCTTTCCTCGAACCGATAGTGACAAGTGCGGTAAGCTTTGACGGTTTGGAGATTCCTTATTTCGTCTACAAGCCGGAGCCTGCTGCAAGTCTCGATGGTTATCCGGTGATGATAATCGTACATGGCGGTCCTGAAGCCCAGTGGAAGCCGGATTTTCGTGCGGACATTCAGTACATGCTGGCGCAAGGCATCATGGTCATCGCGCCAAATGTTCGCGGCAGCACGGGATATGGCCGCGCCTACCAACACCTGGATGATCGCGAATTACGCATGAACAGCGTTGCTGATCTCAAGGCGGTACGCATGGCGGTCGCGGCACGCAGCGATGTTGATGCAAACCGTATCGGTGTATTCGGTCGCTCCTATGGTGGTTTCATGGTCTTGTCGGCCATGACCGAATACCCCGATCTGTGGAAGCTTGGCGTCGAATATTACGGGATCGCCAATTTTCT
This sequence comes from Ochrobactrum sp. A-1, assembly GCF_022488005.1. Taxonomy (NCBI): domain Bacteria; kingdom Pseudomonadati; phylum Pseudomonadota; class Alphaproteobacteria; order Hyphomicrobiales; family Brucellaceae; genus Ochrobactrum; species Ochrobactrum sp. A-1. The sequence continues at coordinate 1,738,813 of NZ_JAKVQC010000007.1, forward strand.
CACCTTGTTGCAGACGACGGGGCCATGGCGCAAGGAGCTGCGCGCTGTTGAATATGGTGATGCCGAAACCATGCGCGATGAGTTGGAGCGATTCTCGCCCATCAACAGCATCGGAAATATCGCAGCACCATTGATGGTAGCACATGGTCTGGAGGACCCGCGCGTCACCCCGTGCGAGAGCGAGATGGTCTATTCCTGCTTACGCGGCCTCGGCAAGCCCATCGAGTATCTGCGCGTGCCGCACGAAGGCCATGGCTTTGCGCGTATCGAAAATCGTCGCCGCGTGTTTGGCGCGCTTGCCCGTTTCATCGACGAGAATCTTTAAAAGCATTGTTGGGAGAGTACGCCGTGAAGAATGGTGAAGAGATCTGGGATCTAGTGGATGCGAAGAAGGCTGATTTTGAAGCCTTGAGCGATCGTGTCTGGGGGATGCCCGAGATCGCCTATACCGAATACAAGTCCTGTGCAGAGCACACCGAAATGTTAAAGGCACAGGGTTTCCGCATCACCGAAAACGTGGCTGGCATCCCTACCGCCGTCATGGGCGAGGCGGGTGAGGGAGGACCAGTCATCGCCATTCTTGGTGAATATGATGCGCTGCCAGGCCTTAGTCAGGAAGCGGGCATAGCAGAGCCGCGTCCGATCCCCGGTACGGGACATGGTCATGGTTGCGGCCACAATCTTCTGGGCTCCGCTGCCATTCTGGCTGCGACGGCGGTCAAGGATTGGCTGGAAAAGACCGGCAAGAAGGGTCGCGTGCGCTACTATGGTTGTCCTGCAGAAGAAGGCGGCGCGGCCAAGTCTTTCATGGCGCGAGCGGGCGCTTTCAACGATGTCGATATTGCCATCTGCTGGCACCCGGCTTCGTTTACGCAGGTCGATGACGCCCAATCGCTTGCCAATACCCGGATGGATTTCGAATTCACCGGAAGGGCCTCCCACGCTGCTGCGGCACCGCATCTAGGGCGTTCGGCTCTGGATGCGGCGGAACTGATGAGTGTCGGTTGCAACTATCTGCGCGAGCATATCCCGTCCGATTGCCGTCTTCACTATGCTTATCTCAATGCGGGTGGCATCGCGCCGAACGTCGTGCAAGCCAAGGCCAAGGTGCGCTACGCCATCCGCGCCGCTGATCTGCCGGGCATGTTCGCCCTCAATGATCGGGTGAAGAAGGTTGCGGCGGGCGCAGCAATGATGACGGAAACGACCGTCAATATCTCCATCATGAGCGCGGTCTCGAACCTGCTGGGCAATACGCCACTGGAAATCGCGATGCATTCGAACATGGAGCGTTTGGGCGGCGTGCCGTTTGATGATGCGGACCGTGCCTTTGCAGCGGAGATACAGTCGACTCTTTCGAAAGAAGACATCGAAACCGACTATCTGCGTGTCGGCCAGCCTTTGGCGGAAAACGAACCGCTTTGCGACTACGTGCTGCCGCGCGAACAGAAGGGCGTACCGATGATCGGCTCCACTGATCTGGGCGATGTGAGCTGGGTCGTGCCGACTGTTCAGGCACGCGTGGCAACGCACGCCATCGGTTCGCCGGGCCATTCCTGGCAGATCACCGCGCAAGGCAAGATGCCGGCTGCTCATAAGGGCATGGTCTATGCTGCGAAGGTAATGGCGGGTACGGCACTCGATGTTCTTCAAAATGAGAAGATTCTGAACGACGCCAAAGCCGATCACAAAGCTCGCACGGCAAAGACGCCCTATACCTGCCCGATCCCGCCGGAAGTCAACCCGCCGCTGCAGCCGCGTCCGGCCGATTGACTGGCTAAGAGTATGCATTTCGTGCCCTGCGTCCGCGCGCGGCACCTTTCGAAAATGCCCAACCATAAAAGGGGATAACAATGCAAAAACAGAAGACAACCATCCTGCGCCGCACCACGGCGCTCGCGCTTGCCGCCGGTATGGGCGCCGTGACGTTCACCGCCGAAGCCGCCTCACCGCCGAACGCACTCGTCATGGCCTGGAATATCGACGCCATCAGCACTTTTGATCCGGCGCAGATCGGCGAAGCCGCGACCAATGAAATTATCCAGAATATCTGCGATCCCATGGTCGATTTCGATCCGGCTGACGAGACCAAGATCGTGCCGCAACTTGCCAAAAGCTGGGAGGTGTCGCAAGACGGGTTGCAGATCACATTCCACATGCGCGATGACCTGAAGTTCGACAATGGCGACAAGGCGACGGCGGGTGATATGGCGTGGTCGCTCCAGCGCGCGGTCAAGCTCGGTTTCGGCAACGCAGCGACGCTGACAGAATACGGTTTCACCAAGGACAATGTGGATCAGACCATTTCGGCGCCGGACGACAACACAGTCGTGTTCAAGCTGGACAAACCTTATCCGGTCAATCTCATCCTGGCAGCGATCGCCGCCAACCGTGTTGCCAGCCTTCTGAACCAGAAGGTGTTGATGCAGAACCAGGTCGATAATGACATGGGTAACAAATATCTGGCCACCCGGTCGGAATGCGTTGGCCCCTACAAGTTGATGCGGTGGAACCCGGCTGAAGTAGTTATCCTACAGGCGACCGACAATTATTGGGGTGAAGCGCCGAAGCTTAAGCAGGTGTTGATCCGCCATGTTTCTGAAGCGGGAACTCAGCGACTGTTGCTCGAAAAGGGCGATATCGACATCGCCCGTGACCTGACGCCGGAAGATCTGCGCGATCTGGAAACTCAGGACAAGGTGACCGCCTCACGCTCGCTGAAGCCTTCGCTGTTCTACTGGAACTTCAACAATGCCGATCCAATCTTCGCCAATGAGAAGGTGCGCCTCGCGATGCGCTATCTCATTGACTATGAGGGCCTCGGCAAGACGGTCATCAACAATGTCGGCGTGCCGCGTGCAAGTTTCGTGCAGCTCGGTGCTTTCGGCGCGCTGGACGAGAAGGAAGGGCAGCCCTTCAAACTTGATGTCGAAAAGGCTCGCGAACTGCTGAAGGAAGCCGGTTACGAGAAGGGCTTCGAGACGACGATGTTCATCAGTACCGCGCCTTATGCCGCTCCGATTGCCCAGAGTATTCAGGACGCGGCCGCCAAGATAGGTGTGAAGATCAAGATCGAACGCATGGCCAATGCGCAATTGTTCAGCCGTATCCGTGGCCGTGAGTTCCAGACTTCGCTGATGGGCTGGCAGACGACTGTTCCGGACGCGCATGGCAATGCTTCGCGTCAGATATTCAATCCCGACAACCGGGCTGAAGCCAAGCAGACCATGTATCCGAGCTGGCGCGCGAGCTATTTCAACGAAGCCGTGAACAAGGAAGTTGACGCTGCCCTGTTCGAGAAGGATGAGGCCACGCGCAAGCAGATGTATATCGATCTGCAGAAAGAGATGATGGAGAAGGGGCCGCATGCCTTCATTTTCCAGATTTACAATGTCGCCGGTGTCAACAAGGCCATAAAGAACTGGAGCTGGAACGGCTTCCGCGTCTACTACGATCTGGCCGCTAAATAACGGGAATTACGCACCCGGCGGCTTCTCTCAAAGTGGTTGGGTGCACATCGTTTCAATGGATGACCGCATGGTCGCCTGTGGTTCGCTTCGCGACCCGGACCGGGCATCCCGTTTTTCTCTTTCGGGAATTTGCAGATGACGACGCACGAAATCATTGAAGATGTGGAGGCGGTGGACCACGATCGGGAGGCCGGACCCGTACTTCAGTTTCTCGCCGCCACCGCGCGTCTGGTCGTTTCAGTGGCAATTACGCTTCTGGGGCTGATCACGCTGACCTTTTTCATCAGCCGCCTTTTGCCACTTGATCCGGTCATCGCGATGCTGGGCGATAATGTGTCCCAGGAAGCCTATGACACGATGTATAGAAAGCTGGGGCTCGACCAGCCATTGATCGTGCAATATGGCCTCTATCTTAAGAACGCGCTGATGTTCGATTTCGGCAACGCGCTGACTTCTGGTCGTCCGGTGCTGGAAGATATTGCACGCGTCTTCCCGGCCACCATCGAACTGGCGACTGTGGCTATCGTCATCGGAACCGCGCTGGGCATTCCGCTCGGTGTTTTCTCTGCCATGTACCGCAATTCGCCTCTAGATCATACCGTGCGTATGGTCAGTTTGCTTGGCTATTCCACGCCGAATTTCTGGCTCGGCTTGATGGCGCTGCTGATTTTCTATGCCACGCTGGGCTGGATTGGTGGGCCGGGTCGGATAGACTTCATTTACGAATATTCCGTCGAACCGACGACCGGCTTCCTGCTTCTCGACAGCGCGATGCAGGGCCAGTGGGATGCTTTTGGGAACGCCGTAAGCCATATCATCATGCCCGCGCTGATCCTCGCATTCGGCTCGATGGCCTATATCAGCCGCATGACGCGCGGTTTCATGATCGAGCAACTCAATCAGGAATATATTATCACAGCACGCGTCAAGGGGTTGTCCTGGGCGCGTACCGTCTGGGGCCATGCCTTCCGCAATGTTGCGGTTCAGGTCGTGACGGTTGTGGCGCTGTCCTATGCTTTCCTGCTGGAAGGTGCGGTGCTGACCGAGACAGTGTTCGCATGGCCGGGCTTCGGGCGTTACCTCACCAATGCACTTCTGGCTGGTGACATGAACGCAGTGGTCGGCTGTACGCTTATCGTCGGCATTCTTTTCGTCGGTATCAACCTGATCAGCGATCTTCTGTATCGCGTCTTCGATCCCCGCACACGATAGGAAACTGCCGATGAACACGCACACCAGCACGTCGCCGGCGCGAACTTCCAGTTCCCTGCGGGCCTGGCTGACCGCTCCCGTACCCACTTCTGCCTTTCAGGCCAATATACAGCAATTGCGCCGGTCCTGGTTCAAGCTGATGGCCAACACATCCGCTGTCTTTGGTCTTGCGGTCATCGTCCTTCTGGTTCTGGTGGCGATTTTCGCGCCCCTGATCGCAACACACGACATCGGTGCCAACAATCTCGCCAATCGGCTCCAACCACCGTCATGGGGCCATTTCTTCGGTACAGACGAACTGGGTCGCGATATTTTCAGTCGCCTTGTCTATGGTTCGCGCATCACACTCTACATCGTAACGCTGACCGCCGTCATCGCTGCACCTATCGGTCTCGTCGTTGGCACCACCGCGGGCTATATGGGCGGCTGGGTCGATACGGCGCTGATGCGCATCGTCGACATCTTTCTTGCCTTTCCCAGTCTTGTGCTTGCGCTGTCCTTTGCCGCAGCACTCGGGCCGGGCATCGAGAATGCCGTCATAGCCATTTCGCTCGCTGCGTGGCCACCCATTGCGCGTCTTGCCCGTGCCGAGACATTGACGATCCGCTCGTCGGATTATGTGGCCGCCATCCGTCTGCAGGGGGCTTCCGCCATGCGGGTCATTGCGAAGCATGTCGTGCCGATGTGCATACCCTCGGTGGTGATCCGCATCACACTTAACATGTCGTCGATCATCCTAACCGCTGCGGGCCTCGGCTTTCTCGGCCTTGGTGCACAGCCGCCAAGCCCGGAATGGGGCGCGATGTTGTCCAGTGGTCGTGAATTTATGATGACCTCTTGGTGGCTTGCCGCTGTGCCGGGCACCGCAATCCTGCTTGCGAGCCTTGCATTCAACCTGTTCGGTGACGGCTTGCGCGATGTCCTCGACCCTAGAAACGGATAAGATCAATGACAAAACCATTGCTTGAAGTCGATGATCTGTGGGTGTCTTTTCCCGGTGCTGATCGCAACATCGATGTCGTTCGCGGCATCAGCTTTTCCATCGGGCGCGAAAAAGTCGGCATCGTAGGTGAATCCGGCTCCGGCAAATCGATGACCGGGCGCTCGATTCTCAAACTCACACCAAAGACGGCGCAGATTCGTGCCAAGCGCCTGCGTTTCGGCGAGATTGACCTGCTGTCAGCCAGCGAGCGCCAGATGCGCAGCGTGCGGGGCAACCGCATTTCGATGATTCTCCAGGACCCGAAATACTCACTAAACCCGCTGATCCGTATCGGCGATCAGATCATGGAAGCCTATCGGATACACCATCGGGTGAAATCGGCAGAGGCGCGACAGAAGACAATTGCCATGCTCGAGGCCGTGCATATTCGCGATCCCGAACGTGTCATGCGTCTGTTCCCGCACGAAATTTCCGGCGGCATGGGGCAGCGTGTAATGATCGCGATGATGCTGATTCCCGAACCGGACATGATTATTGCCGACGAGCCGACTTCCGCGCTCGACGTGACCGTGCGGCGCCAAGTTTTGACAATTCTCGATGAGCTGGTCAGCCGTTCAGGCACCGGGCTGATGTTCATCAGCCATGATCTCAACCTGGTTGCCGATTTCTGCGATCGGGTACTGGTCATGTATGCGGGGCGTATCATGGAAGATCTGCCGGCGAAGGAGCTGCACAAGGCGCGCCACCCCTATACGCAGGCACTGCTGGCCAGCCTGCCGCGGCTCGACCATCCGGTCGATATGCTGAAGGTGCCGGAACGCGACAAAAGCTGGCTGACCGAGCCGACGCTGGTGGGAGGAAACTCATGATACATGCAGTCAGTTTTCCATTTGTGGATGTCTCGGACCTTTCCATCAGCTTCGGCAAGGGGCGCAAGCGGGCCGCCGTCGTCAGGAAGGTGAAATTTCATATCGAACGCGGCGAGGCCTATGGTCTGATCGGTGAATCCGGTTGCGGCAAATCCACGATCCTGCGCGCTCTTGCCGGTCTCATCCCGCATTATCAAGGCAACTTCAGCTTTGACGGACGGAAGATGGGCGGCGAACGCGATAAAGCATTTTTCCGTCGCGTGCAGATGGTGTTTCAAGACCCATATGCCTCGCTGCACCCACGTAAGCAGGTGCATAAGGTGTTGGCGGAATCGCTTGCCATTCACGGCATGGACCGCAAGGACGAGCGAGTTCGCGACGTATTGCAAGCGGTGGGTCTCGGTCCGAGCTTTCTCTATCGCTATCCACATGAATTGTCCGGTGGCCAGCGCCAGCGTGTCGCCATAGCACGTGCACTTATCATCGAACCGGACGTGCTGCTTCTCGATGAGCCGACATCCGCGCTCGATGTTTCCGTGCAGGCGGAAATTCTCAATCTGCTAAAGGTGCTGCGCCGCGAGCGAAATCTCACATACCTCATGGTTTCGCACGATCTCGCCGTGGTGGCGCATATCTGCGAGCGTGTCGGGGTCATGCACAAGGGCATCATTCTGGAAGAATTGACGGCGGACGATCTGCGCCATTCGCGCGCCAAAGCCGAATACACGCAGGAGTTCCTGCATGCCAGTGTGGAAGCTGTTGCACATAATCAGTCTAGGGAAATACGAGTATGAACTATCATTCGGTGGCCAATCCGGGACAGGAATGGGAACGTCTGAAAAGCCCCGCTGCGGCGGGCTGGTCTGAAGCTGGACTGGGCGCCGTCGATGCTTGTGCCGACAGCCAGGAAACCGATGCGCTGATGATCGTTCAGGGCAACAAGATCGTCCACACATATGGCGACATCACGCACAAATATCTCTGCCACTCCATCCGCAAGAGTATTCTTGCAGCGATGATGGGACAGGATGTAGCCGATGGCACCATTGATCTCAGCCTGACGTTGGAGCAGCTAGGCATTGATGACAATGAAGGCTTGAGCGAAGTTGAGAAGCAGGCGACGGTTTATGATCTCCTGACCGCGCGCTCCGGCATTTATCATCCCGCGGGCTACGAGACCCCGTGGATGCGGATGATCAAGGAAAAGCGTCATTCCCATGCACCAGGCACCTTCTGGTGCTATAACAACTGGGATTTCAACGCACTAGGTACTATTTTCGAGCAGTTGACCGGCAAGACCGTACACCAGGCTTTCGATGAGCGTATCGCAAGACCGCTTGGCCTTGAGGATTTTAGACTCGACGGTGACAATCCAGACGGCTGGCATGACCGTTTTATGGAAAGCCGACACGCCGCTTACCCGTTCCGTCTGTCGACACGCGATCTGGCGCGCTTCGGTCAGCTTTATCTGCGCAATGGTCGCTGGAATGGTGCACCCGTTCTACCTGAGGGGTGGGCGCAGGAATGTGTGATGCCTTACTCTCATGCCGGTGCACGTGGCGCTTATGGCTATATGTGGTGGCTGGAGCGAGACGGCGTGTTTTTCCCCGGTGTGGTGACACCGAATGGCAGCTATGCAGGTTTCGGTGCCGGCGGCCATTTCTGTATCGTATTGCCCGCGCTCGACATGGTGATCGTGCATCGTGTGGATACGGACGTTGCTGGTCGTCAGCTGAACCGGCACAAGTTCGGGCGTCTCTTGAAGCTCATTCTGGATGCTTTTCAGGGGTAATGTCATGCAGTGGGAAAAGGTGACAGTCGCACTCGCGATTGCTTCGGCATGTGCAAAACCAGTGGTGAGCGCCAATGCGCGGACACTGGCGCGTGACGCCATTTTAGATACGTTGGCCTGTATGGTGGCAGGTCGTGACGATGTCAGCACGAAAAGTGTTGCGAAAGCCTTTGCAGAATTCAGCGCTGGCGGAACTGCTTTGTTGGTTGCGGGAAAAACAGGCAGCCCGATGTTCGCTGCACTGGTCAATGCTACAGCAGCGCATGCGCTCGATTTCGACGATAATTTCCTGCCCGGCATGAGTCATGCCTCGGCGGTGATCGTGCCCGCTATCTTGGCACTGACCGATCTGGATGAAACCGCAGGGGGGCGTCTGATTGACGCCTATCTGGCAGGACTGCAGGCACAGGCCCTGGTAGGCGAGGGCCTGGGACAGGCACATTACACAGCTGGCTGGCACGGCACCTCAACGGTGGGGAGTATTGGCACGGCTGTCGCCACGGCTCATATGCTCGGTCTCGACATCGCGACGACCACACAGGCGATCACTATCGCTGCCAGTTTCGCATCCGGCACGAAAGGTCAGTTCGGCACGCTGATCAAGCCGTTTCATGCAGGCATGGCCGCGCGCAATGCTGTTGAGGCTGCATTGCTCGCAAAAGCCGGAATGGAGGCCCGGCACGATATTCTGGAAGGGGAGCAGGGTATTCGTGAGTTATTTGCAGGGGACCCACGTCTCGGTTGGATTATCGAAGATATCCTCACGGATAAGGCGCATGTAATCGAAACGGCCGGTGTCATGCCGAAACGGCATCCTTGCTGTGGGTCCACCCATATGATCGTCGACGCGTTGCTTGATCTTAAGGAAGAACACCGGTTTGATGCCGAGGATGTTGTAGCTGTAGATACGTTGGTTGGGATCGCGAACTATCGCAATCTTGCCTATATGCAGCCGGACGACCAGATGCAGGCACGCTTTTCCATGCAATATTGCGTCGCACGCGCCCTGCGGCAGGGACATCTGGCACTTGCAGATTTTACCCCAGAGGCCGTGGGTGCTTTCCGGGACGATCCATTGCTCGATGTTATCGCCATGCGAAGTTATTCGATGGAGGAAGAACGGGCATCAGTGGAAAAGCTGCCGCATGTCGCAACCGTTACACTGAAAAACGGACGTGTTTTGCAGGCGTCGCGCAGCTTCGCCGTTGGTACTCTGCAGCAACCGTTTAGCGCAGATGACCGGACGCGAAAATTTCTTGATTGTTGTGCGGTGATTCCGGCAGCAGATCAGATCTATCGGGATTTGCGTGATCTTGACGATGCAGAGAACCTGCAAGCTGTTGCGGCACTTTTCACCCGGCCTTGATGTCTTAACTCGGCGCAAGACTTCCGGCGTTGTGGCCATTTTTCTGGGCAACCAGTTGCGAGGCACGGCGCCAGAAGAGTTCCGCCTGCTTGTTCCTGAATTGGGCTGTTCGGTAAACGCGGATTTCAATCAACAGATCGGTGTTTGTTTCACCGGCGCGGACGAGCACGCCACGCTTGAGTTCATCGTCGACAAGGCTTTCCGGTATCCATGCAACCCCATGTCCGGAGACCGCCATTGCCTTGAGCGCAACAGACATTCCGTTTTCATAGACCGTATTCAATTCGAAACCATGTTTCTCAAACAGCCAGGGCAGAGCGAGAGAAAAGAACGAATTGCCTCGATAGCTGAGGAAGTCGATTGGTAGCGACTTTTCCTTCAAGCTATGTAGGGCTTGTCCATTCGGCGCAGGAGCGGATACAGGGATGACCCTCTCGGTGCCCAGTGCCAAAAACGGATAACCGCCAAGATCATCCATCTGCGGAACTGCCGGATGCGCATAAGTCAGGAAGAAGTCGCAATGCCCGCTGACAAGCGTGGAAATATTTCCGACGAATGATGAGTGCGGATCGGCAAAACGGGCACGGAATGACGCGCCGGAGGCTTCAATCTGCGCCATCCAGTGCGGAAAGAATGTGAGTGACAGCGTGTTGAGTGTAGCAAAAGAAACGATTTCCCACGATGCGCTATAACCTTCGCTGACGGTCTTACGGGCGGTAAGCAGCATTTCAAGAGCATCGTGTGCTCGCGGGAGAAAACACTCTCCCGCCTTCGTCAAGCCAATAGGATTCGAAGAGCGGTCGATCAGGGGGAGGCCAATCCAGTCTTCCAGTTGCTTGATGCGCTTGCTGAGGGCAGACTGCGTGATATTGCGGTCACCTGCCGCGCGAGAATAGCTCCTGTGTTCTGCAAGACTGACGAAATCTTCAAGCCATTTCAGTTCCATAGTCTGCACCGATACATCAGATAAGCAAAAAAGTTCACAGCCTATCTATAACGCGATCCGATTGGATTGAGGTAGAGTTCATCTGATGTTTTCGATCAAACAATGATCTGGCCGATAGCGGCGGATAGACAAAACGAGACGTCTGATGCCTTTACATCGAATCGCGTACGCGCTCCCATGCCTTGGTCAAATGGCGTCCCAATACTTCAGACAGTCGGGTCGCGTCGCGGGCTTCCAGCGCCTCGATCATTTCTTGGTGCTCTGATACAGCCGCCGCCCATTTTTCGGTGCCTTCGTGGCCGACGAAACGGATTCGTTTCAATCGTGTCTGCAGCATTTGGTGAATGTCTGCCAGCGTGGGGTTTTTGGCCAGACGAACGATGGCGAGATGAATCTGCTGGTTCAGTTTGTAATATTGCAGTCGGTCAGCATGCTTGTAGCGCTCGATCATTTCATCGTGCAGTGAACGAACCTCAGCAATTTCCTTGTCGGACGCCAGCTCGCAGGCGAGCTTTCCGGCAAGTTCTTCCAGAGTGCGCAGGACTGTGAGCATGTCTTTCACGTCGGCGGCACTGAATCGCTTCACAACGGCGCCCCGACTTGGAACAAGCTCGACCAGTCCTTCGCTGGCCAGATACTTGATCGCCTCACGTAGCGGTGTGCGGGATACGCCGAGCTGCTCCCCGAGCTGGCCTTCATGCAGACGCGTGCCAGGTTCTAGCTGCCCTTCGATAATCATGTCGCGCAGATGATTGACGAGCATGTCGTGCAAGGCAGTACGGCGGAACGCTTGTGAGCCGTTTTCGGCTTGTTCGTTTTTTTGAATTTCGTCCATCGGCCTTTTTCTCAAAGAGTGAGCTCGAATCCTCACCTCACCGTTTGAGGCGAAGATGGCTGGCCTGCCCTCAACCGTCAATATAAAATGCTGCATACAGAATACAAAATGCTTGCGTCATGCGTGGGGCTGTCATATGCATGCTGCATACAGAATGCAGACGAGGAGGATGCTAATGACCGTTACTGGCGCTGAACCGAGCGTAATTGCGCTTGCAATGGGGGATCCAGCCGGTGTCAGTCCCGAGCTGACGGCGCGTCTCCTCGCTTTGCCGGATGTCAGAAAAGAAGCGCATATCATCGTCTTTGGTGATCGCCGCGTTCTGGACGAAGGTGCGCGTATAGCGGGTGTTGAGCTTGATCTGCAGAATTCTACTCTCGAAAATGCGCCCAACATGCCGGTCGGCAAGCACGTCTTCGTTGACTTGAAAAATCTCGATCCGAAGGATGTTGTGCGTAGTGAAGCCACGTTGGTCGGCGGAACTTTTGCAACTCAGAACTTTCGTACTGCGTTGAAATTTGCCGATGCCGGACATGCGCAGGCTGTTTGCTTTACGCCGTTCAACAAGCAGGCCATGCGGTTTGCCTATCCGGGTTACGACGACGAAATCCGCTTTGTTGCCGATGTGCTGAGCTTCACAGGCAAGGTGCGTGAGTTCAACGTTCTGGAGAAAGTCTGGAACGCGCGCGTGACGTCGCATATTCCGCTCAAGGATGTGGCCTCGACCCTGACTGTTGAAGGAATTCTCGCCGAGCTGGAACTGGCCTGGATGTGCTTGAAGAAGGCGGGATATGACAATCCGAAGATTGCAGTGGCTGGGCTCAATCCACATGCTGGCGACGGCGGCAGCTTTGGCATGGAAGAAATCGACATCATTGAACCTGCCGTCAAGGCAGCGAAGACCAAGGGGTTCGATGTCGATGGTCCGTTCCCAGCTGACACAGTGTTCCTGCGTGTTCTGAAGGATGGCTTTCAGGCGGTGCTGACCATGTATCACGATCAGGGTCAGATCGCGATGAAGCTGATGGGCTTCGACAAAGGCGTGACAATGATGGGCGGATTGCCGTTCCCGCTCTGCACGCCCGCCCATGGCACTGCCTACGATATTGCCGGGAAGGGCATCGCCGACGTGGGGGCCACGCGCGAAGCAATCCTGCTCGCGGCACGAATGGCGAAAAGAGCGGCTGCACTTTCAGACGCTGCCTGATTTTCGACATTTTGACACTATCGGCATGGGGGGAGGCCCGTGCCGCTTAACTGGGAGGATAGACCATGAAGAAGTCTCTACATATCGCATGCCTGGCAGCAGGCGTGGCAGTAATCGCATCATCTGCCCTGGCATTCGAGCCGACACGGCCAGTCGAGTTTGTCGTGACAGCCGGGCCGGGCGGCGGTACGGATATTTTCGCGCGTACAATCCGTCGATCATCGGCAAATATGACCTGATGAGTGCGCCAATCGTCGTCACAAACAAGGGCAGCGCAGGCGGGGCGGAGGGGTTTGTCTATACTGCTGGCTATAAGGGCGATCCATACAAGCTCGCTTTCGGTACGAACAACGCCTACCTTTTGCCAGTGCGCGCCAAAGTTCCTTATAAATCGGAAGATCTGCTCCCTGTTTCGGCGCTTGCTTCGGACGAATTCATTCTTTGGATCAACGGAAAGTCTGACTTCAAGACAGCCGCAGAGTTTATCGCCAAAGCGAAAGTTGATGCGGGCATGAAGGTTGGCGGCAGTCAGTCCAAAGACGTTGACCAGATTTTGACATCCATGATCAACGATGCCACGGGTTCGAAACTCGGCTATATCCCGTTCAAAAGCGGTGGCGAAGCCGCTGTTCAGCTCGCGGGCGAGCACATTGCGGCCAATGTCAACAATCCGAGTGAGAACCTCGGTCAATGGCAGGCGGGCATGGTGAAGCCGCTTTGCGTCTTCAAGGGTGAAAAACTCAAGAGTGACGGCAAGGTTGCTGGCGATATGGGATGGAGCGACATCCCGACCTGCAAGGAAGCAGGGATCGCAATCGAAAATTACTCCATGCCACGCACCGTTTGGCTTCCTGCAGGCGTCGATCAGGACGTGGTTGATTACTATGCAGGCGTACTCAAGAAGGTTGTCGAGACACCTGAATGGGCGAAGTATCTTGCCGATAGTTCGCAATCCGCCGCCTATATGAGCGGTAATGAACTCTTATCCTTTATCAAGAACGATGAAACAGCGGTAACGGCCGTGCTGAAGCGTGAAGGCTGGCTTGCCAACTGACGTTTCGTGTATTTGTGCAGACGCCGCCGGCGTCTGCACCATTCATTGAAGGAGCTTATCCAATGAGTGACAAAGGCGAGGCCGGAATTTCCCGCTTCATCGTCGAGGGGAGCGTAGCTCTTTTGACGGGTGGGTTGGGAGCGGTGGTCTGTTATGGCTCACTACAGGCTGGTACAGGCTGGACCGAAATGGGGCCGGATGCAGGTTACTTTCCGTTCTACATCGGGCTACTGATCATGTTCGGAAGCGCGGTCAATGTCGTTCTGGCATTTGTAAAACATCGTGGTAGTGGAGAAGTATTCGTTGAACTCTCTCGGTTGAAACCTGTTCTCGGTTTCGCCTTGCCGCTGGTTGCCTTCGCTGCCATATCGACGGTTCTCGGACTATATGTCGGTACCGCGCTCTATATCGCTGCAGCGATGATGTTTCAGGGGCGCTACAAATGGTGGGCTTCATTGCCAGCCGGTATTGCCGTTTCCCTCTTCTTTTTCGTCATTTTTGAAATCGGCTTCAAGGTTCCGCTCCTTAAAGGTCCGGTGGAGGCTTTCTTCGGCATTTATTGATACCGGAAAGTCCGATGTCTTGGGAGGAAAGACATGGAAAACTTCAGTCTCCTGATGGATGGCTTCGCCCACATACTCAGTTTCAATCATGTTTTGCTGATGATGCTGGGTGTAACGCTTGGAATTTTGGTTGGTGTCCTGCCGGGATTGGGTGCGCCTAACGGCGTTTCCCTGCTTTTGCCGCTGACATTCACGATGGACCCTATCTCCGCGATTATTCGTGAGCGCGACGAACATCCCACCTTTTCTTTTGTGAATGATGCCGCGAGATAAGCTCCTTCATTGATAGGAGCGGACCGGGATGATTGGAGATCGCGCTGATGCCATGCTTGAAGACATGGATGAAGCCAGGCATGAGGGAAAGTATCGTCGGATCGAGGTGATTACCGGCCGGCGGCAGCGGCGGAATTGGACTGACGAGGAGAAGGCGCGGATCCTTGCGGAAAGCGCGGAACCTGATGTTAACATCTCGGCCGTTGCCCGGCGCTGGGGCGTCAATCGCGGCTTGCTGAACGTCTGGCGCCGGGACGCTGGGCTGACCTCTCAACGATCTGCGAGGTCCAGTGCGCAGCAGGCGATGTTCGTGCCGGTGACGGTAGTTGGCGATCGAACGCCGGCTCCAGGCTCGCCGTCAGATGTCGCCCACTTTGCCGCGGGTCGAATTGAGATCGAGATTGCTGGCGCGCGCATGACGGTTATCGGCCCGGTAGCACCTGAACTGGCGCAAGCGATGGTGGCGGCCTTGCGAGGTCGCCGGTGATCGGAGTTTCGCCGAGTGGCGTGAAGATCATGGTGGCTACGCAACCGGTCGACTTCCGGCGCGGCATGAATGGCCTTGTGGCTTTGGTGGCGTCAGCGCTCGCGGCCGATCCCTATTGTGGCGACGTGTTCGTTTTCCGCGCCAAGCGTCTGGATCGACTTCGCTGCATTTACTGGGATGGGTCAGGCATGATCCTGGCGACAAAGTGGTTGGAGAGCGGAAAGTTTGTTTGGCCCCCGATCCGCGATGGTGCGATGCAGATGAGTGCCCAGGAGTTCTCGCTTTTGCTAGCTGGCATTGACTGGACGCGGGTCAAGCGAAACGCGGTGAGACGACCCTCAAAAGTAGGCTGATCCTATTGGTTTTGCTTGAAGATTCAGGCTAATATGATAGGGTCGGTCATGCTGCTTCGACCCGATCCCTTGCCCCAGGATGCTGCGCAATTGACCCGGATCATTCTCTTACTCGACGAAGAGAATGCCGATCTCAAAGCGCGTATTGCCTTCCTTGAGCGCCAGCTCTTCGGGACGAAATCGGAGAAGATGACGATCATCGATCCAGCCCAGGCAACGCTCGACCTGGGCGATCTAAGCGATATTCCCGTTGCAGCCAATGACGATGCCGCACCGGCCGGTGAAGACAAAACACAGGCACGGCGATCGTCTGCCCGCAATATCGGCCGCTTGCCCAAGCATCTTCCGCGCTATGAAGAGATCATTGAGCCGGAGAGCAAGATTTGCCCCTGCTGTTCGTTCGAACTGCATTGCATCGGCACGGACGTCAGCGAGGCGCTCGACATCGTACCTGCTGTTGTCCGGGTCAAACGGACGATCCGGCCGCGCTATGCATGCCGGGCCTGTGAGAGTGCCATCGTGCAAGCACCTGCACCGGCGCGCGTGATGGACGGTGGCATGGTGACCACGGCGTTTGCCGCGCATGTCGCTGTTTCGAAGTTTGCCTGGCATCTCCCGCTCAATCGACAGGCGCAAATGCTGGCCTCCTGCGGTGTCATCATCGATCGCGGTACGCTTGGCGCCTGGGTGATGCGGGTCGCCTGGTGGCTGGAGCTTCTCTATGACGCGCTTACCGCCTTTATCCGCTCGCAGCCGAGAGTGTTCTGTGACGAGACGCCGTTGCCGCGGCTCGAGCCGGGGCGCAAACGAACCAAGGTCTGCCAGTTATGGGCGCAGGCGGTTGACGACCGTCCCTGGAATGGTCCGGCACCGCCGGCCGTGGCCTATATCTTTGCCGAAAGCCGCAGCGCCCGCGAGATCGAGGGGCAATTGTCGTCGTTTACCGGCGTGCTTCAAGTCGATGGATACCAAGCCTATAAAACCATGGTCAAACGTCGGGGCAAGAGCAATGTCGCACCCATGCGGCTGGCCTTCTGCCTTGCTCATGCGCGGCGCAAGTTCGTCGATGTCGTCAAGCTGACGGGTTCTTCGGAGGCTTTGTCGATCCTTGCCAGGATTGCGGAAGTCTATCGGATCGAAGCAAAACTGCGCGGCGAAAGCGCCGATACCCGGCTCGTCGTGAGACGTCGCGAGGCTGCTCCAGTCATGAGAGAGCTGAAAGTCCACCTCACCGAACTGCGCGACGAGGTGTCGGCGAAATCGGCGCTTGGCAAGGCCGTCAGCTACACGCTCAACCATTGGAGCGGGTTGACAGCCTGCCTTGATGATGGCCGGGTCGAGATCGATTCCAATGTGGTCGAGCGTTCAATGAAATCCGTGGCCCTGACGAGGAAGAATTCGCTGTTCGTGGGCAACGAGCGGGGTGGAAAGACTTTCGCTGTCCTCGCATCGCTCGTCAACACCTGTAAACTGAATGGTGTGGACCCCGAGGTCTGGCTTGCCGATGTGCTGGAGCGCATCATCTCCGGCAAAGTGAAAGCCAACGAAATGGAAAGTCTCCTGCCGTGGGCCTGGAAGGCTGAGCGTGAAGCGATGACGCAGCAGGAGCGACGGGCGGCATGATGCACAACAGCCAGGGGACGACGGATCGACCGAAGCTTGATGACGCGGCGTTCGAAGCCTTTATCAGGGGACGCCGTCCGGCATCGCCAATCTGGTCAATGAGCGGTCTCGATGGTTATCTTACGGCTCTGATCATTGGCCCAAAGTTCATCGACCCACGCAAATGGATCCCGGAACTGACTGGCCCGGACGCCCTGAACCTGCCGATGGAAACAACCGAACATCGGGCCGTGCAGACGATCGTTGCGGAATATAACCGTATCTCGGGGAGCCTCTCTGAAACCCCGAAAGACTACCGGCCCAGGTTCACCAGGATCGATGATCAAACCTTTGATCCGTTCGATTGGGACCTCTGCTTTTTGCTGGCAACAGGATACGCGCCGAGACTTTGGCAGCCGGTTCTTCGCGGTCATGCCGTCACCGGCGATATCATTGCGCCAATTCGCAAGCTCGGCGAGACAAAACGCAAAGCCACCCGCCAGGATGCCGCTGACGTCGCTGAAGCACTCGTCAATATCCGAACCTATTTTATGCCGAAGCGGGCAAAGCAAAAGTTTTGACTGCCAGCCGGAAACCCATTCCGTCAATCACGAAAGACGTGGGCTATTCGTTGCGCTCACGATTATTCTGCTTTCCTGTATGTATTGGGGCGCATTGTTCGGTGGATCGACTACGTCCATTCTATTCAATATTCCAGGTGAGCCTTCGTCCGTTGCCACCACTTTCGATGGATATCCGATGGCGAAGGCTGGACATGCGAGCCGCGCCCTGACGCTGGCATTCGTTTCGGCTGGTATCGGAGCACTGGCTGGCGTAGTGATGATTACACTGCTCTCCAGCTGGGTCGCCAATTTCGCCCTGCGGTTTTCTTCCCCGGAATATTTTGCTGTCTATTTTCTGGCTTTTGCCAGCTTCATATCCATGGGCGCTCAATCACCTTTCAAGACACTCGTTTCCATGATGATCGGTTTTGCTTTTGCTTCGGTGGGCATGGACACGATCTCCGGCAACTTGCGCCTGACATTCGAAATACCGGAACTCATCAAGGGTATTTCCTTTCTGATTGCAGTGATGGGCCTGTTCGGGATTGGCGAACTGTTGCTGACGACGGAGGAGGGGTTACGCTTTGATGGCATCAAGGCACGGGTGCGTCTCGGTGAGATTGGGCGTACGCTTCTTGAAATGCCGCGCTACTGGTTCACGCTCGCTCGTTCAACGCTGATTGGTATCTGGATGGGCATAACGCCCGCCGGGCCAACGGCTGCATCCTTTATGAGCTATGGCGTGGCTCGTCGTTCTGCCCGCGATAAATCGAAGTTCGGCAAGGGGGACCCGCGCGGTATCGTGGCTCCGGAAACCGCTGACCATTCTGCCGGTACATCTGCGCTTCTCCCCATGCTGGCACTTGGTGTTCCGGGTTCGGCTACCGCTGCTGTGATGATGGGCGGCCTGATGATCTGGGGCCTCACTCCCGGCCCGACATTGTTCACGGATCGCCCGGATTTCGTCTGGGGTCTGATTGCATCCATGTATCTCGGCAATATTGTCGCCGTTATTCTGGTCATTGCGACCGTGCCGCTCTACGCATCTATTCTGCGCGTGCCGTTCTCGATCATCGGGCCGATCATTGTCGCGGTCATTTTCTCCGGCGCTTATCAGGTCGCCAACTCGATAACCGACGTCTGGCTGGTGATCGCATTTGGCGTGCTGGGCTATATCTTCAAGAAACTCGACTATCCGCTGGCACCGTTGGTTCTAGCCATGGTTCTCGGAGACAAGGCAGAAGATGCATTCCGTCAGTCGATGATGATGTCCAGCGGTCAGCTTTCGATATTCTGGTCGAATGGCCTGGTTGCATCGCTGATGACGCTCGGCGTCTTCCTGCTTGTTTCACCCGCCATCTTCTGGGGCATTGGCAAACTGCGTAGCCGGAAACCCGAAATTCCCTCCGGTAACGGCAACGTGGCCTGATGTCGATGGATTACGCAAAAGAACGGGAATGTAAGTTGAAACAGACGACTTCGAAATGGACGCGCGAAACCTGGCCAATTGCAGCCGCGATGATCCAGTATCCCAATATGCTGCCGGATGGCAGTTCCGTGCAGGATCAGTCGGCAGAAGATTGGGCTCGTACTTTGTCCGACGTTGCGGATGCAGGGTTTACCGAACTCGATCCGACTGACAGCTGGTTGCGGCTGGCGGATTTGTCACCCGCCCGTCTTGGTGAATTTATGGCGGTCACCAAATCGCTCGGCTTTACTATTCCTGCGATTTCGACCTCACGGCGCAACGTGATCGATGCACAACATGGCGACGAATATTTGGCCTATGGGCACAGGGTTATCGACACGGCAAAGGAAATCGGTGCCGGTTGCGTTTCCTTCGGGCTTTTTGAACCGCTGACAGACGTGCAGAAACAGGCATTATGGTTCTGGACGGTCGACGGAGCGAAGAACCCGGACGATCCGGCTGTCTGGAACAAGGCTGTTGAACGAATTCGCGAACTCGGTCGTCACGCAGAGGAGCTTGGCATAGAGCTGTCTCTTGAAATGTATGAGGATACTTATCTCGGTACTGCGGACAGTTCGGTTCGTTTTGTCGAGGAAGTCGGCCTCGATAATGTAGGGATCAATGCCGATCTGGGTAATCTCATTCGTCTGCACCGTCCGGTCGAGCATTGGCAGCAGATGATGGAGAAGGTCGCGCCTTACGCAAAATTCTGGCACGTCAAGAACTACACCCGTACAGAAGATCCAGCCTCCGGTGTCATCGTCACACATCCTGCTCCCCTCGAAAGCGGGATCATCAATTATCGTGCAGCCATCAGAATGGCGCTGGATCACGGATTTGCCAGCCCGTTTTTATGTGAACATTATGGTGGCGACGGGCTTTCTGTTTCGGCTACAAATCGTGACTACTTGCGCCGCATCCTGCCACGCGGCTAATGACCCAGACCAAGGACTGTTTCAATGACGACGATTTTCGACGCGCCGGAGGAGTTTGCCTCGACCGCTCTTGCCGGGTTTGCCAGTATCTATAACCGCTATGTTCGTCACGTGCGTGGCGGCGTTGTTCGTTCCACAAAGGTCCCTCAAGGCAAAGTCGCTGTGGTTGTCGGAGGCGGCTCGGGTCATTACCCTGCATTTGCCGGATATGTCGGGCCAGGCCTCGCGGATGCAGCCGTTGCTGGTGACGTATTTGCTTCGCCTTCCACGGCGGCAGTGGCGCGTGTCTGTCGGCAGGCGCATAAGGGCGGTGGTATTCTCTTGGGCTTTGGCAATTACGCCGGGGATGTGCTCAATTTTGGCGTTGCTGCTGAACGACTGCGTGCCGAAGGTATCGACGTCCGCATCGTGCCTGTAACCGACGATGTGGCCAGCGCTCCGGCGGATATGCACGAGAAGCGGCGAGGCATTGCTGGTGATCTGGTCGTGTTCAAGATTGCTGGTGCTGCTGCTGAGGCCGGTCTGTCACTGGACGAAGTCGAACGGCTGTCACGTCATGCGAACGCCAACACCGTGTCTTTTGGCGTTGCCTTCAAAGGCTGCACCTTGCCTGGCGCTCCGCATCCGCTCTTTACCGTACCGGAAGGCCAGATGGCGCTTGGTCTCGGCATTCATGGCGAGCCGGGGATCAAGGAAGAGGCGATCTTGCCTGCCTCTGGTCTGGCAAGCCTGCTGGTGGAGAAGCTTCTGGCGGAGCGTCCCAAAGGAACGAAGAAAGTTGGTGTTATCCTGAACGGCCTTGGTGCTACCAAGTACGAAGAGCTGTTTGTCCTGTGGACAGCGATTGCGTCGTTGCTGGAAAAAGCTGGTCTTGACGTTGTAGCTCCGGAAGCTGGTGAGTTTGTTACCAGTCTCGACATGCAAGGCTGTTCGCTGACCCTTCTTTGGCTCGATGACGAACTCGAGCGCTATTGGACGGCAGCTTGCGATACTCCGGTTCTGCGTCGCGGCGAAGCGATCACAGTCGAGCCCGCATACGATGTCATTGCCAACGAGGATGTGGCGCCCGATTTTGCTCAGGCGGATGAGGCCGGGCGTGCCGGTGCCGTTTGCATGCAGGGTATTTTGCACGCCGTCGCTGATGTGCTGGTCGAGGCCGAAGAGGAATTGGGTCGTATCGATGCCTTCGCAGGTGATGGCGATCATGGGCAAGGCATGCGACGTGGCTCTACGGCTGCAAAAGATGCAGCTGACCGGGCCGTCAAGGCCGGGGCGGGGGCCGCAAGCGTATTGGCTGTTGCAGGTGACGCCTGGGCGGACCGGGCCGGAGGAACATCGGGAGCGCTATGGGGACTTCTGCTGCGCTCATGGAGCGCGGAGCTTTCGGACAATGGCAACATTGATGATGGTGCGGTCGTTCGCGGTGGCAGGCGCGCGCTTGATTCAGTGACAACCCTTGGTCGGGCGAAGCCCGGCGACAAGACATTGGTGGATGCGTTTGTTCCTTTTGTTGAAACGCTTGAAAGCGAATTTGCTTCTGGCAAGACGCTGGCCGATGCTTGGAATAAAGCGGCAGAGACTGCAAAGGTCGCAGCCGACGCGACGGCACCACTTGCTCCGAAACTCGGTCGGGCGAGACCATTGGCGGAAAAGAGCATCGGTCATCCCGATGCGGGAGCCATTTCGCTGGCGCTGGTCGCGGAAACCATCGGCAAGAAGCTTAAGAACTGATAGCCGATCAGGGAAACTGGCTTGAAGCCAGTCCCTGACCGGCAAAAGGTAATTATTTCATTAGCAATTAGGCCGGGAGGATTTGATAGAAATTATCAAGTTTTCCTGGCTTCGAGTGAGCTACCAGCATGACCAGTTTTTCCTGGTCGAAAACGCGAAACCAATCTTCCCATTCCACGACTTCAAGTCCGCCTGCATCCAAGGGCCGTTCGACATCGGCAACGAATTCCGGCTCGAAAACAATTCGCAATACCGGCGCTGCATCGGGATCTATGGATGTGCTGACAAATGCGGGGTTTCCGTTGCGAGCAGCCACCCAGTCCCGAATGGCTTCATGCGTATCAAGGGTGATAGTTTCACTCATCGGGGGTATTCCTCCGGTTGCTGTCATTTAAGGACATCTTTGGCTCGGTTGGCAGGTGAGCCAAATGGAAGCTTTGTTATTTGCCATAGTAATCAAATAGGCCCGTCGGGGTTTCTGAAAAGGCGCTGCTCCATTCACTTTCTTCGTGAATCTGCAATTGGGGTAAAATCTTTCAATACATCCTGTTGACGACGGCTTTGCGTTCATTCATGTCGTAAACCGACTATCTGCTGTTACAGCCTGGAAATCCCCAAAATGACTGAACGTCTCTCACTCGCACGCGACCGCATCAATGTTCTTCTACTGGAAGGCATCAATCAAACAGCCGTCGATTACTTCAAAGCTTCCGGTTACACCAATGTCACGCATCTGCCGAAGGCGCTGGATAAAGCCGATCTGATTGAAGCGATTTCGTCAGCGCATATCGTCGGCATTCGTTCGCGGACGCAACTGACTGAAGAGATTTTCGCTGCGGCTAACCGTCTGATCGCAGTCGGTTGCTTCTCGGTTGGGACTAATCAGGTTGAGCTGAAAGCTGCACGCAAGCGCGGTATTCCGGTCTTCAATGCACCATTTTCGAATACCCGTTCGGTAGCAGAACTGGTGATTGGCGAAATCATCATGCTGATGCGCCGGATTTTCCCACGCTCCGTCTCCGCACATGCAGGCGGTTGGGACAAGACGGCAACCGGCAGCCGTGAAGTGCGTGGCAAGACGCTTGGTATCATCGGTTATGGCAATATCGGTTCGCAAGTCGGTAATCTGGCTGAAAGCCTCGGCATGACCGTGCGTTATTTCGATACGTCCGACAAGCTGCAATATGGCAATGTCAAACCAGCTGCGAGCCTCGACGAACTGCTGAAGATTTCAGACGTTGTCAGCCTGCACGTGCCGTCGAATAAATCGACTTCGAAGCTGATTACCGAAGCGAAACTGCGCAAGATGAAGAAGGGAGCCTTTCTCATCAACAATGCACGCGGTACGGTTGTTGATCTGGAAGCTCTGGCAAAGGTTCTGCAGGAAGGTCACCTCGCAGGCGCTGCCATTGACGTGTTCCCGGTTGAACCAGCCTCGAACAATGACAGGTTCGTTTCTCCGATTCAGGGTCTGGAGAACGTCATTCTCACGCCTCACATCGGCGGATCGACGGAAGAAGCGCAGGAACGTATCGGTTTGGAAGTCACCCGAAAACTGGTCGAATATTCCGATGTCGGCTCCACGCTGGGCGCTGTCAACTTCCCGCAAGTCCAGCTGCCGCCACGTCCCACGGGCACGCGCTTCATGCATGTGCATGAAAATCGCCCCGGCATTCTCAACAGCCTCGTCAATGTTTTCTCGACGCATAACATCAACATCGCCAGCCAGTTTCTGCAGACCGATGGCGAAGTGGGTTATCTTGTGATGGAAGCTGATGGCGTCGGTGAGGCCAGCGAAACGGTATTGCAGGCCATTCGCGAAATTCCCGGCACTATCCGCGCCCGTCTACTTTATTGAGTGCATTTCGCAGCGCCAACTATCTCGGGCGCTGCGATTTCTCATAGCGCTTGATGAGGCGGTCTCGGCGCAATCGCGAAAGGCGCTGAATCCAGAAAATACCGTCAAGCTGGTCGATTTCGTGCTGATGGCAAACGGCGAGCAGGCCTTCCGATTTCTCGGTTTGCTCGTTGCCATTGAGATCCTGATATCGAATTGTGATGCGGGCATGGCGCTCGACCTCATCGACAACACCCGGCATCGAGACGCTGCCTTCCTGATGATGGATTTTTTCTTCTGAAGCCCAGACGATTTCCGGATTTACATAAAATTTTGGGCCTGGTTCGGTCGGTAATTCTAAAACCACCAAACGTGTTGATATGCCGATATGCGGTGCGGTTATACCGATGCCCGGTGCTGCGCGCATTGTATCGAGAAGATCGGTGCCTAGCTCCTGCAAAGCGCCGTCGAACAGGGTGACTGGCTCGGCTGCAACGCGAAGCCGTTTATCCGGATAGTTTACAATCGGGCGAACAGTCATCAGGCCTCACATTTTGCGTGCAGATATACCTGGTATCCGCACGCGATCTTTTGGCCGATTTTCACCACGACTTGCAAACATTATCGCAAGTGGCCTTCACATTCCTCGCGCAATTACAAGACGCTGCACGTCGCTGGTGCCTTCGTAAATCTGGCAGACGCGAACATCGCGATAAATACGCTCAACTGGATAATCAGCCAGATAACCGTAACCGCCATGAATCTGGATCGCGGCAGAGCTGACCTGTTCAGCCATTTCAGAGGCAACAAGTTTGGCCATTGATGCTTCAGTCAGGCACGGTTTGCCTGCCTCCCGCAGCGCAGCTGCATGGAGAACCATCTGACGGGCTGTCTCAATCTTCGTTGCCATGTCGGCAAGCCTGAAAGCGACGGCCTGATGCTCGATAATTGGCTTGCCGAATGAGATGCGCTCTTTGGCGTAAGCACATGCAGCTTCGAATGCTGCGCGGGCCATGCCGACTGATTGAGCAGCAATGCCGATGCGCCCGCCCTCCAGATTGGCAAGCGCGATTTTGTAGCCCTGGCCCTCATCGCCTAGTCGGTTTTCTACTGGAATGCGCATATCGGTGAAAGCGAGCGCACAGGTATCCGATGAATGCTGGCCGAGCTTGTGTTCCACGGAAACAACTTCGTAGCCCGGAGTATCGGTCGGCACAATGAACGCCGAAATGCCTTTTTTGCCTGCCGATGGATCGGTAACAGCGAACACGATCACCACGCTGCCATTCTTGCCCGACGTGATGAACTGCTTGGAACCGTCGATCACGTAATGATCGCCGTCGCGGCGTGCGCGGGTTTTGAGCGCAGACGCATCCGAACCGGCCTGTGGTTCGGTCAATGCGAACCCGCCAATCCATTCACCGGAAGCCATCTTGGGCAGGAAACGCTGTTTCTGCTCTTCGGTACCGAAACGCAGGATCGGAACGCAGCCGACAGACGAGTGGACCGAAACAATGGTCGAACATGCCCCATCGCCTGCAGCAATTTCTTCCAGCGCCAGAGCGTAAGCAACCGCTCCCAGATCGGAACCGCCCCATTCTTCCGGTACCAGCATTCCCATAAAGCCAAGCTCGCCCATTTCGGCAAGCTCTGCGCCCGGGAAAGAATGCTCTCTGTCGCGTGCGGCAGCACCCGGCGCGAGCCGTTCCTGTGCGAACTGCCGGGCGGCTTCGCGAATCTGCTCCTGCGTATCGTTCAAGAGCATCAGACGATCCTCTCAATGCCGACGGCAGTTGCTTCGCCACCGCCCAGACAGATGCCAGCAACGCCGCGCTTCAGACCATGGGTTTCGAGGGCTGAAAGCAGGGTGACAAGAATACGCGCGCCGGACGCGCCGATAGGATGGCCAAGGGCGCAGGCGCCACCATGAATATTGACCTTATCATGCGGCAGATCGAGATCACGCATCGCCGCCATGGTTACGACCGCAAAAGCCTCATTGATCTCAAAGAGATCGACATCTTTCAGGTTCCAGCCGATTTTCGCCGAAAGTTTGCTTATCGCGCCGATGGGCGCGGTCGGGTAGAGGTTCGGTTTGTCGGCATGGGTCGCATGGCCGACCAGAACCGCACGCGGGGTGAGGCCGCGTTTTTCCGCTTCGGAAGCACGCATGAGAACGAGGGCTGCTGCACCGTCCGAAATCGAGGAGGAGTTGGCAGCCGTCACGGTGCCGCCGTCACGAAAAGCCGGGCGAAGGGTCGGAATTTTGTCCAGTTTCGCCTTACCGGGCTGCTCATCGATGGAAATGTCAACTTCGCTACGTCCGGCCTTCACGGTAACGGGCGTAATTTCGGCGGCGAAAAGACCATTCTTGATGGCATTCTGGGCGCGTGTCAGCGAGGCAATGGCGAACTCATCCTGAGCTTCCCGCGTGAACTGATAAGCTTCCGCGCAGTCTTCGGCAAAGGTGCCCATGAGGCGGCCTTTGTCGTAGGCGTCTTCGAGACCATCGATGAACATATGATCGATAATCTGTCCGTGCCCCATACGATAGCCGCCACGTGCCTTAGGCAGCAGATAGGGGGAGTTTGTCATGCTCTCCATGCCGCCGGAAACAATGACATCGGCAGAACCCGCCAGCAGCAGATCATGCGCCAGCATGGTTGCCTTCATGCCCGAACCGCACATCTTGTTGACCGTCGTTGCGCCAGTGGAAACAGGTATCCCGGCCTTGATCGAAGCCTGACGCGCCGGAGCCTGTCCCTGACCAGCAGGCAGGACGCAGCCCATATAGACATCCTCTACCGCTTCCGGCGCAAGGCCAGCGCCTGCAAGTGCGCCGCGAATGGCGGCAGCACCGAGATCTGTGGCTTGAGCATTGGCGAAATCGCCTTGAAAGCCGCCCATAGGAGTACGGGAAGCACCGACAATGACAATAGAATCGCTGTTGGACATGATTGTTCCTCGTTGGTTCTTTCTGTACGCAGTTCCGGACGGAAAACCGGTTTCCACTTTTCCTGGAATTGCTTTATTTCGCTGCCATGCGAAGTGCGCCATCCAAACGGATGACTTCACCGTTGAGCATCTGGTTTTCCACGATGTGGCGGGCAAGAGCCGCATATTCGTCCGGTCGACCGAGGCGGGGCGGGAATGGCACGGAAGCGCCGAGGGCATCCTGCACTTCCTGCGGCATACCAGCCATCATAGGTGTGGCGAATATTCCGGGCGCGATGGTCATGACGCGGATGCCGTGACGCGCAAGTTCGCGGGCCACTGGTAATGTCATGGCAGCAACGCCGCCCTTGGAAGCTGAATAGGCCGCTTGGCCGATCTGGCCGTCGAAGGCTGCAACGGACGCCGTATTGATGATGACGCCTCGTTCTCCACCCTCGCTGGGCTCGTTCTTTGCCATGGCTTCGGCAGCGAGGCGCAGCATATTGAATGTGCCAATGAGATTGATCGAAATTGCGCGCGCGAAGCTTTCCAGCCTATGCGCGCCATCACGTCCAAGAACCTTTTCACCCGGTGCCACACCGGCACAGTTGACGAGTGCGTCGACGCGCCCGAAAGCCTCCAGGGCAGCGGCGATGGAAGCCCTGCCGTCCGCATCGCTGGTGACGTCGGTGCGATGAAATTTTGCCATCGCGCCAAGTGCCTTGGCCTGTGCTTCACCGGCTTCAGCATTCACATCGAGAAGCATGACTTTCCCACCTGCATCAACGGCCATTTTAGCAACCGCAGCACCGAGGCCAGAGCTTGCACCGGTAATAAGGAATACCCGATCTTTAATCTGCATATGCTTGTCCTCAGGCCTTCGTCTGTTGCTGTTTGTCGATTTCCGCCTTGCGAAGGAGGAAACGCTGGATTTTTCCACTTGGCGTCTTGGGAAGTTCGCTCAGGAAGTCAATTTCACGCGGGTAGGAATGGGCGGAGAGCCGCTTCTTCACGTGCAGTGCCAGCTCATCCTTCAGTTCCTGCGTACCTTCGAAACCGGACGCAAGGATAACGAATGCCTTCACAATTTCCGTTCGCTGCGGGTCCGGTACGCCGACAACCGCCGCTTCGTTGACGGCTGCGTGCTCAAGAAGGGCACTTTCGACGTCGAATGGTCCGATGCGATAACCAGATGATGTTACAACGTCGTCAGCGCGACCAATGAAGCTGATCGAACCATCCGGCTCGAACTCCACGGTGTCTCCGGTGCGATAGTAACCGCCCGCAATGGCTGGAGTTTCCTGCTTGTAATAGCCGGAAAACCAGAGAAGCGGCGATTGTGCTATATCGACAGCGAGAATACCGGGCTGGTTAGGGCCAAGTTCATTGCTCTCTTCATCCAGAACCGCGACACGATAGCCGGGCATTGCATAACCAGCCGAACCATGCCGAACGGAATGTTCAAGGCCGTGATGATTATTCACGACCATGCCGAGTTCGGTCTGGCCGTAGTGATCGTAGATTGGTGTACCAAGATATGCGTCGAACCAGCGAATGACTTCCGGATTAAGCGGCTCTCCGGCACTGGAGACTACACGCAGGCGACCCTTGATACGTTTCGCAGCTTCCGGTCCCTCAGCCATCAGCAGACGGAAAGCAGTCGGCGAACCGGCGAGGCTGGTGACACCAAGGCGTTCGATGATGTCGTAGGTGCTTTCAGCGGTGAAACCACCTTCGTAAAGCGTAGTTGCCATGCCAAGCTGCAACGGACCTGTAACGGCGTAATAAAGACCATAAGCCCAGCCTGGATCGGCAATATTCCAGAAAATGTCGTCAGAACGCAGACCGATGGCTTCGCGCATATAGGCGCCGAATGCCATCAGCGCATAAAGCGGAACCGGTACGCCTTTCGGTAGACCCGCCGTGCCGGAGGTCGACATCATCATGAACAGATCGCTACTTTTGCGAAGTACAGGCGCGCAATCGACCGAAGCGGAAGCCGTTACAGCACGAAAATTGATGTCATCAGCTGGCAGGTCTTCGCCGGGTGTCAGCACGATTGCTACTTTGGGGCAGGCTTCAATTTCAGCGAGCTTGGAGCGGTTGGCTGTGTTGGTAACCACCAGTTTTGCACCACTGGTTTTCAGGCGATGTTCGATTGCTTTCGGGCCAAAGGCGGTGAAAAGCGGCTGATAAATAGCGCCGATACGCCATGCGCCGAGAATGGTTGCAATGAGTTCCGGCGTGCGAGGCAACAGGCCTGCGACTACGTCGCCAGCACCGACACCTGCATCTTTCAGTACATTGCCGACGCGAGCGGCCATATCCCGCAGGTTCTCGAAAGTGAATTCGGAAAGTTCGCCATTGGTTGCAATTGCGCGGAGGGCTACGCGATTATCGCCAGTGTGCCGGTCGCAGCATTCAACACAGGCATTGATGCCGGTTTCAGGATTGCCGTGAAGCTTTGCAATGGCATCTTCGATGCGAAATTGCGCAACGGCATCATCATAACGCGCCAGCCGCGCTGAAACGGACGTTTCAGTCATCCAGTATAACCTCCCTGACCGCCACCTCCTCGTGGCCAACCACACTTGAAGGTTAACGCGTCATGCATTGCAAACAATGACA
This sequence comes from Ochrobactrum sp. A-1, assembly GCF_022488005.1. Taxonomy (NCBI): domain Bacteria; kingdom Pseudomonadati; phylum Pseudomonadota; class Alphaproteobacteria; order Hyphomicrobiales; family Brucellaceae; genus Ochrobactrum; species Ochrobactrum sp. A-1. Next base: position 1,767,881 of record NZ_JAKVQC010000007.1, read on the forward strand.
TTAGATGCATTAATGTGTGATCGATTTTGCAATATGGAGAAGCCATGGAACGCCATAATATTGCACCGGGCTTTGTCGAGGATGCGCTCGAAAGTGTGCGTATCCGGGGGATAGATACGGCTCCTCTGATGGCGAAGATTGGCCTGCCTAGAGCAGTGACGGAGCCCGTCACCAATATAGAATATGGTCGTTTGTGGTGGCTGATCGCTGAAACGATTGACGACGAATTCTTCGGACTTGCGGCAAGGCCGATGCGCCCGGGCAGCTTTAATCTGCTTTGTCATGCTGTGCTGCACGCGGGTACGCTGGAACGCGCTTTGCGACGGGCCTTGCAATTTCTCAACGTGGTGCTGGACGATCCGCAAGGCGAATTGCGTATCCGCGATGGGATGGCCCATGTCGTTCTGACCGATGCCGGACCTCCGAGACCGGCCTTCGCCTATCGTGCCTATTGGCTAATCCTGATGGGGGTGGTCTGTTGGTTGATCGGGCGGCGTATTCCGTTGCGCACACTCGACTTTGCTTGTCCAGCGCCGGTCCATCGTCAGGATTATCACAAGTTCTTCGGAGCGCCGGTTCTCTTCGACCAACCAGTGACGCGGCTTGTTTTTTCTTCATCCTATCTATCGCTGCCGATCATCCGCAGCGATGTGGCGCTGGAGAGTTTTTTACGCGAGGCTCCGGCCAATATTCTGATCCGCTATCGTCATGATAATGATCTTTCCGCGAGAGTACGCGCACAACTGAATGCTTTGCCAATCACAGACTGGCCATCTTTTGAAGGGCTGGCGAAGGGGCTTGGCATGTCCGGGCCGACCTTGCGGCGCAGGCTGCGCGGGGAGGGGCAGAATTTCGGGAGTATCAAGGACGAGTTACGTTTCGTGTTAGCCGAAAGGCTTTTGCAGGAAAACAAGCTAAGTGTAGCGGAGGTGGCTGCCGAACTTGGCTACAGTGAGCCGAGCGCCTTCTATCGCGCATTTCATAAATGGATGGGGCAAAGCCCAGGGCAGTTTCGGACTGTACAGCAAGAGGAATAAAAGATGCCGGGCCTAAGCCCGGCATCTTGTCGCTTGGGAGGCGATGTCAGTCTTCCTTGATCATGCTGTCCTTGCTCGTATCCCGCATACGCAGATAAACGATCAGGGAAATGCCGATCATGATGGTGACGTACCAGTAGAAGCCACGTTCCCATCCGCCATTCTTGAAGCTCAATGCAACATACTCGGCAGTACCACCGAAGAGAGTGTTGGCTAGTGCGTAGGGCAGCGCTACGCCGAGTGCACGGATATGCGCCGGGAAAAGCTCCGCCTTCACTACAGCATTAATGGAGGTGTAGCCGGTGACGATGATGAGCGCGCCCATGACCAGTAGACCGGCCGTGATCGGATCGCGGGTCTGTTCCAGCGTCGTGAAGATCGGATAGGTGAAAAGAACACCTGCGGCACCGAAAGCGATCATCAATGGCTTGCGGCCGATCTTGTCCGACAAAGCACCAGCGATTGGCTGCAGGCACATGAAGACGAACAGCGTCACCGCGTTGATCTGACTTGCCACTTCGCGGCTGAAGCCAGACGTGTTTACAAGAAACTTCTGCATGTAGATCGAGTACGCGTAGAATGCGAGCGTACCGCCAGCAGTCAGAAGCATGACGAGAGCGGTTTCCTTCGGATGATGCTTTATAAGCGTCCAGAAGCCGGATTTCGGAGCGTTCTTAGCCTTCGCATTCTTGAAGCTCTCGGTTTCTGCAAGGCCGCGACGCAGCCAGAATACGACTACTGCAAGCAAGGCGCCGATGAAGAACGGAATACGCCAGCCCCAGGATTCCAGCGCAGGGGTTTCCATGGTCGACTGAAGCACGATCAGAAGCAGAATTGCGAGAAGCTGCCCAGAAATGAGCGTGACATACTGGAACGAGGAGAAGAAGCCGCGACGGTCTTTGCCTGCCATTTCCGACAGATAGGTGGCGCTGGCACCATATTCACCGCCAACCGACAGGCCTTGCATCAAACGTGCGAGTACGAGAAGGGCCGGGGCTGCAAGGCCGATGGTTTGGTAATCCGGCGTCAGTGCGATGATGAGCGAACCTGCACACATCAGCGTCACGGACAGCGCAAGGCCTGCCTTGCGACCCTTGCGGTCGGCATAAACCCCCATGATCCATGCGCCGATGGGGCGCATGATAAAGCCCACGGCAAAGACTGCGGCGGCACTCATAAGCTGCGCGGTCTGGCTTTCGGACGGGAAGAAGTGCGGTGCAAAGTAAAGCGCAAATGCTGCGTAAACGTACCAGTCGAACCATTCGACCAGATTGCCGGTCGAGCCACCGATAATGGATTTCAGGCGGCTATTGGTGCTTTGCACTTCACTCCGTTCGTTAGTGATTGAGACCATGGGTTGCTCCTTCAAATCTCTCGATTTTTGAATTTCACCCCTTGTTGTGGCACCGGATCGGCGAAACGGTTTCGGGGTGTTTTTCCGTTGCCTTCAACGCGTCTCTCTGCACTTCCGTTTGGATGAGTGAGAAAAGGCCTGTTTGGCGCTGGTGAATAATCTCAGTCCGTGCTCCGCTTCAGCTTCGAGCACGCAATATCAGTGATCCGGTCGATGAGAGCGGTCCCGGAATTGGGTGCGATGCAGGGGGCTATATTGATGTGGTTCACGGGTAAACTCCTCTCTTCGAAACTCCCTTTTTCGAAGTGGCGCTAACATGCGGTAGTGCAACATTGATCGCCAGAGAGCTGGGTTAAAAAGATTAAAATATTGAAATAAAAAGATTTTCTGTAGATTTCGACATACTCCCGTGCCGGTATTGTGCAAGATTCTGCGTGACTCTTTGCGTGATTTTGCATAAATCAGCACAAATGAAGGCGCCGTCGAAGATTGCAAAACTCCTGTTGGTTGCCCTCGCTTCCTTGCTGGCAATCGGTGTGTGGTTTTCCGCCCGGCTGTGGGCCGAAAGCGGGGCGTTGGATGGTCTCCGTCAGGATGCGACGTTGATAGCGCGTCAGCAAACCCGCCTCATCGACAGCGAACTGGCAAAGTTCCGGTTATTGCCAGTGGTGTTGAAGGAATATAGCGATCTGCGCGATGTGCTCGCGGGTGGTTCGAAGGACGCGACCGCTCGTTTGAACCAAAAGCTTGAACTTCTTGCACATCAGATCGGTTCGCCAATCATCTATGTGATCGCTCGTGATGGTACGGTTATCGCGTCATCTAATGCCAATACGCCGGAGAGCTTTGTCGGACGCAATTACGATTTCCGGCCTTACTTCAAGGGCGCGATGGCGGCAGGTTCGGCAGAGTATTATGCCATAGGTGATTTGAGTGGTCGCTTCGGCCTTTTTCTGGCGCGGCGCATCGGTGATCAGACTGACCCGGTCGGTGTGGTCGTGATCAAGTTTGAATTCCACAGGCTGGTGCAAACCTGGGCAAACGACCCCGGCCAGACCTTCGTCGTTGATCCTCGAGGGATCATACTGGCCTCCACCGATAAGGCCGAAGACCTTCGCTCCTTTCAGCCAATATCAACTACAGAACGCTCCAAGATTATCGAGAGCGGGCAGTTCAATGCGGCGGATATGAAACCGAGCAATTATCGCTTTGCGCCGGACGCGATGATGATCGAGCCTTCCGGGCAATATTCAGTTGCTGTCGATGAGCCGATTGCCGAAACCTCTCTGAAACTGGTTCATATCGAACCTACGGGGCGAGCCTTGCGCGCTGCCAACGACCTTGCGCGGCTGATTACGGTGGCGGCCATGCTAGTCTTCGTCGTGGTTGCAGGTGCCGCCTACTGGCGAGTGAGCCGCGCAGCGCGTGCGGCAGCCTATCGTGCCGAGCTTGAGGCTGCAGTTAAAGAGCGCACGGCAGCATTGAGCGCAGAAATGGCGGAGCGGGAACTGGCTGACAAACGCTTTCGCGATGCGCGGGAAGAGCTTGCCCAGGCGAACAGGCTCGCCTCCCTCGGATCTATTACCGCAGGGCTGGTGCATGAAATTAACCAACCCGTCGCGACTATTCGGACACTCGCCGAAAACGCACAGCATCATCTTGCAAACGGCAAGCTTGATAAGGTCGCCAGTAACCTGGATACATCCGTGGAACTGACGGCGCGAATAGGCTCTATCACACAGGAAATGCGCCGGTTTGCGCGCCGTCGCAGCGGTGTCATTCGCTCGCTGCCGCTAAATGAACTGGTGGATGGCACGATGTTGCTGATGGGAGACCGTTTCCGCAATGCCAAGGTTCAACTGGATATACCGGAGCGTTCTGACGTAATGATACTTGCCTGCCGCGTTAGATCGGAGCAGGTGCTGGTGAATTTGCTGCAGAACGCATTGGATGCGGTCGTGAACAGCGAGAATCCCCGTGTTTCGTTCAACGTCCGCGATGAGGGTGACCAGATTTCTCTTGTCGTGGACGATAACGGACCTGGCATTGATCCCCAATTGGCCGATGAGATTTTCAGCCCATTCGTGACGGGAAAGGCGGACGGTCTCGGTCTGGGTCTCGGCATCGCAAGAGACCTCATGGCAGAACTGGAAGGAACGTTGTGTGTCGTTCCATCGCAGCTTGGCGGTGCAGCTTTTGCGGCAACTTTGAAGAGGGCAAAGTGCAATGGAAATTGAGCCTTTGCGGGTGATGCTGGTCGATGACGATGCAGCATTTCGTACGGCCTTGGCCGATTCATTCGAGATCGCAGGTCTCGATATTGAAGCCCATGGTGATGGTCAGTCCGCTTTGAGCAGTTTGACGCCCGATTATCCCGGCATTGTTGTGACCGATATCCGCATGCCGCGGGTCGATGGACATGCGGTGATGGAAGCATTGTTGGCGCGTGATCCGGAGTTGCCGGTTATTTTGATGACCGGACATGGTGATATCGGAATGGCTGTCGCTTCTCTCAAAAAGGGAGCGTTTGACTTCATAGCCAAACCATTCGCGGCCGATCACCTGATATCGAGCGTGCGTCGTGCACTGGAAATGCGTCGGCTGGTACTGGAAAATCGCCGTCTTCGTCGTGCTGCGGCAGATGCCGAGCAGGATTATCCTCTACTTGGTGAAACTCCGGTGATGGTACGGCTGCGTGACACGATCCGCCAGCTTGCCAGTGTCGATGTCGATGTGTTGATAGAAGGCGAAACCGGGACCGGAAAAGAATTGGTGGCTCGCCTCCTGCACCGCTGGAGCGCACGTCATGCCCGCAGTTTTGTTGCCATTGATTGTGCCGCCTTGCCGGATGCTATCGCTGACGAGGTTCTTTTCGGCAGTCGCATTCAACGTGGAAGAATAGCTGACGCGGATCGCGGTACATTATTTCTCGATGAAATTGACAGCATGTCGCCGTCCGTTCAGGGCAAGCTGCTACGTGTTGTTGAAGAGCGTGAGTTACCTTCACCTACTGGAGAGCCCCGTGCGGTCAATCTAAGGATCATTGCGGCTGCGAAAGGCAATCTGGAGGAAGCTGTGGCAAGCGGCCGCTTTCGTTCCGATTTGTTTTATCGCCTTGAAACCGTCAGGTTACGTGTTCCGCCTCTGCGCGAGCGGCGACAGGATATAGGTCTACTTTTCTCCTATTTCCTTGATGAAGCAGCAGCCCAATTCGGCCAAACGCGACCTGCAATCGACGCTGTAATGGAAGCGCGACTGAATTCCGACGAATGGTCGGGAAATGTCCGCGAATTGCGCAATTATGCAAAGCAAATGGTATTGGGCCTACGTCACGACCAGATCACAGAGACAAGCCCGTTTTCTCTGTCGGAACAGATGGATCGTTTTGAAGACGGTGTCATTCGCGCAACGCTGGATCGTTGCAACGGGGATGTTGGAGCGGCCTCGGCGTTGTTGCAATTGCCGCGCCGAAGCCTCTACGCCCGCCTGCAAAAGCTTGCTATTGATGCATCGGCCTTCAGGAAGCGCGATTAGTGTTTTCATTCCAGGTCCGGTCTGATAGCGATGCCAGCCAGTTCGCTGATATTGACGCCATTTTTTTGCCGGAAGGCGGCTTGGCAATGAGGATGTAATGGCATTCCCCTTTGATAAAACGCATATCCGTTCGCTGTCGGTCTTCGCCGGTATGGATGATGCGAGTTTTGACCAGTTTCTTGGACAGGCTACACAGCGCGTTGTGTCCAAAGGTACTGCTGTCTTCAATCAAGGTGACGATGCGCGCCATTTCTTTGTGTTGTTGAGCGGACGATTGAAAGTTATGCAAGTCACCGTCGACGGGCAGCAGATTATAGTGCGGGTGGTCAATCCCGGAGAACTTTTCGGTTTTGCGGTGGCGCTTGGACGCAAGGACTATCCGGGTACGCCTCTGGCTGCTGTCGATAGCGCAGTACTTGCCTGGCCGATGGAGATGATGACTGATTTCATGGCGCGCAGTCCCGCACTTGCGGTCAATACGATGCAGATGATCGGGCGCAGGTTGGATGCCGCACACAATCGCATCAGAGAGATATCAACACAGGAAGTCGAACCGCGTGTGGCACATGCGGTGCTGAGACTTGTCCGTGAAGCAGGGGTAAAAGAAAGCGGCGGTGTACGTATCGATTTTCCGGTTTCAAGGCAGGATATCGCTGAATTGACCGGGACAACCCTGCATACAGTTTCGCGCATCATTAGCCAGTGGCAGGCGAAAGGCTGGGTGGAAGGTGGCAGACAGTCATTACTTGTTCGCGACCTTCGGCATTTGAAATCGATTGCCGATGGCGAAAGCTAGAAAACATATAATGAAAGTATGAATTGCGTTATCTAGTTTGCAGCGGCTGAACGTTGACGGCTGATCCAAGCCGCGCCGATACTACCGTGCAAAAAACCATTCGAGAGCGGTACGTCCGGATAAACCTTTCGCAAGCGCGCGATCCCTTCGTCTGGACTGATAAATCGGTTTAACACCTCTTCATGGATGCAGGCAACTTCCACCATATCGCAATCCTGCGGTGACAGTCTGAAACGCCTGATTCCCGCTTCTTGCAGGTCAGGCAGGTCCTCAATCAGCGACTGACAGGTATGGGAGAGTGTCTGTACACCGTTCAGTGCCAGGAAGGGTTGGCTATCCAGGGTTTTGACCGGCAGTCCGTCGGGTTCTTCGCCGCATACAAATCGGCAATTATCTTTTATGTGACCCTTGGATCGCGCATGCGCACAACGAGCTGAAATGGCGAGCGGTACTCGTCCGAACGTGAATACTTCAAACGCAATCTCAGGCGCGGCTTTGACGATCTCCCGGATTGAACTGATTGGTAACTCTGGCGGCAGGCAGATAGACTGTGCACCACGGGCCGCAAGAACCTTGGCGGTCGCAGCATTATAAACATTGACCAGTGGACCGACTATATGCGGCACACCGGATAAGAGCCCCAATGCGGACAGATCGTTTGCCTCCACTGGTAGCGCCGCTTCCTTGATCGTTTGACGGACCTGTTTTGCTTCCCGTTCAAGCATGACGAGTGCCAAGGAGCCGAGGCTTACTGTCTTTCCCGCGCGTTGCAGCCGCTCGATTACAGCCTCTATATACGGTGTGAGGAAATGGAACCGTTTGGAGCAGACGATTTCACCGACCGTGACACGGTCGATTGGGGCTTCATCGGCGATACGGAAATAAAAATCCCGCCATTTCGGACCGTCCCACAGGAAGAGAACAGGACCGAGGCTGAGGCTAGGTGCTAACATATCTATCTCCAGCGTTTGTCGTAAGCGCCCGAAGTCGTCTGCTGGCCTTCGCTCAGCAGACGGAGGCGGGACAAAAGGGTTGCACGGCTTTCTGGGCTTGCGACAAGTGTCTGACGAAGTGTCGAGACGACTTCACCAACATAAGCCTTACCACGTTGGCGACCCTCAATCTTGAGCGCCGACACACCGGCCGCTCGTAACTCGTCGATATGGTTCATGACATCGAGCGAAACAGGATCTTCGAATGCATAACCTTGATCGTCTGCGATATTGAAGCGGCCTTTGCAGAGTGTTGGATAGCCGGTAGGTTCGCCCAAAGGAAAACGATTGATCGTATAATCACCAAGTTCGGAAACGAGTTGCTCTCCGTCTTGACGATAACGCACATGACTTGCCGGTGAACAGACACCGTTCATGTTGGGTGATCTGCCGGTAGCGTAGGAAGACAGGGAGCATCGCCCTTCCGCCATCACACATAGTCCGCCGAATACGAATACTTCCATTTCGCAGCCGATCTTGCGGCCGAGTTTCGCAATATCGGCAATGGTCAGAACGCGTGGCAACACGACTCGCTTTGCCTTGAACGCATCGACGAGAAACTGGATTGCATCTGCATTGGAGGCGGAAGCTTGTACGGACACGTGGAGCCGCTGTGTTGGATGCTTCTCGGTGGTATAGGCCATCAGCCCGAAATCGGCGAGGATGACCGCGTCTGCACCAAGAGCGGATGCATCGTCTACGGCTTGGTACCAGATGTGCTCATCGCCTGCGCGCATGAACGTGTTGATGGCCACGAAAACCTGCGTTTTGTGAGCATGGGCAAACCGGATAGCATCGCGTAATTCGTCGCGGCTGAAGTTGAGGCCTGGAAAGTTGCGCGCGTTCGTTTCGTCGCGAAAGCCGCAATAGACGGCATCCGCTCCTGCACCCACTGCTTCACGCAAAGCCGATGGCGTACCTGCAGGACAAATCAGTTCCATCCGGTGGCTTCCTTTCCGAGCGCTTTGCTGCGTACGTAATTTGCTATGCCGCGAACCATCGGGGCAAATGGTCCCGCACTTGTGCCAAGATCGGATGGAAGGTCTATGTTGCAGTCATCCAACGCATTGCGAAGCGCCAGCATGGCTTCCATGTCGCCTGTCACGGTAATATCCCGGGAGAAGAACAGCGCATCTCCGTCAAGCTTACCTTCGAGAAGCGCTAGCAGCATAACCAGTGGCCCCTCGATGCCTGCGTCGATTTCCGTCGCTTCGTCTTCACGCACGATTGTGATGCGCGGCTTATCCGGCTCGATCACAAAAGCGAATGGTATGTCGGACGGGCGAAAACGGAACCGCTTTGTCGCGTAGTCTCCGAGACGCTCGAAAAGACCCGGATGGGAGCGCATTACCTGAAAGAAAATGCGCGAGACAAAAGGGGCGATCAGAAAAGGCGGAACAAGCCGGGCTGGAACAGCCACAGCTGGAGGTATCTTCATCATCACTTAGCTCCAGTGAGCTTTACAAGGTGAATTCAGAATTAGGCGATTCAATACGAGGACAGTTTGATTCAGATCAAAGACGGCGGAAGATTTCGACATTCAAAACTAGAGACATGAAAAGGGTCCAATCTTCTCCGTTGCATTACGACTGCCTGCAAAGTTTTTTGTCGGAGCTTGAACGGCGCAATGATCTCGTCCGGATCAAGCGTCCGGTATCGCTTGTCCAGGAAATAACAGAAATCCACAAGCGTGTGCTTGAAGCGGATGGTCCGGCATTACTTTTCGAACAACCGGTCGATGCCGATGGGCGTCTGCATTCAATCCCCCTCGTGGCCAATCTTTTTGGCTCTGAGCGACGTATTGCATTGGGGCTTGGCCGTGCCGTCGAGGAAATCCCTGACCTTGCCAAGATGCTTGCGGAACTACGGGCACCTAAACCGCCGCGCTCGGCAGGGGAAATATGGAGCACGCTGCCCTTGGCAAAGGCTGCATTGAATATGCGCCCTCGGCTAGTCCGCCGCGCACCGGTGCAGGCGAACATACTGGAAGGCGAAACCGTCAATCTCGATCAATTACCGATTCAATGGTGTTGGCCGGGAGAGCCCGCGCCGCTTGTTACCTGGCCGTTGATTATCACTCGGGCACCAGACGATCCATCCGATATCAATGTCGGAATTTACCGGATGCAGAAGCTTGGCCGGGACAGGTTGATCATGCGTTGGCTCGCCCATCGTGGTGGTGCGCGTCATCACCGCATGTGGCAAAGGCGGGGGGAGGATATGCCCGTTGCTGTGGCTATCGGGGCCGATCCAGCGACGATTCTTGCTGCTGTCATGCCTTTGCCAGAAGGGATGAGCGAACTTGCCTTCTCGGGCCTGCTTGCCGGGCGAAGGCCTTCCGTCGTTGATGCGCACACTGTGCCGCTCTCCGTGCCCGCTAACGCTGAAATCATTCTGGAAGGGCACGTTTCCACATCAATCACCGCGCCAGAGGGGCCGTACGGCGATCACACCGGCTACTACAATAGTGTCGAGGAATTCCCGGTCATCCAGGTAACGGCAATGACCATGCGGAAGAACCCCGTCTATCTTTCGACCTATACCGGTCGCCCTCCGGACGAGCCGTCAAGACTGGGCGAAGTGATGAATGAGCTGTTCGTGCCAATTGTGCGAAAACAGTTCCCGGAAATTGCCGATTTGTGGCTGCCTCCGGCGGCATGTTCCTATCGCGCAATGGTGGTCTCAATCGACAAGCGCTATCCCGGTCAGGCGCGACGGGTGATGATGGGACTTTGGTCGATGCTGCCGCAATTCAGCTATACGAAGCTCATCATCGCGGTCGATCCGGACATAAATGTTCGCAATTGGGATGATGTCATGTGGGCGCTCGCTACGCGCTTCGATGCGAGCCGCGATGTTGTGATGCTCTCCGACACGCCTGTGGATTATCTCGATTTCGCATCGCCGCGCTCGGGCTTGGGTGGGAAGCTTGGTCTCGATGCGACCAACAAGATCGGCTCCGAAACCGACCGGGAGTGGGGCGCTGTGCTGAAGATGAGCGAAGATGTGGTCGCTCGTGTAGATGCCATGTGGGGTGAGCTTGGGTTGAATAAGGAAAACATGTGATGAAACGGGTTGTTGTCGGAATTTCCGGCGCATCGGGCGCTCTCATCCCGCTCAAACTGCTGGAACAGCTTTCTGCTTTAACTGATGTCGAGACCCATTTGGTCGTTTCAGACGCCGCACAGCAGACCTTGCGTCACGAGTTAGGCCCCGACGGTTATGCGCTTCTGCACAGGCTTGCGCACAGAAGCTATTCCGTCGGCGATATTGGCGCTCTGATCGCTAGCGGATCGGTCAAGACAGCCGGTATGATCGTTGCGCCATGCTCTATGCGTACCCTTTCGGCGATTGCAACGGGGTACAGCGACAGTCTGTTAACCCGCGCCGCCGATGTTCATTTGAAGGAGCGGCGCAGGCTGGTCTTGATTACACGGGAAACGCCGTTGCATCTGGTCCATCTGCGCAATATGTGCACGGTGACAGAAATGGGCGCGATTGTGATGCCGCCAGTCCCGGCATTCTATTTCAAGCCGCAATCGGTTGATGAGGTGGCCGATCAGATCGCGGCGCGAGCCATTGACCTGATCGATATTGGCGAAAAGCAAGCGGAAAGCTGGGCAGGCATACCCGGTAATCGATAGCAACAGTTGAGACTTCACGCGAAAGGTTCGGTCGGGCCTTTCGCGGGGTGGGTGAACCATTTCGGCCCGGTTGCTGTCATATGAATATGATCTTCCAGACGAATACCGAATTGGTCTGGAATCACAATCATCGGCTCGTTGGAGAAGCACATGCCTTCAGCAAGGGGGAGTGAATTCCCGCGAACGATGTATGGGGCCTCGTGAATTTCCAGACCAAGGCCATGACCGGCGCGATGCGGAAGGCCGGGCAACGCATAATCCGGTCCCAATCCATGCTTCACGAGTGCAGCGCGTGCCGCATCGTCAAGGGTTGAACAGGCCGCACCAAGCTTAGCCGCGTCGAAAACGGCCTGTTGCGCTTCACGTTCGATTGCCCAAACGCGTGAAAACTCTGCGCTTGGCTCTTCCAGCATGTAGGTGCGCGTAAGATCGGAGTGGTAGCCATCGATACGGCATCCGGTATCGACGAGGATAACGTCACCGGACCGATAGAACTGTTCTCCATCTGCACCATGCGGCAAAGAGGTCGCTGCTCCGAAAGAGACAATGCAGAACGTCGAACCGCCAGTAGCACCAAGGGTACGGTGCTGTTCATCGATAAAGCGTACCACATCGCTTGCGGCGATGCCGGGCTTTATCGATGCATGTGCGCGGCGATGGACTTCAAGTGTCAGATTCATCGCGTACTGAATGATCGCAATTTCATTGGCTGACTTGCTGATGCGCTGTTCACGGATCAGTTCACCGCCGTCAAGCAAGCGCTCCGGCGAGATTTCGTGTTTAAGAGCATTATAGACGAACAGCGGCACAGCATCATCTACGGCAAGTGTAGCGCTTGCCGGAATGAGTGACGCTATCAGTTCAGCACTGCTCTCTTCCTCCTGCCACACGCGGATTTCACCCGGCAGATGCGGCAGGCTTTCGACGCGGCTCTGTTCAAAGCCGGGAACGATATAAACGACTTCCGACGGTGTGACGAGTGCGCCCAGAAAACGTTCGCTGATGTGCCAGACAAGCCCGGTATAATATCGCAGACTTGCCGTTGGCCCGAGCAGAAGCCCGCCAATCCCGCGCTCTCTCAATTTGCTTTGCAACAATGCCAATCGTTCAAGACGTTCTGCGTGTTCGATGCGTGGAGGAGATGACGGTGAAGTCATAATGCATACCTTTGCGGTTTGTTTCTGGCAAAGCCTGCGTTCGAACGCAGCTTGCTTCCGGGCAGATATATCACGGCTGTGGCTATCTGAAAGTCATCTCTCCGCTATTGCGTTCAAAAGTTCAGGACGGCAAGGCTGATTTGCGAAACACGACACAAGACGCCGTTCACGGGGACTTTTGTGGGATAACGGCGAGACCGTTGCCTGGAATGTCTGAGTGAGTGCACGATCACAAAGTGATGATAATCAGTCCGTTTTTTTCGTGGCACATTGCGAGCCGGAATTGAAAACATTAGGTGAGGTCACACTGCGGTAACAAAGTTACCGTAAAAGGCTGCAGTTTCAAAAATGACTTTAGCGTCTGTGAGGTTTCATGCCTGAGTTGTGGCAGTGGGTTTCCGCTTTCGGTTTTTCGATTGTTATCATCGTTGCGGCGCTGGTCTATCTCAACATGTCAAACCGTGAAACGCCTGGTGATATGTTTAATCTCTTCACGAAAGTTGGTGCTGTCGCAGTAGCGTTCGTTGCTGCCTTCGCTAGCCTGGCCGCCGCCGCCATTATTGATTGATCTTGCCGCTTATATTTTCAGCGAAGACACTGCGGCTTCGCTCTTATGCACATAATCGTTCGCATCCTGTTGCCGTTGGAACAGCAGGATAAAGAGTAAGTCCGTCAAAACCAGTTGTGCATCGCGTGCCGTGATTGACGACGAGCGCACTCGTTCTTCATCGGCAACTGTATATAGGCGAATATCAGCGATCTTGTTGAGCGGGTTTTCGTTGAGGCCTGTAACAGCGATCACGGTTGCTCCCCACTTCTTGGCCTGCTCGGCGATGCGAAGGGTCTCGATGCTCGTTCCCGAATAGGAAAGGGCAAACAGAACGTCACCCTCATGCAATGTGGAAACATTGGCCATCTGGATATGGCTATCGCTGTCGTGCATTACATTGCGCCCAAGCTTCATCAGCTTGTAGGAAAAATCACGCGCAACGAGTGACGATGCGCCAACGCCAGCGAGATGAATACGCCGGGCGCTGATCAGCGCTTGCAATGCGCCGTCGATACCTTGTTCATTGTTGACGGAAATCGTCTGCTGCATGGATTGTAGCTTGCTGCCGATCAGCTTTTGCAGAACCGTAATATAGCTGTCGCCGGTCTCGATGCTGCCGTGGACCATGCCTGCCGGAACCTGCCATTCTTTGGCTCGAGCTTCGCTGACCGCGAGTTTAAGTTCCTGATAGCCGTCAAAACCGAACTTTTGACTGAATTTGACGACGCTCGATTGACTGCGGCCGGTCGCGACTGCGAGCGCGGAAGAGGAAAGCTTCAATACCTGTTCTGGATGATCGACGATGAACTGGCCGATCTTTCGGTCTGCAATCGTCAGCTCGTTCAATTTGGCATTGATCTTCTGCAGGATCGACATGCGCGATTAATCCCCACTCCGGCGTCGGAAGGCTCGATATTCGATTGTCTTGCCTCATAAGACAACCGAAATTGATTTGGAATATAAAATTCCAATCTTTTAAAATTTACGGAATGAGCTAACTATCCACAAGATGGTACATGGTGGAGAGACATGGAACGATTGCGAATTGTCGGTGGACGACCGTTACAGGGAGCGGTCACTATCTCCGGTGCGAAAAACGCTGCGCTGCCTCAGATCGCGGCTTCCCTGCTAAGTCCCCACCCCGTTGAGCTTACCAACCTTCCAGCGGTGAGTGATGTTGAAAACATGCTCAATGTCGTGCAGTCGCACGGGGCACAGGTCTCCCGCACGCCGCATTCGACGACAATTGCCGCCGCTGAACTTGTCGAAGGAGAAACGCCTTATGACACTGTAAGGCGAATGCGTGCGACGGTTCTGGTGCTGGCACCTCTGTTGGCGAGACTGGGTAAAGTTCGTGTTTCCTTGCCGGGCGGATGCGCCATTGGCGCGCGGCCTGTCGATATGCACTTGAAAGCGCTCTCCACACTTGGCGCACATGTTTCCATTGATCGCGGCTGGATCGTTGCTTCGTCCGATAGCGGCCTGATCGGAAGCCGTATTGTTTTGCCCGCACCTTCCGTTGGCGCGACGGCAACAGCAATGATGGCGGCAACCGCCGCTCGTGGCGAGACGGAAATATTGAACGCAGCCCGTGAACCGGAAATTGCTGACCTTGCAGCATGTCTTGGGGCCATGGGCGCGCAGATTGAAGGGGCGGGTACGCATCGCATTCTGATTCAGGGCGATACATCTTGGCGTTCTGCACGCCATCACGGCATACCGGATCGTATCGAAGCCGGAACTTATGCAGTGGCTGCGGCGATTACCGGCGGCACGCTCGAATTGACACATGCTCGTCTTGAGCATCTCGCTTCTGTTGTGCAAATGCTTGAAACTATGGGCGTCAGTGTATGGCCGAGCGACCGCGGTCTGGTTGTTTCGCGTAATGGCGTCTTACGTGGCACTGATTTGACGACCGAACCCTATCCCGGCTTCCCTACCGATTTGCAGGCCCAGTTCATGGCGTTGGCAGCATGTGCCGAAGGAGCATCGCTCATTCGCGAGACAGTGTTCGAAAGCCGGTTCATGCATGTGCCGGAACTGATGCGGCTTGGCGCTGACATCAAACTGCAGGGAACAACTGCTCTGGTACGCGGCGGGCGCCCGCTGCACGGCGCACAAGTCATGGCAACGGATTTGCGGGCATCCGTGTCGCTTGTTCTCGCAGCGCTGGTTGCCGAGGGAGAAACTGTCGTTAATCGCATCTATCATCTTGATCGCGGGTATGAACAGCTTGACCGCAAACTGAAACTTTGCGGTGCAGATATAGAACGGCTGTCAGAATGATGTCGGACAGGGTTGGGAAAAATCGGTTCTATCTTGGCGTGGATGGCGGCGGTACGGGTTGTCGAGCCCGGTTGGAAGATGAGGTCGGCAACGTACTCGGACAAGGATTGTCCGGCCCGGCGACTACACGGCTCGGGATAGACAAGGCATGGGAATCCATTGCACGTGCGTTTGACGCAGCGATCAGCGAGGCAGGTCTGTGTGCGGAAGAACTGGCCCGAACGCATGCAGGTATTGGGCTGGCGGGCATAGGCAGGCAAGGTGCGCTCGAAGCACTTCAGGCTATACAGCATCCCTTTTCGAGTATTCATTTCATAAGCGACGGCAAGGGCGCTTGTCTTGGTGCGCATTCGGGTAATGACGGAGCCATCGTTATTGCTGGGACCGGATCAATTGGCCTTGGCTTCGTGAATGGCACCGACATTCGTGTTGGAGGCTATGGCTTTCCCATCTCAGACGAAGGCAGTGGTGCTTTTCTGGGGTTGTCTGCGATTCAGCGGGCGCTTCAGGCCTATGACGGACGTATTGAACGCACGCCACTTCTCAACGAAGTCATGGTGCGTTTTAATCAAAACCCGATGGAGGCGGTCGCGTGGATGGACCGGGCCACTGCCACGGAATATGCATCTCTGGCACCTATGGTCATGCGCCATGCGGATCAGGGCGATGCAGCCGCGCGCCAGATCGTTCAAGCTGCTGCGGGCCATATAGATACGATCGTGCGCGTACTTTTCGAAAAAGGGGCACCTCGCGTTACGCTGCTCGGCGGGCTTGCGACCCCACTAGAACCGTGGTTGGCACCCGATGTCCGTCGGCGACTGAAACCTGCCGATGGCGATGCTGTTTCAGGTGCGATCATTCTTGCTCGAAATATGGTGATCTCCAGTTGAGCGCAAACGTATGGCACTCATCGAATAGGAATAATTTATTCCATTGTGCGATTGACTGTGGGAATTTATAATCTTACCATTCATTAACCATATGGCAGCGGATCCTGAACGCTGATCTATAAGCAGGCAGAGGCATGACTGAACAGGCATTGTTATCTGAACTGGATAGGCTGGTTTCAGAAGAACGAAACCCCCGCACGATGGATATCGATCTCTTGTCGAGCCTTGCTATTGTGCGCCGTATTAACGATGAAGATCATCTGGTTCCCACCGCCGTTGAGCAAGTACTGCCTCAGGTCGCGCAGGCCGTCGATAAGATTGTCGACGCATTTCGGGTCGGCGGCCGACTGATTTATTTGGGCGCAGGAACAAGCGGACGTCTCGGCGTTCTCGATGCATCGGAATGTCCGCCGACTTTCAGCGTGCCGGAGGGCGTGGTGATAGGGCTGATTGCAGGTGGCGTGGATGCGCTGCAACATGCAATCGAAGGGGCAGAAGATGATCCGTTGCTTGGGGAATCTGACCTGCGCAACATAGGTTTGTCTTCGCACGATGTTGTTGTGGGAATCGCGGTCAGTGGGCGCACGCCCTATGTGATAGGTGGTCTGGCCTACGCAGCATCTATCGGCGCCACGACCGTGGCGCTCTCCTGCAATCCCGATTCGACCATTGCGACCTTGGCTGAAATCGCCATATCGCCGGTTGTCGGGCCTGAAATACTGACAGGCTCAACACGCCTTAAGTCCGGTACGGCGCAGAAGCTAGTTCTTAATATGCTGACGACGGCGAGCATGATCCGGATCGGGAAAACATACGAGAACCTCATGGTGGACGTCAGTGCCACCAACAATAAGCTTGTTGCGCGGGCATCGCGAATTGTCATGCAGGCAACCGGATGCGGGGCGGGGGAGGCGAAACGCGTTCTCGCTCTGACCGACAATGACGTGAAGCTTGCAATTCTCATCACGATCACCGGAATGCCAGTGGATGAGGCAAGAAAGGCATTAAAGAATGCTGGGGGATTTCTTAGACAGGCAATAAATGCCAATAAAGCGTGAGCCGAAGCGGGGAAGCAATCGGACATCAGCATTGCAGTAATTTGCGAGGGAAGAAAATGGGAGTGAGTTTCAAGAAAAGCCTTATTGCGGGCGCTGCCGCAATAGCGTTGAGCATTGGGAGCTTTGGCGGATTAGGTGTTTCGACGGCTTTTGCCGTGACGCTCCGAATGGCCTGGTCGCAGGATGCCACTGGTCTCGATCCACATAAGCAGCCGGCATTTTCGTCGATTCGCCTGCTTGAGCTCATCTATGAACCGCTCGTCCGTCTTGATTCCAACCTTCAGATTGCGCCTGCCATTGCAAAAAGCTGGGAATTTTCCGATGGCGGAAAGGTTCTCACATTCAAGCTCGACAAGAATGCGAAATTTCAGAACGGTCAGTCGGTGACGCCAGGCGATGTGAAAGCATCCTTCGAGCGCATTTTGGATGAAAAGACAGGCGCAGTGGCGCGCGCCAATTTCGGTTCCATTGCTGCTATTGAAACCCCGGACGCCGAAACGGTCGCCTTCAAACTCTCGCAGCCTGACGTTCCTCTATTGGCAGCCATTGCCAGCATCAATGCGGCGGTCGTTCCGGAAAGCGAGATCAAGGCCGGAAATATTGGGACGAAAGCGGTTGGGTCAGGCCCATTCATCCTTGAGCGTTGGGAACCGAACTCCAAGGAAGTGCTGAAAGCCAATCCCGATTGGGCGGGCGGCAAAGTAGCGATCGATGGGATCGACATCAGCGTCCTGCCGGACGAAACAGCAATTCTCGCGGCGCTTCGCGCCAAGCAGATCGACTTTGCATTTCTAAACGACCCGCTGGTTGCAACGATGGTGCCGCGTGAGAGCGCGCTGGAACTGGTACGCACACCGGCACTAGCCTATCACGTGTTACAGCTAAATCCCTCGCGCAAACCAATGACAGAGTTGGCCGTGCGTCAGGCCATTTCCTGCGCTGTTGATCGCCAGGATGTGCTCGACACCGCATTGCTTGGTGAAGGCAAGGTGACAGGTCCCTTGACCATGCCTGCTTATGCAAGCGATCCGAACACGCTTTTCTGCTACAAACGCGATGTCGAAAAAGCAAAGAAGCTGATGGCGGATGCCGGTTATGCGGATGGCTTTTCGGCAACCATCATAGCTGCGAATGGAGAGCCAGCAACCGCTGCGGCTGAAGCTCAGGTCCTCCAGTCGCAACTCGCCGAAATCGGCATCAAGCTCGATATCCGGATGATGGAACTTAACGTCTATGTCGATACCTGGCTGAAGGGTGATTTCGACATGGCCGTGGCTTTGAACGGCGGTTCGGCTGATCCCTATACGATGTATGGTCGTTACTGGACCAAGGCGGGAAACCTTCAAAAGGTCGCGCAGTATATCGACGATACGCTCGATGATCTGATGCAAAAGGGAAGAGTTGAGACCGATCCTGAAAAACGCAAGGTGATCTTCGCCGATTTCGAAAAGCACATAACGGAAGTTTCTCCATGGGTTTGGCTCTATACGGCCAACAACTATGTTGCTCACCAGAAGAACGTTACAGGTTTTGAGCCTCGCGCTACCGGTTCGCTGTTCGGCGTAACCAAGCTGCAGATCGGGCAGTGATGTCTTGAAATCCGTCAAGCCTTCATCAGGAAGGCGTGGCTTTCCAGTGCCTTCCTTGACGGCAGGCCGTGAGTAATCTGACATGAATTATCTGACACGTCGGCTGCTGACATTTCCACTGGTTATGCTGGGGGTGTCGATCCTTGTCTTCGTTTCGATCCGTATGGTTCCGGGCGATTCCATCACGGCTATGCTCGGAACGGAGGCTGGATTGCTGACGCCGGAACAACGGCAGTCACTGGCGCAATATTTCGGCATCGATCAAAGCTGGACTACTCAGTACTGGCGCTGGCTCGGTGACGTGTTGCAGGGTAATCTGGGTGTCTCGGTCACGTTCGGCAAACCGGTTTTGACGGTTATTCTGGAACGCTTCCCGCTGACACTGCAACTGGCATTGATGTCGATGATTATTGCGTTGCTCATTGGCCTTCCGGCCGGGATTTATGCGGCAACTCGCAACGAGAAAATGTCCGATCTTGCCGTCCGTATTTTCGCAATGATCGGCCAATCGACCCCGAGCTTCGTTCTGGGCCTCCTCTTTATCTATATTCTGTCGGCCGGCTTTGGTGTGTTACCGACCATGGGCGAATTTACGCCGATATGGGTCAATCCGTGGCAGAATTTTTTGCAGATGATTTTGCCCGCCATAACACTCGGCTTCGCATTTGCTGCATCGGTCACACGCATATCGCGTTCCGCCATGCTGGATGTTCTCAGCGATGATTACGTTCGTACCGCTCGCAGCAAGGGTGCTTCGGCCCGCTCTGTTATCTGGCGGCACGCATTGCCGAACGCACTCATCCCTGTGGTGACGCTGAGCGGCGTGGAATTTGGTTACCTTCTGGGCGGAGCTGTGCTGGTCGAGCAGATCTATGCTCTGCCGGGACTTGGACGCATGGTGCTCGACGCCATTTTGCAGCGGGATTATGCGTTGGTGCAGGGCAGTATTCTCTTCATCGCCTTCAACTTCATGATCGTCAATCTGCTTGTTGACCTCCTTTACGTAGCGCTCGATCCACGTATTCGCCTGGGGGAAAACTGATGCAGATATTGCGGTCCGTTTTTGCTCATCCGAGTGGCCGTATCGGCGGGCTCATCGTATTGATCTATCTGATCGTCGCGTGTCTGGGGTATTTCGGCTTTACGCCGCATGACCCGCTAATGCAGTACCGGATAGACAGGCTGCGTCCTCCAAGTGCTGCCCACTGGATGGGAACGGACCTCTTCGGACGTGATGTGATGAGCCGCCTGATGGCAGGCATAGCGCAATCATTCGTCGTGGGCTTTTCTGCGGTCGGAATTGCCGCCTTTGCTGGCACCATTATGGGATTGACCGCGGCATGGTTCGGGCGCTGGTGGGACGGCACGGTCATGCGCGTCATGGACGTGCTTCTAGCGTTTCCGGCTATCTTGCTTGCGCTTCTCATCATCGCCGTTGTTGGACCGGGCATTGGAACAAGTATCGCCGCCATCGCCATTGTTTACACCCCGATTTTTACGCGGGTTGTACGTGGTCCGGCCTTGTCGATTAAAACACGCGAATTCGTCGATGCGGCACGCACGTTCCACAGCAGCAACCGTTATATCCTTTCGCGCCATCTGCTGCTTAATCTGATCGCGCCTCTGACTGTGCAAATCACTTTGGCGCTGGCCTGGTCGCTGCTAACAGAGGCAGGCTTGAGTTTCCTCGGTCTCGGCACTCAGCCACCTGCTTCGTCGCTTGGCCTCATGCTGGCAGATGCGCGTAATCTCATGGAAACCGCGCCATGGCTGCTGGCCTTTCCGGGCCTGGCGATCATGATCGGTATTCTTGGCTTCAACCTTCTGGGTGATGCCCTGCGCGACATTCTCGATCCCAGGATGCGGAGGGTAACTGCATGAACAAGCTTCTGTCTGTCTCAAACCTTCGCGTTGGTTTCGGGCGCAATCCTGAAGCCAATGAGATCGTGCGCGGTGTGAGTTTCGATCTCGCCGCCGGGGAAACGCTGGCTATTGTCGGAGAAAGCGGTTCCGGTAAATCTGTAACGGCCTTGTCGATCAATCGTCTTGTGGATTTTGGCGGCGGACGCATTATCGATGGAACGATCAAGCTGAAGCGCGCAAACGGCACCACCATCGATCTTGCAACTGCAAACGAAGCTGAGCTGACGAAAATCCGCGGTGCGGAAATCGGCATGATCTTTCAGGAGCCCATGACGTCGCTCAATCCAGTGCTCACAATCGGAACACAGATTGAGGAGTCGTTTCGCCTCCATCGTGGGCTTACCGGAAAGCAGGCAGCTTTCGCTGCCAAGGACGCACTTGATCGCGTACGCATTCCGGATGCTGCAAGGCGTCTTAGATACTGCCCGAACCAGCTTTCAGGCGGTATGTTGCAGCGGGTTATGATTGCAACGGCGCTTGCCTGTAATCCGCGTCTCATGATCGCCGACGAGCCAACCACAGCGCTCGATGTTACGGTACAGGCACAGATCATGGCGCTGCTGGCAGAACTGAAGCGCGAAACCGGCATGGCGATGGTCTTCATTACCCATGACATTGGCCTGGTCGCAGGGATGGCCGACAAGGTCATGGTGATGCAGCATGGCGAGGCGGTAGAGCAAGGTGAACTGAGTGCCGTTCTTGACCAGCCTCAGCATTCTTACACGCAGCATCTCCTGAAAGCTGTGCCGCATTTTGAAAGTGGCAATGCGGCACGAACGGATAGCGTGCGAGCAGCCAGGCCCGGAACAAAGCCAATTCTTGCTGTGGAAGGGCTCACAGTCCGGTTTCCCATCAAGGGAGGCATTCTTGGCCGTAGACTCGGTGCAGTTCATGCCGTGGAGAGTGTCGATTTCGATCTTGTTCCGGGCGAAACACTTGCGGTCGTCGGAGAGAGCGGTTCGGGTAAGTCGACGACAGCGCGCGCGATTCTCGGACTTGTCAAAGCTTCGCGCGGCAAGCTTGAAGTCGGTGTGGCAAATGCCTCTGACACTCGCAGCTCCTCCTCCGTTCAGATGGTTTTCCAGAATCCCTATGCATCGCTCAACCCGCGCCTGCGTATAGATAGTATCCTTGCAGAGCCGGTTATCGCCGCTGGTGGGTACGGTGGGCCGGAAGCGCGGCACCAGATGCTGCAGTTGCTTGACCGCGTGGGCCTGCCCGCAAACAGTCTGGAGCGCTACCCACACGAGTTTTCTGGCGGACAGCGCCAGCGACTTTGCATTGCCCGCGCGCTGATGCTGAACCCTTCGATTGTCGTTTTGGACGAAGCCGTTTCCGCGCTGGATGTTTCAGTGCAGGTGAAAGTTCTGGACCTGCTGATTGAACTCCAGAAGGAACGCGGCCTTGCATATCTGTTCGTGTCGCATGACATGGCGGTGGTGGAACGTATCGCGCATCGCATTGCGGTCGTCTATGCTGGCCAGATTGTCGAAGTCGGCGATGCCGCATCAATCCTGTCTGCGCCGAAACATTCTTATACGAAGCGGCTAATATCTGCTGTTCCAAGTATTGATCGGCGCAACGAGCACTTCACCCTCGACACGCGGCAGGTGCCGTCACTCGTCCGCCCGTTGGGATACGAGCCCGCACCGGCAAACTGGCAGACATACGGTCATGATCACGTGGCCCGGACCGAGGTATAATCATGACGGCTGAACCAAATGTCCGCCACTCCGTGGATACCGCCTTTACCGCACGCTTTGAAAAAGCTTTCAGCCTGCTGACAAGTGCGTGCGACTCAGGCCAAATTCCGGGAGGTGTGCTCGGAATGGTCGATCTCTCCGGCAACCGGGCTGTCCGGGCAACTGGCTATGCGCAGGCTGTACCGGCCCGGCGCGCGATGACAATCGATACATGGTTCGATCTCGCCTCGTTGACAAAAGTGATTTTCACGACACCCCGGATTCTTGCACTGGCTGAGGAAGGTGTCATTGATCTCGACGCGCCGTTGATCACATTGCTTCCGGATCTTCGGCAGTATGACAATGATGCGTGGGAGCGCAGAGTTACTTTCCGCGAATGCCTTGGCCATCAGACACCGTTCCCATCGGTAGAACCGATCTACACCTACGGACGAGACCCGGAATTGTTGCGCGTATTCGTTCTGCAACGCGAATGGCGAAAATCCGCACCGGTTTATTCGGATATCAATTTCATTCTGCTCGGTTTCGCGATGGAAAGGCATTACGGCAAGACCATTCGCGAAATGGACCCCGGTGAGGGGTTTGCCTTTTCTGCGGAGCCGGAGATCAGTGCTGCCACCGAAGATTGCACCTGGCGCAATCGCGTACTTTGCGGTGAAGTCCACGACGACAATTGTTCAGCGTTACAGGGTGCTGCGCATGCGGGGCTGTTCGGCACGGCTGCATCCATACTCGATTTCGCACTTGGTTTGCTCGACGGCACTGGCGCATCGCAACACGTTATAACGCAGATGCGCCAACCAATATCCGCAACCCGGACGCATGGCTGGGAACTGCCTTATGACGGCTGGTCCGGCGGCAATTTCAATTCGAAGGATACGATCGGTCATACCGGTTTCACGGGTACCGGTTTGTGGATCGATTTTGAAGCGGGCAGGGCGTGGACCTTGCTCACCAATCGCATTCATCCGACACGCCATTTCGAAAGTGGTATTCTTTCGCTACGTCAGGGCGTTGGCGACGCAATTTCATTGGGATAGGAGACGTCTATGCAGCCAATATGGGCCGTTGGCCTGATGACCGGCACTGTTCTTGATGGAAACATCGATGTTGCCCTTTTGAAGACTGATGGCGAGACCATCACGGAGTTTGGCGCTTATGCGCTGAAGCCTTATCCGCGCTGGATTCGTGATCTTCTGGAACGAGCGCAAGCGGAGGCTCGAGGCTGGAATTTTGAAGGTGCGGAACCTTCCGTGTTTAGTGAGGCCGAGGAAGCGCTGACGCGTGCACAGTCTGCGGCTGTGCGCGAACTGGTCGAGGAAAGCGGGCTGTCGATGGAGAATATCGGCGTTGTCGGTTTTCATGGGCAGACGGTTTTGCATCGTGCGCCGCAGGCAGGCAGGTTTGGTGACACAAGGCAACTTGGTGACGGAAGGCTTATGAGCGAATTGCTCGGAACTAAAGTTGCTTATGATTTCCGGACAGCAGATATTCGCGCTGGCGGGCAGGGCGCTCCGCTTGCGGCCGTCTATCACGCTGCTTTGCTGCGCAGTGCCGATTCGAGTGGCAATACTGCGATTCTCAATCTTGGCGGTGTCGGCAACATCACGTGGTGGGATGGCGGTGATGCGCTTGTGGCATTCGATACGGGGCCAGCCAATGCACCCATCAATGATTTCATGAAGGCACATGGATTGGGTGAGATGGATCGCGATGGAGTGCTGGCGGCAAAGGGCAGGGTAGACGAAGCCCGGCTCACGGAACTGCTCAAACACCCTTATCTGACTGCGCCATACCCGAAGTCATTGGATCGCTTCGATTTCACCGATGCAATGGCTAACGGTCTGAATGAGGCAGACGGCGCGGCAACATTGACCGCGTTCACTACCTCTGCTGTTGGGAAGGCCCTGGATATTTTGCCGCGTCGGCCAAAGCGGCTGGCCGTCAGCGGTGGTGGCCGTCGCAATCCGACCATGATGCGCATGCTGGTCCAGCGTGCGAAAGTGGAACTCGTTCCCGTTGAAACACTTGGCTGGCGGGGCGATGCCGTGGAAGCGGAATGCTTTGCTTTCCTCGCGGTTCGGGTCTTGCGTGGCTTGCCCATCAGTTTTCCAAGTACGACCGGGGTGCCAGAGCCGATGACGGGTGGAAAACTGGCAGGTTGAATCAACGACAACCATCGAATTTCCCTAAAGGGCGACGTCAATCATGTTGCCCTTTAGGCTCTTGATGGGCGGAATCACGCTATAGTCAGGACATGATCATCCAGCACGGCATGTTAAAAGCGTTACTATCGTATGAAAACGTTCTAATATTGGGGTAATTCACTAACAGCCATGATTTGAAGTTACGTTGCGTCACGGTTGCTGCCGATATTTCATTTTTATTGCATATGAACATGAAAAGATACAAAACTCATGCAATCTTCACGTTGATTTAGGCAATTCTCTTTATCAGTCTAATTTATCATGGAGAAATGCAATGAAACTCATCCGGCTCTTTTTATGTCTGTTCTTGCCCTTGGTCTGGCTGTCGGGGGCAGCGGCGGAGCCGTTGGCCAAACCAACGGGTAAGCCGATCCTCGTCATATCTGGCAATATTTCGAATACAAATGTCGGCGATACAGCTCAATTTGATAGGGACATGCTGGAAGCGATCGGTTTGGAAACCGTAGAAACTGCTAATCCGTGGTATGATGGTCGCGTGCGCTTCGAAGGTGTATCGATGGACAAGCTTATGACGCTCGTCGGTGCCACGGGAACGAAAGTGACGGCGGTGGCGTTGAACGACTATGTCAGCACACTGCCTATGGAGGACTTGAAGAAGTTCAATGTTATTCTTGCTATGAAGCGAGATGGCAATTACATGGCTGTGCGCGATAAAGGACCATTGTTTATAATCTACCCTTATGACAGCGACCCTCAGCTTCAAAGCCAGACCTATTACACACGTTCTGCGTGGCAGGTTGCCAAGCTGATAGTTGAATAGAGGCAAAGTGTGAGACGAATACTAGGCGTTATTATCTGTTGTTTCGTGGTGGCAACGGCCTATATCGCCTATGTCATTGCTGAGCGACAGACTGCGCTTCAGAAGTTTTCCCGTTACAACGATTCCTGGGCTGTTGGTCAGACTGTTTCAGAATATATGCGACTTGAGCATGTTCTCGCTGGATATGCGCTGAATTTGAATGAGGACACGCGTGACGAAGTGCGGCTTCGTCTCGATATTATGCTTGGCCGACTGGAGTTGCTGCAGCAGGGCAATCTGCGTTCTTTCATTCAAAATGACCAGCAGCGGCGCGACCTGTTTCTGAAGCTGAGCAATGTTCTGCAGACACTTGATGCTCAGCTGGATAAACTTGATGCGGAGGGTGTCAAAAACCTTTTGCAGTCGATGAGTACACTTGACGGGCCGATGACGGCACTCGCGTCATCAGCTGTTGAGTATGATGTCGGGCTTATCGATGCTGCACAGGCAGAAGTTCGTCAGCTGCATCTCATTTACACGGGATTGGCGGCAGGTCTTATCCTCTGCGGCGTGGTGCTGGTCATTCTTCTGCTTCGCCATAACAAGCTTCTCGATCGGGCGCATGGCAGCATGCAGCGCCTGACAAGCGACCTTCGTCAAGCGACGGGCGAGTTGCAGTCGCAGAACTTTCGGCTTGAGCATGACGCTCATCACGATGCTTTGACCGGTTTGCCCAATCGTGTTCTATTTCGACAGGATCTGGAGAAAAGGCTTGAAGCCGCACAGTCCGGAAGCCTATCGGCGATCATTCTTCTTTTGGACCTCGATGGGTTCAAAGATGTCAATGATACGCTCGGACATGATGTCGGTGACGCACTTTTGCAGGCAGTCGCGCGGCGCCTCACAAAACTCGGTGAGAGAGGCGACATGGTATGCCGCCTAGGCGGCGACGAATTTGCCCTGCTTTCCACTGGGCTGCAGGAAGAGCAAGCTCTGGAGCTTGCAGATCGCCTGATGGATGCGATTAGTCAGCCTTACCATGTCGGCGAGCTGGAAATAAAAATCGGAACCTGCGTCGGTGTCGCAATCTCCCAAGGCGAACCGGATACGGAAGAACTTTTTAAACACGCCGATCTCGCGCTCTATGAAGCGAAGGCGCTTGGTCCCGGTCACGCGAGCGTATTCAAGTCTCAGATGCAGACACGCTTGAGAGAGAAAAAATCATTCGAAGCTGATCTTCAGAAGGCATTGGAGAACGGCGAGATGGAAGTTTACTATCAACCGCAGGCTTGCACTATCACCCGTGAAATATGCGGTTATGAAGCGCTGCTTCGTTGGACGCATCCTATAAGGGGGGCTGTTTCGCCCGTCGAGTTCATTCCGGTTGCCGAAAAGATCGGCTTCATTCATGCTCTTGGAGACTGGGTGCTTAAGACAGCCTGTCTGGAAGCTGCCCATTGGAACAAGCCGCTCAAGATTGCGGTCAATCTCTCTCCAGTTCAATTTCGCAGTTTGAATCTCATTCAGAGCGTGATTGATGCACTTGAGCAAAGCGGGCTCCATGCAGGGCGGCTGGAACTGGAGATTACGGAATCAGTTTTGCTGGACAAGAACGAACAGACCCTGAGCACACTACGCCA
>NZ_JAKVQC010000007.1:1800000-1888255 GCF_022488005.1 Ochrobactrum sp. A-1
GTACTGGAGGACCGAACCCATATCTGTTGCAATAGATCGGGATGACTTGTGGCTAGGGGTGAAAGGCCAATCAAACTTGGAGATAGCTGGTTCTCCGCGAAATCTATTTAGGTAGAGCGTCGACCGAATACCCCCGGGGGTAGAGCACTGAATGGGCTATGGGGACTCACCGTCTTACTGATCCTAATCAAACTCCGAATACCGGGGAGTACTAGTCGGCAGACACACGGCGGGTGCTAACGTCCGTCGTGGAGAGGGCAACAACCCTGACCACCATCTAAGGTCCCTAAGTTATGGCTAAGTGGGAAAGGATGTGAGGATCCCAAAACAACCAGGATGTTGGCTTAGAAGCAGCCATCATTTAAAGAAAGCGTAACAGCTCACTGGTCTAAATAAGGGTCTTTGCGCCGAAAATGTACCGGGGCTAAAGCCATACACCGAAGCTGTGGATGCACATTTGTGCGTGGTAGCGGAGCGTTCCGTAAGCCTGTGAAGGGACAGTCGTGAGACATCCTGGAGGTATCGGAAGTGAGAATGCTGACATGAGTAACGATAAAGGGAGTGAGAGACTCCCTCGCCGAAAGTCCAAGGGTTCCTGCTTAAAGTTAATCTGAGCAGGGTTAGCCGGCCCCTAAGGCGAGGCCGAAAGGCGTAGTCGATGGGAACCACGTTAATATTCGTGGGCCTGCAGGTAGTGACGGATTGCGTGTGTTGTGAGGTCTTATTGGATTGATCTTGCAGCGAAGCGGTTCCAGGAAATAGCTCCTGCATATAGACCGTACCCTAAACCGACACTGGTGGACTGGTAGAGAATACCAAGGCGCTTGAGAGAACTGCGTTGAAGGAACTCGGCAAAATGCACGCGTAACTTCGGAAGAAGCGTGACCTCCATTTAGGCAACTAGGTGGGGGTGGCACAGACCAGGGGGTAGCGACTGTTTACCAAAAACACAGGGCTCTGCGAAGTCGCAAGACGACGTATAGGGTCTGACGCCTGCCCGGTGCTGGAAGGTTAAGAGGAGATGTGCAAGCATTGAATTGAAGCCCCAGTAAACGGCGGCCGTAACTATAACGGTCCTAAGGTAGCGAAATTCCTTGTCGGGTAAGTTCCGACCTGCACGAATGGCGTAACGACTTCCCCGCTGTCTCCAACGCAGACTCAGTGAAATTGAATTCCCCGTGAAGATGCGGGGTTCCTGCGGTTAGACGGAAAGACCCCGTGCACCTTTACTATAGCTTTACACTGGCATTCGTGACGACATGTGTAGGATAGGTGGTAGACTTTGAAGCAGGGGCGCCAGCCTTTGTGGAGTCAACCTTGAAATACCACCCTTGTTTTTATGGATGTCTAACTGCGGCCCGTTATCCGGGTCCAGGACCGTGTATGGTGGGTAGTTTGACTGGGGCGGTCGCCTCCTAAAGAGTAACGGAGGCGCGCGATGGTAGGCTCAGAACGGTCGGAAATCGTTCGTCGAGTGCAATGGCATAAGCCTGCCTGACTGCAAGACTGACAAGTCGAGCAGAGACGAAAGTCGGTCATAGTGATCCGGTGGTCCCGCGTGGAAGGGCCATCGCTCAACGGATAAAAGGTACGCCGGGGATAACAGGCTGATGACCCCCAAGAGTCCATATCGACGGGGTTGTTTGGCACCTCGATGTCGACTCATCGCATCCTGGGGCTGGAGCAGGTCCCAAGGGTATGGCTGTTCGCCATTTAAAGCGGTACGTGAGTTGGGTTCAGAACGTCGTGAGACAGTTCGGTCCCTATCTGCCGTGGGTGTAGGAATATTGATAGGATCTGTCCCTAGTACGAGAGGACCGGGATGGACGTATCTCTGGTGGACCTGTTGTCGTGCCAACGGCATAGCAGGGTAGCTATATACGGACGGGATAACCGCTGAAGGCATCTAAGCGGGAAACCCACCTAAAAACGAGTATTCCCTATCAGAGCCGTGGAAGACTACCACGTTGATAGGCCGGGTGTGGAAGTGCGGCAACGCATGTAGCTTACCGGTACTAATAGCTCGATCGACTTGATCACTCCCATTTACAATATCCATCAAGCAAAGCTTGATGGATATCAGCTTTAACTTCTGTCCTCACGCTGTCGCGGCTAAAGCCGCTTCGCTCCGGACAGGGCGCCGGAAAACCGGCGGCACGCAGTCGCGTGCTTATTGTTTGTCAGCGCTCTATAAGAGCGTTGATGCTATCAGCACGAAAGACGGAAAGAGCAGAGGAAACAGTGAGCTAACATACTCCCTTACTGCCCTATTCCCCTACTCCCCTAACCAGCTTCTCATATTTGTGTTCTTCGCCGACCTGGTGGTTATGGCGGAGCGGCTGCACCCGATCCCATTCCGAACTCGGCCGTGAAACGCTCCAGCGCCAATGGTACTTTGTCTTAAGACACGGGAGAGTAGGTCGCTGCCAGGTCTGCCAAGCACACAAATCAAAACATCTTCTCAGCAAAACATGCAAAACAGTTCGCATCAGCGTCAGGCGCCAAAAAAATACCCAAACCAGTTCATAATAAACACCCTGGCGCGGGGTGGAGCAGCCTCTTCCGACCGCAGCCGGCACAGCCAGCGAGGACGGAAAACAAAACAAGACCGGGCGTAAGCACGGCACTCAAAAGTTTATCGCGGGGTGGAGCAGCCCGGTAGCTCGTCAGGCTCATAACCTGAAGGCCGCAGGTTCAAATCCTGCCCCCGCAACCAGTTAGAACCCAAAACCCTCAATCAATTCAAATAGTTGGCTGAGGGTTTTTGTTTTCCAAAAATTATCATAACACACCGAAATCTCATTTTATCAGTTATAACAGTGCCTTAGCTAAAACAGGTTCAAATCGGGGGTAACGAACCACGCAACCACATACAATTGTTATGGGTGAGACATTTTGATCTCGTCGGCTCATGGTGCAACATGCCTGTTAACGACATCGCGCTGGAAATGGCCTCACCGCAGGGCGTTCCCGTGAGCGGTCCAGGCATAACCGCTTCAAATTGCAAGATAGCCCTGGGGACGTCGGCACTCAGTCACGCCGCATCGCATTGCGACATTTTCAAAACATCCCAATCTATGACAGCCCAACCGGCCCGCTTATCCTGGTTTCACAGGGAACGCGAATTATCGGGCAATATGATGCCGGCGTGCAGTTCGGGCAGCGCCGCATCCTCCTCGTCTGGAACCGCCTGATCTTGCCCAATGGCCGCTCCATCGTGTTGGAACGCTAGCCGGTGCTGACGCTTCCGGCTATACCGGGCTTGAGGATGGCGTCTATTACCATTGGTGGGATTTGAGGAAGGCAGCCGGCCTGTCAACGCTGCTCGGCATCGGCACGGAACTGGCGACTGACTACGAGGACAGGCTGATCCGTGCCATCCGCGACGGGGCACAGGACACCATCAATCAGGCCAGGCAGCAGATCGTCCAGTGCCAGTTGCAGGTCGCGCCGACGCTAACCATCCCGTCGGGCTTCCCGGTCAGGGTCATCGTGACGCGGGTTTTAGTTCTCGAACCATACAGGGACTGACCATGACAAAGCTGAAACTCGGTCTTCTTGCCGACGACAAGCCGATGAAAGTGGCGGTGGAATTGCCCGCGCAGTTCCACGGTGACCTCATCGACTACGGCGCTCTGTTGGCCGATAGCGGTGCGCCCAGCGGGCCTGCCAGACTGATCGTGCCCTTGCTGAAGCGGTTCATCGCCACGGATCGCGGTTTCGCCAAGGCGCGGAAGCAAGTCAATCCATCAAGTAACGCCACTTGACCATGCGTTCGCCCAGATCGATGGTTTCGCCATCGATGCTGAAGCGGCCATCGCCCTGATGGTGGATGAGCCGCTTTTCCTGCCGCGCATTGTCGACCGAGATGTGCCGGACCTCCAGTACGAACAGGTTATAGCGTTGCGACCAGCCATCATCTGCGATGCGGCATTCGAGATTGGCCCAGCATTCACTCACCGTGAGCGCGACGAACATCCCACCTTTTCTTTTGTGAATGATGCCGCGAGATAAGCTCCTTCATTGATAGGAGCGGACCGGGATGATTGGAGATCGCGCTGATGCCATGCTTGAAGACATGGATGAAGCCAGGCATGAGGGAAAGTATCGTCGGATCGAGGTGATTACCGGCCGGCGGCAGCGGCGGAATTGGACTGACGAGGAGAAGGCGCGGATCCTTGCGGAAAGCGCGGAACCTGATGTTAACATCTCGGCCGTTGCCCGGCGCTGGGGCGTCAATCGCGGCTTGCTGAACGTCTGGCGCCGGGACGCTGGGCTGACCTCTCAACGATCTGCGAGGTCCAGTGCGCAGCAGGCGATGTTCGTGCCGGTGACGGTAGTTGGCGATCGAACGCCGGCTCCAGGCTCGCCGTCAGATGTCGCCCACTTTGCCGCGGGTCGAATTGAGATCGAGATTGCTGGCGCGCGCATGACGGTTATCGGCCCGGTAGCACCTGAACTGGCGCAAGCGATGGTGGCGGCCTTGCGAGGTCGCCGGTGATCGGAGTTTCGCCGAGTGGCGTGAAGATCATGGTGGCTACGCAACCGGTCGACTTCCGGCGCGGCATGAATGGCCTTGTGGCTTTGGTGGCGTCAGCGCTCGCGGCCGATCCCTATTGTGGCGACGTGTTCGTTTTCCGCGCCAAGCGTCTGGATCGACTTCGCTGCATTTACTGGGATGGGTCAGGCATGATCCTGGCGACAAAGTGGTTGGAGAGCGGAAAGTTTGTTTGGCCCCCGATCCGCGATGGTGCGATGCAGATGAGTGCCCAGGAGTTCTCGCTTTTGCTAGCTGGCATTGACTGGACGCGGGTCAAGCGAAACGCGGTGAGACGACCCTCAAAAGTAGGCTGATCCTATTGGTTTTGCTTGAAGATTCAGGCTAATATGATAGGGTCGGTCATGCTGCTTCGACCCGATCCCTTGCCCCAGGATGCTGCGCAATTGACCCGGATCATTCTCTTACTCGACGAAGAGAATGCCGATCTCAAAGCGCGTATTGCCTTCCTTGAGCGCCAGCTCTTCGGGACGAAATCGGAGAAGATGACGATCATCGATCCAGCCCAGGCAACGCTCGACCTGGGCGATCTAAGCGATATTCCCGTTGCAGCCAATGACGATGCCGCACCGGCCGGTGAAGACAAAACACAGGCACGGCGATCGTCTGCCCGCAATATCGGCCGCTTGCCCAAGCATCTTCCGCGCTATGAAGAGATCATTGAGCCGGAGAGCAAGATTTGCCCCTGCTGTTCGTTCGAACTGCATTGCATCGGCACGGACGTCAGCGAGGCGCTCGACATCGTACCTGCTGTTGTCCGGGTCAAACGGACGATCCGGCCGCGCTATGCATGCCGGGCCTGTGAGAGTGCCATCGTGCAAGCACCTGCACCGGCGCGCGTGATGGACGGTGGCATGGTGACCACGGCGTTTGCCGCGCATGTCGCTGTTTCGAAGTTTGCCTGGCATCTCCCGCTCAATCGACAGGCGCAAATGCTGGCCTCCTGCGGTGTCATCATCGATCGCGGTACGCTTGGCGCCTGGGTGATGCGGGTCGCCTGGTGGCTGGAGCTTCTCTATGACGCGCTTACCGCCTTTATCCGCTCGCAGCCGAGAGTGTTCTGTGACGAGACGCCGTTGCCGCGGCTCGAGCCGGGGCGCAAACGAACCAAGGTCTGCCAGTTATGGGCGCAGGCGGTTGACGACCGTCCCTGGAATGGTCCGGCACCGCCGGCCGTGGCCTATATCTTTGCCGAAAGCCGCAGCGCCCGCGAGATCGAGGGGCAATTGTCGTCGTTTACCGGCGTGCTTCAAGTCGATGGATACCAAGCCTATAAAACCATGGTCAAACGTCGGGGCAAGAGCAATGTCGCACCCATGCGGCTGGCCTTCTGCCTTGCTCATGCGCGGCGCAAGTTCGTCGATGTCGTCAAGCTGACGGGTTCTTCGGAGGCTTTGTCGATCCTTGCCAGGATTGCGGAAGTCTATCGGATCGAAGCAAAACTGCGCGGCGAAAGCGCCGATACCCGGCTCGTCGTGAGACGTCGCGAGGCTGCTCCAGTCATGAGAGAGCTGAAAGTCCACCTCACCGAACTGCGCGACGAGGTGTCGGCGAAATCGGCGCTTGGCAAGGCCGTCAGCTACACGCTCAACCATTGGAGCGGGTTGACAGCCTGCCTTGATGATGGCCGGGTCGAGATCGATTCCAATGTGGTCGAGCGTTCAATGAAATCCGTGGCCCTGACGAGGAAGAATTCGCTGTTCGTGGGCAACGAGCGGGGTGGAAAGACTTTCGCTGTCCTCGCATCGCTCGTCAACACCTGTAAACTGAATGGTGTGGACCCCGAGGTCTGGCTTGCCGATGTGCTGGAGCGCATCATCTCCGGCAAAGTGAAAGCCAACGAAATGGAAAGTCTCCTGCCGTGGGCCTGGAAGGCTGAGCGTGAAGCGATGACGCAGCAGGAGCGACGGGCGGCATGATGCACAACAGCCAGGGGACGACGGATCGACCGAAGCTTGATGACGCGGCGTTCGAAGCCTTTATCAGGGGACGCCGTCCGGCATCGCCAATCTGGTCAATGAGCGGTCTCGATGGTTATCTTACGGCTCTGATCATTGGCCCAAAGTTCATCGACCCACGCAAATGGATCCCGGAACTGACTGGCCCGGACGCCCTGAACCTGCCGATGGAAACAACCGAACATCGGGCCGTGCAGACGATCGTTGCGGAATATAACCGTATCTCGGGGAGCCTCTCTGAAACCCCGAAAGACTACCGGCCCAGGTTCACCAGGATCGATGATCAAACCTTTGATCCGTTCGATTGGGACCTCTGCTTTTTGCTGGCAACAGGATACGCGCCGAGACTTTGGCAGCCGGTTCTTCGCGGTCATGCCGTCACCGGCGATATCATTGCGCCAATTCGCAAGCTCGGCGAGACAAAACGCAAAGCCACCCGCCAGGATGCCGCTGACGTCGCTGAAGCACTCGTCAATATCCGAACCTATTTTATGCCGAAGCGGGCAAAGCAAAAGTTTTGACTGCCAGCCGGAAATCCATTCCGTCAATCACGAAAGACGTGGGCTATTCGTTGCGCTCACCACTCACCAGCGGCGCGCTCACGGTTTTTGCTGCGACGGGTGTCAGGTCGAAACGCTCGAATTTATCGACCGTGTCCCCTGAACAATTGCCGATATCGACCACCTTTTCCGCCAGATCGACGGTTGGCACGGCCAGCACGCATTCACGGCTTTCCATAAGCGCCTCATGGCTATGATCCCACGGACCGATGACGACGCCGACCAATGCCGGATCGTGGCTTATCATCATGTGGAAGCCCATGGTCATAAGGTTGGCGCGACCGTCCACCCCGTACGTCGATACCAGCAGGATGGGGCCGGATTCGAGAATGCGATAGGCCTTTTCAGCCGGAAATTCGTCAAACATGATACAGATCCATCGTGAATTTGATGGCACGCCGCAAGCCATGCCTGCGGTGCGCCTCATTCATGCGGTCAATCGTCGAAATCTGTGGCGTCTGAAGCGCCGCGCCAAGCATCGAGATCCTTGTGTATGGCTTCCATCTTCTGTTCGGCCAAAGTGTTTGCGATCTTGCCCGCAAAGAGATGCACCGGCGGCTCGGCCACACTTGCGGCCTGCATGATCAGCGTCGCCACTTTCTCCGGATCGCCCGCCTGCTTGCCGTCCAACTCATTCATATGCAGGTCGAGCGAAGCCTGCGCTTCAGTATAATCGGCGATGGAATGCTCGGCCACCACCAGACTGTCCTTCGACAGGAAGCCGGTGCGCACCGGGCCGGGATAGACGACAGTCGCCTTGATGCCGAGTTCCGCAAGTTCAGCGGCGAGGGTTTCGGTCAGCCCTGCTAGCGCAAACTTGCTGGCGACATAGCTACCCCAGCCGGCATAGCTGCCCTGAAAGCCGACAATGGAAGCCACATTGAAGATGTGGCCGCTGCGCTGCCGACGCAGATGCGGCAATGAATGGCGCAGCACATGCAGGGGCGCGAAGACATTGACGTCGAAATTGCGCCGCAGTTCGGCGTCGGAGAGTGCCTCGACGGCTCCCTGTTGGCCGTAGCCCGCATTGTTGACCACGCGGTCGATGCGACCGAAGGTGGCGATGGTCTTGTCGATGGCGGCTTTCACTCTTGCCTCGCTGACGAGATCGACTTCCAGTGCCAGAAATTGCGCGCTGTCGTCGCCAAATGCCTGCCGCAGGCTTTCGAGCGTGCGCGAGGTGGCGGCCACGCTATCGCCTTTGGCCATGGCCTTCCGCGCCAGAGACAGGCCGATGCCGCGCGCAGCCCCCGTGATGAACCAGACCTTGTTTTGAGTTTGTTGCTGCATGAATGGATACTCCTGTTGTTTGTTGATTATTGAATGGCCACGCTCATCCCGCCATCGGCCATGACGATGGCTCCCACTATGTAGCTTGCGCGGTCCGAGGCGAGGAAAGCGACCACTTCAGCGATTTCCTCAGGGGAAGCAGCGCGACCGATTGGTGCTTTGCGGCCATGTTCGGCAAGATAGGCGCGGCCATCTGGCTGGATTGCATTCGTGATATTGGTCACTGCATCACCTGAGCCGACCGCATTGACGCGGATGCTGTGGCCGATGGCCTCAAGCGCCAACGTGCGGGTGAGTTGCGCCAGCGCGCCCTTGGATGCCGCATAGGCGGCAATGCCGGGAAAGGACTGGAAGCAGGCATAGGAGCCTATATTGACGATTGCCCCGCGTCGGGCAGGCATCATCGCCCGCATGGCTTCGCGCGAAAACAGGAAGGCACCAGTCGCGTTGACCGCAAGCACCTGGTTCCACTCATCAAGGCTCATCTCGGCCAAGGGCCGGTTGATGATGATACCGGCATTGTTAACCAGAATATCCAGCTGCCCGAATTCTGAAAGCGCTGTATCCACCGCACGTGCCGAGCTTGCTTCCTGCGCGACGTCCGCAACCAGCGGCACGATGCTGTCGCGGGCGAGGGCCTTGACATTATCGCCACGGCCGACCGCCACGATACGTGCGCCTTGAGCGTGAAGAAGCTCGACTGTCGCAAGGCCGATACCGCTGGCGGCACCGGTGACGATAGCGACCTTGCCTGCAAAGGGCAGGTCGTGTTGGGGTGATGTTGTCATTGTCTGTGACATGATAGTCCTTGTCGATTGGGATTTGTCGCTCAAAAGGGGCTGGCAGTGGGACGCACGATGATTTCGCTGACATCCACGTCGTCGGGTTGCGAGATCGCATAGGCGATTGCCTGCGCCACCGCCTGCGGGGGCAGGGCAACACGGCGAAACTCCAGCATGGCGGCGCGCGCCGTTTCATCGGTGATGTGATCCGCCAGTTCCGATTGCACGACACCGGGACTGATGACGCTCACCCGAATCTGGTCGGTTTCCTGACGCAGACCATCTGAAATGGCACGTACTGCAAACTTGCTTGCACAATAGACTGCGGCAGTGGGCGAGACGGCATGCGCGCCGATTGAGGCGATGTTGATGATGTGCCCTTTGCCCTCTGCCTGCATGACCGGCAGGACGGCTGCAATGCCGTGCAATACGCCCTTTATATTGACGTCGATCATGCGGTTCCACTCATCGACCTTTAGCGCCGCCAGAGGGGAAAGCGGCATGACGCCGGCATTGTTGATCAGCACGTCGATTTGCCCATGCCGTTCGCGCGCGAAATCGGCCATGCGCTGAAGGTCTTCAAGCCGTGTGACGTCGAGTGCCAGGGCGTCAACCTGCCGGCCTTCGGTCCGTAATTCTTCCTGCAATACTGCAAGACGTTCGGTACGGCGTGCACCTATGACGAGATGATGGCCCATTCGGGCCAGATGGCGGGCGGTGGCTTCGCCAATGCCGCTGCTGGCACCAGTCAACAGAATGACTTTGGCATCAGGTGATATATCCATGTTTTCTTCCTCCTTTCCTGCAGCAGTCGCATGCGGCACCGCAGAGGGTGTTTGAACGAGAAGGAAGTTAGTTAGACGATGCGGAACGAGCTAGACCAAGAGCTCTTGTATTATTGCCTAAAACTATTTATTTTAATGTCTATTGCCGACAGTATGTGTGTTATTGTATCCATTTTGTATGGATAACCACCACATAAATACGAGAGAATTCAAGTCGGATACCTCGCGGCAAGCCGAGATGGCGTCGCTGATCCGGCAGCTTGCTCCGCATGAGGGTCATACGAAATCGCTGCTTGATGGCGTCCGCCTCATGCGGGCGGATCGCCCGCTGGGCCGCACGCCGGTGCTGTATGAGCCCAGCATCGTGATCGTCTGTCAGGGGCACAAACGCGGCTATCTGGCCAATCAGGTCTATCAATACGATGCACAGCATTATTTGGTGCTGTCCGTCCCGCTGCCTTTCTCGACAGAGACGGATGCCAGTCCCGAAGAGCCTTTGCTGGCTGTCTCCGTTCGTCTCGACATGACCGCCGTGGCCGATCTGATCATCGAGGTCGATCAGCAGGCCAGCAGCCCGGCAAGTCCGCCCGCCGGTATCGTCTCCACACCATTGGACGCCACGCTGGCCGATACGACGGTGCGCCTGCTTCGCGCATTGTGTTCGCCGCTGGAAGCAAGGGTGCTGGGGCCTGCCATCGTTCGCGAATTGTGTTTCCGCGTTCTGGTGGGCGGGCAGGGCGGTGCGATCCGGGCAGCCTTGGCAAGCCATGGCAATTTCGGCCGCATCGCGCGTGTTCTGCGGCGCATTCATAGCGATTACGCCCAGCCGCTCGATGTGGGCTCGCTGGCAAATGAAGCGGGCCTTAGCACTCCCGCCTTCCATGCCCATTTCAAGGCGGTTACAGCAACCTCGCCCATTCAATATATCAAGTCTGTCCGCCTGCATCAGGCGCGCCTTATGATGATCCGCGACGATGTAACGGCAGCAGCGGCTGCGGCACGGGTCGGCTATGAAAGCGCGTCACAGTTCAACCGCGAGTTCAAACGGCTTTTCGGTCGCAGTCCCGGAGAGGAAGCGCGCGAAATGCGCTCCGCATTCGCGCTCATGGCGCCTGCGCAACTGGAAGCTGTCGCGGTTACGCATTGACCGAAAGATCTGGACAGACGGCGAAAGTCAGCCTGTCTTCCCATCCAGACATTGACGCAATAGCTTTGCGGCATAGTCCGTGGTGGGCGGTGTTTTCGTAAACAATATCCGGTAGATCACCGGTGCCACGACCCGGTCGAGCACGGTTTCTGCGTCGGGCGGGGTTGCGCCTTGCCGGACACCGCGAGCAATGATGCTGGCGAGGTTGCGCAGGATACATTCCGTGCATTGGCCCGCACGTTCGGTCGAGCTTCCGGCCAGCGCTTCGCGCAGCAATGCGCGTCCGGGGCCTGAACTCATCTCGTCCACGAACTGTTCAAGCCAGAGCCCAAGATCGCTTTGCCAGTCGCCGCTATCCGCCGGCAGCGCATCGGCCTGAAACTGCCGCACGGCGACATCGGCCAGCAATTGCGAAAGATCACCCCAACGGCGGTAGATGGTCGAGGGCGTGACGCCTGCGCGGGCCGCGATCATCGGCACGGTGATCTCGGATGCGGCCTTTTCCTGCCGCAGTGTTTCCACGGCTTCCAGAACGGCGGCCTGTATCCGCGCCGCGCGGCCTCCCGGTCGGCTGATTGGGGCAGGGGCTGTATCTGTCTGATCTCTCAAGGACAATTCAAGGTCTTCCACGGTACGGCGTGACGCATCAAACTGACCACTAACGCAAATAATTTGCTTTAGTGGTCAGTTTGCGCTACAAACGCAACAAATTCGCTTTTAGCATGGAATCGCTGACATGACCACCCTTTGTAACGAGACGCGGGGCGGGGCGGAAAGTTCATCCGCCCTTGCTTTGCACGGCCTCACCATCATTCTGTTTTTCGCGGCATCGAGCATGACGACGCCGCTGTTTCCGCTTTATCAGGCAAGCTGGGGCATTTCGGCCTTTCTGATCAGCGTGATTTTCGCGATCTATGTCGGAACGCTGCTCGTCTCGCTGTTGTTTCTGGGAGCTTTATCCAACCATTATGGCCGACGGTCTGTCATCGTGGCGGCGCTCGCGGTGGAATGTGTTGCCCTTGTCATGTTCCTCGTTGCTGACAGCGGAAGCTGGCTGGTGGCGGCGCGTCTGGTTCAGGGTTTTGCCACAGGTATTGCGACCACGGCGGTTGCGGCAGCGCTTCTGGATGTCGATCACAAGACAGGCGCGGTGATCAACAGTCTGGCGCCTATGGTTGGCATGGCATTGGGCGCGATCGGGGCAGGTGTTCTGGTCCAGTTCGCGCCGTTACCCTTGCGGCTGGTCTATGCACTGACCCTGGGGCTTTCCCTGATCCAAATACTGCGCACCTTGCTTTCAGCGGAGACTTTCCAGAACAGAATCAGCAAAGGCTTATCCCTGCGTCCAAAGGTCGAGATTCCGACCGAGGTGCGAGCCATGTTTCTCCGCATCATCCCGCTGAATGTCGCGGTCTGGGGATTGGGCGCGCTGTTTCTGTCGCTGTTGCCCGGGCTTCTGCACGAAATGGCGGCAGGACCGTCGATGGCGTGGCTGAGTGGTGCTGCGGTCGGAATTCTGACTCTGGCGGGTGCGGGTGCCGTCATGCTGTTCCGCCATCATTCGGCAACAACGGCGCGCAACTGGGCGGGGCTGGCGATTATTGCCGGAACCGGGATCGTCCTGCTCGGTACGCTATTTCACAGCCCTGTCTTGCTTCTGTTCGGTTCACTGCCGACCGGCATCGGCTTTGGCGCTGGCTTCCTTGGCGTCTTGCGCGGTCTTGTGGCGCGGGCAAGGCCCGAAGAACGTGCCGGCCTGATCTCGTCCTTCTACATAGCCAGCTATCTGCCGAACGCGCTTCTGGCGATGATAGCCGGATATGCCGCAGGCCACATCGGCGTTTTCCATACCGTGCTGGGCTTTGGCGTCTTCATCATCCTTATGGCAGGCTTGTCGCTTGCCGTGAGCGTGGATGAGCCAGATTGAGCGGTGCCTCCGCACTATCGGAAAGAACGCTTCAGCCCCTCAATGAAGCTTCGGGTGCGGATGGAAAGGTGACGCCTGCTGGGATAAATCGCATGGATGGCGGCTTCGCTCATAGCGGTTTTCGGCAGGATTTCCACCAGCTTGCCGTCCGTGATATCTTGTTCAACGATGAACGAGGGC
The DNA here is from genome assembly GCF_022488005.1 of Ochrobactrum sp. A-1. Lineage (NCBI taxonomy): Bacteria > Pseudomonadati > Pseudomonadota > Alphaproteobacteria > Hyphomicrobiales > Brucellaceae > Ochrobactrum > Ochrobactrum sp. A-1. The sequence goes on from NZ_JAKVQC010000007.1 coordinate 1,813,188, forward strand.
AGAAGTGCGATCCCAAGGCCCGCGAGGGCGGCCACACGGATCGCGTCGCCGCTGTCAAAGCGGATATGGACACCTCCTTCAATCGTAATGGGCAGATCATCCTCACGGAGCAGGTTCCATACCGTTGACGTGGTGCCCAGGCCGTAAATTAACCGTTGATGATGCCTAAGCTCATCAGTACTGGCCGGTTTGCCCCGTTTGAGGAGATAGTCCGGTGACGCATAAAGTCCCAGCCGCGTCCGGTCGATCACCTGCGTGATATACTGCCCGCTTGTCGCGACTGACCCGACCCGGATCGCAAGGTCAAAGCCCTCTTCGACCAGATCGACCATCCGGTCGGTGAAGCTCACTTCCACAGCTAGATCGGGCGCGGTTTCGAGATAAGTCGCGAGGTAAGGAATGATTTTCGCCTTTCCGTAACCTTCCGAGACCGTCAGGCGCAATGTGCCGCGAGGCTGAAGCCGGTTGGGACGAATGCTTGCCTCGGCCTCGGCAAGGTCTTCGAGCAGTTGCCTGCTTCGGTGGTAGAATTCATGGCCCTCGGTTGTCAGGGAAAGGCGGCGGGTGGTGCGGTGGAACAGCCGCGTTCCAAGGTAAGCCTCCAGCCGCGCCAGCGCCTTACCCGCCGCAGAACGGGTCAATCCCACCGCCTTTCCACCCCCGACAAAGCTGCCGGCTTCTGCCACGGCGACAAAGATGCGCAACGCCCCGAGATCAAGCTCGGAAGCAGCGGGCAGATGTTTCGCGATGTCACGGCGCTGCATTGGGGAAACCTGTTCGTCAATCGAAGGTCCATATAACTCATTGTCGAACAGATTATGAAAGGTATTTAAATGTCCTCCCAGAATACGCTTCCCGAAAATGCACAGGCGGCCCTCAACGGCTGGATCGAGGCCGCGGGTCCCGTTGTAGAAAAGATTTACGGCACGTCAGAAGCCAGTTGGGCGCAAGTCCGTACTGATTATATGAGCGGTCTTGGCCACCTGTTTCCCGCGATGAAAGACGTTTCCTATGGAACCGCGACGCTGGATTCCGTGCCGACGATGACGGCTGTTCCCGAAGGCCCGGAACCTCAACGGGTCTTGCTCTATATCCACGGCGGCGGATATGTTCATGGCGGCGTTGAAGGCTATCGCGGTTTGACCGGGCGGCTGGCAAAGGCCTTGAATGCAAAAATCTACGCACCCGATTATCGTCAGGCACCGGAATTTCCGTTTCCAACCCCGATTGATGATGTGTTTGCCGCCTATCGTGCGCTGCTTTCATCAGGCGTTGATCCGAAAAACCTCGTTCTTGCGGGCGATTCCGCTGGCGGTGCGATGGTTGTCACAATGATGCGCAAGGCCCGCGATGCGGGGATCGCATTGCCTGTGGCGGGTGCTGCTTTTTCACCTTGGGCCAATCTAACTCATAGTGGCCTGTCCGCCACTGTCCGCGACGGTATTGATCCGCTTTGCAGCGTCGAATTTTTGAATAAGCTGGCGCGGATGTTCCTTGCCGGGGAATTGCCGACACATCCTGATGCCTCTCCAGTTTTCGCAGATTTACACGATCTGGCACCGGTGCTGATCCAGATCGGTGAAAACGAGGTAATGCTCAGCGATGCAATCCGCCTTGCATCCAATCTGGGTGAGGCTCGTGTGCGCGTGTCGCTTGAAGTGTGGCCGGGTATGTTTCATGTCTGGCATCTGCTGGCCGGTGTCCTGCCTGAAGCGGATCAAGCGATTCTCAATGCCGTCCGGTTTCTTGATGATGCGCTGACTTCAAAGGCCCGTACAGGGCTTTAATCCGCGATTGGTGAAACATTTGGTAGCGCTGGCCATTCGACGGATTAGCTGCGGATTTTGCCGTGCATTCTTCGATACGTGAGCGCCTCGCCCTTGCCGATCAGACAGGTCCAGCGTCTTCAGCGCTTCGATGATTTCGTCATATGAGACGGCCTTATCGGTTCCAGGATAAAGGCGAAGGGCCGGACTGGAATCGATGGCAAAGATGTCGGATGCCCACGACGCAAGAATGGCGCGTTTCTCGTCTATGTCGATATCGTCGGCTGCAAGAACGTCTCGGGGATGACCGAAATGTTGGGCCGGATGATGCAGATGCTCGGCGCTAATTGCTGCTGGTTTCTCCGGAATCGAATTTTCCAATCTTTCCTTTCTCATAGCTTGACCCCCTTTGATGCCAGGTGGATGGTTTCGGTTGCATGTGGCGCAAGTCGTTAGTGCGCCCGGTGATCGAACACGCCTCGCGCGGCCTCGACCATTGTTTTTAGATGGCTCGGTTCGCGAACACCTTGCCTGTATAATTCCACAGTGATGGCCGCCATTCGCTCCGCTTCCTCAGTCTCCTTGGCAACGCCAGCTCTCGATCGAATGTCATCGAAAACCCTCTGACAGACAACAAGGTCTCTGGAATAGAGTGGTTGGGGTGGGCGCTTGATTGTATTCTGAACCATTTTTATCTCCTCATTGGAGGCTCGCCCCCAGCGGGGGCGAGCCTAAGACAATCGCTTAGAAATCCATGCCGGCGCTAGCCGGTAGGGCTGGAGCGGCCTCCTTTTTGGGCTTCTCCGCTATCATCGCTTCCGTTGTCACCAGAAGACCGGCAACCGAGGCTGCGTCCTGCAGCGCAGTGCGCACAACCTTGACCGGATCGATGACACCCTGAGCATAAAGATCACCATATTCGCCGGTCTGGGCGTTCCAGCCATAGGAGAAGTCGGTTTTTTCACGCAGTTTGCCGACAATGATCGAACCTTCGGCACCGGCATTTTCGGCGATCTGGCGAACAGGTGCTTCAATCGCCCGTCGCACGATCTCGACGCCGACACGCTGATCGTCGTTCGCGATCGGAAGGTCCTCGAGCGCCTTAACGGCGCGCAGGAGAGCGACACCGCCACCCGGGAGAATGCCTTCCTCTACCGCGGCGCGGGTCGCATGCAGCGCATCGTCGACGCGGTCCTTTTTCTCCTTCACTTCGACTTCCGTCGAGCCACCGACGCGGATGACGGCAACGCCCCCGGCAAGCTTGGCAAGACGTTCCTGTAGCTTTTCGCGGTCGTAGTCGGAGGTTGTCTCCTCGATCTGAGCCCGAATCTGCGCAACGCGGCCATCGATTTCCGCCTTGGAACCGACGCCATCGATAATGGTGGTGTTCTCCTTCTCGATCGCCACTCTCTTCGCCCGGCCGAGCATGTTGAGGGTGACGTTTTCCAACTTGATGCCGAGGTCTTCCGAGATCACGGTTCCTCCCGTCAGGATGGCGATGTCTTCCAGCATGGCCTTGCGACGGTCGCCGAAGCCAGGAGCCTTGACGGCAGCTATCTTGAGACCGCCACGCAGCTTGTTGACGACAAGCGTTGCAAGAGCTTCCCCTTCGACGTCTTCAGCGATGATGACGAGCGGTTTGCCGGACTGGACGACGGCTTCGAGAACCGGCAGCATCGCCTGCAGGTTCGACAACTTCTTCTCATGGATCAGGATATAGGGATCTTCCAGTTCCACCCGCATCTTGTCTTGGTTGGTGACGAAGTAGGGGCTGAGATAGCCGCGATCGAACTGCATGCCTTCGACGACTTCGAGTTCGGTTTCAGCGGTCTTGGCTTCTTCGACAGTTATAACACCTTCGTTGCCGACTTTCTCCATCGCCTCGGCAAGATAACGACCGATCTCCGTATCTCCGTTGGCGGAGATGGTACCAACTTGAGCAATTTCGGAATTGCTGGTGATCTTGCGGGCGTTGGTCTTCAACTCCTTGACAACCGCATCGACGGCGAGATCGATGCCACGCTTCAGGTCCATCGGATTCATGCCGGAGGCGACGGCCTTGGCGCCTTCCTTAACGATGGCCTGGGCAAGCACGGTCGCGGTTGTCGTGCCGTCGCCGGCGAGATCGTTCGTCTTCGATGCCACTTCGCGCAGCATCTGGGCGCCCATGTTCTCGAACTTGTCTTCCAGTTCAATTTCCTTGGCGACGGAAACGCCGTCCTTGGTTATACGAGGGGCACCGAAGGACTTGTCGATCACGACATTGCGGCCCTTTGGACCGAGCGTGACCTTCACGGCATTGGCCAGCACGTCAACTCCCCGCAGCATGCGTTCACGGGCATCGGTGTGGAACTTGACTTCTTTCGCAGCCATTTTTTCTAACTCCTCAATAGGCAGCTATGTGACTGATGGGTTGGATTGACGGGTTATCGCCTCAGGCAGCTTTTTTCTGCTCTGCCTGGGTTTCGATGATGCCCATGACATCGCTTTCCTTCATGATCAGCAGGTCTTCGCCGTTGATCTTGATCTCGGTGCCGGACCATTTGCCGAACAGGATGCGGTCGCCGGCCTTGACGTCGAGCGCCTGGATCTGGCCGGCATCGTTGCGCGCGCCGGGACCTACGGCGATGACTTCGCCTTCCTGCGGCTTTTCCTTGGCGGTGTCGGGAATGATGATGCCGCCCTTGGTCTTTTCTTCGGATTCGACCCGGCGGACGAGAATGCGATCATGAAGCGGTCGGAACGACATGTTTTCCTCCGTTGAGCAAAAATGATGACGTTGTTCCCTCTGGCCGGACCGAATGATCGGTCCGGGCGGGTGCAAAACCTCAAGTCGAGCATTTTGCGCAAAATGATCTGGTTTTGAGATTTTTCGATTTCAAGAGGGAGAAACGAAAAAATTAGCACTCGTCTTCTGATGCTACTAACATACTGGAAAGGAACAATAAACGGCGCGATTGCGTTTAAAAATCCGTTGATGGTCGTGAAATTTTGCGACACACTTCACAGTGTCATGAAACGGAGATGAAGCATGCAATTCTCATCGGATCTGGAACGTCAGCTCAATGGCTACGGCCTCACCACCGCGCACATCCTCTATCGCATTCCTGATTTCGAATCCGTGCTGCAGACCTATGTCTGGCAGGACTACGATCTGGCACCCGATTTTCCTGAGATGCACAGGTTCCTGGATTTCTGGCAGTCCAGGCTTGAAGGCCCGCTCCATTCTGTCCGCTATACGCATCAGTGCTTGATCGGACCGAATGAATGGCGCCGCGTCGAAGGCGAGTTCAAGCTTCACTGAGGTCTTGAACAGAAATTTGCTCTATCCTAGCTCTGTCGTGACCGAGGCTTGATGAGATCGGTCAATATCCCACGTCTGTTCAGAGTGAGACCGGATAGGGAAGAGAAGAGAAGATAAAACTCATCAAAGACCTCAGCATCAAGGAACGCGAAGAGGTCTTTGCCGACGTCGCGCGTGTCCTGCAGGGGACCGCTTGCGAGGCTTATGTCGAAGGCAACCGCCATTACACGCAGGCAGAGAACACGCATAGTCATTCGACCGTTCTGCATGTTGGTAGTGCTGTAGCCGTACAAGGGAACGAACAATCTCACTAAAATTCAATGCAGGCCGAGGCATTGGTATTTCAGCTAAAAATCGACGTTTCAGCAGGCAATGCTCCTGTAGAGGCACGCTTCCATCCCACTTCGATCGGGTGTCTATTGGCATTTGGGAAATCGCGAAGATCGGTGCGTCGGTGGCTTCGGGAACAGATTTGCAGGCGACAGGTCACGTCGTGGTGAGCGATCCGCAAAAAATCTCTTTTATTGACGAACAAAACATGAACATGTATCTTCGCTCATATGGTGAAAAAGAGCCTTCAGGATAAACTTGCCATTCTATCGGATGCGGCAAAATACGATGCATCTTGTGCGTCAAGCGGTGGCGAGAAGCGCGATGCAAGCAAGGGCGGTGTCGGATCGTCGGGAGGGGCAGGGATTTGCCATGCTTACACTCCGGATGGGCGCTGTATCAGCCTGCTGAAAATTCTTATGACCAACTTCTGCATCTTCGACTGTGCCTATTGCATAAACCGGGTCAGCTCGAACGTGGAACGGGCGCGGTTCTCAGTCGAGGAAGTTGTCTCGCTCACGCTGGAATTTTATCGACGCAATTACATCGAGGGCCTGTTCTTGTCCTCGGGCATCATCAAGTCCCCCGACCAGACCATGTCCGATATGGTACGCATAGCGCGGACATTGCGGGAGGGTCACGGCTTCCGCGGCTATATCCATCTCAAGACGATTCCCGATGCAAGTCCGGACTTGATCCGGGAGGCCGGGCTTTGGGCTGATCGGCTATCGATTAATGTCGAATTGCCGGAGGACGCAAGTGTGCGCAAATTCGCTCCGGAAAAACGCCCTGAAACGATCCGTGGTGCGATGGCACAAGTGCGGCTGGAAGGCGAGGCGGCAAAAGATAAGACCCATACCGGGCGTAAGCCGCGCCGGTTTGCACCGGCCGGGCAAAGCACGCAGATGATCATCGGCGCGGATGGGGCAGACGATGTGACCATCCTCAAAATGTCGACACGGCTTTACAGTGGTTACAAGCTGCGACGGGTTTATTATTCAGCATTCTCCCCGATACCGGACGCCTCCGCAGCTCTGCCCTTGATCCAGCCTCCGCTTCTGCGTGAACACCGCCTATATCAGGCAGATTGGCTTTTGCGTTTTTATGGTTTCACCGCCGAGGAAATCGCTACCGGCACGAAGGCTGGTCATCTTGATTTGGAACTGGATCCAAAACTTGCCTGGGCCATACAGCACCGTGGCCTATTCCCTCTGGATGTAAACCGTGCAAGCCGTGAATTGCTGCTGCGTGTTCCTGGATTCGGTACCCGCACGGTGGATCGCATAATCGTTGCGCGCCAGAACGGCGGTTTAAGATACGAAGATCTGGTGCGGATAGGTGCCAACATGAACAAGGCACGCCCCTTTATCATGACACCTGGCTGGTCGCCGGGGCGGCTCATCGACAACGTCGATTTACGCGCTCGATTTGCACCTCCCGCTGAGCAACTGCGGCTATTATGATCTATTCCGTTAAACTACCCGACGGCGGCACCTTCGATGCGTGGCGTGAGATGGCGCGCATCGCGATATCACATGGTATCGAGCCAAATGATATCGATTGGATCGGAGCAGACGGATTGTTTGATGGGGCGTCGCTGCCCAATGCGCCTGGTGAGCATAAGGCAAGCGTTACGCAGGGGTTTTTGAAGCTTGCGCATTCGGTCATCTGGCATTCGAATCCGGAACGGTTCGGACTGCTCTATCAGGCGTTATGGCGGCTTGACCGAAACGCGGGAGAACCTTTAAGCCATGCCGACCCGCTTGGGCGGCGGCTGCATCTCATGGCAAAATCGGTTGGTCGTGATATCCACAAGATGCATGCTTTCGTACGGTTTCGCGAATTACCTGAGACTGGATTGCGTCGTCGCTTTGCAGCCTGGTTTGAGCCGGAGCATAATATAGTCGAACCGGGTAGTTCCTTTTTTGTAAAGCGTTTCGCGGATATGGACTGGGTGATCGCCACGCCCAGGCTTACAGCTCGATTTGAGGCCGGCAGACTTAGTTACCACCCAGGCGGCACACGCCCTGACTTATCGGAAGATGTCACCGAAACGCTTTGGGGCACCTATTTCGCGAACATCTTCAATCCGGCACGGGTAAAGTTGAATGCGATGCGCGCGGAAATGCCTAAGAAGTATTGGAAGAACCTACCCGAAACGCGCCTGTTTCCAGATATGTTACGAGATGCCGAGTCGCGAGTGGAGCGAATGCGCGCGGCTGCAGAAACGTCACCAGCGGCTGGCGCAGTCGCGATTTCGACCCGTTATCGCGCTGCAATGCCGCAAGCGGCCGAACTCCCCCAGACAATGATCGAAGCGCGAGCGGCTGCCGGACATTGCCGTCGATGTGGATTATGCGAGGCCGCAACCCAGACTGTTTGGGGTGAAGGGCCGGAAGACGCTGAGCTCATGATTGTAGGAGAACAGCCGGGTGATCGTGAGGACCTGGAAGGGCGTCCCTTTGTCGGTCCAGCCGGTCGTCTCCTGCGCGAGGTGATGGTTGCGGCGCAAGTGGGAACCGAACGTGTCTGGCTGACAAATGCAGTCAAGCATTTTAAGTTCACGCCGCGTGGCAAGCGCCGCCTGCATCAAAATCCTGACCGGCAGGAAATTCTGCATTGTCGCTGGTGGCTTGGGCTTGAGCTGGCTTTCATCCGTCCACGCATGGTGGTTGCGTTGGGGGCCTCTGCGGCGTTCGCTCTGACGGATAACAACGCTCCTCTTACTTCGCGACGCGGTCAGGCTGAAATCGGGTTACATGGTGGACCGGTGCTGATCTCCTGGCATCCATCCTATATCTTGCGGTTAAACGACAGTGTCGCGAGAGAACGTGCAAGGCGTGAATTGATCGAAGATATAATCCAGGCCGCTCGCATGGGCGTATCTGTCTGACCCGTCAATGTTTCAGCTTCGATCAGGAGAGATCAATAAAAGGAAGCCGCCGGCGCGTTTGGTGTTTTAGTTCACTGACAGCAGTAGCCATTGCTGCTCCAATGTCGGCACTTGCCGTAATTCCCTGCACGAAAGGCTGGTCGTGCATCAGATACGGCAGCGCGCCGAACGCAATCTTGCCACATGCAATGTCCGGTGCCAGCAGAGTGTAGTCGTCTGAGACGTCCGGAATATCCTCCCCGACCGAAACGAGTTGCCGGCGCAGTGACGGAAACGGCAAATCCTTCGTCTTGAGTGGCTTCTGGCCACGGGCGTCGATGAACACGTCAAATGTCCGTATTTCCGAGCCAATGGCGATGATGGTGTGATCCTTCCTTACCTCCATGTCGTAATCGTGCCCAAGTTCGAGCACGTCTATCAGGCCGGCCTTGCGCAGCGCCAGCAGCCTGCGGATCGATTCCGACGGGATGGCGGCATAGTTGTCGACGAAGACCTTGCAGAGACCGGTATCAAACCGCTCGCGGTCCTCTTCATTGAGATGCGGGATGATCTCCTGCACGACCTCGTGCAGCCGAAGGATTGCATAGCGCCAGAGGACGGTATGCTTCTCCCGCTTGTTGCGCTCGACTTCTTTGAGATTGTATTCTGCCCAGCGGAACGCATCGTGGTTTTGGCGGTCGGCAAAGTAGGCATCAGCGAAGCTATCAGCGTCGAGCTTCGAAAGCGTAACACGCTCACTCCAGGCCGGATCGGCGTACTCGATTTCGCGCGCGACCAAGGCAAATATCCTGTCAAGCAAGCCACTGGCACCGCTCTCGATCTCCCTGTTGATCGCCTGCTCCGTGGCAATCTGCAAGGGCTCGTAAGGGATCGGGCAATAAAAATCCGCTTCTGGCAGGATGCCTGAACGGGACATAAGCGTTATCGTCAGACCTTTACTGTCCGGGTCAAGGTCGAAGCGCAGGCTTTCGTCTTCTTCCTCGATGAAGCTTCCATGTTGGGCAACGACCGCCATCGCTGCGTCGATGGCGCTGAGCGATGTGCCCATAATGCCCACTTTACACGCTGGTATTCTGGCTTCGATCAGTCCAGACCAGGGGCTGGGAAAATAACTGCGCGTTGCTTCGTCGTCGTCGGGCCAGACGTGGCCGGTGGCGATGACGACGAGATCGAAGAGTTTCGAAACGAGGCTGCCATCAGACCAGAGCTTTACGCCATTGGCGGCGGCTTCGATATCCGTGACCTCGCAGGATTCATGCACTTCGACTTCAAAGCCTTTTCGACGCGCTGCCTCGACAAGAGCCAGAAACTGATCCCGGAAATATTCGCCCAGCAGAATGCGGGGCAGGAATTGTCGATCGTGAAGACCTTCCTTGTCGACCCGGTATCGAGCGAGACGCGTCTCGTCCTGCTCGTGCAGCCAGTCGAGATAGGTCGAGGTAATCGGCGGTATCTCGATGCTGGCGATGTTGGCAAGCATCATGCGGCTGTTCTCATCGTCATTATAAGGCATGCCTACGCCGGCTTCATCTTCCTTCTCGTAGATCGAGATGGAAATTGGCTCTGCGAATTTAAGCAGCGAGGAGAAAGTATAGATCCCGGTCGGACCGGTGCCGACGATAGCAATGTTCTTCATGGGCGATTACCAATTTCTCCACATTCCAATATGCGCGGTAAACGGCCCGGCTGGGCCGGGCCGCTTGTGTTTGCACTTCGAACATCTCTTCACATCAGTTGTATGCCGTGAGCTCAGAGCTTTACGGTATCTTCACGCGCCCATATCCGGAGCTTGCGGCAGGACGCGACGAAATCGGTAGCCGCCCTTGCATTGTCGAGGGGGATCAGCCCTTCGTCCATTTCGGGCTCGATACCGGCCTTGGCAAGCAGCGCCATTGCGCCTGCGGTAAAGCCAATGAACTTGCAGTGGGCAAAAGCATCTGCAACAAAGTCTCTTGCCGTGGACTCGCCGATAAGCCGGTTGGCCGCTTCTTCAGATAACACAAGGGCTACAGCATCAAACAATACGGATGGACCGCCGTCAATCATATGGTCGGCCTCTATCCAGTCGCCGCTGGATGCTTCGAAACCTCCGACCGTCGGCGCAACCAGTTCCACCATTGCGCCTTCCTTCTCCGCGGCGTGCCGGATACCCTTGAGCACCTGCGCATCAGTGCCACTGGCAACAAGCACGCCGATCTTTCTGCCCTTGAAGGTGCCGGGTCCGTTCTCAATAATGCTGAGTGCAGGAGACGGAGCAAGATCGTCGCGCACGGGCACCATCGCATCCGCAGCCTTCGGCATCTTGCGGATGCCGAGCTTTCCGGCGACCGTTTCCGCAAGGTTGGCATCGATGTTGAGCAGATGAGACACAATACGCTCGCGGATCACAGGCGTTTCCACCTTCGACAGTTCGAAGGTCAGCGCCATAGCGATATGGTTCTGCTCCACAGCGGTCTGGCTCAGATAGAACTGCCTCGCCTGGCTGTAATGGTCGGCGAAGCTCTCCGGTCGGAGGCGAACTTTCTGTCCGTCTTCCTGCGCTGCAAACGACCGGAACCCGCGCGTGGGATCAGGCCTCGGCCCTTCGCCCCAGGAATTAGGCTGGTAATTTGCTCGTCCGACAGGGTTGCGCATCGCCATATGGCCGTCCTGCTGGAGATGGTGGAACGGACACTTCGGCGCATTGATCGGGATATGTGTGAAATTGGGGCTGCCCAATCTTTTCAACTGCGTGTCGAGATAGGAGAAATTGCGCCCCTGGAGCAGCGGGTCATTGGAGAAATCGATGCCGGGGGGAACGTTCTGCGTCATGAACGCGACCTGTTCAGTCTCGGCAAAGAAATTATCCGGCATCCGATCCAGCACCAGCCGTCCGACCGGTATTGGCTTGATGACTTCTTCCGGAATCAGCTTCGTCGGGTCGAGCACATCGAAATCGAAACTATCCGCGAAGTCCTGATCGAAGAGCTGCACGCACAGTTCCCATTCAGGGAAGTCGCCGGCCTGGATCGCGGTCCACAGATCGCGGCGATGGAAATCCGGATCCGCACCATTGATTTTGACAGCCTCGTTCCAGACGACCGATTGGAGGCCAAGTTTCGGCTTCCAGATGAATTTGACGAAAGTCGACTTGTCCTTGTCGTTCAGGAAACGGAACGTATGAACACCAAACCCCTCCATGAAGCGGAAGGAGCGCGGGATGGCGCGATCCGACATGACCCACATGATCATGTGCATGGATTCCGGCGTCAGGCTGATGAAGTCCCAGAAATTGTCATGGGCTGACTGGGCCTGCGGAAAAGCCCGGTCAGGCTCCTCCTTGACGGCATGGACCATATCGGGAAACCGGATGGCGTCCTGGATGAAGAACACGGGAATGTTGTTGCCGACAATATCCCAGTTACCTTCATTGGTATACATCTTGACGGCGAAGCCGCGCACATCTCGGGCAAGGTCGAACGAACCCTTCGAACCGGCGACCGTGGAGAAACGGACGAAGACTGGCGTCTTCTCGCCAGCCCGTTGGAAAATGTCTGCGCGCGTATATTCGCTGAGTGACTTTGTCGTCTCGAAATAGCCATGCGCGCCGTAGCCCCGCGCATGAACCACGCGTTCGGGAATACGCTCATGGTCGAAGTGAAAGATTTTTTCCCGGAAATGAAAATCCTCAATCAGCGTAGGACCACGCTGGCCGATCTTCAACGTGTTGAGGTCGTCTGACACCGGCCCACCCTGCGCGGTGGTCATGGCAGGTGTCTTGTCGCCGGCAATCTGATAAAGATCTCCGCCTGGGCTGGCTTCGAGCTTTTGGTCATGAATCTTGAGTGATTTCTGCACATTTGCGGCTTTGTCGGTGGCTGACATAGCTGGCTCCCGTCCGTTATGTGATCTCTATACAAATTGGCAAGGGTGCCGAGTGGCACCCTTGCTTCATGATCACGCAGCCTTGGCGCGTTGGTTGGCCGAAGCATCCGCAAGTTTCGTCAGATCGCTGTCCGTTTTCGACTCTTCCTGAAGCGTCTGATCGAGAAGCTTCGCCGCATCGCTCAGGCCAAGTTCTTTTGCCCACCGCTTCAAAGTTCCATATCGGGTGATTTCGTAGTGCTCGACCGCCTGCGCGGACGAAATCAGGCCGGCGTCGAGCGCCGCTGTATCCTTGAACTCCTCCATGATCTCCTCGCCTTCGGCGATGATCCCTTCGATCGCGTCGCAGGTTTTGCCTCTCGCTGCCTTGCCCATGATCTCGAATACCTGGACAAGTCGTTCGACATGGCCCTCCGTCTCTTCGCGATGCTTCTCGAAAGCAGCCTTCAGGTCTTCCGACTGCGCCGCACGTTTCATCTTCGGCAAAGCCTTCAGGATCTTGCGCTCAGCGTAATAGATGTCCTTGAGAGTGTCGTGGAACAGGTCTTCAAGGGTCTTTTCCTTTGCCATGGTACTTCTCCTCTCATGAATTGTCGGATCGATATTTGAAGCGCCGAAGGCCGCTAAGTTCGCGGAAAAATGTGAGAATTAGCCAGTGTTCCGGTTCAAAGCGGGCATCTTCACCCGTCTTTTAACGCAATGTGATAGCTTAAGTTCCGTGGCTGGGGCACACAGGGGGCTTGTTCGAAGGAAGATTACAGAGCAGATATTTATGATGCTGCTGTAAATGCTACAACTCGATGATCTTAAATAGACAATTCAGTATATAAGGACATCTGCCACCTTTGCTCCAAGGTCTAGGCTGACAGATAAGTTAAAACACAGCTATGTCGAATGGACGAGCGCCGAAACGCATTGTAGGTTTGAACTGAGCGTTTGATGGAGGGACAATGCCGGAGCACCTGTTCGCCCGGTTCAGTGAGGGGCATGACGAATTCGCGAACCCGAGCGTCATGGTGAGGAACATCCGTGCCTTCGACTGGTCTCGATCGTCGGCGGGGCCGATCTATATCTGGCCAGAAGAACTCAAATCAGCCGTCCGACTGATTTTGCTTTCTGCTGCACCCATGGCAGTTCTGATTGGTCGCGAGGGCCTTGTGGTTCAGAATGATGCCCTGCAGGAGATGCTCGGTGAGCGCTATGCAACTGCACTCGGGCAACCGATTACGAAAGCGTTGCCCGTAGCGGCCAGCTTTTTCCGTGATGCGATCAGTTCCTGTTACGACGGCAAAGGCGTGCGTTTCCGCGACCAGCCAGTCAAGTTGTTGCGCGACCGGCAGTTGGAAACGGCCTGGTTCAGCCTCGCGTTGACACCCATAGCCGACACCCATGCCCACATCTATGGCGTTCTGGTGGTTGCCAGCGAAACGACCGAACGAATGCGGGCGCTCAAGGCGCTGGAGTGGTCGCAACAGCGGATGGAACTGGCACTTGATGCCGGTGGTATCGTAGGAACCTGGGATCTGGACGTTCGCAGTAACAGGGTAACCACGAGCGGCTCCTTTGCCGGCCTGTTTGGTATTTCCCAGGAGGAATCACGGCGTGGCGTCAGGATTGATATGCTGTCGCCATCTGTTCACCCCCAGGATCGCGACCGAGTCTTTGAGGGTTTGCGCGCCGCAATCACGTCGGGTTCGGATTATCGCTGTCACTATCGCGCAGTAACCAGCAAAGGGGACACCCGCTGGTTTATTGTTTCCGGGCGCCCTGTCTGTGACGACAGGGGACGGATCGTCCAGTTCGCAGGTGTTGTCATTGACACAACTGAGCAGAGCGAGATGGCGGCCGCTCTCGAACAGAGCAATCTTCGGTTCGACCTTCTGGCGGAATCCATACCCCAGATAATCTGGAGCGCGGATGCGGACGGACGGCACGATTATTTCAACGGACGGTGGACGGAATTCACCGGCATCGCCCCGGAAAATATCCAGCCGACAACCTGGCAGAAACTCATCCATCCTGACGACCGGGATCGGGTTGCCGAAACCTGGCAAGAGTGTCTGAAGACTGGCAAGACCTACGACATCGACTACCGCTTTCGTTATCATGACGGCAGCTATCGTTGGCTCTGGGTCGTTGCCCTTCCGCTCCGAAATGCAGACGGCGAGATCATCCGCTGGTACGGGACGTCATCGGATATCGATGCGCCTAAGCTGCTGGAAGAACAACGCGAGATGGTATCTCAGGAACTCGACCACCGGATCAAGAATCTGTTTGCGTTGGTTAATGGGTTGATCGCCGTGTCTGTCCGAGAGCAGCCGGAACACCGGCCGCTTGCAGAAACCTTACGAGCCCGTCTGGATGCCTTGCACCGGGCCCATGGGCTTATTCGCGCCGGGATGAAGCAGAACTTCGCTTCACTGCGAGGTTTGCTGGAACAATTGCTCGCTCCCTACATGGGCGGAAGCAACAATCGAATCACTATTGATGGTCTGGACGTTACAATTGACCCGGGAGTGGCGACATCGGTTGCCTTGGTATTCCACGAACTGATCACCAATGCCGCGAAATACGGGGCGTTGTCTCGGGCTGCGGGAGCCCTTCATGTCACGGTGAGCACGGACGGCGATCACCAGATTATCGAATGGAACGAGAAGTTCAGCGGCTGCGTGAATGGCGAAGCCGGAGAGGGGTTTGGTTCGCGACTCATCAAAACCATGGTTGAGGATCAACTCCGCGGACGAATAACCCGTGACCTGTCGGCGAAGGGGCTGACGACACGCATCGCAATTCCGCGTTCGATCTTTGCTTCACCTGCTGGACGATAGCTGAGCGCATCCCGACCGATTTTTGCTTCGCATTCAATTCCCTGTGTAGCCACTGGACGGTGCGCGCGGCCCCCTTGGAAAGCAACCGCCTCGGAGTGTAATAACCATTGGTTATTTCACTGAATGGCTTTGTAGGTTATGAGGCGTCGGCGGTATTCTTCGGCTTGAGAATGACGAAACGGAGGACTGCGTCTACTCCGTAACCCTATAAATTGATGCCGCCCGCAAGTTGGGTGTCGTTGGAGGAGGCCTGCCGATTACTTCATGGACGGGGGTGTAGGGCCCAAAGTTCTTTTGAACGCCTGGGCGAACGCGCTATGTGAATGGTATCCGACAGCTTCGGCCACCGCCGCCCCTCTCTTGCCCGCCCCGAGCATGCGCTGTGCGAGGATCATGCGCCATGTGGTCATGTGGCCGAGCGGAGGTTGGCCCGCGCGGTTCAAAGGTCGAGTGCCACGTTGGCCCATTTCTCGACCTGGTGGAATGTATAGAGCGCAGCGACCGCGATCAGCGTCACGGCAGCAACGACGATCCAGGCATTCCATGCGGCATAGGTTTCAGCCGCATAGCCGAGATGCCAAGGCGACAGCAGAAGACCGAGACCGGCAATGATGTTGAGGACATCGAAAGCCATCCGGTTATCGGAAGACAAAGACTTCAGCATCGTTCATTCCTCCGTGTTGGTTTGCTTGCCTCTTCAACGAACCGTCTTTCGCGAACGGGAGGCGGGTGCGGCGGCGCTTCCGCCTCCGCCATCGCGAAGCTTGGAAGCCGGATCGCGCGGAGGCAAAAGACGCCTTTCATCCGCTCCAGGCAAAAACGGTGCGAGTTCATCCAGCGTGAACGCGCCCGCCGCGATCTCGTGCAGGGCAAAATCGCCCACGGTGCGATCGACTGCGTCGAGCCTCGGTTCCGCGCCCCGGGCGAGCGCCCGGATGCGGGAGGCAGCGGCAAGCGTCAGCGCGAACCGGTTCGGCAGAACCTTCTGGCAATCGAAAACGACATGCGTATCCATCGCCGGACCTCATGCTGCCTTTCGTGTGCCTGAATCATCCCGATCATCCGCAACCTCGCGTTCAAGCGCGAGCAGCGCCTGCTCGACCTCGTCGAGGCGCGACGGCCGGTCGTTCTCGGGCATGCCTTCGTTGGTGGCCTGGTCGATCAGGTACTCGGTCCAGGCCCAGTTCATCAGAATCGCGCGCTTCGCCTCCAGCGTCAGCGTCGGATCGCTGACCACCTTCATGGGCGTCGTCCAGCTTTCAGGACCGGACGGGTCGTTGCGGTTCGCCGCGCCGTCGAGCGCACGCCCGTAGGTCTCTCGAAGGGCGGCGAGCCCGAGCCGGTCGAGCGTCGCATCCGAGAAGGCGTGCGTTGATTTTCCTACACACGCCTGCTTCTCATCGGCGCGCTGGCTGCGGCCACTGCCTGTCGTCTGCCGGGGCGGTGTTTGGACCATATAGGTCAGACCCTGTCGCTCGGCGTAGCGGATGGCCGATTGCAATGTCGGGAAGCTCAGCTCGACCTGGGTCAGCGTATCGTCGCCGCCCGTGTAGCCCATCAGCGGCTCGATGAAGGGCGCGGTGCGCCGCTCGAACACAAGTCGCCAGCCCTTCGTGCCGGCCTTGCCGGAGGTCGTCACCGCGCGGGACGGCTTGTAGATGCGCGCAACCGCGCCAGCCGGGAAGACCGAGCGCCCCATCGAAAGGGGCTTGTGCCGGTTGTCGTTCGACGGCCGCTCTTGCGGAATTGAATTTCCAGTTGATCTGTTGATCTGTCTCGTCATCTCCATTGTTCATCCCTCCCTCTCTGGCGAAGGATGCAGCCGACGGCGGCCAGGTGGCCCGCCGCCGGCGCCTGCCATGCATCAGCTCTTGATGGCGATGCGCTTCACCTGCGACTGCGCCTTTTCGCTCTTGGGCAAGGTCACGGTCAGCACGCCGTTTTTGAACCGCGCGTCGACCTGGTCGTCCTTGACCTCGTAGCCGAGCGGGATGCGACGCTCGAAGCGGCCATAGAAGCGCTCGGAGAACTGTCGGTCCTTGTCCTCCGTCTCGGAGCGCTTCTCGCCCTTCAACGTCAGCACGCCGTCGTCGAGCAGGACCTGAATGTCCTTCTCTTCGAGGCCCGGCACCTCAGCTGTCACCTTGATTTCCTTCTCGCCGTCGGAGATCTCCACGCTCGGCCAGCCGCCGCTGAAGGCGGAAGCTCCCACGATAGAGGGCAGGTTCGAGCCGAAGCCGCGGAAGACGTCGTCAAACAGCCGATTCACCTCGCGATGCAGCGAGAGGAACGGATCACGATCGCCATCGCGCAAAACACTGGGAACCTGATTGCCGTTGCTGCGGCCCCAGGGGATCAAATCACGGACACTCATTATTCTTCTCCTTTCTGTTCGTTCGATTGACAATGCTTTCCCGTCGGCGCCGGGAAGTGCCCGGCGCCTTGCGCGAATTACGCTGAGAGAGCTACCTCAGGCGGCCTGCTTGTCGGCCTCGATCTGCCTGGTCTCGACCTTGGGCAGTGCCTCTCCGGCCGCGATCTGGATCTTGCGCGGCTTCATCTCTTCGGGAATCTCACGCTTGAGATCAATCGTCAGCAGACCATTGAGGAGGCTAGCGCGCACGACCTTCACGTGGTCCGCCAATTCAAAGCGACGCTGGAATGTGCGCGCGGCAATTCCGCGATGCAGATACTGGCTGTTATCCTCGCCAGCCTTCTGACCGGATACCAGGAGCATGTTCTGCTCCTGGGTGATGGTCAGTTCGTCTTGCGAGAAGCCGGCCACCGCCATGGTGATGCGGTAGTCGTCCTCGCCGGTCTTGGCTATGTCATAAGGCGGCCAGTTGTCGATGGTCTCGACACGGCTCGCAGCTTCGAGCGCGTTCAGCATTCGGTCGAAGCCGATGCTCGACCGGAACAGGGGAGTAAAATCGAAAGTGGTTCTCATAGCCACATCCTCCTTGTGAAGCAATATGGGTACAAGTTGTTATCCCGCAGGACGCTTTTGCATCCGCTCGGTTTTCCGACCCCCAATGGGGGCGTCAGACAACTACAATTTAGTTTCGCCGCAGAACTGTTCAAGGGGCAATCTTCGTGTCGATACGACTTTGATCCGGAGATGAAAATTTCCAATTAATCAACGTGCGGACCATGAGGAGGTGACGATATGCGGCCGAGAACATCAGCGCCATTTCTGGTCTGCTCCATGGCGCGCTGATCATGCAAATCAGCCAAACAGGTGTAGCCGCCGAGGTGCTTGCTTAAGCTGTGTCTTTCTCAACGAAGAGAGTTCTACAGACGATGGCTTCCCGTCAGTGCTGCGCTGTCGACTGCACTCCGCGAAAAACGGCAGGTTTCCGACCGCGACCGAGTTAAGTCGAATGGCTGAAATGGGATTGGAAGTTGACGCCTAACATTCACGATTTATGGGGTTGTAGCGTAAAAACGGCGGATTTTTATCTCTTCTGTTAGAATACGGCGATTGGCGGTGTTTTGGCGGATTCGCGTTAGGAATTCGAACTTGGTCCCCGTTAACAAATTAAGCCGCGAATTTCGATATAGTCCGTTCAACTAAACGCAGGAATCGTTTGTTGCGAGCCCCCGCAACCAAATCAACAAAACCCCGTAGCCTAGGCTGCGGGGTTTTGGCGTTTCAAGGAAAAAAGTTAGCGCTTCCCCATGATGGCCGCCTCCGCCACAGGCTCACAACCAGAAGGGAGGAGTAAGCGGCAAGACGGGCCTGCGTCAACTCCGGCTTTACTATAGCTCGCAATATTCTTTCCTGCGCATTATCCGAGGCTGAGACCTTGGTTAAAACAATCGATTTTATCATTCCCTTTAAAGGCCAAACTGAAGTCGCCGAATAGGGCTGTGCTTATCGATAGCTATCCATATTCTCCGATGCGGATATGCCAAAGCCGCGAGCGTAGGAATGACCGCTATAGACCGCAGCGGCGATAATCGATGGCGCGTAGCAGTCACCAATTGATGTGACGGATTTTATGCCGGCATCTTGCCATTCATTTCGGCGCGCTTCCAGTGCGACCGACAAGCTTTTGTCAGGATGGCGGCTTGTTACCGGAACCAGCGTACCGCATGGAATTTGGGTTTCCCTGCCGGAATAGATACATGCGACGGACAGGCTGTCGACGGTTTGTTTGGCGAGCTTATGCAGTGGGATTATCCCGACGCCCAGTTCAATCAATCTCGTTTGAACTCTCGACTGTTCGAGTGTGTGTTCGCTCCATGGAGCCACGATTGGCGCTGGCGTTACCAATGTCGTATCAATGCCGCGGCTCGCAGCCAATTCGGCCAGTACAGAGCCGAGATAGTAACGATCATCATCAAAGATCACCAAAGGTCCACAGCGCTCATCGAGTGATGCTTTGTCTTTCAGGATGGCGTTGACGCTCAGTGTGCGTGCTTCCAATGTGCCGAATGGTTGTCTATGAGAACGACCGACTGCATCCGTGCGCCAGTGCGCTCCGGTAGCCAGCACCACATGTGGAATACCGTAGGTCAGAATCTCGTCTGCATCGAGATTGCTATCGAGATACATTTCCACATTGGTCGCGCGCTGTAATTGCGTCATGCGCCAATCGCGAACACGCGCCCAACTAGCGAGACCGGGGAGGGCGGCCTCCTCCGTCACACGCCCACCCCAATGGGTGCTTTTATCAGCAATGATGACGTCTGCACCACGCTCGGCCATGGCGCGGGCTGCCTCCAGACCTGCTGGTCCTCCACCGACGACCAGCACTTTCTCTGCAGTCCTTAGCTTGCCGATTTTCTCTGGGTGCCAGCCCTTGCGCGCTTCTTCGCCAATTGTCGGGTTTTGTGTGCATCGCAATGGCGCAACGATGTTGTCGCTGGCCGTGCATATATTGCAGCCAATGCATTCGCGAATGTCATCGACACGACCGCTTCGAATCTTCTCGGGCAGAAACGGGTCAGCAATCGACGGGCGTGCCGCACCGATGAGGTCGAGAATACCGGAGCGGATAGCCTGCACCATGGTGTCCGGCGAGGTATAGCGTCCAACACCTACAACGGGTTTGCTGGTGAGCGATTTCACAAAGGAGATATAGGGTTCCTGAAAGCCCTCCTGTGAAAAGCGGGATGTCTGGCTGTCGTTGGACCAGCCCGACAGATTTACATCCCATAGATCGGGTTCATCGGCGAGAGCTGCAATGACATCCCGTCCTTCGCCATTGTGCTGGATGCCCTGGTCTCCCAGAAATTCCTCTACTGCAAAGCGTACTGCAATCGCACATTTGTCGCCGACAGCGTCGCGCGTATCCGCCAGCACTTCGCGAAACAAACGCAAGCGATTTTCGAACGACCCGCCATATTCATCCGTGCGGGTATTGTAGCGTTGCAGCAGAAAATGCTGCAGCAAGGTCATGTCGTGACCTGCATAGACATAGATAATATCGAAACCGGCCCGTTTGGCGCGAAGTGCAGCATCGCGATGCCATTTGCGAAACTGGGCGATGTCGGCTTTGTCCATGGCCCTTGCCTGAACCGGATCTTCCACATCGACAATCATGTCCATGGGGCCAAGAGGCGCCAGTCTGGTCAAACGGTTGGAAACGTGGATACCGTTATGCACGAGCTGGATTGCGGCGAGGCTACCGTGCTGGTGGACGGCGTCGGTCAGCTTCTGGAGACGGTCGGCGTCTTTCTCGTCCCATATGCGCCCTTGATTGGACGGTGTGATATCGGATGTGGGATGGATTTCAGTTTCCTGTGTGGAAACGACACCCCAGCCACCCTCTGCTTTCATCTCACGCAGCCGCAGGTCGTGCTCAGGATAACGATGTCCCATGCCGCTACAATGCGGAACCTGGTAGAAGCGGTTTTTCGTCGTGACGGGACCAATCTTGATCGGCTCGAACAGAATTTCGTGACGCTTGTCCATGGTCGCTCTGCTTGTCATTAATCAGAATGTCATCCCTTGCGGGCGACTGCATGAAAAGTGGATTTCCACCGCGCTTAACGCGCGATGGAACGCTTGAAGCGAGTTTCGAGTTTGGCTTGACCGTATTCCAGAACGATGGAAAGGGCCCAATAGATCATCGAAGCGGTGATGAGCATTTCGATATGCCGGAACTCAGTCTGGCCCTGCGTACGGGCAAGATACATGAGTTCCCAAACGCCGATGACGGAGACCAGCGACGAGTCCTTGAGCATCGCGATGAACTGGTTGCCGGTTGGCGGAATGATGATGCGCATCGCTTGGGGAAGGGTGACCAGCCACATGGTCTGCGAAGGCCCAAGGCCCAACGCATATGCGCCTTCCTGTTGCCCACGTGGAATGCTCTCGATGCCCGCACGAAAGATCTCGGTCATATAGGCGCCGTAGCATAAGGACAGCGCCAGAATGCCGGCAGGGATAGGTCCGATGACATAGCCCACCTGCGGCAGTCCAAGGTAGATGATGTAGATCTGCATCAGCAATGGCAGGCCGCGGAAAAGCGAAGTGTAGAACGTCGCCAGACCGTAGACGAGGCCATTCTTTGAAAGTTTGGCCACCGCACCAATCAACGCCAGAATGGTTGCGAAGAATATCGAGGCGGCGGAAATATAAAGCGTCGTGACGACACCCTGGCTAATCAGAAATCCGATCTTTCTTGCGATGAATTCAAATGAGAGATCGAATGAATAGAAGAAGATCATCAATAGCAGGAACAGTTCCAGCCATATTGCCGTGATCTGTGCCCAACGCGGGAAAAGTCTCAGGAAGCTCCAATTGGCGAAGATGATAGCGCTAAGCAGTATCGAGGAGATCAGCGTCGCTTTGGTGAAACCGGCTTTGGCGACTTTCGGGTCAATGCCAAGCCAGTTCGTGATGCCGGAGAACCGGATATTCATGAAACAGAAGAGCGCTGTCAGGATAACGAAAAACGCTATCTGGACAGTGCGTTTGGCGGCCTCAGGCCGCGTCAGAAAAAACCTCCCGAGCATGTTCTCTCCCCTGTCAGCTTGCTTTTCGCTCCGCAAGCCAATCCTGCATCTGCAATTTCCAATAGGTTAGCTGAGCAGCTGCAAGACCCGCAGCACCTCCGGCCCAGACCAGCCCGAATTTTTCGAAGAGCTTGTAGCGGTCACTTTGTCCGCAAATGGCTTCAGCGACGACTTTACCGCCGATGGCAGTTGTGTTCAGCCCATGGCCCCCGAAGGCGGTGCAGTACCATGTGGCTCGGTCCAACTGACCGATCTGCGGCATCAGGTGTCTGGCGTAGGACATCAGGCCCGACCATGCCAACTCTGTTTTCAGTGAAGCAAGCTGAGGATAAGTTCCCACCATTTCGTTACGCAACTCGCGCACCACGCCGGGCGTGTCGGCTGCTCGTGTCGTGATGCGTCCACCCCACAAAAGCCTGCGACCACCGTCGATCACGCGGTAGTAGTCGCCAGCACGACGATTATCACCAATTGCTGACGTGGTGCGGATGGCCGATGCGATCAGTTCGGGAGCTTCTTCACTCACCATCACATAGGTGGCGATGGGCAGATAGGCTCGCCTGATCTGGCTGACTAGTCCATCGGTATAGCCACCGGTGGTAATCAGCACTGCACCTGCTTTAACTTGTCCGCGGGCTGTTTTTATAAGCTTGCCATCATTGTGGTCGAGCAACTGGACTACGCGGCTATGCTCGAAAATCCGCCCGCCGAGCCGCTCGATCTCGCGTCCGAGTGCCCGTAAATAGTTCAGCGGATGGATATGAAACGCATTGGGATCGTAGACCGATTGGAAATAGCGCTTGGAATTCAGAATATTGCGCGTTTCAGCCGTTGGGTGAAAATCTATTCTGTAGCCATAATCGCGTTGAAGCAAATCGGCATAATGTTTCAGGCTGTCGCCATCGTCATACCGGCGCACGCTCATAATGCCGGGAATGAGTTGGGCTTCTGCAATCTTCAACGCGTTAATGTTCTGCCGAACAAAATCGACACCTTCGATCGACAATTCATGAAGTGATCGGGCGACGGTCTTGCCAGCGCGGGCGGCAATGTCATCCTCGCCGGATGCAAAGCCGGGACTAACAAATCCTCCATTGCGGCCGGATGCACCGAAACCGATGCTCTCAGCTTCCAGGACAACGACTTTCTTGCCCGCTCGCGACATCTGCAACGCGGCCGACAAGCCTGCAAGTCCGCCGCCAATCACTGCGACATCTGCTGTTGTTTCGCGTTCAAGCGTTGGACGCGCTAAATCGTCCGCCTTTGTTTGGCTATAATAAGTGGCCGGATAAGTCATCGCAACACCAGGAAAAGCATATCGGATGAGCCATCGTCACGATGGCTCATTACAATATTGATTTAAGGGTAATATCAGTCGGCGCTGTAGTCTTTGCCGTACCACTTTGCAGTGAGCGTCGCCAAAGTGCCGTCAGACTTCATCTGCTGGATGATTTCGCCAATCTTGGCAGTCCATTCCGGGTCGTTCTTTTCGGCGATAACGACGAGCGGCTCGCGGAAGGCATATTCGCCCTCAAGAATCTTGACGGGATAACCGTTCTTGATGGCGTTCTGTGCCGTTTGCTCTGGAGCGATGATCGCATCGATGCGGACGCCATCACCCAGTCTCAGATCGTCGAATGGCAGCATGGAATCTGCGAAAGTGCGAATTTCGCCTGGTTCGAGCTTGTACTCGATCGGGGGAAGGCCGGGCGCGTCGATTTCCAACTGCCGACGGGCGAAATCTTCTGAAGTCGTGGCCGTTTCAACGCCAATGACTTTGCCTTTGAGATCGGCGACCGATTTCGCCTCGCTATCCTTGTGCACGACATAGACATAGGGGCTGTAATAGTAGACCCCGGCAAAATCGATGACCTTGGCGCGCGCCTTGGTCGGGGTCACCGACCCAACGCCAACGTCGTAACGGCCCTGCCAGCGCCCACCGGTCAATGTCGCCCAGTCCGGCGTTTCGAAGGAAACGGTGACGCCAAGACGTTTGCCAATCTCGTTGGCCACATCCACGTCGAAGCCTACGAGCTTGTTGGAATCATCCAGAAAGCTTTGGGGTGGCCAGCCTGCATTGGTTGCGACGACCATGGCCTTTTTTTCCATGACGCGATCCAGCGTTTCGCCTGCAAAGGCAGAGAAACCAGTCGCCAGAATGGCGCCTGCGACACCCATTATCGTTATGATTTTTTTCATTTTATCGAACCCCTCCTCAGGTCTGATGCGTGAGCATTGCATAAACCTGGAAGTGGCGGCTAGGCAGTCCGAAGAAGTAGGTTATGAAATTAGCGTATGATGATATGCAATTCTTGCAGAATATAAGGTCAGCCGAATGTGGGGCTGGGGCCGCCCGAATGAGAAGCCCCGCGATGGCGCACGAAATCGGCTGATCGCTCGTGGCGTAAATTATTGATTTCGCACGGCCATTGCCGTCACTTCGACCCGCATTTCAGGAGTGGCGAGCCCGGCGACGCCGACCGCGCAACGAACCGGAAAAGGCTTTTTGAAAAAGCGCAGATAAACTTCGTTGAAGGCAGGGCGTTCATTGATATCGGTCAGATAGATCGTCAGATGAATGACATTCGCCAGACTGCTGCCTGCCTTTTCGAGCGATGCTCTGAGGCTGTTCAGCGTGCATTCGCTTTGGGCAGTTATGTCGCCGGTTTCCATGGAGCCGTCTGCCCGGATAGGGATATGGGTCGTTACCAGAAAATTGCCGATGCCTGCGACATCGGAAGAGATTTCGCTTTCGTCCGTATCCTCCAGAAAATAGGGCGTTGCGTAGTTTGTCATGGTCATTCTCCAAGAGGTTAGGTGTTTGTGAAAAGCGTGAAGCGGTTTTCCGATAAGTTGTGCGCTAAAACAAGCAGCCAGATCATTTCCGTCGATTGAGTGAGTCCGATTGTCTTGAGGTAGCAACAATGTGTACTCGCCGGGACGGGCAACCTATTGCGATGGTGGTCGAGCGGGTCTAAGAAACACGTCGGAGGCGAGGAGGCTTCCCTCAACGACGACCGGTTCTGGTCTGAAGGCAATCCATGACAGAAAAACATTCTCATCGCGGGCTTGTTGTTGCCGCGATTATGGCAAGCATGGCAATGATCGCCGTGGAGGCAACGATTGTGTCAACCGCAATGCCACAGATCGCGGCGCAACTGGGTCAGCTCAATCTCTATTCCTGGGTTTTCTCGTCATTTCTTTTGACACAGACAGCAACGACCGTCGTGTTTGGCAAACTGGCCGACATTTACGGGCGCAAGCCGGTTCTTGTTTTTGGTATTGCGCTGTTCCTGACGGCTTCTGTGCTGGCCGGTTTCGCGTGGTCTATGCCTTCGATGATTGTTTTCCGGCTATTGCAGGGCATTGGGGCAGGGGCGATCCAGCCTGCGGCCATGACCGTTGTGGCCGATCTTTTCCCTGGAGCGCAGCGCAGTAAGGTTCAGGGATATCTTGCCAGCGTCTGGGCACTGTCAGCCGTTGTCGGTCCGCTACTGGGCAGCCTGATCATTCACAATCTGAGCTGGGCCTGGGTATTCTGGATCAATGTGCCGGTCGGCATTCTGGCCGCGTCGGGCTTTCTTCTCTTCCTCCATGAGGAGAAGCGGACAAAGCCGGTATCGGTCGATGTGCTTGGTGCGGCACTTTTCGCCGTCTCCATTTCCTCTCTGATGATTGCGCTCACCCTGATGGAGAGTGCAGTTTCGCTCGAAGGAATTCTGGCGTTCATTCTCTTTGCTCTTTCACTGATTGCGTTCATCTGGCAGGAACGTCGCGCAAAGGAGCCCATGGTCGCACCAGACCTGTGGCTGAAACGTCCTATCGCTTTCTCCAATCTGGCGGTCTTTCTGGCCAGCATGTCGATCATGGGGCTGACGACATTCCTGCCGATGTATGTGCAGACAGTTCTCGACCGTTCTCCTGTGGTCGCGGGCTTCGCCTTGACCATGTTGCTGCTGGGCTGGCCGTGCGGGGCCACGATTGCATCGCGGCAATTTACGCGGTTCGGATTGCGCCCGATCATGATCGCCGGAAGCATCTGCATTCCGATTGGCACCTCTCTGCTTGTCATGCTGAGCCCGTCAAGTTCCGCCACACTGGCCGGAACCGGTTCTCTGATCATGGGTTTTGGAATGGGGCTGCTCAACATTGGAGCGCTCATCCTGACACAGGATAGCGTGAGTTGGTCGGAGCGCGGCAGCGCCACGGCATCGAACGTCTTCTCGCGCAATTTGGGCAGCACGCTTGGAGCAGCCATTCTCGGTGCGGTGCTGACCTATGGCCTTGCCAACGCTAATCATGGCGAAGCGATTACGTCAGACCAGCTTCGCGACTTGTTGAATGGCGCGGAGATGTTGATTGACCAGCAGGAGCTTCGGCTGGCGCTTCAACATGCGCTGCACGCAACATTTGTAGCAATGATGCTTATCGCGGTCCTGATCGTGCCGGCTTGCCTCTGTGTGCCCGGAGTGAAGAAGACCTACGAAGAAAACGTGGTGACTTGAATATCACCGAATATCTGAAAGCCATGGACTCAGCCGACCTGAAATCAACGTTCGGCTGAAATCGTGACCTTGCGGTAACCGATTTGGCGAGCAATAGCTCTTCGCAGATGGAAAGCGCCTGAAAAAGCAAAAATCCCGGACAAAGCCGGGATTTTGTTGCCTATCTGATCGGAAAACTGGAGCGGGCGAAGGGATTCGAACCCTCGACCCCAACCTTGGCAAGGTTGTGCTCTACCCCTGAGCTACACCCGCTCGCGCCAGTCGTTTCCGTCAGGCAGGCGCTATATGAACTAACACCCCGGAGATTGCAACAGGGAAATTACAGGAAAATGTCGTTTCAGCGAAATTAGCTGTCGGTTAAATTGTAACCATCTGTAAATATTACATTTTTCAAATTATGTGCTGTATTCTCGACCGTGGTTCTTCGTTAAAACAAGGAAAATGCGCTTTCACGGATAACGGAAGCGGCTGTCGGAGGGACGAGTCAGCGCTGCTGCGTCTCGTGCGAACATTCCAATTTACTATGCATGGTTTCTAAGCATGTATCCATGGTCTATAAGCGCTGTTGCAAGTCGCCGAAGCGTGAGGAGCGTGACGACATGCGCAACATTTTCAATGCCGAACAGAATGGGGTGGAATCATGCCTTTGTCGCCGAGCGAGCTTCACGACTATCTTCAGAAACTCGGTATCGAAGTAAAAACTGTCGAACATCCTCCCTTGTTCACGGTCTCGGATTCCCAAAGCCTGCGTGGTGAAATTCCGGGTGGCCATACGAAAAATCTCTTCCTGAAAGACAAGAAAGACAATTTCTTTCTCGTGACAGTAGAAGAGGATGCGGTGGTCGATCTGAAGTCGATTCATCAACTGCTCGGCGCTGCAAGCCGTGTTTCGTTCGGCAAGCCGGAAAAGCTGATGGAATATCTGGGTGTGATTCCAGGCGCAGTCACCGTGTTTGGCGCGGTCAACGATACCGCACATAATGTGCAGGTTATTCTTGATGCCGATTTGATGAAGTATGACGTCATTAACAGCCATCCATTGACCAACGAAGCCACGACTTCCATAAAGCGCGACGACCTTGTCGCTTTCCTCAAGTCCACCGGCCATGAACCGCGCGTTCTCGCCGTTTCCGAAGGTGCGAAAGCAGACGCTTCGGTATAAACTGATTTTCGAAACGGGCGGCCTTCTTGCGCATAGCAATTGGCGATTGAAGTGGAAGGCGGGAGCGCTAAGTTACAGCGCAACTTGCTGAAACGACCGTCTTGAAATTGGCTTTCGAAGATACGAACTGAAAGAACGACACCGGCTTGTATGCGGAGCGTCGCATCGGTCGGAAAATACGAAGGAATTTCCTATGAGCAGCCAGAACAATCCTTATGCCGGTGCAGGCGGCCAGATGACGGCAAATGTCTCTTTCGGTTCGGCGCCGACCGCGACCGGAGGTGCAGATCTCGTCAAGGATACGACGACGGCAAGTTTTCAGGCGGATGTCATTACCGAATCCCGCAATCAGCCGGTGCTGGTGGATTTCTGGGCGCCATGGTGCGGACCTTGCAAGCAACTCACGCCGATCATTGAAAAGGCAGTGCGGGACGCTGGTGGCGCTGTCAAGCTGGTCAAGATGAATATCGATGATCATCCGGCCATCGCTGGTCAGCTCGGGATTCAGTCCATTCCGGCTGTCATTGCTTTCGTCAACGGTCAGCCGGTCGATGGTTTCATGGGGGCTGTGCCGGAATCGAAGGTGAAGGAATTCATCGCCAAGATCGGCGGGCCGAGCGACGCGGAAGCGGCGCTTGCCGAAGCCATCACTGCCGCGAATGAACTGGTCGAAGCTGGTGATTTCGTTCAGGCATCGGAGATTTTCTCGTCCATTCTTCATGCCGTCCCGGATAATGTCGATGCGATTGTCGGTCTTGCGACCTGCCTTCTGGAATCCGGTGATGCGGAAAAGGCGCGCGAACTTCTCGCCCAGCTTCCCGCTGACAAGCAGAATGCACCTGCCGTTCGAGCATTGGAAGCGCGTCTTGCATTGGCTGATCAGGTCAAGCTCATTGGTGATCCGATTGCGCTTGAGAAGCGAATTCAGGCGGATCCGAAGGATTATCAGGCCCGCTTTGACCTTGCTCAGGTGCGTAATGCACAGGGGCGGCGTGAAGATGCGGCCAATGAGCTGCTTTTCATCATGAAGTCCGATCGCGAGTGGAACGAAGATGGCGCACGCA
Organism: Ochrobactrum sp. A-1; assembly: GCF_022488005.1. NCBI lineage: Bacteria > Pseudomonadati > Pseudomonadota > Alphaproteobacteria > Hyphomicrobiales > Brucellaceae > Ochrobactrum > Ochrobactrum sp. A-1. The sequence goes on from NZ_JAKVQC010000007.1 coordinate 1,841,870, forward strand.
GGCAGCTTCTTCAGTTTTTCGAAGCATGGGGCAATGCCGATCCGGCGACGCTCGGTGCGCGGCGCAAACTGTCGTCGCTTCTGTTTTCCTGATCGCGAGCGGTCGGGATTCCAACTGTTAGGGCGCATGTTTAGTGCGTCCTAAAGGGAGGTTGCAATGCAGGTGGGCAATGCCCGTTACAGAACGGGCGCTGATATACCCGAGACCGTGCCGGTTTTCCCGTTGAAAGGGGCGCTGCTTCTGCCCGGTGGCCAGCTTCCACTCAATATTTTCGAGCCGCGCTATTTGGCGATGGTCGAGAATGCCCTGGCGGGAAAACGCATCATCGGCATGATCCAGCCGAAAATCGATGGCGACGATGACGAAACGATCAATGAGCTGGATGAAAGCTTTCGCCCGCAATTGAGTAATGTCGGCTGTCTTGGCCGTATCACAACCTTTGCCGAAACGGGCGACGGTCGCCTGCTGATCACCCTGCAGGGCATCTGTCGGTTTCGCGTGCGGGAAGAAGTCAATTGCCGTCAGCCTTACCGGCAATGCCGGATCATGCCGTTTCTGGCTGATCTGGAGGAGGCGCGGGATTCGTCGGAAATAGACCGGGACGCTTTGCTGGGTGCTTTCCGCGATTATCTGGAAGCGCACAATCTGGAAGCGGATTGGGATAGTATCGCGCGGGCAAACAATGAAACCCTTGTCAATGCGCTCTCCATCATGTCGCCTTTCGGTCCGGCTGAAAAACAGGCCCTTCTGGAGGCCCCCGATTTGAAGACGCGTGCAGCAACTTTGATTGCCATTACCGAAATGGTATTGGCCAGAGTAAAGAACGACGATTTCGGATCGCGGCTGCAATAGATCTCAGGAATAAGCCAATGGACGACAAGACGGAAACCGGAAATATCGATGTTCGCCTGCTGGAACTTCTCGTATGCCCGCTTACAAAGGGGCCCTTGGAGTATGATGCGGAACGTGCCGAATTGATCTCGCGCAAGGCGAAGCTTGCCTATCCGGTCCGGGGCGGAATACCTATCATGCTGCCGTCCGAAGCACGCAGTTTGACAGAGTAAACACAGGTCGATTTGTAGGTGACTGGTGGCCTGAAACGCTGAATAGCACCCGCTCCATCGGCTGTTATTTAATTTCTGCACAAGCCCCTATCTTTTTCATAAGTTTCAGCCACGCGCATTATTGCTTGTCGGACAACAGGGCTCTATAACCCTCGCGGAACTTGATAAAGATGGTATCGGACGGCTTCATGCTCTTCGCTGCTGTCATGGATTTGAACGCAGTATTTCTGGCAAAACGGGTCATTGTTTTCCGGAATATGCGAAACAATACAGAGGCTTGGCATTATGGCATCCAGAAAACTCCTTCTCCTGCCCGGCGACGGCATCGGCCCAGAGGCGATGGCGGAGGTCCGCAAGATCATCGCTTTCCTCAACTCGGGCCTCAATCTCGGCTTTGAAACCGAAGAAGGTCTGGTTGGCGGCTGCGCTTACGACGCGCACGGTCAGGCGATTTCGGATGCTGATATGGAGAAGGCGCTGGCTGCCGATGCCACGCTGTTCGGCGCTGTTGGCGGTCCGAAGTGGGACGATGTGCCTTATGAAGTGCGTCCAGAAGCCGGTCTTCTGCGTCTGCGTAAGGACATGCAGCTCTATGCAAATCTGCGTCCGGCCATCTGCTACCCGGCTCTGGCCCATTCTTCTTCGCTGAAGCCGGAAGTGATCGAGGGTCTCGACATCCTCATCCTGCGCGAGCTGACCGGCGGCGTTTACTTCGGTGAACCGAAGGAAATCATCGACCTCGGCAATGGCCAGAAGCGCGGTATTGATACGCAGGTCTATGACACCTACGAAATCGAGCGCATCGCCGATGTTGCCTTCGAGCTGGCGCGCACGCGCCGCAACAAGGTCACGTCGATGGAAAAACGCAATGTGATGAAGTCGGGCGTCCTGTGGAATCAGGTCGTCACCGCTCGCCACAAGGAAAAGCACGCCGATGTGGAACTGGAGCATATGCTGGCCGACGCTGGCGGCATGCAGCTCGTGCGCTGGCCGAAGCAGTTCGACGTTATCGTGACGGACAATCTGTTCGGCGACATGCTGTCGGACGTTGCTGCAATGCTGACCGGCTCGCTCGGCATGCTGCCGTCCGCTTCGCTTGGGGCTGTCGATTCCAAAACCGGCAAGCGCAAGGCGCTTTATGAGCCCGTCCACGGTTCCGCACCGGATATCGCTGGCAAGGGCGTTGCCAATCCGATTGCAATGATCGCTTCGCTTGCCATGTGCCTGCGTTATTCGTTCAACCTTGTCGATGAAGCTGACCGTCTGGAAGCCGCGATTGCGCAGGTTCTCGATGATGGACTGCGCACCGCCGACATCTGGTCGGAAGGAAAGACCAAGGTTGGCACTGTCGAAATGGGCGATGCCATCCTCGACAAGTTTTCGAAGCTTTCCGCTGAATAAGCGTGACGAGATCGCTTGATGAAAGCCCGCCATGCACCTTGCATGGCGGGCTTTTCTTTTTTGAATAAGTGCCCGATTTGAGGCTGTAAATTCATGCTCCGCTGCATAAGAATAGTGGCATGTTGTTCACGCTCCCAGATCAAAACAAACTCTACGACGCACTTGTCGCCCGTGATGCCACTTACGAGGGCAGGGCCTATGTCGGTGTTGTCTCAACCGGAATTTTCTGCCGCCTGACTTGTCCGGCGCGGAAACCGAAACAGGAAAACTGCCGCTTTTTCGCATCGGTTGCCGAATGCATGGCCGATGGTTTTCGGCCCTGCAAAAGGTGTCATCCGTTACAACCCGCTGCCGAGGCGGAGCCTTCCGTCAAGAAGCTTCTCGATGCGCTTGAAGCCGATCCGGAACGACGCTGGAGCGAAGAAGATGTTGCCCGAATGGGGCTCGATCTCTCGACCGTCCGCCGCAGTTTCCGCCGTCATTTCGGAATGACATTTCTGGAAATGGCGCGGCAGGAGCGCTTGCGGCATGGGTTCCAGGCGCTTGCCGACGGCGGGCGTGTCATCGACGCCCAAATTGATGCAGGTTTTGAATCCCCGGAAGCTTTTCGGAGTGCCTTTGCACGTATTCTTGGCCTTCCACCTGGCAAATTGCGGGGTGATGGTTTGCTGCGCGCCGACTGGATCAAGTCACCGCTTGGTACGATGATCGCGATCTGTGATGCGCGAAGCCTGCACCTTCTGGAGTTTGCTGATCGCAAGGCGCTGTCTGCGGAACTGAAGAAACTCTATGCTACCTGTCGCGGTGATCTGGGGATTGGTCGTTTCAGCACCCATGATCTCGTCGAGCAGCAGTTGAATGCCTTCTTCGACGGCAATTCTCCGACGTTCGATTTGTCGCTGGTGCTGCATGGCAGTGCTTTTACGCAAGGGGTCTGGCGTGAACTTCAGAACATTAGGGCCGGAGAGACGCGCAGTTACAGTGAACTGGCGCAGGCCATGGAAAAACCGCTTGCCGTGCGCGCCGTCGCCCGGGCCAATGGGGCAAACCAGATTGCCATCGTCATTCCATGCCATCGTGTGATTGGCGCGGATGGGTCGTTGACCGGTTATGGCGGCGGTCTCTGGCGCAAGCAGAAGCTGATTGAAATCGAAGCGCAATATCGCAGATAGATCATCAGGCGAACATGAAAACGCCGCCCATCGGGCGGCGTTTTCTCGTTCTAGGCGCGTTGACTAGTCGAGCTTGTGCAGGTCGACGCCCTTGGTTTCCTTGACGAAGATCATGCCGATCACAAAGGTGATGGAGGCGATGATAATCGGATACCAGAGGCCGTAATAGATGTCGCCCTTGGCAGCGCTCAGTGCGAACACGCCCGCCGGAAGCAGACCGCCAAACCAGCCGTTGCCGATGTGATATGGCAGCGACATGCCGGTGTAGCGGATGCGGGTCGGGAACATCTCGACGAGGATCGCGGCAATCGGGCCGTACACCATCGTCACGTAGATGACGAGGATGGTCAGGATGGCGATTGTCAGGAACCAGTTCACCTGTGCAGGGTCGGCGACCATCTTGAACGCACCGGCATTCGGGATAGTGTAGACAGCCTGATCGGTGCTGACGCCAAGGCCGTCAGCTTCGGTCTGGGTCAGAAGCTTCTGCTTCACCAGATCGGCAGCCGGAACCATGGTCTTGTCTCCGGCGCGGATGGCTTCGGCATTCAGCTGAAGTTCCGGATTGGCGGCGACGAATGCATCAAGCTTGCTGTCCGTCACTTTCGCAGGGTCGCGAACGAGCGGGAAACCGGCCTTCTGCAGGGCAAGGTTCACGTCGTGAGACAGGGCCGACTGCTTGGCCGCAGCATCTGCTCCAGCCTGAACCGCGTCGTAAGACGTGATCGTGCTGTCGCCGATCGTGACGGTTGCCGCAGTGCCGGCTGCCGCTGTCTGCACGATTTCATAAGGCACCGAGCTCTTGGCGAGGAAGCTTGTCGCGACATCGCAAGACGTGGTGAACTTCGACGTGCCGGTGGCGTTGAACTGGAAGTTACAATCGCCGGGGGCAGCAGTAACGGTTGCCTTGATGGTCTGTTCAGCCTGTGCGAGAGCCGGGTTTGCAGCACCGGTGAGAGCTTTGAACAGCGGGAAGTAAGTTACGGCAGCAAGCAGAAGACCTGCCATGATGATCGGCTTGCGACCGATCTTGTCCGACAGCCAGCCGAAGAAGACGAAACCGCCGGTGCCGATCAGGAGCGCGATGGCAACCATGATATTTGCCGACTGGTTTTCGACCTTCAGAACGTTCTGGAGGAAGAACAGGGCGTAGAACTGACCGCAATACCACACGACGGCCTGACCGGCAGTGAGGCCGAAGAGGGCGATGAGTGCGATCTTGGCGTTCTTCCATTGGCCGAATGCTTCGGAAAGCGGGGCTTTGGAGGTCTTGCCTTCTTCCTTCATGCGCTTGAATGCAGGCGACTCGCTCATCTGCATACGGATCCACACGGAAATGCCGAGCAGGACGATGGAGACGAGGAACGGAATGCGCCAGCCCCAGGCGGCGAAGGCTTCCTTGCTCAACACCGCCTGGATGCCGAGGATCACCAGCAGCGACAGGAACAGGCCGAGCGTTGCCGTGGTCTGGATCCATGACGTGAAGAAGCCGCGCCGATTGTTCGGAGCATGTTCCGCAACATAGGTTGCAGCGCCGCCATATTCGCCACCGAGTGCCAGGCCCTGCAGCATGCGCAGGGCGATCAGGATGATCGGTGCGAAAATGCCGAGCGTGGCCGAGCCAGGCAGGACACCCACGAGAAACGTGGACGCGCCCATGATGACGATGGTAACAAGGAATGTGTACTTACGGCCGACGAGATCGCCGATGCGTCCGAAAACGAGTGCGCCGAACGGCCGGACGAGAAAGCCTGCCGCGAAAGCGAGCAGAACGAAGATGTTTCGGGTTGCTTCCGGATATTCGTTGAAGAAGGCTGCGCCGATGAAGGCTGCAAGCGTTCCGTAGAGATAGAAGTCGTACCATTCGAAGACGGTACCAAGCGATGACGCAAAGATCACCTTGCGTTCTTCGCTCGTCATTTTCTGCGTGCCGACATCGGCACTTGACGAGACTGCCATTAATCTGTCCTCCCAAACAGAGCCCCTGACGGGCAAATGTAAGACGATCCTTCTTCACCGGGTAAATGAAGTTCGCCTGATGCGCCGGGAACAGTTCCTCTCAACTGTCCGGGCGCTCTCCTCACACTTGCATGATGAACCGAAAAAGGGGATTCGTGCAGTAGTCTTTAGTATGAGACAGAACTGACGGCTTGAAATACTAGGAAAAATTAATAAAGCGCCAAAAAATGCGCTCCTTGAAGGGTTGGAGAATTGACTCCATCTATAAACCGCGTAAAAGCAGTGGCGAACGAAGGAGAACCCGCGTGGATCGCGTCAACGTAGCGTCAGTTTCGCTTGGAACTGCCGGCATTTTTGCCGGGGCAGCGCGCATGCCTTCGATTTCCAAAACACTCACGGCCATTACTAAAACGACCACGAAAACGGTCTGATTCCCTTGGCCTGCTCGCCCTCTCCCCGGGTCTGGCCCGGGGGCGGAAGTCCCGCGTGGCCTGCGGGGTTCCGAATCTGGAAGCGGAGAGGGACAGGAGACGAGAAATGGGTTTCAAGGTTGCAGTTGTCGGCGCCACCGGAAATGTCGGGCGCGAAATGCTCAATATCCTCGAAGAACGCGGCTTTCCGGCTGACGAAGTTGTCGCGCTTGCATCGCGCCGCAGCCAGGGCACGGAAGTGTCCTATGGCGACCGGACGCTGAAGGTCAAGGCGCTCGACACATATGATTTCTCCGATACGGACATCTGCCTGATGTCTGCTGGTGGCGAGATTTCTAAGGAATGGTCGCCGAAGATCGGCAAGCAGGGCTGTGTCGTCATCGATAATTCCTCGGCCTGGCGTTATGACTCGGAAGTGCCTCTGATCGTGCCGGAAGTGAACCCGGACGCAGTCGAAGGCTTCCGCAAGAAGAACATCATTGCCAACCCGAACTGCTCGACAGCCCAACTCGTCGTGGCTCTGAAGCCGCTGCACGATGCTGCGAAGATCAAGCGCGTCGTCGTGTCGACCTACCAGTCAGTTTCCGGCGCGGGCAAGGAAGGCATGGATGAGCTGTTCGAACAATCACGCGCTGTTTTCGTGGCCGATCCTGTCACGGCGAAGAAGTTCACCAAGCGCATCGCGTTCAACGTGATCCCGCATATCGATGTCTTCATGGAAGACGGCTACACCAAAGAAGAATGGAAGATGGTGGCCGAAACCAAAAAGATGCTCGATCCCAAGATCAAGCTGACGGCAACGGCTGTTCGCGTTCCGGTCTTCATCGGTCACTCCGAAGCGGTCAATATCGAGTTCGAAAACCCGATTACGCCGGAAGAAGCACGCGAGATTCTGCGTGAAGCTCCGGGCTGCCAGGTTGTCGACAAGCATGAGAACGGCGGCTACATCACGCCTTATGAATCCGCAGGCGAAGATGCGACCTATATCAGCCGTATCCGCGAGGACATCACGGTTGAGAATGGTCTGGCACTGTGGGTTGTTTCCGACAATCTGCGCAAGGGCGCTGCTCTCAACACGATCCAGATCGCTGAATTGCTGGTCGCACGTGGCCTTATCAAGCCAAAGGCACTTGCTGCCTGATCCGCAGTGTTCAGTACAGACAACGAAAAGCGCCGGGAAACCGGCGCTTTTTTGTTAGAGCGCGTTTCGATCTGATAGAATCAGATCGGCGCTCTAACCTCTTTTATTTGAAGCATAATCTTATCGATCCTCGTTTCACTCCGGTCGGATTATGCTCTAGGGGGAAATGCTCTCTGCGAGATTGCCGCGTATATTGAGCAATCGCGTGCGCAAATCCTGCAACTCATCGGTGGGCCGACCAAGTGCGCAGAAGACCTGTTCGGGGATGCTCTCGGCTTCCTTGCGCAGTGCCTTGCCTTCGTCAGTCAATGTGATGCGGACCTGCCGCTCATCCTGCGGGTCACGCCGACGTGCGATCCGTCCGGCGGCTTCAAGGCGTTTCAGCAGTGGGGTCAGGGTTCCTGAATCCAGATTGAGCTTTGCGCCAATCTCAGAGACGGTTCGATTGTCCTGTTCCCAGAGCACGATCATTACCAGAAATTGCGGATAGGTAAGGTCGAGTTTGCTGAGGATCGGTTGATAGGCGCGTGTCAGCGCATTCGCGGTCGAATAGATCGCAAAGCAGACCATGTTGGAAAGGCCAAGATTGGAATCCTGATCATCGCGCTTCATCGTGATAACTCCTTGGCAAATATATACATCATGCGCAATTGGATTGCGCATCACATAGTTGTGAGATTATATTTTGCAAAATTAGATTGTGTGCAATTTAATAATCTGCAAATTTGGCTGCGGAGACAAACCAAAGGAGAAGCCAAATGCCAATTCTGTACACAACCCAATCCACAGCAACCGGTGGCCGTACCGGCAGCGCCAAGACTGCCGACGGACGGCTCAGCGTCGTTCTCGATACACCGAAGGAACTCGGTGGCTCGGGTGGCGAGGGCACCAACCCAGAACAGCTTTTTGCTTCCGGCTATGCGGCCTGCTTCCTCGGTGCCCTGAAATTCGTCGCGGCGAAAGAAAAGGTGTCGATTTCCGCTGACAGCACCGTGACCGCGACGGTTGGTATCGGTCCGCGCGAGGATGGCACCGGCTTCGGTCTGGATGTGGCGCTGCAGGTTGCGCTGCAGGGCGTGGATAAGGCGAAGGCGGAAGAGCTGGTTCAGGCGGCACATATTGTCTGCCCATACTCGCATGCAACGCGTGGCAACATTGATGTCCGTCTGAGCGTGGCCTGATATAATGCGATAAAGGCGCCCTGTCGGGGCGCCTTTATCGATTGTCGAGACGTTCTATTCCGCCTGTGCCTCGATATTTTCCATATCGTCGTCGGACAGGCCGAAATGGTGGCCGATTTCGTGGATCAGCACATGGGTGATGATATCACCCAGCACTTCTTCATGTTCGGACCAATAGTCAAGGATCGCACGACGGTAGAGCGTAATGCGGTTCGGACCATCGCCGGTCTGCAGGCTGAAACGCTCGCCAATGCCGCGACCTTCAAAAAGACCGAGCAGGTCGAAAGGCGTTTCCAGCCCCATATCCTCTATGATCTGATCGTCAGGAAAGTCGGCGATCTGGATGACTATGTCACCGCACAACGCGCGAAACTCCTGCGGCAGATGCGCAAGAGCTTCAATCGCGATGGATTCGATTTCGTCCAGCGAGGGCGAGAGACGTCCCGCCCAGTCGCCGCTTTGATCTTCTCGGGCCATTCCAGCCAATCGTGTCCTATTCAATGTCTCAGGCCACCGGGCTCTTGCAAGCCATATATAATGCTTTCCGACATTATGCCCAGGGACGCTGTTCGGCGCGCTTGGCCTCGAATGTGTCGATGCTGCCAGCCTTTTCCATTGTCAGGCCGATATCGTCGAGACCGTTGAGCAGGCAATGGCGCTTGAAATCATCGACATCAAAGGAAATCGAACCGCCATCCGGACCGTGAATTTCCTTGGCTTCGAGATCGACGGTAAGGGTCGCATTAGCGCCGCGCGAGGCGTCGTCCATCAGTTTGTCCAGATCTTCCTGGCTGACCTTAATCGGCAGAATGCCGTTCTTGAAACAGTTATTGTAGAAGATATCGGCAAACGAGGTCGAGATCACGCAACGGATGCCAAAATCGAGCAGAGCCCATGGCGCATGCTCGCGCGAGGAACCGCAGCCGAAATTGTCGCCCGCAACGAGAATCTGCGCGTTGCGATAGCCCGGCTTGTTCAGGACGAAATCCGGGTTTTCGGTGCCGTCTTCGTTGAAGCGCATTTCGGCGAAAAGACCCTTGCTCAGACCTGTGCGCTTGATCGTCTTCAGGTAATCCTTCGGGATGATCATGTCCGTATCGATATTGACGATCGGCAGGGGGGCGGCAACGCCCGTGAGCTTGGTGAACTTATCCATGTCCTGAACCTGTCGGTTGGGAATTTGTAATTTGCAAACTGGTTTACATCAGCTTGACCGAGAGTCAACGTTTGAGGCCGAAACTGCCCAATAGGTCGCAACTCCCGACCCGTTTCGCGAATTATCCGACGCGCGGACAGGCGCGCCGGATAGTCCGACTGTCGGGTTATGCGCATAATCCTGTCTGGAAACCGCGTCAAGTTTTCCGGATCATGCGTCATTGACGCAGTTCACGCAATTATCCGACGTTTAGGGCGACGCCACCGGTTTCGCTGCCGGTCAGGCGGCGGGACTTGCCATCTGTACCGACGACGATCGTATAACGCCTGCGCCGCATTGAGAGGTTCGGCGAAACCGCCACATCAATGGCCGGATCGAACTGAAGCGTGATGCGCCAAAGTTCGGGCTTGATCGTTTCCTCGACGGCGATGATGCGGGCATCGAACGGCGTGGTATGAAACATGCCGGTAATGCGCTGCCCGACCCGGTAAGGCGCGGTATCATCTTGAGCGGGCGCGGGCGCCACCTTGACGTCATTGGCGGCAAGCGTATTCCAGTCACGCGTGCCGGACTGGCGCGCCACAAGGTCGAGTGCCTTGCCGTGGCTGATGGAGATGCCTTCCTCGCTCAAAGCCTGCCGCAGACGGCGGGCCTGATGCTTGAAGTCAACGTTAGTGGTCCCAGCGATAATAGCTGTGGTCATTGTTTTCGCTCCTGGTTGTGAGCGGCGTTTTCATGAACGGGTGCCTGCATTGCCGTTTCTGCCGTCACCGGAACAAAAACGAAGTTTCAGAATGCTTTACCATGGCCGTAAGGCTGCGGGCGGCCGGTGCATTCCAACCGAAGATCGGAAAATAAGCAGACATGATGCCGATTTCAAGGCCCGCCTGTTCGTGCTCTCCGCGCTTGCGCTGCCGTGCGGTTCGGTGCACAAATCGGGATATGAAAACCGTTGTTCGTCCCCGCCGTTCTGTCCTGTTCGTTCCTGCCGCCAATGCTCGCGCTCTGGAAAAGTCGCTGACCCTTTCAGCGGATTGCGTGATCTATGATCTGGAAGATTCCGTAGCCCCGGAGGCGAAGGTCGCGGCGCGCGATGCGCTGGCGGTGCATTTCGCAAGCCATCCGAAGGTCAATTTCGAGCGGATTGTACGGGTCAATACGGCGGAAACGCCGTGGGGCAGGGATGATGTCGCGGCGGCTGCGAAGATGGGGGCAGATGCGATCCTTCTTCCCAAGGCCGAACGGCCACAGGATATAATCGATGCGGCGAACCGGCTTGATCGTCAGGATGCCGATCCGGCAGTTGGCGTATGGGCGATGATTGAAACCGCGCGTGGTATTCTCAATGCCGATGAAATGGCGGTTCTCGGACATCGTTCGGCAGTGCGGCTTGCCTGTTTTATTGTCGGGCCGAACGATATTGCGCGGGAAACCGGTGTGCGTCCGCAACCGGGGCGCCCTTATCTCGTCCCATGGCTGATGCAGATCATTCTTGCGGCGCGCGCTGGCGGGATCACCGTTCTCGATGGTGTTTATAATGATTTTCGCGATAGCGTTGGCTTCGAGGCAGAATGCGCGCAAGGTGCCGCCATGGGCTTCGACGGCAAGACGTTGATTCATCCAGGCCAGATTGAAGCTGCCAACCGGGCCTTCTCACCGACCGAGAACGAGGTGGCCCATGCCCGCGCTGTTGTTGAAGTCTTCGCCCGGCCTGAAAATACCAAGAAGGGCGTCGTCTCACTCGACGGACAGATGGTCGAACGTCTGCATCTTGAAATGGCCGAGCGCGTGCTCGCGAAGGCGGGCGTAAAGTTATAACAGAGGAAGTAACAGCATGAAGTTATATCGTTTCATCACAGGTCCCGATGATTCCGCATTCTGCCATCGCGTCACTGCGGCACTCAATAAGGGCTGGCAGCTCTATGGCTCGCCGACCTATGCTTTCAATGCCGCGACCGGCGTCATGCATTGCGGCCAGCCGGTGGTGAAGGAAGTCGACGGCGTCGATTACACGCCGGACATCAAGCTCGGCGAATACTGATGGCCGTCTGCCGCATCGTCGCCAATATTGCCGCCGGTGATCCTGCGGCGGCAAAGCGCTTTTATGGCGACTTGCTGGGCCTCGATGTGGTGATGGATTTCGGCTGGATCGTCACCTATGCCACGGATGCGCAGGCGCGGGTACAGGTGAGCATCATGAGCGAAGGTGGAGCGGGCACGCCGGTGCCCGATCTTTCCATTGAGGTCGATGATGTCGATGCCGTGCTGGAGCGTGCCATCGCGCTGGGATTTCCCGTCGAATACGGTCCGGCCGATGAGGAATGGGGTGTGCGTCGTTTCTATACGCGCGATCCCTGTGGGCGGCTCGTGAATATTCTGACCCACAAAAGTTGAAAAAGGCCGGTTTCCCGGCCTTTTGTTTTTGGCTTTAGAGCGGTTCCGTTTAAATGGAATCGTCGGAACCGCTCTATCTATTTGTTTTCACGCATTATCCGACGCAAAACCGCTTCGCAATTTTGATGGAAATGCTCTAATTCAAACCGCGCTTTTCAATCATCGCGTCCGGTGTCGGCATCTTGCCGCGGAAGGCCTTGTAAAGCTCTTCCGGGTCACGGCTGCCGCCAGCGGCATAGATATGCTGCTTCAGCTTCGCCGCCAGTTCGGGATTGAAAGCATCGCCGGTTTCCTCGAATGCCGAGAAAGCGTCTGCGTCCAGTACTTCCGACCACATGTAGGAATAGTAGCCAGCGGAATAACCGTCGCCGGAGAAGACGTGGGTGAAATGCGGCGTGCGATGGCGCATGATGATCGCGTCTGGCATGGAAAGCTTTTCCAGCGTCTTCACCTCGAAAGCGAGAGGATCAGCGATCTTCTCCTTGCCGGTATGGAACGCCATGTCCACGAGCGCGGACGAGGTGAACTCGACCGTGTTGAAGCCAGCGTTGAAGGTGCGGGCCGCAAGGACCTTGTCGAGAAGTGCTTTCGGCATGGCTTCGCCGGTGCGATAGTGCACAGCGTATTTTTCGAGAACCGCAGGAACGGTCAGCCAGTGTTCGTAAAGCTGCGACGGCAATTCTACGAAATCGCGTGAAACGGCAGTGCCGGAAACCGCAGGCCAGGTCACATCCGACAGAAGCCCATGCAGCGCATGGCCGAACTCGTGGAACAGCGTGCGTGCGTCGTCCAGCGAGAGCAGGGCAGGTTCACCGGCCTTTGGCTTCGCAAAGTTCATCACATTGTAGATGATCGGCTTCTGACCATCACCCAGCTTGTGGCTTGATTGCAGGGAGCTCATCCATGCGCCCGAGCGCTTCGAGGTGCGGGCGAAATAGTCGCCAAGGAAGAGGCCGCGTTCGCTGCCATCCGCATTGAAGACCTGAAACACCCGCACATCGGGGTGCCATGCGGCGATGCCCTTCTTTTCCTCGAAGCGGATGCCGAACAGGCGGCCTGCCACGTCGAAAGCGGCTTCGATGATCTTTTCCAGTTGAAGATAGGGCTTCAGTTCCGCTTCATCGAAGGCGAAGCGTTCGGCGCGTAGCTTTTCGGCATAGAAACGCCAATCCCATGGCGCGACCTTGTGGTTGCCGCCATCGGCTGCGATCAGACGCTCCAGCTCGACTTCTTCTTCATGGGCCTTGGCGCGTGCCTTGTCCCATACCGGCTCCAGTAGGTCCATGACCGCCTTTGGCGTTTTGGCCATGGTGTCGTCGAGCTTGTAGGCGGCAAAATTGGCGTAACCGAGCAGATGGGCCTTGCGCTCGCGCAGTTCCACCATCTCGCGCACGATGTCGCGATTGTCGCTTTCGCCGCCATTCTCACCGCGCTTTGCCCAGGCATTGAACGCCTGTTCGCGCAGTTCGCGGTTTTCGGAGAAGGAAAGGAATGGCTCGACAATCGAGCGTGACAACGTAACCGTCCAGGCATCAGGTCTGCCGCGCTCGGCGGCAGCACTCTGCATGGCATTTTTCAGGAAATCAGGAAGACCGGTGAGGTCGGCTTCATCGATGATGAACAGGGCCCAGCGCGATTCATCCTTCAGCACATTCTGACCAAATCGGGCGCCAAGTCCGGCAAGCTTTTCATTGATGCCTGCAAGCTCCGTCTTGCCCGCTTCATCGAGCTTCGCGCCTGACCGGACAAAACCCTTCCACGTCTTTTCAAGAACGCGTTTGGTTTCGGTGTCGAGGTCCAGCATATCGCGATTTTCATAAAGCGCGTCGATGCGGGCGAAAAGCGCCGGGTCCATCATGATACGCGAATAGTGACGCGACATTTTCGGCGCGATCTCGCGTTCCAGAGCCTGGATCGTGTTGTTGGTATGCGCGCCAGCGCGCAGCCAGAAAATGGAGGAAACGCGGTCGAGCGCCTTGCCCGTCAACTGAAGCGCTTTGAGCGTGTTATCGATGGTCGGCTCATCCTTTGCCCCGGCGATGGCTTCCACTTCTGCGAGGTCCGCAGCCAAGGCAGCATCGAATGCAGATGCGAAATCGTCATCCTTGAAGGCGGTGAAATCCGGCAGGCCCAGCGGTCCGTTCCATTCAGTCAGCGCATGATTGTAGGCGGGCTTGTCGGACATGATGAAACTCCAGATCAAGTGAATTTGGTATGAACCAGACTTAGGATTTAGAAAGCGGGCGGGCAAGAGGTTCACGACATTGAAGACAGCTTTCGGGAAAAAGCGTTCGACATTGTCTCGCAGGGCTTGACTTTATAGCCGACCCAGCGCACATCACGCTCGCAGCCGGATTTCTGCGGCAGCAATTTCAACCGGAGTTTTATTCTCTTATGCCAAGCGACAGTCACAGTCGATTGTTTCAGCCGTCAAGGCAGTTCGTGATCTGATCGCTTGCGGTCGGCTTGCACGGTCTGCCTTTGACGGCGGATCGACAGAAAGGCAAGCCCATGACCGACAACAACTTCTTCCCGGAAGTACTCAATGTTGCCGACCTCCCTGCTGCTGCCATCGCAAGCCGCATTGCGGACATGCGTACCGGCGACGCAGTGGAACTCGTTAACGAACTCGATGCCGATGATGCAGTCGCCGTCATCGCACAGCTTTCGCACGAAGATGCCATCCGTCTGCTCGACCAGCCGGAGCTGCACCGTGCTACCGAAATCATTGCTACCCTCCCGCCCGGCCTTGCAAGCCTCCTGCTCGACGGCATGTCGGCGGACCGTGCAACCGACGTTTTCCAGGAACTGGAAGATGACGACCGTGCACGCCTGTTTCCTATCCTCGCGCCTGAAACCAAAGCCGCGCTGAAGAAATTGATGGGCTATCCGCCAAATACGGCGGGCTCGCTCATGACCATCGAATTCATCGCTGTCCCTTCCAACTGGAATGTCGGCCAGACGCTGGAACATATCCGCAAGGTGGAGCGCACCCGCGAGACGGTTTATGCCATCTATGTGGTCGATCCGGTCAGCCGCGTTCTGTTGGGCGTGGTTAGCTTGCGTCGCCTCATCATCCGCCAGCCGGACGAGCCGATCCTGTCCATTGCACGCGATGACGAGCCGATCACGATTTCGCCTTTGTCGAGCCGCGAGGAAGTAGCTCGCCTGTTCCGCAAGCACGATCTTCTGGCCGTACCTGTCGTGGATGAAAGCCGCCACATCATCGGAATCGTAACCGTTGATGACGTGCTCGACGCCATGACGGAAGAGGCAAGCGAGGACGCTTATCGTTTTGGCGGTATGGAGGCGCTCGACAAGCCCTATATGCGCATCGGCTTCGGCGAGATGCTGAAGAAACGTGCCGGCTGGCTCGGCATCCTTTTCCTCGGTGAAATGCTGACGGCAAGCGCGATGCAGCATTTCGAGCTGGAGCTTGAAAAGGCGCTGGTGCTGACATTGTTCATCCCGCTCATCATGTCTTCGGGCGGCAATTCAGGCTCGCAGGCAACCTCGCTGATTATTCGCGCGCTCGCCTTGCAGGAACTGAAGCTCAAGGACTGGTGGCGTGTCGCCTTGCGCGAATTGCCAACGGGACTGGCTCTTGGCAGCTTCCTCGGTGTGATCGGCATCATACGCATTGCCATCTGGCAGACGCTCGGCATTTATGACTATGGCGAGCACTGGATTCTGGTGGCCGCAACTGTCGGCATGGCATTGGTCTGCATCGTGACATTCGGCTCGCTGACGGGCTCCATGCTGCCCTTCATACTGCAAAGGCTTGGATTCGATCCGGCCAGCGCATCGGCGCCTTTCGTCGCCACATTGGTCGATGTGACGGGTCTCGTGATCTATTTCAGCGTCGCGCTAGTGATCCTCTCCGGCACGCTGTTGTAGGTCTGACTGACAAAAAACTGACAGATTGACGGTGTAAAAGCCCATTGAAAACTGGGCTTTTTGTCTTAAATACGGGGCAGTTTCGCGCTGCCCCTTTCAAAAATGCAAAAAAACCTGTAAGAGCGCCGCATTGTTTTTCCGCGCGGGTCATGTTGGCGCGGCTCCCAACTCATATAGAAGTGATCTCCATATGGAATTGCGTAATATCGCTATTATCGCACACGTCGATCATGGCAAAACAACACTGGTCGATGAACTCCTGAAGCAGTCCGGTTCGTTCCGTGACAACCAGCGCGTTGCAGAACGCATGATGGATTCCAACGACATCGAAAAGGAACGCGGGATCACCATTCTCGCGAAGGCCACTTCGGTCGTCTGGAAAAACACGCGCATCAACATCGTCGACACGCCAGGCCATGCCGATTTCGGCGGTGAGGTTGAGCGTATTCTTTCGATGGTGGACGGCGCTATCGTTCTCGTTGATGCTGCCGAAGGCCCGATGCCGCAGACGAAGTTTGTCGTCGGCAAGGCGCTGAAGGTTGGTTTGCGCCCGATTGTTGCGATCAACAAGATCGACCGTCCGGATGGCCGTCATGAAGAAGTCATCAACGAAGTGTTCGACCTCTTCGCCAATCTCGACGCGACCGACGAACAGCTTGACTTCCCGATTCTTTACGGTTCAGGCCGTAACGGCTGGATGGCGCTGAACCCGGAAGGTCCGCAGGACGAAGGTCTGGCTCCGCTTTTCGATCTGGTTCTCAAGCACGTTCCGGCGCCGAAGGTTGCCGAAGGTCCCTTCAGCATGATCGGCACCATCCTTGAAGCCGATCCATTCCTCGGCCGCATCATCACCGGTCGTATTCATTCGGGCTCGATCAAGTCGAACCAGGCAGTCAAGGTTCTGGGTCAGGACGGTACGCTGCTCGAAACCGGCCGTATTTCCAAGATCCTTGCTTTCCGGGGTATCGAGCGCCAGGCCATTGACGAAGCACAGGCAGGCGACATCGTTGCAATTGCCGGTCTCTCCAAGGGCACCGTCGCCGACACGTTCTGCGATCCATCGGTAAGTGTTCCGCTGGAAGCGCAGCCAATCGATCCTCCAACCGTGACTATGTCTTTCATCGTCAATGACAGTCCGTATGCGGGCACCGAAGGCGACAAGGTGACGAGCCGCGTTATCCGTGACCGTCTGCTCAAGGAAGCTGAAGGCAACGTTGCGCTCAAGATCGAGGAATCGAACGAAAAGGATTCGTTCTTCGTGTCTGGTCGTGGTGAATTGCAGCTTGCAGTTCTGATTGAAAACATGCGCCGCGAGGGCTTCGAGCTTGGCGTTTCGCGTCCGCGCGTCGTCATGAAGGACGGCGAGAACGGCGAAAAGCTGGAGCCGGTGGAAGAAGTCGTCATCGACGTCGATGAAGAATATTCCGGCACGGTCGTGCAGAAGATGTCTGAACGCAAGGCCGAGATGGTCGAACTTCGTCCTTCGGGCGGTAATCGCGTCCGTATGGTTTTCTATGCGCCGACCCGTGGTCTCATCGGCTATCAGTCGGAGCTTCTGACCGATACGCGCGGCACGGCGATCATGAATCGCCTGTTCCATGATTATCAGCCTTACAAGGGTGAAATCTCGGGCCGTAACAATGGCGTTCTGATTTCCAACGATCAGGGCGAGTCTGTTGCTTACGCGCTCTTCAACCTTGAAGATCGCGGCCCGATGATTATCGACGCAGGCGTCAAGGTTTATCAGGGCATGCTGATTGGCATCCACTCGCGCGACAACGACCTTGAAGTCAACGTCCTGAAGGGCAAGAAGCTCACGAACGTTCGCGCTTCGGGCAAGGATGAAGCCGTGAAGCTGACGCCGCCGATCAAGATGACGCTGGAACGCGCTCTGTCGTGGATTCAGGACGACGAGTTGGTTGAAGTGACGCCGAAGTCGATCCGCCTTCGCAAGCTCTACCTCGACCCGAACGAGCGCAAGCGCTTCGAAAAGAGCGGCAAGTCAAGCGCTGCATAAGTTCGACAGCATAAAAGGAAACGGCGCCATCGGGCGCCGTTTTTGTTTGTATGCTTATCGCTCGCCGCGACGATAAGGCTGCATGAGCGCCTGCGGGACACGTGCGCGGCGCGCCATGACGATCAGCGCCACAATCGACATGATGTAAGGGATCATCAGGAAGAGTTGGTAAGGCACGACCTTGCCGTAGACCGTCTGCAGGCGTAACTGGAACGCGTCGAACAGCGCGAACAGAAGCGCGCCCAGAAGTGCGCGGGCAGGCTTCCACGAGGCGAAGACGACAAGCGCGATACAGACCCAGCCGCGCCCCTGCATCATTGTCGGGAAGAACGAGTTGAAGGCGGAGAGCGTGAGGAATGCACCGCCGACAGCCATAAGCGCGCTGCCGAACATGATCGTGAAGATGCGCACGCGGATCGGGTTGATGCCCTGCGCTTCGGCAGCATGTGGATTTTCACCAGTCATACGGATCGCAAGGCCAAGCGGCGTGCGGAAAAGCACATAACCAAGCAGCAGTGCCAGAGGAATGGCGATCCACGTGAGCGCCGTTTGCGTGCCAAGCACCTGTCCGACGAACGGGATATCTGCAAGCCAGGACGGATTGATCGGCTGGAATGGTGTGATCGTCGGCGGAGTTGAAGAGAGCGGCACCAGAAGACGAAACAGGAAATAGCTAAGGCTCGATGCAAATAATGTGATGCCCAAGCCCACAACATGCTGCGACAGCCCGAGCGGGACAGTCAGCGCCGCGTGCAGCAGGCCGAACAAGGCGCCGGATGCTGCCGCTGCGAGCACGCCCACCCAGAGATCCGCGCCATTATAGACCGTCAGCCAGCCGATCATCGCGCCGAAGGTCATGATGCCTTCTATGCCGAGATTGAGCACGCCCGCACGCTCGCAATAAAGCGCGCCGAGCGTACCGAAGATCAGCGGCGTTGCAATGCGCAGGACCGAAACCCAGAGGCCTGCGGACAGCAGGATATCCATCAACTCGTTCATCGGGCGATCCTGTATTGGGTGAAGAACAGAGCAACCAGCATGGTCAGGAGCGACAGAGCCACGGTGACATCGGCAATGAAGCTTGGAATGCCGATGGCACGGCTCATGCCGTCAGCACCAACGAACATTGCGGCTGCAAAAAGCGCTGAGAAGATCGCGCCGATAGGATTCAAATTGGCCAGCATGGCGACGATGATGCCGGAATAGCCGAAACCGGGCGAAAGGTCGGTCGTGACATAGCCTTTCACGCCCATGACCTGTATCGCGCCTGCAAGGCCAGCGAGGCCACCGGAAATGCAGGCGACTTTCACCAGCGTCTTGCCAAGCGGAACGCCTGCAAAGCGCGCGGCGCGCGGATTGAGACCCGCAGCCTTGGTTTCAAGCCCGAACACGGTGCGCTTCTGCACATAGGCGATGATGAGCGCCAGAGCGATGGCGATGATGATACCGATATGCAATCGCATGCCCGCCATGATTTTGGGCAGCACTGCCGCATCCGGCACAGGCTCGGATTGTGGCCAGCCAAAGGCGAGGGGGTCTTTCATCGGACCTTCGATCATCATCGAGACGATGAGCACCGCAACGAAGTTCAAAAGCAGCGTCGTCACCACTTCATCGACACCGAAGCGCAGGCGAAGGCCGAGCGGAATAAGCAGGAAAATCATGCCTGCAATCGCACCGACGATGAGCAGCAGTGGAATAAGTATGGGAGCCGGAAGCTGCAATTGCGTGCCACAGGCGACGACCGCGAGAGCCCCCATATAGAACTGGCCTTCGGCGCCGATATTCCAGAGTTTTGAGCGAAAGGCGACGGCAGCGGCAAGGCCGGTCAGCATCAGCGGCGTTGCGCGGGTGAGCGTTTCGGTGATTGAGAGTTTGTTGCCGAAAGCGCCGATCGCGATCTGGCGGAAGGATTCCAAAACCGGCGCACCGGCGGCGGCGATCAGCAAACCGGCAAGCACGAAGGCGGTCAGGACGGCGAGAACCGGCGCGGTTGCCACCAGCGCCATGGGCCGTGTTTCGCGTCGTTCAATACGCATCAGTTCAGCCCCTTCGTGGTATTTGTCTGCCACTCGCCAGCCATCATCAGGCCCAGCCGTTGCGCATCGGCTTCTTCCGCGTCGATGGGCGGCGATAGCCTGCCTTTGACGATGGCCTGAACCCGGTCGGCAAGGCCGATGATTTCATCCAGATCTTCCGAGATCAGCAGTACTGCGGCACCTTTGGCACGCGCCTCCAGAATGCGGGCATGGATGGCCGCTACGGCTCCCTCATCAAGGCCGCGTGTCGGCTGCGCTGCAATCAGGATACGCGGGGCGGTTTCCAGATTACGACCCAGAATGAGCTTCTGCATATTCCCGCCGGAAAGCAGGCGAATGCGGCTATCAGGCGTGCCGCCGCGCACATCGAAATCCTTGATGATGCGGTCGGCAAATTCCCGCGCAGCCGTCCGGTTGACCAGAAGACCATTGGAGAACTGCGGACCACGCACGCGTTCCAGTACAGCATTTTCCCAAAGTGTCAGGTCACCGATTGCGCCTTCCGCATTGCGATCTTCCGGAATGCGGCCAACACCTTCCGCCACAAACTGGCGCGGGTCGAATTTGGTAACTGTCTGCCCGAACATGACAAGTGAGCCGCTCGCAGGCTGGCTGAGGCCGGAAACGAGACGTCCAAGCGCTGCCTGCCCATTCCCTGACACGCCAATGATGCCCAGCGTTTCGCCAGCGCGAACCTGAAAATTCAGTTCCGAAAGGCGAGCAATTCCGTCCTCGACAATCGTGACATTGCTGGCTTTCAGCAAGGTTTCGCAGGGCGTGGCTGCAGCGCGCGAAGGGCGCGAAACGCGACGGCCGACCATCAGTTCGGCGAGTTCTTCCTTCGAGGTTTCGGAAGCCTTGCGCTCCGCCACAACCTTGCCGCCGCGCAGGACGACAACGCGGTCGGCTGTTGACATGACTTCATGTAACTTGTGCGAGATGAAGATCAGCGACAGGCCCTGACGCGCCATCTCTTTCAGTGTCGCGAACAGGTTTTCGGCTTCCTGCGTGGTCAGAACGGCGGTCGGCTCGTCGAGGATCAGAATGTCGGCGTCGTTATAAAGCGCTTTCAGGATTTCAACGCGCTGTTGTTCGCCGACAGAAAGATCGCCAAGCCGTGCATCGGGATCGACCTGCAGGCCGAAGCGTCCGGCGATGTCGGCAATCTTGGTGCGCGCGGGTCCATGTGCCGATTTAAGCTTCCAGAGGCTTTCAGTGCCGGTGATGATATTTTCAAGCACTGTGAGGTTGGGCGCGAGCGTGAAATGCTGGTGCACCATGCCTACGCCCGCATCAATGGCAGCGCGGGGCTTGCCTTGCGGGATTTCCTCGCCCTTGACGAAGACGCGGCCTTCATCCGGCACATAATGGCCGAACAGGATGTTCATCAGCGTGGTTTTGCCTGCACCATTCTCGCCAAGAAAAGCGAGGATTTCGCCGCGCTCAAGCTTCAGCGAAATATTGTCATTGGCGGTAAGCTGGCCAAATCGCTTGGTGATGTTCTGCAGTTCAAGAACGGTCGTGGTCATATGTTCAACCCCGCAACGGGAAATCTGTGCTGCCAGCGCTGATCCTCCTCCAGACGTTGGCCAAGGTTCAAAAGCAGCCGGTCAGCGCCCATTGGTGCAACGAGCTGCAAGGCGACCGGCATGTCGTTAGCGTCGGTTCCAAAGGGAAGCGAGAGTGCCGGGAAACCGGAAATATTGGCAAGTGCTGCATAAGGCGCGAAGGCATTCATCTTCTGCCAATGCGCATCGACATCGCCGTGATCCATCGGAAAGGAACCGAGCGGCATCGGTCCGCGCGCGAGCATAGGCGTAATCAGCACGTCGATATCGCGGAAAATCTGCCAGAGCATATGTGCTGTGCTGACGGCTCCGTTCATGGCGCGATAAAGCGCGGTGGCTTCCATGCGCCGCCCGCGCTCTGCAACCGCACGGGTGAGCGGTTCAAGCTTGTCTTCATCAATGGCCAGAAAATCGATTGCAGCAGCGAGATTGACGGAAATGATGCGGTCGAATGCGCGTCCGCTGGAAGCGATCAGCGGGCTGAATTCCGAAGCCGGGATTTCACGGATTGTATGCCCCTGCGCTTCAAGGAAATGCGCGGCATCGGCCACAACCTGCAGGCGCTCCGATGTGATGGGATAGTTTGCAAGATCGCCGGTCACGATGCCCACACGAAGGCGCTCCGGCAAATCACCTGCCTGCATTGCCGGGTCGGGCAGAAAGCCTTCTGTTTTGCCTTCGACAAGCGGCAGAAGCGCTTTCGCATCACGGACGGAGCGACAGAGCGCAAATTCGCTCGCAATGCCTGCAAGATAATTGCCGAAATGCGGACCCGCTGGCATGGCGCCACGGCTTGGTTTCAGGCCGACCAGACCGCAGGTTGCGGCGGGTACACGGATGGAGCCGCCAGCGTCGGTGGCGTGCGCAATTGCGACGATCCCGGCTGCGACGGCTGCTGCCGCTCCGCCGGATGACCCGCCAGGTGAAAGCGTTTCATCGAAGGGATGGCGTGCAGGCGGTGCTCCCGCTGGCTCGCTCGCAAGCGCCAGACCGAATTCGGGGACAGTGGTGGTGCCAAAAAAGTTGAGCCCGGCTGCGCGCAGCCTGCGACCGAGTTCGGAATCCATCTGCGGCGAGGCATTGAGGAATGCCCGTGAGCCGAGCCGGATGGGCAGACCGGCACAGGGACCGCCCAGATCCTTGAACAGGGAGGGAACGCCCGCGAAGGTCGCTCTGGATGGCGCTGCATCGAATGCAATGGCACCAGCCCGGCCAAGATCAGGGTCAAGATATGCGATGGCGCCCAGAGGGCGCCATTTTTCTGCGGCGTCGAGGGCGGCGTCCATGGCCTCTTCCGCCGTCAGGAATCCGTCGGCGATCGCCTGTGCGAGCGCGGTCGCATCCTGCCGGTTCATGTCGATTGCCACGGAATGCCTGCCCGTCTTATTTCGGTTCGGCCGGGTTCGGCTTGTATTCGAACTTGCCTTCCTTCAGTTCCACACGACGGGCTTCCATCTTGGCTTCGGCCTCGGCAGGGGCAATGCCCTTGACGTAGATGATGTCGTTGCCGCCTTCCTTCATCAGGCTGAATGGCGTGTAATCCTTGCCGGTTGCCTGGCTGGCCTTCACGTCGGCGATAGCCGCATTGAGGATCGGGCGGAAATTCCAGATCGCATTGGCAAAGACCGTATCCGGGTAACGCGGCGTATAGTCGATCAGCGAGCCGATGGCCTTGATGCCGCGTTCCTTCGCAGCGTCTGCCGTGCCGATGCGCTCGCCGAACAGGATGTCCGCGCCAGAGTCGATCTGGGCAAGACCGGCTTCACGTGCTTTCGGCGGGTCGAAGAAGGTGCCGATGAACGACGCGATGAACTTCGCGTCAGGCCGAGTTTCCTTCACGCCGTCCTGAAAGGCATTGATGAGCATGTTGACTTCCGGGATCGGTACGGCGCCGACCGAGCCAAAGGTGCCGGATTTGCTCATCGCGCCTGCCAGCATGCCCGCGAGATAGGCAGCCTCGAAGTTCCAGGTGCCAAAAACACCGAAATTATCGCCTTGCGGCTTGCCCGAGGAGCCCATGACGAAGGCCGTCTGCGGATAATCGCCTGCCACCTGGCGCGCTTCGCGTTCGACGGCATAGGATTCGCCGACGATCAGCTTGATGCCCTGTTCGGCATATTCGCGCATGGCGCGGGGGTAGTCGCTCGCCGAAACGCCTTCGGAGAAGACATATTCGATGACGCCTTCGTCATTGGCCTGCTTCAGTGCATCGTGGAGACGCGAATTCCATGCGTTTTCGACGGGCGAGGCGTGGATGCCTGCTACTTTCAACTTTTCATCGGCAGCGAAGACGCGGGTGGTGATTGCCGTTGCGCCCAGTGCTGCAGACATTGCGAGAATGTCGCGACGGGTAAAGTTCGGTGTTTTGATGATTTTTGTCATTTGGTCAGGGACCCCTCATGTGTGTTTTCGGCGCGTGGGTGCGCGCAGCCGGTTGCTTCGTTTTGACGTGCGGATTTCATGAGCAACGATTTCCATCATTGCCCAAACCAC
The DNA here is from genome assembly GCF_022488005.1 of Ochrobactrum sp. A-1. Classification (NCBI taxonomy): domain Bacteria; kingdom Pseudomonadati; phylum Pseudomonadota; class Alphaproteobacteria; order Hyphomicrobiales; family Brucellaceae; genus Ochrobactrum; species Ochrobactrum sp. A-1. The sequence goes on from NZ_JAKVQC010000007.1 coordinate 1,865,783, forward strand.
CTTTAATTCAAGAAGATTCTAAAGCTGGCCGACTGGCGCGTAGTCAGCCCCGTCAACCGAAGACGGACGGCCTTCGAGGTTGATGCGGCTTATGCGCTGCGGGGTTTCGGCGATCACCTTGCCGCGCTTCACGACCTTGAGGCGGTTTGCCTTGAGGCGCAGCGCTTCAATCGGGTCGCGTGCCTGCAGCACCACGAAATCGGCATTGCAGCCCTTTGCAAGGCCATAGCCTTCAAGGCCCAGCGCCTTGGCGGAATTGACGGTGAGCGCGTCGAAAACCTGTTTCTTGCCTTCGATGGAGGTCATCTGTGCGACATGGATCGCCATGTGGCCGACTTCCAGCATGTCACCGGAACCCATCGAGTACCAGGGGTCCATCACGCAGTCATGGCCTAACGCGACATTGATGCCAGCAGCCATCAGTTCCGGCACGCGGGTCATGCCGCGGCGCTTTGGATAGGTGTCCGCACGGCCCTGAAGCGTGATGTTGATGAGCGGGTTCGGAATGGCATTCATCTTGGCTTCCGCAATCAGCGGAATGAGCTTCGAGACGTAATAATTGTCCATGGAGTGCATGGAGGTCAGGTGCGAGCCGGAAACACGGCCCTGCAGGCCGAAGCGCATGGTCTGCGCCGCCAGTGTTTCGACATGGCGCGACATTGGATCGTCGCTTTCGTCGCAATGGATATCGACCGGCAGGCCACGTTCGGCGGCAATGCGGCACAGTTCTTCCAGCGAGGCTGCGCCATCGGCCATGGTGCGCTCAAAATGCGGAATACCGCCGACGACGTCGAGGCCCATATCGAGCGAGCGGTTGACGAGATCGACCGCGCCCGGCGAACGATAGTAGCCGTCCTGCGGGAAGGCGACCAATTGTAGATCAATGTAAGGCTTCACCTTCTCGCGCACTTCGATCATCGCTTCAGCGGTGAAGAGGCGCGGGTCGCTGACATCGACATGGCTGCGAATGGCGAGCAACCCTTGCGAAACGGCCAGATCGCAATAGCGCAGCGCGCGCTCGACCATGGCCTCAACGGTCAGTATCGGCTTTAGTTCGCCCCAAAGCGCGATACCTTCGAGAAGGGTACCGGAACGGTTGAGGCGCGGCAGGCCGAGCGACAGGGTCGCATCCATGTGGAAATGCGGATCGACGAAAGGCGGGGTTACGAGCCGGTCGGTGGCATCGATTTCCTGAGCAGCCTGATGCTCACCCTTGGAGGGCACGATATCGGCAATCTTGCCGTCCTTGACTAAAATGTCCTGCTTCTCGCGACCGTCGGGGAGATTGGCGTTTCTCACGATCAAATCGAACATCGGCAGGACCTTTCATCTGGGTATGCAAGAACAGAGCTCAAAAATATGGGCTCATTTTTCAATTGCCTTATACCCTATATCCGGTGGGCGCAATGCCGGGGAAGTTGGAAGGGGTCGTCATCCTCAATGGAAAATGCTAGGCCCCGAAATCATCTTTGTAGGATTGCCATGTTCACGATCAGTCGCGTTGAAACCTTTAGTCAGGAGATCAGGAAAAGTCGGTTTCTGGCCATCGCCGCGCCTGTTGCGAGCGAGCAGGCGGCGAAGGATTTTTTGAGCGAGCATTCCGACCTGTCGGCAAGCCATAATTGCTGGGCCTGGCGCATGGGGCAGAACTACCGTTTCAGCGACGATGGCGAGCCGAGTGGCACGGCAGGAAAGCCGATCCTGCAGGCAATCGATGGCCAGCAACTCGATAATATTGCAGTCGTGGTCGCGCGCTGGTTCGGCGGCATTCTTCTGGGAAGCGGGGGCCTGATGCGCGCTTATGGCGGCACGGCTGCAACCTGCCTGCGACAGGCGGAGAAAACAGAAGTCATTCCGCTGGTCGGATTTCAGTTCGCCTGCGATTTTTCAGATCATGCGCTGCTGAAAGCCCGTCTGACAGCGGTGGAAAACCTCGCCATCACGCAAGAGAACTTCACTGGCTCCGGCGTGGAGATCGCGGGCGCCATGCCCATTGCCGTGCGGGATGAACTATCCCGCCTCGTCACCGATCTGACGCGCGGAAAGACCGTCATCAAGTTCGATGATTAGATCATGCCCGTCGTATATTGCTGGCGCTTGTTCTCATACATCAGCAGGTCGGCGCGCTTGGCGACGGTTTCCAGCTTTTCGCCTGACATACTTGTCGCAGAACCGATGGAAAGATTGAGCTTGAGCTGGGAATAATACTGGTTGTTGATATCGACCAGCCGCTGAATATCCTCAACCATGGCCTCCGCACCCCGCTCATCCACATAAGGCAGCACAACTGCGAATTCGTCGCCGCCAATGCGCGCCGCGTGGCCAGGCTGCTTTACGGCTTCATTCAGCACTTCGCCAATGCGCCGCAGCAATCCATCGCCTGTCGCATGGCCCCATTGGTCATTGGCAGCCTTGAGGCCATTGAGATCGATGATGATGACAGAAACGGGCGTATGGCCCTTCCGCTCAAGCCGGTTAAGCTCATCGACATAATAGGCGCGATTGTGAAGCTTGGTCAGAACGTCGTGTTTGCCCAGATATTCCAGATAGGCTTCTGCCTTCTTGCGCGCCGTGATGTCGGTCAGCGCGATCTGTACCAGAGACCAGTCTGTTTCATGCCCCGGCAGAACCGAGAATTGCAGAAGGACATGCCTTTCGGAGCCGTCCAGCGCGTAATTGACCACTTCGCGACGCTGGAACAGGACACCGTTCCAAAGATCGATCAACTGTTCGCGGAACGATGATTCCATCTCGTCCTTGAAAATGTGCGGCAGGTTCTGCAGCAGCGTCTTCTTGTCGGATGCGAGGAAGAGGGCAGTTGTCTCGGTGTTGACTTCGAGAACCCGGATTTCGCTCATACACTGACGCACGAATTCTGGATGCACGTCGGTAAACACCCGAAAATCAACAATTCCGCGCTGACGCACATCGTCCATCAGTTGCTTGATGCGACTGAAATCCTCGACCCAGAGCGAGACCGGCGAATGCTCGAAAAGTCCCTGCGCGTGCTGCTTGTGCCGGTCCTCTTCGCGACGGGCATTTTCGCGTGCGGTCACATCTTCGATGGAAAGCAGAACCCGCTCCCAGGTGTGCTCATAACCGGGCAGCACGACACCCTTAAGCTGAATATCCAGCCGCTTGCCGCCGAGCGAATAATTGATGGTGTCGCTCGAGAACGCATTGCCGCCGTTCCACAGCTGGACCATCTCGTCGATATGCGGGTCCAGCATGTCGTCGCGAAAAACGCGTTCGAGATTGGCGACCAGATGGCTGACGCTGTCTGCCTCGAAAAGCGAAAGCGTCTTGCGGTTGACCTTCAGGACCCGGATATGGCTGGTGCAGATGCGAAGCCGGGTCGTGTCTTCATGTAGGAAAGCCCTGAGATCGGTAACGCCAAGCGCTCGCCATTCTTCGAACTGCTTGCGCAGGCCGCTATAATCCTCAAGCCACAGGGAAATTGGCGCAAGGTCAAAAATATTGGCGCTGTCACTCAAGGCAGATTCGATATTCATGGATTTCCCGCTCGACCAATGGCTTTCCGCATTTCCGAACACTGAAATGTTCAGTATGCGTCCAAACCGAATTCTCTTTTCCCATCGGGAAAAGCCGCGATGGTTTATTGGGAGCGCGTTATATTACGAGCGGCTCAGATAAACTAGAGGTTTTATTGTTCTGTAACTTCGCTTTCTACGCAAAACACAAAGGGCGGCTCCCAAAGGTGCCGTCCCCATTTATATATAGGTGGCTATCAATTCTCTATCGGCAGCCGATGGCGAACGAGTGTTGTCCAGTATGAGCAACCCCATGCAATGACATCGTCGTTGAAGTCATATTTTGGATGATGGAGATTGGCGCTTGGGCCGTTGCCGATATTGATCATCGCGCCCGGCACCTCGTTCAGCATGAAGGCAAAATCTTCACCGCCCAGCGTCGCCGGCATGTCGCGCGTCACACGGTCGGAACCCGCGACCGCTTCTGCGGCGATTGCCGCCAGTTCGGTTTCCTGCTCGTGATTGACGGTGACTGGATAGCTGCGCTGATAGTCGAGCGTCGCCTTGGCGCCGAAGGCATCGGCAATGCCCTGCACGGCGCGGGTCAGCTTTTCCTCGATATGGTCGCGCACTTCCTCGCGAAGCGTGCGGACCGTGCCGGTCAGCCGGATTTTCTGCGGAATGACGTTGAACGCATCGCCACCCTGAATGGTGGTGATCGAAATCACCGCGGAATCCAGCGGGTCGATGGTGCGCGCGGTCAGCGTCTGGATTGCCTGAATGAGCGCTGCCGTGACGGGAATGGGGTCGATGGTCTGGTGCGGCGAAGCGGCATGTCCGCCAACGCCCTCAATGGTGATGTCCAGAACATCGACCGATCCCATGATCGGGCCGGAATTGATGGTGAAATGACCGACTGCGAGGTTTGGACGGTTGTGCATGCCATAGACCTCATTGACCGGCCAGCGCTTGAACAAACCGTCGTCGATCATCGCCTTGGCGCCTGCGCCGCCTTCTTCGGCGGGTTGGAAAATCACGATGACTGTGCCGTCGAAGGCGCGGCTTTGCGCCAGTTCGCGGGCAGCGCCCAGAAGCATGGTCGTATGCCCGTCATGGCCGCAGGCATGCATCTTGCCCGGCACTTTCGACGACCATTCAGCGCCGGTTTCTTCGAGGATCGGCAGCGCATCCATGTCGGCACGCAGGCCGATGGCCCGACCCGAGCGGTTCGACTGCCCACGAATGACGCCGACAACGCCGGTGCGTCCAATGCCGGTCACGACCTCATCAACGCCAGCGGCGCGCAGCGCTTCGGCGACCTTTTCCGCCGTCCGGTTCACATCGTAAAGCAGCTCGGGGTTTTCGTGCAGGTCACGACGGAACGCGACGAGTTCGTCAAGCTGGTTCGACGTCCAGTTTTCAACCGGCATGTCAGGCTCCTTTTGTGTTGTTTTCAGTCGTGTCGAAGCGATAGCGGAAATCGCAGTGGCTTGCGCCCTTCATGATGGTCTGCGTGCGTTCCAGCTTCATATCGGGATTGTAGCCGATGCAGAAATCGCCATCGCGATTGCAGGAAAGCAGATGACCGATATGGCCAAGACCCATCTCGCGATACATTTCCGAATAGCGGCAGCGCGTAACATTGAAATCGAAATGATCTTCGCCCTGCGAAATCACGTCGATCTCCAGCGCGTTTTCTTTCGTCCAGAGCGGCTGGATGTCGGCAAAGTCCTGTATCGTCGGCGTGTGGCCCAGCTCGTCTGCAAAGCTCTTGCCCTGTTCGATGGCCGAGCGGCTGACGGCTTCGCCGATTGCTGCCTGCGCTTCTTCCTCGCCAGAACGTTCGCGAATAACTTCGTAGACGTTCTTGAGAACCAGCGCTTCGATGCGGCGACGTTCGAGAATTGACATTTGATTCATGGACCTGACCTTTCACATGAACATTAAATGAGATGCGTTAGAGATTTGGCTCGGTGAGATCCTTGCGCCGAAGCCATGCGAGATAGAACGGTGCAATTTTTCGGGCGACCTTATGAAAAGGCAGTGGCGCGGGTTCCGAGACGGGCAGGGCAAGCTCCTGTACCGGCTCGCCATCCAGCGCGCGTGCGAATTCACGCCCAAGCGATGTGCCAAGCGCAACACCGCGCCCGTTGCAGCCGATCCACGCCCAGCCATTGGGGCCGAGCTGATGAACGCGGGGAAAGCGATCCCATGTCATGCCGATATAACCGCTCCACACATGGGTGATTTCCGGCTCGCCAAGTGCAGGGAAAGCTTCCGCCATGTTACGCGCTGTCTTGCGCTTGACGCGTTCGGCGATGTTGAAATTACCCATCACCACGCCGCCGGTAATCAGCCGGTTGCGGGCATCGTAGCGGAAAAAGCGCAGATCGCCGCGCGTATCGGAAACCGCCTGCCGTCCGGGCAAAATTGTTGCCCGCAGATTATCGCTGACGGGCGCGGTCGCCATCTGCCACGAGAGTACCGGCACGATGGTGCGGGCGAGGCGTGGCGCAAGCCCCTCACGCAGCTCGCCGGTATAGGCGTTGGTCGCCAGAAGGAAGCCCTTGGCGCACACCGTGGCGCTGGCGGTCTTGACCTCCCAGTGGTCGCCCACCTGGGCATAGGAGATGACCGGGCTTTGCTCGTGAATGATTGCGCCGTGGCGTTCGGCAGCGGCTGCAAGCCCGCGCGCGAAAGCCAGCGGGTTGATATGGCCTCCGGTCGGGTTGAACATGCCGCCATACCAGAAATCGCTCCCCAACAGCCGCGATGTGGCGGCGCGGTCGAAAAACTCTGCCGGGAAGCCGAAGCGTTTCCATGCATCCACACGGGTTTGCGACAGCTTCACCCGACCCGGCGAATGGGCAGGCTGGAACCAGCCGTTCTGCTCGGCCTCGGCCTCGATGTTTTCATCGCGCACGATGGAAAACAGAATGTCGGCACTATTGCCGATCAGTCTGGCAAAACGTTCACCTGATGCGCCATAGCGTTTGGCGATTGCATCGGGCTCGGCGGAAGTCATGGTCGGTATGACCTGCCCGTTGTTGCGCCCCGATGCGCCCCAGCCGACAGCATTACCTTCGAGCAGGATGACGCGCTTGCCGCGTTTTGCCAGATGGAGCGCCGCCGAAAGCCCCGTAAAACCACCGCCGACGATGGCGACATCGGCTTCCGCGTCATTGGTCAGCGGCTTGGCCGGTATGCGGGCAGGGGCAGTAGCAGCCCAGATGGAGGCTGGAAAGACTATGTTCTGCATGGCTTCACGCATTTTCCAAACGAGGCGGTGTCCAGCCCTTGCCGGGAATGGAGGCAAGCAGGCGCTGTGTATATTCATGTTGCGGGTTGGCGAAGACTTCGGCTGTCGGTCCTGTTTCTGCGATCTCGCCCTTCGACATGACGATGATGCGGTCGCAGAGCTGGGCGGCGACGCGCAAATCATGCGTCACGAAAAGCAGCGACAGATTGAGCCGTTCGCGCAAATCGGCAAGAAGCCGCAGAACCTGCGCCTGTACCGAGACATCGAGCGCCGACACCGGTTCGTCCGCGACGATGATGTGTGGCTCCAAGGCGAGTGCACGGGCGATGCCGATACGCTGGCGCTGTCCGCCCGAGAACTCATGCGGAAATCGGTCGGCAGCAGCGGGCGATAGTTCGACCAGTTCCAGCAATTCGCGCGCTTTCGCATGGGCCTGTTCCTTCGGCACGCCATGGACGATCGGACCCTGTGCAATCAGGTCAACGACGCGGCGGCGCGGGTTGAGCGAGGCCATCGGGTCCTGAAAGACCATCTGGATGTCCTTGCGCATGGCACGTACTTCCCGCGGGCTGGCGCTCAGAAAATCTCTGCCATTCACATCGACCTCGCCGCTATCGGCTTCCAGCAGACGCGTGACGATGCGCGAAACGGTTGTCTTGCCGGAGCCGCTTTCGCCAACGACGCCCAGCGTCTCGCCCTGACGTAGTTCGAACGAAAGGTCCTTCACGGCAGGAACGGCGCTGCGTTTGCCACTGAGCAAGCCGCCGCGCGCCTTGAAGGTTTTGCGTAAAGCGCTCGCCTTGAGAATGACCGGCTGAGCATCCACCGATGGCTTGGGTTCAGGTGGCGTGAGGGCTGGAACCGATGCAATCAGCGCCTTTGTGTAAGCGTGCTGCGGATGATTCAGCACTTCACTTGCCCGGCCTTCTTCGACCAGTTCGCCAAGCCGCAGCACGGCAACGCGGTCGGCAATTTCCGCCACCACGCCGAAGTCATGCGTGATGAACAGAATGCCGGTATTGTGTTCGCGTTGCAGGTCGCGGATCAGTTTCAGGATTTGCGCCTGCGTGGTCACATCGAGCGCCGTGATCGGCTCATCGGCGATGATGAGACGCGGTTTCAGGATCAGCGCCATGGCGATCATCACACGCTGGCGCTGCCCGCCGGAAATCTGATGCGGATAGGCGTTATAAGCGGATTCCGGGTCCGGTATCTTTACCTCTGCCAGCATGTCCAGCACAGCGACACGGCGTTCCTTGCGGCCAAGCTTGGTATGGAGGCGCAGCACTTCATCGATCTGCCAGCCAACTGTTTTCTGCGGGTTGAGCGCTGTCATCGGCTCTTGAAAGATCATGCCGATGCGGTCGCCGCGCAGCTTTTTCATGTCAGCTTCGCTGAGCGAATAAAGGTCAGTGCCTTCAAGCTTGATCGTGCCATGCGTCACGCGCACATGCGGTTCCGGCAAAAGGCGCATGATCGCGCCTGCCGAAAGCGATTTGCCTGAACCGCTTTCGCCAACAAGGCAGACGATTTCACCGGGATTGATGGTCAGTGTGAGGTCCTGCAAGGCAAAAGGACGGTCGGCGCCCTTCGGCAGCGCGATTTGCAGGTTGCTGATTTCGAGAACGGGTGCGGCGGTCATTATTTCTTCTGCCTCGGATTAAGCGCGTCGTTCAAGCCTTCGCCAAGCAGACTGAAGGAAAGAACGGTGAGCAGAATGGCGATGCCGGGAATGACCGAGCAGAACCAGTCGGTGCGGAGCACGGCGCGGCCCTGGCCGATCATGTTGCCCCAGCTGGCATAATTAGGATCACCGAGACCGAGGAAGGCGAGCGCGCTTTCCATCAGGATGGAGGTTGCCATAACCACGGATGCGAAGACGATCACCGGCGGCAGGGCATTTGGCAGGATTTCGCGGAAGATGATCGAGACATTGCCAACACCGAGATTGCGTGCCGCATCGATGAATTCGCGCTTGCGCAGCGCCAGAAATTCGGCGCGTACCATGCGGGCAGGCGCGGTCCATGACACGATGCCGATGCAGATGATGATGTTTTCGATCGATGACCCGAAGATTGCCACCAGTGTCAGAAGCAGCACGAAACTCGGCACGGTCTGGAAAGCCTCGGTGATGCGCATCAAAACGTCATCCACCCAGCCGCCATAATAGCCGGCAAGAGCGCCGATGATGATGCCGATCACGATGGAAATCAGGGTGGCCACCACGCCGATCAGAAGCGAGATGCGCGCGCCATGGAAAATACCCGCCATGATATCGCGTCCGAGCTGATCGGTGCCAAGCGGCGTTGCGGCATTGACCAATGGCCAGACGAGTGGATCGCCAGCACGCCGCAGCGGGTCACCGGGCGCAATGACATCGGCCAGCAGCGCGATCAGGACCACGGCGATGAAGAGGATAAGGCCCAGCACGGCGGCGCGGTTGCGGCTGAAACGCTGCCACAGAATTTTTGCGCGCGAGACCTGCGGGCGGGTGAGGGAAAGGTCCTGGGAGGTCATGACAGTTCGATCCTGGAATCAAGCCGCGCATAGATGAGATCGGTGATGAAATTGACGATCACCACCAGCACCGAGCACAGGAAGATGATGCCCATCAGCGTGTTGAGGTCGCGCTTGATCACGGAGGTGTAGGCGAGCTGGCCAAGGCCGGGCAGGGAGAAGATCGTCTCGATCACGACGGAGCCGCCAAGGACGGTCGAGAACTGGAGCCCGAGCAGCGTGACGACAGGCAGGAATGCGTTGCGCATGATGTGATGGAACATCAGCCTTGCACCGCTGGCGCCCTTGGCGCGGGCTGTGCGGACATAATCGAGGTCGGCTACTTCGAGCACGCTGGTGCGCATCAGGCGCATGTAGAAGGCGAGATAGATGAGCGAAAGCGCCGTCGTCGGCATGACAAGGTGCACGGCAATATCCCAGACATTCTTCCAGCCGGTATAAAACCCGGCAATCGTCTTGTAACCGCCGACCGGCAGCCAGCCGAGCTTGACGGAAAAGATGAACATCAAGATGAGGCTGAGAAAGAAGCTCGGCATGGCATAGAAAACAAGACCGAGCGTGGAAATCGCATTGTCGGTCAGGGAATATGCCTTGCGCGCCGCAAAAGCCCCAAGCGCAATGCCGAAAATGAAGGCCACCGAAAGCGATGAAACCATGAGCAGCAGGGTCGGCACGAGGCGGGCCATCAGCACATCCAGTACCGGCTGCTCGTAGACATAGGACCAGCCGAAATCGAACTGCGCCAGCTTGGTCATGTAAATCCAGAGCTGTGTCCAGACTGGCTGGTCGAGGCCGTATTCGGTGCGCAGATTGGCGACGAATTGAGGGTCTGCACCGCCCATGTCACCGACAAGCGCGTCAACCGTGTCGCCAGGCGCAAGCTTGATGAGCAGAAACGCCCCGATCATGATGAGAAGGATGACGGGAACCGCCTGCAAGATGCGGCGCAGCGCAAAGGTCAGGATTGGGGGCAGGGACATTGCGGATTATCCTGCAAGATATTCATAGTCAGCATTCTAAACTGGTGAACCGCTGCCGGGTGACCGGCAGCGGCTGGTATTGCTTATTGGTCGATCCAGAGATCGTACCAGCTGGATGAATCCCACCGCGGTGTGTTGTGGTGGTTTTTGAGAACCTTGTTGGTCACGCCGACGAACGGATGTTCGATGGCGAAGATGACCGGCAGGTCTTTCATCTCAAGCTGCTGGATCTGGTGATAGAGATCGGCGCGCTTGGCCGGGTCGAGCTCGCTTGCGGCCTTGTCGATCAGGCTGTCCATTTCGTCAGACTTATAGTCGAACTGGTTGGACCATGCCGTACCGACCGGCGCGCCGGAGCGCAGCCAGACGGTGGTGGAAACAGCCGGATCGGAGCGGAACTGGTGCCAGCCGCTTGCCGTATCGAAGTCATGGTCACGATAGACGCCGTTCAGGAAACCCGGTGCGTCATTGGTGAGGATTTCGACGTCGATGCCGACTTCCTTCATCGCCTGAGCGTAATATTCAGCCCAGAGCTGCGTATATTCACCCCATGGTGCCGGGCGATGACGCAGCTTGAAGCGAATGCCGTTCTCCTTGACCGGATAGCCGGCTTCGTCGAGCAGTTTTTTCGCCTTTTCAACATCATACGGGTAAGTCTGGACCTGATCCGTATAGTTGGCGACGCCTGCACTCGGGATCGGGCCACGGCCCGGCTTGGCATAGCCGCGCATGATCGTCTTGATCGCGAAATCGATATCCAGCGCGTGGTAGATCGCCTGACGAACCTTCAGATTGGCAAGGATCGGATTGCGCAGGTTGAACTCGATGGTCGAGTGGGCGACGTTGTTCTCAAAACCCTGGGTGCCGGTGTCGAAGCGGCCATCCTTCTGGAGGCGCTCGGTATCCGACATGGAGATGCCGTTGAAGGCGGTTTCCATCATTTCACCGGCTTCAAGCGCTGCGGCTGCTGCGGCCTTGTCTGGCATGAAGCGCCAGACCACGCGGTCGAGATAAGGATATTCCTTGCCGCGCCAATAGTCGTCATTGCGCTCTGCAATGATGTGCTGGCCGCGCTCATATTCGACGAACTTGAACGGTCCCGTGCCAATCGGGGCGGCGTTGTACTTGTTCTTGAGAATATCCGTGCCTTCATAAAGATGCTTCGGCACCGGATGGCCGAGATCAGGCATGGCGGCGACGAGCAGTTCCAGCGGCATTGGCTTGGAATAGCGGAACACCGCCGTGTGCGGATCGGTGCAGTCGACAGCTTCGAGATTGGCCTGAAGCGTGGTCGAATAGTTGAGCAATTTTTTCCAGAGGTTCATCGCGCTGTACGAAACGTCATCGCAGGTGAAGGGCTGGCCGTCATGCCAGCGCACATTCTCGCGCAGCTTGAAGGTGATGGCCTTGCCGTCTTCCGAGGACGACCAGCTTGTGGCCAGAACCGGCACATAACCCTCATAGGTGCGGTCGATCAGCGGCTCCATGATGCGGCCGGTGATCTGATAAACGCCGGTGGAGGCGCGCAGCGCAGGGTTAAGCACACCCTGTTCGGTGTTCATATGGACGATGACAGTGCCGCCGCGCTTCACTTCTTCGGCGTGCGAAGACGCCGTCGCAAGCGAAAACGCCGCAAGAAACAGGCCAAGGCCAGCTTTTCTGATATGCATTCTCTGTTCCCCTGAAGGACGTTGAGGGAGGGCTTTCCAGCCTCTTTTCCCGCACGTCCCAATATTGTTCAAGCCCCTGAAATCGCAACGAAATGCCACCTCAGAGGGTCTTTATTGTATGCAAGCATTGATATGCTAGAATCCGTGGCGATAATGTCAAGATAAACTAATATGACGGGCAAAATTGGTAAAATTTCTCGACCAGCCTGCGTTAATAAATGTCGATTTTCTACGACGGAGTTTGTTGATGAGCCAGAATTCCCCCGAGCAGGACGCAAACTCGGGTAAAAATGACCGCGGTGCTGTCTGGATTACCGGTGCCGGGTCCGGCATCGGCGCTGCCATGGCGCGACGTTTCGCGCATGAAGGCTGGCGGGTCGCGCTGACGGGCCGCAAGGCAGATGCGCTTGCCGCGATTGCCGAGGAAATCGTCTCCAGTGGCGGCGAGGCGCAGATATTTCCAGCCGATGTTCTCGACCGTGAGGCCGTGGCCGCGACCGTTGGGGCAATCGTCGAATGGGCAGGTCGTCTCGATGTGCTCTGCAACAATGCCGGTCTCAATATTCCGCGCCGTAGCTGGGCGGATATCGATTTCGACTCTTGGGACGATGTCATCGACATCAACATCAAGGGAGCGATCAACGTGATTGCCGCTGCCCTGACGCCTATGCGCGCGCAGGGTGGTGGGTTGATGATCCACACATCGTCCTGGGCAGGGCGGTTTTCATCGCCCGGCGGCGGCGTTCCCTATGGTGCGTCCAAACATGCGCTCAACGATCTGAGCGCCAGCCTGAATGCGCAGGAAGGGCCGAACGGCATCCGGTCGACCGTGCTGTGCCCCGGCGAGGTGGCGACGCCGCTTCTTGCGCGTCGTCCGGGCTTCGATCTCTCCCGCATGGATGATGTCATCCAGCCCGAGGATATGGCTGAAACCGCGCTCTATGTTGCCAATATGAATCCCAAGGTTACGATCCACGAGATCGTTCTGGCTCCGACCAAGAAATAGAAAAGGAAGTTTTGTATGTCTCATCCGGTCAAAGGCGTCGATCATATTTTCCTGCTGGTCGGCGATCTTGAGAAAAGTGCCGAGCAATATCGCCGCTTCGGATTTACGCTGAGCCCGCGCGGCCTCCACAGCAAGGAGAAGGGCACCGGCAACTACACCATCATGTTTCCGGAAGATTATTTCGAGCTGCTCGGAATCGTCGCTGAGACGCCGGGCAATCTGCATCAGCGTGAGAAACTGGCAGCGCAGGGCGAAGGCCTTCATGCCATTGCCTGCCGCATCGACAATGCACGCGATGCCAAGGCGGAACTGGGCGCACTTGGCATCAAGACCGGCGAGGTTGGCGCGTTTCAGCGTCCGGTAGAACTGCCCGGCGGCGGCGAGGGTGTTGCGGCTTTTGAAACCGTGTCTTTCTCTGAAAGTGAAGTGCCGCAGGGTATGGTGTTCATGTGCCAGCACAAGACTCGCGAAACAGTCTGGCTGCCGGAACTGATCGAACACGCAAATGGTGCAAATGGCCTTTCCGCCATTGTTGCCATTTCATCCGATCCCGAAACTGCGGCCAAAGGCTTTGCGCGCCTGTTCGTGGACGGAAAGGCAGAGGCGCAGGATGGCGGCTGGAAGGTTTCGACCGGCACGCGCTCGGCTGACATATGGGTTGTGAGTGAGGAGAAAGCCGCTGCAGTCTATCCCGGTGTGGATTTTGCCCGGACGCCGGGCAAGGCTTTCGCCGTTCTGCGCATCCGGGTTGCTTCGCTGGACAAGGCGCGCAGCGTTCTCAATGCCAACGGGGTTTCCCACGTGAATACACCTGCGGGCATTGCCGTGCTGCCGGAAAATGCCAGCGGCACGGTTCTGGAGTTCTCCGAACAGTGAGAATTTGAGCAAGCGGGGCCGTGAGGCCCCGCTTTGCTAATCAGCGCGGAAAGCGCTGGTTTTCTTCCAGCACGTTCAGGTCCATGTGGTTGCGCATATAGCGCTCGGATGCCTTTTGCAGCGGCTGGTAGTCCCACGGATAATAGGCGCCGTTGCGCAATGCCGGATAAACGACGTGGCGACGCGCCTGACTGGCACGGATATCGGCATCGTAGCGGTCCAGATTCCAGCGCTTTTCCGCCTTGGCCAAAAGGTCATCCAGAGCGGCTTTGAATCCCGGTTTTTCCGCCAGATTGTGCAGCTCGTCCGGATCGTCGGCAAGGTTGAACAATTGTGGCGGGTCGGCGCGGCAAAGGTTGAGTTTCCAGTCACCATCCCGCAGCGAGACCATCGGCGCTATGGTGCCTTCGGCTGCATATTCGATTGGAACCGTGCCGCGTTCGGTGGAACCTGAAGCAACACCAGTCAGTGAAACGCCGTCGGTCCACGGCATGATGCCCTTGAGGTCGATCCCGGCAAGGTCGGCCAGTGTCGGCAGAACGTCGAGCGTTGAAACAGGCGTGTCCACGCGGCCCGCCTGCAATTGCGGTGCGGCGATCATCAACGGGACGCGAGCAGAGCCATCGAAGAAGCTCATCTTGAACCACAGGCCGCGTTCGCCGAGCATATCGCCGTGATCGGAGGTGAAGACGACAATCGTGTCCTCCGCCATGCCGCAGCGCTCGATAACATCGAGCAGGGTGCCGATCTTTTCATCCACATAGGAGATATTGGCGAAATAGGCTTGCCGTGCCGTGCGAACCTGTTCGCGGGTCAGGTCGTAGTCTTCAGCCTTGCAGGCCCGCAACAGGCGTTCCGTATGCGGGTCGATCTCGCTTTCAGCCAGCGGTGCGATTTTAGGATCAAGTTCGGGAATGTCCGCATAGAGATCGAAGAAGCGCTTGCGCGCTACGTAAGGATCGTGCGGATGCGTGAAGCTGACTGTCAGGCACCATGGTCGCTCGTCGTGGCCGCGCGCAAGGTCGTAGAGCTTTGCTTCAGCCTGATAGGCAACTTCGTCGTCATATTCGAGCTGGTTGGTGATTTCGGCGGAACCTGCTCCGGTGATTGAACCGAGATTGTGATACCACCAGTCGATGCGCTCGCCGGGCTTGCGATAGTCCGGCGTCCAGCCGAAATCTGCCGGATAGATGTCGGTGGTGAGGCGCTGTTCGAAACCGTGCAGCTGATCCGGCCCGACGAAATGCATCTTGCCGGAAAGCGCCGTCTGGTAGCCGGCATTGCGAAGGTGGTGCGCATAGGTCGGGATTTCAGACGAAAATTCTGCTGCATTGTCATAAACACCGGTCCGAAACGGCAACTGGCCCGACATGAACGACGCACGCGCCGGGGCACAGAGCGGGCTTGCCGTGTAGCAATTGGCAAAACGGGCGGAACGTTCGGCAAGTTTTCGCAGATTTGGGACATGAAGGAATTCGGCCGGGCCGTCCGGGAAGAAGGTGCCGTTCAGCTGGTCGACCATGAGAATGAGGATATTCGGCTTTTTCATTGTGCAGGACCGTTGGCAAGTGTGGGAACGCGAAACGGCGGGCGCTGGAACGCCCGCCTTTTAAGTCTCGTTGTCAGTGGTCAGAGACCGAGGGTTGCCTTGACGGCTTCCGCGCCCGATTCACCCTTGAAGGTGGTTACGCCCGCAAGCCATTTGTCGATCTGGTCCGGATGCGCCTTCAGCCATTCCTTCGCTGCCGCAGGACCTTCCGCGCCATCATCCAGAATCTTGCCCATAAGCTCGTTCTCGATATCGACGGTGAAAGTGAGGTTCTTGAAGAACGTTGCGGCATTCGGGCACTGTGCTGCCCAGCCGGCGCGGCCAAGCGTGTAAACCTCCGCACCGCCGAAATTCGGGCCAAAATAGTCATCGCCGCCCGCGAGATACTCGATCTTGAGCTTGTTGTTCATCGGGTGCGGCGCCCAGGCCAGGAACACGACCCAATCCTTATCCTTGTTCTTGCGGTCCACCTGCGCGAGCATGGCCTGCTCGCTCGATTCCACCAGCTTCCAGCCGTCGAGCTTGAATTTCTGGTCCTCGATGATCTTCTGGATATTCTGGTTGGCAGGGGCACCCGGCTCGATGCCGTAAATCTCCTTGCCGAATTTGTCCGCATGGGCGGCGAGGTCGGCAAAGTCCTTTACGCCTTCGTTTGCCACATAATCCGGCACGGCCAGCGTGAACTTGGCCCCTTCGAGGTTTTTCACGATGACTTCGGCGGCCTTCGCCTTGTCGAGATCGTCGCGGAACTTCTGCTGTGCTGGCATCCAGTTGCCGAGGAAGACGTCAAGATTACCGGTCTTGAGCGCCTCATAGCCGATCGGCACGGACATGGTCTTCACGTCGGGCTTATAGCCGAGACCTTCCAGCAGCACGCTGGCGACGGAGTTGGTGGAGGTAATGTCGGTCCAGCCCGGATCGGACAGCCGAATGGTTTCGCAAGCTGCGGGATCGGCAGCGGAAGCCGTTCCTGAAAGCCCCGCCAATGCCGTGAACGCCAGTGCCGCAATCTTCAAATAGCCCACTTGATGACCCCTCTGATTAATTAAAACCGGTTATGTCTCGTATTCCTACTTTAAGGAGAACATCATTTGGGCTAAGGAAAAACCCATTCATTTTTTATCGAAGCTATAGAAAGTATTTATGGTTTCTCCATCCTGGGACCTTGGCAGCCTTGGCGTTTTCGAAGCGGTGGGACGATTGGAAAATCTGACCCTTGCAGCGCGCGAACTCGGCATGACGCAACCGGCGGTCAGCTATCAGATAAAACGTATCGAGGAGCGTCTGGGCGTTGCATTGTTCGCCCGGCGAGCCCGCGGCGTCGAGATATTGCCAGAGGGCCGCATCCTGTATGAAGCGGTGCGCTCCGGTCTCGATGGAATCGAGGAGGCGGTGCAGCAGATCAAGCGCCGCCAGCGCGCGCCGGGATTACGCATAGCCACCGACTATGGTTTCGCGACGTTCTGGCTGATGCCGCGCGTCGCGCAGTTTCGCCCGAAACATCCGGAAGTGGATGTCCGCATCACGGCATCATCCATGCTTCAGCCGCTCGACCGGCGTGACGCTGATATTTCGATCCTGTTCGGCGGTCGGGAGGATTTCCCGAAGGATGCCATCGCCTTCATCGGCGAAAAGGTCGTGCCGGTCTGTTCCCCGGCCTATCTTGCTGCGCATGGTCCGTTTCCGGATGGGAAACGGCTCGGTGCGGCCTCGCTGCTGCATCTCGATACGCTGCAGGGCGATCGCTGGTTCACGTGGCAGTCATGGCTCGGTGCTATCGGTGAGGACATTGAGGACGGCAATTACGGGCTGGTCTTCAACACCTATAATCTGGTGATCGAGGCCGCCATTGCCGATCAGGGCGTGGCGCTTGGCTGGGCGGGGCTGATCGACGGAGCCGTGCAGCGCGGGCAGCTTGTTCATGCTTGCGAGGTGTCGCAGACGAGCGACAAGGGGTATTGGCTGGTCTTCAATCCGGATATTTCTGCGGGCGCGCGCGAGCTCGCACTGGAATTACTGGGTGCGAGGAATGAGGACCAGTATTTTAAGAAATAAGCTAATTTAGCAAAGTTGATCGCAATCAATGAAATCCGGCCCCGATATGGGTTGATGGGGCAGGCGCGTGTTCCATATCGCTTGTGGGATACGTTGCATTGCCATTCACCAATCACGCAGGAAAGGATGAATCATGTCGGCAAACGGTAAGGTTGCTCTTGTCACGGGCGCAGCACAGGGCATTGGGCGCGGCATTGCGTTGCGGCTGGCCAAGGACGGTTTTGATATCGCGCTGGTCGACCTGAAGGCCGACAAGCTGGATGCGGTCAAGAAGGAAGTCGAGGCGCTGGGTGGCAAGGCATCCACTTTTTCCGCAGATGTCAGCAAGCGTGACGATGTTTATGCCGCGATTGACCATGCGGAGAAGACGCTTGGCGGTTTTGACGTCATCGTCAACAATGCAGGTATCGCGCAGGTGCAGCCAATCGCCGACGTCAAGCCTGAAGAGGTCGAGCGGATTTTCCGCATCAATGTCGATGGCGTTCTGTGGGGCATTCAGGCGGCTGCCGCCAAGTTCAAGGCACGCAAGCAGAAGGGCAAGATCATCAATGCCTCTTCCATCGCTGGCCATGACGGATTTGCGATGCTCGGCGTCTATTCGGCGACAAAATTCGCAGTGCGCGCGCTGACCCAGGCTGCGGCCAAGGAATATGCAAGCGCCGGGATTACCGTGAACGCCTATTGCCCCGGTATTGTCGGCACCGATATGTGGGTCGAGATTGATGAACGCTTCTCGGAAATCACCGGTGCGCCGAAAGGTGAGACCTACAAGAAATATGTGGAAGGGATCGCGCTTGGCCGCGCCCAGACGCCGGACGATGTGGCGGCTCTGGTGTCGTTCCTCGCAAGCCCGGATTCCGACTACATCACCGGTCAGGCCATCCTGACGGACGGCGGTATCGTCTATCGCTGATCGTTCCGGTCCCGCATCTTTCGGGGTGCGGGACGGCTAGAGTGGTGGATTTGAATCCGAAATTCGTTCGCAACCCCGCTCCAGAGTGATACGAATTTCGGATTCGCCACACTAGCGTTTACGCTGTTTCACCCTGTGTTAAACTGTCCTTCTTTGAGAGGAAGGGCTGACCATGACACGTCTGACGGCGAAGGATTTCCCGCAAGAACTTCTCGAACTCTACGATTTCTATGCCCATGGCCGGATAACCAAACGCGAGTTTCTGGACCGGGCCGCAAAATTTGCGGTCGGCACCATGACTGCAACAACCATACTGGCATCGCTCAGTCCCGATTATGCGATGGCGCAACAGGTCGAATTCACCGATCCCGATATCCATCCTGAATACATCACCTATCCGTCGCCGGAAGGAAACGGCAAGGTTCGCGCTTATCTGGTGCGACCGGCCAAGCTGCAAGGCAAGTTGCCTGCCGTGGTGGTAGTGCACGAAAACCGCGGGCTGAACCCGTATATCGAAGATGTTGCCCGCCGGGTTGCGAAGGCTGGTTTCATCGCACTTGCGCCCGACGGCTTGACTTCCGTTGGCGGCTATCCCGGCAATGACGACAAGGGCCGCGAATTGCAGCAGCAGGTCGATCCGATCAAGTTGATGAACGACTTCTTTGCGGCGGTCGATTTCATGATGAAAAGCGATCTGACGACCGGAAAAGTCGGTATTACCGGCTTCTGCTATGGCGGCGGTGTTGCCAATGCGGCGGCGGTCGCCTTTCCGGAACTCGCAGCCGCAGTACCCTTTTATGGCAGGCAAGCCCCGGCGGATGAAGTGCCGCGCATCAAGGCGCCGCTCCTGTTGCACTATGCCGAACTCGATATGCGCATAAACGAGGGCTGGCCCGCCTATGAGGAGGCGTTGAAAAAGTATGGCAAGACCTACGAGGCTTATATCTATCCGGGCGTCAATCACGGCTTCCATAACGATTCCACGCCGCGTTACGATGAAGCGGCGGCGAAGCTCGCATGGGACCGGACGATTGAATGGTTCAAGCGCTATCTGGCATGACGTTAGAGCATGCCTCCCGAAAGTGGAAACGGTTTCGGGATAAAGACATGCGTGAAAACAAACAGATCGAAACGCGCTCTAGGCCTTCGCTTTCAAGGTCTTGAAGGTGTTGACGGCGATCACCACGACAATGCCGATCAGGACGGCAAGCACGGCCTGTAGGAAAGATGTGGCGCCCCATTCGAAGGCGGCTGAAAACCGGGTACCTTCGGTCGGCAGGTGCGAGACGATGGAATGGATGAAGGCTTCAACGCTGTGGATGCCGATTGAATCGAGACCATGAACGATGATGCTGCCGCCGACCCAAAGCATGGCGATAGTGCCGACAGTGCTCAGAACCTTCAATATGATAGGCATGCCCGCAACCAGCCCCCGGCCGAGCTGCCTGCCGAAAGCCGTGTGGCTGTTGCGCACAAGCGCAACGCCCATATCATCGAGCTTCACGATAATGCCGACCACGCCATAAACGGCGAAGGTGATCAATATGCCAACGGCGGCGAGGATGGCCGCCTGCGTATAGATACTTGACGGGGCAAGTCCCGCCAGCGTCAGCGCCATGATTTCGGCAGACAGGATGAAGTCCGTGCGGATCGCACCGTTGACGGTCGTTTGCTCGATCTCCTTGGCCGTCGCGCCCTTGCTCTCCTCATGTTCCTCTTCCTTGTGCGGGATGAAGAACTCCACCAGTTTTTCGGTCCCTTCGAAGGCGAGGTAGACACCGCCGATCATCAAAAGCGGCATGATGAAGGAGGGGGCGAAATAGCCGAGAATAAGCGCCAGCGGCAGCAGGAAGATAAGCTTGTTGCGCAGCGATCCCTTGGTGATTTTCCAGATGACCGGCAACTCACGTTCCGGCTTAAGCCCCACGACGTATTTGGGCGTAACGGCCGTATCGTCGATCACGATGCCTGCCGCCTTGGCGCTGGCCTTTGCCGTCTGTCCCGCAACGTCATCGAGCGAAGCTGCCGCCATTTTCGCAATGGCTGCGACATCATCGAGAAGCGCGAACAAGCCGGACGCCATGGGGAACCTTTCTATATTGCTGTTGCACCTAGCTAAACTTTGAATGGGTGCTACGTCCAGATGGAAATCGCCATCCCCTGTAACTGTATCTGGAATCGATACAATCTGTGCATGATTGTCAATATTTCAATGATCGTGCCGATGGTTATATTGATGGTAACACAACAGGAGAGATCGCCATGCTTAATCAGATCAAGGGCCTCCACCACGTTACCTCGCTTGCCGCCGATGCGCGTTCCAACAACCGGTTCTTCACCGATCTTCTGGGACTGCGCCGTGTCAAGAAGACGGTCAACTTCGACGACCCCAGCGTCTATCACCTCTATTATGGCGATGAAGTTGGCACGCCCGGCACTATCATGACCTATTTCCCGTTTCCCGGTATGCCACGCGGTCAGGGCGGCACGGGCGAGGTGGGAACGACGGTGTTTGCCGTGCCGCAGGGTTCGCTCGGTTTCTGGAAGGATCGTTTCGTGCAATCCGCCGTCAAGGTTGAATCCGAAGACGAAGCCTTCGGCGAAAAACGTATCCACTTCCGTGGGCCGGATGGCGACAGCTTTGCTTTGGTGGAAGTGAAGGATGATCCGCGTGCGCCTTGGCTGCATGACGGGATTGATGCCGATCATGCCATTCGTGGCTTTCACTCGGTCTCTATGCGGCTTCGTGACGAAGGTGCGACCTCGGAACTGCTGAAATATATGGGATATCAGAAGCTCGATGCGAAGGACGGCGTCACCCGTCTCATCATGCCGGAGGGCAATGGCGCGGGCGTCATCGATCTGGAAACCCTGCCATCAGTCGGTCGCAACCAGCAGGGCGCGGGTTCCGTGCATCACGTGGCCTTCGCCGTTGATAATCGCGAAAAGCAACTGGAAGTGCGCAAGGCGCTGATGGATACAGGCTATCACGTCACGCCGGTCATCGACCGCGATTACTTCTGGGCAATCTATTTCCGCACGCCGGGCGGTGTGCTGTTCGAGGTGGCGACCAACGAACCCGGTTTCGACCGCGACGAGGATACGGCTCATCTTGGCGAAGCGCTGAAGCTGCCAGAACAGCACCAGCATTTGCGCGGCTATCTCGAAGAGCATCTGGACAAGATTTGAAGACGTCGGGACAGGAGATCGAACATGACCATCCAAACCTATGAGCACCGGCTGAAGGCCGGTGCGAACGGAGCGCCGCTCTTCATCGTGTTTCACGGTACGGGCGGCGATGAGAACCAGTTTTTCGGTCTGGCGGAACAGCTTTTGCCGGAAGCGACCGTCGTGTCGCCACGCGGTGACGTTTCCGAATATGGAGCTGCACGCTTCTTTCGCCGCACAGGCGAGGGCGTTTACGATATGGAAGACCTTGCCCGCGCCACCGACAAGATGGCGGGTTTCATTTCTGGCCTTGTGGCTGAATACAAGCCATCCGAAGTGATCGGGCTTGGCTATTCCAACGGCGCTAATATCATGGCGAACCTGCTGATCGAGAAAGGCAGGGTGTTCGACAAGGCAGCACTTCTGCATCCGCTGGTGCCGTTCAGTCCGAAGGATAATCCGGCGCTTGAAGGCGCGAAAATTCTGATGACCGCCGGGCGGATGGACCCGATCTGTCCTCCGGATCAGACAGAAGCGCTTGCACATTATTTCGAGCGCCAGAGAGCCGATGTCGAGCTGGTCTGGCATCCGGGCGGGCATGAATTGCGCCAGACGGAACTGGCCGCAGTGCAGTCGCTACTCGGAATTTAATTTAAAGCCGCCGCTCGATTTTGAGCGGCGGTATTTTTATTCGGGCCCTCTTGAAAAAATCAATATATATTATATTTAATTGTATATTGGTAATGAGGTGCCATGATGGATTCGAATTCGGGCGGCGCACCCGCTCATGAAGACAAGATGACGCGCACAGAAATGGAGGGGCGGGCAACCGAGGTTGCCGAACTCCTCAAGACGCTGTCGCACCCGGCGCGGCTTATGCTGGCCTGCACCCTTGCAGAGCGGGAATATTCGGTCGGCGAGCTTGAAGGCGTGCTCGGCATTCACCAGCCGACGCTGTCGCAGCAACTGGGCGTGCTACGGGAAGCGGG
>NZ_JAKVQC010000008.1:0-30068 GCF_022488005.1 Ochrobactrum sp. A-1
AGCGCGTCGGCACGTCCATCTGCGAGAGGGCGGCCCGGATCAGCAGCAAGGCGAGCGCCAGGGGCAACGTGGGCGCGAAGGCCGCCATCATCAGCAAGATGCTGGACGGAATGTGGGTGAACACCATGGTATTGATGAGCCCGATGTGCCGCGACAGCCAGGCTGCGACGGGAAACGAGAACGCCGACAGCACGCCGGACCAGAAGAAGAACATGCCCGCCGCCGCAAGCGCAAGACAGATCGAATCGCTCGAACAGCCACAGGGCGAGCAGGGACTGGACGACGAAGCCGCCGGCGAAGGCATCGAGGCTGAACAGGGCAGCAAGCTTGAAGACGATGGCACGCGACGGCCCGAGCGCCGACGCCTCTTCAGGCCCGATTGCGCGGCGTCGTCGCGGTATGCGGGCATAAAGAAGACCACCAATCACGCCGACCAGGGCGTAGAGCACGAACATCAGCTTGATGGCGGTCAGCCTGTCGAGGCCCAGGGTGCCCATGAAGTCGGGCATAGCTGCCGCCAGCGCGCCGACGGCGCTTGCGAGCACCCCGACGAGGCTATAGCGCGCGAACATCTTCGTCCGCTCAGCGTCGGTCACTTCACGGGTGAGCGCGGCGTGCTCCAGCGGCACGAACACGCTCACGCTGCCCGCCGAAGGATTGATCGTGCCGACAAAGGCAATCACCAACAGCAACGCGTATTCGTGGACCATCGCCATGGCGATGCCGGTGGCGATCATCAGACCGGTCGCGGCAAGCAGCAGCTGGCGGAGATCGCGCCACACGCCGAGAAGCCCAACCGCGATCGTCAGGAGCGCGGAGCCAAACAGCGATGCCGTCGCGATGATCCCGATCTGCAGCGGCGAAAATCCCAGCGCGAGCAGGTAAACCGGCAACAGGATCGCCACGAAGCCATCACCGAAGTCGCGCAAGGCGCGCGCCGCGAAGAGATAGGTCGCGGGTCGGATCTCCGGCGCAGGTCTGGTGCCGAGTTTCTGCCTTTCGTGCACCTCCTCAGGCCGCCAATCCCATAAACGGGAACGCACCTCCACCCTCTGTGGCACGCCCCTTCAAACCCGTTCCGCTATCGGCTTTGCGCTTCGAGAACCAGACGATCCGCATTTTCCCACCGGATCGCCGCCATGAACGTGTCGACATAGTTCGCCGCGCTGGCGCCGAAGTCGATGTGGTAGGAATGCTCATACATGTCGAGCGCCAGAATCGGCGCGCCGCGGCCAGTGTGTGGCAATGGTCGGATGCCCATTGATTGACAAGCTTGCGGTCGCGCGGCGACCAGGTGAGCAGGACCCAGCCGGAGCCGCCGCCAAGCGCTTTGCTCATGGCAACGAACTCGCTGCGCCAGCGCTCATAGGAGCCGAAATCGCGGGCCAGCGCGTCTGCCAGTGTCGTTCCCGGCTCGCATTGATCGCCCAAGCCATCGAAGAACAGCTCGTGCAGGATCATCGAATTCATCGCGACGAGCTGCTCGCGCTTCAGTCCATTGACGACAAAGCCGGGCGCGGATGCGTAGTCGAGCTCGGCGAGCTGCTCCTCGATGAGGTTCAGGCGTTTGACCGCGCCGCTGTAGTTGTTCTCGTAATGGCTGATGATGAGGCGTTCCGACATGCCTTTGATGCGCGCCGGATCGCAGCCGAGCGGTTTGATGCTGAAGGGCATTGTTCCATCTCCCATTCAAAGTAGGTTTGATCCAGGGGCTCACTCCGAGCCTCCGTCCTGTCGTGATAGGGCTGTCGCCGTAAGCTCGGGCGTCTCCTCAGCGTTTTGCGACGCGAACCTTGTCGAGTGCGCTCCTCAGCCCTTGCGCCAGCTTTTCCGCGTCGTCATTGGCCCAGAAGTGCATGAAGAACAGGCGGGGCTCGTCATCGAGCATGTGGTTGTGCAGGGCGGTCACCTCGATTCCGTTCTCGCGCAGTGCCCGCAGAACCGGATTGACCTCTGCCGCGATCAGCACGAAGTCGCCGGTGATCGCGGCCTTGCCGTTTTCCGGTCGGCTGGAAGTTGATGGCGATCGCCGAGCCCATGGTTTCGGGAACCTCCATGCCGCCGTCCTTGATCGGCTCCGCCCGCGGGATGCTGACCTGATAGACGCCGCCATTGATCTTACCCTTATGGCCCAGCGTTTGATCGATGCTTGAAGTGTCGAGGTCGATCGCCGCCGGGGCAGGCGTCGCGCCAGCCGAAGCGGTGGAGAGCGGCGTCTTGCTCTCCACCAAGCCGGCATGAAGGGCGGCGGCGAGCTTCACCGGATCGCCGTGCCCGCTCACGTGCATGTACATCGTTGCCGGCTCGGAGCGCAGCAGGTGATTGTGAAGTGCAGTGACCTCGATCCCGTGCTTGGCCAGCACCTTCATCACAGGGTTAATCTCTTCGTGCGTGAGCACCAGGTCGCCCATCACCATTGCCTCCGTGTCGCCCATGGGCTGAAAGGCGAGCCAGGTGCCGAGCGCCAGCGCCGGTTTGATCTCGACACCGTCCAGCAGGACTTTGAGGTCTGAGCGGGGCAGTCCCACCCGATAGATACCGTCCGGCTGAACAGTGCCCTCCTTGCCGAGCGCCTTTCCGACTGCCTGCCAGTCGGGATCGGCAAGAGCCGGTGTTGCGAGCGAGATCGCGGCGATCAACGCCGTGAAGATCATTTTCTTCATTGCCTAACTCCTCTGTTGGCGCCTCCCCGCCTCGATCAGCCGCCTCTCCTGGAATACCGGGCCGGATTGTCACGCAGCGTCGAAAGCCGCCTGACATCCGGCCGGTCGATAGTGTTCATGCAGCGGGTGGCCAGTTATGGGTTTCCGCCTGACGTTGGGACGCCCAGGCATAAAGGGCGTCATAGATCACGAAGCCGTGCTTCAGGACCTCTTGATCGTCGGGCGTGAGGTCCCGCAGCCCCATCGAAATGGCCAGCAGCCCGGCCGATTGCGGCGTGAGATCGTGGCGGTCGGTATCGGCGCCGCGCACGATGGCGGCGATGGTTTTGATCGCCGGATCGCGGTCTAGGTCGTATTTCGCGACGAAGGCGTCGAAACTGCAGCCGTCCCCGACATGGGTGAGTTCGACGCCCGGAACGTCATAGGGGATGGCGCCGGTCTCCTCGGCGGCGGCGACCACCCGGTCCGGCGGCACGAACAGAAATTCAGGCTCCTTGTCGATGAACCGAGCAACAAGCCAGGGGCAGGCGATACGGTCGATGACCGGACGTTCCCGTGTAATCCATTTCATGCGATCTCTCCTTCGTGTTGCGTATTATCCAAGGAGGAGGCCGAAGCCGAGCCAGCCCAGAAAGCCGGCTCCGACAACGGCCAGAACGACGTTCACCCTGGATTTCCAGAGATAGAGGACGGCCAGAGCGAGCGCGAAGATCACCCCGCCGAGAAGCAACGACGGTAGCCGGTCGACGACGACAAGCGCGAGTTCGACCGTCGTCGCGGCGATCAGACCCACAACGCCTGCGGATACGCCTTCCAGGAAGCTGTGTAGCGTCTTGTTCTCGACCAAGCTCTCCAGACGTTCATGGAAGAGCAGCGAAAAGCCGAAGGCTGGAAGGAAAATCCCGATCGTCATGGCGATGGCGCCGAGCGGACCGCCCCCAAAATAACCGACGAAGGTGGAGAAGATGATGAGCGGTGCGGGCAGGATTCCAGACAGGGCGAGACCGTCGAGGAATTGGGCGTCCGTCATCCAGCCGTTTCCCACCGCGTCGTCGCGCAAGAACGGAATGACGGTGTAGGCTCCCCCAAAGGTCAGGAGACCGGCCTTGAGGCCAGAGAGAAACAGTCCCACCAGCGACGCGTCCTGCGCGATCGATCCATCGGAGAGCGCTGTGCTTTGCTGGGCGCTGTCGAGCAGGCCTGTTGCACTCTCTGGCCCGACCAGGACAGTGAGCACGGTGGCGGCTACCAAGGTGAGGGCCGCAAGTGCATGCTGTTTTCGCACGGCGAAGGCGTAGACCAACCCTGCTGCCGGAAGCGTGATCCAGAAGCTCGCTCCGAGAAATGCTGCGGCACCGCTCACGATCCCGATGCCCCAGAGCCATTTGTCGAGGAGCACGTGCCCCCCAATTCTATGGACAGCGCGCACGATCAGCGCGATCACTGCAACCTGAACGCCAAGGAAGATTGGGCCTAAAGCCGATTGCGTGATGTCGATCGTGAAATAGAGCCACGACAAAGCGAACATCAGGAGGAAGCCCGGCAGCATGAAGCCGAGTCCCGCAAGGAAGCCGCCCATACGCCCGCCCGGAAGCATGCCTATATGAACGCACAACTCGTGCGCCTCAGGCCCCGGCAGCACCTGATAGACAGCAAGGAGGCGATTGAACCGACCGCTGGAGATCCAGCGCTCCTCATCCACGAGTTCTCGCCGGATCATCGCAATCTGCGCGACAGGTCCACCCCATGCGAGGAGGCCAAAGCGCAGGAAGCGCACGAAAATCTGCCATTGCGATAGGGTGGGCACAGTTAGCTCTTGCTGATCAGAAGCATTGCTACCGGCAAGGTCGGGCGTCTGAGTCATGTAGAAATAGGCCTCTTCGGATAAGGAAAACCTTCAATTGGTCAATCGAATTGATACACTTGTTGCATTGTATGGTCCTAATGATACGGTATCAATATGGAAAATGACGTAATTTCGAGCCAATCCGCAGCGAAGTGGCTTCTTCTGATTCATCAGATCCCGACCAAGCCGGCCTACTTCCGGGTGAAGGTCTGGCGGCGGCTGCAGGGCATCGGGGCAGTCGCGGTCAAGAGCACCGTCTACGCGCTGCCTGCGACCGCCGAGACGCAGGAGGACTTCGCGTGGCTCCTGAAAGAGATCGTCGAGGGCGGTGGCGAAGCCATCGTCTGCGAGGCGCGTCTGATCGACGGCTTTTCGGACGACCAGGTGCGGGCGTTGTTCGATGCGGCGCGCGACGCCGACTACGACGAGATCGCCAGGGACGCGCGAGCGCTCGTGGCAAAGCTCGATCAGCCAGAGGTGGATGCGGCCGAGGCGCGTAGCCAGCTCGGCCGGCTGCGCAAGCGGCTTGCCGACCTCGCGGCGATCGACTTTTTCGGGGCAAGCGGCCGCCTGTCGGTCGAAGGCGCCATCGCGGAACTCGAAGCGCGCCTGGTGGAGGATAAAGACATGATTGAGAAGCAGCCGGAGGCCGCGCACATACGAGACCTCAAGGGACGGGTTTGGGTTACGCGCAAGGGCGTCTTTATCGACCGCATCGCCTGTAGCTGGCTGATACGCCGTTTCATCGACCCGGATGCTGTCATCCGCTTCGTGCCGGGCAAGGGCTATATCCCGAAGCCGGGGGAACTGCGCTTCGACATGTTCGAAGGCGAAATCACCCATGAGGGCGACCGCTGCAGTTTCGAGGTGCTGCTTGCCCGCGCCGGTCTCGACGACCCGGCACTGCAGGCGATCGCCGAGATCGTTCACGACATCGACCTGAAGGACGGCAAGTTCGGCCGCGAGGAAGCCATGGGCATTGCTGGGCTGATCGCCGGCATCGCCATGGCTCATGCGGACGACGAGGAACGCATCGCTCAGGGCGCTCCGGTCTTCAACAATCTCTACCAGTATTTCCGCAAGCAGCGCTGATGAGACGCAGGGATGGACTCAGAACGGGCTCGAAAGTAACGAAGCCCAATCATCCAGCTTAGCACTGCGCCTGATCACGAACCCCATTCGCCGAAGCATGACGCATGAGCGTCCGATACACAGTCGGTCGTGAGATCGAGAAAACCTCGGCAAGGTCGCTGATCGAATAGTCGCCAGTGTCGTACATGCGGCGTAACTCCTTCTGCTGACGATCGGAAAGCTTCGGCTTTTTGCCCCGCAGCTTTCCCTTGGCGCGCGCGACCGCCATGCCCTCGCGCGTTCGCATTTTGATGAGGTCGGCCTCGAATTCAGCAAAGGTGGCGAGGATGTTGAAAAACAGCTTGCCCATCGGATCGGTTGGATCATGGACGCTCCCCCCGATCTGCAATTTGACTCCCCGACCTGAAAGTTCATCCCCTATTGCTCGGGCGTCCGGCACGGAGCGGGCAAGCCGGTCGAGCTTGGGCACCACCAGTGTGTCGCCGCTGCGCACCGCCGCGAGCGCCTGATCCAGGCCCGGCCTGGCCCGGTTTGTGCCGGTAAAGCCGCGATCGGTGTAAATGCGATCAGCAGCCACGCCGAGCTTCAGCAAGGCGTCTTTCTGTGCCGCGAGGTCCTGCTTATCGGTCGAGCAGCGGGCGTAGCCGATGAGAGCGTTCATCATGCCCGAATCTGTAACGTAAGGGGCTCCTTCAATGCAAGAAATATAGTACCATTCATATGAGACAAACGCTTATCAGGCGCAGCAAGGGTTTTCGGCTTTTCGAGATGGAGCGGAAAGCGTGTCCGTTGACCGATCCTCTTGCGGACACAAGACCAAGCGACCCCATGGTCGCATGCAGATTGCCCTGCCGATAACTGGCGTTCTAGGTTCGTTCTTCAACTTGGCCAAAATCCCAGCTTCGAGCCGACAGGGCCTATCTGCTCGATGAGTTCGCCGCCCTCGGCCATCTGGCCCCCGTCGAGCGCGCAATGGGCCTCATGGCCGGCTACGGCGTCCAGCTCTGGCCCATCCTGCAGGACGTTCACCAGCTCCGCGCCACCTACGGCCAACGCGCCGGCACCTTCCTGGCGTCACGACACGAAAGTGGCGAATCTGTCCGACTTTTAAGAACGTATCCGGAACTCAGGTTGGTTTGACCGTGGTTGTCGTTGCTTTTTCGGCCTTGAGAGCTTCGTAGAGGGCGGTTTTCCCTATTTTCACGCGGGCCGCGGCTTCCCGGACGTTCAAACCGGCCGCCAGATGCTGGCGGGCTTTGGCAAGTTTGTCCGGGGTTACGACGACTTGTCGGCCACCGCGTCGGCCGCGTTCCTCTGCGGCTTGCAGACCGGCACGTGTTCGTTCCCGGATCAGATCGCGCTCGAACTGTGCCAGCGCGCCGAACAGGTGGAAGACCAGGCGACCGCCGGATGTCGTGGTGTCGATGTTTTCGGTGATGGATCGGAAGCCGACGCCTTTGGCCTCCAGTTCGGTGATGATCTCGATGAGGTGCTTCATCGACCGGCCGAGGCGGTCGAGCTTCCAGACTGTGAGCGTGTCGCCGTCGCGAACGTAGCGGATCGCCTCAGCCAATCCGGGGCGGTCAGTCTTCACGCCGGATGCCTTATCCTCGAACAGCCTTTCACAACCTGCTTTGCGCAAAGCGTCGAGTTGCAGGGCGGTGTCCTGCTCGCCGGTGGAGACCCTTGCATAGCCGATAGAGGTCATGAGACGTGGTTTGTCCGTTTTTCCGTTGAATTCGGACATTGTCCGATTTGCCGTTTCATGACAAGGTTTGCGGACAAGAACTGTGGATGCCGCGAAACGTTCGTTTGTCGGACACGCATTTTCCGTTTCGCTGCACTCTCCGCGGCGAAACGGGAAGATCAGAGAATGGCGCGAAGAGCATTACTGAGCGAGGCATGGTGGCAACAGGCGACGATCATCCCGGATAACGAAAGGGAGATCGCCAAACATTACACGCTGGATCGATCGGATCTCGACCTGATCATGCGACAGAACAAGGCCTCGAACAGACTGGGCCTCGCCTGTGTTCTGGCCACGCTACGATACCCTGGCCGACCGCTTGCGGATGGCGAGGTCCTGCCGGCTGGCGTCTTACGATTTCTGGCGCGGCAGATCGGCGTCGATCACCATGAGATCGATCGTTATTTCGAGCGCCCACAGACGCGGCGCGAGCATCTGGCCCTGCTTTTCTACAGAATGCAGATGCGTCCGTTTGTGCCTTCGGACGTGCGGGCACTCACAGGCTGGCTGACACCTGCCGCGCAAACCCTGCGCCAGGCCGATGTATTGGCGGATATGGTCGTGGAAGAACTGCGACGCAGGAGAATTCTTTTGCCAGCGCGGCCAGCGCTCGAAGCCATCATTCATGTGGCAATCAGGCGCGGCATTCGTATTGCTCATCGGGCCTTGGCCGGCGGGATCTCAGAAGGCCAAAAGCTCGATCTGGACAAGCTTCTCGATCCGCGTGAGGGGACAAGCGTGACCATTCTTGCCTGGGCGAGAACGCCGGCATTGTCGCCAGCCGCCGTCAACCTCGACAGAATTGCCGAGCGCATTCGTTTTCTCCGGTCTCTGAACCTGCCGACGACGTTGATGGATCGAATTCCGGCCAAGGTCTTTGACGAATTTGCTGCAGAGGGGACGCGAATGAGCGCGCAGCATCTGCGCGACCTTAACACCGAACGCCGACATGCTGTCCTGGCTGCAACAGTGCTCCACCTTTCCCGCCATCTCACCGATTGCGCGATCGACATGTTCAAGAAACTCATGGGCATCCTGACGCGGCGAGCCAATAACCAGGCGGCTGCTCGCGTCACCCGATCCGTTCGGGAAGTGCAGACGCCGTTGAAGGACGTTTCAAAAGTCTGCCATGCGATCATCAAGGCCAGAGAGAAGGGTGAGGACATGGCCAAAGCGCTTGATCTGGTCATCCAATGGCCAGCTTTTGCAACCAGTGTCCAGGCGGTTGATACGCTGATCGCGCCGGATGTTATCGACGGTAAAATCGAAATGCTCCAGCGCTATCCGACGATCAGGAAACTGGCGCCACAGTTTCTCTCCACTCTCGTGTTCCGCGGTCACGCAGTGGCGGCGAACCTCTTGCGGGCGCTATCCGTGGTCGCGGGTCTATATCGTACGGGCAAAAGGACCATACCCGACAAGGCACCGATCTCCTTTGCGCCGAAGGGCTGGATGCCTCTCATACTCAAAGATGGAAAGATTGATCGCAGGGCTTATGAGCTTTGCCTTTTCAGCGAATTGAAGCGCCGGCTCGATGCGGGCGATATCTGGGTGGAAGGAGCCAAACGCTTCCAGTCTTTCGAAAGCTTTCTCATTCCCACGCCGACATTCGAGCTGATGCGTGAGGAAGGAGCGCTTCCAATCGCCGTTGATACCGATGTCGAGACTTATCTTCGCCAACAGCGCCAGCTGCTGAACGATGGACTGGCTGACCTCTCGCGTCTGGCCGCAGCCGGCGAGCTCGACGATGTAGAACTGACCGGGGCGGGGTTTAGCGTCACGCCGCACAAGGCTATGTTTCCGGATATCGCCAAGTCGCTGAAGCTAAAGGTGGAAAGCCGTCTGCCTGCGATCCGCATCACTGACCTTTTGCTCGAGGTTGACGCCCGAACGGAATTTTCGAACGCCTTTACCCATTTGCGCAGCGGTCGGACGGCCGACAACAAGCTTGCGCTCCTCACCGCCATCCTGGCGGACGGCATCAATCTCGGTCTCACGAGAATGGCGGACGTTTCCCCCGGCATTACGATGCGCCAACTCGCCTGGGCGCACGACTGGCATATTCGCGAGGAAGGTTACACGGCCGCGCACGCCATTCTCGTCAACGCCCAGAGGCAATTGCCTCTGGCAAGCTTGTGGGGCGATGGAACAACGTCATCCTCCGATGGCCAGTATTTTCCGGCGGGCGGACACGCCGAGGCGATCGGCGACCTCAACGGCCGCTATGGTCCCAACCCCGGCGCCAAATTCTACCGGTTCACCTCTGACCAGTACGGCGCTTTCTACATCATCGCCATGAATGCCAATGCGAGCGAAGCCATCTATGTCCTCGATGGACTGCTCTATCATGGCAGCGATCTCGCCATCGAAACCCACTATGTCGATACCGGCGGGGTAAGCGATATGAGCTTCGCCCTTTGCCATCTCGTTGGTTTCCAGATTGTGCCTCGGCTGCGCGGTCTCAAGGATCGCAAGCTCTATCTCTTCCCGGGCGACGCGCCTCCCGAAAACCTGGCGCCGCTCGTTGGCGAGCACATCAACGTCGAGCGGATCAAGGCAAACTGGAACGACATCCTGCGGCTGGTCACGACGATCCGTTCCGGGCAGGTTCGGCCTTCGACCCTGTTGGCAAAGCTGTCCGCATTCCCACGCCAGAACGGACTGGCGTTGGCGCTACGCGATCTCGGTCGCATCAATCGGTCCATCTTTCTGCCCCAGTGGTGGCAGAACCCCGAAATGCGCAGGAACGCGACGGCCGGCCTCAACAAGAGCGAATCCCAGAACACCTTGGCCCGCGCACTGTTCTTCAATCGCCTCGGAGAATTGCGCGACCGGACTTTCGAGAGCCAGTTCTACCGAGCATCTGGACTGAACCTGCTAATCAACGCCATCGTCTACTGGAACACACTCTATCTCGAACCGGCGTTCGCCGAGCTCAACCGCGAGGGCATTCCCACGCCGCTTGACATCATCAAACACATTACCCCACTCGGCTGGCAGCACATCAGTCTCACCGGCGATTACATCTGGACCCCAACAGACGGCGTTGATCTCAGGCCATTGCGGCGCGAAACATCTATCCTCGCAGCGTGATCACCATACGTTCTCAAAAGTCGGACAGATCCAACACTTTCGTGTCGTGACGCCCTGATGAGGTCCGCAACCTGCCGCAGCATGTCGAATTGCTGTTCCTCGCCGGGCAACGGCCGATCGTCGCCGGAAAGCTCGCCTACTATGCCGATCCCGAGTTTCGGGGCCTGTATGACGCTGCCTGACGTGACAGGAAGCGGACCCGGCGCTTTGCGCCGGGACTTTGTTACGAACGGCCCTCCGGCTCTCTACGGCGCTATTGGGGAGCGCGTTCGCCTCCGTGCCGGCGCGGCTTGCGCCGCGATCCACCGCCGACCTGGTGCAAGCTCTATTCAGGGAAACGCCCGGCCGCGACGACAGCCCCCCGGCCGGCCCGCTCTCATCATCTAGGGCCGTAGGGACGGCCGGGGGGGCGGGCCACACACGCAAGCATTAGCGTATTTAGCTATTTACGTATCAACGTGCATAAGGCTCGATCGGCGGCAATCCGTGCTGTGCCAGAACCGCCGAAAGCCCGGCCTCGGCCATCGCCTGAATTGTCGTCCCCTCTGCATCCGCGAGCTGGCGAAGGCGCTGCCAGTCCGATCGCCGGACCTTGACCGTAAGCGCGACAGTCTCGCCCCCTCCCCTCTTTCGCCTCGGCGTCGGGATTTCCACGGCCGGGCGATCGTCCTCGATCGCTGCAAGGCTGGTGGCCTCCGCGCCGGCCTTCGGGCGGGTGAAGGCCGCGAGGCCGGTTGCTTTCTTTGCCATAGGTTTCGCTCCTTCAATACGCGCTTACGTATTCAGCTATTTACGTTCTAACGTGCTTTTAATCCACGCCCACAAAGCCCGGATTTCCTCCGCTGCTTTCCCTTCGGCCTCGAACTCCGTCACGGCGCTGCCAGTCGTGACGGCGCGGGCGAACGCGCGCCGGTCGGTAATCTCGCCGGGAACGATCGGCAGTCCGTAGGCTTCCAGCGCCGCGCGCGTCTCCCCGATCTCGGGCGCACGGAAGGGGCAGGCAGACAGGACGAACGCGCCGCGCACCTTCGCGGCCGCCACGATCTCGACGGCGGCCGGGACCGCAGCGAGGTCAAACGCGGACGGTCGGACCGGAATCAAGACCAGCTCCGACCTTCGGGCGATCTGGCCGGCCGCCGGGGCGGCATGGGGCGGGGCGTCCACTACGGCCAAGGTCATGCCCTCGCCCTCGGCCGCCCTAAGCGCGGCGTCCAGCTCCCCGGCCTGCGCCGTGGCCACGATCGGCGTTCCGGCTTCCCGCGCGCTCGCCCATGCGGTCGCGCTCTCCTGTGGGTCCGCGTCGATGACGCAAACCCGTTCGCCGGTCGCCTCGGCCGCCACGGCGGTATGAACCGAAAGCGTGGTTTTTCCGCTCCCGCCCTTCTGGCTCAAAAACGCAATGACGTTCATGCGTCAATCCTTCTTTGCGTGAATACGTATTAAAACATATAGCTAAGGACGTTACTACGTCTTTAAGCTAGTGCGGCCATTCCTCGGCCAGCCAGTCGCGCGACGTGTGGATGACGCGCACGATCACGACGCTTTCCCGGCCCCCCACGTCCCGCAGCTCATAGGCGATGATGTAGGGATGCCGGGCGAGGGACTTTTCATAGGTTCCGCTCACCCGCCCCGGCCGGCCGGTCGCAAATTCGCCGAGCTTGTTCCCGGCGTCCTCGATCGCGTCCACGACCCGTTCGGCAGCGAATGGGTTGTCCTCTGCGATATAGCGCAGGATTTCGAGGTTATCCCGCTGCGCCTCAATCGACCAGACAACCGGCCTCATCCGCGCGCGGCTTTCCGGCGCTTCGCTTCCTCGATAACCTCACGCATTTCCGCGACGGCCTGCGCATGGGGGATCACTCGGCCGGCCGCCGCATCAGCCATGCCGCGCTTGATACCGTCGATGATTTCAAGCTCGCGATCGACATAGGCGGCGACGGCCTCGCCGGCGAGGAAGGATTTGCTTCGCTGCGTGTCGTTCGCGATCCGGTCGAGCTTTTCTTTCACATCGGGCCTAACCCGAATCGTCATGGTGGTGCTGGCGGTCATGGAAACGCCTCCGTGTGTTGAATTGTGTACACTCTAGCACGTTTTCCCGGCCGCCGCCATCGCCTTCTAACAGGGTAATACGTTTACACGTTAATACGTATTAACGTAAATAATTAAGCGCCGACCTTGTCCCTCACTCCCTCTCGAATGCCCATAGGACGCTGGCCGCAGGCGCGAACGGTGCGGTTTGGGCGGTGATGGTGCCGCTTTCCGATCCGCCCTATAAGCGAATCGGAACCGCCGCAGGGCCGCGAAAGCGGCCCGAACAGCGGCGACCGCTTATGTTTTCCCTCTTAGATAAAGATCAGATGGGGATTCAGTCTGGTTATCGGACTCACGTTTCATGAAGCTTTTCGCCATGCGCACAAGGGCCTGTCCTAGCGGGCTATCGCCGGCGTCGATCTGCGTTCGCTCATCGAGGGGCAGGGTGGTCTTGTAGGCGTCGATTGCCTCGCTCCAAGCCCGCTGATCCTGTCCATGATCGGCGGGCGGGGGAGGGGCCTTGCCGAACCGTCCAAGGAACTGCCGGGCCTTCTCCGGCAGGGACAGGCGATAGGCGTTGCTGGCCTGCTGCACCTGTGGGCCGCGCCCTTCGTTCCCGGTCGGCTCATAGCGCCGCAGCCAGTCAATGAAGCCATGCGCCCGCAGGTTCTTCAGCGCCCGCACGATCGTATCGCGCGACCGGCCTAGCCGATCCATAATCGTGGTGATTGACGGCTCAAGCCGGCCGGTGCGGAAGTCGATGAGATTGACGAACAGCCGCAGCACGTCCAGCGCCACCGATCCTAGCGGCCCGCTGCGCTCGCCCTTCTCGTGCAAGCCGGCCTCGTTGTAGATTTCGGCCGCCTTCAAGATCGCCTGCACGTCCTTGCGCGTCGTCGGCCGCCATATGCGGCCCTCCGATCGTCCCCGGATATGGCTATGCCGGCGAACTGGCGTCGGGCATCGCTCGGCCGGGGGCATGACCAGGCCAAGCCCGGCCTGTCCCGATCCCCGCCACGCCTCGCGGCGCTCATGGGCGAGCGTGGAGAGCTGCCCGGCGTCTTCCTCGGTGAGCTGGCCAGCGCTGTAGCGCGTCCATACCTCCCGCATGATCTCATCAAGCGCGCTTACGCGCGCGCAGCCGATCGCGGCCGCGATCTGCGTCCTCAACATGCCTGTCATCCTTCCATTTGAAGGACATGACGGCGCGGACGGCAGGCACGACTTCCCTCTTTCCGCAAGAATCAATCTTGCGGATTGGAGTGCTGTAGCGTAGATAAGGGGAGAGCTTTGGCCCCGTCTCTACGGTGTGTCTGACGGCCTACAAAAACGCTCGACCGCGCCAACGGTCGGGCGTTTTGCCGTTATGTCCCTTGCTTCGCTTCGATATAGAACCTCAACGCTTCCTCGATGATCGGCGAGCGCGATGACGCGCCCCGTTCTTCCTTGATCCGGTCAAGTCGCGCGACCAGCTCAACGGGAAGATCGGTGTTTACGAAGGTGCGGCCAGCCTCTCGCAACCTTTGTCGGTGCGCGGCCACGTCCCTCCGAATCCTATCAGAATCGCTTTTCATCGTTACTAGAAAGACCCGAAACCGCCCGATTCTGCAACCCTTTGCGTAAGGGGGCGCGAAAGGCACTACTTCTAGGGCCGGCAACTAAACGTGGTTACGTCAATGCGTATTCACGTTAATGCGTTCTCAAGCGCCCGGTAGAGGGTGGCGCGATGCACATTCAGGAGCCGGGCGACTTCCGCAACCGGCTTTTCCTCGTCCCTGATGAGCTGGCGCGCGTGCGCGATCTGCTCGGCCGACAGGGCAGGGGACGGCCCGAACCGCACGCCTCGGGCTTTCGCCGCGATCCGGCCGGCGCTCGTGCGCTCCACGATCAAGCTGCGCTCGAAATCCGCGATGCCGGCGAACACGGTCAACACCATGCGCCCCGCCGGCGTCGTGGTATCGGCCCACGGCTCGGCCAGCGAACGCAGGCCAGCGCCGGCCTCCTTGATCCGCTCCGCGATCGCCAGAAGGTCGCCGGTCGATCGGGCGAGGCGGTCTAGCCTGGTGATCGTCACCACGTCGCCGGCGCGCAGATGGTCGAGCATCCGCGCCAGCTCGGGCCGGTCCCGCTTCGCCCCGGAAGCCTTTTCCTCGAAGATGCGGACGCAGCCGGCCGCGCCCAGGGCGGCCCGCTGCGCATCGAGGTCCTGGCCGCGAGTCGAAACGCGGGCATAGCCGATGAACACGCGGCCGGCGTCGGAATCTGGTTGGCGGTTCACGGCTTCCCCCTGTCGCAAATCATGTCGCAAGTTTTCTATCACTTGCGACAAAGACATGCGACACGAAAAGCCCTGATTTTCCGGGGGTGGCCGATCTGTTGCAGGTTTTACGACTTACGCGACAAGGCCATGAAATGACGCAAACGTATAGCGTCGCTTGACACTATACGTTTCAGCCTGATAGTGACGGCACATGAGAATCCGAAACGTGGTCCATAAGGGGTTGCGCCGATTCATCGAAGATGATGACGCCACCGGCTTGCAGGCGGCCGTAGTGCCGAAAGTCCGTCGCATCGTCACCTTCCTGCAAGATATGGAGCGGGAAGACGAGCTGCGCACGGTCCCGAGCTGGAAGGCCCATCAGCTCACCGGCGATCGAAAAGGCACCTGGAGCCTGTTCGTTACCAAGAACTGGCGGATCACGTTCCGGATCGACCAAACTGAAATCGAGATCATCGACCTCGACTATGAAGATTACCACTAGGAGGTGGCTATGAGTGCGATGCAGGGCATCCGTATGAAAAACCCCGCCCACCCCGGCGGCTTCGTCAAAAGTGAGATCATAGAGCCTCTTGGCCTTTCGGTCACGAGCGCGGCGCAAGTTCTAGGTGTTACGAGGGCGGCGTTGTCGGCCATGCTGAACGAGCGCGCGCATCTTTCCCCGGAAATGGCGCTCCGGGTCGAGAAGGCTTTCGGCGTGTCGATGGATACGCTCATGCGGATGCAGAACAGCTATG
This sequence comes from Ochrobactrum sp. A-1, assembly GCF_022488005.1. Classification (NCBI taxonomy): domain Bacteria; kingdom Pseudomonadati; phylum Pseudomonadota; class Alphaproteobacteria; order Hyphomicrobiales; family Brucellaceae; genus Ochrobactrum; species Ochrobactrum sp. A-1. Next base: position 15,488 of record NZ_JAKVQC010000008.1, read on the forward strand.
ACATTGCCCAGGCCCGCAAGCGGGAAGGGGAAATCAACGTCGCGCCCTTCAAGGGTAAGCCGCTCGATCCGCAAGCGGCACTGATCTGAACCGGCGACAATAGGAATACAGCCGCGCAAAGCGCGGGTAGGGGCTTTGTATGAAAAGTTTGCTAGAACAACTTCCGTCAATCGTCGCGGAAGGCAAGAAGGAAGCGGAGCGCGTTATAGAGCGTGCCGAGAGCAACTATCGCCTCGGACTCCAAACACGCGAGCTTGTTATTCCATCGAAAGATACAGATTGGAAAAATCTGTTTTCCGGAATTAAAGACACCCCAAGCGATCATGCCAGCAGGTTAATTTACGGCGACAATCTTCTTGCAATCGCTGCGCTGCTTGCCGGAAGCGAAGACAATGAATCGCTTAGAGGTAAAATCGACTTAATTTATATTGATCCTCCATTTGATAGTAAGGCTGACTATAGAACATCTGTTAAATTACCGTCATTTGATAGTGAAACTGGAAATATCCTTATAAGTCAAAAGCCAACTATTATTGAGCAGTTTGCATATACAGACACTTGGCGCGACGGTGCATTTTCATATCTGCGCTCTATGGTTCCACGGCTATCGTTAATGCGCGAATTACTTAGCCCAACAGGGTCAATATTCACACATATTGACTGGCATGTTGGTCATTACGTTAAAATACTAATGGACGAAATTTTCGGAAAACAAAACCTCCGGAATGAAATTGTCTGGTGCTATCACGGCCCCGGATCGCCCGGAATGCGCCAATACAATAGGAAACACGACACGATATTTTGGTACTCAAAATCCGATGAATGGATTTTTCAGGACCAAGATATTCGTGAGAAGCATAGTGAGAAGACACTTGGGAATTTCAAGTCCGGATTAGAAGGCTCTGGATTTATAGCTGACGACTACAGCTTGGAAGAAAAGGGGAAAATTCCTGAAGATTGGTGGGTGATGGCTATTGCTGGCCGTTATCCTGTCGATGGGCGCAAAAGGGTAGGGTATGACACCGAAAAACCGTGGCCACTCATTGAGCGTATCGTGAAAACAGCTTCAAAGCCCGGCTCCATAGTTGCCGACTTCTTTGGAGGCTCTGGGGTGGTCGCGGCCGTAGCGGAAGCAAATAACCGCAAATGGGTCGTATCAGATATAGGCAAACCAGCCTGTATGATTATGAGAAAGCGGCTCATCGACCTCGATGCTAAGCCGTTTCTTTATCAGCACATTGGCGACTATCAGGTTGAACAGATGCGCTCCACGATGGGGAGCCGCTTCCGCATCGGTGATCTGGCTGAAATCGTGCTCGGCCTCTATGGCGCGCTTCCGTTGCCCGTCGAGGAAAACCCGAACAAGAACATGGGTCGGATTCAAGGAAGCAAAACGCTCGTCCTCGCGGACAGCCCCAACAAGATGACCGGCCTCGCCACGCTGCGCCGTGCAATCGAAATCCGCGACAACCTCATGGGCGGGTGGGATAAGGTCGTTATCCTAGGATGGAATTTCTCCCCCACGATCGGCCATGACATTGAGGCACTGGGGCAGGGGGACCGACTGGAAGTGCTTGTGATCCCGCCCGATCTGCTCGACCGGCTGAAGAAGAAGGGGCACAAGCTCAAAGCCGACGAAGTGCGTTTCTCGTCGCTACAATATCTCAAGCTCGGCTCAATCGCGCGCGACCGTCAGGGCGACAATGAAGCCCTTTCTGTTTCGATCGCCAACTATGTGCTGCTATCACCCGATGCTTTGAACCTTGACGAGGCCAACCGGGAAAAACTGCAAAATGTCATCAACGCCGATCCGCTGGCATTGATAGAATATTGGAGCGTCGATCCTGACTATGACGGCGAGGTGTTCCGCTCTGTGTGGCAGGACTATCGCGGAAACACCGAGAACGATGCCGATGCCTATCGCGTCGTCACCACGGCCCGGCTTACCGGCCTTCCCAAAAAGGCCGGCCCGCGCCGCGTCTGCGTGCGCGTGGTCGATGTGTTCGGCTTCGAGGCCGAAGCGACAATCGAGGTGGCATGATGGCGAGCATCAACGATCTTTCGCTTGCCAAGGGATTGACCGCCAAGGTCGAAGACGCCTGCGCCGGCCTGGAAAGCGGCGAAGCACCTATCCTAGATCATGTCTCGGAGATCACGGCCGAGCTGTTGAAATGGTGGTTCCAGACTGAATTTCAGGACGCCCGCACCTTCAACTTCCATCCTGGTCAGCGGCAAGCCCTGCTGAACGTGATCTATGCCCATGAGGTTTTGGGCATTGCGTCCCTGAAAGACCTCTACCAGATCGCCGCCCCTGACGTGATGCTGACCAGCACGCGAGATTCCGAAATCATCCGCGCGCCGAAAAACGCCTATCCGAAATATTGCCTGAAAATGGCGACCGGAACGGGAAAGACCTGGGTGCTGCAAGCCCTTATGGTCTGGCAGATTCTCAATGCGAACCGCGCGCCGGATAGCGACCGCTACACCAAAAACTTCCTCGTCGTAGCCCCCGGCCTGATCGTTTACGATCGGCTGCTTGACGCCTTCATGGGGAAGGAACGTGACGGCAAGCGCGATTTCTCGATTTCCGACCTGTCGGTCTTCCAAGAATTGTTCATTCCCGATTCCTACCGGGATGAAGTTTTCCGCTTCGTTCAAGGGGCAGTCTGCCCGAAAGAGGACATTGGCCGCAAGGTCACGGCCGGCGGCATCATCGCCATTTCCAATTGGCATGTGCTGTCGGAAGAAGGCGAACCGCTTGAAGATGAGGAAATCACCGCGCCGGGTGAATCCGCCGATCCGAAAGCCGTTGTGCAAAGCATCCTTCCCCTGACGCCCGGCACCAACCAAGGCAATGATTTGAACGTGCTGAACCGTCGCTATGAGCGCGGCGGCATCCTCTCCTACCTGAAAGACCTGCCCGCGCTCATGGTCTTCAACGACGAGGCGCACCATATCCACGAGTTCAAGCGGGAAGGCGAGGTGACGGAGGTTGAATGGCAAAAGAGCCTCAACCTGATCGCGGAACCCAAGGGCCGCCGCTTCGTCCAGGTGGACTTTTCGGCCACGCCTTATAACGAGGTCGGGACTGGCCGGAACAGCCGGAAATCCTATTTCCCGCACATCGCCGTTGATTTCGACCTGAAGACGGCCATGCGCACCGGCCTGGTCAAATCCCTTGTCCTCGACAAACGCTCCGAAATCGGCGCGCTGAGCCATGAGGAACTGGATTTCAAGGCCGATCGGGATGAGAACGGCAACCCCATGCTGTCCGAAGGGCAGCGTATCATGTTGCGCGCCGGCCTGACCAAGCTCCGGAAGCTGGAAACCGATTTCGCCGCCCTCGACCCGGACAAGCATCCAAAAATGCTGGTGGTCTGCGAGGATACCACGGTGACGCCCCTTGTTGCCGATTTCATGCAGCTCGAAGGGCTGGCCGACGACGAAGTGTTGCGCGTCGATTCCAACCGCAAGGGCGAGCTGAAGCCCGACGAATGGAAGGTGCTGCGCGAACGCCTGTTCGACGTGGACCGTCACAAATCCCCGCGCGTCATCGTGAGCGTGCTCATGCTGCGCGAAGGCTTCGACGTGAACAACATCTGCGTCATTGTCCCGCTGCGCGCATCGAGCGCCGGCATCCTGCTTGAACAGACGATCGGGCGCGGCCTGCGTCTGATGTGGCGCGGCAATGAATACGACGACATAAAGCGGGAGAACCGCCAGCTCATTCGCGGCGGAAAGACACCCTCCAACATGATCGACATTCTTTCGATCGTGGAGCATCCGGCGTTCCAGGGCTTCTATGACGAGCTGATTCAGGAAGGCTTGGCGGCTGAAGCAGATGATGACGACGACGAGGCGAATGGCAGCTCGACCGGCGACCTGATCTCGGTTGGCCTCCGGCCGGGCTTCGAGGAATACGATTTCGCCATACCCTTCATCCTGCGGGAACAGGTCGAGGCGCTGGAAGATACCCATATCGACCCCTCGAGCCTCGCGCCGTTCGGATCGTTTTCGCTCCAACAACTCAAGGGGCAGATCGGCCAGGGCGAGAAGTTCCATTCCGAAGACGTGCAGGCGAAAACGCGCTTTGGCGACTATCGCGTGCATGGCGGCGTGATGACCGCGACGGGATATAATGACTACCTGGCCCGGATCACGCGCCGGATCACGGAAGCCGTCACCCTGACGGATACCACAAACAGCTCGAAGGCTTTCGCCAACGCCAGCAAGTTCCCCTATATCCAGATAAACCGGGCCGAGATGGCCGAGGGCATCGACACCTTCATTCGTCGGCACCTGTTCGGCCAGGAGCTAGACCCTCTCACGGATGAGAACTGGCGCGTCCTGCTGATCGACCCGGTGACAGAGCACATTATCAAGGTGTGGGCGCGCGCCATTCTCGAAGCGGAAGACAGCGTGATTGTCGCCAATGCCGAGGTCGCGCATCGGCGTCTTTCGGAAGTGCCCAAGCTCGCCATGCGGGAGGGGTCATCGCTGGCCGTCGAGAAAGCTATCTATCTGCGCCTTCCCTACCCCTCGCGGAACGGCGGCCTTGAACTGGCATTTATGGAAACCTGCGAGCGTGACGCCAGCGTTGAAGCCTTCTGCAAGATCAACGAGCAGAAACACACCTTCGCGCGCCTGCGATACATCAAGGAAGATGGGCTTCCGGCGTTCTATTCGCCGGATTTCTTCGTGAGAGCAAGCGGCGCGATTTATCTGGTGGAAACAAAGGCACAAGGCCAGCTCACCAGCCCGAACGTGCTGCGCAAGCGCAAGGCCGCCGTTTCATGGTGCGACCGGATCAACGCCCTTCCTCCGGAACAGCGTAGCGATTCCGAATGGCACTATGTCCTTCTCGGGGAAGACACCTTCTATGGCTGGCGAGACAAGGGCGGCTCGATCGCTGATCTTCTTGCCTATGCCCGGCTGCGCCCTGTCGAAGACAAAGGCCAGGCTAAGTTCGCCTTCTGAACTTCACGCCGGGGCAGCAATCTATTGCCCCGGCGCTTTCACGGTGATGGTGCAACGCTGATCCTCGCCGGCCGTGCGCGCGGCCTCCCAACAAGCCGCTACCGCCTCCCTGTTCACTTCAAGGAGCTGATCGGCCGACGCCACGCGCTGCCATGCTTCCGGGCTGCCGAACGCCATGAGGCTCATGCCGGCCTGCCACGGCCTTTCGCCCATGACGACGCTGGCGACACGCGGCGCGGCCGAGAACGGCAACAGGCGCGGAAGGAACAGCATCACCAGCGCGCCGGCGAGCAGGCCGATAGCGAAGGCGACGACAAGCCACCAATTTTGACGATCGCGCTCCCGCGCGCTGGCGACGTGCGCCGAAAGATTGCGGCCGGCGCGCTCGAGGTCGGCCGCCTGCCGCTCGAGCTGCTGCGCGGCGGTGCGTATCAGGGCCTCGCCGCTGCGCTCGAGGAGCGCCGCATAGTGCTGCGCGCCCTGCTTGAGAATGGGCGATTGCTCTACGCCGTGCATCCGCTCCGCAACATTGTCGAGCGCCTGCACGAGCTGGGCGAGCTGGGGCTTATAGTCCTGCGCCGGCTCGATCTTTTCGAGCTGGTCAAAGGCCGCTTCCAGCCCGCGCCGCATCACGGTCATTTCCGCGCCGATCTGCGCGCCCTGCGTCTCGATCGTGCGCCGTAGCGCGTCGAACGCGGCGGCCGGATCGCCGGCGTCCTCGTCCAGTGCTTCCGGCTCGATTCCTTCCCTGTCGTCGTCCAGCTCCGCCATGTTCTCCGTGCCTACCTTTCCATGCCGATGCCCCGGCTAAGCCGGTGGCCGCGTGTCATTTCATCTTGCAGCGCGCGGGCAATGGTCTGCTCGCGGCGAAGCTCCTGCCCGATTCCAAGCTCCTGCCGGCGATTGCGCAGGATGGAATCTACCTGCGGGTCACGCTCAAGGCTCTTGGTCATGCCGTTCATCTGGCTTTCAACCTTGGCGCGGGCATCGTCATGTTGCCAGCCGCGAAGCTCCCGGCGCTGCCCCTGTAGCTCCTGCCAGCGTTCAACGAACCGCTCGGCCCGGATATTCGGGTCTTGCAGCGCGGCGTTTTCGCGCTTCATCCCGTCGATAACATGCGCGACACGCTCCCGGCCGGAAAGCTCGGTCATGGCGCGCGCGGTCGCCGGGTCGTTTTCCAACGTCGAGCGCATCAAATCTTTCAGACCGTCGCGCACCTGGTCGAGCTGCTGGCCGGCCTGCTGCATTTCCTGCCGTTGCATGTCGAGAACGGGCAGGCCGTCGCGCCGGTGCTGGTCGATCGACTGATAGGCCCGCGAATAGCGGTCAACGGCCTGCTCAAGCGGCGACTGCCCCCGCGCCCGCTCGGCCAATTTATCGGTATGGGGGCGGTCGGGCGTCGGCGCCTGCCGCAAGCTCCCTTCCCTTTCCGGCCGCTCTGTGCGCTCCTGTGAGGGCGCAGGGCGCGCATTGAGCTTGAGGCCGGCGAACATACCGCGCCGCTGCTTCTCGGCCTGCTGCGGCCGTTTCTGGTCGATCTGCGGGCCGTCCTCGCCGACGCGATCCTGCTGCGGCCCCTCGGCCGCCGCGCCGCGCCCGAGTTTCAGGCCCTCGAACGGATTGCGGCGCTGCTGTCGATCGCCGGCGAGATCCTCGCGCGGATCTGCACGAAGATCCTGCGCGAGATCCGCGCCGACTTTTTGCGAGGATCTCGGCGCGCGGTCCTCGATGCGCTCCCGCTCGGCCGTCGGTTCCCGCTCCGCACGTAGCCCGGCCGCGCGCTCGGCCGGAATCTCGATCTCGCTGCGGACGCCCATTTGCTCCGCGATCCCGCGCCGCTCGGCAAAGTCGCGGGTATAGTCGAGCGTCGTTTCCTTCACGCCCGACCGGGACAGGCGGCGTTCTAGCTGGTCATAGGCCAGCTCGCCGGCGTCCTGAACCTTCCATGCGTTCCGGTGCGTCTCGGTGCCATCGGGCAAGGTGACGGGGGTAGAGCCTAGATGTTGAAGGCCGATCTTCTCCCCGATCTCCGGCGCGGCCTCCTTCATGGCCCGCTCAAGATCAACGCCCCATAGGGTGCGCTGCTCGCCCTTGTCGTTTTCCAGCGTCACGAAATAGCTGTCGGACTTCTGCGGGTCGTGCTCATAGGGCGCGGCCCCATGCTCGACCAGGCGGCCGGCATTGGTGAACTCGTCCTGGGCGGCGTAGAGCTGCACCCCGTCACGATGCCGGGTCATGGCGACATAGGTTAGATGCCGGTCCATCGTGCCCGACGCCATCACATATGACCGATCGACCGTCGCGCCCTGGTTCTTGTGAATCGTCGTCGCATAGCCGTGGTCGATCGCCTGATAGTCGCCCATCGGCACGCTGACGCTGCGCCCTTCCGCGCCGCTCGGCCCGTCGAGCTGCGCGACGATCCGGCCGGCCTCGACATGCTCGACGGTGCCGAGCATCCCGTTTTTCACGCAAAGGTCGCGGTTGTTCTCAAGGAACACGATGCGGTCGCCCGGCGCGAACTCCCGCTTTCCGTCATTGGTCTGGAAGGACAGCGCGCCGGCGTCCTCGCCCCGCGCCAGCTCGCCCCGGTCCTGTAGCTCCGTCCGGATCGCGTCATTGATGGCGTGAACATCGGCACGGCGATGCGCCATCGCAACCCGGGTTCCCTCCGGCCGCTCGTCGCGGTCGGCAAGGTAATCGCGCACGATCTGGCCGCGCGCGTCCTCGCCTGTCTCGGCAAAGCTGATAGCGCCGTGATCCCGGTATGCCGCCAGCCCCTCGGCCGTCCGGTGCGTGGCGAAGTCAACGGAAGCCTCCCGCTGCCAGTCCACGCGCTGCCGGCGTATCTCGGAAAGCTCGGCATGGCCGATTTCCTCCGTGATCGCCCGGAACGGTGCGCCGGCCCCGATCGCCTGTAGCTGCTCATGGTCGCCGACTAGGACGATCTTCGCCCCGCGCGCCTCGGCCTCGCCAACGAAGCGGGCGAGCTGCCGGCTCCCGACCATGCCCGCCTCGTCGATCACGAAGACGTCGCCGCGGCCGATCATGCCGCGGTCGTTCTCCCAACCGCGGGACCATGACGCCAGCGTGCGGCTCTGGATGCCGGAACTTTCTTCCAGGCCCTCGGCCGCCTTCCCCGACAGGGCCGCGCCGTGGACTTGATAGCCCTCGGCCTCCCATGCCTCGCGGGCGGCCGCGAGCATGGTGGACTTGCCAGCGCCGGCGAAACCGACCACGGCGGAAATCCGCTCCGGCCCGGTGATATGCTCGATCGCCCGGCGCTGCTCGTCCGACAGCCGGGCGGAAGCATCGCCGGCGCTACGCTGAATGGCGGCGTCCTGCCGATCTATAGCGCGCTCGACATGCCGGCGATCGACGCCATGAGATTGCGCCTGGTGCATCCGCTGCGCGCTCTCGATCATGCCGGATTCGATCTCGACCATTTCGCGGGTCGAGAACCGCGCAAGCTCGATTTCCCCGGTTGCCGTGTCCACCCGCTCGGCCTGCAACTCCACAAGTGCCGGCGAGGCCATCACCTTTGCAAAGGCGCTCTGGAACTCCTGCACATCATCGTTGATGTAGCGATGCAGGGTCCGGGCAATGTCGCGCCGGTCGAACACGCTCTTTTCGCCGGTGATGAGGGTTAGAACCTGCTCCGGCTTCTCGCGGATAAGATCGGCGTTCCGCTGCGCCGCTTCCTCGTCCAGCCGCGTGCGCCCCACGTCGAGGCCGCGCCGCTCCATCTGCGTGGCATGGACGCCCATATGCTCGGTTGGCGAAATCTCTAGCCCGCGCTCCATGTGCGAACGATGGTCGATCCGAATATCATGACCGGCCATCGCAAGCCGCTCGTTCGCGATCCCCTCCCACGTCTGGCGAAGGTCGCGAAGCTGCATGTCGGTCGTCGCCAGACCATTCGACAGCAGCCATTTGTTTTCGCGCTCAAGATAGGTCTTGTCGCCTAGCCCGTCCTCCGTCACCTGCCGCGTGGTCATGAGAATGTGGGCATGATGATTGCGAACGTCGCTCGCATCGTGCGGCCCGTGAATGGCGAAATCGACCGCCGCGCCGTAGCGGTTCGCCAAATCCTGCGCCATCTCCCGCGTTGCCTCTAGGCGCTGCTCGGCCGAAAGCTCATGCGGCAAGGCAATCTCAAATTCGCGGGCAACGCGGGCGTCTTTCCGCTTCTCGACAAACTCGGCGGCATTCCACAAGGCCGAACGATCCTTGGCCCATTCCGCGTTAACGCCTTCCGGCAAGACGATCTCAGCATGTTCCACGCCCTGCTTGGCCGTGTAGTCATGCGTGATTCCGTCGCGCTCGTTGGTCAGCTTCTCTCCGGCACGATAAGCCATTGAGGCGACGGCGCTGCGTCCGCTTGCTCTCGAAACTGGCTTCATGCTCAAATGGTAGATCGCCAACCCGTTTCCTCGATCCTGTTTCCACCTTTTCCGCCAGCCTCCTAGCTGGCGGCGCGCTGAGTTGCGAAGCAACTCGTAAGTGCGCCCTTCTCAACTCAATCGCTACGCTCTTTCGCCGATCGGTGTGGCGCTCGCGGCAAGGTCGATGCAATGAATTGAGGCCGGATTGTGATGCAAAACCGCTGAAAACTCAAGCGTAACAGGCAAACGCTGGAAAAGACGGTCGGGAATGATAGTCTAGGCGAACAACCGGAAAAGGAGATTTGAGGAATGGCGCGCAAAACGATCGAACAACGCTTGGCCGAACTGGATGCGCAGCGCGCCACGCTCAAGGCCCGACTGTCGAAGCAGGAACGCGCCAACGACACGCGCCGCAAGGTGCTGCTCGGCGCGCTCGTCCTGCATCGCCTCGAACACGGCAAGGATGAGGAATTTTCCCGGCGCTTGGGCGAATGGCTCAAGCGTGAGCTGCCCGACTTCCTGACGCGCCCCGGTGACAAGGAACTGTTTGCCGACCTGATCGGCAACGCGCCGGCCGGGGAGACGACAGGCAGCGCCGGGGGGACGGCCGCATGAGTCAGGCGAGACTTGCATGGGGTGCGTTCAAGAACATGATGCGGCAGGCCGCGCGTGATCCGCTATGGGCGTTCGTCGCTCTGCTCGCCGCACCTTTCCGCATCTGGAAACCGCTTCTCGGACTTCTGTTCCTCCTTGTTATCGTCCTGTTCGTCGTCGGCTTCGGTGGCCGCTTCGCTCTCGAACAAATCGGCTTTCGCGTCGGCTCGGTTCCGGTTCTCCTGCTCGATCTCGTCACGCTGCTGGTGCTGCTGGCGCTCGCCTTCCGCTTCCTCACCAATCCGTTGATTATCCATTTCGGGGATATGGACGGCGAAACCCACGGCTCGGCCCGCTTCGCCACCGACAAGGAAACCGCCGCCATTGCCCGCACCGATTCCGGCCTGCTGATCGGCCGCGACGGCAAGACCGGAAAGCTCCTGCGCTATGACGGCCCGGCCCATCTGCTGACGATGGCACCGACGCGCACCGGCAAGGGGGTGGGAACCATCATCCCTAACCTGCTCACCGCCGACCGGTCCGTGATCTGCATCGACCCCAAGGGCGAAAATGCAAAAATCGCCGGACGCGCCCGCCAGCAATTCGGCCCGGTTCACGTCCTCGACCCCTTCGGCGTCACCGGCCAGCCCTCGGCCGCCTTCAATCCGCTCGACACGCTCGACCCGGCCGGCCTCGATGTCGCGGAAGACGCCAGCACCCTTGCCGACGCCCTCGTGTTCGATGAACCGGGCATGGCCGGCGAGGCGCATTGGAACGAGGAAGCCAAGGCGCTGATCGCCGGTCTGATCCTGAAGATTGCCGCCCACGAATCCAGCGGCCGGCTCAATCTCGCCACCCTGCGCGAATATCTTACCCTCCCCCCGGAACAGTTCGCCGCTCTGCTCAAGCGGATGCAGGAAACCGACGAAGCGGCCGGCCTGATCGCGCGCGCCGCCAATCGCCACCTCGGCAAATCCGATCGGGAGGCCGCCGGCGTCCTCTCGGCCGCGCAGCGCCATACCCATTTTCTCGACAGCCCGCGCATGACCGCCGTACTCGGCCGATCTGACTTCCGCTTTGCCGATCTCAAGCGCCGCAACGTCTCGGTGTTCCTCGTCCTGCCGCCCGATCGCCTGTCCACCTATTCCCGCTGGCTGCGCCTGCTCGTCTCGCAAAGCCTGATCGACATGGCCCGCGATCCGGCGAAACCCGCCGTGCCGGTCCTCTATCTGGCCCTGTCGGCTCGAAGCTGGGATTTTGGCCAAGTTGACGAACGTTGTGGGAACACGGTGGCGATGATTGACAGCTGAATTTGCAGGGAACGACAGTCTGTTCCGAATTATGGAGTAGACTGATGGGTTTGCGTATTTCGAATGAGGAATTTATCGGGCGTTGGAGTCTGAGCTTTTCCGACATGGATTTTGTGAACGGCAAGCCGGCCCCGGCGCGACTGGGATTGGGGGTTCAGCTCAAGTTCTTCGCCGCGCACGGCTTCTTCGTACGGGACCATGCCTCAGTCCCCGCGGATGGCGTTGCATATTTGGCCGAGCAGCTTGGCGTCGAATGTGACGCCGTGAACCAGTACGATTTCTCCGGCCGGACTGCACGCCGGCATTGTGCCGAGATTTTGCAGCATCTCGGCTTTCGGCGCCTGAAACGGTCCGATCGGGAAGAGCTGACATTATGGATCGCTAGCGAACTGTGTCCGACCGGGCAATCGGTTGGCGCCATGCTCGAGCAGGTTTTTTTGTGGTGCCGGGACCGTTCCATATACGGCCCGTCGCACAAGGAACTGGAACGCCTGGTGCGTTCGCAGCGGCAACATTATCTCGACGACTGGTTGGCCGGATTGAGCGCTCGCCTTTCAGCAAGCACGGTCGCACTGCTGGAGGCTTCTATTGCCGAGGCAGACGGCCAGACCGGCTTCAATACGATGAGAGGTGATGCTGGCCAGGCCACGCTCGACAACGTCCTCGCGATGACGGCAAAACTTGCCTTCATTCAGAAACTTGATCTGCCACAGGATATCTTGTCGACGACCGGCAAGGCATGGGTGGAACAGATCGTCCGCCGTGTCGCCGGCGAAAAGGCCTGGGAGATGCGGCGGCACGCGCCGGCCAGACAAATCGGCCTCTACGCGATTTATCTTTTGTCGCGGGAAGCGCAACTCACGGACGCCATGGTCGACCTGCTGATCGAGACGGTCCACAAGATCGGGACGCGCTCGAAACGCAAGGTCGTAGGCGATATCGCGAAGGATATCGAGCGGGTCTATGGCAAGGAAAGATTGCTGGTTGAGATTGCCAGCGCTTCGATCGACGAGCCCGCGGGGCGCGTCTGCGATGTCATCTTCCCTATCGTAGGCAGGGACAAGCTGGCGGCGATCGTCAAGGAGAGCCAGGCGAAAGGGGCTCTCGACCGGCGCATATATAAGGTGATGCGCTCGTCCTGGGCCAATCATTACCGGCGCATGCTGCCCAGCCTGCTTTCGGTTCTGGAATTCCGGTCGAACAACACCGTGTGGCGTCCGGTTCTGGCGGCGCTGGATTGGATCAAGAGCAAGGTCGATGATGGCTGCCGGTTCGTGCCGATGCAGGATGTGCCGATTGACGAGGTTATTCCGGCCAGATGGCGCAGTTCGGTCATCGATAACGATGGCCGTGTGAACCGGATCAGCTACGAGCTTTGTGTCCTCACCCAATTGCGGGATCGCATCCGCTCCAAGGAGATCTGGGTTGTCGGTGCGGACCGCTATCGCAATCCTGACGACGATCTTCCCAGGGACTTCGAAATCCGTCGTAACGCCTATTACACAGGCCTCAACCTGACCGCGGATGCGCGAGCGTTCACAGCCGGCATTCGCCAGGAGCTTGAGCATGAGCTACTGCTTCTGAACGAAACGATCCCACGAAACGACAAGGTCCGGCTGCTGTGGCGCGGCGAAAACCGCATATCGATCACGCCGTTCAAGCCTCTACCGGAGCCGAAGGGGCTTGAAGCGATCAAGGGTGAGATCGGTCAACGCTGGCCGATGACAGGATTGCTCGACGTGCTGAAGGAAGCCGCACTCGATATCGGTCTGCTGGAGGCCTTCGAAACATCGGCGTCGAGAGTTGCTCTGTCGCGCGAGGCGCTGGATCGGCGGCTTCTGTTGTGCCTTTATGGTCTCGGCACGAATGCCGGGCTCAAGCGGATCGCCGGCGCCACACCTGATGTCAGCTACGACGAGCTGCTGCATGTTCACCGCCGCTTTATCCACGCGCCGGCGCTGAGGGAGGCGTGCGCACGGGTTGCAAACGCGACCCTGGCCATCCGCAATGCCGCCGTTTGGGGAGATGCCGGGACGGCATGCGCGTCCGATTCCACGAAGTTCGGCGCGTGGGATCGCAATCTGATGACGGAATGGCATGCCCGCTACGGCGGGCGCGGCGTCATGATCTACTGGCACGTGGAGAAGCGAGCGACCTGCGTGTATTCGCAGCTCAAGCGGTGCTCTTCCTCGGAGGTCGCCTCCATGATCGAAGGTGTGCTGCGTCATTGCACCGATATGGAAATCCAGCGCCAGTATGTCGATAGCCATGGTCAGAGCGCGGTCGGTTTCGCATTTTGCCGCCTTCTCGGCTTTGAACTCGCCCCGCGCCTGAAGGCGATTGCGCGCCAGAAGCTGGCAATCCCTGAAGCGGCGATGCGTTCACGACTGCCGAATCTGCTGCCGATCCTTTCCGGAGCGATCAACTGGGACGAGATCGTGCAGCAATATGACGAGATGGTCAAATACACCGCCGCCATGCAGTCGAGAACGGCGGACCCGGAGGCGATCCTGCGCCGTTTCGCCCGTGCCGAAGTGATGCACCCGACCTACAAGGCGCTGAGCGAACTCGGCCGCGCGGTCAAGACCATATTCCTGTGCCGCTATCTTCGTCAGGAGGCATTCCGCCGGGAAATCCACGAGGGGCTGAATGTCGTCGAGAACTGGAACAGCGCCAACGGTTTCGTCTTCTTCGGCAAGAGCGGCGAGATCGCCACCAACCGGATTGACGAGCAGGAAATCTCCGCCCTCGCACTGCATCTGCTGCAGGCGTCGCTCGTTTATGTGAACACCCGTATGCTTCAGACCGTGTTGGTGGAACCGAAATGGGTAGACCGGATGACGCCGGAGGATTATCGCGGACTCACACCGTTGATCTACAGCCACGTCAATCCTTATGGCAGGTTCGATCTCGATCTGAACAGCCGGATCGATTTTGGCCGGCTTGCGGCATGAACCGATCGGGGGCGCTGCAATCCATCGCAACCAGATTCCTGTTGTGTATGTGTACTTGCGGTGGTTTGCGGGAAGGGGGTGAAATCCTACCCTAAGCGCGCGGAAGAACGCGAGGCAGCATCATGGCATCCGGGCTTTTAACGCTCCTCGGGTGGTTTGAGATGCCGGAACTGCACCAGCAACAGCAGGTCATAGGTGATCTTCAGCGCTCCGCAGATGACGAGCGGCCAGGCCCGATATGAGGCCGCGAAGAGCACACCCGCCAGCGCAGGACTGGCTGCCGCCGCGAGACTGCGCGGGACCGATGTGAAGCTCGCCGCCGCGGTCCGCTCCGCCTCCGTGACAACGGCCATCACGTAGGACG
>NZ_JAKVQC010000009.1:0-349540 GCF_022488005.1 Ochrobactrum sp. A-1
AAAAATGTGCTACATTTTTTTCTGACCAATCGCGAAACACGTCCGTGATTGTCGATTGCTGCGCTGAATTGGAGCTAACAACGCCTATGAATGAAGCAATTTCAGAGGATATAAGGGTCGCAAAACCCAAGCCGCAAACCATTCATAGCCGTGTTTCGGCGGACGAATATGACGCGATCGACGCAGCCGCAAAGGCGGCCGACATGACGATGAGCGCATTTTTCAAGGCCGTTTTGCTGCAAGGCGCCGGGATAAAACCGATCTTCAACGACGAAGACAGGGCGCTTTTGTCTCTCCTGCTTGAGGATATGCGCATGATTGGCATCAATCTCAATCAGGTCGCTCGAGCGCTGAATAGCGGCAAATCGGTTTCAGATGGCGAAATCTGCATGGTGGTGGGTGACGTACAAAAGATGCAGGTTGCGGTTCTCAGTGAACTGAGACGCGTTACCAAGCGGTCAGGGTATAGGAACCGCAGCAAGGACTAGCGACCATGGAATTTTTTCTCGGGGCTTTTGAGAGTGAGTGGGAGCATCGCCGAGCGGCGTTGCTGCATGAGCTTTCACTTGGTTCGAGTGCTGCAGGAAGCGCCGAGGAAGAAATGCGCCGGAGGTTGCGCGAATTACAGATCGCAGGCGGTGGCGCAGCAGCAAGCGGTGTCTCAGTGCCCAAAACGCGGGCGCGAACATCAAGAGCGCTGGCGAGCGTTCATAGTGCGGCAAACAAGCCGATTGCCGCCCCCAGACCGATGGAAACACGTTTGGCCGCAGTCGCAGCGGGTAGTCAACCGGCGGTGGTGAAAATGGCGTCGTACGGTGGCGGTGCGCGGTTCGGTGCGATGGTCAATTACGTTTCGCGAAGCGGGGAAATACGCGTCGAAAAGGAAAACGGTGAGCGCCTTCAGGGTCGCGAGGAACTTGCCCAGTTGCGTGGAGATTGGGAACCATTGTTTCAAAATCGTGCCGAGAGCAGGGATATTGGAACGTTCCGGGTGACGATCGAAGCTGTCGGTTTCGCAACAGAAGAAGCTTTGCACCAACTCGTGCGGGATAGTCTGGCAAGCGCATTCGGTCATCGCAGCTTTGCTTATGCTGTTTCGCAGCCATCGCATGGCGTTTTAGACGTTGACGGGGTGTTGGTGTTGCGCAGCATGGAAGGGGAGCGGTTGACCGGCGACACGAAGGCGGCGGACATTATTCAGAGGCGTTACAACGAAAGCGCAGCGTCCGAGCTCGAGAGGGCGCGGTTCCGTTTTACCGGGTATGGAAATGGCGTTGAATATGGCGCCGCCAAGCTGAGAAGTCTGGTCGAGGATCATAAGGGCGACGTTCGTGATCATAAGGGGCGCGTTGTCTCAGATGCGCGTTCCGCCGGCGACCTGGTGCAAAAGCAGTGGCGTCGGGAATTGCATAGCCGTAAGGGCAGGGATGTGATGCATCTCATCATGTCTGCCAAAGCTGGCACCAATGTTCAGGCTTTCGAATGCGCTGTTCGGGATTTTCTGGCCGCGCAGTTCGAAGGGCATCGCTACATATTTGCGATGCATGATCCGTTCAGCGACCCGAAGGAGATGGGGCAGGGCGGAAAGCGACCGCATATACATGCTCATGCCATTATCGCTATGCGTTCGGATGCCGGTGATCGGGTGGAAACCTCGCCACAGGTTTTTCGTCAGTGGCGCGAGCTTATGGCCGAAAAGGCGCGCGAACACGGTATCGCAATGGAAATGACCGACAGGCGCGAGTTCGCAAATGCTCCAGCCTACACGCGCAATCAGGTTCGGCCGGTTAGTCGGGATGGAAGAACGCAACATGAAGGGACAAGCGAGGCGGCTCAGTCGCGCTATGACGCAAAGCGCTCAGGTCGGCGTAGCATGGCTCGAAGCATCCGAAGCCGTGAATATACCATAAAGGTAACACAGGGATGGGAGAAAGTAGCAATGGCGAGCGGCGATCGTCAGATTGCGGCGTATGCCATGCAACAAAGAGATATAGTTATATCAACCAGTTCGCTTCAATCTGAAGCTAAAACTTCTAACATCGTTCATGCAGATTTCGGGTCACATTACCGCATCAATTTGGTAAAGTTGCAAAACATCATATTGGAGGGTGACAAAGTGCGCGAAATGTCGAGAAGCGATTTTGAGGCATATGAGAAAGAAGTTGAAACAGCTTTGTTCCGGCTTGGCCGCAATCTCGGACCGGAGGAGAAAGCCGATCTGGATCAGGTAGCGCAGTATACGCGCGAGCATGTCAATCTAATGCGCGAGCATATGGAATTGACGGAACAGCGTGGATTGAGCGTCGAAACCCCATCGCGTGAAAGCGAGCAGGATAGCTCGTCGATGCAGATTGCTCGGGAACCCGATTCCGAAATTGCAAAGCCAGCGCATGTTGTCGCGGAAGCAGAGCCGGGTCGGCCATCTGCAGATTTTGCCAACGAACCTCGTTCGAGCATGGATGACGAGGAGAAAGCGGCGGCAGCATCTTATCAGGCCGAAATGGATCGTTCATTCCCGAGTGAAATCACGAGCCGATATTATATTCGTGAGGATCACGGGGGGACGCAGCGAGTCTTTGCCGATTCAAAGGGTGAGCGCGAAGTGTTCCAGGACAATGGAGAGAAGCTGCGCGCAAAATCGTTCGATGCTCAGGGCGTTCGATTGATGATCGAAACAGCAGCGCATCGAGGCTGGACGAGCATCGAGATAACGGGGAGCAAGGAGTTCCGCCGTGAAACTTGGCTGGAGGGCCAGGCGCACGGAATTTCGGTCAAGGGCTATCAGCCGACTGAACTGGATTGGCAAGATTTGGCTCGCCGGGAGCAGTCCTATTTGCGTAATGAAATTGTTCCGATCGAGGGAAGGGCACTTGATGCGGTTCACCGGGATCAGGAGCAATCTGCAGGTTCGGATCAGTCGAGCAAGGTCGATAAAGAGCAACAGAATGCAGATAATTCCGGAACGCCGCACATCAAAACCGTCGACTATAAGGAGGGTGTTCAGGGTATCCTCGTCGAGACAGGCGAGAAACCCTATCAGGATAATGAAAAGAACGAGCCTTCGCCGTTCGTCGTTATTGAAACCGCCAATGGCAATCGCACGGTCTGGGGTGTCGGATTACCCGATGCGTTGCATCGCGCCGGCGCTGATATCGGCGATGAAATTCATTTGCGGTCCACTGGTACGGAACGCGTCATGAAAACCGTCATACAGGAGATCGACGGACAGAAGCATCGCGTCGATCAAATGGTTGATCGCCGGGCATGGGAAGCGAACTTGCTTGAAGAACGGGATCGGACCGACGAGAAAGTTGAAGGTTCCAAACAACTCGATAATCGGGCGAATATGGAAACAAAGGCCGTCGTTCGGGACGGAGAGACTGCCCGTACAGATCCTCCTCAACAACAGGTTCCACGATTGCAGGAACTAGAGCAAGAACAAAAGAAGGAACGCGACGAACACGAGCGTTAGATGACGATGCGACACGATTACATCTATAATTCACCTCCCGATCCGAAGGCCGACGATGCTTTTGCAAAATTCTTTGCGGTTCTGTTCTGGCTCGTCCTGGGACTGGTTGCGATCGTGTACATCGCGACTATCATTCGGGACTGGTTCAACGCGGCCGTCGCATGGGCAACGGATGTGATCGCTTACATTGCGAGCTTTTTGCCGTTTTGAAGGCAATATATATTAAATATCTGTCGGGCGCTTTTGCTGCTCGGAAAGTTTGAAGTGGGATTGAGATTTAAACGGGTATGGGGTCAGTTACAGGAGCAAACTACATTATGGGGCGGGAATAAACGGGCTAAGTCGAATCCGATGCCCGAGTGTAAAACTCAATGTCTTTAATATATCTAATGCATAAATGACGACCCTATAGCTGGCCGCTGTAGGCGGTGGACTGTGGAGCTCCCCTAGCGTTCCTGACGTGGCCTCAACTCGATCGTTAAAGGGTCGATCTCTTTCATAGTCAGGAGGGCATTCACCCGCCGCGCCGCGTCGCCAGCGCGAAACCACTTTGATGCGGCGGCTATATTGAAACGCGGGCGCCGACGGCCCTCCTGAGGCTTAGATGCTTCTGTCACAACCTTAACGATCTCATCGATCCGGTAGAGTCCGCCTGCGACAGGAAGAGGCATTTTTCGTTGCTGGAGCGCCTGCCGCTGCACTTCAAGCTTCTCAGCGACGTCAGCCAGGCTTACCAGGTCAGGTCGAACCTCGTGAAGGGTCGTGCCTTCGGGAAGCGCTTTGATCAGCGCCCGTGCTGCATTAAGAATTACGTTCTCAGCGTCATCGCCTTCCGCTTCTAACTCGACACCGAGCAAGCCGGGTGTACCAGTGCCCACCAGGGCGTCTTCGAAGCCAGCTTCGAAGATGGCATCGGACAACACAAATGGATCGTGTTCCCCGTCAGGGAGCGCGAAAACTAATTCGAATTCGAATTCCTCAGCCATCGACATTTCCTTCGTCATTTTTCTTTAGTTGCACGCAAGCAAGGGCTTTCTGGCGGAGCTTCTTAGCATGTTGCTGAGGGTTTTTGGGTGTCGACCAGACCGACATCTGGCAAAACTCGCCACAGCGACAATCCTGATCATTGGCAGGGCAACGCAGGATACCCCAACAATGCCCTTTTCCCTCGATCAGGTTCCACCCGAGCTTTTCGAGCTCCTGGAGGACGCCTTCTATTTCCTTCGACGTGTGCCTCTTTCTAGGCAAAATATATACTCCGCCATATTAAATTGTCAATTGACAAGTTAGAATGCCGCATACTCTTAACCATAAGAATGAGTATGATGCCATGTCATCCTTCCTCGCGTGTGACTTGGTAAGTTATAGTGGTACACAATTACAAGCGAGAAGTTCAAAGGTCAGATCGCTGTCGCATATCGACGTAGGTTCTAGACGGTCACGGAAAACGCATGGACCGGCCAAAGTCGAGCGACATTCTCTAATTCTGCAATTTCACCACGTTTCGAATGAGTGCTTTCGGCCCTCTAGAGGTCGTTACGAAGGGCTCCGTTCCCACCCGCAACTCGCCGTTCATTCTGGATGAGATGCACGACGGAGTCGGGGCCGAGAACGGCCTGTCTGATTCTGGCGATCGTCAGGCGGTAAGGTGACGTTCTCCGTCCGACCAAATCGCTTGATCGATGAAATGGTTGGGATGATGCTAAACTTCGGCGACTACTTGGCGAGCCACTCAGCATATGCCCGAATGTCAATCATGGGTACGGTACCGCTAAACTGCAGCTGCGCGATCAATTCGAACAGGAATGCCGTCGCCGGCCGGTTCTCCGGCTGAATTTCGTATTCGCCGGGTGTTGGCTGATAGACGAAATTGCCGTGTGCAGCGACGCAACCCATATTGAGCCGCCGGTTTCCCGCGCCTTTATACAAGGCTGCCTGAAGAGGTTCGCCGAGCGGAGGTTTCCAATCGGACTCGAAGGTCAGCAGCCCGCCGATGATGGGCACCGGTGGCTTTGGCGGATACACTCCGCCTGCGTGCGGGATCGGCAGGCTGGTACGATGCAACTTGCGGACCGATTCGACCTTTGTTTGAGCATATTCGACCTGATCCGCATTGATCGATTGCTTCGCTTCGAAGACAGCATAAACCGCCTCTGCTGGAACGATCTTGCTTCCCTCAAATAGGAAGATGAAAGGCGAGTACTGGCGGTCAAAAATAACAATGTCGATCTGCTGGCTGAAGTGATCTGTGCTATCGACGACGAAAGCCGTCTCGGCTTGATACCGCTTCGGTAGATAGTTTTGGAGCATCGTCAGCCAGGCTGTCTCACTAGCGTCACCCTTAGCAACGGGGTGCCCCATCAGATTTCGCGCTTTGTTTAAGCGTTCCTGCATGTCGGTATGTAGACCTTCGAGAAGACGGGGCAATGACCATTCTGTCATGACGTTGCTCCATCTTGAAAAGGTGGTGTCTCGACCATGTGCATTGCGATCTCGATGGCGCGGGCTGGTGCGATTGCGTGTCGCGGATAGGCGTCGAGAACAATCGTCGGCAACAGACGCTGCATGATGTCCGAGAAGGTAAAGCCGTGGGGGCTGTCCTTCCTTGGTCCGGTCGCCTGCACCAATTTGCCGATATCCGAAGCGGAGAAGCCTATCTCCGACAGGGCATGACTGAGCAGCGCCTGACGCTGCTCAGGGTTTGGGCGCGCGAAAGACAGGATATCCGCGGCGCGGCGCTTAATCGCCGGATCGAGCGCACTGAGGCGATTAGTGCACATGATGACGGCGGCGGGGAGCGCAGCGTTTGCGATCCGATCGATACCACGAATGAACGCATTTACGCCGGCGCGATCTTCATGGTGCATCTGGGCGTTCTCGCGCGACTGCGCGAGCGCATCGGCTTCGTCGACCAGCAAGATGACACCTCCACGCGCCCGCCCATTTGCGCCCTTCAGCTTAGTTGCCTCAGAAATCGTGTAGTCGAAGGCGGTCGTCACCAGCTGCGTCATTTCACCCACGCGCCCCTGCCCTCGCGCCGACAAGCTGAGTGGCAACAGCGATATCTCGATATCCTCCTGTCTCGCGACAGCATCACCAACCGTCTCGGCGAGTTCGGTCTTCCCCGAGCCGACGTCACCGGCAAGCACGACGAGCGGCGGCCTCCGCAAGACGGAGGTCAGCAGCGTCTTCATCTGCGGATGATTCTTTTTCGCCCATGTCTCAAGGCTGGTAGGGTTGACCAGCAAACCCAGTACCTTCGTTATCCGAGAGATCTGATCGTCGAGACCGACCAACCGAGCCAGTCGATCGCGTGCGGCAAAATCCGGGTAGCTGATGCGGCGCTCGAAAACGCTTTCGGTCGGTTTCATCGCGTTCATGTCAGGACCTCACAGTAGACCGGTTCAGCGCGCGGCCACCGGCTGAGTACATTTGGTCGCTACTGAAATAGCCCGATACGCCGGGCTCCGGCGCGTCACCGCGCGTGAAGGGCAGCGTCTTGCCGAGCGTATCACGCTCAGCTTGGGTCAGCGCGTAATAGGCGGGAGTATAGGTCATATACGAATAGAAGCTCGCCCCGACTACACTCGCGCCAGGCTTGATCTTTCCGGGATCATCATCGCTATGGCCTGTGCCGGACAATTCCTGCGCAGTGTAGCGCAGGGTCGGTTCGATCCACTGCTCGTTACGCCGGAAACCGTAGGTGACAGTTTCGACGTATTTGCCTTTCAGCATCGCGATCAATTCGCGCTCATAATTGCCGATCCGTTCGTCGGTCGGGTGATTGTAGAAGCGCTGCACGCGCTTCAAATCGGTCGCGACCTTGGCAGCGATATGCTGCGCGTGGGTAACGGTAAAGATGGTGGTGTCGGTGTAGGTAAAGCTCTGAGTCATTAGATCATACCTGAAAAGCTGTGCCGAAGACTTTTTGCCAGTAGTAGACCGTCTCGCCCTTGGTCGGCGCTGCCAGCGCCGCATCAATGGCGTCGCCCGCGTCCAGTGCGGCCTCGACGATCATCTCGATATTCTTCACCGTGTAGAGGCGGCTGACATTGTTCTGCGCGTTAACGGGGTCGATGATTTTCATCGGCTCAGAAAATGTGCCGACGGTATATGCAGGATAGTAGTCAGAAAATAGGATCTGTTCGCGGAAGTTGCTGGTCGCAATGTAGGTGAAAAATTGCTGCAGTGCCTCTGGGTAGTTTGAGAAATCCGCACCTTTATCCTGCAGGTGGGCGAGGATTAACTCGACCATAAAGGACTTGAAGCGGAAGCCGTCGCGCTCGCGCTTCATAACGCGAGTCCAGAATTTGACGAGCCGCACCACCTGGGCAAAATGTGTTTGTTGGGCTGCCTTCCGTTTGCGTGCAAATTCCAGATGCAGTGGGATGCTCGTTTTCAGGAAGCTGCCATCTTCCTGACTAACGAGATTCCCATACCATCGCAGGTCGCCGTCGTAGAGGATCGGTACGACATCGACGTCGAGGCCTGAGCCGCGAAACGAAACTGTCACACTGTAGGTCTGTGGCTGAACCTGATCGGGACTGAAATTCGGAAACGCCTTACGCAGGCGTTCGGCGAGATATTGAAGCAGCGCCTGCACATCCTGCGGCGCGTTGGCGCCACTGATATAGCAGGCCACGTCAATGTCGTTTAGTGACCGCAGGGCGGTTCCTTTGGCAAGACTGCCGGAAAGCAGCATTTTCCGTAGCGTGAAATCCGGGTGTTCTTGTAAGTAGCCTTCCAGCTTTTCGCGTAGTCGGCGCGCTTGGGCGCGATACTCGTCCGCCTGCTCTTTCGGTAGATTCACCTTCTCGGCAGCGAAGCGGACCAGGTCGGCGTGATCGACGTGGAGCAGGCTCATTTGTCAGTTTTCCTTTCCATGTCGAGTTCGCCATGTTATATATGTCGAGATATAAGCGATCAATAAAAGATCGTCAAGTACAACATGCCGGAGTCGACATGGCCGATGCACAGCCGCCCTCAGTGATATTTCAACAGCGATTGCGCCGTGCGCGCGAAATCCGCGGCTGGAGCCAGAGTGACCTCGCCACCGAAGCCGGCATGCCGCCCAGTTCGATCGCGCATTTCGAGACGGGCACGCGCAAGCCGTCCTTCGATACGCTGCGCAGGCTGGCGAACGCGCTCGATATGACCACTGATTTTCTGCTCGGCCGCGTTGAGGAGCCCGGCCTTGCAGAAGCCGGCGATCCGCTTTTCCGGGATGTCGGTAAGCTAAGTGCAAACGATCGCGAGATCGCGCGCGATTTCCTGAAAGTGCTTGCCGATCGCAACGCTAAAAAGGGGAATAGCGGTGGGTAAATTCCGCCTTTTGTTGGCAAAGCAGGGTGCGGAACAGTTTCTGACCGACGAAGGAATCGACACGTTGCCGGTCGACCCATTCGCCATTGCCGAGAGCCGCGACATCATTGTTCAGGGGAAGCCGCCAGAAGTTGAAGGCGTGTCCGGCATGCTGCACCGCTACGGCAACACCTTTGGCATCATGTATGCCACCAGTATCGCGTCGCCAGGCTTTCAGCGCTTTTCCGTCAGCCACGAGCTGGGCCACTACTTTTTGCCCGGACATATCGATCATGTCTTGCCGGTCGATGGCGTGCATGTCTCGCGAGCAGGATTCGTCACGGAGAATTCCTACGAGCTGGAAGCCGACCATTTCGCAGCCGGCCTGTTGATGCCGCGGAAACCATTTAAGAAGGCGCTTGCCGATCGCGTTCCAGACCTTTCTGTTATCAGAGAGATGGCCGAGCTGTGTGACACGTCCCTCACAGCCACTGCAATTCGCGTCGCAGAGTTGAGTGATGCCGCCGTGGCAGTGATCCTGAGTACGGGGACCACAGTTGACTATTGCTTCCGATCTGACGCGATGAAATCGCTGCCTAAGCTCGACTGGGTGCATAAGGATTCACCTGTGCCGGTTGGAACACCCACTTCACGTCTCGCGGCCGATGTCGGTCGCGTTCGTGCGGGTGGGGTGATCGAAGATGAGATCGATATCCGCGATTGGTTTGGTGGCACGCAGAAGGCTTTTGTTTCTGCCGAATCCATCGGTCTGGGTAATTATGGAAAGGTGCTCACCATTCTCAGTTCGCCGCATATCGGCCGGGAAGACGAGCCTTCTGACGAACAGGAAGAAGCGGATCTGATCGACAGCTGGAAGCCTAAGTTTCGTCGGTAGGGAAGTCGACGAATGTAGGAGCTGGAAACAGTTTCTCATTGCGTGCGGAGCGGCGGGTACGCAGATCTTGTGCAGTTAAACGTACACACCGACCTCCCTCGTCGGCACACCTAAGCAAGAACCCGAATTCGGCGAGCACAAGCGCAAAGTGCAACAAATCGACTTGAGAACGCAAGCCGACAAGCACCGAGAAGGTCGGCAACGTCTACTTTCGAACTAGGATAAGGTTTGCGTAAACGGCTGCAATGAAGGCGCAAAGCTGCCGGAATTCGGCGACCTATTGAGTGGCAGCTTTTTCAATTTGGCCGGTCAGAAGCGTCGAGGCAAGTTATACCCAATTGTGCTGCTGAGCTCGGCGCGATTGCTGAGTCTCACTCAACACCTCTTTCGAGTGCCGCAGTTATTTTCACAATGTGACATTGGTTATCAGCCCAATATCTTCCGGGTCTGGCACAGTAGCATTGAATATGTCTAGATAACTTTTCCGCTTTCGAGGCGATGCGCCCGAGGCTTCGACTTTTTCGTTCACAGCCTTCAATAATCGTTCTGCGCTCGGTTTAAGCTGCGCTTCGACTTCTTCAATCCGATCATGGATGTCAGTGGGAGGAGCTGCCGACTTCGTGTCACTCCCTGTTGAAGCTAATTTGACGTTCAGATTGACCGTCCTGCTATTTGTTTTTTTCCTGTCATCAGCGTTAGGAATTGACGGAGAATTGTTTGGGCCCGATTTATGCAGAGGTTCCTCATGCTTTTCAGGACGGGCGGGCAGGGGGCTAATTGTCTGCTCAACGGCCTGTTGCCCATCACTCGCGTATTCGCTCGTCAGTGCTGGAACTGCCCTATGAGGTAGATATTCAATCGTCGGCACATCAGGAACATGCGATTGCGAATAAGCTTCAGCGGCCTTGAAGGGCATGGTGTTGAAAAATCGCAGCTTGTCGCCATAGATCGGTCGTTGTCCTTCAACGAGCAAGATCATCTTGTTTTCTGGCATTTGCCGCACCTCTTGGGCCATCATTAGATCGCGTTCGCGGATTTGCTCAACTTTTGTTCGCCGAGGTAAACCCAGAATCTCGATCGTGCGGGATTCCGACTTGTAGCGGATAGTTCTTTTTCCAAGTGCACGCGATGCATATTCCGCTGTGGCCTGATCGTTGGCACCTAGCACAAGTTGATAACCACAGTTGCCGAGAAGGGAGTGTCGCGAAGTTTCCCCATAAATCTCGTCTAGATTTTTGAGATCCTGAATAATGATAGCTAGCTTGATATTATAACCAGCAACATAGGGAAGCTTCGTCATAATCTCATCCATCTTTTTAAGCTGTCGAAATTCATCCAGCAAAAAATAAACGGGAAGGGAATTGGGATCGTGTTCGAGTGTCAGAATGTTCATGACCTGCTGCACGAACAAAGTGAGAAGTGGGCGCAGGATCGTTATATCGGTAATATTTGGTGCGAGATAAATCGAGATAGACCGCCGTTTCATGGCGCTAATATCCATGTCGGTTATTTCTGTCGCGGCTACAATACGTTCATTTCGGAAGGGTCTAAACGCGTTCTGGATATCCAGTAGCGCAGATGCTGCCGCCCGCTCTGACAAAGCAAGAAATGCGTTAAAGCTTTCGACCGTATATTTTGAAAGGTTAGGCTCTTTTTCCTTGATGAACTTGATCTGCGCCTGAAGATCAACACCACTGTTCACGAAGGAAACGACTTCGCCGAGGTTGCGCCGTCCGTGATAATAGGGGCTCTCCAGAACATAGCTGATAATCCCGGCTACGACTTGTTGTGCCAAGCCCTGCCAGACTGAATTTTCAGAGCCTAGATTCTCAGGCACGAGAATGCTGGCGATATTTTGTATATCCGTGGTGCGATTACCGCGCTCGGGGCGCACAAAATCGAGAGGGTTATATCGATTTGTCGTTTCAGAGCCGGGGGCGAAGAGGAAAACCTGGCTACCGTTCTTCTTGCGATACCCTGCTGTCGCTTTGAAAATTTCGCCCTTCAAGTCGGATACGATCATTGACCCTTCATGCATGAGAGCGTTTGGAATGACATAACCCGCTCCTTTTCCCGATCGTGTAGGGCCGATAATCAGATGATGGCGACTGTCGGCCGCTCGCAGCACATTTCGGCCGAACCGACCGAATATATGCCCTTTCTTGCGGAACCACTTGCCGCGACGAAGGCCCATGACGTCTTGAAAAGCTGCATCGCCCAAGGGGTTTTCGTAGCTTCTGAGACCAAGATAGCCCGCAAAGACCGCGGCTGCGATGGCAGGCAATAGGGCCCCGATGGCAATGCGCTGCAGAGTTGAGTTGGACGCATAGGCCCAGACTTGCTGAAGCGGAGCAAAAGGATTCTCGGTGATGGTAATATTCAAAATTCGGCTGTCTTGATAAATGACTCCGAGTACGACTCCGTAAGCCGAGGTCCAGACCAAGAATGCGATGCCAGCACAGAATATTAGATAAACCGCTTTGTATCCCTTGCTCATGGCTCCTCGTTTCGCGCAAAAAATATCTCCGATACGCCTCGTTTTCCGCCGTCTCGGCGCAACTGGATGACAATGGGGATGACCATTCGAATGTACGACATGAGGTCATGCTTCGAGTAGCCGCCCGATAGCCCGGCTTGTTGCATCATCATGGCGAGCTGTTCGTATGCTCCTTGCGGAGTATCGGCATGAACGGTCGACATAGAACCTGGATGACCGGTGTTGATGGCGCGAAGAAATGAAAACGCTTCAGCACCACGGATCTCGCCAACGAATAACCGGTCAGGACGCATACGAAGGGACGATTCAAGCAAGTGCTGAATTGTAACGTCAGCCGTGCCCTGTCCGCCTTTCGAGGCTACCAGATGAACGCGGTTCTCCTGGGGCGGTAACAGCTCGCGGGTGTCTTCCAGCGTGATAATTCGTTCCTTTGGATGGACAGATTTCAGGCAGGCATTCAGAAAGGTAGTCTTTCCCGATGATGTACCGCCGCTAATCAGGATCGAAACCCGTTGCGTAATGGCCGTGTTGAGAAAATCGAAAATTCTGTTTTGCTTCAGATGCTCGATCAGCAGTCGGTCAATATCACTAAGCCCACCAACAGCCACGGAAACCTTGTCCAGCGAACCGCTATCCCTGTATTCTTCCAAGCTGAAATTGCTAACGACCTGCTTGCGGATCGATATCGAGCCGCCATCCGGTGCAGCAGGTGGAAGAACCACCTGAATGCGCTCGCCAGTCGGAAGCGCTGCGCTCAGGATTGGCGCGGATTTACTGATAAACTGATCAGTCGCACCCGCAACGCGCTCACCGATATTCTGAATCTCCGCCGATGAAAGCGCATGAACCTCGCGGAACTCCATGTGATCGGCACCAAGTCGCTCGATATAGACGTGACCTGGTTTGTTGACGGCTATTTCCACGACCTTTGGATCGTTGAGAAATGGCCGCAGTGGCTCAAGTGCTCGATCTAAAAAGTAATATCTGCTTTGTGTGGCTGCTGCCGCACTATTTGCCCCTGCGTTCACGTTGAATTTCCTTCATCGCTTCTGTTACGGGATCGTCGTACATGGCCGAAAAATCGAGGTCCTGACGCACAAATATGAAAATGCGTTCGCCTTGATGGACGCTGATTGTCGGCTTGATGCGCAAGTTCTCGCTCAGTGCGGTATTTGCCATTTGGGAGAAAGTGTCGGCGATCGTCTCGCGGGCTAGTTCTTCACTCCGTTTCGCATCATCGTTGTTACGACCGAAGGCTTCACCGCTGCCGAAACCTGTCAGATAGCTTGCGCCGGCGCCGACCATGGACAACATGATGGAAGCCCCGAACCGTTCACGCCATTTTTTATCGACGATACCGGTCAGACCCGATCGGCCAAGGCTGTCAGTTCCCATGGAATTCAGTCGTACGCTTACACCATCATCCCTAAGCAAGCGGGTCCAGACTACGAAAACGCGGGTCTGGCCTGTCATGACGTCGCTTTGATATTCACCAATGAGGCGGGTGCCGGTCGGAATCAGAATGCGACGACCATCAAAACTGTAGACGTCTTCAGAGGTGATTGCGCGAACCTGGCCCGGCAGATCGCTTACGATCGATGTTTCGAGGATACCGGGTATCATCGTTCCTTCCGGCACAACTGCATCGATGCGCTTGATTTTCGTAGCCTTGGCATTACGGTCGGCCATTGCCGAGGCCGTCGCCAGAAACTTGCTGTTTCTGTCTTCGCCAGCAACAGTCGGTGTTCCTTCGCCACTATCGCCACCAAGTCCCCCATTTGCTCCGCCTGATCGCGCTTGATCCATCTGAATAAGTTTGGATTTGAACCGGTCTGGAAATTCTTCAACGATCTCCGGCGTGGGTGCCTGATCGGGTTCCTTCACCGCGACTGTCGGCGGGGGCGGGGGAGGGACATTAAATGTCGTGGTGTCGACTTTCTCCGGCTCCGGTGGCGGTGGAGGCGGCGGGATATTGATGATGTTGGGTTCGGGCGCAGCAGGAGGCTGATCCTGGTCGCGCACGAAAGACGGCGGTCTGAACGACGTGGTGCTGAACTCCTCGTCACCGCGCACGAGATCGCGCGGCTTCTGCGAAGGTTGTTTGAGAACAAAATAAGCCATAGCTACACCTGCAAGCAGAAATACCGCCATCGCAGCCGTCTGATTCCGCTTTGCATTCTTGTTGCTGACTCCGGCGTCATCTGCAGACGCCAGTGCTTCCAGTTCGGGAGACTGTTTCATCAGTTGCCGCTCCTTCTCCGCTTGGTTGCCACTTGATCAGGCGCAGGACCCATGATGTCGGGATCGGGTGCGCCAAAATCCAGCTTTCTAAGGTTGAAGATGCAGATCCACTGATCACCGTCGCGGAGGGTGTATTGAGTTGCCGTGCCATCCACGACCAGATATTCGCCTTCCTTGCGGAAGTTACGCAATGTTTCGGAAAAATCGCTGTTCACAGCAAGGCGTCACGACACGAAAGTGGCGAATCTGTCCGACTTTTAAGAACGTATCCGGAACTCAGGTTGGTTTGACCGTGGTTGTCGTTGCTTTTTCGGCCTTGAGAGCTTCGTAGAGGGCGGTTTTCCCTATTTTCACGCGGGCCGCGGCTTCCCGGACGTTCAAACCGGCCGCCAGATGCTGGCGGGCTTTGGCAAGTTTGTCCGGGGTTACGACGACTTGTCGGCCACCGCGTCGGCCGCGTTCCTCTGCGGCTTGCAGACCGGCACGTGTTCGTTCCCGGATCAGATCGCGCTCGAACTGTGCCAGCGCGCCGAACAGGTGGAAGACCAGGCGACCGCCGGATGTCGTGGTGTCGATGTTTTCGGTGATGGATCGGAAGCCGACGCCTTTGGCCTCCAGTTCGGTGATGATCTCGATGAGGTGCTTCATCGACCGGCCGAGGCGGTCGAGCTTCCAGACTGTGAGCGTGTCGCCGTCGCGAACGTAGCGGATCGCCTCAGCCAATCCGGGGCGGTCAGTCTTCACGCCGGATGCCTTATCCTCGAACAGCCTTTCACAACCTGCTTTGCGCAAAGCGTCGAGTTGCAGGGCGGTGTCCTGCTCGCCGGTGGAGACCCTTGCATAGCCGATAGAGGTCATGAGACGTGGTTTGTCCGTTTTTCCGTTGAATTCGGACATTGTCCGATTTGCCGTTTCATGACAAGGTTTGCGGACAAGAACTGTGGATGCCGCGAAACGTTCGTTTGTCGGACACGCATTTTCCGTTTCGCTGCACTCTCCGCGGCGAAACGGGAAGATCAGAGAATGGCGCGAAGAGCATTACTGAGCGAGGCATGGTGGCAACAGGCGACGATCATCCCGGATAACGAAAGGGAGATCGCCAAACATTACACGCTGGATCGATCGGATCTCGACCTGATCATGCGACAGAACAAGGCCTCGAACAGACTGGGCCTCGCCTGTGTTCTGGCCACGCTACGATACCCTGGCCGACCGCTTGCGGATGGCGAGGTCCTGCCGGCTGGCGTCTTACGATTTCTGGCGCGGCAGATCGGCGTCGATCACCATGAGATCGATCGTTATTTCGAGCGCCCACAGACGCGGCGCGAGCATCTGGCCCTGCTTTTCTACAGAATGCAGATGCGTCCGTTTGTGCCTTCGGACGTGCGGGCACTCACAGGCTGGCTGACACCTGCCGCGCAAACCCTGCGCCAGGCCGATGTATTGGCGGATATGGTCGTGGAAGAACTGCGACGCAGGAGAATTCTTTTGCCAGCGCGGCCAGCGCTCGAAGCCATCATTCATGTGGCAATCAGGCGCGGCATTCGTATTGCTCATCGGGCCTTGGCCGGCGGGATCTCAGAAGGCCAAAAGCTCGATCTGGACAAGCTTCTCGATCCGCGTGAGGGGACAAGCGTGACCATTCTTGCCTGGGCGAGAACGCCGGCATTGTCGCCAGCCGCCGTCAACCTCGACAGAATTGCCGAGCGCATTCGTTTTCTCCGGTCTCTGAACCTGCCGACGACGTTGATGGATCGAATTCCGGCCAAGGTCTTTGACGAATTTGCTGCAGAGGGGACGCGAATGAGCGCGCAGCATCTGCGCGACCTTAACACCGAACGCCGACATGCTGTCCTGGCTGCAACAGTGCTCCACCTTTCCCGCCATCTCACCGATTGCGCGATCGACATGTTCAAGAAACTCATGGGCATCCTGACGCGGCGAGCCAATAACCAGGCGGCTGCTCGCGTCACCCGATCCGTTCGGGAAGTGCAGACGCCGTTGAAGGACGTTTCAAAAGTCTGCCATGCGATCATCAAGGCCAGAGAGAAGGGTGAGGACATGGCCAAAGCGCTTGATCTGGTCATCCAATGGCCAGCTTTTGCAACCAGTGTCCAGGCGGTTGATACGCTGATCGCGCCGGATGTTATCGACGGTAAAATCGAAATGCTCCAGCGCTATCCGACGATCAGGAAACTGGCGCCACAGTTTCTCTCCACTCTCGTGTTCCGCGGTCACGCAGTGGCGGCGAACCTCTTGCGGGCGCTATCCGTGGTCGCGGGTCTATATCGTACGGGCAAAAGGACCATACCCGACAAGGCACCGATCTCCTTTGCGCCGAAGGGCTGGATGCCTCTCATACTCAAAGATGGAAAGATTGATCGCAGGGCTTATGAGCTTTGCCTTTTCAGCGAATTGAAGCGCCGGCTCGATGCGGGCGATATCTGGGTGGAAGGAGCCAAACGCTTCCAGTCTTTCGAAAGCTTTCTCATTCCCACGCCGACATTCGAGCTGATGCGTGAGGAAGGAGCGCTTCCAATCGCCGTTGATACCGATGTCGAGACTTATCTTCGCCAACAGCGCCAGCTGCTGAACGATGGACTGGCTGACCTCTCGCGTCTGGCCGCAGCCGGCGAGCTCGACGATGTAGAACTGACCGGGGCGGGGTTTAGCGTCACGCCGCACAAGGCTATGTTTCCGGATATCGCCAAGTCGCTGAAGCTAAAGGTGGAAAGCCGTCTGCCTGCGATCCGCATCACTGACCTTTTGCTCGAGGTTGACGCCCGAACGGAATTTTCGAACGCCTTTACCCATTTGCGCAGCGGTCGGACGGCCGACAACAAGCTTGCGCTCCTCACCGCCATCCTGGCGGACGGCATCAATCTCGGTCTCACGAGAATGGCGGACGTTTCCCCCGGCATTACGATGCGCCAACTCGCCTGGGCGCACGACTGGCATATTCGCGAGGAAGGTTACACGGCCGCGCACGCCATTCTCGTCAACGCCCAGAGGCAATTGCCTCTGGCAAGCTTGTGGGGCGATGGAACAACGTCATCCTCCGATGGCCAGTATTTTCCGGCGGGCGGACACGCCGAGGCGATCGGCGACCTCAACGGCCGCTATGGTCCCAACCCCGGCGCCAAATTCTACCGGTTCACCTCTGACCAGTACGGCGCTTTCTACATCATCGCCATGAATGCCAATGCGAGCGAAGCCATCTATGTCCTCGATGGACTGCTCTATCATGGCAGCGATCTCGCCATCGAAACCCACTATGTCGATACCGGCGGGGTAAGCGATATGAGCTTCGCCCTTTGCCATCTCGTTGGTTTCCAGATTGTGCCTCGGCTGCGCGGTCTCAAGGATCGCAAGCTCTATCTCTTCCCGGGCGACGCGCCTCCCGAAAACCTGGCGCCGCTCGTTGGCGAGCACATCAACGTCGAGCGGATCAAGGCAAACTGGAACGACATCCTGCGGCTGGTCACGACGATCCGTTCCGGGCAGGTTCGGCCTTCGACCCTGTTGGCAAAGCTGTCCGCATTCCCACGCCAGAACGGACTGGCGTTGGCGCTACGCGATCTCGGTCGCATCAATCGGTCCATCTTTCTGCCCCAGTGGTGGCAGAACCCCGAAATGCGCAGGAACGCGACGGCCGGCCTCAACAAGAGCGAATCCCAGAACACCTTGGCCCGCGCACTGTTCTTCAATCGCCTCGGAGAATTGCGCGACCGGACTTTCGAGAGCCAGTTCTACCGAGCATCTGGACTGAACCTGCTAATCAACGCCATCGTCTACTGGAACACACTCTATCTCGAACCGGCGTTCGCCGAGCTCAACCGCGAGGGCATTCCCACGCCGCTTGACATCATCAAACACATTACCCCACTCGGCTGGCAGCACATCAGTCTCACCGGCGATTACATCTGGACCCCAACAGACGGCGTTGATCTCAGGCCATTGCGGCGCGAAACATCTATCCTCGCAGCGTGATCACCATACGTTCTCAAAAGTCGGACAGATCCAACACTTTCGTGTCGTGACGCCCTATCGTATCTAAAGTCTCGGTGCGTTTTTCAATCGAACCTGACGACGAGCTGCTCATTTCGGCAGTCCGTTCTCGTCATATAGTTCATCGTGGTTCGAAGTCTGGTGCGTGTTTGCAGGCCTTCCCTTAAGCGCCAGCGCCCAGACTTCATCCCATGTGCCCTGGCCGTTCTGCGAAATTGGCACGATCGCGGCAATAGGATCGTCAGCTCGACAGATGACAACCTCGTCATCGCGCAAAACGAAGTCAATCAGTTCGTCAAATCGCTCCGCTGCCTCGGCAATGTCCACGAATACCTTCACCACCACTGCCCTTACCAGACGCGCTCATGCAGAATCGCGTCGAACGCCAGATCCGTCGAGATGAAAGTGCAGTGCTCAAGCCGCGCCTGAGCGGCAAGAATCCGGTCCCACGGATCGCGATGTTCCCAATCAAAATTTGCTGCAAGTTCGGCATGCAGATCGGTGATGGCTAGTGTTTGCAGGCCGCTTTCCGTGACGGCTGCCCGCAGTTCCTGGGGCTTGAGATCAAGCTTGTTCAGGCGCATCTTGTTGTCCAGCTCATAGAACGTGACCGCACTGACGAGGATAGCATTTGCCTTGTCCTCGATCAGCGATCGTGCCTTCGTGGACAGGCGATCACTACCGATTGTCCACCAGTAGACGGCGTGGCTGTCGAGCAGGATTTTCATTGCGTGTTTTCGCTATTGTTGGATTTGCCTTGCCAGACGCCGGTATCATCATTCCAGTCTCCGGCATCGATCGCCGCCTGCTCTGCATCAACTGTATCGAACAGGTTGTCGGGCAGGCCACGATGGCGCAACAGGCCAAAAGGGCGCTTGCCACCGTCCGCTGCTGGACCGATGCGGGCGTAAACTTCGTTGCCACGCATGATGACGATCTCTTCGCCCTGGTTGGCGCGATCGAGGACTTCGGCGAAATTCTTGCGGGCTTCGCTGATCTTGTAGCTTGTCTGGGGCATCGGGACCTCCGAAATTGGTCGTACGCCATTGATACCATTGTTTTACAGCGCGTACAAGTGCCTCGTACAAATAACCTCCGATAAGCTGTACTTATCAGATGTTAGAAACCCGTATGGTTAACGTCACAGTAACGAAAGCAAGAGCTATATTCGGTTTCGTATATCGATATTTGTATAATATATTAAATAGGTTAGCTTTTGAAAAGCCTTCCAATGCCGATAGAAATTCCAGGTAAGCGGGGCAGGTATGGTGGCAGTGCCATTTTACCGGGCAATTGCACGCAGTATCGCAATCTATCATAATCCGGTCTTTGACAGAAGATTGCTTACAATTGCATTTTGAAGAAGGCGCGGATGATAGAGCTCGATATTGATAGTTTGGATGAAGACATGTTGACGGCACTGAACCGTCGCATCGTTGAGCGATTGCAGTTTCTCCATCAACAAAAGACAGCCGCTGTGCTGCAGGAGATCAAGCTCGGCAGTGGCGTGATGTTTGAAGGGCCAGATGGTACGATGGTTCGAGGCTTTGTTATTCGTCGCAATCGCAAGACAGTGACGGTGCACACGGATGACGACAAACAGTGGAATGTTTCACCGTCGTTACTGAGCTTAACGGGCGGTCATATTATGGTAAAGCACCAACAAGAGCAGGGCAGGTGGTCCCATTCTCAAAGCCTGGCCGTCGTAAGTAAGTAGGATCAGGCTTTTGCGATAATGAGAGCTGCAAGCTCCGGGGTCGTTGGCCGTTGAGTGGGCACGCCAAGCCGGTCGCCGAGGTAGTGCCAGAAGGAAAGCCCGAGTTTCTTGCAGGTCTTCATAAGACCCAGCATGGTATCGCGGGCGATACGTCCATCCCGGCTCATGGTGCCGCCGGAGATTTTTCGTTTAGTGACGCAGCTGCGCAGATCATTCTCGGAAGCATTGGTGTGCAACGGGATTTCTGGTCGTTCGAGAACTTTCAGCAATTCCTGTTTACGACGCAGTAAGCGTGCCAGAAGCTTATCCAGATCAGTATATCCGGTGCGGATGGAAAAGATCCGATCGAACCTGACTTCAAGGGCCTGAGCTGCACGTCGGCTGGGACTTCGGGCAAAGTCTTTCAAAAGCTTGTAAAAGAGCCAGATGAGTTTGCGCAGCATTTCGACATGTTCCATCTGCTGTGGTTTTGCTGGCATCAGCTTGTGCAACAAGCGTTCAGCATGCACCCAGCACAGGGCATGGTCTCCCACCCGGAACTGCCCCGCATCGTCAGAGACAATCACCGTATTGCCCATAAGCCCGTGATATCGGATAGCTCCCCATAGACCAGCTTCGCTGACAATTCGAAGTACATCTTTGTCGAAGATATCAACGCCGTTGCTGAGCAGATGCTCAAGAAACGGCACCTGATTGGGAAAGTGCTGTGGTTTGCGGGTTCGCAAGAGCGCTATGATTGCAGGATCGGTGTTACGGGCCAGCAAATAATCAAAAGCCGCATCGTTGAGAACATAATCCCGGTAATTACCGCGTAGCAGAGCGAGAAAGTTCAGCCGTGATTTCGTCTTTGTGGTTCGAAAGACGCTAAAATGCGCGTTGCCGATATGAGTAGTATAGAAGCTATCGCGGGCATGTCGGGCACCGGTGTCGTCGACCGTCACATAGGCGGCTGACACCAGACCAGCATATAGAACTGCCGCATCTTCAGCCACAAACCCATCCATCTTCTTTGTCAGCAGACGAACAACCTGTCGTTTCGAGATGTCCACGCCGATATCGTTCAACAGCGTCGATAGTCGTTCCATCGTCACCTGGCCCTGTGCGTGCAGCATGAAACAGAGCCGCCGCAGATTAGGTCCGTAACCTCCGACGATTCCTGTAGGCAGCGGCGCAAGAATTGTTTTACCGTCCGGTGTCACCCAACATTCGCGCCGGTAATGAATAATCTCAGCGCGCAAAACCACATCCCGAACGTAACAGCTTTTGTAACCTTTAAAGCGTGATCCAGCCGGAGCATTGGCATGAAGAACAACATCACGGTCAACGCGTTCGACATCCCGTTTTGGTCCACGTGGTTTCTTTTTGCTTGGCTGTTTATCCTGCGCCTTCGCGTCTGTGGCCTTGTCCATGCCTGACGGTTTGAACGGTGGTCGTGGTGGCAGGTTTTTCAGCCGCGCAATTTCATCGCGAAGCAGTTGATTCTCGACTTTAAGCTGGGTGTTTTCCAGACGAAGCTCGGCATTCTCCTTACGGAGTGCTGCATTCTCAGCTTCCAGTCTCTCAAGCCGAGCCTCTGCATGTTCTGCTTTCTCAACCAGACCTGTGACCAGACTGCGCAACGCATTCAGTGAAAGCGTATCAGCATGCTTGGGCGAGGGAAGCGTTCTCTTCGGCATCTCAACAGAGAATCATGATTTGCCAAAATCAGGAATCCCATAGGCATGAAATATCGATGCGAAACTCGCGATATGCACAGTGTTTGATATTTCTGACTTCGACTCAAAATCAAAAGAACTGCCAACAAATATGCCCCGGTTACAAATTCCAATCGGAGCCACCGAAAGGCTCTGCCGAACCAGAACTGCGCTGCGTTTGCGGATCGGAATCTCATACAGGCCGCTCTGATGGCACGCCGGAAGAATAGCAGGGTGCGCGTCGAGCGAAATGGCGGCGTCAGCTTGTCAACAGATCATCGCACCGCCAAGGCGGACCGGCGAGGGGAGGCGGGAGTTTCCGACGGCGAATGGGGCAGCTGCTTCCCTGTCTGAAGTCCTCAAGGCCTTTGCCCGATCCGGGAATTACTGCTGGAATTTGTTGTTCGTCGCTCGATCAAGCCGGAGCCCCAATGCGAAGGCACGCGGTGCGGCATGGCTTCGTCAGGATCGACGCGGTGTTATTTCCCGCGCATCAAAGCTAGACTGAAGGCGTTTAAAGTTCAGGGAGGAATACCGGTGCCGAAATTTCTTGCCGTGTATACGATGAAGCCTGAAGACCTCGCATCCTTTCGACGCCTGTCAAAAGCGGAGCAGGATGCGGTCGATGCGAAGGGAATAGCACAGTGGATGGCATGGGAAGAACGCCATGCCGCTGTCATCCTTGATCGCGGCGGCATGGTGAGGAAGACAACCCGTGTGACAAAAC
This sequence comes from Ochrobactrum sp. A-1, assembly GCF_022488005.1. NCBI lineage: Bacteria > Pseudomonadati > Pseudomonadota > Alphaproteobacteria > Hyphomicrobiales > Brucellaceae > Ochrobactrum > Ochrobactrum sp. A-1. The sequence goes on from NZ_JAKVQC010000009.1 coordinate 22,553, forward strand.
ATGGCATAACGGAAGCCAAGAATCCGTTTTGCGGTTATCTGGTGGTGGAAGCTGCAACAGCGGAGGCTGCGGCAAAGCTGTTTCAAGACCATCCGCATATCACGGTGTTTCCAGGCGACGGCGTCGATATCATGCCCTTTGTGACGTGATTTACTGCGCCCATCCTCGGCGGCCTGGCCGCATTGCCTGCTGCCAACTCTGACCGATCAAGCGGGGCGTTCGGTCACGAGAGCGCTTCATGTTAGGCTGACTCCCTCAAATGACATTTCCATTTGCGGAGAAGACGAAAGTCACAGCACAAAAACCGATGGCTTTTGCTGTGAGGGGATGCGTCTCCGGTCATCCCGACGGATGAGAGTCGAATTCATACTAATCTGTTAAGTGGAGGCAGCGGCGATAACGTATGTCCAAACGCTGTTTGCCATTGATCTGTCGTCTATGTCCAATCGAGCATGCTTAAACAATAAGCAGCTTGACAAAAAACAGTCAAAAACCACAATATCAACACGGAGTTTGACCGGAGTACCGGAGATTTCCGTCTGGCACGGTTCTTGCCTTTGACTGTTTTGACCGTTCTGGCAAACTTCGTATAAAAAAATAAAGGGGAATACCATGAATTCAGAACTTAGCCGTCGTCGCTTTCTGCAAGGGCTGACTGGAGCTGCGGCCCTTGGCTATATGCAGGTCAATCCCGAGTTCTTCATCTCGTCGGCTTATGCCCAGACCGGAAAAGCGATGACTTTTCTGTCCGCTGAAAACATCACGGGAAACTGGGATCCCACTGCTCATACGACGCTGTCACAGAAGAATATCGAAGGCTTTGTCATGGGCTTTCTGACCCGCACACCCATGACGCTCGATAATCCGGGCGAAGTTGTGTATGAACTGGCCACTGACGTTAAGCTGCTGGAACCGACCAAGCTGCAGATCAAACTGCGCGAAGGTATCGTCTTTCACGATGGCAAACCGTTCAAGTCCGAGGACGTCAAGGCCACGTTCGAGTACGGGTCGCATCCTGACCGCCCGGCGCAATGGTATCCCGGCCCGACCGAAACACTGACTATTGAAACACCGGATGATTATACTGTCATCGTCGATACGTCGAAGGGCGGCTATCCGGCCCATCTCTTCATTTTCCTCGCATCCTTCCTGCCTATCATGTCGGCCAAGGATATCGCCGGTGGTCCCGGCGGCGTTCTTTCTCAACGCCTTAACGGTACGGGCCCGTTCAAATTCGTCGAACAGCGTGGCAATGACACGGTACTGGAAGCTTTCGATGGCTACTTCAAAGGCAAGCCGGCCATTCCGGGCATCAACTTTACCTTTACCGGCGATTCCACCACGCGCATGTTGTCGCTCATGAATGGCCAGGCATCGATTGTCGAGCGGCTGGAACCGGAACAGGTGGCTTCCATCAAGGACAATCCCGCGATCTATATCAACGAGGTTGTCTCGGTCGAAAACAAATATCTCTGGTTCCGCTGCTCCAAGGAACCTTTCAGCGATGCGCGCATCCGGCTTGCTGCCTGCCACGCTATCGATCGCGAGATGATCCTTGAAGTGCTGGGTTCTGCCGGTCACGCCTCGTCGAACTTCGTCTCGCCGGTTAAGTTTGGTTATGTCGATCTCGAAAACTATCCGAAGTTCGACCCGGACAAGTGCCAGGCGCTACTGGCCGAAGCCGGCTTTCCGAAGGGCGAAGGCCTGCCGCCGCTCGAATATATCACCTCGGTGGGCTTCTACCCGAAGACCAAGGAGTATGGCGAGATCATTACCGCCATGCTCAACGAACAAGGCTTCAATGTCAGCCTGACCGTTCTCGAACCCGCAGCATGGAACGAGCAGCTCTATCATCGTCCCGGCGGCGGCCCCGGCCACATGGTGGATTGCGGATGGTCAACGGCTTCTCCGGAACCCGATCTTATCCTGCGCACCCATTTCCATTCGTCGTCACACCGAATTTGCGGCATTGAGGATAAGGAAATCGATGCGAGCCTGGATAAGGAACGCAGCGCGCCGTCTCTGGAGGAGCGTCAGAAGATTTTGCAGACAGAAACCATGCCGCTTATTGCATCCAAGATGCCAGCCTTGTCGCTCTTCACCTCGGTAATGATCCATGCAATGCAGAAAGAATTCAAGGGCATGTACATATATCCGGATGGATCGATGGACGCCTCCAAGCCTTCTGCTTGAATCCGATCGTCCGCACGCCGACCGTTGGACGGCGTGCGGTTTCCGAAGTTTCTGAAGCGGAGCGCATGCGATGTTCGCCGTCAATTTCCTGATGCGGCGCCTTGTTCAGGGCGTTGTCATCATTTTTCTCGTATCTCTGTTGATCTTCACCTTGTTGCGGGTCGTGCCGGGCGATCCCGTCCGCCTCATGGCCGGTGGTATGGCGCCGGAAGCCTTGATTGAAAAAATCGCTACCGATATGGGCTTGCGCGATCCGATCCTCGTGCAGTTCGGACGGTATATGACCGGCGTTGTGCAAGGTGACCTCGGCCAGTCCTTCGTGCGTCCCGCAAACGGAGCCGCGACCGGCGGAGCGACGTTCAACGATGCCACGCGCGGCGAACGCGCAAAGGTCTTCGACCTGATCTTCGAAGCTCTGCCCATGACGTTACAACTGGCGGCGGTAACACTGGTCATCGCGCTGGTCTTCTCGGCCGTTGTCGGGATAGCCGGAGGATTGGCACCGGGGCGATGGCCAGACAAGCTTGCCTTCTATATATCGTCGATCTTTATTTCCTTGCCTAATTTCTGGCTGGGCATTGTGCTTGCACTGTTGTTTTCGGTGAAGCTGGGTTGGTTGCCTGCCATCGGCTATCAAGGTTTCGCATATACGATTTTGCCGGCGATTGTGCTCGCAGTGGAACTCTCGCCTGTCCTTATCCGGACGCTTGTCAGTTCGGTTTCTGCACAGATGACAGAATCCTATGTGTCCGTGGGACGCGTTCGCGGATTGAGCCGCGGACGCATCATATCGAACCACGCTCTGCGGAATGCGTCCGTTCCATTGCTCAATCTGCTCGGCGTGCAGTTTTCAAGCCTGCTCGGCGGGGTCATCATCGTCGAATATATCTTCGATTATCCGGGGCTCGGCCTGCTGACGATCAACGCTGTTCTCCAGCGCGACTTTCCGCTCATTCAGGGTATCGCCATTGTCACGAGCGCGATCTTTGTCCTGATCAACATCGCCGTTGATTTCGTCGCCACCACAATTGATCCGAGGCTCGAATACTGATGTCTGTCACTTCCGCATTGGATACACCGGCTCCCGCCAGGATCACGTCCCGATCCATTCCTCGCCGCATCTTCGACCGTGCGGCTGCCGCACCGGGCTTTCGCATCGGATTGGCCATATTTATCATTCTTGTGCTAGCTGCTGCACTCTACCCCGAACTCAGTGGTATCGATCCGACCAAGATGAATGTGCGCGCACGCCTGCTGCCGCCGCTTTTCATGGGTGACAACTGGAGCTGGGGGCATCCGCTTGGCACCGACCAGATCGGCCGCGACATGCTCGTACGCTCGCTTGTGGGTTTGCGCTATTCCTTCCTTATCGGCATTTCATCTGTGGCCGTTACGCTGGTTATCGGTTGCGCGCTGGGCACGATTGCCGGGTATTTCGGCGGTCGAACCGATACGCTGATCATGCGGCTCACCGATGCGCAGCTCTCCATTCCGATGATCATTCTGGCCATTGCGGTATTGGGCGTATCCCGCCCCACCATTCCGGCCATCGTTCTGGTGCTCGGCCTGTCGAGCTGGCCCGTATATGCACGCATCATGCGCAGTATCGTCATGACCGAACGCCAGCGTGAATATGTACGCGCAGCCAAACTTGGTGGCGCGACGGATGTTCGTATCATTCTCACACTATTGCTGCCGTTGTTGCTGCCACCCGTCATCTTCACATCGGTGCTCGATGTGGCGCGCATGATGATTTTCGAGTCCATTCTCGGCTTTCTCGGTCTTGGTGTTCAGCCCCCTACACCGACATTCGGCAATATCATTGCCGATGGTCGCAAGTACCTTCTTAATGCCTGGTGGATTGCCACAATGCCGGGAGTCTTTCTCGGGCTGACACTGACCAGCATCAATCTCATCGGTGCGTCTTTCGAACGTGCCCGCAACACCATTCACGGAGGTTCGGAGTGATGAGCCAGGCGTTACTCGAACTTAAAAACCTGACCGTAACCGCTGGGCGTTCGCAGAAGCCTATTCTCAACGATATTTCCTTCGCTCTGAAACCGCGTGAAATCGTTGGCGTCGTGGGAGCCAGCGGCTCGGGTAAAACGGTTCTGTCCAAGGCCGTCGTCAACTGGCTGGAGCCACCACTTGGTGTTCGCAGCGGCGCGGTGCTGTTCGAGGGCCAGGATATCTACAAGCTCGGCGAAACGCAGATGCGTTCGCTTCGCCGCCGCATTGCCTATGTCGGCGCAAATCCGATGGGTGCCCTTGATCCCACGCTGCCGGTAGGGTTGCAGATCGTCGAAAAATTGCGGGCTGTCGTGCCCGATACATCCAGAGACGACGCCCGCGAACGGGTGATTGAGTTGCTGGAGGCCGTGCGTATTCCCGCACCCCGCAACCGCTTTCACGACTATCCGTCCCAGTTTTCCGGCGGCATGATGCAGCGCGCCTTGATCGTGGATGCGCTTGTCACCAATCCGGCACTGCTGGTCGCCGATAATGTGACCCAGCCTCTGGATGTCACGGTTGCGGCACAGGTCATCCGTCTGATGAAAGAACTGAGCGACAGCTTCAACACCGCTGTTCTTTTTGTGTCTTCGTCCTTGCCGGTCGCGCGCGAAGCTTGCAGCCGCATCTTGGTCATGGAAGAGGGGCGAATAGTCGAGGAGCAGGAAACCGAAAAGCTGATCGCCGCTCCCAATTATCCCTATACGCGTGATCTTGTGGCCCAGACGCCAAAAATCTGGAACGAGAGCGGCGCCGTACCGGTACTCGCGGACAATCGTGACATCGTGCTTAGTCTGCGCGATGCTTCGCAGACATATATGGTCAAGAAGAAGACGGGCTTTGGCGGCTTCACGCCGGTACGAGCTGTGCGGAATGTAACATTCGATGTGCGGCGCGGCGACAGCTTCGCCATTGTCGGTGAATCCGGCTGTGGCAAGTCTACCTTGATGCGCCTGCTCAGCCGTCTTGAATTGCCAAGCTCCGGCCAGGTTCTTTGCTACGATGAGGACATCGCAAAGCTGTCCGGTAAAGCTTTGCTCGATTTCAGGGGCAGATTGCAGATGGTTCTGCAAGATCCGTACGGATCGTTGCCACCCCGGACGTCCATCGGCAAAATGCTTGAGGGTCCGCTTCGCACCCATGGATGGAAGGATGTCCGCAAAATTCGCGCGCGGGTTCTGAAAGTAATGGGAGATGTAGGTCTATCGCGGGATCTCTACGAAGAATTGCCGTTGGGCCTCAGTGCAGGTCAACGCCAGCGTATCAACGTGGCGCGCGCTCTGGTGCTTGAGCCGGAAATCCTGATCATGGACGAGACACTGTCCGCGCTGGATCAGGCCGAGCAGTTCAAGCTCATTGATCTCTTTCAGAAGCTGCAGAAAGAATACGATCTGACTTACATTTTCATTTCGCACGATCTCGCGATGGTACGAAAAGTCTGCAATCGCGTTGCGGTCATGTATCTGGGGGAGGTCTTCGAACTTGCCGACAACGAGCGCTTGTTCTTCGATCCCGGCCATCCCTACACGATGGCACTTCTCAGTGCGATGCCAACCCTTGAAGAACGCCGCTATCAACCGGGAGATTGTTTGCTGGAGGGGGAACCGGCCAGCCCGATCAACATTCCTCCCGGATGCAGCTTCAAGTCCCGTTGTCCGCGCGCAATGGAGCAGTGTGGCAGCCATCATCCCCATTTGACGGTTCGTGGTAATCAGGACTTTGCCGCTTGCCATCTAGTGGAGTCCGCCACCGCACCGTAACGATCTGTGCCGCAGGCCCGATTTATTGCTGTCATCAAGGAAAGCTCATGAGTTTCACGGAACACCGCCTTAAACTGATCCTGGACCGTCTCAAGCAAGAGCAACGCGTCAACGTCAATCAACTGGCGGAGCAATTGCAGGTCAGTCAGGAATCGATCCGTCGTGATCTGAAGGAGCTGGAAAGCCGTGGCCATGCACGCCGGGTGTATGGCGGGGCGGTTCTTGACCAGCAGGAAAGCGATCAGCCATTCGCCGAACGTCTCAGGGTTGGCGGACGGGAGAAGGCGCGGATCGGCGAGGCGGCGGCAGCGCTTGTTCAGGATGGCATGAAAGTGTTCATCGACACAGGCACGACGACCCTTGCTTGCCTCAGACATCTGGAAAATCGCAAGGATTTGACGATTGTCAGCAATTCCATTGCGGTTGCCGCGCATTTCTTCCATGTCCCTGAAGCAAGTGTGCGTGTGCTGGGTGGGCGCATGCGGTCCGATTATCAGGCCACTTACGGCCATGAAACCGTTGCTGCATTGAAGGAGCATTTCTTCGATCTGGCGATCATCGCCATCAGTGCCGTTCATATCGAACGCGGTTTCATGGATTTCGGCGAGGACGAAGCAATCCTGCGCCGGATTGCGCGTGCGCAGGCCAAACGATCGGTCATCGTCGCCGACAGTTCAAAGTTCGGCAGGCTCGGCTCCATCCATACGCTGGGCCTCAACGAGATCGATGCCGTCATTACGACCGATGGCATCGCCAGGGAATTCTCTGACAAATTCATTCAATCCAATGTGGAAATCATTCATGCCTGAAATCTCTTCATCTCCAAAAGCCCCGATTGACGCTCAACGTCTTGAAACGATGATGCAAACTGTGTCCGCTTACGGCGGCGGTCCCGACGGCTCGATGACGCGCCTTACCTTGTCCAGGCAGGATGGCCAGGCGCGCGACTGGCTTGGCAACTGGTTTGCCGAGAACGGTTTCAAACAGGAAGTCGATGCGATTGGGAACCAGTTCGGCAAGATGACGCTGGCCGGTGCGAATGCGCCCGTCATCATGGTCGGTTCCCACATTGACAGTCAGCCGAACGGCGGACGGTTCGATGGCGCGCTTGGTGTCATCTCCGCCTGCGAGGCGATCCTTGCGGTTTCGGAGCGTTTGAAGGCAGAAGGCCGTTTGTCGGCATGCAATTTCCAGGTCGTCAACTGGACCAATGAGGAAGGCGCACGGTTCCAGCCGAGCCTGCTCGGGAGCAGTGTCTTCACCGGTGCGTTGGACCTGGACTGGGCGCTTGAGAGGATTGACGGTGACGGTGTCAGTGTTCGCTCTTCGTTACGGGATATAGGCTATGCCGGAACTGACAAAGTGGGGGTTCCTGACGCATTGATCGAACTCCACATCGAGGGCGACAGCACTCTTTTCAATGCGGATGAAAGGTTTGGTATCTTCACCCGCTTCTGGGGTGCAACCAAGTACCGCCTGGCATTTTTGGGCAGACAGGCACATACCGGACCGACGCCCATGGCGCAGCGCAAGGATGCGTTGCTCGCTGCAGGCTATCTGATCGGCGATCTCAAGGAACTGGCCGGACAATACGGCCTTGATCTCCATACCTCGGTCGGCCGCCTTGAGGTTTTTCCGAATTCTCCCAACACGGTGCCGTCTGAGGCGGTCCTGTTCATAGAATTGCGTTCCGGCTCACCGGAGATTCTGGCCGAGGCCGAACACAAGATGAAAGAGAAGATCGATGAGGCCGCCGCTCGGGCAGATGTCACGTTCGAGATACGCTCGATCGACCGTCGCAAAGCAGGCGATTTTTCCTCTGGCCTGGTCCGGCTGGCGGAGAACGTGGCCGGTAGCTATGGCGAAACGGCACGCCATCTCGATACGGTGGGCGGACACGATGCCGTTGCTTTGTCGGATGTTTGTCCGTCTGTCGTCATGGCTGTGCGCAGCAAGGACGGTGTCATCCATCATCCGACCGAGTTCACAACACCGGAGGATCAGGCACTCGGAACGCAGATTCTCGCCGATATGCTCTACGATATTGCCTGCGAGGGATTGCATGCTGTAGCACTGCGCGAGGCTGCCGAATGAAGACAGCCGGCGTACCGCAAACCCCGCTGGAAATCCGTGTGGAAACTGCGTTGAGAAGCTTCCGCGCATTTCTTCCGAAGCAGCCGACTTATAAACCGGCCACGGCACCGGTTGCCTCGCCATCCTATCACGCGGTTGAATCGGATAATTTCGACATTGTGCTTCAGGATGCGCGTCCTGACTATTTCCTGCGCCTTGGGATCGATGAGGTGTCGGAGTTCGTCGATGACGATGTTGCCTTTGCGGCAGCCGTTCGCTTGCACGCGCTGGGACTATCGCCCGAGCCAGTTGCCCGTGACGCGGCCACGCGCAGTACGCTTTTTACCCGTCTCGGGGAGGGTTGGCGGGCCGCGAAAATCGACGATCTGATGGGAGAAGTACCGGCCGCAAAACTTGTTGAAATGCAGAAACTGATCGCCCGCGGACCTGCATTCAGTCGTTCCTGGTCGGTTTTCGAGGACATTGATGTCCTGTGGAATATCGTCGTCAAAGCTGGAGCTTCCCTGCCTGACGATGCCGAATGGATGCTTGCATGGATGAACTCGATCCGCGAAGCCGTCGAGGCTTCCGGCGTCGATCTTAAACCGGCACATGGCGATCCGCATTCTTCCAACGTCATGCTGGGACCTGATGGGGCCATCCAGTTGGTCGATTTCGATATGGCGGGCGATATGGACCCCTATTATCAACTTGGGGTGCAGATGAATGAGCTTTATCAGTTTGAAGGTCACATGAAGCCTTTGCTGGAAATGCACGACGGAGTGTTCGACGAGAGGATGTTCAATAGATGCCGCGTCTATGCGGCGGCCGACGATCTCTACTGGGCACTGCGCAGCCTGTTGCTCGAAATGCGGTCACCGCGGCGAAGCGTCGAATTCCTCAAATATACCGGATGGCGCTTCCTGCGCTGCCGCATGCTGTTGGGTCATCCCGACTTTGAGGGGCGTCTGCGATCTGTCTAATATGCGTTGCTCAAATAACAATAAGTGGGAACAGCGACATGAACGAAATGGGTATGGCACAATCCGATGCCGAACGGGCGCTCGAAGCGGCTGTGGTTCTGGTGGAACCCTGGAAAGGGCATCGTCTTCGCTACAAGCCGGTTCTGGGTGGCATCAGCAACACCAATTTTCGTATTGAGGTGGAGGGTGATCCTCTCGGTTATTTCCTCAAGATTCCGGGTCGTGGAACTGAAATGTTTATCGACCGCAAGGCTGCAACGGCTGCAAGCAAACAGGCTGAAGCGATTGGCGTGGGGCCGAAGACCTTCGACTATCTCGAACACCTGGACATCGAAATCGCCGAGTTCATCGAAGGGCGGCGTGCTTCGACGCATCGCGATTTTGCCGATCCTGTTATTCGCGCCGAAGCTGTCCGCGTTTATCGCCGTTTCCACGAGGCCGATGCCTTGCCGTTGAACAAGACCGTGTTCGACATGATCGACGAGCATTATCAGCAAGTCCGCGACCTCGGCGGACACTGGCCGGTTGATCATGATTGGCTGTATCGCCAATATCGGCAGGCCCGTGCCGCGCTCGAAGCTTCGGGTCTGGATATTGTTCCGTGTTTCAATGACCCGATGCCCGGCAATTTTCTGATTGGTGAAGACAAGTCCATCAAGCTCATCGACTTCGAATATGCTTCGAACAACGAGCGACTTTACGATCTGGCGATCTGGAGCGGGGAGATGTTTTTTTCCGAGGATATCGACCGGGAAATTATCGAGGAATATTTCGGGTGCTATGACAGCAGGCAACATGCGCGCTTCATCGTGCACAAAGCACTGGCCGATATAAAATGGAGCACCTGGGCCATGGTGCAGAACCGGATTTCGACGCTCGACTTCGATTTCTACAAATACGGCATCTGGAAACACATGCGTGCCCGTTCGATCATTCACGATCCCCGCTGGCCACTCTTTCTGAAAGCACTTTAATGCCCGCGACAGACATAACGGCGTGCGACGCCGACACCTATCTTGCTTTTGCCGGAGAATTGGCCGATGCGGTGAGGCCAATTGCTCTATCCTATTTCCGTACGCCGCTCGACGTCATTTCCAAGCTCGATGAAAGTCCGGTGACCGTTGCCGACCGGACCATCGAGCAGCATTTGCGCGCAATGATCGAAGCGCGGTTTCCCGAACATGGAATCTACGGCGAGGAGATGGGCGTCAAGGAGGGAAACGCCTTTACATGGGTTGTCGATCCGATCGATGGAACGAAAAGCTTCATCACCGGATTCCCGCTTTTCGGGACGTTGATTTCACTAGCTTTCGAGGAAAAGCCCTTCTGCGGACTGATCGATATTCCTGCGACCGGCGAACGATGGCGCGCAAAACCCGGCACAGCTTTCTTTGCAGACAAGCCAGCCAGCACCAGTGGCTGCGATAGTATTGCCGAGGCCCGTTTTTATACGACATCTCCGGATATGTTCATTGGAGATGACAGGGAAAGCTTCGAACGCTTGTCGCAATCGATCAGGCTTCGACGCTTCGGCGGAGATTGTTATATTTATGGGCTGCTCGCATGCGGCCATTGCGATTTAGTGCTTGAAACCGGATTGCAACCATATGACTATATGGCATTGGTGCCTGTGGTGCTGGGAGCTGGAGGCTGCATCACGGACTGGGAGGGAAACGAGCTTTCGATTCACTCGAATGGCCGGGTTTTGGCATCCGCTACGCCACAACTTCACGCAGAGGCGTTGGTCATCCTCAACCGGTAAGGGCATCGCATGTCTTATACGACGACGATTGAGCGAACGACTTTTCGGTTCGCCGATCTCAAGGAGCTTTTGGCCAAGGCGACGCCGGAGCGCTCGGGCGATCAACTCGCCGGAATTGCTGCCGAAGGTCCTGTCGAACGTCTGGCGGCGCAAATGGCGCTTGCCGATCTGCCGCTCAAAGCATTTCTGTCTGAGGAGCTGATCCCTTCGCAAGAAGATGAGGTTTCTCAACTCATTGCCGACCGGCACGATGCTTCTGCTTTTGTGCCCATATCGTCAATGACGGTCGGTGAGTTGCGCGAATGGTTGCTGAAACCGGAAACCGGGCAGCGTCAACTGGAGGCCGTGACTTTCGGCCTGACACCGGAAATGGTCGCCGCCGTTTCCAAACTCATGCGCTTGCAGGACCTCATCTCGGTTGCGGCCAAGCGCGAAGTGGTAACCCGCTTTCGCAATACGATCGGTCTTGCCGGGCGCCTTTCGACCCGCAATCAGCCCAATCATCCCACGGACGACAGTCGTGGTATCGCGGCCTCTGCCATCGATGGCCTCTTGATGGGATCGGGCGATGCCGTGATCGGTGTCAACCCGGCAACCGACAGCACGCAGGACTATATCCGCATTGTCACATTGCTCAACGAATTGCGGGAAAGGCTGGCAATACCGACCCAGACCTGCTGTCTGGGACACGTGACAACAACGATCAAGGCTATCGAGGCGGGCGCGCCGGTCGATCTGGTTTTCCAATCCATTGCGGGATCGCAGAAAGCCAATGAAGGTTTCGGGATCGATCTCAATCTGTTGCGCGAGGCCCATGATGCCGGGCGCTCGTTGCAGCGTGGGATGCCGGGTGCGAATGTCATGTATTTTGAAACCGGACAGGGGGCGGCGCTTTCGGCCGATGCACATTTCGGTGTGGATCAACAGACCATGGAAGTGCGTGCTTATGCGGTCGCTCGCGAATTCAGTCCGCTTCTGGTTAATACGGTCGTCGGTTTCATAGGGCCGGAATATCTCTTCAATGGCAAGCAGATCATTCGCGCCGGTCTGGAAGATCATTTCTGCGGCAAGCTCCTCGGTCTGCCGATGGGCGTCGATGTTTGCTATACCAACCATGCCGATGCGGATCAGGAGGACATGGATGCCCTTTTGACCCTGCTCTGCGCAGCCAATGTCAATTTCGTCATTACCGTTCCCGGTGCCGACGACATCATGCTGAACTATCAGTCGCTATCGCATCATGACGCCGTTTATTGCCGCGAAACGCTGGGCCGCAGGCCCGCGCCCGAATTCGAACGCTGGCTGATGGATATAGGTCTCACCGATGCGACGGGAAAACTGGCAGGTGCGCCAGCAAAGCTGACCGGCTATCTTTCGCGCTCGAATCTGCTTGGAAATGCCGCATGACCGACAATATGATCGAACTTGAGAGCAAGCGCCCGCTCGAGTTGAAAGAAATGACCGATGCACGGGTTGCACTCGGGCGTTTCGGGGCCGGGCAACCGACAAAAGCAGCTCTCACTTTCCTGCTCGACCATGCCCGTGCACGCGAAGCCGTGTGGTCGGAAGTGGACCGTGCTTCCATGGAAACCCGCCTGTCATCCCAAGGATTCGAGACGTTGCGCGTTGATAGCGAGGCGGGGGACCGCAGCACTTATGTGCGGCGCCCCGATCTCGGGCGCCGTTTGTCGGCTATCTCTATGCAGCGATTGCAGGCGCGCGCCGAAATTCAGTCGGCCCCCGACGTGGTTATCGTCATCGCCGACGGCCTTTCGTCAAGTGCGGTCGAAATCAATGCGCCGCGTCTTGTCGAGGAACTGGCTTGGCGATTGCGCGCTCAGGGCCTTTCCATCGGCCCGATAGCGCTTGCCGGACAGGCCCGCGTCGCGTTGGGCGATCCTGTCGGGGAGATTTTGGGCGCGCGGTTGACGATCATGCTGATCGGCGAGCGTCCTGGTCTGTCGGCGGCAGACAGTCTTGGTGCCTACGTCACTTATGGCCCCCGTCGTGGAACGCCGGATTCCAGACGCAATTGCATCTCGAATATCCGGGATGGGGGATTGGACTGTCTTTCGGCTGCGAGTGCGATCAGCGATCTGGTGGCATCTATCTGCAAAATCGGAACAAGCGGCGTCGCGCTGAAGGATGCTTCGGCTCAAGTTGATCGGTTGCGCTTCGGTATGGAATGTCAGTAACAGCCAGGGTTTTTATGGATCAAAGCCCCCCCCTGACAGCGAAAGACGGCATGGCTGTGTCGCAAAATTTTCAGTCAGTTAAAAGCGTGCTGTTCCGTGGGCACACTTATGCTGCGAGGTCCGCAGAGACCTGAAATGGCGAACGATTGTCGTTGGCGAATTGGTTCTTGCGGATCATGTGGGCTACTTCGATCCCTGCGATGGTGGTCGAGGCGGAATGGAATGCCTTGAAGCCCATAGACTGGATCAGCGAGTTGTCTGGTCTCGTATCGAAAGGCGAGATGGATGTTCGCGTCGAGGGCAACACGCATCTCGGTGCAGGCAAGATCGTATCCGAAAGCGGCGATTTGACGCTCGCTACTGGTACGATCACTCTTGAGAATTTCTCCGGCTCGGAAAAATATGAAGGCTTCGATATTCAGGCCAATGTCGCCTGACGCCGAAGAATGTAGACGGCAACAAGCAGCAGCCAGATCAGACGTCCCAGCCGCGAACAACATGGCACGTGTTCGCTCGACAATACACGTCCGGAAATGCGTGCCACCGTTGGGACGGGCGAGATCATCATCCGTGACAAGGACAAACAGACCGAGCTTGAAGCCTGCGGCCAGACCGAAAACTTGCCGCGCTCAGCCGCGATCCTGACAAGGCTTACGAGATCACCAAGGATAGGCCAAAGTTCTTGGCTCGCAATCAAACCTCCCTCCGACCGCTTTGCGTCTTATTGCAGTCATTCACATAGCATACCCGTGCTACCCAAAAACAGTCACTCCAGAGATCATGTCGGCAAGTCCGTGAAGGAGTTGAAAACAGACCGGCAACGAACGGCTCGCTATGCGAAATAGCCGCCGTTCGTGCTTCGACCGGCTTTGCTAACGGATCAGACCTGAGCCATGCCGCCGTCCGCGAACACCTCGCTTCCGGTCATCACGGCGCTATCGTCTGATGCAAGGAAAAGACCGACTGCAGCGATGTCGTCGGGATCGGCGATCCGCCCCAAAGGGGTCTGGGCGATCAACTGCTCATAGATCGCGTCTTTCCCGCCGGCCACCGCAACGCCGTGCAGACCTGGAGTTGCGGTGGCCCCAGGCGACAGGACGTTCACGCGAATGCCCGTGCCTTTTAGGTCCAACGCCCAGCTGCGCGCCAAATTGCGGATCGCGGCTTTCGTTGCGCTGTAGATGCTGAAGGCCGGCGTTCCCATCGTTCCGGTGGTTGAGCCGGTGAGGATGATGGAAGTTCCGTCGCCCATGAGCGGCAGGGCCTTCTGCACGGTGAAAACAACGCCCTTAACGTTCACGCCGAACGTCCGATCAAAGGATGCTTCCGTAATTTGTCCTAGCGGCTCCAGCTCGCCCCCGCCCGCGTTGGCGAACAGCACGTCAATGCGCCCGTGTTGGGCGCGCACCGTCCCGAAAAGGCGATCCAGATCCTCAAGCCGAGACACGTCACCCTGCACCGCCGTCACGTCGGAGCCGATCTCCGCGACCGCTTTGTCGAGGTCCTTCTGCCGGCGACCCGTGATATAGACGTGAGCGCCTTCGGCCACGAACCGCTTGGCAGCAGCGAGGCCGATGCCGCTATTGGCGCCGGTGATGACAGCGATCTTTCCTTCTAGTTTGCCCATGACAACCTCGTTCTCCTTTATTGTGGAGAGCTTGAACTAAGGGCACACCGTCTGTTATTCTAGTATGCACCATTTGGTAAGTACCAAAATTTGATGGAGCGCGTGCGATGACAAGTCCCTTCACCTGCGGTTTGGATGCGGTCCTGTTTGTGATGGGCGGCAAGTGGAAACCGCTGATCCTCTATCACCTCATGCACGGCGCATTGCGCTACGGCGAACTGCGCCGCGCGGTCGGGAAGGTCAGCGACAAGGTGTTGATCCAGCAGCTCAAGGAGTTGCAGGCGGATGGGATCATCGACCGTCTCGACTTTGGCGAGATCCCGCCCAAGGTCGAGTATTCGCTCACCAGCTTCGGCAGCAGCCTCGCACAAGCCCTCGTCCAGCTTTGCGAATGGGGAACCCGACATACGGACGAATTGACGTCGATCGCCAAGCGGCGTGCCGATCCGTCATTGCACTCGAAAGCTTCCGGGGGCGCAGCGCCAGCTCTTGACCGGCATTGATGGGGCGCAAGCCGTCGAGCTGCCGAAAAGTTTGCTGAAAGCGGTCGTTCGCTTTTTATACTACTAACGACCGCGAAGGGGTGGGAAGGCGGATGGCTGCTTTTGAGATGCAATCTCGGAAACCAGACGTTCCTCGCCGCCAAATGTGTAAGCTTCGAGCCGAATCTTTGTCACCGGCCAGTCAGGCATTTGAACAAAGCGGCGCTTAGTCAAGCAACCAAAAACGCTCGAAGTCACTCGACCGTAACGTAGTAGGACGGCATGCCGTAGCTGGCGAAGAGGCGGACCCGCACCGCTCTCCTGGCACTACCATTCCACGTCATACGACCTACCTCAATCTCGTGCAGGTTCCCGGTCGTTCCATCCAGCTGCCGCCAAAGGCATCCCACATGCTCCAGGTAGTGCGGCGGCGGCGCCGCCTCTCTCGGAAAGTCGGTGCGAACGAATTCGGCCACGCGAGGGACGAACACCGACGATCTGAAGTGATGCATGGCGTAAACATGGGCGATTTTGGCGATCAATTGGGCGAAGCGAACCATATCAATCGCTTGAGACGAAAAAGCGTCTAGTGAGTAACGCTGCAGCAATGCCGCATCCGCATTTATGTTGTAGAGACGAAAGTTGAACGGCCCATCTGCGTTGACCGGTCGCCTGCTGTAGGTGGATGCCGGGTAGAGCACAGGCATAACTAGGATCGTCGGATAGTGGACCAACGGGATGTATTCGTGCTCAGTAGTTTCCCGACCAATATCGAGTGGAAAGTTTGACTTCTTCAGAACGCCTTCCTTTCCCACGAGCGCGAAGGCCTTTCGGACGGGGTCGAGCATTTCCTGCGCTACCGAAACCTCAAACTTGGAAGTAGCTTTCTGGCAATCGAAGCAAGAAGCTTCGCGAAGCTCGAGGCCTGCGCCGAGGAACTCAGGTATCACGTGTTCGCCGGTCAGCTTCAGTGCGTTCCCGTCACCGTCATGGCCACGGCCGCAGTATACGCAGTTGCCAAAGCCCGGGAGGTTCTTCCTGGTCTTGACGGCCGAAAACGCCTCCAAGTGCTCGCCAATGAACTTGCCTTCAGCGAACATTCGGAATGCACCCCTGTTCTTTGGCGCGTAATCCACTGCGCCTACGACGGGCAGTGCCGCCAGATCCGCCCAAGCGAACTTCCAGTATCTGCGAACAGGCCCTGGCGAGGGCGGATCTCCAAGCATTTCTCCTCCTTGCTATCGTTGCGACCTTGGCTCGAGACCTCGCTACAGTGTACCGCCGTATGGGATACGACCCGTTGCAATCATGTCATCCAACCGCGCTGCCTTGACCCGCAGGCGCGCGATCACTTCTTCCAGGCCGCGCTTGTAATGCCGGATTTTCGCCCGTTCTTTCTCGCCGGGTGCGGCCATTTCGGCGGCATCGTAGCCGGCGAGGGTAGTTTCCCGGTACCCTAGGCTGCGATCAACACTTGCCTTCCATTTGACCGGATCAAAGTCGAGGTTGATCAGCGCTGCAGGCGCATTGGCGAACGAAGGAAACGGATCAATCGCTGTATACGATCCGTCGCTGGCGGTCATCCGACCGAGCATCAATCGAACGCAGTCGTCCGCCTGTTCATTGGCATAGCGCACCACGGATGGGTCGAATTGGATGAATGGGGTTCCAGCCTCTGAGACGTCTGCCTTCTTAAAAGCGACAGATTTTTCGGCGTGGAACGCTTCCATATATCCAGTGCCGGCAAATTGTCCGGCGGCGTGGACGATGTTACCCATTGTGATCACCCCGCGGCAAAGGCCGCCTTTGGACACCACTCTCGCGGCTGCGGTATGGCAGTGGTGTACAACGGTGATCAAACCCGCTGGAGACACTTCTGCAGACGCGACCATACAGTCCGAGACCTGCGTTACCTCGAAGCGAACGCCTTTTTCGATGTAAGTCGCTTTTGGGCACACAAAATGTCCGTTTATTCGAACTTTCTCTGCATCGGTCGCACTGCCCAGCGCATTTGTCAGCTCAAGTGCCCGGGTCAGATCGCCTCCGCTGGCCTCTGCAGCTTCGACCATGCTAGTGAAACCGACGATATCCACGAAGGCTATGAACTTCTCACTGACTTTCACGTTCAAACTCCGGACGTCAATTGGACTGGGTATCAGGGCTGCGCGCACCTGCTCGAAGACGGCCGATGTCCTGCAGGCCGAAAAACGGATATGCCATATCCCTATATTTTCGAGAACCCCTCTCAAACTTCTTCGAGTAGCACGATGGCTTCGAGCACCGAGATGCTGCAGGCCAAAGACATTGCCGATCACGTAGCCTACATGCTCACCTCGCATGAACTTCACTCATTGGAGTGTAGGCGAATGCTAGCTTTTGGGATTCAACGTTTCAATCACGAACGACCGCAAGGCCGTCGAAAGTTACTGGTCAGTAACGCGCTTTATTTCGGTCGTTACAATCGAAGCTGTTGACCCCAAATGCGGTCATTCGTTCACATAGCCATTCAACACTTCGAATATCGACGGAAGCTAGAGACACGCCGAAAGCGCGCTCTGCAACGATTGCGGCACCCAACGCAACGCATGTGAAGATCGCGCGACGAAACAGTCTTGTAGCGCAACAAACAAGATTGAAATGCGCCAAAAATTAATATATACGCATCATAAGCTCATTATGACGCAACAAGTGCGCAGGGAATCGCTATGGATCATTTTTCAATTGTGCAGGCTCTATGTCGTGCAGCAATAGCTGACGCATCACCAGCAATGCGGAAGCAGATAGAACGGCTAAGAGACGCATTAGCGAAGGACGGAGACCCGAAGCAGGCCGCCGCGTTGACCAGCATCCTTACGAGCGCGGATCGCACAAAAGAGCTTTCACCAAGTCGGATTGAGCGCTCGAAGTCTCAAATCCTCGGGGAGACACTGACGCGGAACACTCCGGTTCCGGTAGATCGGGAAACCGCCGCTGCGCTCGCCGACATCATTTTTCCAAGTGATATCCAGTCGGCGGCTCCCCTATTCAATTCAACGGTTGCTCAAGCGGTCGAAACCATCATTGAAGAATGGGCGAATTTCGATGCCTTGGCAGAAATCGATATCAGGCCATCCAAGACATGTCTGATGTATGGCGCGCCCGGTACCGGCAAAACGCGGTTGGCTCTTTGGATCGCGAAGCAGCTTGATCTGCCTGTCGTACTTGTAAAGCTGGACGGGCTTGTCTCTTCGTTTTTGGGGACCACCGCTCGCAACATCGGTAACCTCTTCTCGTTCGCAAACCGCTATCGTTGCGTCTTGCTGCTGGACGAGTTCGATGCAATTGCCAAAGTTCGAGACGATCCTCAGGAAGTCGGGGAAATCAAACGCGTCGTCAACGCGCTTCTTCAAAATCTCGATATCCGCCGCGATATTGGTTTCACAATCGGAATCACCAATCATCAGAAACTGCTTGATCCAGCCGTCTGGCGGCGGTTTGAAGTTCAGTTGGAAATTCCGAAGCCTGACTTTGGGATGCGTCAGGCGATCGCTTCCCATTTCATGCCGCCCGTCGAAGCGCCTGACGTCCACTTGCGATTGATCGCCTGGTTCACTGAAGGATCGACCGGCGCAGAAATAGAGTCGCTCGTCCGGACCTACAAAAAGGCGACAACCGTCCGCGAGGAAGATAAGCGCGGACTGTTAGATACATTGCGCCAGTTCGCCACCTTGAATGCTGGAAGGGTACAGAGTGACCGTCGCGCCCTGCTGTTTGACGAACCCGCCAATCTCTTTCGAGCGATGCGCGATGATTCCGCTTTGGCCTTTTCTCTCGCCGACATCGGTGAGGTAGCAGGAAAAGACAAATCCACCGTCAGCCGACAGCTCGGCCGCACGCCGAAAACTGGCGAAAACGAGGTCATAAATGGCTAGCCCGATCCAGATCGTTCTGAATACCGATAATTACCAGGAGGCTCGCGAAACCAATCCTGGCGGAAGCCAGAAGGACTTTTTCGCGCATCAAGATTCGGAGTTCGTAGCCCATCAGAAGGCGCTTATAAGTCAGATCGATACGATATCTGGCATCTTGAGCGCCCAGTCACAGGGGGATGTCGGCTTTGTAAAAGTTATCCTTCGTCGTGAGGCCTGGGCGAAAAGCCACCGCCCCGTCGCCAGCCTCTTTCGTCCTGGCCGCACTCCCGTAGTAGGTGGCGGCGATCTCGGTGTCATGATTGTCGAAGCGCGACCAGACACTTTGCGCCAGGTGGCCGGCGAAATCGCACGATGCGAGAGACAGACCACAATTCGCCGGAACGAAAGAACTGGCAAGGATGAGGTTCGACCATCTACCAGGAGGAGCGAGACCGGAGCAGTCGACCGGTTGGAGATTTATGGCCCTTCTGATCGGCGTGATTTCTCCGCAGAGCAGGCGATCGCTTGGCTCTCGAACCCCATGACGGGTGGGGCCTATCAGGTAGAGCTGTTTGATGTTCCGCCACCGCGTGCAGATTGGGACCGCCTCGACGCCGGCCATCGCCGATTGGTCGAAACATTCATCGCAGGTTTCCAAGCTCTCAATCGTGGCCTGTCCGTCGAAAAGCTCAAAGACGGTCAGCATGGCCAACCATTGCTGTCTGTTCGCCTCGACGCATCGAACGATCAGCCAGTGTTGCGCATAAACGAAACGCCGTATGGTGAAGGACGGCGAGATTTGGCAGCTTTCAATCCTGATGTAAAGCGCCATGCTCAATTGCTCGCGTTCCTCGACACACATCCGCTCGTCCGACGAATCGAATTGCCCGGCATAGTGATCAGGGCATCCGGGTCGGCCAAAACATCCGCCCGCTCACGTCCAACCACCGCTGCGATCCCGGTTCGTGACAGCAAGCGTACCTACCCGCGAATGGGTATCATCGACGGGGGCATAAGCGCGGCCTTGTCCGACTGGGTCATCGATCGCTGGGATATTCTTGCTGAGGAAGATACCGATCAGGCCCACGGCACCTTTATTGGTGGTTTGGCTGCTGCAGGATCACTTCTAAATGGTCTCGAAACGTGTGCCGAGCCTGACGGCGTGGAAATGGTGGACGTAGCGGTATTCCCGAGCGAGACGGCGGGGGCATTCGCTTCCTATTACCCAGAAGGCCTTCCGCAATTCTTCGATGAAATGGAAGCGGCTGTCTCCGATGCACGCGCACGACATGATGTGCGGGTATTCAATATGAGCCTCAATATCCTTCAGGCTGCTGCGCCGGATAGATATAGCCCGCACGCGGCTAGGCTCGATCAAATCGCCGAGTCGAATAATGCGGTGATTTTCATCTCTGCTGGCAACATCCAGCCGCAAGACCTTCGCCCAGAATGGCCGACGGATGCGACTACGGCTCTCTCCAATCTTGTGAATGCCCGCAACGATGGTCTCCTGACACCTGCGGAAAGCGCGAGAAACGTCGCAGTAGCTGCTCTCAACCCGCCGGGCCACGATGGATGCACCCCATTTGCTCCAACTCGGTATAGTCGCCGAGGACCGGGATTGCGCGCGGGCGTAAAGCCTGACCTTGCCCATATCGGTGGTTCTGGAACAGTTCATTCCACGCTCGGTCATGGGCTGTTTTCAATTCTCCCTGACGGTACGATCATTGACGGCTGCGGCACCAGCTATGCGTCGCCGCTTGTCGCAAAGACGGCCGCTATGCTGGATCATTTGATTGAAGGAGAAGTGTCGCGGGAGACGCTGATCGGCTTGCTCGTCCACCACGCAGAAATACCGGCGCCATTGCGAGGTAAGCCGTTGGCACCAATAGCAAAGCATATGGTTGGCTTCGGAATGCCGCCTGCGGCTGATCGTATACTCGAAACCGGCGAGCACGCTATCACGCTTGTTTTCGCATCGCGGATCCAGCGGGATCAGCAGATCAGTTTCCGTTTTTCCTGGCCTCCGTCGCTTGTCGGTCCGGGTGGAAAATGCCGCGGGCACGCTAAGGTCACGTTGGTTTCCACTCCACCTCTTGATGCTCGGTTTGGCTCGGAATTTGTCCGCGTTAACATCAACGCCGCGCTTCAGCAGGAAGAGGCGAGCGGATGGAGGCAGCGCTTGGAGCCGTTGTATCTCCCTTCCGTTCGAGGCTCAGGGATCGAGGCCGAGCGTATCGAACACGATCTGAAGTGGAGCCCTGTGAAGGTTCTCGCGAAATCTTTTCCGCAGGGCAAAGGACCGTCTTCCAACTGGCGATTATTTGTGAACTATCTGACGCGCGCCGGAGAGGTTATGCCGGAAGAGGGGGTTCCGTTCACGGCAATTGTCACCATCAGCGATCCTGATGCCGAACAGCCGGTATTCAACGATATGCGTCAGAGCCTTCAAGCTTTGGGTACACAGATCGCGGATATCCGAACCGCAGCTCGCATCACGCCGCGTGTCTGATGACGATCAACTTGTCACCGATGTATGGCCCGTCGCCAGATCGATCCTCCGAGCTACCTTGGGAGGATCATCATGTGATTGCTGAAGAGTCTGCCAACAAACTTGGCGGCCGCATCAAACATTGTCTTCGAAGCGCTTTTGATCACTTGAGGCGATCATGGACACTTCATCCGATCGATAGTGAAATGTCTTTGTTTCGGGCCATCACGGCTGAGGAAGAGGCGGCAACGGCTTTGATGCTCGCGATGAAACAGCGTCAGTATCCTGGATCGGAGAAATTGAACCCATGGGAGCATCGGCATAAAGCAGCGGTATCCCCATTCCTTGATGCTGTCGGCAACCTGCTTGCCGAAACCGGCATGCCACCTCCGCGTCTCTCTATCAACCGCGGAGACCGCCCAATGCTATCGATCAGTCTCGATCTGGGCGCGTTGACAGGCAAGGTAACTGGAGAGTTTGCGGCCGTCGACCATCCGTTCAACTATATGCTCAGAATGAACCATGAAGAAAAAGCATATATGTTCGAAGCCCAGTTACAGCAGCTTGCGTCGTCGCGGGGCGAAGCATCGATCAGACAGCTTGTACAAAACGAAGCCAATCTGAGGAATAGGCTGCTATACGCAACCGACCAAGGCATTGCTGAAGTGAGATTTAATGACAGCGTAATTCTAAGAAAGCGTGACCGTGTTTATCGGTTGGCACTGCTCACCATCGGAATTCTGCAGACCAAACAGCATCAACTTTTTGCGGTTCAATGCCTGCAGGCTTACTGCGCTGTGATCGGGCAAATCGTGCAGGACCTGATCCCGGCCAAGTCCTTGAGCCAGCCGCAAGGCTTCTATATGAGTGTAGCACAACAACCGGACGGAACGTATCTTCAAACGACATTATATCGGATTTCCGCCGATATTAAAATTTCGTCCAGATGGCTCGATGAGATGAGGGTCAATATTCCCGCCCAATCCGTCGAATTCTCTCAGGACCCATAGTTTGGCACATATATTCAGTATGATTCTCTCATCAGCTTGCTCTGATTCTTCGGCCGCCTTGGCAGATCCATTAGAATCACGCCGCAATTCAATACACCTATCCACAGTGGAAACATCTCAGGCGGGATGCCAAAGTTGTCCGTTCCGGATCACCTCTCGCCCAAGAGCCGTCAGTCTTCTTCCGGCCCCATTCCCGTCGTTTGAATTCGATGATTTTCACTTGCAATCAAGTCAGCCGACGACTTTTGTGCGCTAGTATCCTATGGCTGCACCAGCGACGGCTCGACTATCGATTGCGCCATAATAGCGGTTGTCGCCGCCTTTTTCGATGGCTGCCATATCCTTGCCACCGACAAGAATACCGGCTGCCTCACCCCAGACCGGCCAGTCATGGTCCTCACCAACCGTATAGCCCATACCGGTCAGTAGCCTGATCGTATCCGGCGAAAGAGCGTTTGCTTCCATATAGACCCGGTCGGGCAGCCACTGGTGATGGATGCGCGGGGCGTCAATTGCCTCCTGAATGTCCATGCCGTGGTCGATGACATTCATGATCGCCTCGAGCGTGATCGTGATAATGCGCGAACCGCCGGGACTGCCAATAACCATGAACGGTTTGCCATCCTTCGATACAATGGTCGGGCTCATCGACGACAAAGGTGATTTGCGCGGTTCAATGGCATTTGCTTCGCCTTGTATGAGACCATAGAGATTGGCCACGCCCGGTTTGATGGTGAAGTCGTCCATCTCGTTGTTGAGAAGAATGCCGGTGCCTTCGGCCACCTTGGCCGTGCCGAACGATCCATTCAGCGTATAGGTCACCGCAACAGCATTGCCGTCCTTGTCCACGATGGAATAATGCGTGGTTTCGTTGGACTCCTTGAATTCAGCCGGTTTCAGCGACTCGCTGACACCTGCGCGATAAGGATCGATACGACTGCGGATTTCTGCGGCATAGGCCTTGCTGGTGAGTTTCTCGATTGGATTATCGATGAAATCAGGGTCGCCCAATGCCGTGTTGCGGTCCACATAGGCATGGCGCATCGCTTCCACCATCAAACGCGTGGTTTCCGCCGAGCCATAGCCGAGATAGGAAATCGGATAACCCTCCAGCACGTTAAGGATTTCGCAGATGATCAGCCCACCCGAAGACGGCGGTGGCGATGAAACGATGTCATAGCCGCGATAGCTGCACTTGACCGGTTCCAGCTCGCGGACGTTGTATTGCTCGAAATCGGCCTTGGCGAGAATACCGCCTTTTTCCTCGCTCGACTTGACGATCAGATCGGCGATTTCGCCCTGATAGAAGGCTGCCGGACCTTTTTCCGAAATGGCCGAAAGCGACTTTGCCAAATCTGGCTGGACAAGCTTTTCACCCAAGGAAAGCGGTTTTCCGTCTTTCAGGAAGATTCTCGCCGCTGCCGGGTCTTTCGCCAGTCTTTCATTGCCGTCGGCAAAGGAGAGAATATCGCCCAGCTCCAGCGTAAAGCCGTCCTTGGCGAGTTTTAGTGCTGGATCAATCAGCTCCTCGCGCTTGCGGGTGCCATATTTTACGCGTGCCTCCTCGAGGCCAGCCACCGTGCCTGGCACGCCGATGGCGAGATAGGTTTCAGTACTGGCGCCCTCGACCGGCTTGCCATCCTTGTCCAGATACATGGTCTCAGTGGCGGCGAGCGGCGCGCGCTCGCGAAAATCCAGAAAGGTGCTCTTGCCGTCCTTGAAGCGGATCGTCATGAATCCACCCCCGCCGAGATTACCGGCAGTCGGATAGACAACCGCCAGCGCATAGCCGACCGCGACTGCCGCATCGACGGCGTTGCCGCCGTTCTTCAGCACATCGATACCGACTTGCGAGGCAAGATGCTGGGCCGTAACCACCATGCCATTCTGGCCTTCCGCCGGGGCTGGCGATGCCGCTTGAGCCAGAGGTAGATGACTTGCAATGGCGATGACAGCGGCAAGGGAAAGCGATTTCAGTGCGTAATGCTGCATGTCTTTCCTCCCAAGAGTTCTCCCGGATGGGCATCCGGTAATATCGTCCGCAATATCGATTGCAAAAGCAAGCAGGAGAAAATTATCCTGATTGATGTTGTGAACAGGGCGTGGGCGAGCGTGGGCGATACCAACGGGCCAACTTTGCGGAATGACGTGGTGATTTATTGCTTCAGACTTTATTGCAATGTCTGCAATCTTCGGGAACTACGTCGGAGTGATTAGCGCCTTCCGCTCATTGCGTAGCTCTATCAATAGCTTAGAAAGGCCAAAGGCTCAGGTCACGGGTTCTTTTCCCTTCAAGGCGATTAGGGATTTAGACATCATATTCAAGTCGCTGCTTGATGAACCCATTCGGAAAACTGTACGCCGATGGTAGTGGGTTTAATCGACTGATGCCGTAACAGATAGTATGATTTGTCGCTTCTTATCTTCAAATCGGGCAGAGGCGGAATAAGATCACCACGCTGAACGGCGTTCTCAGTCAACTCCAGAGCGCAGAGAGCAATCCCATTGCCTTCGATAGCCGCCTGCTCCAATAAAGCGGTATCGCCAATTATATGTCCGTTTCGGAAGTCCCTGGCCGCCAGATTCAGGCTTCCAGCTAATCTTGTCCATTCGCTGTAATCTCGATCGTGAAGCAAAGGAAAGCGTGCCAAATTTTCTGCCGTTACTTGACCATGCTCGTTCAAAAATGAACGGGAACACATTGGGGTAAAAATCAGATCCATTAGTGGTTCGCAATAAAACCCAGGCCAGCTGTTCTCATGACCCCATTTAATCGCAATCTCTGTATTGCCAGAGAATTCCAGTTTCTTGTCTGAAAGGTTTATCTGAAGTATCAGGTCGGGATGCTCTAACAGAAATGATTTCAGGCGCGGTGCGAGCCACTTCGTTCCGAAAGCCGGTTCGACTTCGATTTCCAGACGCGTGTGGTTGGCATTTTGCCGAATTTTGCCGAATACATTTTCCAATGAGTTCAATGCTGAATGAATATCGCTGTACAGTCTGTCTCCCGCTTCGCTCGCGTTAACGTTACGCGGGGATCTATCAAATAGTACTACGTCAAGCTCGTCCTCGAGGCGTTTTATGCGGTGGCTCACAGCAGATTGAGTCAGATGCAGTTTCTCAGCCGCCGTCGAAAAGTTTCTGCATTGGAATACCGCGATGAACGTCTGAAGCAGCTCTATACTGGGAACTCTAAATGCCGTCATGATGATGTTCCGTCATGTTCATTATGTTGGTATTTCGTTTCCCGTGAGTTTGTGATGCGTCTAATCCTGTCTCCATCGACATTTCCTAGATTACATTTCGTTTGATCAACAGGACAAAGAGACATGACGTTAAACTCGAACTTCGGTAACGAATGGCAAAATAAGGATGAAGCGACTTTGCGAAAAGAGCTCGCTGCAGCGTTCCGTCTTGCGGTGCTGAATGACTGGCATGAAAGTGTGTCTAATCACTTCAGCGTGGCACTCTCTGACGATGGTCGACGATTTCTCATGAACCCTCGTTGGCGTCATTTTTCCAGGGTTAAGTCTTCTGATCTGCTAGTCCTCAACGTCGATGACGAGCAAACGATGGCGCGAAGTGATGCTCCGGATCCTTCGGCCTGGACGATCCATGGCTGCATACATGCCGCTCGCCCTGATGCTCGTTGCATCCTGCACGTTCATTCGACCTATGCGACTGCGCTTGCCGCTCTCGCTGATCCACAAATCAAACCAATCGACCAGAATACGGCACGCTTTTTCAATCGCGTCGCTATCGACAATGAATTCGGTGGAATTGCGGACGATCTCGAAGAGGGCAAGCGGCTTGTTCAGGCGTTGGGGAACAAACGATCGATGATAATGGGCAATCACGGCATATTGGTAACTGCGGCGACGGTCGCCGAAGCCTATGATGAACTTTATTTTCTGGAGAAGTCCTGCAAAACGTTGATCCTGGCTTACTCCACAAATCAGCCGCTTAATATCATGCCTGATGAACTGGCCGAAAAAACCGCCCTGGAATGGGAAGATTACCGGGAAATGCCATTTGCTCATTTCTCCGAGATGTGTCGGCTTCTTGACGAGCGGGATCCATCTTACGCCCATTGAACGGTTCTGACGGGTGTCCATTGGAATTCTGACGCTAGGCATCAGGCAACATTGCTTCAAGCCGACGCGGTTAGTCCAGCCCATCGCTGATACACTGAGCCAGCGATGGGTCGGAGATCTATGAATTCTGTTCATCTCCCAATTCGTTGATGCGAAAGTCGTGCAGTTCCGCACCACGAAGCTGCATCAGCTTGGCGAGCCGCTGTGCGGTGTCACTAATTGCCCGACAATGTTCATCGAAGTCCTCTTCGATGACTGCGCGATATGGTCCTGTTACGCCGACAGCGTAAACCACCGGGGCGCGTGCAAGACGAATAGGAAATGCTATAGTTCCCAGTCCCGCTACATGCTCTGCCAGATCAGTTGCAAAACCGCGTTCACGAATATCGGCATATTCCGCCAAAAGAGCTTCCGGGCCGATTTTCGTTTGATCTGTGAATTGCACCAGATTTCGAGTGAGGAGTTGCTGGATGGTTTCAGGTGACTGAAAGGCCATGATTGCTTTGCCTGATGCGGTCGCATTGATAGGCATAGCCATGCCCGGCATCACATAGGTACGAACTGGGGTGTCCGGCGCGACGCACGTTACCGAACGAATGTCCCTGCCATCGAACTTTGATATAAACGCCGACTGACCGGTTTTCTCAGCTAATATTTGAAGTGGTTTCTGCGCCAGCGTCACAAGCCAGCCCGTATCGGGGGAGGTGTGAAGTAGTTTCAGGAGTCGGTCGCCGAGCTTGAATGTTCGGTTCCGTGAATTCTGTGTACTGATCATTCCGCTTGAAATCAAAGTGTGAAGCAAGCGATTCACCGTTGTTTTGGGAAGATCGAGGGCCGTTTCCAACTCGACGGCTGTGAGCCCCTCGGCAAACGGTGCGACGGTTTCCATAATAGCAATATATCGTTCGAGCGGACTATCTTTTTGCGTAGTATCGGTCATTCGTTCAATCTTCTGTGCCCTGGGTGACGTGTCAATTTCGGTTCCGTTTAAGGCTAGGTAAATTTTGCTGGTGAGCAAAGTGAAGAAGCCCGTAAGATCGATAATACTGTTTAAAGACCGATTCTTGACAACAGGAAATTCATACTTCGGGTGGGATGCCCGCAAACTATGCTGATCAGGTGCTGAAATGTGTTGTCTCATCGAGACGAGAGCGTTTCGTTTTAGAATAAGGTTTCAGCTTTCGGCTGTAAAGGAACGCTCCTGCCAATGTGTATTGGGACCTGCAGCCGCAGAAGGAGCCACAGGTCCCGCTCATCAATATTCTTTGTTGTCGCCCACATCGGCCGCGGAAGTGGGAAGACCGTAACTCGTCAGTACTTCGGCAATAGCGCCAGCTTTGCGATAACTCTCGAGGCTTTCATTCACTGCACTCGCAAAGGGGGCATTGTTGTTGGACATCAAAAACGCAGTCTGAGTAGGTAGGGTGGTTGCCTTTACGCGCGGATCCGGTTGGTAAAGCTTAACTTTGACGTCGGTTCCTTTGGTTAGGTCAGCGGCGGCGCCAAAACCTTCAATGCCAGCATCAATACGCCCGGCCTGAACATCCTGCGCCAGATTGAGCGACGACGGATAGGTCTTTACATTTTCATAAAGCTTTTCCAGATCGCCGACCCAAGAATAGCCTTCTACGGTTCCCACTCTTTTGCCCTTGAGTTGGTCGACCGTCTCGAAACCTTCTTTGGACTCTACCGAAACCTGGTCGAGATAAACCGCGTTACTGAGCGCAACCACCTTTGCGCGAGCAGCGGTGCGGTAGAAACCTCCAATAGCAATGTCGGCGCGGCCTGTCTGCACCGCTGAAACTGCGGCAGGATAGCTGAAGATCTCGTACTCGATCTTCAGGCAATTATCTTTAGCAAATTTCTGAAGAAGGTCGCCGTCGATGCCGGAAACGCCATCCTTTTCTACCGAGTAGGGTGGGGTGTTCGTCAACGCCACAGTTAGGACACCTGCTTTGATCGGTTCGAAGTTGAACTTCGCTTCGCATGTGTCGGCCTTTGCTCCCGTCGAAGCCGTCACTAAGGCGATCGCTGCCGATGCTATCAAATAACGCATAGTTTTCATTACTTTAACCTCTGGATTGTCGTTTTATGAATTGTTGTGCACCTTCGACGGTGAAGTCGATTTTCTGTGAGTAGCTCCCTGTCTCGGAGCTCGTCCTATCCCTCCGATTTGATGTACCGAATATCGGTATTAATCTTCTAAAATGGAACTAATATCGATTATAAAACTTTGTCAAGCGGCTTGAAGTTCCGATAATAAGTTTTAATTTCGTTTAATGGGACTATTGACAATTGGAAATGTTCTACCACAATACGGGAATAATACCAATAAGTGGAACTTAACGATGACTCAGCCATTACCCCGCGTCACCTATTCGAATATCGGCGTCGATTTCTCACCCGTTCATGATCACCTGGATAAAATCCTGCCAATTTTCGAAGCAAACCAGTTGGGTCAGGCATGGTCCACGCCATTTGCGACGGGCGAGGCAAAAAGCGTTGCGAGCCCCATCGATCCCGCAATTACGTTAGGTGTTTTTCCCGTTTCAACGAAAAGCGACGTTAGTGCAGCTGTTGTTGCCGCTCGCAAAGGCGCATTAGTCTGGAATGCGGCCAGCCTGGATGAACGGCTCGCATTCGCTGCACGCTGGAAGGACGTACTCGCCGAAGAGAAATACCAGTTGGGACTAGCCGCTCTCTTCGAGGTCGGAAAGTCGCGTATGGAAGCTATAGGCGAGGCGGAAGAAGCGGTCGATATGCTCGACTATTATCCGTCAGAACTTAGGGCAAACAACGGCTTTGTGCGCCCTATGAACCAACTTGTGGACCACGAGACTGCGACGAGCATTTTGCGTCCCTATGGCGTTTTCGCGGTCGTTGCGCCGTTCAACTTTCCGCTCGCATTGTCTATCGGCATGATTACGGGCGCGTTGCTTGCCGGTAACGCTGTGGTATTTAAACCCTCGCCAGAATGCCAGCTTACCGGTCTTCTTATTGCCGAGTCCATACGTAAGGCAGGTCTGCCTGAAGGCGTTTTCAACGTGGTGCTCGGCGATGGTGATGTCGGTAAAAATCTTATCGAAGATAAGGGTATTGATGGCGTCGCATTTACAGGTTCGCACAAGACCGGAATGAGCATCTTCAGGCACATGGCACTATCGCCGTGGATGAAGCCCGTAATTGCCGAAATGGGCGGCAAGAACCCGGCCTATGTCACGGCAAACGCTGATATCGCTCGTGCTGCTCAAGGCGTTGTGCGCTCGGCTTTTGGTCTCCAAGGTCAGAAATGTTCCGCGTGCTCGGTGGTATATGTCGACAATAGCGTGAAAGACGAATTCATCGCGCGCTGCATCGAGTTTGCGAAGGCACTTGTCGTTGCCGATCCGCGCAAGCGTGATGTCTTCATGGGTCCACTTTACAATGATGCAACAGTCGACCGGTTTATCAATGCGGTTGCACAGGCAAAAGCAGAAGGCACCGTACATTTCGGAGGTGAACATATCGCGGGCTTGCCGAAGAACTACTTTGTTCCCGCTATTGTTGAAACGTCGGGTCCATCCAGTCTTACGCGCGATGAATTGTTTATGCCATTTGTGGTGGTGCGCGGTGTGAATTCCCTTGAAGCCGGTCTGAAGGAAGGCAACGACGTTTCCTATGGTCTTGCAGCAGGTATTTTCACCAACGACCAGAACGAGCTTCAACATTTCCTCAACAATGCAGAGGCGGGCGTATTATACGCTAACCGCGCAAGCGGCGCGACTACCGGCGCCTGGCCAGGCGCACAGCCTTTCTGTGGCTGGAAGGGAACCGGCGTCAGTGGCAAGGGCGGACTAGGTGCATATTTCCTGCCCCAGTTTATGCGCGAACAAAGTCACACGATCATGACACGTTGAGCCATTTGGTGCGGAGCGGAGAACGCTCCGCAGTTCCTCCTTTTCGAAGTTTTAGCCTCATGACACAATATCCAGAATCCTGTTCTCAGTCCCAAGCGCTCTTTGATCGTGCACAAAAGGTAATGCCAGGAGGCAATACGCGCACGACCGTCTACATAAACCCTTTTCCGATCTATGCGCAGAGCGGTGAGGGATGCCGAATGCGTGATGTCGACGGCAATATCTATTACGACTGTATCAACAACTTCACCTCCATGATACATGGCTATGCCCAGCCGGAAGCGATTAACGCGGTAAACGAGCAGCTTCCTCTTGGTACGGCTTTTGGCGCTCCGACGATCAGTGAGATCGAATTGGCCGAACTCTTGGTCGAGCGATTACCCTCTGTCGACCAAATTCGCTTCGCGAATTCCGGTACAGAAGGTGTCATGATGGCGATTAAAGCAGCGCGCGCTTTTACCAACCGTCCGAAGATTGTCAAAATCGAAGGTGCCTATCACGGATCCTATGATTTCGCTGAAGTTAGTCTAGACAGCACACCGGGCAACTGGGGTGATATGCCCGCATCGACCGCTTATGCAAAAGGGACCCCCCAAGGGGTTCTGGATGATGTCATTGCAGTTCCCTTCAATGACATTGAAGCAATAAAGGCTGTTTTCCGCGTGCATGGGCATGAAATTGCTGGTGTACTTATTGATCCGATGCCAAACCGGGCCGGGCTCATTCCGGCGCGAAAAGATTATCTCGAAGCTTTGGTCGAAACGGCACATCAATCGGGATCGCTTGTGATTTTCGACGAAGTGATTTCGTTTCGCCTGGGATACTCCGGCGCTCAAGGGCTTTGGGGCATTACGCCCGACCTGACCTCGCTTGGAAAAATCATCGGTGGTGGCTTTCCGGTGGGTGCCGTTGCCGGCCGCGCAGAGGTGATGGCTGTATTTGATCCGACGAAGGGGAAACCCGCTCTGCCGCACGGCGGCACTTTTACGGCAAATCCCGTGACGATGCGGGCTGGTCTGGCAGCCATGGAAGCACTGACCCCAGAAACTTTCAATCATCTGGATCGACTCGGCGAGATTTTGCGAGACGGAACAAACGAAATTTTCCGAAAATCTGGATTGTCGGGTCGTTGTGTGGGTCTCGGATCATTGTTCAAGATTCACTTCACCGACAATGACATCGTCGATTATCGTTCGGTCTATCCTTCCGCAGGTGACCGTCACAAGCTCAACCTTCTCCATAAGGGTCTCCTCGATAGAGGAGTGTTGTCTGCGAGCTACGGGCTTTTTGCCCTATCCACGCCCATGACTGAGGCCGATGCGTATACGATACTTGTCGCTATCGATGACACTTTCAAACACATCGCCTCGCAGTCCTGACAGGGTGTCACATTACGAAACGCAACCCGTCATATTGAGCGCGGCATGCAGAATGAACAGATCGGGTTCGTAACTTCTAACCCGATATCGGTTCAGCGAAAACAATAGCAGGAATTGAAATGACCACTTCTCCCCATGTCGTCATCATTGGCGCTGGCACTTTAGGAATGTGTTCGGCGGTTAACCTTATCCGGCAAGGCGCCCGCGTGACCGTCATCGATGCAAATGCCATCGCGTCCGGTTCAAGTGGACGATCAGTTGGCGTAATTGGCACCCAGTTTACCGATCCATTCGAGATCCTCCTGCGGCAACATTCAATGCGCCAGTTCCAGGAGTTTGAGCGCCAGGGATTGCGGATCAATCGCATCGGATATTTACGACTTGCCCGAACTGACGAGCAAATGGAACTCTTTCGTCAGTCAGTTGAGATGCAGAAAAAGGCCGGCTTCCGTTCCAAAGTTTATCAAGCTGGCGAACTGAACAATCTTATCCCTCATCTCAACCCGGACGGCCTCGCCGGCGCAATTTTCGGACCTGATGACGGTTTCATCGATCCGCACGAGCTGTGCACACTGCTGGCTGAGAAAGTGCGCGAAGCCGGTGGTGCGGTCAGGCAGTTCTGCAAGCTTGAAGGCGTAGCGAGGATCGCCGGAGGATATCGGCTCGAAACCACTAAAGGCCAGATTGAGTGCGATATGGTGATCAATGCAGCAGGCGCCTGGGCATCCCAGGTAGCGGCACTCTTCGGGCAGACGCTTCAGGTCAAACCTGAGCGGCACGAAGCCATTACCATCCTTCTAGACCAGCCGCTCGATTACACGATGCCCATGGTGATGGATCTCGTTAACGGGGAGGGCACCGGGCTTAACTTCAGGCACGAGAAAGCAGGCGAGCTGATCGCTGAAGTTCACAAAGTGACAAATTCGGAGCCGGAAAATCCAGATCTTTATAATGATCAGTGCGAAGAACAATCGCGTATCGAGCTCGCGGAACTCCTCTTGGAACGAGTTCCCGATCTGCCCGGTGCACGCCTTGGACGGGGCTGGGCTGGGCTTTATCCTATGACCTACGACAAGCGTCCATTAGTCGGTCCTGTTGATCCGTCCGAGCCGACTCTCGTCACGGCAGCTGGCGCAGGCGGTTACGGCATCCAGCTTTCGCCCGTGATCGGTCAGATTGCCACCGATTGGGCGCTTCATGGTGCACCGGTATCTGCTCGGGGAACCGAACAATTGCGGCCGACAGCTGCGCGATATGCTCCGGCGGCATAAAACTTGGGAAAGGTGCTGTCTTTCCCTGAGGGGAACGCCGGGTAGTCAAGAACAGAACACCGTCATCAACACGGGGTGAAAGATGTCTCAGAATAAGCCAATTGTCCGCTTGCAGGACGTGAATGTTCGTTACGGTAATTATCATGCTGTCAGGAACGTCACGCTTGACATTAAAAAGGGTGAGGTTGTTGCCATTGTTGGCCCGAGTGGCGCGGGGAAAAGTACTTTCCTGCGCACGATCAATATGCTCGAACAACCAGTATCTGGCACACTGCAAGTGGGGGCGTTTCAATTTGACCTCGACAGCAAGCTGACGAATGATCAATTGCTGAAGCTGCGACGTTCGACCGGCATGGTTTTCCAGTCATTCAATCTCTTTCCCCATATGTCGGTGCGTAAGAATATTACTTTGCCTCAGATGCGCGTGTTGGGACGAAGCAAAAATGACGCCGATGCCCGCACTACACAGTTGCTAGAGCGGGTGCATCTGGCAGACAAGGGCGATGCCTATCCTGCTCGGCTTTCGGGCGGTCAACAACAACGTATCGCGATAGCACGAGCTTTGGCGCTTGATCCCGAAGTTATGCTTTTCGATGAGCCTACCTCAGCGCTTGATCCTGAACTCGGTCTGGAGGTTCTCGCTGTGATGCGCGAGCTGGCTCAGGACGGTATGACAATGATCGTTGTCACGCATGAAATTGCCTTCGCTACGGAAGTCGCTGATCGGCTCATCGTGATGGCGGACGGTCAGATCATTGAAGAAGGAAAACCGTCGGAAGTTATCCGTCATCCGTCTTCTCCGCGGACGCAAAAATTCTTCCGAGCCATTGTGGATCGACACTGATGACGGATTTACTTCTCAATCTGCTCAAAGGTCTTCCCGCAACAATTGCTTTAACGGTTGGCGGCTTTGCCGTGGGAGCGGTACTCGGAATGCCGTTGGTATTGTTACGTCGTTCAAAATCTCGACTGGTTAGCGGTCTGGCGCGGATTTTTATCGACGTTGCTCGCGGAATTCCACCTGTTGTCTGGCTCTTCATAATATTTTTTGGTTTGGGAACCGGCATCATCCGGCTGACATCGCTACAGGCCGGTATTATCGGACTGGGTTTGGTATCTTCAGCCTATCTGGCCGAGATTTATCGTGGGGGTTTTCTTTCGTTGCCAAGCGGGCAGACGGAAGCAGCAACTGCTCTCGGAATGCGGGGTAGTGACATTCTAAGGTTTGTATCCGCACCCCAAGTTTTGCGCGTATCAATACCTGCAATGGCCACGTTCTTTGTGAGCCTACTCAAAGATAGCACGGTGGCCTCAACAATCGGCGTCCGTGACATTATGATGTATACATCCCAGGCGGCACAAGCTCAGTCGGGAGGCTTTGCTCCCTTCCTTGTTGCTGCGCTCATCTACATTCTCTTGTCCATTCCTATCGCCTTTATGTCTCGTTTATTGGACGAAAGGCTTCGCAGGAGGCTCTCGCGATGAAGGAAACCCTCGCAAATTTTGTCGAATGGGCGCCTCAGCTCTTCGCGGGCCTCGTTGTAAGCCTGCAGCTAACTGGATTGGCCCTCCTCATGGGGCTTCCTCTTGGATTGCTGCTTGCCCTCCTTTCGATGACGAAAATGCGTTTGCCGCGTTATATGGCGATACTGCTAGTCGAGATTGGCCGCGGTGCTCCGGCACTGGTTGTGCTCCAAATGGTCTATTATGGACTGCCTTCGGCAGGCATCAACACCAGTGCCTTTATCGCAGCAGCTGTTGCTCTTGCCTTAACTACTGCCGCCTATACAAGTGAAATTCTGCGTGCAGGTTTGAACGCAGTTCCTCAAAGGGAATTCGAAGCGGGTCTAGCACTCGGCATGACAAACTCAGACATTATGCGATTTGTGGTAATCCCACAGGGCGTGCTTTTTGCTGTACCCGCACTTATGGGGTTTGCTATTCTGATCTTTCAGGCAAGTGCACTTGCATTTACCATCTCCGTGCCGGAACTCCTCGCGAGAGCCTATCGCGTTGGCGCCGCGACCTATCTTTACCTTGATGTGCTGATCCTCGCGGGTTTGTTTTATCTGGTCGTGACAATTCCATTTGGCTGGCTTGTGGCCGGAACAGAGCGGAGGCTTGGCAAACATCTTGGGTAAGACGCTTGCAAAACTGATTTACGTAAATTGCATATGAGAGAAATGATGAACAAAGTCCTTGTCGCAGTAAAACGTGTCGTCGATTACAATGTTAAGATCCGGGTTAAGGGCGACGGATCAGGCGTTGAGCTTTCGAATGTGAAGATGTCGATGAACCCGTTCGACGAGATTGCGGTTGAAGAGGCGATCCGTCTGAAGGAAGCTGGCAAGGTAACGGAGATTGTGGCTGTTTCGGTTGGCCCGGCACAGGCGCAGGAAACGCTGCGCACGGCGCTCGCCATGGGTGCGGACCGCGCCATTCTGGTCAAGACCGACGAGACGGTCGAGCCACTCGGCGTCGCCAAGGTGTTGAAGGGTGTGGTCGAGGCTGAACAGCCGGACCTCGTCTTCCTCGGCAAGCAGGCGATCGACGACGATGCCAACCAGACCGGTCAGATGCTGTCGGCGCTCCTCAACTGGAGCCAGGCAACCTTTGCCTCCAAGGTGGAACTGGCTGATGGTTCGGCCAAGGTCACGCGCGAAGTGGATGGCGGTCTGCAGACCATCGATGTGAAGCTTCCGGCGATTGTCACGGTTGATCTTCGTTTGAACCAGCCGCGTTATGCGTCGCTGCCCAATATCATGAAGGCGAAGAAGAAGCCGCTGGACGAGAAATCGCCTGCCGATTTCGGCGCCGACATTGCGCCGCGTCTCAAGGTGCTGAAGACCGAAGAGCCGGGTGGCCGCAAGGCTGGCGTCAAGGTTGGCTCGGTTGCCGAGCTGGTTGAGAAGCTCAAGGCTGACGGCATCATCTAAGAAATCGGAAGGGACGAGAAAAATGGCTATTCTTCTTATTGCCGAACACGACAATGCAACCCTTTCGGACCAGACGGCAAAGGCGCTGACGGCAGCTGCCCAGATCGGCGGCGATGTCGATATTCTGGTTGCAGGCAAGGGTGCAAAATCTGCAGCCGATGCAGCCGCCAAGCTCAAAGGCGTGCGCAAGGTTCTGCTGGCTGAAAGCGATGCGCTGGAAAACCGTCTGGCCGAGCCAACGGCAGCGCTCATCGTGGAACTCGCCGCCAATTACGACACGATCATCGCCCCGGCGACGACCTCGGCCAAGAACATCCTGCCGCGCGTTGCAGCGTTTCTCGATGTGATGCAGTTGTCCGACATCATGGAAGTGGTGTCAGCGGATAAGTTCAAGCGTCCGATCTATGCGGGCAATGCGATCCAGACAGTGCAGTCTACTGACGCCAAGAAGGTGATCACCGTTCGCACGGCCTCCTTCTCCGCAACGGGCGAGGGCGGTTCGGCTGCGGTTGAAAGTGCAACGGTGCCTGCCGATCCGGCGCTGTCGAGCTTTGTTGGCAATGCGCTGTCGGCTTCGGATCGTCCGGAACTGACCTCGGCCAAGATCATCATCTCAGGCGGTCGTGCACTTGGTTCGGCTGAAAAGTTCCAGGAAGTGATCCTTCCGGTTGCCGACAAGCTCGGTGCTGCCGTTGGCGCCAGCCGTGCGGCAGTCGATGCGGGCTATGCGCCAAACGACTGGCAGGTTGGCCAGACGGGCAAGGTGGTTGCACCGGAGCTTTACATCGCTGTCGGCATCTCCGGCGCGATCCAGCATCTGGCTGGCATGAAGGACAGCCGCGTCATCGTCGCCATCAACAAGGATGAAGAAGCGCCGATCTTCCAGGTTGCCGATTATGGGCTCGTCGGCGATCTATTTACGATCCTGCCGGAACTGCAAAAGGCTCTCTGATACGTTAGAAAATCATCTTTATCGCCTCAGTTATCCAGGCGATAACGATGATTTATTATTGCCAATCGAAGGAACAAAGCCACGGCGGCGATTCTTGACTGGCAATCAGATTAGCGATGCATGATAGATAGACTTACGTGCCGTTTTCGTCACTTTGGTGAGCGTATGCCAACATCGGTTCCCAACACGTCGAAATATCTTCCTCATTGAACCTTCTGTCAATGAATGGCCCTGAAACTGTTTAGCGCTTCCTATCACTTAGCATAGGATGTTTTCTCCGTTTAGAAGATAGTCCCCCATAGCCAATAGTGCGAAAATTATCTCTCTATTTTGTTTCTGAAAACAAAATCGCCAGGAGGACTGAAACGTGATCTTGCCGCTGCCGCGCGCGGCACTTCATAACAACCGGAGTAGCATACCAATCTCGGCATTGGTAATGGCCTTCCTGTTATTCGGGCTTGTTGCGTGTAGCTCCAAGCTAGAACGAAGCGCTACGAATTTGTCGTTTTCTCGAACCGACTGCAAACGCGTGACAGTATATGTTTCTACTGTCAGAGCCCCAGCAGATGATTCCGGGACAACGTTTACGAGTGGCTACTCACCGCACCTGAGATTCGTAAAGCATGTAATATCAATCCCACCTACTCACAAGGCTAACTTGGTTGAGTGGCCCAGTGCACCACCAGATCCGGCCAAGGAATTTGTTACACTGACATCCCGGAGCCTCACTGCAGACGAGTTTTATTCGGCTATAGTTTCTGCCAATCGTATCCCTTCTGTCAGACTATTTGTACATGGATATAACAACACTTATCAGGAATCGGTCTATCGGCTCGCGCAACTTACAGCAGATTCCCCAGATGGCCAAACCCCAGTGTTATTTGCCTGGCCGTCCCAGGGTAACGCGCTAAGCTACAGCACGGACAGGCGCGCTGCGCTAGCTTCGACCGACGGTCTTGCCGAGACAATTGAGATCCTCGTCCAGGGAGGAAAGATCAAGGTCGGCCTCCTTGCACATAGCATGGGAGCGTGGCTTGCGATGGGAACCCTAGCCGGGTTGAGCCGAACCTCTCGATTTCAGGTGGCTAGGCGTTTGGATAATATAGTATTAGCCGCCCCAGATATCGATACTAATGATATGATCCGTAAACTAAATGCGATCGGGCGACTTGCGCACCCATTGAATCTGCTGGTATCTGGTGACGATAAAGCGCTGGCAGTGTCCCGGATTATTACCGGTGGCCATCGAGTAGGGGCTGACGACGTTTATGATCCATGGGTCAAGACGGCCGCTATGCGATATGGGGCGCGGGTTATTGATATTTCCGAACTCAGCGCTTCTGACAGTTTTCGGCATTCTCGGTTCACCGCGATGGTATCACTCTATTCAAAGTTTCACGGTCAAATAGACGATCAATCTGCCGCGAAATATGCTGGACCGGGTACTTATGTTTTTCATGTTGCGACGGCTCAGTTGGAGCCCACTGATCAATGAGTACATGTTGCGTCCACCATGGGTGTGAAGTTCGTTAACTATTGTACATCACAATTTACGTTGACATTCGAGCATTACTTCGCCATCAAACCGGGCGCAAACTCGAAACCAATCTAGATAATTATCACAAGCCAGTTGGCAAATTTATAATGAACTTCGCTCCTTTCGGCTGGTTGGGTTCTGCCGTTAATCGTCCACCATGCCCTTCGACTATGGAACGGCAAATGGCAAGTCCCATGCCCATTCCGTTAATCTTCGCGGATACAAATGGTTCAAAGATGTTTTCAAACTCGGTGAGACCAATACCAAGATCGCTGATTTCGATGCGAACTCCTGCGTTTGTCGGTACCCCGTTTATTCTGAGGACCCTCCCATATTGAGAGCCTTCCATGGCTTCTATCGCGTTACGCATTAAATTCACTAGCACTTGGAGTATTTGTGTTCGATCTACCATCAACTGTGGCAAGCCAAACTCTCCTTCGACGAGTATTTCAACTCGGTGTCGTAATGCATCTCCAGCCAGCAGGGCTCGCGCTTCAGATATTATGTTTCCAATATCGGTGAGAATGCGCTCATCTGCTGAGTGTTTAAATAATGCTTTGATTCGATTAACTATATCACTGGCGGTGTTAGCATCTCGTATGAGGCGTTCAGCCGTTTGTTTTGCCCGCTCTAGATTCACCGGTGTTGCTGACAACCAACGATGACATGCATATGAATTTGCTACGACAGCAGCGAGTGGCTGATTAACCTCATGCGCAATTGACGCCGATAGCTCGGCGAGACTTGCTGTTTGGCTAGCGCGAAAAAGCCTTTCCTGAGCCAAGCGCAGGGCTTCCTGAGCCCGCACTTCGCTATCGATGTCAATGCATATAACGTTCCATTGTACTATTTCACTAGCAGTATTATGCATTGGCACTGCGCGAGTTTCGACCCAACGGTATTCGCCGTCGAAGCGCTGCAAACGGTGCTTATGCGCGTAGGGTTCGCCTGACGAAAGGCATTGCGAATATCTCTTCTTAACTACTGCTAAGTCATCAGGATGAACACTTGTATCAAGCGTGGCCGCAAGCCGTGATTTTCCTGAACTATCCAACTCCTCGAGCTCATATCCAAGAAATTCCCGAAGCTGTTGACTCCGGTAAACTGGCTCACCATTCGGCGCAGCACAGTCAACCATTGCCGGTAACGTCTCAACCAAGCGCGAAAGGAAACGTTCTTTTTCTCGCAATTCATTTTGAGAAACTTCTTGGTCATGAATGTCAATGTTGGCGCCATACCAACGGATTATATTGCCCTCCTCATCGCGAAGCGGGTTAGCATAACCCTGCGTCCATCGATATTCACCATCCCAGCGGCGATTTCGAAACTTGTGTTCAAATTTTTCGCCGGTTTCGACCGAATTGGTTATCTTGTCCAAGTAAAGCAGTCTGTCATTCGGGTGTACGCTGCTTTTCAACGTCTCTGCGAGTCCTGGCTCGTCACCGTTTTTTCTCGGGTGAAGCCCCATATAGTCCTTCATCGTCTTATTGATATATGCGGCGTGGCCTTCTGCCGAAACAGACCAGAGTTGGACAGGTACCGTATCTACTAGTTGTTCAAGTTCCCTCTCACGTTTGCGCAGTTCCAACTCTGCATGCTTACGTTCAGTTAAATCGAGGATATAGGCTACACCTTGTCTACGCTGACCTTCGAAACAAGCAGCACCAATCAGTACGGGTACTCGACCCCCGTCCTTCCTGAAAAACTCTTTCTCCCTTGGTTGCATTAGACCTGTATTGGCAAGTTCCTGAGCTTCTTGAAGTGCGTGCGCCTCCTGCCACTCCGGAGGAGTTAAATCTAGCCAGCTGAATCCTTTTTCAAATTCGTCACGACTATACTGGACCATGTTAAGAAAGGCGTCGTTCGCATCCAAAAGTTGTCCATTTAGATCCCAAGTGACAATTCCGATAATGTTGGAATCGACCAGCCGACGAAGCTGACTTTCGCTGCGTCTTAGCGCTTCTTCCATTATCACTTGATCATGTATGTCATGACATAAACCGTACCATTGGATTATACGTCCGTCCCGATCACGCATGGGCTCGGCCCGACTAGACATCCAATGAAAAGCCCCATCCGCCCGGCGTATGCGATAACGCATCGCGAATACCTCGCCAGTAGCGATACACCGGCGAAGCGTCGAACCGAATTCCTTGGCGTCATCTTCGTGTATACAGTCAATGAGCACGTCCAACTTTGAGCGGCCAGGGCTTTCTAGGTCATCAGCGCTGAAACCAATGAAATCGACCATACGCTTATTGAAAAAACTAGGTTCGCCTTCATCCGTTAAACGCCACAAATGACTTGGAACCATATCTACTAATAATGAAAGTTCTTCCTCACGCGACCAAAGTGCCCCGTTATCCACGGCGTCATTTTCTAAAGAGGTCCGATCTGCCATCGCCAATCTCCTGCCAATCTGTTAGATGCAGAAAACTCCCTTTGGCTATCATACCATATTTGAAATAAATCTG
Source organism: Ochrobactrum sp. A-1 (assembly GCF_022488005.1). NCBI lineage: Bacteria > Pseudomonadati > Pseudomonadota > Alphaproteobacteria > Hyphomicrobiales > Brucellaceae > Ochrobactrum > Ochrobactrum sp. A-1. The sequence continues at coordinate 63,568 of NZ_JAKVQC010000009.1, forward strand.
CCTTGTCCTCATCAAGCGCAGCGCAAACGTCTAGGAATAACAAAGGCCCATCACGAATACTATGCCTCATGATGGGCAAATTATCGTAGATAGTAACTTGTCGAATCGTCGTTTATCGACTGATAAATCTCAGTAAATCTTCATTTATAGTTTCGGCGTGGGTGGTTGCCATGCCATGCGGAAAACCTTTGTAGATTTTAAGTTCGGCATTCCTAAGCAGCTTCGCGGAGAGCAACGCCGAATTGGCATACGGAACCACTTGGTCGTCATCACCATGTAGCACCAGCGTGGGAACGGTTACGGCCTTCAGATCCTCGGTAAAATCTGTTTCCGAAAACGCTTTGATGCCTAGGTAATGCGCATTTGCCGCCCCCGTCATACCTTGCCGCCACCAGTTCTGGATCAAGGCTTCCGAGGGCACGGCGTTCTGTCGATTGAAGCCATAGAATGGTCCGCTCGCGACATCCTTATAAAACTGTGATCGATTAGCCGCCAAGGCGGTTCGGAATCCGTCAAACACTTCAATGGGTAATCCATCCGGATTCGATGATGTTTTTACCATAATCGGTGGGACGGCACCGATCAGTACTAGTTTGGCAACGCGTCCGTCGCCATATTTGGCTGTATAGCGGGTTGCTTCTCCACCGCCGGTAGAGTGTCCTACATGGATAGCATTTTGAAGATCAAGATGCGTGATGACCGCTGCGACGTCGGCCGCATAGTGGTCCATGTCATGCCCATCACTGACTTGGCTCGAGCGACCATGACCTCTGCGATCATGCGCTATTACGCGATATCCCTTCGCCAGGAAGAAGAGCATCTGGTTGTCCCAATCATCTCCGCTCAATGGCCATCCGTGATGGAAGACAATCGGTTGGGCGTCCTTTGGACCCCAGTCCTTGTAAAAAATCGCCACGCCGTCTTTTGTGACGACATATCCATGTCGGTCACTGAATTCCGTTCCGGAAGATTTCTCAGCTGAATTTGCGGGAGCTGGACCAAATGTGGCGCCGGCAGCTGCAAGACCAAGGGTACCGGACATGACTGCACGGCGGGTGGCCGTGATTGATAGCTGTTCCATATTATACTCCTATGAGCAGTCGAGACTGCATTTTCTGAATTTCATGAGCTGATCGGCTCACATGGGAACGCTAACAAAGTTGGCAGACGAAATGACCTATCCCCGGGCTTAGTTCCGCTCCATCTTTGGGAGCAATGTATCTGTCGCTTTGTTGAATGCGCAAAACCGCTTCCGCCCTGGCGACGAGCGGAGGTCTCCGATATGAAGTTGTGCCCAAGCAGACGGCGAAAGCTGAAGGACGAAGATTTCACCGGCCTTCGATCTAGTGATCAAATTGCTGCAATCATCGAACCCGCCGGGAGCGAGGCTTCATCGCAGGTGCAGCATGGTACATGCTTACCGATTACGAACATAGCTCAGGGAATAGAAATGTATCTACCATCGCATGAAACAATCAAAGCCTGGGGTGAATAGCGTCATGGGACAATGCTGTTCATGTTCTTCTGACGGCCTCAACAAAGGACGGTGAAGAATAACCCGGAAGGAAAGAACATGACAAATCATGTACCAAACAGAGGACTCGAATGGGCGAGTCTGACACTGGGTCTGGCCCTGGCTTATTGTATGTTTCCGTATATTGATCGACCGTTGGTTGCGTGGAATGCAGGCTTTGTGGGTACGATCATTATTTGTTGTTCGATTATGGCAATCTGCCATTATCGTAGCTGGACCGAATGGGTCAATTTTGTACTTGGCTGCTGGACAGTGATTTCACCTTATGCACTCGGTTTCGAGGCACTCCCCTCGGCTACTTTGGTTCATATAGCGCTCGGTATCTGCATCGCCGCGAATGCTGCTATTCAATTGATTTGCGAGCCAGGAACAAAGACCTCGGAGCAGCCACAAAACGAACCCTTTTGAAGAAAGGAAACCGGAAGGCAGCCAGGAGCTTGATTCAGTTCCAACATGACCGGATTGGGAGATTTTGTTGGATGCGCTGTGCGTTGCGTGTGGTCCTGCTGTAACGTTATTACCGCGATCGCACGCCATTGAGAAACAAAGTTACGGCGGAGGCCACCGTGGCCCGTGCCTCCCCTTCGGTGGGGGGAGGTCGTAATCCGAGCACAACCTGTAAATGAAGATTATCCCGGATCATTCCGACGAAATGCCCGGCAACAAGCAAAGGATCGCCTATCTGAATTTCTTTGCGGTCGGCTGCAGCCTGGAGAACTTTGGCGAGATGAGCCGTGGTGCGGCCCGGGCCCTTCTCATAAAACACGCGCGCAAGATCGGGAAACCGCCCGGCTTCAGTGATGATGATACGATAAATGCCCAGGACCGAAGGGCTCATGTAAACGTCCAGTAGGTGGTTACCAAAAGTCGTCAGCATATCGGGCAAGTCACTTTGGGTAGTGTAGTCCAGAGAGAGTGCAGAGATCGCGCGATCCGCATTATCGGCAACCAGAGCCAGGAACAATCCCTCCTTGCTGCCAAACTCACTATAGATCGTTCGCTTCGAGCCACCGGTACGCTCTATGATCGCATCGATGCTGGTGGTTGCGTAGCCCTGCTCGAAGAAAAGCTCCGCTGCAGCACGAAGAATAGTTTTCCGTCGAAGTTTTGTCCGTTCGCTTTTCGTATCGGTCACTTTATCGGCCTTCTTCAATAACTTCCGCTTGACCGGTAACCTACATTACCATAACCGTCAACGGTAACGACAATTACCCTTTGGTGCACAAGATGATGACCTGGAAGAAGAAAAAAATCGTTGGTCTGGTGTTTTGTCTCAGCGCGATTGCAACCGCTGCGGGAGGCTGGGCGTGGGCGCGCTCGAGCGAGCGGACGACAACGGACAATGCCTATGTTCGCGGTAATACGACTGCAATCGCATCGAAGGTGACCGGATATGTCACCGTGGTTGATGTAGCCGACAACCAGACTGTACGAGCAAATGATGTTCTGTTCAGAATCGATGACAGGGATTTCCGCGCACGTCTGGCGCAGGCTGAAGCAAATGTGCAGGCGGCACAGGCACATATCGAAAATGTTGAGGCGGAGATCCAGCTTCAGCATATTCTGGTCAAGCAGGCGACGGCACAGAAACGGGCAGCAGGGGCAGATCTTGCTCTCGCGGTCAAAGCGTCTCAGCGACAGCGTGAACTTGTTCGCACAAATTCGGTCAGCAGAGCTCAGGTCGATGAAAGTGACGCTGCGAGGTCAAAAGCAGAGGCTGGCTTATTAGGCGCTCAAGCCGCGCTGGAGGCACAAGAAACACGTATCAAGGTTCTCACCACACAAAAGGAAGCAGCCCTGGCTGCTGTGCTTCAAGCCAGGGCTGCGCGTGACCTGGCCCGAATTGATCTCGACAATACAGTCGTCCGTGCTCCCTTTGACGGCGTTATTGGTAACCGTCAGGTTCGCGTCGGACGCCTGGTATCCCCTGGAGCTTCACTGATCGATCTGGTCCCAATCAAGGACGTATGGATTGTCGCAAATTTCAAGGAAACACAGATTGAGAATATTCAACCCGGTCAGTGGGCCCAGGTAACGGTCGACGCCTATCCAGGAACAATTATCGAGGGAAAAGTTGACAGCTTTGCACCGGGTAGCGGATCGGCCTTCAGTCTCCTGCCCGCTGATAATGCTACTGGCAATTTCGTCCGCGTCGTGCAACGTGTTCCAGTCAAGATCAAACTTGTTCAGAATCCACTTCCCGGCCGTCTGGTTCCTGGACTTTCCGCGCGGGTCAAGATCGATTTGGGGAGTGAGAATTGATGCTCTCTCCCCCAAGCGTCTCGAGCCAAACCAGGCAGAATACAGGATGCCTCCTCCTCGCGGGCATTGTGATTGCCACTTTGACTGAGGCGATTGCGGGTACCGCTTTGACGCTTGGCAAAGGTCATATAATCGGTGATGTATACGCTACTCCCGACGAATTCGCCTGGCTCGACATCGGATATACGACACTGAAGATGATCGCGTTCCTTATGGCATCTTGGATTGCGACGACCGTTAATTTGCGGATTATCGTTGTTGCGGCGACTGTGATGATAACATTGGCAAGTGCGGCCACTGCCTTGACGACCCGATTGGATTTGCTGATTGTTCTGCGCGCATTTCAGGGGTTTTCGGGAGGTCTCCTACTGGTAATCGGACAAACCGTTATCTTTCGAGACTTTTCGCCTTCTCGCCAGCCTGTTCTACAAGCCTTGTTTGCAACAGGGGCTGTGGTTGCACCGGCGACCCTCGTACCGGCACTGCAAGGATGGCTATTGGACAGCTATTCTTGGAAGTGGATTTTTTTCTCAGTAGTTCCTATCGGATTGCTGGCAGCCGGGCTTGTTCTCCTATCAGAAGAAACCATCGGCACCTATATTCCCTATAGGCGCTTTGACTGGAGTGGCCTTCTACTGGCATCAATCACGCTTTTCTGCCTCGTCTATGTGCTCAACCAGGGCGACCGCTGGAACTGGTTCGATGAAGGTCGCATCCGGTGGCTGACCGGAATAGGTGTGGTGACGCTTTGCCTGTTTATTAGTCACCAAGCGAGCCGGCCTGAGGATGAAGGACTGCTCGAGCTCAGTGTTTTCAGGTCCGTCGATTTTACGTTCGCATTCATAGTAAGTTTTGTAGCTGGTGCGGCATTGTTTGGAAGCACTTATTTGATTCCGAGTTTTGCAATCTCGGTCCTGGCTTTCACGCCAACGGATACCGGTATTCTTTTGCTCGCCAGTAGTATACCTTTTGTATTTTCGCTTTTCTTGTCTGCCTTCGTATTCCAGGGCCTGGGCGTCTCTCCAATTGTCACCGTACCCTTCGGGATCGTGATGATCATGATCGCTATGTGGCTCCTGTCAGGCTCCGCAGGCGACAGCGGAATGGACGACATGTTGAACGCCGTTCTCCTGCGGGGCTTGAGCCTTGGCTTTCTATTTCTGTCTATTACGTTGATCGCATTCAGTAGGATGAGTGCACGTAGTCTCCCTGCCGCAATCGGCATCTTCAATACTGGCCGCCAGTTTGGCGGTCTTCTGGGAATAGCTTGTCTTCAGTCTCTTATGACGCGGAATATCGCAGGCAATGTATCTGTGCTCGCCAGCCATATCACAGCTGGATATTCTGCTGTAGGCGATCGGTTAGGAACAAGTGTGGCAGTTCTCGAGGCCCGCGGGATGACTACGGCTGCTGCAAATCAGGCGTCCAAGGCGTTATTGAGCAAGGCTGTCGCGTACCAGTCTACGGTAATCGCTTTCGATACGGCATTTTTCACGATTGCATTGCTTTTCGTTTTTGCTGCGCCGACACTGATCGTTACCAAGATTATCTTGACGCGAATGGCGAGCGCCAAAAAGGGCTCGCATTCAACTTCTGTGGATTATCAAGACAAGGACATATCCACCGCTAGCCCTGTCCAAGGTTACAAGAGCGCCACAAGCGTTGACAATTAGTGCGAGGGCAGGTTAAGCGCTCAATGAGCAAGCACGACCGCCACTATTCATAGCCCCGGCTGTTAACCGTTGTTACGTCTCAGGAGTAATTGTCAGTATTATCGCTGACGCATGGTCGGTGCAGTAAATTACTGAAATTACCTTTGCTCTATTGCCAAAGCAATCTTGCGCTTGGAGCGCCAAGTCGTTGCATCGGGCTGGATCGCCAAGCGGATTCGATACCGGTAACCGATGCGCGGCTTGATAGTCGAATTTCTTGAATAGCTCGTGTCGCGCTATTCTATTCGTTCGTTGTAATATTCTCCAGGCAACCGGCTGGAACATAACTCCTATACCTAGGTGTGGCGAGTATTAGACATAAAGTGTGTAATCGAGACACTTCCGATCAATAGCCATTCGTCGCCGTTCTCGTACATCATGGCCATGCAAGCGATAAGCACTCGATCGCTTTCGGAGGAAGATCGCATGCATGTTGATGCAGAATTGTATCGGCGGTCCTACGGCAAATTGCCATTGCAAGTGATCCTTGAACTGGCGAGATCGTGAATCTGTTCCAACATACAATGGCATATATGAGTGCACCTTTTCCAACAACGCCCGTCAAATGGGTGAAAACGGAGACACCTTATGAAACACGAAACCAACTTGAGCAAATCAGGACCCGACGAACTGGTGCCCTCCCGCTATGCATTGCGCATCGGTGAGATTGACGTTCTGGTCATCAGCGATGGTGTGCTGCCTCTTCCAACCGAAATGTTGGGGCACAACATTGACCCGGACGTACGAGCAGAATGGTTTGACGATATGTATCTGCCACCGGATTCGTTTGATTGGTCGCTGAACGTGGTCGTAGTGCGTAGCGGTAATCAGACGATCCTCGTCGACGCTGGATTGGGTCTCGATCCTGACCTCAACTTGCCGCGCGCGGGACAGTTGGTCAAGCGACTGGCCGGTGCCGGTATTGATCTTGCTTCGGTCACTGACGTGGTTCTCACCCATATGCATATGGATCATATCGGTGGTCTTCTTGTCGAGGGCGTAAAGGAAAGATTGCGTCCTGATCTGCGGATTCATGTGGCGGCCGCAGAAGTTGAGTTCTGGGAAGCACCGGATTTTACATACGCTCACATGCCCGATGGCTTTCCGGATGCGCTCAGGGCAACTGCCAAACGATTTGTCGAGCAGTATCGGGATCAACTGTGCCTGTTTGATGAGCAATGCGAAGTGGCAGCGGGTGTGATGGCCTATCGCACTGGTGGACATACCCCAGGACACTGTGTGGTTCGTCTTGCATCGGGTGAAGATCGACTGACCTTTGCTGGCGATGCCATCTTTGCTGTCGGATTTGACCACCCAGACTGGTATAACGGTTTTGAACATGACCCCGAGGAAGCAGCCCGCGTTCGTGTACGTCTTTTAACCGAGCTCGCCGAAACCGGTGAACAACTGGTGGCGACCCATCTACCGTTTCCATCCGTGGGACGCGTTGCGGTCGACGGTGACGCTTATCGTTGGGTCCCCGTTTTCTGGGATTACTGATTGCTTTTATGATGAGGATTTTCCGGGCACACTCTCGCCAGTGTGCCCGGTATTTTTTTATCGTGTCGGATATCAGCACATCTCGTGAAAGAAAATCTTCCTGGACACAACCAGCGACCTATCCAATGTATGGATAGGGGTTGCTCTGTGCTCAGTCGTTCAGGAGCCTGTTTGTCAAAGAACGGATGGTTTCCATTCATTCCAATATAGATAACGACCGCCAAGCTTTCGACGAAGTCCCTGCTCCTCAGCTTCCGGGGAGGATCCGGATTTGATCTGTGCCTGATATGCTGTCTGCTTATCTTTCCAAACGGCAAAACGACTTTCATGACCTGAAGAGTACGTGGATTATCGGTCAGCTGGGTAAGGGGACAATGCCTGCCGGAGGCATTGAGAGATAAATTAATCAGACAGAACACCAGCGCTTACCGGATGGATTATCTGTACATCTTGAATGCCGACGCTGATGGGCTCTCAGCCGTGATACAACGGAATGCGGATCGCTGCGCGGGAGGGACGCAGCGATCCGCCAATTGAGCGACAAACGTGGGAGGATATACGTTCCAGGCCCGACAGATAGTGTCAGGTAGTCGCTCAGACTGACGGCTGGGTGACCTGAACCGCGCGAGCGGCGATTTGCAGGCGGATCCACAGATTGATAGCACCAACCATCACCGTCAGATTGACAATTTCGTAATCCTTCAATTGCGTTTTGATCAGTTCTTGATCGCCTCGCAGTTCTTCACGTTTTTCACCATTGATGAGTGCTTCGGTCAATGCGAGGGCTGCTCGCTCCTTGACACTATAGAGAATTGATTTTCGCCAAGCGCTGACCATGAATAAACGCATCTCTGCTTCACCATTCGCGCGGGCTTCCACCACACTCGTTTTCACGCAGGATGCGCAGCCACTCATCTGTGAGACCCGCAACCGCACCAATCCGCTCAACGGATGCTGCCACACACTCACATTGATCATTCTTTCAACCACCAGCAGACCTTTAATCGCTTCTGGCCTGGTAGTGTATGAGGGAATAGGCGACATCGTATTTGCCTCCCTTTCTGGCTGAAGATGGCCTACTATGTTCAAAACCGGCATTCAGTTCCATTGTGCTGGGTAACGGGAACAGCAATACTTTGGTGCAATCACATGTGTACGGACGGTGGGTGTAACCTTTCTAAAAGCCAGATATGAATACTGATTTTGTTAAGTAGAAACGACTGCGTTTTAACGGATTTAGCGTATTAATTGAAACCGTTCTGTGAGGTCATGCTGAAGCGCGACTTTTACAGTTTGAGTTTACGTAGAACGATGTCTGTTTGCGATGAGTTTTTGTCGAAAGACTTCTGCTGGCGTTTTGTACCCCAAACATTTGCGCGGCGTATTGTTGAGGCGATGACAGATGAATACGAGATCTCGGTCACTCAACGTTAGTGGATCAAGGTCTCTGGGGAGCCATCGTCTTGTTCGCCTGTTGGTGTTTTCGACCGTTCCCTTTTGCCAGGGCGACTGCGGATCACAGAACCAAGTTTGTGATCCGATCCCGGCCTGCAGGTAAGCCCATTCCGTGAACTCAGTGCCGCGATCAAAAGTGATCGAGCGCCGGGCCATTTGGGGCAGGGGTTGCAGTACGCTAATCACCCCCTCCATCACCGCAAGTGACCGACGATCATTGTTGCGCAACAAAACTGTGAAACGGCTTACCCGCTCGACCAGAGACGTCACATTGGCTTTGCCGAACGTCTTGCGAAACTGGATCGTGTCGCATTCCCAATGTCCAAACTGCTTGCGCCTGGCGACCATGTCCGGGCGATGTAAGATGCTCAGTTCCGGCGGAAATCGACGTCCATGACGGCGCCGGGCATGACGTGGACGTCGTCTGGCACGACGTTCAGGCAGATATTTCCAAAGCCCTTCGTTTCGACCGTCGTCGGAATAAACAAACTGATACATCGTTTCATGACTGACAGAGATGGGGTGGCGCTCCAGTTGCATTCTCCCGGCAATTTGCTGCGGCGACCATCCATCGCTGATGTGCTTGATCACGGATTGACGCAAATGATCAAACCGGATGAGCTTGCGTCGTTTCGAGCGACGTTCACGTGCTTTCTGATCGGCAACCGTGCAGTAATAGCCAGTCAGGTCCGTGATCTGATCGTCGACAAATCCATTGCGTTTCAACTCGCGGAAAACGGTTGAGCGATGTCGTCCAAGCTTCTCGGCAATAACGTCAACGGAGAGGTTTGCAGCGCGCCAGCGGGCGATCTTGCGGCGTTCATCCAGATCAATATGCGCGTAGGTGCGTTCCATGACGGGTTCCTTGCTTAGGATAACTCATTGTTATCGTTTGCAAGTCGCACTTCAAGCTTGAACCCACCTTCCCAAAATGCAATACGGCGTAATCGCACCGTGCATATGATCGAGACTACGAAGTTAATAAATATAGGGTTCTCGACCACCCAGCTTTCCTACGGAATGATTTTGCGGCTCACCTCGTCCGGTTCTACAGCTTCAATCAGAAATCTGGTCATTTCCATTTCCAGGGACAACTCCAGTGGCGCTCGGCATTACTTGTTGTCGAAGTTGGAAGGGACGTGAATGTGTCAAACGAAACTGGTTTGGATCTACCAGTAATGTAGCTATTTCTAACAGCGCATCAGTTGCGGTAGGTCCGATCGTTCTTCAAGAAATGGTGGCGCTAGTTGCTTAGCCTTATTGATAAAAATTAGGATCGGCAATGCCGATCCTCAGTCTAATTATATTTTGTTGTTTTATCATTGGCCCCACAGCAACCGACCTGGTTCCTGGGTGGAGCTGATTGGTTTGTATACGGTCTTGGGAGCATCTGGGCCGTGGCCAGCACGCGCCTGCTTTACAGATGACGTTGGACGGCTATCGGTTCTCGTTGATGGATATTGCCAATCCGATCCGATATGGTCACTTTGGGCAAAGACACTTCCACTCGAAAGAAGAAGTGCTGCAGCGGTTAGAATTATCGCTTTCATTGTGGTTCTCCAATGTTTCCGTTGTGCGATCTGCACAATTCGACGGTAGGAGCTTATTAATCACTTGACGATCATCTAATCGAAAGGGTTGATCTATCATGATGCATAGTAACCAATCGGCGATTGAATAGCCGAGACAGTTCGTTACGGCATTAATCCATATGGTGTATGGTATTATCAAGGCTCGAAGCCGTACCGGATCTCTTGGAGTGGCCACAATTAATCGGATGATCATCGCAACGATGTGCTGAACCTAGACCTTGGTACAATCGGACAGATCCTACTGTTCGATAGGAGATGCTGGGAAGATGGAACATAGTTGACAACAACTTGTAAGAAGAAGTTGTTGGAGAAAGAGATGAAGAAACTGACAAAAATCCTGACCTTTGCAGTAATGTTTTTTTCTGTAACTATTGCACAGCCAGCGTTTGCCCAATCCAAACCCACCATAGTTCTTGTTCATGGTGCCTTTGCAGAGTCCTCGAGCTGGAACGAAGTTATCTCTCGGCTCAAGCGCGACGGTTATAAGGCGATAGCAGCCGCAAATCCGCTTCGGGGCGTCATGGCAGATGCGGCAACTGTCTCCGCAGTTATTCGATCAATATCGGGGCCGGTTGTCCTCGTCGGACATTCCTATGGTGGTCCCGTTATCACAGAAGCCGCTAACGGTAATCCCAACGTGACTGCGCTCGTCTATGTTTCTGCGTTCGCACCAGATCGAGGTGAAACTAGCCTTGGCCTTTCAAAAAAGTTTCCCGGCAGTACATTAGCGGATGCGATTTTTTCAGTAGAGCAGGAGCGGGGTGAACGTGATCTCTTCATTCGGTCGGACCGTTTCCATGATCAGTTTGCAGCGGATCTATCCGAAGATCGGTCCGTTTTGATGGCGGCCACCCAACGTCCGGTCGCACAAGCGGCACTGGAGGAGAAATCTGGTTTCCCCTCGTGGAAGAGGTTGCCGTCCTATTCGATCTATGGAACGCAGGATCGAAACATACCGCCGGCCGCAATGGAATTCATGGCCAAACGTGCGGGCACAGTAAAAACTGTTGTCGTAGATGGAGCTTCCCACGTGGTAATGATCTCGCATCCGGAAGAAGTCGCTGCGCTGATAGAGGAAGCAGCTTCCGTACATTAGGCGCTCGGGCAACTACCGCCGTAAATAAATCTCCTACAAGGAACTATGACCCTGGGACACGTTTGGCAGGCGGGGCCGGTTTGCGTGTCACTCCATTTCTTGCAGACATGACAGGAGCCCACCATGATCAAGACGTTTATCCGCATTGCGTTGGCAACCACTATTCCGATTTCGACGGGGTTTGCCCATGAACAGGCCAGTGAAACATCCACAGTAACGGTCATTTACGACCAGGTGCTTCCGAATGTGCCGGGAAAGAGCATGAAGGGCGTGCTCGTGGAATATGAACCGGGCGGTACTTCGCCTGCTCATACCCATCCTGCTTCTGCCTTCATTTACGCGACGGTTCTGGAAGGAGCTATCCGTAGCCAGGTCAATGATGGTCCGGTTATTACCTATCACGCAGGTCAGAGTTTCTCGGAATTTCCGGGTGATCGACACAATGTTAGTGAAAACGTTAGTCCGACCAAGCGTGCCCGCCTTTTGGCGATCTTCATCGTTGACACTGATGAAACCAACCTCACCACCAATGATTAGCGACTCTGACCTTAAGAGGAGGAGGAAGAATATGTATATCCCAGCAAAATCTTTCATGACTTCATCCAGGCAGCAGATGAAGGAGAGCGAGCAGTCCTCACGTCCCGGGGAAACTCGCTCCCGAATTCAATCGTCCTGCAGGGAAGGTGGTGTCATTGAAACGGCTCAAGAACGAACGGGTTGCCCACGCGGACTTAATCCAAGCTGCCCGTTCGCCTTGACTTGCAAGTCGGAAGGCCAAGTTTGCACTACTAAGACAAGGCGCTCCTTTGTATTTTGACCTCTTGCATTTTGATGTGTCAGGTTCTGGTTTCGATCGCAGGTTGCCAAACCGAATTGAAGAGGACGAAGAAGCACTTTCCCTCTTGGGGGCTATGTCAAAAAGGCAATGTTGCCCCGAGCTGGTACCAAGCCTTGTTATCGAAGATCTTGCCTGGTGTTCCAGGCGCTGCCTTAGTAGAAGTATCCGGTCAGCCTCACGCTTTCGGCCCACAATGCCTCTGCGATATCGGGATCGATTGCAAAAGGTCGAACGCCAAAACGCTCTTGTCTTTCTACCCGTGCGATATCGCAGTTTTCGCAATAAACCCCCCCAATACCCGCCAACTCGGGCGTGGTAGCGCACCAGATTGTCGTGGCAGCGCCTTGCTGTGGTGTCTTCATATCGCGATCCGGATCTATGACTGGTTGTCCGTTATTATCGATTGCGCCGAAGGAGTCGATTTCCTCCCGACTGAGGTGACGCGCTAATGGACCGAGTATCGAGCCGGGATGTACCGAAAATGCCCTCACACCATGATTGATACCACGTGCATCAACTGCAACGGCGAAGAGCGCATTGGCTGTCTTGGCTTGACCGTAGGCGAGCCATTTGTCGTAGGGGCGTTGCACGAAATCAAGATCTTCGAGCGCAAGTCCGCCCAACTGATGTCCCCGTGAGGACAGTACGATGACGCGCGCATTTTTGGCCGCGCAAAGAGCAGGCCACAAGGCCGCGGTCAGGCGAAAGTGACCAAGATGATTAGTCGCAAACTGGCCTTCATGGCCTTCTGCATCGCGAAATAGAGGAGTGGCCATCACTCCCGCGCTGAGGATCAGAATGTCCAGGGAGCCATGCTCAATGACAAACTTATCCGCAAAGCTGCGAACAGAGGCGGGATCAAGGAGATCCATCGTGAATAGTTCAACATTTGGAATATTGCATAGCATCTTGCCGGCGGTGCCAATGTCGCGCACCGGAACGATCACACGGGCCCCTCTCCATGCCAGAATACGCACCGTTTCAAGGCCGAGATTTGACGCGCCGCCTGTCACAACGGCAGTCTTACCTGTGAGGTCGATATCGCGAATAACCTCTTGGGCAGTAGTACATGGGCCGAATGGGGTGCCGAGCGGCGTTTGACCGTGCTGCATATTCTTCTCCTGATTGTGCCTTGAAAAGGTAGAAATCGATGACAGGAAAATCTATAGTCAAATGGCTTGTTTAATGTAGATATTGGCCGGTTGTGATGTTCAACGATCCCCTTTCCCAGCTGCTGAATTTGATTGAAGCCAGCGCGACTATGTCCGTCGGACTTGAGGCTTGCGGGCGTTGGGCAATCGACGTGCCTCCTGTAAGTGCCTTGAAATGCAACATCATCAGGCAAGGTAGTTGTTTTCTGGAAGTGCAAGGTGAGCGATTGATGCTTGCTGCAGGAGACTGTTTCCTGATCGGCCCGGATATCCCCTTTGTCATCGGGAGTGATCTGAATTGTCCGCCCATTCCAGCGGCTGAAGTCTTTTCGCAGAAAGCCTACAAGAACCATGCAAAGCTGGACGGTGGCGCGGGGCCGGGGTTCCTTTGCCATAGTGGTCGCATGGATCTGCCTTTAAACAGCGAACTTCTGCGAGAAATCTTACCATCGATCGTCGTGATTCGAGCGGAAAGCATTGTAGCGGAACGTCTTCACTGGCTCACCAACAGACTGGAAGAAGAGCTCGCCGGCGATGTTCCAGGTGGTGCAGCGATGGCTATTCCGATCATGCAGATGATTTTTATTGAACTGATACGTAGTCTGCCCGTTATGACTGATCGCAGTTGGCTCTCTGCCCTCTCAGATCCCAGAATTGGCGGTGCATTGATGGCGATCCATCGGGACCCAGGGCACAATTGGCGGCTGGATGAACTTGCAGGCATCAGCCATCTTTCACGGTCCCAGTTCTCGGCACGGTTCCGTGCCGCAGTCGGAAATAGTCCGATGGAGTATATTTTGCGCTGGCGTATGATGCAGGCGCACAAACTGCTGGCGCGACCGAATATGACAATTGCGTCTGTGGCTGCCCAACTGGGGTACGGCTCTGAAAGCGCCTTTATTTATGCTTTTCGTCGCATCCTTGGTACGACGCCACGCCGAATGCAGCAACAAATACGCTCTTCCGAGAATCCAGAAAAAGACAACAAATACAAAAAGTTGTAATAAATATACTAGCGTTACTGCATAGAATAAACACTCCATCGGAGTTCACTAGCCGGTCGATCGGCGATAAGGAGATTGCCTTGCCAATGTTTGGCAACCCTTAACCCGTCGGGTCAGTTCCATCAAAAATAAGTCAAGCTCCTATAGATTTCCATAGCATGCAGATCGAGAGAGTTCAGGTTAAACTGAGCATGATGATCATCGGTGAATGCTGAAAAGGCTGCGGCAAATGACGTTTACTTCTATATCGGATGAAGACGATCATATTTACGCTATTGAAGCTGCGCAAATTGTTGAACGTGTGGTGGGGATCGCCTGGGCGACCGATAAAGATGGCGCGGTTATTTATCTGACCGAAGAGCTGCTTTCCCTTGTCCAGTCTTCATTGGAGCAATCCAATAAACCGATTGGTAGGGCTTTATATGGCTGGTCAAAACTTATCCATCCCGATGACCTTGATGGTTTTGCGGCAATATGGCTTAGGTCATTGCGTACCGGTGAAAAATATAGTTACGAACATCGGCTTTTAAGTTCGAGCGGCGCTTATCGATGGTGTCGCAGTTCCGGACAAGCTTTGCGGGATAAGCAGGGTAAAATCCGTGGCTGGTATGGAACCATAATCAATGCCGATGTCCCATCAATTGACAGCGAGCGCTTCAACCTTGTAACGAACTTGGCGTTGGACAGAAAAGCGCGTTCCGATCAACCAGAAACACTTGATCTTACCCATCCGGACGACAGGATATCCGCATCTCATGCCGCCGCTCGTGCATTCTGGACCGGTGTTCCGCAAATCACCCGACACCGCCAACGCCAGGCCGATGGGACGTATCGCAGGATCGAGACCCGGTCGGAGCCAAGCTATAGCGTCAGCGTGGATATCGGAGACCTGGTCACCGAGCAAGACCCTCCTAAACAAACAGCGGCCGAGTTGCTTGGAAATGATGAGACAGAGCCGATGCGTTCGGCCAAGGTTGTGGAGAGCATTTTCGGCAATGGTTGGGCGTTTGACGCAGCAGGAAGATGGATATTCCTCCATCCATTCGCACAGAGTTCTCTCGGTGTCACCCTGGATTATCTTAATGCTGCTGTAGATGAAGGCCATACTGCGTGGAAACGAGTACTACATCCTGATGATTATGAAGAAGTTGCGGAAAAATGGCGTCACTGCCTGGCGACCGGAGATGACTTTAACGTAGAATTCCGCTTTCGACGGGCCAACGATGTGTATGTCTGGGCAAGAACCGCCGCCAGGCCCGTACGCGACGGCAATGGGCAAATCTCAGGCTGGTACGGTATTGCACTCGATAATGATCTATATAAGAAAACCGTAACTGCGTTACGCGAGCGGGAACAAAGCCTGCAACAGCTGATAGACACAGTCCCTGCACTCGTCTGGACGATTTCGGAAAAGGGGTCGCCAACTTATGTCAACAAGCGGTTTACCGAAGTAACAGGCGCGACGCTCGAGGATATCACCGCAGTCGACAAGTCTCCCAATCTCAGTGTCATCCATCCAGATGATATTCACAAGGCAAGAGATGCCATTCATCGTTCCCTGACGACGCATGAACCGTATGTTCAAAGATACCGACAGTTGCGTTCTGACGGCAATTATCGCTGGACCGAAACCCGCGCCGAACCGTTGCGAGACGAAACCGGCGCGATCGTCCAGTGGTATGGTGTCTGCGTCGATATCGACGATCTGGTAACTGCCCAAAAATCCCTGTCTGATCGGGAGCGCGAGCTTTCAATGCTCGTCGATATGGTGCCGAGCTTTATCTGGCGCCTTACCCCGGAAGGAGAGCCGAATTACTTCAACAGGCGTTTGATTGATTTCTTCGGTATGGATGTGGAGGACGCGGAAAAGATGGGGCCAAAACGTCTGGCAGCCATCATGGAAAGCACGACACACCCCGACGACGTGGGGCGGGTATCCCAGGCGCTCAACCACAGCATTGCCACTGGCGAACGCTTTTCGATGAGATACCGACTTCGCCGGGCTGACGGCGTATATCGCTGGGTTGCCGGACAGGCAGATCCACTGCGAGACGATGATGGACGCATAATCCAATGGTATGGTCTATCTACCGACATTGATGATCAGGTTAAAGCCGAGGACGCCCTCAGACACAGCGAGCGCCGTTATCGCGATCTTTTTCAGTACATGCCGATCGGCCTCACCCAGGTCGACGCCAAAAAACTTGTTCTTCTGTTCAATGAATTGCGGGCGCAAGGGGTGAACGACTTGCGCGACTATATAGACGAGCATCCAGAATTTCTAACACGGGCTGTCGAGGCTCTGGAAGTCGAAGAGGTTAATCAGCATATTCTCGAAATGTTTGGGGCCCAAAATGCCGACGAAATGCGTGGTTCCGCCACCCGTTATTGGCAGCCCGGCATGGACACGATTCGCCGTTCGATAGAGGCGCGCTATCGTGGAGAAGAGGTTTTTCAGGAAGAAACAAAAGTAATGCGCCTGGACGGTCGCGTCATCGATGTCCTCTTTACGACTGCACGACCTGATGCAGTGGCTGATAAAAGTCTGGTTGGATTCATCGATATAACCCAGAGGAAGCGCGCGGAGGAAGCATTACGGGAAAGGGAACGTTCACTTTGGCGTCTGGTGGAAGCCTTACCCGTCATGATCGACTGCGCTGATCCGAACGGCGAACCGGTCTATCGGAGCGACCGATTGAGCCAATTTCTCGGCTATGGTCTCGACAGGCTCGACGAAGACGGCAAGCTCAATGCAACGCTTGATGCAGGAGTGCATCCTGACGATTTGGCTGGAGTGAAAGAACATTACGCACATTCACTCGCTACAGGGGAGCCATATGCACGTAGACATCGTTTACGGCGTTTCGATGGGCAATATCGCTGGGTTGAGACACGGGCAGAAGCAATGCGCGACGGACAGGGTAATATCGTTCAGTGGAACGTTATATGTCTGGATATTGATCGCGAAGTCCGAGCGCAGGATGAACTTCGTCTCACACATGAGAAATTAGCTCGAGCGAGCCAGGCCTCAAGCCTTGCAGAGCTCTCGGCGTCGATCGCACACGAGGTCAACCAGCCTTTGGCGGCTATTGTAGCCAATTCCCATGCCTGTCGGCGCTGGCTCACCGCCGAACCGCCAAACACCGAACGAGCCCTTAAGACTGTTGAACGCATCACACGGGATGCCACATCTGCCGCCGACGTTGTCGGTCGAATTCGAGCTCTATTCAGGCAGTCGGCTGACGCAAAAAAGAAAATCACGCTGAACGACGTCATCGCGGAGGTGCGCGGGCTCATGACGGAGGAGCTGCTGCGCTGGCGTGTCCGCACCGTCGTCGAAATAGAGGCAGATTTACCGTATGTGATGGCGGATAGGGTCCAGATCCAGCAAGTCCTTTTGAATCTCATTCGAAATGCCATTGAAGCGATGGAAGCCATCACACGTGATCGCCACTTGACGATAAGGGTGGTTCGCGACGGAGGTTTCATTCAGACAAAGATCAGCGACCAGGGCGTGGGAATTACATCCCCGGAAAGAATATTCGAACCGTTTATTACGACGAAAGAACAGGGAATGGGCATGGGACTCGCGATTTCCCGTTCGATTGTCGAGGCACATGGTGGTTGCCTGTGGGCGGAAAAGAATGAGCCGTACGGAACGGCGCTAATTTTTACTCTCCCCGTGGAGGCGAAGGCGACAAGTGATGAGCATTAGCCAGTTGGTATTCATTGTAGACGACGACGAGCGCATCCGCGAAGCCCTGGAGGAACTTTTGGCTTCGTATGGCATGCGCACTATGTCATTTGGATCGGCAAGAGATTACGTCAATGCTCACAAGCCTGATGTTCCGTCTTGCCTCGTGCTCGATGTCGAACTTCCCGATATTAACGGTCTGGAACTGCAGAAACAGATTTCGGTGCAGGAACATCCGCCCATCGTCTTCATCACTGGACATGGCGATATTCCCAGTTCTGTTCGCGCAATGAAGCGGGGCGCTGTCGATTTTCTGACCAAGCCTTTCAGTGACGCAAAACTCCTTGCGGCAATCAATGCGGCAATCGAACAAGATCAACAGCTACGCAATAGTCGGGCGGAAATCGAATTGCTGAGACAGCGCTATGGAGAACTCACATCCCGAGAACGAGAGGTGATGCCGTTAGTCGTGAGCGGTCTCCTCAATAAGCAGGCAGCTGCCGAACTCGGCATAAGCGAAGTGACGTTGCAACTCCACAGAAGGAATGTCATGCAAAAAATGGCGGCAGCGTCGCTCCCTGATCTCGTACGCATCGCGGAGAGGTTGAAAATACCGATCACCCACTCGCGCAGATCAAAAGGGGAGGAACTATGATCGAGAGCAAGCTCGTAATTGCAGTTGTTGACGACGATTCACGGTTACTGGAATCAATGGAAGATCTGTTGGAGTCGACAGGGTACATGGCTCGCTGTTTTTCTTCTCCCGTCTCACTGTTAACGCGGGGGCTTGGAGGCATAGACCTCGTTATAACGGACATCGGCATGCCGGACATCAATGGCTTCGAATTGCGAGAAATAGTTCAGGAGGTTCGTCCTGATATTCCTGTATTTCTCATTACAGGAAGGCACGAAATAGCGGACCAGGAGCGAGCTCAGGGAATAACAGGTTTCTTCAGGAAGCCGTTCGATGGACAGGAATTGCTTGCAGCAATTGGTGAAGCATTAGACAAGCGTCGAATGGAGGGTGGACATGAGAACTGAACAGCAGTCACACAATTTGAAACCAGGGCAATCGTCAAAACGCGCAACGGATGCGGAGCAGCCATTCGTTGTGATCGTAGATGACGATGAGGCCATACGAGAGGCACTCTTCGAGTTGATCTTATCGGCAGGGCTCAGGCCCATAGCTTTTGCCTCTACACGCGAGTTGATTGGAACAGACCTGCTGGAAGCACCGGGTTGTCTAATCCTCGATGTGCGCATGCCGGGCACAAGTGGGTTGGATTTACAGCGGCAATTGGCACAAAGCGGCAATCCCAAACCGATCATTTTCCTGACGGGTCATGGTGATATTCCGATGACTGTCGAGGCAATGAAAGCTGGCGCAGTCGATTTCCTGACCAAGCCGGTGCGAGATCAAACATTGCTTGATGCGGTTACGTCAGCAATAGAAATGGATGCGCAGCGACGTTCCCACGCAGTCATCGTCAAACGCAATATCGAGCATCATGAGACATTGACCCCCAGAGAGCGAGAGGTCTTGCGAGAAGTGGCACGCGGGCGACTTAACAAGCAGATTGCTTTTGACTTGGGGATCAGTGAGGTAACTGTCAAGCTTCACCGGGGAAATGTCATGCGGAAGATGGAGGCATCTTCCATAGGGGAGTTGATCAGGATTTGGGAAACACTGCCATCGCAGATTCAGAATGCATGACACAAACCCTGCTGGAGATTGATCGTTTCAATTGGCGGAGTTCGGAAAAAAGAGCGCGACATCAATCCAAGGCTGGTTTGATGAAGAATCTGTCCTGATTGTCTGAAAACCTAAATATGGCCTCACGATGAAGCCAATGATTTTGCTCGGCTTTCGACCATATCGCAAAGAACGCGCACACGCATGGGAACCAGGCGCTTATAGGCATGCACAGCGTGAAACGGCATAGACGGAAGTGGTACCATTTTCGAAATTTCGACCAGAGTTCCTTTTTCGAGGTCGTCCTTAACCACACAACGCATCACAACAGCTGCACCGAGACCATGTCTGGCAGCGGCTTTCAATGCCTGGCCTGAATCGCAATCGACACGTCCTTGTGGGACGAAGTGAGTACCATCATCCAGCTTTACGTCGTTCGGGTATCCATTGCCCATATACCTTGCAAAGGGCAACCTGGCGGCTTCCTTTATCGTGCCAGGCAAACCATGATTGTTCGCAAAATCCGGAGAACCGACCATAATCATTTCAAAATCGGCCAGTCGGCGAATGATCAAATCACCATTCTCGATTGCTCCAACTCGAAATGCCACGTCATAGTCTTCGCGAATAATATCGACGTGACGATCGGTCAGGCCGATTTCAAGATGAATTCCCGGGTAACGCTTAGCAAAGCCGGACAATATGGTGTCAAGGAACAGCGGGGCAAGTTCGCTAGACATGGAGAAGCGGACACGACCTGATATCTCCTTGCGTGCATTGATTTCATCATCGGCAATATCGAGTTCGCGAAGCAGGGGAGACAAGCGCTCGAATAGCAAATGCCCGTCTGCGGTCAGTACGAGAGCACGCGTCGATCTTAGAAAGAGACGCGCTTCGATGAGCCTTTCAAGTCGTCCGACACTTCTGGAAACAACTGAAGGAGATGTCTTGAGCAGCCGAGCTGCTGCACTGAAGGAACCTGCTTCCACAGTGCGCACAAATGCCAGAAGGCCTGCGGTTTCATTCAAAAGGTTTGGCATTCGAACTCCGGAAGCAAAAGTGAAATACCCAGCCAAGGGCTAATGGAACACAGATCAAATCCATATTTTACCTTTAGATCAATATGGAGAAAGTATATGGGTCTTCTCAAAGGCAAGGTGGCCGTCATCACAGGCGGCAACAGTGGTATCGGAAAAGCAACTGCTAAACTATTCGTGGAGAACGGAGCACAGGTCGTCATAACTGCTCGCCGACAGGACACTTTAAACGCAGCACTGAAAGACATCGGCGGAAATGCCATTGGCATTTGCGGCGATGTCTCCGATCTTTCCCACCATAAACGGGTGGCAGATGAGATCTCCGATCGCTTCGGCGCTTTCGATATCTATTTTGCAAATGCCGGTGTCATTGACCTTAAAGCGTCTGAGGCAGTAACTGAAGATATTTATGATCGACATTTCAACATCAATACAAAAGGTGTCTTCTTCGGTGTCCAGACACTATCGCCACTCATAAATGACGATGGCACTATTATTGTCACCAGTTCTCTGGCGGCAACCAAGGTCCTTCCTGATCATACAGTCTATGCCGGTTCGAAGGCGGCTGCGGTGGCATTTGTGAAGAATTGGGCTCTCGAATTCAAGCACAGGCGTATCAGGGCAAATGTTATCAGCCCAGGACCCACAGATACTGAAATCCTGGGCAAACTAGGAATCTCAGATGTCGAACGCGAACCGTTTCTCAAATTGATGGCCGAAACCATTCCCGCAGGCAGACTGGGAACAACTGATGAACTGGCACGAGCCGCTCTGTTCCTGGCTTCACAGGCGAGCAGCTTCATCAATGGCATTGATCTCCACGTCGATGGCGGAATGTCGCTTGTTTGAAGGATCTGGCTTTATGACACAGAATAATTCTGAAATTGCTGCTTTTGTTGAAAAACTGGCAGAAGTGGGCAGCCATTATCGCATGGACGAAATGGAAGAGTTGTATTCGGAAGATCTGGCTTTCCTGGTGTTGACGCCAGATGGCGAAATCTCCCGCTTTTCGAAAGCGGGAATATTCGAGGAGTTCCGGTCACGACGAGACGCAGGGGAACTTCCTCTTCTTACCACAAAACGATTTCTTCATATTGAAGCGCAGGGAGATGAAGCCACTGTCATTCTCTTTCGCCAGATGAGTGAGAAAGCGACCCCTGCATTTTATGAACTACGCCTTAGAAAGCAGGAGGGCAACTGGAAGGTTTGCGGTGAAACAGTATTGCCGTGGCCTGACCTTTCTCAAGCTGGCAGCTTTCTTCCTCCGCGAGAAAAGCAATTACCAGATCAGACCGGAACTTGCGTGGAAGCGTTAGCTCTCAAGCGGGAATAGTCGTGCTTGAACGACCGTAGATATATGAAACCTCGGTGGCGAACAGTTGCCACCGGGATCATTCGAATCCTGTCAACAAGCATAGATTGCTCAGTAAATTGAACTCTGCAAAACTTCATGAGTCTTAATATGCGGGTCAGACGTTGTTCTCGTAACAAATTTCTCTCTGACACGTTTGCAAGTTGAATTTTTCAAAGGTGATCATTGTGACTGGGATGCAAAAAGCTGAAGCATTGAATGGTGTACGTTTCCAGAGGCGGGTCTGGAACTGGGTGATTGAGTGTTTCGGAAGAGATCTGGCGAACAATAGAGCGGAAAGAAATCGGCGGTTTCTCGAAGAAACTGTGGAACTGGCCCAGTCTCTGGGGTGTGATAAGGCTACCATACTTCAAATCGTTGAATATGTTTACGCTCGGGACCCTGGTATTCCTGAACAGGAAGTCGGCGGCGTTATGGTAACTTTTGCAGCGTTATGCGAGGCAAACAACATCGAAATGGCTGCTGCCGGACGAAACGAACTCTCGCGCATATCGTCAGCCGAGGTGATAAGAAAAATCCGGGCGAAGCATTCTTTGAAACCAGAACTTTGAGCCAAACCAGACATCAGGGATACGGCCGGCTCCGGAAGTTGGATGTGAATGTGGTTCCCGACCTTACACCAATACTTAGGACGTAAGTTTCCTCGTATGTCGTACAGGATGCTTCATTCCATCAGCCAATCGCCCCGCGTTGTCTGCCGAGATATTTTTAAAAGCGGTCTGGTAAAGCGGATCGAAAACAGAAACAGCGATCGCGGCTTCGGCATACTGTATCGAGTTGGGATATCGGGATCTCTTGAAAAAGGCACGAGATCGCGCATCAAGCAGGTGGGTTACATGTCTGTCTACCGTGTTCATTGTCTCGATACTGGAAACTAGCCAGCACGTCCGACACTCAGACGAGTGTCCAGGCCGAAATGCCCACCATTACCGGCATCTCGTAAACAGGAGAAATCATCATGTCCAAGCATATCCTCATTGTTGGCGCCGGTTTTGCCGGTGTTATGGCAGCATTGGCTGCCTCTCGGCTGAGGCACGAAAAGAGTGTGTCAGCTGAGGATTTGAAAATCACCGTCGTGTCCCCTGAACCTGAGCTGGTCATCCGCCCGAGACTCTATGAACCCGAGCCCGATAAGATGACAGCTCCTCTTGGGGATCTCTTCTCCGCTACTGAGATCAATTTCATTGCTGGTACAGTAGAAAAGATCGACGTTGCTGGTAGCCAAGTTGCGATCATTGATGGCAACGGTCGAAGCGTCCTACAATCCTATGACAGACTCGTGCTTGCTGCTGGCAGTCGCGGCTTTCAGCCACCAATCCCCGGGCTTGAGGAATACGGCTTTGCCTCCAACCATCTTGAAGAAGCTGTAATACTGGACCAGCATCTGCACAGGCTTGCTGATCATCCGGCAAGCCCCGCACGAGACACAGTTGTGGTAGGCGGAGCGGGTTTCACAGGATTGGAAGTCGCTACCGAACTCGAAACGCGTCTGCGTGGTATTCTGGGCTCCAAGACTCGTCCGCGCATCATCATTGTGGATCGGAATCCGCATGTCGCTCCGGCAATGGGAGAAAATCCACGTCCATATATTGAGCAGCGTCTCAAAGAACTTGGTATAGAGACCCGATTAAACACGGGAATTGCAAGACTCGACGAGAATTCAGTAACGCTTGATAACGGAGAACGGATCGAGACTGCGACAGTGATCTGGTCGGGAGGCATGCGCGCCTCTCCGCTCACAAGTCAGCTGGAGGCAGAAAGAGACCAGCTCGGACGTATAATAGTGGAACCGGATCTTCGCGTACCTGGTCACGCTCAGATTTTCGCGACTGGAGATACCGCAAAGGCGGCAACCGACAATGAGGGAAATTTTTCGCTGATGTCCTGTCAGCATGCACGTCGACTTGGCGCATTTGCAGGCCATAATGCAGCAGCGGAACTCTTAGGCGAGCCAACCTTGGCGTATAATCAGCCCGCATATGTTGTTTGCCTTGATCTCGGTGCTGACGCTGCAATTTTTACACGTGGATGGTCCGGCAAAGTTGAAATCACCGGCACCGACGCGAAGAAGGTGAAACAGGAGATCAATACGGTCTGGATTTATCCGCCAGCTCCAGACCGGGCCACGGCATATGAGAATGTTCATATAGCGCGGACCGTCGACTTCTAGTCCTTCCAATCAACTTGGTCAGTTATAAACTCAAACTTATTTGAAACTGGTCGTGCATGAGAAACGCACGACCAGCCTGAGACTTATTTGGCTCTGTTGCAAAAAAAATTGCCGATGTCCGAAAGAGTGCCGACAGTTTTCCGCGAGATTTTCGATGAGCGATTTCAAGTGGTTATGTCGCAAATTTATCATGATGTTAGAAGCGGCCAGATCTTCAGACGCAATTATGCTGCGAGCTCCGCAAAGACTTTAAATGGCGAGCGGTGTCATTTGCGAACTGCTTCTTACGGATCATATGCGCCACTTCTATGCCCGCGATTGTCGCTGCGGCTGAATGAAACGCCTTAAAGCCCATCATCGGTTTGGTAATTCGCTTGATAAACCGGTGATCCTGCTCAAGGATGTTGTTGAGATATTTAACCTGCAGGATTTCAATCATTTTGCTGTGACCGGTGATTTTCAGGATTGTGTTTACAGCTTGTGCTCCGGCCAGATTGGCTCCGCTTTTATCAATGACAATTTTGTCTGGAACACCGTTGGCTGCGATGGCTTTCTTGAAGAAACGCCGTGCTGCAGCCAGATTCCGGCGTTCGGAGAGCATGAAATCCAGTGTTTGGCCATCTCGGTCAACGGCTCGGTACAGATAGGTCCATTGACCACGAACCTTGATATAGGTCTCGTCAACACGCCAGGAACGGGCCGTGGGTCGCTTGCGCGATTGCGCCTGGGCAGCGATCAGCGGTGAGTACCGGACAACCCATCGGTTCAAGGTCGCATGATCCACAGCAATGCCGCGTTCTGCCAGAATTTCCTGAAGGTCACGATAGGAAACCGGGTAACGCACGTAAAAGAAGACTGCATGCAGGATGATACTTTTTGGAAAATGGGTACCTTTGAAAGCGACCGTCATTCGCATTCGCCTCACTCAATTATGCGCACTGACGCTCACATAGCTCAGCAGAAGTGTAAATTTTGCGACACAGCCGTTGCCGACTTCGTGTCACTGCCTGGTGAAGGTAATTTGACGCTCAGATCAACCGTCCTGCTATTTGTTTTTTTTCTGTCATCAGCGTTAGGAATTGACGGAGCATTGTTTGCACCCGCTTGATGCGGAGTTTCCTCATGCTTTTGAGATCGGGAGGGTAGAGGGAGTATGGTCTGCTCAACGGGCTGTTGCCCGCCATTCGCATATTCGTCTGTCAGAGCCGGAACCGGCTGATTGGGCAGATACTCGATCATCGGCACGTCAGGAACATGCGCTTGTGAATAAGCTTCAGCGGCTTTGAAGGGTTGGGTATTGAAAAATCGCAGCTTGTCGCCATAGATCGGTCGTTGTCCTTCAACGAGCAAGATCATCTTGTTTTCTGGCATTTGCCGCACTTCTTGCGGCATCATCAAATCGCGTTCCCGGATTTGCTCTACTTTTGTGCGCCGAGGTAAACCGAGAATCTCGATGGTGCGGGATTCCGACTTGTAGCGAATGGTTCTTTTTCCGAGTGCACGGGATGCATATTCCGCTGTGGCCTGATCGTTGGCACCTAACACCAGCTGATAACCACAGTTGCCGAGAAGGGAGTGACGCGAAGTCTCGCCATAAATCTCGTCGAGATTCTTGAGATCCTGAATGATGATAGCAAGCTTGATATTATAACCAGCCACATAGGGAAGCTTCGTCATAATCTCATCCATCTTTTTAAGCTGTCGAAATTCATCCAGCAAAAAATAAACGGGAAGGGAATTGGGATCGTGTTCCAGAGTCAGAATGTTCATGACCTGCTGCACGAACAAAGTGAGAAGTGGGCGCAGGATCGTTATATCGGTAATATTTGGTGCGAGATAAATCGAGATAGACCGCCGTTTCATGGCGCTAATATCCATGTCGGTTATTTCTGTCGCGGCTACAATACGTTCATTTCGGAAGGGTCTAAGCGCGTTCTGGATATCCAGTAGCGCGGATGCCGCCGCCCGCTCTGACAATGCCAGAAATGCGTTAAAGCTTTCGACCGTATATTTTGAAAGGTTCGGCTCTTTTTCCTTGATGAACTTGATCTGCGCCTGAAGATCAACACCACTGTTCACGAAGGAAACGACTTCGCCGAGGTTGCGCCGTCCGTGATAATAGGGGCTCTCCAGAACATAGCTGATAATCCCGGCTACGACTTGTTGTGCCAAGCCCTGCCAGACTGAATTTTCAGAGCCTAGATTCTCAGGGACGAGAATGCTGGCGATATTTTGTATATCCGTGGTGCGATTACCGCGCTCGGGGCGCACAAAATCGAGAGGATTATAACGATTTGTCGTTTCAGAGCCGGGGGCGAAGAGGAAAACCTGGCTACCGTTCTTCTTGCGATACCCTGCTGTCGCTTTGAAAATTTCGCCCTTCAAGTCGGATACGATCATTGACCCTTCATGCATGAGAGCGTTTGGAATGACATAACCCGCTCCTTTTCCCGATCGTGTAGGGCCGATAATCAGATGATGGCGACTGTCGGCCGCTCGCAGCACATTTCGGCCGAAACGACCGAATATATGCCCTTTCTTGCGGAACCACTTGCCGCGACGAAGGCCCATGACGTCCTGAAAAGCTGCATCACCCAAGGGGTTATCGTAGCTTCTGAGACCAAGATAGCCTGCAAAGATGGCGGCTGCGATGGCAGGCAACAGGGCCCCGATGGCAACGCGCTGCAGGGTAGAGTTCGATGCATAGGCCCAGACTTGCTGAAACGGAGCAAAAGGATTCTCGGTGATGGTAATATTCAAAATTCGGCTGTCTTTATAAATGACTCCGAGTACGACCCCATAAGCCAAGGTCCAGACCAAGAATGCGATGCCGGCACAGAATATCAGATATACCGCTTTGTATCCCTTGCTCATGGCTCCTCGTTTCGCGCAAAAAATATCTCCGATACGCCTCGTTTTCCGCCGTCACGACGCAACTGGATGACGATGGGGATGACCATCCGGATATACGACATGAGATCATGCTTCGAGTAGCCGCCCGATAGCCCGGCTTGTTGCATCATCATGGCGAGCTGTTCGTATGCTCCTTGCGGAGTATCGGCATGAACGGTCGACATAGAACCTGGATGACCGGTGTTGATGGCGCGAAGAAATGAAAACGCTTCAGCACCACGGATCTCGCCAACGAATAACCGGTCAGGACGCATACGTAACGAGGATTCAAGTAAGTGTTGAATTGTGACGTCAGCGGTGCCCTGTCCGCCTTTCGAAGCTAAAAGATGAACGCGGTTTTCTTGGGGTGGTAACAGCTCGCGGGTGTCTTCCAGCGTGATAATTCGCTCCTTTGGATGGACAGATTTCAGGCAGGCATTCAGAAAAGTTGTCTTTCCCGATGATGTGCCGCCGCTAATCAGGATCGAAACCCGTTGCGTAATGGCCGTGTTGATGAAATCGAAAATTCTGTTTTGCTTCAGATGCTCGATCAGCAGTCGGTCAATATCACTAAGCCCACCAACAGCCACGGAAACCTTGTCCAGCGAACCGCTATCCCTGTATTCTTCCAAGCTGAAATTGCTAACGACCTGCCTGCGGATCGATATCGAGCCGCCATCCGGTGCAGCAGGTGGAAGAACCACCTGAATGCGCTCGCCAGTCGGAAGCGCTGCGCTCAGGATTGGCGCGGATTTACTGATGAACTGATCAGTCGCACCCGCAACGCGCTCACCGATATTCTGAATCTCCGCTGATGAAAGCGCATGAACCTCGTGGAACTCCATGTGATCGGCACCAAGTCGCTCGATATAGACGTGACCTGGTTTGTTGACGGCTATTTCCACGACCTTTGGATCGTTGAGAAATGGCCGCAGTGGCTCAAGTGCTCGATCTAAAAAGTAATATCTGCTTTGTGTGGCTGTTGCCGCACTATTTGTCCCTGCGTTCACGTTGAATTTCCTTCATCGCTTCTGTTACGGGATCGTCGTACATGGCCGAAAAATCGAGGTCCTGACGCACGAATATGAAGATATGTTCGCCTTGATGGACGCTGATTGTTGGTTTGATACGCAAGTTCTCGCTCAGAGCGGTATTTGCCATTTGAGAGAATGTTTCGGCGATTGTTTCGCGGGCTAGTTCTTCACCCCGTTTCGCATCATCGTTGTTACGACCGAAGGCTTCCCCGCTGCCGAAACCAGTCAGATAGCTAGCGCCCGCGCCCACCACAGACAACATGATGGACGCGCCGAACCTTTCACGCCATTTTTTGTCGACGATGCCGGTCAGGCCGGAACGGCCAAGGCTGTCAGTTCCCACGGAGTTCAGGCGCACGCTTACACCATCATCCCTAAGCAAGCGGGTCCAGACTACGAAAACGCGGGTCTGGCCCGTCATGACGTCGCTTTGATATTCACCAATGAGGCGGGTGCCGGTCGGAATCAGAATGCGACGACCATCAAAACTGTAGACGTCTTCTGACGTGATGGCGCGAACCTGGCCTGGCAGATCGCTTACAATCGAGGTTTCGAGAATACCGGGTATCATCGTTCCTTCCGGCACAACCGCGTCGATGCGCTTGATTTTCGTAGCCTTGGCATTACGGTCGGCCATTGCCGAGGCCGTCGCCAGAAACTTGCTGTTTCTGTCTTCGCCAGCAACAGTCGGTGTTCTTTCGCCACTATCGCCACCAAGTCCCCCATTTGCTCCGCCTGATCGCGCTTGATCCATCTCAATCAGTTTTGATTTGAACCGGTCTGGAAATTCTTCAACGATCTCCGGCGTGGGTGCCTGATCGGGTTCCTTCACCGCGACTGTCGGCGGAGGCGGGGGAGGGACATTAAATGTCGTGGTGTCGACTTTCTCCGGCTCCGGTGGCGGTGGCGGCGGCGGGATATTGATGATGTTGGGCTCGATTGCTGTAGGAGGCTGACCCTGGTCGCGCACGAAAGACGGCGGTCTGAACGATGTGGTGCTGAACTCCTCGTCACCGCGCACGAGATCGCGCGGTTTCTCCGAAGGTTGTTTGAGAACAAAATAAGCCATAGCTACACCTGCAAGCAGAAATACCGCCATAGCGGCCGTCTGATTCCGCTTTGCATTCTTGTTGCTGACCCCGGGGTTATCGGCAGACGCCAGTGCTTCCAGTTCGGGAGACTGTTTCATCAGTTGCCGCTCCTTCTTCTCTTGGTTGCCGCTTCATCAGGCGCGGGACCCATGATGTCGGGATCGGATGCGCCAAAATCTGGCTTTCTAAGGTTGAAGATGCAGATCCACTGATCACCGTCGCGCAGCGTGTATTGAGTTGCCGTTCCATCCACGACCAGATATTCGCCTTCCTTGCGGAAGTTACGCAGTGTTTCTGAAAAATCGCTGTTTACTGCAAAGATTGCTGGCGTCCGACCAGTGAATTTGAAGAAGGTTTTCTTGCCGTCATCGAAAACCATTGACGGCTTCAGTTTCGTATCTCCCGTAAAGGAATAGTCGATATTGACGTTTGCCTTGTCGATTTTAGAGATATTCGGGTTGGCAGCGCGCATTTCGCTCTCCATATTCCCTTTTCCCGCGAAGCTGTCTTGCTCTTGCCCATGGGGCAGGAGCCCCGCTCCTGCTCCTGCTCCTGCGGCGTCGCAAGTCAGACCGGGAGAGAGGGGGCAAGCAGCGGCGAAGAGCGGGCAAAGCCCGCCCCGCCTGATGGTGCGCAACGCGGTTGCACCTGAAATGGTGCGACCGACTTGCTGCATCGAAAGGTCGAGGCGATGCTTGTAGGGAGAGAGGGCAGAGCCCTTTCTTCCCTCTATAAACAATGAACTCGAATGAGATCAGAATCGGATCGATTCTGTGAGACCACTGGCGACGTCTGTATCTAACAAAAAGATGTTTTGGCAAGTTAGGGATGCGACGTTTTTAGCAAGTTAGAGATGCGACAGGTGCTGACGTTCAGCCCCCATGCCGAGTGGCTGGTCAGGGTTGCAAGCGAGGAATGGGGGCGGGTCGATAGGTGCCCTTCGGCTTTAGCTTTCTTAGTAACAATCATTCCGTCGCTTTGGGTCATGCACGACATCACCCGCCAGCTGAAGCTTCTTCGCCGCTCTGGGCAGCTTGCCTGCAGCTGGAATCGGATACCCAAAGCGACATTGAGGTGCATTGACGATCATTATTCGGCTGCTGTCCGCCTCATCAGTGCCTTCTCCCGGCGCGCGATAACGTCAGGATCGTTCATGTAAGCGGTGCGCGATTTGCGCTCACGCTTCTGATACCCGTTCCCGACACTGCCATCAGGCACGCCAAACAGATGGTTCGTCTGACCTGTGCGACGGGGACCGCTCTTGCTGCGTTGCAATTCCCGGCCCGCCTGCATCTCGGCCACAATCGAAAGCATGTCATCCAGTCGCTTGTTCTCGACAACAGGCGACCGGTGAACAGAACGAAGCTTGTCGAACGTTGTATAGGGCAGGGTGTCCGTACCATGCATGATCTCCAGACGACCATCGGGATAGTCGCAGACAATCACCTTTTGTCGAGCCAGCCGCTTTGCAAGCTCCGTCGGCTCCAGGATGAACAGCACCTTGTCGTAACGCAGCGTCAGTGTTTGCGACAGTGTCCGCACTTCCTTCCGGCACATCGCACCATCGATGTTCTCATGTGCGGCCAGCGGTCGGTGCATATCTTTGGGATTGCGCGGATCCTTTCCAAAACGGGCATTGAAGTCTGCAATATATTCCGGCGCATAAGCATTGGCTGCTTCGATCGTATCAATGCCGCGCAGTCGCAATTCCTTGACCAAACGATCCTGCAAAGTTCTGTTTGCCCGCTCGACACGGCCTTTGGCCTGCGGGGTATTGGCACAGATAATGTCGATGTTGAGTTCATAAAGCGCCCGGCCAAACTGGGTCAGACCGATCGTGCGATCTTTCTGCGAACCATGGGTCGTGCGAAACACACCATGTTTGTCACTGTAAAAGGCCAGCGGCTTGCCCCATTGCTGCAGGTAGGCCTTCGTCGCATGAAAATAATCAAACGTGTTCTCTGATCCAGCGAAGCGCAAATGCAGGAGCTTGCCCGTGGCATCGTCAATATAAACGAGGAGGGCGCATTTGGGACCCCGCTCCTCAAACCACCAATGATGCGAACCATCGATCTGTACCAGCTCACCAAAGCAATCACGCCGACCGCGCGGCTGATGCAGTTGTCGCTTGCGTTCGCGCCGTGACGTCCACAAACCCGCCACCGTCATCCATTGCCGCAGCGTCTCCTTGCTGACCGAAAGCCGGTGGCGTTCGGCAAGCTTCTCACAGGCCAGTGTCGGTCCAAAATCCCGATAATAAGCCCGTACCAGATCCAGCACCGCATTCCGGAAATCCTCGCTGTAACGACGATTGCTCGGGCGTCCGCGTCGTCCCGAAATCAGACCCGAATGCCCAAGCTTGTCGTAAGCCTGTAAAAGACGATGGATCTGGCTGCGGCTGAGATCCAGCAATGCAGTCGCCTGGATAACCGTCAGACGACGATCTCGAATCTTCTGAATGACTTCCAATCTATTGAGTTCTTTCTGCGACATCGTAATCAAACAAGACATGGCAACTCTCTAAACGGATACGTGTGAAGAGCCGCCCAGTCTTCCTTTCCTCGTTCGATCTGAACAGGGCACGCGACCTAAAAATGTCGCATCTCTATCTTGCCCATCTGTCGCATCTGTATGTTGCTGTTATAAAAGAAAATCGCATAAGTTCTATTATGGAACTAAGTTATTGATATTTAACATTAATATATCATTTCACCATGAGCAATACGACTTCTCAGTTTGATAAACCTGATAACCGAGCCATAGTGCTCCGCCTATGGCGATGAGCGGGCCAAAGAAGAAATGTCCTGCAAGGGTGCCCACGACGAATTGTAACAGGAACATTAGCGAGCCGATAAAGATGGCTGTTTTCAGTGGAGAGTTCATTTTCCGCTCCTATTCATCTGAATGATAATGGATGCTTTTTTTCGCTCTGTGGCATCGCCACGGTCAGAAAATTGGGTCCGGTTTGTGGTCGCGACATGTCGCAAATATCTACAAAGCTTTGACTTTCGCACACGAATTTTGCGACAAGATCGGCCTTATTTTCCCGAAAGATAGTTTGAAAGCAATAAACGGGTGGCTGCGCCGTCTGCCCCTTCGCTAGACAGCCATGACGCAATGTTTAGGAGCGACACGTCATGGAACTGGAAAGTAAGACTATCATTGTCACCGGGGCGAGCAGCGGGATTGGTGCGGCGGCGGCACTGCTGTTCGCGTCCGAAGGGGCCAATGTGGTTCTCGGTGCGCGCCGATCCGGGGAGCTTGAAGCACTCGCGAAAACGATCAAGCAAGCCAATGGCAGAGCCGTGCTCTTAGTCGGCGACGTCAAGGATGAGGGCTACGCCGACGCCCTTGTCGATCTCGCCACAAAGGAGTTCGGCCGGTTGGACGGCGCGTTCAACAATGCCGGCATCGTGGGAACTATGGGTCCGGTCCCCGATATGGAAATCGGCAACTGGAATGATGTCATGGAGGTCAACTTGACGGCCGCCTTCTTCGCAGCGAAAGCTCAAATACCGGCCGTAAAGAAGCAGGGAGGTGGCTCGATCGTCTTCACCTCGTCCTTCGTCGGTTACAGCAATGGCGGTATGCCGGGCATGGGGGCCTATGCAGCATCCAAGGCCGGGTTGATCGGACTAGTGCAGTCGCTGGCGTCCGACCATGCGGTGGAAGGCATTCGTGTCAACGCGCTGTTGCCGGGAGGCACGATCACGCCGGCGGGAGGCGAAGGAAATCCGGGAGTCATGGAATTTATCGCGAACCTGCATCCCATGAAGCGAATGGCGAGCGCGAAGGAAATTGCTCAGGCTGCCCTTTTTCTGCTTTCCGATAGGTCAAGCTTCATGACGGGAAGCCCGATGATTGCGGATGGTGGTATCTCCGTTCGGTTGACCTAACGACGAATGGCCTCCGAATGGTCATGACCGCCATTCGGAGGCCAGCATAGAGCGCACATTATGCCGGTTATGTCGCAAATTTATCATGATGTTAGAAGCGGCCAGATCTTCAGACGCAATTATGCTGCGAGCTCCGCAAAGACTTTAAATGGCGAGCGGTGTCATTTGCGAACTGCTTCTTACGGATCATATGCGCCACTTCTATGCCCGCGATTGTCGCTGCGGCTGAATGAAACGCCTTAAAGCCCATCATCGGTTTGGTAATTCGCTTGATAAACCGGTGATCCTGCTCAAGGATGTTGTTGAGATATTTAACCTGCAGGATTTCAATCATTTTGCTGTGACCGGTGATTTTCAGGATTGTGTTTACAGCTTGTGCTCCGGCCAGATTGGCTCCGCTTTTATCAATGACAATTTTGTCTGGAACACCGTTGGCTGCGACGGCTTTCTTGAAGAAACGCCGTGCTGCAGCCAGATTCCGGCGTTCGGAGAGCATGAAATCCAGTGTTTGGCCATCTCGGTCAACGGCTCGGTACAGATAGGTCCATTGACCACGAACCTTGATATAGGTCTCGTCAACACGCCAGGAACGGGCCGTGGGTCGCTTGCGCGATTGCGCCTGGGCAGCGATCAGCGGTGAGTACCGGACAACCCATCGGTTCAAGGTCGCATGATCCACAGCAATGCCGCGTTCTGCCAGAATTTCCTGAAGGTCACGATAGGAAACCGGGTAACGCACGTAAAAGAAGACTGCATGCAGGATGATACTTTTTGGAAAATGGGTACCTTTGAAAGCGACCGTCATTCGCATTCGCCTCACTCAATTATGCGCACTGACGCTCACATAGCTCAGCAGAAGTGAAAATTTTGCGACACAGCCCTGCGAACTGCAAGGGCTTGTCGGCCTTTAACGACCTGTCGGATCGCTACGGCGACATTCTCCCCGGCAATCCCGATGACCTGTTCGACTGGCTGCGCGAGCAGCCGCAGAACATGCTTCTTTCGCTTCTGGCTTTTGCCGCCGCTCATTCGGTCAATGCGGTTATGCCGAAGTTCTGCCCGTGTAAGAATGATGTTGGACAGGCCGATCAATTGGCACGGGCGCTTGGCGTCGATATGTCGGAATGGTTCGAGGCGACCGGCGACAACTAGGCCGTAGACTCATTACGACTGACACCAGATGCGTGCCGCGACGAGTTTGACGGCGGCGAGATAGTTGGCGGGGTCTTTATCGTATCGTGTGGCGATACCCCTGAAGTGTTTGATGCGGTTGAAGAAACGCTCGACGAGGTTGCGCTGGCGATAGAGCCACGCCGAGAAGGCGAACGTGCCCTTGCGGTTTGCCTTGGGTGGGATGTTAGCCCAGGCCTTTCGCTCCCTTGCCTTGGCGCGGATGGCGTCGCTGTCGTAGCCCTTGTCGGCCAGAAGAATGTCGCCCTCGCCGAGAGCGTCGATCAGGGCTTCGGCCTCCCTGCAGTCGGCAACCTGCCCAGCCGTCAGGCGCAGGGTTACGGGGCGGCCTTCGGCATCGACGAGAGCATGGATCTTGCTGGTCAGGCCACCACGGGAACGTCCCATGCAGCCATCGTTTCCATCCCCCTTTTTGCCGTGGCTGCGTGCTGGTGGACACGGACACAGGAGGAATCGATCATGACGATGTCGCCGTCATAAGCCTCTGAAACCGCTGCAAGCAGGCGATCCCAGACCCCTGCCTTTCGCCAGCGAACGAAGCGATTGTAACAGGTGGTCGGCGGGCCGTAGCGTTCGGGAACCTCGGCCCACGGCGATCCCGTGCGAAATCGCCACAGGATGCCGTTCAAAACCCGCCGATCATCAACACGTGGCACACCACGAGGCTTGTTCGGCAACAGCGGCGCGATGATCAACCACTCACGATCAGTCAATTCGTAACGGCGACGAGACATCAAAAGCCTCCCTTTCGAGAGGCCTTTGAATCATCAGCTCATTCAAATGCCAAGCAGTTTTATGAGTTTACGGCCTAGTTCAATCACGTCAACAGGACGACGATTGAACTGGCAGTAGCCGAAGCCAAGGGCAAGGAGGCGGAATTGTCAGTCTGTGCGGCCAAGAAGAAAGCGAAGCGGTATCAATCGCAGAGCGCCTTGTTTTCGGTAGCAGATGGCTCCCTGTCCCCGTTCGGATCGCAGATGAAGCCGCAGCCGAAACCATGGATGACGAAGCCGACGAAGATACCGAAAGCGAGGACAACGCAGCGGAGTTTTCCCAAGCGGCTGAATAAGCCGCAGGCCGGTCGTGCGTTTCTCCCGCACGACCGGTTCCCCGTTGCGAATGTAGAGAAAAGTATCTACATTAAAGTGAAGAAGTATCTACATGGAGTGCCAGCCATGGCAATCAATGTCACAAACGAAACCGCCGACCAGTTGACGCGCAAGTTCGCAAAGATCGCGAAAGTAAGCATTTCCGACGCGATCGTCATTGCCATGCGCGAAGCGATCGAGCGCCGTCTGAACGTCGAAACTCCGGCCCAGACCGCAGCGCGTCTGCGAGAAAAATATCACGTTTCAGGCAAGGAAGCAGCAAAAAAGCCGTTACCGAAGGAAGCCTATGACGAAATGTGGGAATCGTGAGCGGCATGTTTATTGACGCTTGCGCCCTCGTCGCTGTTTTGTCCGACGAACCAGAAGCCGAACGCGTTTCCACCGCGATCATGAATGCTAAAAAGCGCTTTACATCACCGCTTGCCGTTCTGGAAACCGCCCTCGCCTTATCCCGGCCAGACAAGTTCGACCTTACAATCGATCAGGTTGAGCCAATTATCATGGAGTTTCTGGACGCACGCGCCATCGAACTTTGCGACCTGCCGCCAGCAAGGCGAACCACAACGCTTTCGCTCCACGCGGCCAATACCTACAGGAAAGGCCGTCATGGTCTGAATCTGGCAGATTGCGTTCATTACGCGTGCGCGAAGTATTATCGTGTGCCGATCCTGGCGACGGATAACGAGTTTCACGAAACGGATCTCGAAACAATCCCGTAGATAAGGGTGATCAACACTGCAGATCTTGGAGCTGATCGCCACCGGACACAAAATCAAACGCGCCCGTCAACGGTTCGCTTAATCCTTGGCGCTCTCGCGACCATATCTTCTACTTCTCAGATGCGTCTACTTTATCACGAGCGCCAGCCTCATAAAAGACGGTAGCGCCCCCTTTCCACACGAACGAAAAGAGCTTCTTCCTCAGGCAACTTGTCTGAACAATTGTAGGCTAGAAATGAGTGATAGCAGGTGTAGGTCCACCCTCGTGCAAAGCGACGAATGTCCTTGGCAGAAAACGGTTCGCTAAGGGTCTTTTCGATAAGAACCGCATAACGTATCCGCTGAAATACGGTGAATTTATCGTCACTACGGATCATTGTACCCACCCCCTGTTAGTACTGAACCCCCTAATGAGAAATTATTGAAGATAACAAACAGCGATGACAAAGGAAAGGAATAAATCGTCTGTTACTTCGCTTGCGGAATTTGATGAAATACTTACGATATTGTCTGGATCAACTATATTTTCCAATGAACGAAATTAATATCCATTCCGTGGAAGTTTGTAGGCGGCATTACAGGTTTCAAGCTCAGCCTGAAGGACGGCAATCGCGATGTCGATTGCCTTCGATCGATTGCCAATTGGTCCTTCTGCTCCCGACTGATGTCCAACTATGGGGAGTGCTTCGAACGGGACAGCTGAAAATCTCCCCACAAAGCGCACGGCCTGCGCTCCGCCTTTCTCACCGAAGCAGCCAATCGCGCCATCGCTCCGTGCCTAATATTTTTGCCGGATCGCCGAGCCTCAGAGCCTGTTCCAAAAAGGGTTGAGCGATTACAGTAGGTTATGATCCAATCGGATTGCTTACATTCGATGGAGATCACAATGGCCTGGACAGTAACCGCTCGCTGCCACTATGTAC
This sequence comes from Ochrobactrum sp. A-1, assembly GCF_022488005.1. NCBI lineage: Bacteria > Pseudomonadati > Pseudomonadota > Alphaproteobacteria > Hyphomicrobiales > Brucellaceae > Ochrobactrum > Ochrobactrum sp. A-1. The sequence goes on from NZ_JAKVQC010000009.1 coordinate 100,533, forward strand.
GTCGCAATTCGCGCTATGCAACTGATTTAACGGATGCGGAATGGTCAGTGATCGAACCGCTGATGCCTTCGCCCAGATACCTTGGTCGCCCTCGCAAAACGGATCTGCGTGAGGTGGTAAACGCGCTTCTTTATATCGCATCATCTGGCGGTGCGTGGCGGCTTCTGCCAACCGATTTCCCACCATTCTCGACGGTACAGAAATACTTCTACCGCTGGCGCGATGAAGGCTTGCTGCGTACCATCAACAACACGCTTGTGATGCTGGCGCGTGAGCAGGCTGACAGGCAGCCCAGTCCAACGGCTGGCGTCATCGACAGCCAGTCAGTTAGAACCACGGAAAGTGGCGGAATACGGGGCTTTGACGCGGGAAAGAAGATTAGCGGACGTAAGCGTCACATTGTCGTTGATACCCTTGGCTTGATGGTTGGTCTGGTGATCCATTCTGCGGGTATTCAGGATCGCGATGGCGCACCGGACGTCTTGAAAACCATACTCAAACGATGGCCGTGGCTGCGACATATCTTTGCTGACGGCGGATATGCAGGCCCCAAGCTCAGAGGCAGGCTGGAAAAGGTCGGAAAGTTTACACTGGAAATCGTCAAGCGCTCCGATCAGGCCAACGGTTTCGAAGCCCTGCCACGCCGATGGGTGGTCGAGCGAACATTTGCATGGCTGGGAAGGTGTCGCAGACTGGCCAAAGACTTCGAGAAAACTATCGCTTCTTCCGAAGCGTGGATATACATCGCAAATATCCGCTTCCTCACACGGCGTATCGCAAGAGCCTGATATCATTACATTCATTATGATTCAGGCTCTCAGTAATTCCAGTTTATTCTCTGGAATATCAGCGTCAGCAAGAACTCCCAAAGCTCAAATTGCGGCATGATGCGTGATTACGTCAATATCTCTGGTCATCAACGAAGCCCCGCAGACGTTCCCACTAATATTTCAATCACAAGTAGTCGATCTTGTCTAATTATATGGCTCATGAATTATGCTTAGCGGTTGAAACAGAGTGATACCGTGATAAGGTCAGTTTGACTGAAATGTTGTCCGGCGCGCCTTCGACCAGATACAGCATCGGATATTTTATATGGGTGACGATGGCCGCCTATTCCGGATTTTGTTGTTTGACGTCCATTTCGCACGAGTTTATTACAAACAAATGGAAAACTTCAAGAAGTTGCGCGGCTACCAAAGAATTGCAACGCGATGCCCGATCCGGTGTGAATATTTTGCATCCTAACGATACCTACACAGCGCTGCCTGTCTAACCGTGGGCAGTGTCAAATCTTGGAGTTGCCCCTTAAAAACCGGACATTTTCAGGTTTGAGCATTTCGGCTCAGGAACTCTCGTGGAGATTGATATCCTAAAGCCTTGTGCGGGTGAAGATTGTTATAGTGCTCGAACCATAATGGCAGTTGAGCCATGACGGTTTCGGCGTCCGGCGTCGGATTTATTCGGACATAATCGCGCTTGAATGTTTTAACGAAAGCCTCAGCCATTCCATTTGACTGCGGGCTGCGCACTGGTGTTCTGCACTGTTCCATACCGATATCCCGGAGCAGAGACGCGGTGTTTTTCGCAATGAAGCATGAACCATAGCACCTACGGAAGGAAGAGTTGGAGCCACCTCAAACGGTGCGCGCAGCTTTTTTGCTGCAAGCGCGCACCGTTTGAGGTGGCCATGGCCAGTCGAAGTAGCTCTAGAATGTGAGTGTTCACAACTCATTCCGGAGAGACCGACCATGACCAGTCAGAATTCTATACCTGCCGATGCCGTGTTGGTAGCCATCGACATCGCCAAGGTTCGCAATGAAGTGTTGATCGAAGCACCCGGCCATAAACGCCGCCGTCGGTTGTCTGTTCTCAATACGCGTGCAGAACATGACCATCTGATCGCGATTTTGCAATCATATGACCGACCGGTGGTCTGCGCCTTTGAGGCAACGGGTAACTATCATCGTCCGATTGCCTGGCGGTTGGTGGAAGCCGGCTTCGAAACGCGGTTAGTGTCGTCGCTAGCGCTTGCCCGCACGCGAGAAGCCTTGCACAACAGTTGGGACAAAAACGATCCCAAGGATGCCCAGGTGATCCTGCACATGTTGAGGATCCACTCGACTCAGGTCTACCATGATCCCTTGCGTGCTGGCATCAACGACGTTCAAGAATTGTCGAAGACACACGAAGCCATTGCTAACGCCAAGACCGAGATCCAACATCGCATCCTGACGCATTACCTGCCGCTGTATTTTCCAGAGATCGAGCGTTTCCGGGGTAACAGTCGGAGCGACTGGTTCTTCGCGTTCTTCGACGCCTTCCCCACACCATCGAGCATCACGACACTGACGAAGGAGAAGTTCGTCGAAGCGGCATGGGATGTTGTCGGCAGGAAAGTGAGCAAGTCACAGATTTTAATGGATATTTATGAGACTGCCCGCACCTCGATTGGCTTGCCATTGCCGCTGGATGCGCCTGCAATTCGCATGTTTCGGATGGTTGTCGCCGAAGCCCGCAGCCTGATCCGCCAACGCAACGAGATCGAAGCACAGGCCGATGATTTGCTGCGAAACAGCCGTGATTATCAGATCCTGCGGCAGATTCCTGGGATCGGTCCGATCAACGCGCTAACGATAATTGCGGAGGCTGGGGACCTGCGCCGCTTTCATCATCACCGTCAGTTTCTCAAATTCTGCGGGCTGGACCTGTCGACACAGCAATCGGGCCAGTATCGCGGCCAGACCCGACTTTCCAAATTCGGCAACGCGCGGCTGCGACGAACCCTGTGGATTGCTGGGCAAGTTGCCATCCGCCAGCGTGAGAACGGCTTCCGACATAAATTCGAACGCTACATCGCGAGAGATCGTGACAATCCTGATCTGCGCCGCAAGGCAATGACCGCTATTACCGCCAAGATGGCGCGTGTCGTACACGCCGTCGTCAAAAGCGGTTCAGACTACCGGCCCTTCGTTGAAGGACGGGTACCAGGTGGAAGAACCTCTGTCAGTTAGAGCCGTGAGGGCATCCTTCGGATGATCCTGTAGACAATGCTTGGGTCTTCCACCTGGATCAGAAGCTCGTGTTAAGGACGGTGAGGGCCAAAAGGATGGACCCTGTGTTTGCTATGGACGAGACCTTTTCCCATGCCAGTGGAAGCCGCCTGGTTCGACGATGTGACTTGACGAGCGTCATGCAGCGTGAGCATGCTGACGAGCAGAGAAACTTTGTCTGCCAAGCCCATTTTCTTCCGCACTTAGGACGTTGTCGGTAAGCCACTGGATGGGCTCTGCCAGCATATTGATGCGCCCGAAGCGGTTTTCTACCGCCGTGATGACAAGATCCTGCACATCTTCGCTCTTGATGCCTTCTGTCGTGGCCACATGAGCGATTGCTTCCCGATCACAGCAGTCGAGCGCAAATGCAACGCGGACCTTTTCCTTGTTGTCGCACGTGATCTCGAAGCCATCGGAACACCATCTGGTATTGGAGCGCTCGACGGTGACTTGCCCGTCGTGTCTGCGTTCACCGGCAGCTCCGGTATGGCGCTGAAGGAGCAGATCATGCCGCTTCATCACGCGATAAACACGTTTGGCGTTCGGCCATGAACGCCCCTGTTCACGGGCTTTGCGCCGCAGAATGGCATGAACGCGCCGATAGCCATAGGTCGACATTTCTTCAATGACCGCCTTGATCTGAGCAACCAGATCAGCGTCGGGAAGCGGAGGTCTCCCTCGGGCTCTGGAAAGGGTGCCTGTGGCGCGTGCAGCGATGTTCGACCGGGCAACGCCTAACGTCTCGCATAGCGCCTTCATCGCAAAACGTCCTTCGGCAGCGAGATTGAGTGCAGCAGTCGTTTTTTTGGGCCGTTGGCGATTTCGAGGGCCTCCTTGAGAATTTCCCCTTCCATTGTCTTCTTGCCCAGCAGGCGCTGTAATTCCTTCACCTGAGCCTGAAGCGCCCGGTATTCCGAGGCAGGGACAACCTCCTCTTCGGCTGCGGTGGCAACCAAGGCACCCTGCGATGCAAGTTTGCGCCACGCGAACAACTGGTTAGGCGCAATGCCATGACGACGGGCGACCAGACTGACTGTCGCGTCCGCCTCGTAGGTTTCGTGGACGATCGCAAGCTTCTCCGCTGTACTCCAACGTCGACGCCGCTCAGGGCCGGAAAGAATTTCCATCTTAATGCTATTACCAGTCATAATGTGAACAGTAGTCCTATCACTTATTTAAGTGTGAGCGCAACGAATAGCCCACGTCTTTCGTGATTGACGGAATGGGTTTCCGGCTGGCAGTCAAAACTTTTGCTTTGCCCGCTTCGGCATAAAATAGGTTCGGATATTGACGAGTGCTTCAGCGACGTCAGCGGCATCCTGGCGGGTGGCTTTGCGTTTTGTCTCGCCGAGCTTGCGAATTGGCGCAATGATATCGCCGGTGACGGCATGACCGCGAAGAACCGGCTGCCAAAGTCTCGGCGCGTATCCTGTTGCCAGCAAAAAGCAGAGGTCCCAATCGAACGGATCAAAGGTTTGATCATCGATCCTGGTGAACCTGGGCCGGTAGTCTTTCGGGGTTTCAGAGAGGCTCCCCGAGATACGGTTATATTCCGCAACGATCGTCTGCACGGCCCGATGTTCGGTTGTTTCCATCGGCAGGTTCAGGGCGTCCGGGCCAGTCAGTTCCGGGATCCATTTGCGTGGGTCGATGAACTTTGGGCCAATGATCAGAGCCGTAAGATAACCATCGAGACCGCTCATTGACCAGATTGGCGATGCCGGACGGCGTCCCCTGATAAAGGCTTCGAACGCCGCGTCATCAAGCTTCGGTCGATCCGTCGTCCCCTGGCTGTTGTGCATCATGCCGCCCGTCGCTCCTGCTGCGTCATCGCTTCACGCTCAGCCTTCCAGGCCCACGGCAGGAGACTTTCCATTTCGTTGGCTTTCACTTTGCCGGAGATGATGCGCTCCAGCACATCGGCAAGCCAGACCTCGGGGTCCACACCATTCAGTTTACAGGTGTTGACGAGCGATGCGAGGACAGCGAAAGTCTTTCCACCCCGCTCGTTGCCCACGAACAGCGAATTCTTCCTCGTCAGGGCCACGGATTTCATTGAACGCTCGACCACATTGGAATCGATCTCGACCCGGCCATCATCAAGGCAGGCTGTCAACCCGCTCCAATGGTTGAGCGTGTAGCTGACGGCCTTGCCAAGCGCCGATTTCGCCGACACCTCGTCGCGCAGTTCGGTGAGGTGGACTTTCAGCTCTCTCATGACTGGAGCAGCCTCGCGACGTCTCACGACGAGCCGGGTATCGGCGCTTTCGCCGCGCAGTTTTGCTTCGACCCGATAGACTTCCGCAATCCTGGCAAGGATCGACAAAGCCTCCGAAGAACCCGTCAGCTTGACGACATCGACGAACTTGCGCCGCGCATGAGCAAGGCAGAAGGCCAGCCGCATGGGTGCGACATTGCTCTTGCCCCGACGTTTGACCATGGTTTTATAGGCTTGGTATCCATCGACTTGAAGCACGCCGGTAAACGACGACAATTGCCCCTCGATCTCGCGGGCGCTGCGGCTTTCGGCAAAGATATAGGCCACGGCCGGCGGTGCCGGACCATTCCAGGGACGGTCGTCAACCGCCTGCGCCCATAACTGGCAGACCTTGGTTCGTTTGCGCCCCGGCTCGAGCCGCGGCAACGGCGTCTCGTCACAGAACACTCTCGGCTGCGAGCGGATAAAGGCGGTAAGCGCGTCATAGAGAAGCTCCAGCCACCAGGCGACCCGCATCACCCAGGCGCCAAGCGTACCGCGATCGATGATGACACCGCAGGAGGCCAGCATTTGCGCCTGTCGATTGAGCGGGAGATGCCAGGCAAACTTCGAAACAGCGACATGCGCGGCAAACGCCGTGGTCACCATGCCACCGTCCATCACGCGCGCCGGTGCAGGTGCTTGCACGATGGCACTCTCACAGGCCCGGCATGCATAGCGCGGCCGGATCGTCCGTTTGACCCGGACAACAGCAGGTACGATGTCGAGCGCCTCGCTGACGTCCGTGCCGATGCAATGCAGTTCGAACGAACAGCAGGGGCAAATCTTGCTCTCCGGCTCAATGATCTCTTCATAGCGCGGAAGATGCTTGGGCAAGCGGCCGATATTGCGGGCAGACGATCGCCGTGCCTGTGTTTTGTCTTCACCGGCCGGTGCGGCATCGTCATTGGCTGCAACGGGAATATCGCTTAGATCGCCCAGGTCGAGCGTTGCCTGGGCTGGATCGATGATCGTCATCTTCTCCGATTTCGTCCCGAAGAGCTGGCGCTCAAGGAAGGCAATACGCGCTTTGAGATCGGCATTCTCTTCGTCGAGTAAGAGAATGATCCGGGTCAATTGCGCAGCATCCTGGGGCAAGGGATCGGGTCGAAGCAGCATGACCGACCCTATCATATTAGCCTGAATCTTCAAGCAAAACCAATAGGATCAGCCTACTTTTGAGGGTCGTCTCACCGCGTTTCGCTTGACCCGCGTCCAGTCAATGCCAGCTAGCAAAAGCGAGAACTCCTGGGCACTCATCTGCATCGCACCATCGCGGATCGGGGGCCAAACAAACTTTCCGCTCTCCAACCACTTTGTCGCCAGGATCATGCCTGACCCATCCCAGTAAATGCAGCGAAGTCGATCCAGACGCTTGGCGCGGAAAACGAACACGTCGCCACAATAGGGATCGGCCGCGAGCGCTGACGCCACCAAAGCCACAAGGCCATTCATGCCGCGCCGGAAGTCGACCGGTTGCGTAGCCACCATGATCTTCACGCCACTCGGCGAAACTCCGATCACCGGCGACCTCGCAAGGCCGCCACCATCGCTTGCGCCAGTTCAGGTGCTACCGGGCCGATAACCGTCATGCGCGCGCCAGCAATCTCGATCTCAATTCGACCCGCGGCAAAGTGGGCGACATCTGACGGCGAGCCTGGAGCCGGCGTTCGATCGCCAACTACCGTCACCGGCACGAACATCGCCTGCTGCGCACTGGACCTCGCAGATCGTTGAGAGGTCAGCCCAGCGTCCCGGCGCCAGACGTTCAGCAAGCCGCGATTGACGCCCCAGCGCCGGGCAACGGCCGAGATGTTAACATCAGGTTCCGCGCTTTCCGCAAGGATCCGCGCCTTCTCCTCGTCAGTCCAATTCCGCCGCTGCCGCCGGCCGGTAATCACCTCGATCCGACGATACTTTCCCTCATGCCTGGCTTCATCCATGTCTTCAAGCATGGCATCAGCGCGATCTCCAATCATCCCGGTCCGCTCCTATCAATGAAGGAGCTTATCTCGCGGCATCATTCACAAAAGAAAAGGTGGGATGTTCGTCGCGCTCACATTTAAGTGGCAGAAAATGTCCGGGCAATTAGGGGGCTATTCCAAATCTAACGCAGATGCGGGCCGAAGAAATTGCGACCGTCATGAAACTTTTTGGCCAGAACAGCGCTCCGATTTGTCGGCTCAGATGTTATCTTAGATGGCACTCTCGCAGGGAATTGCGATGCCCACACCTTTGGTCTTGCTCGTTGAAGATGGACCTTTACTGGTGTTCAGCTTGAGGGGTTTCTGCACGAACGAGGCTTTGATGTGTTATTGGCGACTGATGGACAATTGGCAACCCCAGAGATCGATGCCGACATATTCCGATTTTGTGCACTGGTTACCGATACTCGACATGGACGTCGCCCGGACGGGTGGCAATTGGCGTGGCGAGCCAGAGAACTTGCGACGATAATACTAGTCATTTATATCACGGAGGCTCGCGCAACCGAGCGGTCGTTACATTGCGTTCCCGGCAGAGCTATCATTGCAAAACCATTTGTTCACGCACAAGTTTATTCGGCGCTCAACTCAGTTTTCAAACATGCGTTGGGCGAACCGTGGCAAGCGTCTACAGTTCCTGTCGGATATACTGGTTCATTGAGCTTATTGGGCAAGCCGCCGTTCTAACGGCACTACAAACAATGATATAAGTCAGAAAGAAGGAAAAATGTTTCCGGAGCGTTTGGTCGAAGGTTATAAAGCTTTCCTGGATAAGCGATTCAGTAACGAGCACGAGCGTTACAAGGATTTGGCCGAGAAAGGTCAACATCCAGAAATCATGGTCATTGGATGCGTTGACTCTCGCGTGTCTCCGGAGGTCATCTTCGATGCAGCCCCCGGCGAATTGTTGGTCGCTCGAAACGTTGCCAACATCGTTCCTCCTTTTGAGCCTCACGGCGGAACGCAGCACGGCACAAGCGCGGCACTGGAGTTCGGCGTGCAAGCCTTGCACGTAAAACACATCGTGGTGCTCGGTCACGCACAATGCGGTGGTATTCGTGCTTTCGCTGACAAACAGGCGCCGCTGTCTCCTGGCGATTTTATTGGTCGATGGATGTCCCAAATCGCCCCAGCCGCTGACACGCTTGGCGAAAAGCATCATCATGACCACGGTGAGTATCTTCGCAGACTTGAATTCGCCTCGGTCGAACTGAGCTTGCGGAATCTGATGACTTTTCCATGGGTGAAAAGACGCGTGGACGAAGACAAACTGAAACTACATGGCGCATTTTTCGGCGTTGCCGAAGGTCGTTTGCTCGTCCGTGACATTGCGTCAGGAGCCTTCGAGCCGATTATCGGGACAATTAAATCGGCGTTTAACTGCACCGGTTAATAAGCGAGAATGGTTTATCTGGAAGATTAGGAAATGTCATAAAGTTCGAGGCGGAGGTTGCCCCGGTGTTCACCATGTTTCCTGGTTAATAGCCCGTTGAGTAGCCAATCAGTCAACGCACGGGATATAGATGAGCGATCGAACCCCTTGAATGCATAACGACCAATTGTGGCGCCTTGGTTAAAGTTGCAAGCACAAGAATGAAATGGAAAGCAGATCGGATGAGCGAGCGTAATGCAAAAACTATTGCCGCAGCACACGGCGTAGCGTCAGATACCAGTTTTGGCGCTGTGACGCCGCCGCTTTATCTCAGTAGCACTTTTGCATTTACGGGCTTTGATGCGCATCGAGGTTATGAGTATAGCCGCACGGCCAACCCCGGACGGGATTTGCTCGCAGATACAATCGCAAAGCTGGAGAAAGGGGCCGGAGCGATTGTTGTGAGTTCGGGAATGGCGGCTGTCAATCTGATTTTATCCACTGTTGCTCCTGGCGATCTCGTTGTTGCGCCCCATGATTGTTACGGGGGCACATACAGATTGCTTACTATGCTGCGCGATAAAGGCTATTTCAAACTGGAACTTGTCGACCAGTCAGATGCACAGGCTGTGGCATCGACGCTTTCGCATCGACCAAAGTTGCTGATCGTTGAAACTCCCTCCAACCCGTTGATGCGAGTTGTTGATGTTGCGGCAATCGCAGATCAGGCAAAGAAGGTCGGTGCAAGAGTAGCCGTCGATAATACCTTTCTGTCACCTGCCTTGCAGAATCCGATTTCTCTAGGTGCGGATTTTGTCATCCATTCCACGACCAAATATCTCAACGGACATTCAGACGTGGTTGGCGGGGCAGTTGTCTGCGCGACATTGGCCGATACGGAGCAGCTACGGTTCTGGGCAAATCTGACCGGCGTGACTGCGTCTCCCTTTGATGCCTATCTTACATTGCGAGGTATTCGTACCCTTTTCCCTCGCATTGAACATCAGGTGAGAAACGCTATGGCTATTGCCGCGTTTCTCGCCGGGCATCCGGCTGTCAAGGAAGTGTATTATCCAGGCCTGGAACAACATCCTGGACATGAAATAGCGACACGCCAGCAAAAGGGTTATGGCGCGATGCTCAGTTTTGAACTGCACGGTGGCTTAACACGTGTCCGGTCTTTCCTGGAAGCGGTTCAGATTTTTACGCTTGCTGAATCATTAGGCGGCGTTGAGAGCCTGGTTGCGCATCCAGCAACCATGACCCATGCGGGAATGGGACAAGAAGCGAGATTGGCTGCAGGTATCCGTGATAATCTTGTGCGGGTGTCAGTTGGTATTGAAGCAGAATCTGATCTAATCGCGGATTTGAAGCAGGCGTTAGCCATCAGCCTATCCGACTAACTCGCTGTCAAGTTCCTCGATCCTTCTTGATGAAGCTCGCGAACATTTGTCGGCGAGCGGATAGGTAATGCTCGCTTGCCGACCGTTCGGAATAATACCTCTTACGCCACAGTTCGCACGGTTTGCGTCGCGGTGGTGCTCCAAGCGCATACCGCAAGCTTCTTTCAATTCCTGCATTCATATCGAGGCAGGTGCTGTTGTTGTGGCACAAAATTGAGGGACTATGGCCTGACGCCTTAATAGCTATCGCCAGCTTCATAACGACAATATTGGTTCACACGATTTTGATGATAGTTCTGCCGTCGAGATTATTAATCGACGCAAATTTCTTGCGTGCCTCCGCTCAAGCATATAGATGCATATTAGATACATGATTTTATTATGTAACGCGCATTCCGGCGACCTTACCGTCGAAATGCGCAACAAGGCCGGAGAATGATCGGGCCGCCTGACATGCATTTGATACGGAGACACACATGTCGCAGACACTGAAGGAAAACACGGTTGCTATCGTCAAGGCTACCGTTCCCGCGCTTAACGCCCATGGACTTGATATTGTTCATGAGATGTATTCGCGCATGTTCCAGAACTCTGAGATCAGGGATTTGTTCAACCAGTCTCACCATGGCGACGCCTCATCGCAGCCCAGGGCGCTGGCGGGAGCCATTCTTGCATATGCCGGTAATATCGACAATCTGGGTGCGCTGGCTCCGGCAGTGGAGCGGATCGCACAAAAGCATGTCGGCCTTCAGATCCTGCCGGAACACTACCCGCATGTGGGCGAGGCGCTGCTGGGTGCGATCAAAGCTGTTTTAGGCGACGCTGCAACGGATGAAGTTCTGGAAGCCTGGGGAGAAGCTTATTGGTTCCTGGCGAACATATTGATGGCGCGGGAAAATCGTATCTATGACGAGCAGAAAGTCGCCGATGGCGGTTGGAATGGTTGGCGGGATTTTCGTATCGAAGAAATTATTCGTGAGAGCAGCACCATATCGTCGTTCGTTCTCCGCCCCGTGGATGGCGGGCCGGTCATGGAGCACAAGCCGGGCCAGTATCTGACTTTCTGGTTTGAAATCGACAATCAGGCGCCAATCAAGCGAAACTACTCCATTTCAAGTGCAACCAACGGCAAGACCTATCGCATCTCGGTCAAGAAGGAGCCGGGTGGTGCAGCCTCGAGCTGGCTTCACGATCAGGCAAGCGTTGGTACCGTCATCAAGGTGGCAGCGCCAGCAGGTGAATTCTTCCTCGCCGAACAGCCGACCCGCCCGGTTGTCCTGTTATCTGGCGGCGTGGGGCTTACGCCAATGGTCGCTATGCTCGAAACCATTGCCGATCAACATCCCGCACTTCCAACGCAATATATTCACGGGACACATAACCGTGAGACCCACGCGATGCGCGATCATGTACGTGCGCTTGCGGCTAAGGGCAGCGATATTCGTGTGAGCGATTTTCATCAGACGCCACTTGCCGGTGAAAATGCGGGCGATGACTACGATTACGCGGGACTGATAACCGATGAATGGCTCATCAACCACACGCCAGTGACAAACGCCGACTACTATATTTGTGGACCGCGACTGTTTATGCGTGCCGCCGTGTCAGCGCTCTCGCTTGCTGGTGTGCCTTCCGAGCGAATTCACTATGAATTTTTCGGACCTGCCGACGAACTCCTGGCAGCGTGAGGTCGCCCTCGAACGTTGTGCGACGACAAAGTATGGAACGGGTGAAAGCCCGTTCCCCGGACTATTCCACCAGGTCAAAGCCCAGCGGCGGCTTGCGTTCAGTTAATCGGCGCATGACTATCTTGTCCGTCAGCAGGTCTTCAACCGTATAGCTATCGAAGACACGAAGCATCGCTTCAACCCCCTGAGCGAGCACGCCTGTGAGGCCGCAAGCGGGTGAAAGTGCGCATTCCGGGCAATCTGCCAGTTGATGGAGCCCTTCTTCAGTATGTCGGACAACGGCGCCGACCGATATCATCTTCGCAGCACGCGCCAGACGCAGGCCTCCGCTTCGGCCGCGAACAGTTTCAATGAAACCGCCGCTCACAAGACCATTGACGACTTTCATCAAATGGTTGTGGGAAATCGAATATGCGTTTGCAATTTCTCCAATCGAGCACAGGCGATCCTCGTGAAGTGCCAGATGGATCAAGACGCGAAGCGAAAAGTCCGTATAAAGCGTCAAGCGCATATGGTTAATCCGTCATCCTGTAATTTCTACGGTGGCGAGAGAATCCGATACTATTCACCAGGAAAATGAATATGCGGAACCCTGGAAGCGTCAGTGCCAAAAGAGTCAAGCCGAACATGATTTCGATACATATCTCATAAAGCGGCAAGATAATTGGATTAATTGCCGACGAAGCAGTGATCTATCACAATCTGAACAGTGAAGGTGTTCCAAAATCGTTCTGCCGATCTCGTCCGGTGCCAACTTTAAATGGTTAAATGTCGCCCCTTATCCACTTTGGATACGGCACAGATAATAAACGGAAATAACGAAATCAATGAATTTGCAAGATTTGCGAAGGGTTGATTTTCAAGGCTTCTGGTCCAGATTCAATTATAAGCAGTCGCAAGCATAGGTGCCTTGAGGGAAAGCCATGTCAAAATTTGCCGTTGGAGATCATGTGGGCTGGAACTCAGAAGCCGGTCGCGTGAGTGGGCATATTATTAAGGTCCATGTGGCGGATTTCAATTTTAAAGGTCATCGTCATCGCGCGTCGGAAGATGATCCGCAATATGAGATCAGGAGCGATAAGACTGATCATATCGCCGCTCACAAGGGAAACGCTTTGTCGAGACTGGAAGAATGATCGCACAATATACGACCATTGGACACTCGAACCGCAGCCTTTGTGTATTTCTCGATATGTTGAGCGAGAGCGGCACCGAGATCCTTGTCGACGTGAGATCATTTCCGCGTTCACGCACAAATCCAGTGTATAATATTGGCAATCTTCCGGGAGAGCTGCAGAAAATTGGCATTGAGTATGTCCACTGCGCTGCGTTAGGTGGACGAAGATCCAAGCAAACCAATGTCGATGAACAAGTAAACGCGTTCTGGCGGGTGCAAAGCTTTCACAATTATGCCGATTATGCATTGGGAGAAGAGTTTGACTTGGCATTTAAGAAGTTAACTCACCTCGGCAACAATCGTCGTTTGACACTAATGTGTTCAGAAGCGGTGTGGTGGCGGTGTCATCGGCGTATTATTACTGACTATTTGCTTCTAAAAGGTCATCCCGTCGATCATTTAATGGCTCCTGGGCATTTGGAACATGCAGTGCCAACGATTGGCGCAACCAGGAATTCCCTGGGCAAGGTAATTTACTCTGGCACACCGTAATCCGATTTCTGATAGATGGCGGTCTGCAGTGTCTGTTCGGACACGCAACAAATAGTTGGCTCACGAAATTGATATTAAACATGAATAAATTGGGAATGTTTAATCCTGTGGTGAAACTCCGGCTTAAGAGCCTGTTCCAAAAAGGGTTGAGCGATTACAGTAGGTTATGATCCAATCGGATTGCTTACATTCGATGGAGATCACAATGGCCTGGACAGTAACCGCTCGCCGCCACTATGTACGTCGCAATTCGCGCTATGCAACTGATTTAACGGATGCGGAATGGTCAGTGATCGAACCGCTGATGCCTTCGCCCAGATACCTTGGTCGCCCTCGCAAAACGGATCTGCGTGAGGTGGTAAACGCGCTTCTTTATATCGCATCATCTGGCGGTGCGTGGCGGCTTCTGCCAACCGATTTCCCACCATTCTCGACGGTACAGAAATACTTCTACCGCTGGCGCGATGAAGGCTTGCTGCGTACCATCAACAACACGCTTGTGATGCTGGCGCGTGAGCAGGCTGACAGGCAGCCCAGTCCAACGGCTGGCGTCATCGACAGCCAGTCAGTTAGAACCACGGAAAGTGGCGGAATACGGGGCTTTGACGCGGCAAAGAAGATTAGCGGACGTAAGCGTCACATTGTCGTTGATACCTGAACTGATGGGGTGGATGCCCCCTCCGGTCGGCATCGGAGTATGATGCCTGCCCAGCGCCATGGTGGCGCTCATGGAGGAAAGGCAGATGACACAGGTGCATATCCTTGCGATCGACCTCGCGAAGCGGAGCTTCCAAGTCTGTGGAACGGATCGCGGCGGGGCGTGTGTGGATGCCCCCGGTTTGGCAAGAAGATTTTTTGACGGTAGTCCGCGAAACGAGGAATTCTATCGGTCGTGTGTCAGGCCTCTCGATGTGGCCTGATTAGCCACGGGCCGGGATGCAGTTCGAAGAACAGGGACCACATCGGTTCAGAGAGCTTTGTGCTCGAGCGCCGGGACTGGTTTACCCCATTCTGAACATTGAAGTCCTTTCCGCATCGTTCCGTCAGTCGATCTTCCCACCGGAGCTTTTGGCCCCAGGCATCACCGCATCACCTTTCGAGAAAGGCAGCGGATTACGCCATTCTGTAATTCTGCTCCTTGGTCATCATTGCCCATATGATACGCGCCATCTTGTTGGCGAGCGCGACAGCCGCCACCATCCGAGGCTTTCGTCCAAGAATTGCTCCAAGCCAGTTGTCCGGTAACACGCCCTTGCGCACTATCCAGCGGATCAGGCTCATGGCTCCGACGATGAGGAGCTTTCGGATATCGGCCTGCCCCATCTTGCTGACACCGCCCAGTCTTGTCTTGCCACCCGTTGAGTGCTGCCTGGGCACAAGGCCGAGCCAAGCAGCAAAGTTCCGGCCGCTCTTGAATGCACGAAGATCGGGAGCAAACGCGAGGATCGCGCCGGCGGTTACGGGGCCGATGCCGGGAACGGTGCAAAGTCGACGCATATCTTCATTCGCCTTGGTAGCTTCTCGAAGCTTCAGCATCAGCCCATCGATCTTCTCGGTCAGCAGCCCGATCTGGTCCAGGTAGAGCTGACCAATCTCTCTGACTCCATCAGGGAGATCATTTGTCTGATCGGCCAGAATACCTACCACCGTAGTGAGATTGGCTGGTCCTTGAGCAACGACGATTCCAAATTCGCCGAGGTGCCCGCGCAACGCATTGATGAGCTGGGTGCGCTGGCGCACGAAGCACTGGTGCGTTCGAAACGCCACCGCACGCGCCTGATGTTCAGCGCTCTTGACCTCGACATAATGCATGTTCGGTCGCCGTGCAGCCTCCGCGATCGCCGCTGCATCGGCTGCGTCATTCTTCTGCCGTTTGACAAACGGCTTCACGTAGATCGGTGGAATTAGCCGTACATTATGGCCACAGCCTTGAGCAAAGCGGCCCCAGAAATGGCTGGTGGCACAGGCCTCCATCGCGACGATACACGGCGACTGCTCGTTCAAAAGTTGCTGTAATCGGGCTCGCGAGAGAAGCCGGTTGAATAGAACCGCCCCGCCGCGATCCGTTCCACAGACTTGGAAGCTCCGCTTCGCGAGGTCGATCGCAAGGATATGCACCTGTGTCATCTGCCTTTCCTCCATGAGCGCCACCATGGCGCTGGGCAGGCATCATACTCCGATGCCGACCGGAGGGGGCATCCACCCCATCAGTTCAGCACGTCAAAAAGCTGTAGTCACTGGAGCAAGCTCTGGCATCGGAAAAAGTGTCGCAATAGCTTTGGGCCAGGCGGGTGCCGATGTGATTGTGAACTACGTTGTTAGTGACGACGACGCGAGTGCAGTGGTCGATCAAATTCGTCAAGCAGGCAGCAAAGCCCTGGCACTAAAAGCAGACGTTTCGCTAGAAGCTGAAGTCGATGTCATGTTCGAACGCGCCATAAGTGAATTTGGCACTGTCGACATCCTCGTGGCCAATGCGGGCCTGCAATGCGACTCTAGTTTTACTCAAATGTCACTTGAGAAGTGGAATAAGGTCCTCGATGTCAATCTAACTGGACAATTTCTTTGCACCCGTGCTGCGACACGCGAGTTTTTTCGGCGTGGCATAATACCCTCCGTTTCCTGTGCAGCGGGTAAAATTATCTGCATGAGCTCAGTACATCAGGCAATACCGTGGGCGGGCCATGCGAATTACGCTACCTCGAAAGGTGGCGTCAAATTAATGATGGAAAGCATAGCGCAGGAACTGGCGCCGAAACATATCCGCGTTAACGCCATCGCGCCTGGCGCTATAAGGACGCAAATTAATTCATCAGCCTGGGAAACGGAAGAAGCTCTGAGAAGATTGCTCACACTGATCCCTTACGGGCGGATCGGCGAACCGGAGGACGTTGCGCGAGCTGCTGTTTGGCTCGCGTCGGACGAATCTGACTATGTCGTTGGGACCACGCTTTTCATCGACGGTGGAATGACGCTTTTTCCTGGATTTTCTACGAATGGTTGATAAAGATGGATACTAGAGACCGCTGCGCTGTTCGTTCTTGTGAAGGTTTTCGGAAATGACAAGCCGGACGCCGTATCTCCGTCCGCCCTTGCTTCCTCACAGACCGCGATCCAACCATTCGCTCAGGCCGGTCCGCCTTTAGGCTTTGTGAAGGCAACATCTCCCCCGACAGCACCCCTCCCCCGACATCGGCTGACAGGCATCCTTTTATTGGGAAATGGCTCTATTTGATCGCTAAGGTAAACATGAGTGTCCTTCGAGGGGGCGATCACGGATTTCGCCCTACCGGTAGAAACTGATAGCACGTTTCAGCGCGTTGTTGTGGACCAGATCGTCGTTCTATTCTGGTCGGATATTCTAGAGGTTTGCTTCCGACATTTGCATCCCTCTGATATGAGCGCTGGCAAATGTCGGAAGCAAAAAGACCGCTAGTTCTGGTCCAGCACTCGCGACAGGCTGAGAGCTGCCAGCGTGCAGATTGCTCCGGATATAAGATATCCGCCGATGAAAATTATTCCGAGGCTGCTGGCGAGGCCGAGTGCCACGAGCGGGGCGAAAGCTGCACCCACAAGCCAGGCGAGGTCTGACGTCAGAGCCGCGCCGGTATAGCGATAATATTGTGTGAAACGGGAAGACACCGCGCCGGACGATTGACCGAATGTCAGCCCCAAAACACCAAAGCCTATCAGAATATAGGCGTCCTGCCCCGCGCTGCCCGCATCGAGAAGGAAAGGCGCGGAAAAGCTGAAGAGAGCGATAATTATTGCGCCGATCATCAATTCGTTACGTCGCCCGATGCGATCAGCAACAAATCCGGACAGGATGATACCGATCAGACCGACCGCAGCACCCGCCACCTGAACCCAGAGGAAGCGTTCAGCGGGCTGGGCGCCCGAGAGAACAACCCAGCTAAGCGGAAAGATCGTTACGAGGTGGAACATCGCAAAGCTTGCCAGCGGCACAAAGGCTCCCAGAACCACATCGATACTATGTTTACTCAGCATTTCAAAAACGGGTCGCGGCTGAAGTTCCTGCGCATCCATTGCTGCGCCGAACTCGCTGCTCGCAACGATGCGGAGGCGCGCAAACAGCGCGACGACGTTAATCGCGAAGGCCACAAAGAATGGATAGCGCCAACCCCATGCAAGAAAATCCGCTTCGCTGAGATTATGTACGAAATAGGCAAAAAGAATGCTTGCCAGTGCGAAGCCGATGGGCGCTCCCAATTGCGGGATCATCGCATACCAGCCACGCTTGCCCACGGGCGCACTCAAGCTCAGGAGAGAAGCCAGACCGTCCCATGCGCCGCCGAGCGCGAAGCCCTGGCCCAGTCTGAACAGGGCGAGCAAAAACACAGCCCAATATCCGATCGTCTCGAACCCCGGCAGAAAGGCGATAGAGGCTGTTGAGCCGCCCAGAATAACCAGAGCGAGCGTGAGTTTTGTTCCTCGCCCGTAATGGCGATCAATCCACATGAAGACGAACGAACCCACAGGTCGCGCAATGAATGCCAGCGAAAAAACCGCGAACGACATCAAGGTTGCCGTTACCGGATCAGGGGCGAACGGGAAAATCAGCTTGGGAAAAACCAGAATGGAACCAAGTCCGTAGACGAAAAAATCGAAAAACTCGGAGGTTCGCCCGATGACAACGCCGATGGCGACATTTCCCGGCGACAAAGGCTTTCCGTCGCTATGGATGCGTCGAGCGTCCTGTTCGAGACCTGATGATGTCGGTGTTGCGGACGAACTCATGAAACTCTCCGAGGGAAATGTATCATGTGCTTTATGATGTCGCACAACGACAAGTTATCAAGGAACAGGTCAAAAAAAAAGCAGATATAGTTGTCTCGTAGTCTGTTGGACTGAACAATTTTCATAAACTGAAAAATGGGTCTTCCCGAAATGCGATTGTGCCTTATCATGATGAAGGAACAGAATGTAGGTCGGGTTAGACATGAACGCATTCTTCAGTTTCACGCGAAAAGCGATCCCAGCCGTGGTTCTTCTGCCGGGGCTGGCTGGCTGCAATATGGTCGTGATGTCGCCATCTGGTGACATTGCAGCGCAGCAGAGAGACCTCATCGTCGTATCGACGATCCTGATGCTGATCATTATCGTGCCGGTTATCTTCCTGACGCTTTTCTTCGCTTGGCGGTACAGGCAGTCGAACAACGCCGCCAGATATGATCCCGAATGGCATCATTCGACAGCGCTGGAAGTGGTTATATGGACCGCTCCTCTGATGATTATCATCGCATTGGGCGCGATCACCTGGGTGAACACACATAAACTCGACCCTTACCGGGCATTGGATCGCATTGATGGCACGCGGCCGGTCGAGGCCGGAACCAAACCCCTGACGGTCGAAGTTGTAGCGCTCGACTGGAAATGGCTGTTCTTTTATCCGGATTACGGTATCGCCACTGTCAACGAGATGGCGGCACCGGTAGATACGCCCATCGACTTCAAGATCACGGCCTCGTCGGTTATGAATTCCTTCTATATTCCGGCACTTGCAGGCATGATTTATGCCATGCCGGGAATGCAGACGCGGCTTCATGCGGTCATCAACAAGGCCGGTGAATATGAAGGATTTTCATCCAACTATAGCGGCGAAGGCTTTTCGCATATGCGCTTCCAGTTTCACGGGCTTGACGCCTCGGGTTTCGACAACTGGATAAGCCAGGTGAAGCAGAATGGAACCGCCCTGAACAGGGATACTTATCTGAAGCTCGAAAAGCCGAGCATCAGGGAGCCGGTTCGTTACTTCGGTGCCGTTGAAAGCGGACTTTTCGAAGCCGTGCTCAATATGTGCGTTCGCCCCGGCCAGATGTGCATGAGTGAAATGATGCACATCGACAGGATGGGCGGCGCGGGCCTTGATAGTCGCGAAAACAAGGCCCGGCTACAGCATGATAATCGTCATAGCGCCGATGCCGCGCAGTCCAGCGCAACTGATATTCAAGCTGTACCCGACGCGCAAAGGGAGCAGGGTCATGACATGCACAATATGCCCTGAAGCACCTTTGTGCCGATGGCGTGGAGCAGGGTTAGCGGCAGTTCTGCGGCCAGGATAAGCCGTAGGGCAAGACCAAAAGATTGAAGAATCTGCAATCGGATAACAGTAACTTCGGGAATGTTCTATCATGATTGGCGGTGACAGTTCCACGAGTATGATCTTCGGGCGCCTCTCCCTGGAAGCGATACCCTATCACGAACCAATCCTCCTGGTGACCTTCATAGTGGTCGCAATTGGGGGTATCGCGGTTGTGGGGTCGATTACCTATTTCAGGCTTTGGGGGTATCTGTGGAACGAATGGTTCACCAGTGTGGACCACAAGAAGATCGGCATCATGTATGTCATTCTCGCATTGATCATGCTTCTGCGTGGTTTTGCCGACGCCATCATGATGCGCATCCAGCAGGCAATAGCGTTCAACGGGTATGAAGGCTATCTGCCGCCGCACCATTACGACCAGATATTCACCGCGCATGGCGTTATCATGATTTTTTTCATGGCCATGCCCTTCGTGACGGGCTTGATGAACTATGTTGTCCCGCTGCAGATAGGTGCGCGGGACGTTTCGTTCCCGTTTCTCAATAATTTCTCGTTCTGGATGACAACCGGCGGCGCCATCATCATCATGATGTCGCTTTTTGTAGGAGAGTTCGCCCGCACTGGCTGGTTAGCCTATCCCCCCTTGTCTGGCATTGACTACAGTCCCGACGTTGGGGTCGATTATTATATATGGGGCCTGCAGGTCGCGGGCGTGGGCACGACGCTTTCTGGTATCAATTTGATAGCCACCATCGTCAAGATGCGAGCTCCGGGCATGTCCTTCATGAAAATGCCGGTCTTCACCTGGACCTCGCTTTGCACCAACGTGCTCATTGTGGCGACATTCCCCATCCTAACTGCAACGCTCGCCCTTCTGTCGCTGGATCGTTATGTGGGGACGAATTTCTTCACCAACGATCTTGGTGGCAATCCGATGATGTATATCAACCTCATCTGGATATGGGGTCACCCGGAAGTCTACATTCTTGTATTGCCGGCTTTCGGCATTTTTTCCGAAGTGGTCGCAACCTTCTGCGGCAAGCGCCTGTTTGGCTATGCGTCGATGGTCTACGCAACCTGCGTCATCATGATCCTGTCCTATATTGTGTGGCTCCACCACTTCTTCACAATGGGGTCTGGCGCTTCGGTCAATGCGTTCTTCGGTATCACGACGATGATCATCTCCATCCCCACCGGGGCGAAGATGTTCAACTGGCTCTTCACAATGTATCGCGGACGTATCCGCTATGAAGTGCCCATGTTATGGACGATCGGCTTCATGGTGACATTCGTGATCGGCGGTATGACGGGTGTGATGCTTGCAATTCCACCGGCCGATTTCGTACTGCACAATTCGCTCTTTCTCATCGCCCATTTTCATAACGTGATTATCGGTGGTGTTGTCTTCGGCCTGATGGCAGGGCTCGTTTACTGGTGGCCGAAGGCATTCGGCTATAAGCTTGATCCTTTCTGGGGAAAGATGAGCTTCTGGTTCTGGCAGATCGGCTTCTTCTTCGCCTTCATGCCGCTGTATGTTCTTGGGCTGAAAGGGGTTACCCGGCGGCTGAGCCAGTTTGAAGATCCTTCCTTGCAGATATGGTTTGTCATTGCGGCCTTCGGCGCTGTCTTGATCGCGCTCGGAATCGCGTCCTTTCTCGTCCAGCTCGTCGTGAGTTATTTGAAGCGGGAGCAATTGCGTGACCTTACCGGTGATCCATGGGGCGGCCGTACGCTTGAATGGTCGACGTCCTCGCCTCCGCCGGAATACAACTTCGCCTTTACGCCCGTGGTTCACGATCTCGACAGCTGGTATGATATGAAAAACCGCGGCCATGAACGACCGCTGACCGGCTTCCGCCCCATTCATATGCCGCGCAATACAGGCGCCGGTGTCATACTGGCCGCACTGAGCGTCGTCCTTGCCTTTGCCCTCATATGGTACATCTGGTGGCTGGCAATCCTGTCCTTTGCCGCTTTGCTGATCGCCGCAATAGGGCACACATTCAACTATCAACGTGACTTCTATATCCCCGCTGAAACAGTTGCGGCGACAGAAGACGCCCGTTCAAAACTTCTCGCTGGATAGGCCCGATGACAGAGATACATCTAGATCAAGCCGAGAAGCCGCAGTTTTATCTGGCGGAAGACCATCATCCGGAAAACAGCACGACGCTGGGCTTCTGGCTCTATCTGATGAGTGACTGCCTGATATTTGCTGTCCTGTTTGCCACCTATGGCGTGCTCGGTCGCAACTATGCGGCAGGACCTTCACCGGCAGATTTATTTGATCTCAATCTGGTTGCAATCAATACGGCAATGCTGCTTCTGTCGTCGATTACATATGGGTTCGCCATGCTGCAGATGCAGCGAGATGAGAAAACTGCAACATTGTTCTGGCTGGCCATTACCGGCATTTTCGGCGCAGCGTTTCTGGCAATCGAGATTTACGAATTCAGTCATCTCATTCATGAAGGCGCAGGACCTGGCCGTTCGGCATTCCTGTCCTCCTTCTTCACCCTCGTCGGCACGCACGGGCTGCACGTTACTTTTGGTATCGTCTGGTTGATTACGCTTATGTTGCAGGTCATGCGCCATGGGCTGATTGTCGAAAATCGCCGACGCCTGATGTGCCTTTCGATGTTTTGGCATTTTCTGGATGTTATCTGGATTGGCGTGTTCTCCTTCGTATATTTATTGGGAGTCCTCGGATGAGCGTAAATAGCCCACACCACGGAACCCAGCCCAGCCACCATCAAGACCCGCATGGATCAGGGGCAGGCGAAGTCCACGCGACTTTCAGCGGCTACATGACAGGCTTTGTCCTGTCGGTCATTCTCACAGCCATTCCGTTTTGGCTTGTCATGGGAGATGTGCTTGCCAGCAGGCAGCTAACCGCAATGCTTGTCATGGGCATAGGGGCTGTCCAGATCGTGGTGCATATGATCTATTTTCTACATATGAGCCCGACGTCGGAGGGGGGCTGGACGCTGATGGCGCTGATATTTACGCTCATCATTGTCGGCATCGCTCTGGCAGGCTCACTTTGGGTCATGCATCATCTCAACGAGAATATGATGCCCGTTACCCATGAAATGATGAAGAACATGCCCTAAACGGCGCTGTCTCGCTAAGTTGCCGCGTCTAGAATGGCCCGCAGCTTTCCATGGGTCGAAATGCCCCGCTCGTATATACGAGGCGAGCGCCTTCTTCAGGTCAGGCCAGAACGCCTCGAAATCGACAATCCGCCCAGTACGCCTTGAGCTGATCGCCAAGGGCGCTCAGACGCTTCAACTGATCATCATGTAAAAGCGACCGCATCAATGTTTGCGGGACGGCAACGGTTGGGGGCGCTAAAGTTTATGTAGAACAAGCTGCCGGCACCTATATGCCGGGCAAATGCTACACTATGACAAAGCTAGCAGTGGGTGTCGGCCGCGAAGGGTTTGGCTGGTATGGCACCGAACGGATCACCGCCAAGCGCGAATGGCCCGACTGGCGTCCACCTGCATCAATGCGGGAACACAGGCCCGACCTGCCCGCTCATATGGCTGGCGGTCCCGATAATCCGCTTGGTGCAAGAGCGCTTTATCGCATCCATGGCTCCAATAAGCCGGAAACCATAGGGACTGCCGCGTCGTCCGGTTGCTTTCGCATAACCAATAGTGATGTGATTGATCTTTACAAGCGCGCCCGGGTTGGCGGTAAAGTGAGAGTTTTCTGACAGAAGCCGACAGATTTCATGAAACTGTCCTCGGGAAGCTAAGGTATTTTCCTAGACACCGGACCCAACAATTGATCTTCCTATTCAACTTGATCGTGATTCACCTCCTTGTAGAGGAGGCGTTGATATGCATGATTTCTTTTGGTTCTCCGATGGGTACCGGATTCGCATCGAGCCTTTGCTACCAACGACGTGCACGGCAAGCCGCGTGTAGATTTACGCTTGGGCTAGTGTACGGATTAACTGTCTACGAAAACAAGATGGCCGGTGAGAAATGAATGTCTCACCGGCCACAACTTTGCTCAATAGGGCTTAGAACTTTACGCTAAGCTTGGCCTTACCCGAGTTCTGATTAAAGCTCGAACCATATTGGCCGGAATATTCAAGACCCAGCGTCGTCTGATTGCCCAGATCAATATCAAGGCCAGCCTTGATAATCGCGGTGTCCTTCGCAATTGGTGCACCGGCCAATTCAAATACCGTTCCGGCATCGAACGAGGCTGCTGTCGTCGGAATGGTATCGCCATAGGCGTGCTGCCAGCCAGCCGTACCGTTAAGCCTTGCATTCATACTGCCGAATACGACTGGAGCAGAAGCCCGAAGACCAATTGTGGTAAACGTGGTTGTCGCCGTTTCTTTTCCAATCCGGAGCGCGGCATTCCCGCCATGTTCATCGAACCGCCCAGTTTGCAGGCGCACCACCGCAACATTTGCAAATGGCTCAATCGCCGTTCCGTTCACATCAAAACGATGCGAGAGTTCGCCGAATGCCTGAAAGGTGTCTGCGCTGTAATCGGCATCAAGACTTTCTGAAAAGCCCGGGAAAGCGACAAGGCGATCAGTTTCGATCTTGTGCCAGCTATAGGCAAGACCTGCCTTGAGCGCAGTCGCGCTCCACTGGGTGCCCCCATAGATACCCAGATGATAGTTGTCACTGTGGCCAGACGAGTTGCGATCATTCACATCGAAACTGGTGCGGCTATAGCCCGCGAGAGCGCCCAGCCTCCAATTCTCGACGACTTCCGCGTCATAGCCTGCAACAAAGCCGCCCGTTGATTGCTTCAGCTTGCCAGCATTTCCATCCGCGCCGGTTTCACTCCACTGGCCAAGTGCCTGTCCCCAGATCGCGGCGCGCGGTGCCGAAACCTGCGATGAAGCCATGTCTGTTGCGACGGATGATGAGGCAGCACTCTGCCCACTACCGCCAAACGCCGCGTCAACGCGTTCCATGACGGCATTGCGAATGATCGAGCTGTCATTGATGATCGCAGTTCGCATCGATGCATGAACTTCACCTGAGAGTGCATTGAATGCGCGACGCGCATTGTCTTCGTTGTCCTGCATGACGACCGTGTCGTAAACAGCATTGCCAGCACCAAGCGCTTCGACAGCGACAGCTACCGACTTCTGATTGCCTGTCTTTGCCGTAGCAGCGAAGTCGATGTCGTTGCGTGCGATGTTGAGGTAGACTGCGTTGGGATCATAGGCCAGGCCAAGATCGACGAAAGGCATGTTCTGGCTCAAATCGCCAAACGTACCCACGATGCCGCCTTCAGCACTTAAAATGGTGTAGCTCTTGCCGGGCATATAGGTGCCGGCGGCTTTTTCTATATAGACCTTCGCGCCACCAAGCGTCGCCGTTCCACTCACATCGATGCGATCGCTTTTACCGGAAGCATCAATTTCCGCAACGTAAGTGGCTCCCGCATCAAAGGCCAGATTGCCATCGACCTTCAGCGTGCCGATAGAATTGCCCGGTGCGATGATACTGCCAGCGCCGGCATAAAGGCCTCCGACTGAACCTGCGCCAGCCAGATATGCGCCGTTTTCAACGCTGGCTGTGCCGACAAGGAATGCACCTGAATGGGATGCATCGCCAATGACCAGCCCACCTTCTTTCACAGTCGTGCCGCCTGTATAGGTGTTGGCACCATTCAGGACCAGAACACCAGTGCCGGACTTCGTGAGACTGCCAGTACCATCAATATTGCCGTCGAAACGGGTATTGGCGGACTGGTCCACGGTCAGAGCTGCCGAGCCGAGGCTCAATGTCCCGCCCTCGCCCATCAGCGACGACATGCTCACATTGAAATTGTTGAGATCGAGCTTGCCACCATTCACCGAGAAGGCCGTATTGTCGACGAATGCCCCGTCCACGCCAGCCTGAAGCACTCCGCCTTCCACCAAGGTTCCGCCCGTGTAGCTGTTTGCCTGGCCCAGAACGAGCGTACCGGCTCCGCGCTTGAGCAGCGCCCCCTCTCCTGTGGCTTGCTGCAGCAGCGTCACGCGGTTGTCTGCATCCGCGATGTCGATCCATCCAAGTCCCTCAAGGGACACGGTGCGATCCAGCGTTTTCATGTCGCTGCCCGTTATACGCAGACCGCCATCAATGAGACGCAGCCGAGCATCGGCATTGCCAAGAGCCGCATCTTCGCTGACGAGGATCGTCCCGCCGTCGGTGACAGCCGTTTCACCGATAAAGGAATGATCGTCGATACAATAGTCCTTGATGGCCTGCTGGAAGCGCGCATCCGTGCTGTCGCAGTTCAGCAATGTCTTCTTTTCGTCAAGCGTCAGATCGGTCAGAATCGGTTTGCCATTGGCATCCGAAATCTGGCCCAGATAGAGATCCCTGCGTTGATTGTTTCGGGTTAGAACAAATTCCTTGTTCTTTTCCGCGAAGCCGTAAGCATTGGCGCCCCAAACGAGACGCGTTTTGCTCGTTTCATTTTCCGAGTAAGTCTGGAGCTGCGGGCCAACCCATCGAAAATCATGCGCAACGGGTTCATGGTCGGAGATCGCTTCCGGCTGACGGCCCGGCCGAGTGACTTTTACGTCCTTGATCACTCCGGTGTAGGGATCATTGGGATCATCCACAATCTCATACCATTTTCCGAATGGCCGCGAGACGAGGAAATGATCGATCTTGGCACGGTCCCAGCTCGCCCAGGTATTGGTTGCGTCCTCGCCTGCCGACGGCCATGTGGTGCTGCCATCGTTGAGATCATGCGGCCTGAAGTCTTCGCGGACCGCATCCGTCTGGAGCAGCATGTACTGCTTCTTGAGCACATTCATCGTAACCGGCGTGTTGTTGGCAACCGCATAGGTTTCGTCTTGCAGCCCGACATTCTTCCCGGCCTTGTAGGCGGCGGAAAGAGCGTCGCCCCATTGCTTCCACGACAGGGTGTCGATGTCCTGTCCGACATATGCTTCCTGAATGACCGAACGCATCGTCTGCTGATCGGCGTTGAGAACATATTGCCGCGTCAGATCGCGATAAAAGGTGTTGCCGTCAGATTGCTGCATCAGTCTGATCTGCGCATCGATGTGATGAAGGCCGCGCTCGGAAACATCCCCCGCATTGAAGTCGCCCATGACCATGATCGGCTGGGTGGCTCCTTTTGCCCATGTGTTGAGGGCTTGGGCTTCATTCACGCGACCGGTCGATCCATCTGCATAATCGAGATGAACCGTGCCGATGAGTGTCTGCGGACGGGAGCCCTGGGCGTCCAGCTGAGTATAGCTGACATAGCGACCTTGCGTATTTCCGCCCAGATTGATCGTGCCGAATTTGCCCGGCAAACGGGAAATGATACCCACATCGCCGACCTGCACATTACCGTAAGTGCCGCGACCCGCAGTTTGAAGGAAATCCGGTATGCGCGTAACATAGGTACTACCGTTGACTTCCTGCATCCCGAGCACGTCGAAATTGGCTGCTGCCATAAAGTCCGCTGTCAATTCCGGGTTCTGTTTGAACTTGTTCCAGATGTTGATCGTCATGACGCGAATGTCATAGCTATCGGCTGCGCGCGCCGGAGCGGCAGCAATTCCTGCGACTGCGACACCGCATAAAAGCTGCGCAGTCAGAGCCAAAAGTTTTCCGTTGCGTTTGGTCGTCCCCGTTACCATCCCTCGGTCCTTTTCCTGGAAGATGCTTCCATTTCATCAATGTGACAGCCGGATTGATCATCCAACTTCAATCGATGCTGAAATGACAGAGTTCAA
This sequence comes from Ochrobactrum sp. A-1, assembly GCF_022488005.1. Lineage (NCBI taxonomy): Bacteria > Pseudomonadati > Pseudomonadota > Alphaproteobacteria > Hyphomicrobiales > Brucellaceae > Ochrobactrum > Ochrobactrum sp. A-1. The sequence continues at coordinate 127,756 of NZ_JAKVQC010000009.1, forward strand.
TGTCACTTTTATTACATTTTACTCCCGACCGGGATGCGAGGACTCCAAAACCTGCGGTCCTTAATAGTAAATGTCATTAATATTACATTTTTATTCGCTAATCGATTCACCCAGATATTGCTATTTTAACCCCACGATTTCCTCGCCTCATTCAACCTGGAAATGAGAGATGGATCTGAGTGATCAGGCGCATAAGGACATAACGACAACCATGAGCGAACTTTCCGGTCCCGGTGGCAACAAGAAGGAAATCCGGCAGCAGGCGTTGTTGCAATGGATTGAAAACAGCCATTATGTTTCTCTTGAAGAGATCGCAGAACGGTTCCATGTCACCACTCAGACGGCGCGGCGCGACATTGCGGACCTGGAACATAGGGGCAAAGTCCGGAAACTGCATGGCGGCGTGTCGCAACTGACGCCACTCGATCCCGTGACCTACCGTCAGCGCAGACATGATCGGGCCGACGAGAAGGTGCGAATTGCCGAAGCTGTCGTCGCGCTCATTCCCGATGGCGCCACTGTTTTCCTCGATACCGGCACAACATGCGAAGCGATTGCCAATACCCTTATCAGCAGAGAGCGCCTGCATGTTGTCACATATAGCCTGCGATCAGCAGCCATTATCAGTGAGAAAACAGATTTCACGCTCGCTGTTCCTGGTGGCTTTGTTCGACCCATCGATGGCGGGATGTTTCAGGAAGATACACCGGAATTCATCCGACGCTTCAAGTTCGACTATGCAATCATTTCCGTCAGCGGCGTTGATGATGACGGTGATCTTTGTGACGACGACCATACGGAAGTGGCTGTCGTTTCAGCCGCATTGCGACAAGCGGCACACAAGCTGCTCGCAGTTGACAGCTCAAAATTTGGCAAACGAGCGATGGTCAGACTTGGATCGGTTCACGACATTACGACCGTGATCACCAATGAAATGCCTGCCCCTGCTCTATCAGCCGTTCTGAAAAAAGCCGCCGTTCATATCCATCTTGCTCCCGAACCTGACTGAAAATCAACCATATTCACAACCCGTAACTTTGGTTTGCCCGTCACGGTTTTATAATTGCGACATCCCGGATCAACGCGCTTGAGACAAAAGGAGTTTAAGTCGAGCAGATAGACACCGCAAACCAGCAAGAAAGCGCTATAGTTGGCATATTCTCGGGAAAACGCGGAGGCTCGCCTGCATCTGAACCAAGCCCGCCAATGATCAGAGCAGGAACCGCGACCGAAGGATAATCCTCGAGTGCTTCGCGCAACATGTCGATGCAGCCGACCACCAGGCTGACCCTGCTGCCTGCTGCTAGTCACAGCGCACTCGGAATCGATGAACGCACGTTCACCCACCGACAATGCCTAAAACGGAGTGGCTGCTTTCGACACTTCGGATGGTAGGTCCAACGCTGAAACGAACATGCAAAACTTCGACCGACTACCTCGCAACAATCTTATAATCTATCGCTTTCTTTCAGAAGCCAGGCCGATGTGATCTGTGCGGGCGTTGCGCCTTTCTCATCGGTGAATTTGACGAAAGACGCGGAGATGGTGCAGACGGGACACCGCTTGTCCCGTATTACGCTTGTCGGATGATGTGTTAGCTATCGCTGCCTTCTTCTGAGGCCAATACAACCGTCAATCCATTCCACTTTCTCAACAGACTTCGAGCTTTGTAGATCCGCCAATACGATATCTCGTAGCTCTTGCGGCATGTCTGCAGCCCGTGGATATTGTCCCTGTCGACTTATGTGCATCAGGAGCTGTTCACAGAGCGCCAATATTTCTCCATTCGCATTGAGCAATCTCATGAACACATGCAAACGCTTACAATCAGCATCGATCAGGGTCAGCTCTACCTGCAATGTTTCATCTGCATGGCACTCTTTCAGATAGCCGATACGGCTGTCGAGCGTGTAGAGCGTGGCCTTATTTGCCTCGCGATAGGTAGCATCGATGCCAATTCGATCCATATAAGCGGTCGCCGCATCAGAAAAAACAATGGCATAGGCATAGTCCCCCATATGCCCATTATAGTCGATCCAATTCGATGAGACTGTCGTGCTATAGGTGAATAAAGCGCCGTTCATTCTCACTTCCTCCGTTCAAACCAGGCATAGAACTCTCCGACGATACCTTTACGGAAGAGGATGACGCATGCCATGAAGATGAGGCCAGTGACGATTGTGACTGGGAAGTCGGATGTTGCGAGATAGTTCTGGAGGGCGACGACGAAGGCTGCGCCGACGATGGGTCCGATCAGCGTGCCGATGCCGCCAAGCAGCGTCATCAGGATGACCTCGCCCGACATCTGCCAGCCGACATCGGTCAGCGTTGCAAACTGGAAGACGAGCGCCTTCATGCCGCCTGCAAGGCCCGCAAGGCCAGCCGACATGACGAATGCGGCCAGCTTGTACTGATTGACGGAATAGCCGAGCGATATGGCGCGGCTTTCGTTTTCGCGCACCGATTTCAGGATCATGCCGAAGGGCGAGTTGGTGATGCGCCAGATGGCGAAGACCCCAAGCACGAACACGGCCAGCACGAAGTAATACATGTTCATCTGGTTGTTGAGATCAATGAAGCCGAACAGATATCCGCGCGGCACGCCCTGCAAGCCGTCCTCGCCATGGGTGAAGGCCGCCTGCAGGCAGAAGAAGAAGAACATCTGCGACAGCGCAAGCGTGATCATGGTCGAATAGATGCCCTGACGGCGAATGGCCAGATAGCCGATGACAAGGCCAAGCGCTGCGGCGGCAAGAACGCCGAGGATCAGCCCCACTTCCGGCGTCACGCCCCATTCCTTCACCGTATGCGCGGTGATATAGGCAGCGCCCCCGAAGAAGGCCGCATGGCCGAACGAGAGAATGCCGGTATAGCCAAGCAGAAGATTGAAGGCAGAGGCAAACAGCGCAAAACACAGCATCTTCATCAGGAAGATCGGATAGACCACGAAGGGTGCGGCGGCCAGTGCGATGATGGCGATGACGAGAATGACCGCCGACAGGCTGTTGATCGCAGGCTTGCGGGATGAAGCGGTGCCTTGGCTTGCAGCCGTTGCTTTAAGAGCGGTATCAGCCATATCAGGCCTCCTTCCCGAACAGTCCGGCGGGTCGCACCAGAAGGACGATAGCCATGATAACGAAGATGACGATGCTGGAGGCTTCCGGATAAAAGACCTTGGTGAGCCCTTCTGCCAGCCCCAGCACATAGCCGGTAATGATGGCGCCGAGGATCGATCCCATGCCGCCGACAACCACCACGGCAAAGACCACGATGATGATGTTGGAGCCCATCAGCGGGCTGACCTGATAGATCGGGGCCGCCATGATGCCGGCCACGCCTGCAAGACCCGCACCCAGCGCATAGGTGAAGGTGAGAAGCAGCGGCACATTGATGCCGAAGGCTTTGACCAGTGTCGGGTTTTCGGTGGCGGCGCGCAAATAAGCGCCAAGCTTGGTCTTTTCGATCAGAAGCCAGGTGCCAAGGCAGATGATCAGCGAGGCAACGACCACCCAGGCGCGATAGTTCGGCAGGAACATGAAGCCGAGATTATGCCCGCCCGCAAGCGAGGGCGGCACGGCATAAGGCTGACCGGCAGCGCCATAATAATAGCGGAACGTGCCTTCGATCACGAGGGCAAGGCCGAAGGTGAAGAGCAGGCCATAGAGCGGATCGAGATTGTAGAGCCGCGACAGGGCCACGCGCTCGATGATCGCGCCACCGAGGCCGACGATAAGCGGGGCGAGGATCAGCGCTGGCCAGTAGCCGATGCCAAGCCAGTTCAACAGCAGATAGCCGACAAAGGCACCCAGCATATATTGCGCGCCATGGGCGAAATTAATGATGCGCAGAAGCCCGAAGATGATGGCAAGGCCGAGACTTAGCATGGCATAGAAGGAGCCGTTGATGAGGCCGACCAGCAGCTGCCCGAGAAGTGCCTGCAAAGGTATTCCAAAAATCATTGTCATCGTGTCATACCCCCAGCGCTTCGTTGAGCGCCGCCATGCGGGCGGGCAGTTCGGCGGTGGGGAAGTTTTCCGTCACCACGCCATGATCCATGAGATAAAAGCGGTCGGCGACCTTGGCGGCGAAGCGGAAATTCTGCTCGACCAGCAACACCGTCATGCCACGTTTTTTCAACTCCACCAGCACATCGCCGATGCGCTGCACGATGACGGGCGCAAGACCTTCGGTCGGCTCGTCGAGCAGCAGCACCTTGACCCCGGTGCGCAGGATGCGCGCAATTGCCAGCATCTGCTGTTCGCCACCCGAAAGCTTGGTGCCGGGGCTGTTACGGCGCTCATGCAGATTGGGAAAGAGTTCGTAGATTTCGTCAAGCGACATCGTGCCCTGACTGCCTTTGGCGACGACAGGCGGCAAAAGCAGGTTTTCATGCACGCTGAGCGAGGCGAAGATGCCGCGTTCTTCCGGCACGAAGCCCAGACCCGCATGGGCGATGCGGTGCAAGGGCACGCGCATGATATCCCGACCGTCCAGCGTGATCGTGCCGGTACGCTTGCGGATGATGCCCATGATGGCGCGCAGCGTCGTCGTCTTGCCGACGCCGTTGCGGCCCAGAAGCGTGATGGTTTCGCCCGGCCAGATGTCGAGATCGACGCCATGCAGGGCATGGCTTTCGCCATACCAGGCATTCAGTCCGCGCACGGACAGGAGCGGTTGGCCTTTATTCATGTTCGGTTCCCATATAGGCGGTGCGCACGCGCTCGTCCTTCGAGACGTCGGCATAGCTGCCGGAGGCGAGGATCTCGCCGCGTTGCAGCACCGTGACATGGTGGGCGATATCGGCCACCACCTTGAGATTGTGTTCCACCATCAGCACGGCGCGATCCTTCGCGACATCGGCAATGAGGGCGGCGATGGTGTGGACGTCTTCATGGCCCATGCCGGCCATCGGCTCATCGAGCAGCAGCACTTTCGGATCGAGCGCCAGTGTGGTGGCGATTTCCAGCGCGCGCTTGCGGCCATAGGAGAGATCGGCAGCCAGTGCATGACGGGCATCGGCAAGGCCGACGCGTTCCAGAAGCTCGATGGCTCTCGCGTCCAGCCGGTCCAGCGCCGAGAGCGCACGCCAGAATTGCGTGGCAAGGCCATTCGGGCGCTGCAACGCCACCTTGACGTTTTCCAATACGGTCAGATGCGGGAAGGTGGCCGAAATCTGGAACGAGCGCACCAATCCCATCCGCGCTACTTTGGCCGGATCGGTTTTGGTGATCGTTTCGCCCAGAAGCGTGATCTCGCCGCTTGTCGGCTGCAAAAACTTGGTCAGGAGATTGAACACCGTCGTCTTGCCAGCCCCGTTCGGGCCGATCAGCGCATGAACACGGGCATGTTCCACATCAAGATCGACATTCTTCACCGCGTAAAAGCCGCCAAACGACTTGCCAAGTCCCCGCGCCGACAAAACATGACGCCCAGAACCCTGCCGCGAATTATCCGAACCAGACGGCCCTGCCTCACGCAGAGCCGCATCTATCACAGTCGAAGCTTCCATCCAATCAGCCTCTTACTGCTTTACCAATGGACAGCTGCCCTTATCGAGCGGACGGAACGCTTCGTCGCCCGGAATGGTGCGCAGAACTTTGTAATAGTCCCATGGTCCTTTGGATTCCTCAGGAGATTTGACCTGAACAAGATACATGTCGTGTACCATACGACCGTCTGCACGCAGCTTCGCATTGCGGGCGAAGAAGTCGTTGATATCCATCGTGCGCATCTTGTCGAGCACTACCTTGCCACTGGTGGACTTTGCCGCCTCCGACGCCTTGAGATAATTCATGACAGCCGAATAAACGCCAGCATGAACCATCGTTGGCATTTTGCCGTTCATTCGTTCGCCGAACCGCTTCGACCAGGCGCGGGTTTGATCATCATAATCCCAGTAAAAGCCGGTAGTGAGTGTCAGGCCTTTTGCCGTTTCAAGGCCGACACTATGGACGTCGGAGAGAAACAGCAGCATGCCCGCGATCTTCTGGCCGCCCTGAGTAATGCCATATTCATTGGCTTGCTTGAGAGCCGTCATCGTATCGCCCGACGAGTTGGCAAGAGCGATCACGTCAGCGCCCGATGCTTGCGCCTGAAGCAGGAAAGATGAGAAGTCAGTGGTTTCACGTGGGTGACGAACAGAGCCCACAACTTCACCGCCGCTTGCCTTGACAGCTTCTGTCGTATCCCGTTCCAGGGCATGACCGAAGGTATAGTCAACGGTAATGAAGTACCACTTCTTGCCACCTTCCTGCGTCATCGCGCGACCGGTGCCATTGGCAAGCGAATACGTATCCCAAGTCCACTGCGCCGTCGTTGGCGAGCAGGCTTTGCCCGTCAGGTCCGAGGAACCTGCGGTGGATGCCAGAAAAGCTACGTCCTTGTCGCGCGTGATTTCTTGAACTGCCATGGCGACCGACGATGTCGGCACATCGATAATGGCTTTGACATTCTTCTCGTCAATCCAGCTGCGCGCCAGCGTGGAACCGATATCCGGCTTGTTCTGATGATCGCCGACGATGACTTCGATGGACTCCCCATTCAACTTGCCCCCGAAATCCTCGACGGCCATCTTGGCCGCAACGACTGAGCCTTCGCCAGCAAGATCGAAATTCATGCCGGACATGTCCGTCAGCACACCCAGTCGAACTGGCTCCGCCAAAGCCGGGCTCGCAAGCATCATTGCGGCAAATGCACCCGAAAGCATCATTGATTTCATTGTCATGGTTTTCCTCCTCCCAAATAATAACGGTGTCAGCCCGACTGGCTGTTACTTTCTGCAATCAGCCTCGCCAGATAGAACTGGTCTGCTTCATAGGGCGCAGCCCAATTGGCGCGGTGTTCTTGATCAATGGCCCTCTTGGTCATCCGCAGGGCTAAAGGCGGGCATTCCGCAATTGTCTGCGCGAAGAGTTTTGCAGCTTCGACCGCGCCACCCGCAGGCGCAATCTTGTCGCAAAGCCCCATATTGAGCGCGTCCTGCTCGCCGATCCGCTCATTGGCGAAAAGCGCGCGCTTGGCACGTGTCGGACCGATAAGCGACGACAGGAGGGGCAAACCGCCCCAACCCAGCGTCATGCCCAGACGGACTTCGGGAAACTGAAAGAATGCGCCGTCAGCCATAACGCGAAAATCAGCAGCCAACGCGAGAATGCCGCCGCCACCAACAGCTGGGCCTTCGACCGCTGCGATGGTGATCTGCGGCAACAACCGCCATCGATCACACATGACACCGCCGAGCGACATAGCCGCGTGACGAGAAACGGCGTCCGCATTGTTGCGCCACAGATTATCGTCCTTCAGATCGACACCACCCGAAAAGCGACTTTCGGTGCCAGTAATAATAACGACCTGAACCGTGTCATCCGCCGATAACTCATCCGCCGCTTCTATGAGCGCCTTGATCGCTTCTTCATTGAGAGCATTGGCCTTGCCGCCACGGTCATAGCGCGCCACCGCAATCGGTCCTTCGCGCTGGATATCGACTATGGCCATTTCCATCCTCCCAATTGTTTTCGCTTTGACATACTACCGAGTATGTTGCATATTCCAAATAGGTTTGCAACTGCCCTCTTTTGAGGTTTAGGTGCGGCCCGGGTAGGAGGAATTCAGAATATGACGCCAGACCAGCGTGCGCTCGACCGCAACCATTCCGTGTTGCGATATCTTCTCGATCAATATGCAGCGGAGCGCCCCACAGCACCATTCGTGCATTTTTGGCCATCGACCGAATGGGATTACAAAACGACCCGGGACCGCGTTCGCCAGCGTGCGGCGACATTGAAATCCCACGGCGTGAAACGCGGCGATCACGTCCTTTGTTTTATGGGCAACGGGCCGGACCTACTCACCACCTGGTTCGCCATCAATTACATCGGCGCGGTCTATGTGCCGATCAACACCGCAGCCCTCGGTCGCCCGCTGGAACATATTCTGGATGACGCGGATGCGCCACTGATGGTCGCGCACGCCGATCTGGTAGAACGATTGCAGGAGGTCGCTCCGGGCAAACTGCGTAAAGTCTTGGTGGTCGAAGGTGTCGTAAACCACGCCATCTCTGGCGTGGAAATCCTGCCTTTGACTGACGTAGAAACCGTCAGCGAAACCGAACTCGTTCTCGACACGCCGATTGAGCCATGGGACACGCTTGCCATCATGTACACGTCGGGTACGACGGGCAATGCCAAGGGTGTCGTGACCTCTTATGTGCAGCTTTATACGATGGGGCCAGACGCCTTTGATTGCGTCGATGAAACGGACCGTTGCATGATCTGCAGTCCGATCTTTCATTGCGGTTCCACGCTCTATGTCTATGCAATGCTGGCGCGCGGACTATCGATTGGTATCATGCGCGAGTTCAAAACACAGCACTTCTGGCAAGCAGTGCGGGAAACAAACTCGACCTACTGTCTGTTGCTGGGTGTGATGGCCAGTTTTCTCTTAAAACAGCCGGTTTCATCGGATGATCGCAACCACCCGCTGCGTCGTGCCTTCATCACGCCATTTGGCGAAGACGGTCCATTATTCGCCGAGAGATTTGGCGTGGAGGCATGGACCATCTACAACATGACCGAAATCGCCAGTCCGCTTGTTGCCGGTCCCGGCATTACCCAAAAGGGCATCGCGGGGAAGCCGCGCCCCTGGTATCAGTTGCGTGTCGTCGACGAAAACGACATCGAAGTGCCGGATGGCACAGCTGGTGAACTTGTCATTCGCTCCGACCGTCCATGGGCTTTGATGAAAGGCTATTACAACAATCCGAAAGCCACCGTGGAAGCCATGCGCAATGGCTGGTTTCACACCGGGGACAGCTTTCGCAAGGACGAAAACGGCGTTTATTTCTTCGTTGATCGTCTGAAAGATGTCATTCGGCGACGCGGCGAAAATATCTCGTCTTTCGCGTTGGAGGCCGAAGTCCTTTTTCACGACAGCGTCAAAGAATGCGCGGCTATCGCAGTACCAAGTGAATTGAGCGAAGATGAAGTCCTGATCGCCGTGACGCCGGTGGACGGACAAGAAATTGTCGCCGAAGAGTTGCTGGATTTTCTTGCAGGCCGCCTACCCCGCTTTATGGTGCCGCGCTATGTGCGGATTTTGGAATCTCTTCCGAAGACATCGAGCGGTAAAATCCAGAAGCATATTTTGCGCAGCGAAGGGGTTACCGGAAACACGATCGATCGCGAGCTGAAGGTGAAGCGCGCAAGTTGATTTGCAGAAGCGCGACACCGATAAATCGAAAGAACTGAACACATGGAAAATTTCGTTTTCAACACAACGCCATCCATCGTGCTGCAGACCGGTGGTCTGGCGAAGATCGCCGATATTGCTGGGCACCTGTTGGGCAAGCGCGTTGTGATCGTGACTGACAAGGGATTGCGCAAGCTCGGACTTCTGGACCCTGCAATCAATGCGCTGGAACAGGCAGACATTGCCGTTTCGATCTTTGACGACGTGCAGGCTGATCCGCCAGAAAGCAATGTTCTCGCGTTGAAAGATCACATCCTGGCGCATGAAGCGACAGGCGTCCTCGCCATTGGCGGCGGCTCCTCAATGGATGTTGCAAAGGTTGCAGCCCTGATCGCAAAGAGCGGTGAAACGCTCAACGACATTTACGGCGTCAACATAGCGCACGGTCCGCGTCTCCCGCTTGTTCTGGTGCCGACAACAGCGGGCACCGGGTCAGAAGTCACACCGATTTCGATCATCACCACGGGTACATCGGAAAAGAAGGGCGTCGTTTCTCCGCTCCTGCTGCCGGACATGGCAATCCTCGACGCGGATTTGACCGTGGGTCTGCCAGCAGCGGTAACTGCCGCCACCGGCATCGATGCGATGGTGCACGCCATCGAGGCCTATGCGTCAGCGTCTGCCAACAACAATCCCCTGTCGCGCTCATTGGCACGCAACGCCCTGCAATTGCTTGGCTCCAATATCCGCACAGCGGTCTTTGATGGCCAAAACCGCGATGCACGGGCTGCCATGCTGCTTGGCTCGTTGCTTGCCGGTCAGGCCTTTGCCAATTCTCCGGTGGCTGCGGTTCATGCACTCGCCTATCCAATTGGCGGGCATTTCCATGTTCCGCACGGCCTGTCCAATGCGCTCGTGCTTGCGCATGTATTGCGTTTCAACCTGCCGGAAGCGAGCCATATCTACGCGGAAATTGCAGCGGATGTTTTCCCGGAACTTGGCGCCGTGTCGGCGGAGAAGCGCGCTGAAGCCTTTGTCGAAAAGCTCGCAGATCTCAGCCGTGAGCTTGGCGTACCGCAGACATTGCGTGAGGTGAATATTACCGAAGATGATCTGCCCCTGCTTGCGCGCGACGCCATGAAACAGACCCGCCTTCTGGTCAACAATCCGCGCAAGGTAACCGAGGCCGACGCTCTCGCGATCTATAAGGCCGCATATTGATCAAGCCTCAACTGGGATCAAAAAAAGGCCGGTTAAACCGCCCTCAGACTGCTGACAAACCCCTGGCTCTAACCAGGGGTTTGTGATTCTCATGTCCGTTTTCAAGGGTTACGGCATAGGTTTTCGCTTCGCTTTTTCAGCGCAGAGAGTATTATATGCTGCCTATTGCAGGACGCGGCGGCATTGAGACGACGGTTGATCAGACTCTGATGCGCGGGTTGGATACCGCAGGACCGTGGTTCGTCTCGGGCCTTCCTCTGTCTCACGTTAACGCGTGTTGCCATTTTTCAGGCTCGCAGAATCACAACGAGGGTTGCCCTGACCGGCCGCCGCGCCCAACAATAGGCAGTGTGATGGAAGTAAACTTTTCTCCTTCTTCGTGTTGAGCCGTTCTTTGTCAGGCGGCTTTTGTTGACGTGATAGGAATGGTCGTTGCGATCGCCCAGACGAAAGCAGCAAGCTCACGTGCGATGGCAACGATGACGATATTGGTGGGGCGACCACTGGCTTGCATACGCCGGTATCGCTGGCATAGTCGCACTTGCGCCTTCCAGGCGATTGCCCTGATATTTTCAGGCAACCCCTCGCTTCGCTTCAGAATTTCCAGGCCGACACGCGCGGGTAATCTATAGGTCCATGCGCCTTCGACCAGCATCCGTCGTGCGCGGGTGTTACCCGCCTTGGTAATGGACCCACGCATCACGCTTGCGCCTGTGGAATGCTCCTTGGGAACCAGTCCCAGCCAGGCCATGAACTGACGTGGGTTGCTAAAGCGCCGAAAGTCACCGATCTCCGAGACCAGGGTCAGCGCTGAGATCTGTGCGACACCGCGCAAGGCCTGGATCGCTTCCACCACCGGGTTGAGTGACCAGTCCGGCAAGAACGCCAGCATCTGTTGGGTCAACCGTTCACGCCGTTCCTCGATTTGCTCGATGGCACGAATATATTCTTCCATGGCGATTTGCTGCGCCCGGTGATCGAACCGCTGGGTCGCCAGCCAGTTTCGATGTGCTTTTGTCCAATGAGACCGGCCCTCGAAGACCCGGCCGTGGCGGAGCAAAAATGACAAGAGATGCTGGCGTGCCCGTCGCAAATCAGAGACCGCCGTTTCCCTCGCCCGGCAAAGATCGCGCATGGCCTCATGCGTCTCGTCGGGAACCCAGATGGATGACAGCTCACCGGCGCGCAACAAAGCAGCTAACGCCACCGCATCGCGGCGATCCGTTTTGATCTGAAGCCCCGGACGCGTTGGAATGAGCGACGGTGCGACGACAAGGCATTCGTGGCCGAGACCTGAAAGCTGGCGATACAATCCATAACCCGTCGGGCCGGCCTCGTAGCAAAAGCACAGGCGCCCGTGACGCCCAGCCAGCTTGTCGACAAATTTGCGCACCGCATCAGCGCGGTTGGCGATCTCGCCATAGTAGCGTACCTCCCCCTTGCGGCCCGCTTCAGCAAGGCCAACGGCAATTTTTTCCTTGCTCACATCCAAACCAACGTAAAGTGCAGTATCATCGACCACGGCTCGTCTCCTATGTTTGAGGCTCTGGCTGCAAAGCTAACCCTCGTTGCCAACATATTGCGAGACGAGCCACTATGCAGACCAGGGACATGGGGTCTCACTGGGTCATGTTGAAGAAACCTGCTCCCGAACAGACGGCTCTCGAGATGGTGACGCTCGACAGCCTGGTGCCCAAGGATCATCTGCTTCGCAAGATCGATGCGGTGATAGACTTCTCCTTTATCCATGATCGGGTTGCGGGGCTTTATTGCGCCGACAACGGTCGTCCGCCGCTCGACCCGACCTTGATGTTCAAGGCGCTGTTCATCGGCTACCTGTTCGGCATCCGCTCGGAACGTCAGCTGGCGCGCGAGATCGAGGTGAATGTCGCCTATCGCTGGTTTCTGAGGATGAAGTTGACCGATGGCGTGTTCGATGCCTCGACGCTTTCCCAGAACCGCCGCCGGCGCTTCAACGACACTTCGGTCGCCCAGAACATTTTTGACCATATCGTCGAGCAGACGGTAGATCACGGTCTGGTCGACGGTACGGTTCTCTATACCGACTCGACGCATCTGAAAGCCAATGCCAACAAGGGCAAATACGATCTGGAGATGGTGGCCAAGTCGCGCTCCGACTACTGGGCCGATCTCGACCTGGCGATCGAAGCCGAGCGGGTGTTGCACGGCCAGAAGCCATTGAAGGAAAAGGAGCGCGAAGCCGAGGTCAAGCAGACCAAGGTCAGCCGAACCGATCCCGACAGCGGCTACATGGTACGCGACGGCAAGCCGAAGGGCTTCTTCTATCTGGATCACCGCACGGTGGATGGCCGTCTTGCGATCATCACCGACACCCATGCGACGCCGGCCAACGTGCATGACAGTATCGTCTATCTCGACCGGCTGGACCGCCAGCGTGAGCGGTTCGGCTTCGACGTCGGTGCTGTCGGGCTGGATGCCGGCTATGCGACGGCCGGTATCGCCAAAGGCCTGGAGAACAGGGATATTCTCGTTGTTACCGGCTACCGCAATCCGACCTCACCCAGAGCCGGCATGATGCGTAAGTCGAAGTTCGTCCATGACAGCGAACAGGACGGCTATCGTTGCCCGCAAGGCCAGCTTCTCACCTACGCCACCACCGACCGCAACGGCTACAGGCACTATACATCCGACCCCACCATCTGTGGCGGCTGCCCGCTTCTGGCGTCGTGCACATCCAACAGCAAGGCGGTGCGCACCATCACCCGTCATGTCTGGGCCGATGCCCGCCAGCGCATCGATAGCCATCGCCTCACCACCTGGGGCAAAGCGATCTACAAGCGCCGCAAGGAGACCGTCGAACGTTCCTTCGCCGATGCCAAGCAACTGCATGGCCACCGCTATGCCGCCTCCGAAGTCTCGTGCGCGTCCAATGCCAGTGCCTGCTGGCCGCAGCCGCCCAGAACATCAAGAAGATCGCAATCGCCCTCACCAAGGCCAGCCAACCAAGCCCCACATGAGAAAAGGGGCATCTGAACGGCCTGGTCAAAACAGCCGATCCATCTCGCAGCTCAACACAAAATAAAACCCCGCCAAAAAAATGACGGGGTTTGTCAGCGGTCTGAGGCCGCTTGAAGCGGCCTTTTTTCGTTTCAATCAACAAATCTCAAACAGGCCTGCTGCGCCCATGCCGCCGCCAACGCACATGGTCACAACCACATAACGTCCATTGCGCCGCTTGCCTTCGATGAGGACATGCCCTGTCATACGCGCACCCGACATTCCGTAAGGATGGCCAATCGAAATAGCGCCGCCATTCACGTTGAGCTTCTCATTGTCGATACCAAGCTTATAGCGGCAATAAAGCACCTGTGCTGCGAAGGCCTCGTTCAGCTCCCACAGATCGATATCATCGACCGTCAGGCCATGCTGCTTTAGCAGCTTTGGCACGGCATAAACCGGACCAATGCCCATCTCGTCGGGCTCGCATCCCGCAACGGCCATCCCGCGACAAATACCGAGCGGAGACAGGCCACGCTTTTCCGCTTCCTTCGCTTCCATCAGCACGGACGCGGAAGCACCGTCCGACAGCTGCGAGGCGTTACCTGCGGTAATAAAGCCACCCTGCGATATTGTTTGCCCCCCGGAAAAGACCGGCTTCAACCCGCGCAAGCCTTCCAGTGTGGTTTCGGGGCGATTACCTTCGTCCATGGCCAGCTCAACGGTTTTCGCGGAGACCTCGCCCGTAGCCTTGTCCTTGACAAGCATCGTGGATTGGATCGGGACAATCTCGGCGTTCAGGCGGCCTGCGGCCTGTGCAGCCGCAGTGCGCTGCTGCGATTGCAGCGCATATTCATCCTGCGCCTCGCGCGATATACCATACCGCGCCGAAACGATCTCCGCCGTCTCGATCATGCTCATATAGGTGGCGGGCAGATGCTCCGTCAGCCAGGGATCACGCCAGCGATAGACGTTCATATGCTCGTTCTGCACGAGCGAGATCTGCTCCACGCCACCGCCAATGGCAATCGTCATACCATCGCCGGTGATCTGCTTGGCGGCTGTTGCGATAGCCATCAGCCCCGACGCGCATTGACGATCCATCGACTGGCCAGGAACTGAAACCGGAAGGCCAGCCCGCAACAAGGACGTGCGGGCGATATTCATGTGGGTCGTGCCTTGCTGAAGCGCAGCACCGAGAACCACATCCTCTACTTCCGCGCCATCAATGCCCGCGCGCTTGACGGCAGCGGCAATCGCATGGCCAGCCAGCGCTGGCGCAGTCGTGTCGTTGAAGGCTCCACGATAGGCTTTGCCAATCGGTGTGCGCGCAGTTGATACGATTACAGCTTCTCTCATCAGAGCTCCTCCACTGACGCTGGAACGTAAAGCCTTTCAGCTAATTCTCTCAGTTCCGGGGTCAGCGGAACAGGCCGTCGCGTGTCTCGGTCTACATAGACATGCACATATTCACTTACAGCAGCGGTCAGCTCTTCGCTATCCTTGAAGATGCCAAATCCCCACAGCAGACTGGTATTGCCGATATGCTCGACACGAACCCCGACAACGACATTGTCAGGATAGGAAATCTCGGAGAAATAATTCGTTGAATTGCGTGCAACGATACCAATGGGGCTGGAGCCATTCAGCTCCAGAGCACCAGACGCAATAAGCGACCGGTTCAATGCTGCATCGCAATATTGCATATAGACCACATTGTTGACGTGGCCATAAATGTCCATATCGCTCCAGCGCGTCTGCATCTTGTAGAACTCCCGGTAGCCTGACCGGGGTTCAGCCTTCGGGCGCGCTTTGGAGGCCGTCATTCGATAACCTCATTAGCACGCGACGTCGCGATGATGCGATCCACATGCGCCAAACCAGCGTCAGTCTCGATGAAATTGGTCATGTCGTCAATCTTTGTGAACGCAGCAGCAACGGCTTCCGGTGTCCGCTCGCTTTTCGGCAGATAAACGCCTTCACTTTCCACAATCGCCATACGGGCCACAGTTCCGGCCCCTGCCAGAAGCACTGTGCGGCTTGGCGCCTGTTCGCTGACAAGGAAGAGAGCAGCGGGAACGACATTTTCAGGTGCGAGACGCACCAGCATTTCTTCATCCAGCACGTCACCGGTCATGCGCGTTGCAGCCGTGGGCGCAATTGCATTGACATGGATGTCGTATTTGTCGCCTTCAAAATGCAACACATTCATCAGGCCGACGAGTCCCGCCTTGGCCGCACCATAGTTGGACTGGCCGAAATTCCCATAAACGCCCGACGTGGAAGTCGTCATCAGGATGCGGCCATAGTTCTGGCCTTTCATGATGTCCCACACAGCGCGACTGGCATTGGCCGAGCCAATAAGGTGCACGTCTACCACGGCGCCAAAATCGCACATTTCCATTTTCGCAAAGCTCTTGTCGCGCAAAATCCCGGCATTGTTGATGAGAATATCAATGCGACCGAATTCTTCGACCGTGTGCTTCGCCAGCGCCTGCATGTCTTCGAACTTCGTGACGTTGCCAGCGTCGGCAATGGCGACACCGCCCTTGGATCGAATTTCCGCAACGACCTTTTCGGCTGCCTCCGATGCCCCGCCGGTGCCGTCGCGGCTGCCACCGAAATCGTTCACGACGACCTTTGCGCCGCGCGCTGCCAGTTCGAGGGCATAAGCGCGCCCAAGCCCGCCGCCTGCACCCGTTACAATTACAACACGATTTTCAAAAGAAATGGCCATGTGATCTTCAACCTACTGTCAGTATGAGCCAGTCAGCGGCGAGTGCTGGCTTGGTTTCGTCTTTGATTTCAACAGTCGCTCCAAGGATCTGGAGCTGGCCATTGCCCTTCGGCTGAACAGATTTCGAATTGAACGCACCACGAATGAAAGAACCCACCTTCACCGGCGCGAGAAAGCGGACTTTGTCGAAGCCATAATTGATTTCAACCGTACCCGCGGCAACCTCCGGCAAAACCTCACGACTGAGCTTGGTCAACAGGCCAAGCACGAGAAAACCGTGTGCAATAGTGCCACCAAAAACACTTTCCGTCGCTGCGCGTTCCGGGTCTGTGTGAATGAATTGATGATCATCGATCACGTCCGCAAACCGATCCACAAGCTGTTGATCGATCTTGATCCAGTCCGAGTACAGGAGCTGGCGTTCTGCGTTTGCAATGAGTGCTGACGCAGCAGAATTAGGGCTAATTTCCAAAATTACATCCTCCAGGCGTCGAGAAATGGACTGTAGCCGCATTAATCAACAACATACTGAGTAGTATGCACTTGAACATGGCTTTGTCTAGTGGCATTTTGGCATCGAAATTTGCTAGGCTAGGCTGCCGCTTACCTATGCATAAATCGGAGTAGAAGATGGCTGACAGCCGCCGAAATAACCGAACGGACAGTACCGGAAATGTCTTAATCCTGGAAACCGCCGCTCAGTGCTTCATGGAGCAAGGCTTCGCCACAACAAGCATCGATGATGTGGCGCGCAGGATGGGTTCGACCAAAGGGCGCATTTATCACTACTACTCATCGAAGACGGATTTGTTCTTCGACGTGCATCGTGAAGGTATGGATCGACTGTTCAAGGCTGTCGAACCGGTCATGACGATGAACGGCTCGGGCCTGCACCGACTTGAGGAGATGCTCATGGCGCATGCGCTAGCCATGATGACCAACGTCGCTTTCGAAGCCGTGGTGGTGCAAGGCGTCCATATGCACAAACTGGCGGCAACCACGCCAGATCAACGCCGCACACTCAACGAGCTTATTTCCATCCGACGCCGGTTCGAGGATTTGTTCAAGCAGATAATTCGCGACGGGATCGATGACGGCAGTATTCGGGAGGTCGATGTATCGATAGCTGCCAAAGCCGTACTCGGCGCGATCAACTGGTTGTCCATCTGGTATCAGCCGAGAAGCATTCAAACTGAGAACGACAAAATTGCCTTGGCCAAAGAGATCGTGAATATCCAGATAAATGGGCTTCGTCCATCCAACTAGCTGTGAGCTTTCAAGAGGTTGTCCATTTGGAGCGGATTTAGGAGACTGAAGGGTAGCGTCGCCTTAACATTTGCGGGGGTATTTGCGGACATTAGCCCGACCCGGTGTTGTCACGTTAACTGGGCTGCAGTTGCCTGCCTGACGGTTTGGGCGTAAATTTTGGCGATGCAGACATCAGATATCATCTTCAAGCGTCACCGTTTTCCGCCACAGATCGTTGCTCATGCGGTGTGGCTTTATCTGCGGTTCAACCTTAGTCTGCGTGAAGTTGAAGAAATGCTGCTTGAGCGTGGAATCGACGTATCATACGAGACAGTTCGTCGTTGGATCGCCAAGTTCGGCCCCCAGATCACACGCAACTTGCGGCGGCGTCAGGCGCGCCCCGGCGATGTTTGGTATTTGGACGAAGTGGTCGTCAAATGCGCTGGAGAAAAATTCTGGCTTTGGCGTGCGGTGGATCAACATGGCTCCGTTCTCGAAGAAATCTTGCAGAAGCGGCGTGATAAAAGGGCGGCAAAGCGATTGCTTGTGGCGTTAATGAAGCGCTATGGCTTTGCTCCCAAACGGATCATCACCGATAAGCTCCGCTCCTACGGTGCAGCAAAGGCAGAAGTGGCACCCGGCCTTGACCATTGGTCGCACAAGGGCCTCAATAATCGGGCCGAAAATAGCCATCTGCCGTTTAGGAAACGGGAGCGAACCATGCAAGGTCATCGGTCACCTGGAGCGTTGCAACGGTTCGTCTCCATGCACTCAGCGACCCGCAATTGTTTCTCTGTTCCATCTCGTCGCCGAGCCGCACACACAATTCGCTACCATCGCCTCGAAGCTTTCGATGCATGGAAAATTGCGGCCTGTTTCGCCTGAATATCTACGAGCCCCTGGCCTTTCCGGCCAGAGAAACTTAACGTGACAACACCTCTCAACAACATCCTTGAGCAGGATCACCGGTTTATCAAGCGAATTACCAAACCGATGATGGGCTTTAAGGCGTTTCATTCAGCCGCAGCGACAATCGCGGGCATAGAAGTGGCGCATATGATCCGTAAGAAGCAGTTCGCAAATGACAACCGCTCGCCATTTAAAGTCTTTGCGGAGCTCGCAGCATAATTGCGTCTGAAGATCTGGCCGCTTCTAACATCATGATAAATTTGCGACATAACCCCATCGAGGCGAATGCCGAAACCTGTCGCACCGCGGTAAGCGATGATGCGACTATAGTCGGGGATGAAATTTTGCTCCGGATATTCCGTGGTAATGCGACATTGCAGGGCATGGGTGTTGAGACGGATATTCTCTTGGCGCGGCACGCCTGATTCCGGTGTGCCTATGGCAGGCCCTACGAGAATCTTGATCTGCGCCTGCACGATATCGATGCCGGTCACCTGTTCGGTAACCGTGTGCTCGACCTGAATGCGCGGATTGACCTCGATGGAATAGAACCTTTCACTGTCGGCATCCATGAGGAATTCGACCGTGCCGGCACCGATATAGTAGGTCGCGTGCGCGATTTTCAGCGCATAGTCTGCCAGTTCCTGCCGCTTTGCATCGTCGAGATACGGTGCGGGTGCGCGCTCGACAACCTTCTGGTTACGGCGCTGGATCGAACAGTCCCGTTCAAACAGATGCACGGCATTGCCATGGGTATCGCCCAGTACCTGCACCTCGACGTGGCGGGCGCGCTCGACAAGCTTTTCCAGATAGACTTCGTCCGTGCCGAATGCAGCCTTGGCCTCGCGCTTGGCTTCGGTCACCTCGCGCGCCAGATCAGCCTCTGCGCGAATGACGCGCATACCGCCACCGCCGCCGCCCCAGGACGCCTTCAGCATCAGCGGATAGCCGACCTCTGCCGCAAGCCGTGCAACTTCTTTCATGTCGTCAGGCAAAGGCTCGGTCGCAGGGACAACTGGCACGCCGACCTCGACAGCCAGATTGCGCGCCGCCACCTTGTTCCCGAGACGGCGCATGGTTTCAGGCTTGGGGCCGATAAAGGTGATCCCAGCCTCTGCGCAGGCATCGGCGAATTCGGGGCTTTCGGAAAGCAGACCGTAGCCCGGGTGGATAGCGTAAGCCCCTGACATCTTGGCGATACGGATGACTTCGTTGATCGATAGATAGGCTTCGATAGGCCACAGTTCTTTGCCCAGATGTGGACCACGCCCGACCTGATAGGATTCATCTGCCTTAAAGCGGTGAAGCGCTTATTTGTCTTCTTCTACCCAGTCCACCACAGTCTTGATGCCAAGTTCATTGGCGGCACGGAATATGCGAATGGCAATTTCCGAACGATTAGCAACAAGCAGTTTGTTGATTTGGTTTGGGATTCTTTTTCCTGTGAGAAAGATCCGTTAAAGGCGATTGGATCGTTGAGAGCGAAACAGAATATTCTATCTGTGGAAGAAGAGGTGGCCAGTTCATTTAAGTTGAATTGAACTCGCCACCTCTTCTTTAAGAATTTCGTAGAAGAGTTGTGTCGCGATTGATCGGGGTCTCATTGTCGGCAAAACGATTGCTAAGTTCAAATTGATCTCTGGTTCGATCCTTCGCCATACGATACCCGAGGCCATGTAGTGTGAAGCGCTGTGTCGCAAAATTTTCATCACATTAAAGGCGGCCGTATCTCCGGACGCACTTATGCTGCGAGCTCCGCAAAGAGCTGGAATGGCGAGCGATTATTGTTGGCGAACTGCTTCTTGCGGATCATATGCGCCACTTCGATGCCAGCAATTGTTGCTGAAGCGCTGTGAAACGCCTTGAAGCCCAATGTGTGTTTTGTAATCCGCTTGATGAAGCGATGGTCCTGTTCAAGAATATTGTTGAGATATTTGACCTGAAGAATTTCGATCATTTTACCTGTACCGGTGATTTTCAGGATGTTGTTTACAGCCTGCGCACCAGCCAGATTGGCTCCGCTTTTATCAATGACAATCTTGTGCGGAATACCATTGCTTGCGATGGTTTTCATAAAGAAACGCCTTGCAGCGCCGAAATCTCGGCGCTCAGAGAGCATGAAATCAAGGGTTTGCCCCTCACGATCAACCGCTCGATACAAATACGTCCATTTCCCTTTGACCTTTATATAGGTCTCGTCAACACGCCATGAGCCAAGCGTTGTGCGTTTACGTTTTTGTGCCTGCGCAGCAATCTGCGGCGCGTAACGAACAACCCAACGGTTCAAGGTTGCATGGTCAACCTCGACACCACGTTCAGCCATAATCTCCTGCAGATCGCGATATGAAACTGAATAGCGGACATAGAAGAAAACGGCGTAAAGAATGACACTTTTCGGGAAGTGAGTACCTTTGAAATCCACCGCCATCCGCTTCCACCTCATTCAGTTAAATGCAACGATCCTGACATAGCTCAACAGAACTGAAAAATTTGCGACAAAACCCGGTCGCTCAGACCCGCAATCAATATGCGACCGCTGGCGACCTGGATACGCTGGAGCAGACGGGTTCGTCGCTGGCCTTGTACAATACCCTGTTGATGCTATCGGCTGATGAGGCGCGTGCGACCTTCGACAACCTTTCCGGTGAGGCTTACGCTTCCGCGAAAGGCGTACTGATCAACGACAGCCGGTTTATCCGCAATGCAGCCCTTGGTCGGTTGCAGCAGGCGTTTGGCGGCGCTCCAGCAACCCAGATCAATGCGCTGTCCTATGCCGGATCGCAGAGACATGTATCGGCTTCTGCCTCCGCTATTGATACCGTGGCCCCTGCCAGCATTGCTTCGGCTCAAAATCTCTATACCGCCTGGGGCTATGCCTATGGCGCATGGACGAGACAGGATAGCAATGGCAATGCGGGATCGGTAAAATCATCTGTTGGCGGCTTTGTCACCGGTATCGACGGTACTGTCCTCGACACATGGCGTCTCGGCCTTCTCGCCGGCTACAGCCATTCCAGTTTCGATATGGATGATCGTGCTTCATCGGGCAGCAGCGATAATTACACCCTCGGTGCCTATGCGGGAACCGAATGGACACTTGATAATGGTCATGCCCTGGCATTTCGATCCGGTCTCGCCTATACATGGCATAATATCGACATGAACCGTTCTGTCGCTTTCCCCGGCTTTGCCGACAATTTGACCGGTGATTACGATGCGGGTAGTTTCCAGGTCTTCGGCGAGCTTGGCTATAAAATCCACTATGGCAATGCGCTGTTCGAGCCTTATGCGGGTCTTGCCTATGTTCGTCTAAAGACCGACGGATTTGATGAAAAGGGCCAGACCGCAGCATCGCTATCCGCTCATTCCGGTAAGACAGATACCAGCTTCTCGACACTCGGCCTTCGCGCGTCAACAGAGTTTGTTCTGGGCGGCATCACGGCAACGGCACGGACCGATCTTGGCTGGCGACACGCCTATGGCGACATCACGCCGGTTTCCACCGCGAGCTTCATCGGCTCGGACGCCTTCACAGTCTTCGGGCTTCCGATTGCCGAAAATGCCGCTCTCATAGAAGCAGGGCTTGATTTCAAGCTGACCGAAGACGCCACACTCGGTTTCTCCTATAACGGCCAGTTTGCTTCCGGCGCGAAGCAGAATGGATTCAATGCCAAGCTCAGCGTCAGTTTCTGATTAATATCCAGATCGGGCGTATATGAGGGAATTGTTGCGTCGGGCAAAATGTTGCTACGTGTGGCAATTATATGCATCGAAGCCAACACTCACAGCTATTTGGGTGGTTAGGCGGTCAAAGTCAATTCTAGCTGGGTTGTATCCAACCCGCACCGTAGTAGCCAAGATAGAGAATCATTGCACGAAAAAGCCCGCCACAGCTTATGCCGAACGGGCTCGATCACTCAAATTGAGGTGTGGCGCTCAATGGCAGTGATAAACGCCTGTCTTGTGGTTCGTGTGGCACCCATTCGCATCGGTTCCACCGCCATGGGCGAACGCTGATCCTGTGGTTATTATTACCACAAATATCCCGATTAGAATCTTACGCATAAAAGCCTCCCGTATTGTTAAGTTGCATCGTAATATTATATGCAACCTCGACGAAGGCAATTGTCTGTGATTGATCGCAACAAAAAAAAGCCGAATATCACCGCGCTCAGCAAAAATCAGTTAACGCAATGCCATCCGTCCACCACATCAAGTCCAATAGGATAGATTGACAAACTTAACGCAACAACAACTGCCATCTTGTTCATACGCCAATCCCTGCAGTCAAGAGCATCTCAATTTCTCTCGGCGGCACTGGCCTGGAGAAAAGGTAGCCTTGACCGAGATTACATCCTAGTTTTTTAAGAGTACGGGCTTGTTCATCGGTTTCTATGCCCTCGACGACAACCTTCTTGTGGAGTCTTCGCCCAATCTGCAAGATCGCTTCAATAATGATTGAACCGGAGCCAGTATCATCGAGGCGGCTGACGAAGGATTTGTCGATTTTGATGATGTCGACCGGAACCGTCATAAGATGTGTGAGGGAAGCAAATCCCGTGCCGAAATCATCCAGGGCAACTAACATTCCCCGCTTGCGCAACGCTTCGACCGTCTTGACCACCACGCCCTCCTTGTCCATGAATACCGCCTCGTTCACTTCAAGAACGATGTGATCTAGAGACACGCCGGCTTTGCCTAGGCACCGCACAATTCTCTCTTCAAGATTGCCTCGAAGGAAGTCTGCGGTTGTTATATTTACGCCAACGTGCTTGAAAGGAATTCCTGCATCAAGCCAACCACGAATGTCAGTCGCGACATGCGACAACACACACCCAGTGATCTGATATGAAATTTGTGGGTCGACAAAGGCTGTCGAGAATGCGCTAGCCGGAACGATCCGATTATCCCGTGTTATTATTCGCGCCAACCCCTCCAAGCCTATGATTTCATTCGAATCTAATTCTACGATGGGTTGATAGTGAGCCAATACTCGGTGCTCAGCCAAGGCTCGATCAACTTTACGTAAGGTATTGACGCGATGGGTGATTGATGTCCGTAGCTTCTGATCGAATTCTACAAAGCCACCACGATTTGTTTCCTTGGCGTGACAAAGGGCAAGGTCAGTGTTTTGGCACAGGATATTAGCATCCAATCCATGAACGCCAAAGCGTGCACCGCCTATAGTAATGTTATGCGTGACACTGGTGTCGCCGAATTTCACGATCCCATCGGTTTGGCACAATATTTGGTGGGCCGCATCCTGCAGGGAATCCGACGAGTTGCAACCGTCAATGATAATAGCAAACTCATCGCCTCCCCACCGGCAGGTGAAAAAGCGTTCGTCAACTGAACTAATCCGTCTCGCAACGCTACTTATAAGCATGTCGCCGAAAACATGGCCCATCGTATCGTTGACGCTTTTGAGATCATTTATATCCGCGAACAAAAGGCCAAAGGGAAGTTGCGTCGCAACTCTTTGATGTATTAACTCGTTAAAGTATCGTCGATTAAAAAGTCCAGTCAGTTCGTCATAAGAAATAAGTTGGCGGTTGCGATCCTGTAGTGCCTCATGCTCAATTGCGATTGAGCATACGTGCGTACACGTCTCAACGATTCGCTCCTCGACCTCGCTTGGTCCCCGGATTGCTTTATAGTAGAACGCGAACGTTCCAACCACACGGCCGTCGCGAGTCTTAATTGGACTGGACCAACATGCTTTTAATCCATACGGGAGGGCCAATTTTTTTGAATCTTCCCAGAGTGGATCCGTAGCGATATCGGTGACAACGACAGGCTCCCCCCGAAACGCGGCCGTCCCACAAGACCCTTGGGACGGACCGATAGCCAAACCCTCAAGCGTTGACGAATACTCCGTTGGTAGACTGGGGCCTGCGAGAGGACGCAGTGTTCCGGCCAGATCTACCAACAGGATAGAGCCTGTTACACCGGGCGAAAGGACTTCAACTCGACGGCACAAGAGGTCGCCGACATCTTTAATAGCTGCACCGTAGGCCACGGCTTCCAGAATTTCATTTTGAATACGAAGTAACGCATCACTAAGAACAAAACCCATTTACATCCCTCGTCGCATCCTTCATAAATACTCCCACAATCGAACTTCGCCATCGCAGTTGTAAAGCATAATCTCCGTGGGCGTATCGAACTGGAGCCATTTCAATACTGAGCCCACCGAGCATGATTTGTCGAGGCCTTATTGCATGGTTCAGTGTGAGGTCGCCATTCCCCCGATCCCAGACAACATTTATAATGGGTGGCATCGCCCTAGAGCCGAACTGTCCGACATCAGCGCCTTTGAGACAAAACTGGTTTAATTAAGAAGAGAGGATTTTTGGCTCATCATAGCTTTATCAAAGGACGCAAAGATGAGACAGAAACCCGTTCCCCAAACGTCTTCTGCGGAGAGGACGATCAAAGATATCCGTCGTGCCACGCGTAAACTGTCCGACATCAGCGCCTTTGAGACAAAACTGGTTTAATTAAGAAGAGAGGATTTTTGGCTCATCATAGCTTTATCAAAGGACGCAAAGATGAGACAGAAACCCGTTCCCCAAACGTCTTCTGCGGAGAGGACGATCAAAGATATCCGTCGTGCCACGCGTAAACATTATTCGGCCGAGGATAAAATCCGTATTGTTCTGGAAGGTCTGCGCGGGGAAGACAGCATTGCTGCGATCTGCCGCCGTGAGGGGATCGCCGAGAGCCTTTATTATAGCTGGTCGAAAGAATTCCTCGAGGCAGGCAAGAAGCGTCTTGCAGGCGACACCGCCCGTTCTGCCACCAGCGACGAAGTAAAAGCGCTGCGTCGTGAAAGCCGTGACCTGAAGGAGGCGCTGGCCGACGTCACCCTGGAAAACCGCCTGCTCAAAAAAAGCATGATCGGGGATGGGGGCGACGACGAATGAGATATCCCGCCTCCGAAAAGCATGAGATCATCCGGCTTGTCGAGCAGTCGCATTTGTCAGCCAGGCAGACGCTGGAAAAGCTGGGCATTCCAAGGCCGACCTTCTATCGATGGTATGATCGCTTCCAGACCTACGGTGTCGAGGGGCTGGAAGACCGGACGTCCGCACCTTCGCGGGTGTGGAATCGTATCCCTGACGATATCCGGGATCGCATCATCGCACTGGCGCTCGATCATGCCGACCTGTCACCGCGTGAACTGGCGGTGAAGTTCACTGATACGGAAAGTTATTTTGTATCAGAGGCTTCGGTCTATCGCTTACTCAAGGCTCACGACCTGATCACGTCGCCAGCCTATATTGTCATCAAGGCCAATGACGAGTTCAAGGACAAGACCACGAGGCCGAACGAGATGTGGCAAACCGACTTCACCTACCTGAAGGTCATCGGCTGGGGATGGTTTTACCTATCGACCATCCTCGATGACTACTCCCGCTACATCATCGCCTGGAAGCTGTGCACCAGCATGAAGGTGGATGACGTCACCGATACACTCGATCTTGCATTGGCCGCCTCAGGCTGTGACAAGGTCAAGGTTGAGCACCGGCCGCGTCTGCTGTCGGACAACGGTTCGTGTTACGTCGCCTCCGATCTCGGCGAATGGCTGGAGAAATACAAGATCGACCAGGTTCACGGCGCTCCCGGCCACCCGCAGACGCAAGGGAAAATCGAACGCTGGCACCAGACGCTGAAGAACCGCATCCTGCTTGAAAACTACTTCTTCAAGGAGGACCTCGAAGCCCAGATTGCAGCCTTCGTTGAGCATTACAATCATCGCCGTTACCATGAGAGCCTCGACAATCTCACTCCCGCCGACGTCTACTTCGGACGCGGACAGACCATCCTGCTCGAACGCGAAAGGATCAAACGAGACACGATCAAAAAACGCCGCTTGAACCACCAAGCCAAAGCCGCTTAAATCAAACCCCAAACCGAGCCGGAAACTCCAATCTTCAAAAGCACAAATAGTCTCAAATCATTCGACGACGGACACGCCACAGGAGATCGGCTACCTTCTCAAGCTCTCCGCCGACCTCAAGACTGCGAAGTACACGGGGACCGAGGTTCCGACGCTCAGAGGCAAGGAGATCGCACTGATCTTTGAGAAGGACAGTACCCGCACCCGCGTCGGCTTCGAGGTGGCGGCGCATGATCAGGGTGCGACCGTGACCTATCTGGGCCCGTCCGGAAACCACATGGGCCATAAGGAGACAGTCAAGGACACAGCCCGCGTTCTGGGTCGTGTCTATGATGCGATTGAGTACCGTGGTTTCGGACAGGAGGTCGTGCAGACTCTGGCGCAATGGTCCGGCGTGCCGGTGTACAACGGATTGACTGACGAGTTCCATCCAACCCAGATTCTTGCGGATTTCCTGACTATGCAGGAACATGCCGAAAAGCCATTGCGCGAGGTGGCTTATTGCTTCCTCGGCGATGCGCGCAACAACATGGGTGACAGCCTGCTGATCGGCGGTGCCAAGATGGGCATGGATGTGCGACTTTGCGCACCCCGCACGCTCTGGCCCACGACAGAGATCCAGGACTATGCAAAGGCGGTCGCCAATGACACTGGCGCGCGGATCACTTTGACCGATTCCATCGACGAAGGCGTAAAGGGCGCGGATTTCGTCTATACAGATGTCTGGCTTTCGATGGGCGAAGCCAAGGAGAAGTGGGCCGACCGCATCGCACTGCTAATGCCCTATCAGGTCAACGCCGATGTGATGAAGAAGACCGGCAACCCGCGCACCAGGTTCATGCATTGCTTGCCCGCGTTCCACAACACCGAAACGACGGTCGGCCAACAGATCAAGGACGAGTTCGGCCTCGACTGTATGGAAGTAACCGAGGAGGTCTTTGAAAGCCCGGCCTCAATCGTCTTCGATCAGGCCGAGAACCGGCTGCACACGATCAAGGCGGTTCTGGTCGCCACTCTAGGGGGCTGAGTATGTTAGTCGTGGCTGCACTTGGCGGGAATGCGCTTCTCAGGCGCGGGGAGCCTCTTACTGCGGACAACCAGCGGGCCAATGTCCGCCAGGCCGCGCGTGCGCTGGCCCGCCTCGTCGAGGCGGGGCACCGGCTGGTCATCACGCACGGGAACGGTCCGCAGGTCGGACTACTGGCGCTTCAGGGTGCGGCCTACAAGCCCGACGAAGCCTATCCACTGGATGTACTCGGGGCCGAGACTGGCGGCATGATCGGCTACATGATCGAACAGGAGTTGGAGAACGCACTGGGCCACAGGCGGCCTGTCGCCACGCTCCTGACCCAAGTGATCGTGGACGCGGACGACCCAGCCTTTCATAAGCCCACTAAGTTCATCGGCCCGGTCTATGAGCGCGCCGAAGCCGAGGCTCGCGCCAAGGCCTTCGGCTGGACCATCGCGCCGGATGGCGACAAGTGGCGCCGTGTCGTGCCCTCGCCTATGCCGAAAGAGATCCCCGACATTCGTGTGCTACAGCTCTTGCTGGACCGGGAAGTGATCGTGATCTGCACCGGAGGTGGTGGCATTCCGGTGCTTCGGCAGCGTGATGGATGCATGAGCGGCATCGAGGCGGTGATCGACAAGGACGCCGCCAGTGCGCTACTCGCGCAGCAACTGGATGCCGATGCCCTTCTGCTTTTGACCGATGTGGACGCGGTCTATCGCGATTTCGGCACCCCGACCGAAGCAGCGATCGCCTCGCTGGCCCCCGACGAGGCACGCGTACTCGATCTTCCTGCCGGATCTATGGGACCGAAGATGACGGCTGCGGCAAACTTTGCGGATCAGGGTGGGCTGGCGGGTATCGGCCGGCTTGATCAGGCTGTGGAAATTCTGGAACAGCGCGCTGGCACATGCGTCCGGAATTGACATTGTGGTCTAATCTAAGCTCGACTTTGTACATTATGCAGCGAAGCAAAGTGCCTGCGCCATGCGCTTGATGCGGCCGGGTGGTATTTTAGGTATATCCCGGTTCGACGGGGACTGTCGATAAATCTCGTGCTCCCATAAACCATGCGAACTGCGCCGATGGTGTTGTCACGTTAACTGGGCTACAGTTGCCTGCCTGACGGTTTGGGCGTAAATTTTGGCGATGCAGACATCAGTTATCATCTTCAAGCGTCACCGTTTTCCGCCACAGATTATTGCTCATGCGGTGTGGCTTTATCTGCGGTTCAACCTTAGTCTGCGTGAAGTTGAGGAAATGCTGCTTGAGCGTGGAATCGACGTATCATACGAGACAGTGGTGTTGTCACGTTAAGTTTCTCTGGCCGGAAAGGCCAGGGGCTCGTAGATATTCAGGCGAAACAGGCCGCAATTTTCCATGCATCGAAAGCTTCGAGGCGATGGTAGCGAATTGTGTGTGCGGCTCGGCGACGAGATGGAACAGAGAAACAATTGCGGGTCGCTGAGTGCATGGAGACGAACCGTTGCAACGCTCCAGGTGACCGATGACCTTGCATGGTTCGCTCCCGTTTCCTAAACGGCAGATGGCTATTTTCGGCCCGATTATTGAGGCCCTTGTGCGACCAATGGTCAAGGCCAGGTGCCACTTCTGCCTTTGCTGCACCGTAGGAGCGGAGCTTATCGGTGATGATCCGTTTGGGAGCAAAGCCATAGCGCTTCATTAACGCCACAAGCAATCGCTTTGCCGCCGGCACTGTAACGTTAACTTTGTTGTAAAGCTCAGCGGAGGATAAGATGGCATGCACGACCGTCGCTCCTCGCTTTACCATCGCCACCGCTTTCCGCCTGAGATTATTGCAGAGGCGGTGTGGCTGTATTTCCGGTTTCCGCTGAGCTTTCGCATGGTCGAAGACATGCTGGCATACCGAGGGATTATCGTCACCCACAAGACCGTGCGCGAATGGGCTGAAAAGTTTGGACGAGACTATGCCAATACAATCAGTCGCCGCGTGCCGCGCCTTGGCGACAAATGGCATCTCGATGAGGCTGTCGTGACAATCAACGGCGAACGGCACTTTCTGTGGCGCGCCGTTGATCAGGATGGCTTTGTGCTGGAAGTGCTGGTCCAGAAACGTCGCGATACCAGGGCTGCGAGGCGTTTCATTCGGAAGTTGCTGTCAGGTCAGGGCGCAGTTCCTCGCGTCATGGTCACTGATAAGCTCGGCTCATATGGTGCCGCCAACCGCGAGATCGGCCTCACGGTCTGTGATCATCGCCAGCATAAGGGCTTGAACAATCGGGCCGAGAATTCGCATCAACCCATAAGACGACGAGAACGGGTTATGAAGCGTTTCAAGTCAGCACGACACTTGCAGCGTTTCGCATCCATTCACGACCCGATCTACAATCTTCATCATTTTCCCCGCGACCGCTTCACCTCTGCCATTCACCGCGAACTGCGCCAAACCGCTAACACTGTCTGGCGCGATATCGCTGGCCTGTAATCCGCTTACAAACGGTACATCAAAGTCCAGGATATATCCGTAGGCAGGTTAACGTAACGGTGCCGTCCGGTTTGCTTATTGCGATACTGGGATTTGCGCTGCGTAGCAGCCTTGCCGATGTCTTCTCCGGCATCGCTCTTGGGATTGAAGCGCCTTACAGAATTGGAGACTGGATCTCCATCGACGATGTGACGCGCGGGCGTGTGATGGAAATAGGCTGGCGCACAACAAGCCTTTCAACGCGTGACAGCACCTATGTCATCCTACCCAACAGTCAGATCGCGCGCCAGAAACTGACAAACTACAGCGCCCCAAGGCAGCACTATCGGGCCCATGTTCAGGTACTTCTCAATCATGAAATATCGGTTGCAGATGCCAAGTTGCTTCTAACT
The DNA here is from genome assembly GCF_022488005.1 of Ochrobactrum sp. A-1. Lineage (NCBI taxonomy): Bacteria > Pseudomonadati > Pseudomonadota > Alphaproteobacteria > Hyphomicrobiales > Brucellaceae > Ochrobactrum > Ochrobactrum sp. A-1. The sequence goes on from NZ_JAKVQC010000009.1 coordinate 157,807, forward strand.
CAAGCCGCGGCTGACAGTAATATCATAGCGGAAACACCTCGACCCGATGTGCGCGTGGCAGCCTATGAATCGGACGGGATTCGTTATCATGTGCGCTTCTGGGTCGGAAGCTTCACCGACGATATCGATTGCCGCGACGCCGTATTTACACAGATCGACAAAGCTTTACGTGCCCGCAATTTGCCGCTGCCGCTGACACGACTGCGTCTTGTGCGAAACGGGAACACAGGATTGCAGTAGAAGTTTCACATAGTTCGGCCCTTTAAATCAGAGATTGCGCTGGCACTTGGTCGAACTAATTGTCTTTGGGCTGCAATCGAATTCAATACAGGCAGTTTCGTTTCCAAACAGTCGTTCTCACCTAATGCCGAGATCGAATGGCTGCAAAACTCCAGAGTGGCAAAAAAATCGAGGCTTGGTCTTTGTTGGCGTCTCAATCCTACCGCAATGCACGTAGGGCATTCAGGATCACTGCGATGTCGATCACTTCCTGGGTGAACGCGCCTGCTACGGGTGGCAGAAGTCCAAAAGCTGCGATGATCATGGCAAGTATCGATAGTCCGAGACCGATCAGCACGCTTTGCAGCGCAATTCGCCTGGTACGGTGTGCAGATTGGATGGCCTTAATCAGATTGTCGAGCTTGTCGACGAGTAGCACCACATTGGCACTTTCTGAAGATGCAGCGGCGCCTCGTGCGCCCATCGCCACACCTACTGTCGCCGTCGCCAGTGCTGGCGCGTCATTGACACCGTCGCCAACCATCATGGTTGGGGCTTTCGAAGCTTCCTTGCGTACAATGTCGACTTTTTGTTCCGGGTTTAAATCACCATGCGCCTCATCAATTCCAAGCTTTTGTGCGACGGCATCAACAACATCAGATCGATCACCAGAGGCAAGCACGATGCGGTCAATGCCGACGGCATGGAAGGTTTCCAGCATGAGTGCGGCATCCGGCCTGATCTGGTCGGCAAGCACGATTATTCCTGCCAGTTCGTTGTTAACAGCGACAGCCACCACCGCCGATTCAGCGGGTACACCCTGGCGTAAATCGTAGGGATCGCCATGCTTGATATTGCTCCGAACGTATCGGCTTCCGCCAATTGTTACATGTTGCCCGTCGACCAGACCAGACACGCCCGTTCCGGCGGTCTCGCTCACATTGCTGGGGACGGACAGTACAAGACCACGCCCAAGAGCGTCGTCGACGAGAGCTTTGGCAATGACGTGACCCGACGCCTGATCGAGCGACGCTGCGAGGCGAAGCATGTCTTGTGCTTCCCAGCCATTCGTCACTCTCAGATCGATCACATGCGCTTGGCCAAACGTCAGGGTGCCGGTCTTATCCAGAACGGCTGTCTTGATCTTGGCCAGCGCTTCCAATGCGCCACCACTTTTGATCAATACGCCGAGTTTTGCAGAGCGGGACATGCCAGAAATAATGGCAACCGGTAGTGCCAGTATGAGCGGGCAGGGTGTCGCAACAACGAGGACTGCAAGTGCTCTGATGCGATCGCCAGACAGCCACCATGCGAGCCCCGCGATCAACAGGGTGAGGAGCAGGAACCAAACCGCAAAGCGGTCTGCGATGCGTACGCTTGGCGCTTTGCTTTCCTGCGCCTGACTGACTAACCGCACGATATTGGCATAGGTACTCTCAGCAGCCGGTCTGGTTGCGACGAGATCAAAGGCGTCGCCAAGATTGGTTGAGCCGCTCAGGATTTCGTCCTGCTCGGCCTTTTCTACAGACCTGCTTTCGCCGGTCAGGCTTGATTGGTCGAGAATGGCCGCTCGTGAGGCGAGCATACCGTCTACCGGAACCACCTCTCCGTGGCGAATGAGAACCCGTTCATCCGGCTGGATATCATCGACTGGAACCTCTTCCAGTTTTTCACCAGCATAGCGCATCGCCGTGTGGGCGACACGGCCCAACAGCGCTGTCATCTCCCGACGCGCGCGCCCCTCTGCGTAGCTCTCCAGAAGCTGCCCCCCGGAATACATCAACGCTACAACATTGCCAGCCAGCGGCTCGCCAAAGGCCAGTGCCGCGGCCATCGACAGAGCTGCTACCAGATCGAGTCCAACTTCGCCTTTTTGCAAGCTCGCTACGATGTCAATGGCAAGCGCTACCAGTACCGGAACGGTCGCCGCGAACCAAATACGATCACCCCAGATGCCAAATGCGGAAAACCAAGCGAGCGTTCCCGTTAACAGGCCGACTATCGCAATCGTTACAAGCATGGATCGAAGGGTAAAAATGGCTTGTGGACGAAGAAACTGCAAAGGACGTCCTTTCACGGAGGCGAGTCGAAAGCTTCAATGAACAATAAAGCATCCGCGGAGCATAAGAGGAAGAGAACCTGATGTTGGTCGCCAATATGTTTACTATGCACATTCCCGGTGACCACCGGCTTTTGCCGGCTGGATATTTACCAAGCGTACGCGAAATCCGGATATGCTACTGGACTGGAAAAGATTGAAGTTGTTGCGAAACTATCCTCTTTCTCATCACTACAGTTATCCGGGTCGTACCGGGTCCAAGAATTGCATCGAAGGACGTTATGGTCGACGTTAGACGCACGAAAGGACGCTGACGACCATTCCGGCTTCGCCATGCGCCTTTTGACGTGGAGATTGAGAATGATGTCCTTTGAACGCCCAATTAGAACATTAATTGTTGCACAAAGAACACAGTCGTCCAGTTTTGACGTTTAGCTCGCTTTAATGGAAATTACTTATCGTGCATTCGACGATCGTCGGATAAAAATACAATACTGCATGAGGAGGTGACTGTGAAACCAATTCCGCTTCGCTACCTGGCTGGAGTTATTGTACTGCCGTTGTTTAAAAGTTCAGCCATTTCAGCTTGTGATTATGCAAATAATACTTATAATTGTGCTGGGAAACGGTCTGCAAAGCTAGGTAGCGGAAATGGTGATAACAATCAGACAGTCATCATGCCATCGGGCCAAGGACTAACAGATGGTACTGCTATGCCAAAGACCTCATGAGACAGCATACGGATGGCGATCTGCAAACGTATCGCGTAGACCGCCAAATCAATTCAAACCGCTGGCCTGGTGACGAGACGGCGATTGAACCGATCTAACACGTGACAACTAAGCGGCGAAAACGACCTGATTGCGCCCTTTATTCTTAGCAGCGTATAGAGCTTTATCAGCCCTGCTGAGGGTTTCGGAAAAGGTAGCATTTGCACGACACACAACCACGCCAATAGAAACCGTTACCGGAATTGTAGTAGTGCCAATCTGAAAAGTCTTACTGGCAACGGCTTGACGAACTCTTTCGGCAGAGATTTCCGGTAACATGCTGCCTTTTTCGCCGAATATGACGACAAATTCCTCGCCCCCGGATCGAGCGATAAAGTCTTCTGGGTGCAGAACGTCGACAATACGTTCAGCGATTTCCTGTAACACCTCATCACCAGCCTGATGGCCGTAACCGTCGTTGATGCACTTGAATTCGTCGATATCCAGAATTGCGAGTGCTCGGTTATAACTATCAGCAAGAGCATTTTCCAAACTTGCCTCACCATAAGAAATAAGCGAACGACGATTTGGCAGCTCTGTCAGATGATCTCGTGATGCAGCGTCTTCCCACCGCTTCTTCACCTGGTCGGAACACATCAACAAAAACGAGGTCGTGCCGATGACGGGCATAATGCAAAGAAACATCGGAGTAATTGCATTCATCCAATGTCCGTTATCGGCGACGGTGTTTAGCCCATGGTTGTCATAGAATAAGTAAATGAGCGTGCGCGCCAAGTTCGCGATTGTGACCGTTACATAGATAACTGTCAGCGAAAGGCTGCCACGGGAACGATACTCCGGATTTCTGATATTCTGCATTAATATGATGGCAGATGCACAAGTAATGAAACCCCAGAGTAAGGCAACGATGAAAATTCTTGCACCAATATCGGGTACAACAAAAAGATAATAGGCATAGGGGATCGTACCAATCGCAGGAACAATAAATGCATTCGTATAGACACGAAGGCCATGAAATTTGCGAATACTTGCGTGATACGAACACAGGGCGGTTAATAGTACAGCATTGGCTACTGATGTTGCTAAATTATATGAGATATGGTCTTCGATAGCGAATATAACGCAACCAATCGCTACCAACAGAGTAGCTGCTTGCCATATACGTGCAGCAGGCCGAAGAGACGAAGGGAGATCGGCAAGAACTGCGGTCAGGACACCGCCATTCGCCAGAATAACGAGCGTTACTGTTATATAAACTGACCGCGTGTCCATTATTGCCCCTCGTAGGATTGGCAATCATATGAGGAAACAGATGAAATAACAACGCGAGCATTGTTGCCGAAGAAGCGTATATTGAAATCCATTTATGAAAATTGACTATTCTGCGCGGGTTTCAGCCCCCTTGCATCCGGAGAATTTATACACATTTTCTGGAAGGATCATTTCATCGGTGGCTGGTTCATATCCGTTAAGGAAATTTACCTCGATCCCGCCATAAGCTTTACGGTTGTAGGTTGCGCCCCGTTCTTTCAAATAAAGAACTTGTCGCAGTTGGGCGAAAACTGCCCAAGGTCGAGAATTGACGATTAGCGGCTGGAAGGTTCTGTTGCAAACGTTTCGTCAATGAGCACTGATATAGGTTTCCAGCTTTCTACAAGCTGGGTTAATCGTTGTTCAAAGGCCGCCATTTCGATAAGTCTGTCATCCTTCTGTGTGTTCGATGGTATCTGGCTTATAATCTCAGTCTCCGTAATCTGAAGGAAATGATGGCCGAGCGCGGCATTTAAATAGATCACTCGACCGTGCACCGCTGGGTACTGCATTTCAGTCCAAAACTACTTGAGCGGTTCAATCGCGGGAAGCGCCAAGTTACCCTCAAATGGAATTTGGATGGAACCTACGTCAAGGTCAAAGGCAAATGGATGTATCTGTGCCGTGCGATCGACAGTAATAGTGATACGGTTGAGTTCTATTTCAGCAAGGGTCGTGATCTGAGTGCTGCCAAACGCTTCATTCGCAAGGCTCTAGCTTGCCATGGCAGACCAGAGCGGATCACCATTGATGGCAGTCAAACCAACCGCATTGCTATCCTGCAATGCGATGCAGAAAATAGACTGAAATTGACCGGTAATCCCATCCTGATGCGATCCAGCAAGTATATGAACAACACCATTGAGCAGGATCTGTCCGTCGTCGAATGATTTGAGACTATTTGTGCTTTTGAAGATTGGAGTTTCCGGCTCGGTTTAGGGGTTGATTTAAGCCGCTTTGGCCTGGTGGTTCAAGCGGCGTTTTTTGATCGTGTCTCGTTTGATCCTTTCGCGTTCGAGCAGGATGGTCTGTCCGCGTCCAAAGTAGACGTCGGCGGGAGTGAGATTGTCGTGGCCTACAAGGCCCGGGACGATCGCGAGCGGGAAGCCATTCTGGATCAACTCGTCGGTGAGGCCCAGGAACAGGACATGGACTATTAACGTCCATGAGCAACTATACTGCGCTCCTGGACGCCAATGTGCTGTATGCGATGGCTTGCCCTCCCGAAGACATCGAGTATGATGATCCGTCGTTGAAGGAAGAGGCGTCGATCCGTTGATCAACGGCCGGAAGAACCTCTGCCGGCAACTCGCATTCAGATAATTCCCGGCGCTCGCGCCCAGGTCCATAGAGGTATCACCCATGTATCGCAGCAACGGTAATTTCGAGGCGTATGCCCGCCCGCCTAAGCCGGAAGGCGTCGATGGAAAAAAGGCTTACTTTGTCGGAGCGGGGCTCGCGTCGCTGGCCGGCGCGGCGTTTCTGATACGCGATGCGCAATTATCCGGCGAGAATATCATCATCTTCGAGGAGCTTGCTCTGCCGGGCGGCAGCATGGACGGCATACTCGACGAACATAAGGGTTTCATCGTCCGCGGCGGTCGCGAGATGGAAGCACATTTCGAAACGCTCTGGGATCTGTTCCGCTCCATTCCTTCGCTCGACACGCCGGACGCCTCCGTCCTCGATGAAATGTACTGGCTTCACAAGAAGGATCCGAGCCGAAATCCCTGCCGCGCGACCGAGGGCCGAGGAGATCCAATTCCGCACATGGCCGACCTGACGCTGACGCCGAAGGCCGTCGAGGAGATGCTCAAGCTCGCCCTGACGCCCGAGAGCGCGCTCGACGACAAGCGCATCGACGAATGCTTCGGCGAGGAGTTCTTCGCCTCCAACTTCTGGCTCTACTGGGCCACGATGTTCGCGTTCGAGCCATGGGCGAGCGCCATGGAGATGCGCCGCTACATGCTGCGCTTCGTCCACCACATCGCGACGCTCGCCGATCTCTCCTCGCTGCGCTTCACCCGATACAACCAGTATGAGTCGCTCATCATGCCGCTCGTCGCGTGGCTGGAAGGCAAAGGTGTCCGCTTCCAGTACGACACCCAGGTCGAGAACATCGAGGTCGAAACGGCGGGAGGCAACAAGCTGGCCCGGCGGCTCGTCATGACGGTGGGAGGCGAGCCGAAGACGATCGAGCTCACGGAGAACGACGTGGTGTTCGTCACCAACGGTTCGATCACCGAGTCGTCCACATTCGGCGACAACGACCATCCTGCGCCGATCGAAACCGGCCACGGCGGCGCTTGGACGCTCTGGAAGAATCTCGCGGCGCAGCATCCCGCCTTCGGCCGGCCGGAGAAGTTCTGCGAGGACATCCCGGACGCGAACTGGACGATCTCGGCGACCGTCACCCTGCTGGACGATAAGATCGTTCCCTGGATTGAGAAGATGACCGGCCGCGATCCCCGCGATGGTCGCATCGTCACCGGCGGCCCCTGCAACTTCAAGGACTCGAACTGGCTGTACGGCTATACGATGAGCCGTCAGCCTCACTTCAAGGCGCAGGACGAAAGCCAGAAGCTCGTGGTCTGGCTCTATGGCCTGTTCTCCGACAAGCCCGGTAACTACGTGAAGAAGAAGATCCGCGAGTGTGCGGGCGCCGAGTTGTGCGAGGAGTGGCTTTTTCACATGGGCGTTCCGGTCGAGGACATTCCCGCGCTGGCACGCCGGTCGGCGAGCACGATCCCCTGCAACATGCCCTACATCACGTCCTATTTCATGCCGCGAGCGATGGGCGACCGTCCGCTTGTTGTGCCGGACGGTTCGAAGAATCTGGCCTTCATCGGTAATTTCGCTGAAACCGAGAAGGATACCGTGTTCACCACCGAATATTCGGTGCGCACGGCCATGGAAGCCGTCTACACGCTGTTCAATGTGGATCGCGGCGTGCCGGAGGTCTTCGCCTCGTCGTTTGACGTGCGCGTATTGATGAGCGCGCTGTATTACCTCAACGATCGGAAAAAGCTCGACGAGATCCAGCTACCGTTTGTGGCTCGCCTGCTCGGCAAGGTGGCCATGAAGAAGATTGAGGGCACCTATCTCGAAGAGCTACTGAAGGACGCCAAGCTGGTCTAGGCTCAGGACTCATTGCTTTCCGAGCCAGAATATAACGGCTGCTGCGAGATCTATTGCTGCACGGAACACGACCGGGCAGCGATCATAACGGGTAGCAATTCTTCGCCAGTCTTTCAGTCTGCCAAACATGATTTCGATACGATTACGCCGCTTGTATCGACGTTTGTCATACTTGATAGGCTTCTTACGGTTTTTGCGACCCGGGATGCACGGCTTTATCTCTTTGTCTTTTAACCGTTTTCTGAACCAGTCAGCATCATAGCCTCTATCGGCAAGAAGCCAGTCGACCTTCGGTAACGCCTCGATTAAGGCTGCAGCTCCGGTGTAGTCGCTGATTTGTCCCGCCGTGACGTGTAACCTGATGGGGCGCCCTTGCGCGTCAGTGACGGCATGCAACTTGGTATTCATGCCACCTTTTGTCCGGCCGATCAGTCGTCCATCGCCCCCTTTTTTAACCGTAGGCTTGAAGCCGTGCGGTGAGCTTTCAAATAGGTCGCATCCATCATGACAGTCTTTCCAACCGACGATTTGGAAGACAGACCTTCTAATATCTGAGCAAATATCCCCTTGTGACACCAACGGTTCCAACGATTATAGAGCGTTTTACAAGGCCCGTATTCCCGAGGGGCATCACACCACCGTAACCCATTGCGAAGAATGAAGATAATTCCACTCAAGACACGTCTGTCATCAACGCGTGGTCGTCCATGGCTCTTGGGAAAAAAGGGGCGAAGGCGTGACATCTGTCCTTCGCTCAGCCAGTAAAGATTGCTCATCGTTCAGTCTCCTCAAGCGAAACTGAATCAGCTCTTCATTCTCAAATCAATGGGTCCTGAGCCTAGGATACCGTCGTTTAAGACTATAACAGTCACGGGGATTTCCACTCGGACCATGGTTTCAAGCTCCGCCCAGGAAAGAGCGAAGCCTCGGTCACCTTTATGGTCTTCAACTTTAACGGTGGAACTGCCCATCAACGTGGCTGAAATCATGGCTTGAGAGCGCGGAACAGCTCCAGCAACCCAGCTTTCAATCCAGCGACATCATCGTCTTCCGCGCGCAATGCTATCTCGTTCATTGCCCCGTTGAGCAGCACAGCCAATGCTGTGGGGCCAGACGAGAAGCGGATGGCACCTTCGCTGATGGCCTCCTCCACGCCGATCCTTAGAAGATCAAAAGAAAGCTCGCGATCGAGCGCTTCCCACTGCTCTCGTCCGAGTACACCTGGTGCATCGACAACGAGTATACGGCGGTTTTCGGGTTTAACCATAAAATCGATCCAAGCCGTCGAGCCCTTTTCCAACACCTCAATAGAAGTGACCACATCCCTCGTTGCGATTTGGATCGCCTCTGCCGCCCCGGCGGCAAGGTCGCGGCATACAGCTTCAAACAAGTCTGCTTTATCGCGATAATGATGATAGAGTGCGCCGCGTGTTACTCCCGCCTCGTCTATGATCGCATCCGTGCTGGTCATGGCATAGCCATTGCGGGCAAATAATGTCCGCGCAGCTGCAACCAATCGCCCTCTTGTTTGGATGGTACGCAGTTCGTTTTTGCTCATAATCGCCCTTCTATAAGATATTGACAGACAGTCTGTATGTTTATATGATCATAAACATACCGATAATCTGTTTGTTTAAATCTGGCAAGGAGTCCTATCATGCGATTTTTCGATCGCTACCCGATAATCGTCACCGATAAAAAAGACGAAGCGCGCGACTTCTGGCTTAAGTATCTGCAGTTCGATGTGACTTTCGATAGTCAATGGTTCTGCCTGCTGACTGCAGAAAACAGTACTGCTTCGATTGCTTTCATGACGCCAGATCATCCGTCGTCACCGCCCGGCCCCGAAACCTTCGCCGGAATTGGCCTGTGCTTCGAGATGGAGGTTGGCGATGCTAAGGCCGCTCACGACGAACTGATAGAAAGGGGATTACCCGTTACTTACCCGCTGACTGATGAGCCGTTCGGCCAACGCCGTTTTGGATTTAAAGACCCTTCGGGCCTATGGATTGATATTGTCGAGCAAATCGAACCGCGAGACGACTTCTGGGGCAAATACATGATGTGATCGATGTGCCACCACATTACTTCTATATTGTTCTGCCCTCCTTGCTTGTTGACTTTCCACCCCTTCGAGCACAGCAACACAGCTTGTAGGCCGCGTGATGTTTGTCGTGGTGATACTCGAGCGTCTCTCTGGACATAAAGGGAGCCAACGCGTCATGAGGGTAAGGGAGGTCCGGAAGCGAAAATGTCATCGAAATCTCCTGTCGGTTAAGCTGGTGGTGACTTCAATCAAATCACCAGTGTAGATACTCATATCGTATTTGGCTCTGATCGTATGAGTCGGGCACCTAGGACGTCACCACGATCCAGACAGTAGAAAATATAGCCCAGAAATGGCCATTTCAACTGCGATAGAAAGAAGAACCCTTCCCATCAACGGGGTTTTAATCTTTCACATCTTACTAGAAAGCAAGTGTCTTATTGCGGCGGAGAAGAACACGCATGTATGTCTTTCCAACGGAATTGAGTGGACCTCTTCAAGGGAAGCTGGAACGAATTTGATGTACTTGGCACCTACCTCGGTGGGGCTGTAATTGAAACTGCGGCTTCCGATGTGAACATCTGGAACGTAAAGGATTCCTGCAGGTATAAATCGACAGTGGTGGCGCTATGCCCAAGATAGCCGATCGAAACATCCTGACCTATATCCAACTCGAAATCACCACCTCGAGTTGTCAAAACAAATGCTCCGTCTACTGCCGGCGCCCAGAAAACGCCTCCATCGACAATTCGTTCGATGTGATGGAAGACTGGATAACCGTCATCATTTCCGCCGCTGGCAGCCGTATATGCATCCGCCCCCAACACCACAGCGTATGGACCATTGCAACCGGCCAGACGTAGCACGCTGACTGCCTTTGCAATCACGTCAGGGTAGGACTTGATGTCTGATGGAAGAGTTAGCGCAGCATTGCTGCTGCCCTGTGCCATTCCTTGAATATTCGCGCCTGAAAACCCGGTGTAAACCGCTCTCTCCTCCGCGAAGGCGATACGCTGGGCAGCCTCCTTTACCGGGGACCAGTCTGAATCCTGGGCACCACGATCGACATCATCGATGGCCTCGCGACTAAGTTGAAAAGGAACACGAACTTCCACGAGTGGCTTGACCTCTCGCTGACGGGTCTGGATTCCATCTCCGGGGCTCGCGATTTCCTTAAGATGTCCTGTACCAACAGCCGACAGATCAAACCCGTGAGGGCCCTTCACATCAATGACACGACGTGCGGAGAGATGACGCTTCAATGTCCGCGCAGCTTCTTGCTCAATCTGTTCCCAGGCGCTCGCGGAAATTGGAGCAAGATTTCGATGCAGATTATTCATAACTTTCTCACTCCTTTAATGAACCTATAGATAGCGAACCATCGCTGAGAATAGCCTCTCCATCGGCTCGCGTATCGGATTTTGTGGTTTCGGAAGGCTTTTCAGTCTCGGGAACCGGGACCATTTCAACGGTAACTTCGTCAAGGAAAGTCACTGTGGGAACGAAGAACAGTGAGCCTGTTACCGCACGACTGAAATCGAGAATATGGTCGTAAGTGCCGGGAGGATTGCCGATAAACATATTCTCCAGCATTTTCTCGATACGAGACGGCGAACGGGCGAAACCGATAAAATAGGTCCCGAATTCTCCTTTGCCGACTTCGCCAAAAGGCATGTTGTCACGCACGATCTGAAGCTGCTCTCCGTTCTCTTCAATGTTCGTCAGTACATTGTGAGCGTAAGGTTTCTTCTGCTCATCGCGTTGCTCGATATCAGACAGCTTGTGCCGACCTATTATGTTTTCCTGTTCCTCGACCGGGACCCTGTTCCAGCTATCGAGGTCATGAAGATATTTCTGGACGATCACGTAACTGCAGCCGGAAAACTCAGGATCCTCGTTGCCAATGAGAGTTGCGGCAAGAGCGGCCTGATTGACCGGATTCTCGGTACCGTCGACGAAACCCAGAAGATCGCGGTCGTCGAAAAACTTGAAGCCGTGCACCTCATCGGCAACGGAAACATAACCTGCAAGCCGCGACATGATATGACTTGCCAACTCGAAGCACTGGTCCATGCTGTCTGCCCGGACATGAAACAGAATATCGCCGGGTGTCGATACGGCGGTATGAACGCCGCGTATCTCACGGAATACATGCAACTCCTTCGGCCTCGGTGAACCGAAGAGACGATCCCAGGCCCGCGCTCCAAAACCGGTGACGCAGGAGAGTTGCCCATTCAATCGCCGGAAACCGACACCTCGCACCAAGCTCGAAAGATCAGCGCACAGACCACGCACAATCTTTTCTGCTTCGCTTCCCTTGTTGATCGTTACAATAAGAAAAACTGCAGCCCTTGTCAGTTTTCCGACAACGGACTGCGAAACCGGGAGAGATGAAATATCATCCGTGGCCATGTCTACTCCATCTCAGACAATGAAAGATAAGAAATACCCGCAGGAAAATCGCTTTCCCGCTCTTCTGACAATGCTATAGTCTCCAGACGGTGTTGTCACGTTAAGTTTCTCTGGCCGGAAAGGCCAGGGGCTCGTAGATATTCAGGCGAAACAGGCCGCAATTGTCCGACATCAGGGCCTTTGAGACAAAACTGGTTTAATTAAGAAGAGAGGATTTTCGGCTCATCATAGCTTTATCAAAGGACGCAAAGATGAGACAGAAACCCGTTCCCCAAACGTCTTCTGCGGAGAGGACGATCAAAGATATCCGTCGTGCCACGCGTAAACATTATTCAGCCGAGGATAAAATCCGTAGGTGTTGTCACGTTAAGTTTCTCTGACCGGAAAGGCCCGTGGCTCGTAGATATTCAGGCGAAACAGGCCGCAATTTTCCATGCATCGAAAGCTTCGAGGCGATGGTAGCGAATTGTGTGTGCGGCTCGGCGACGAGATGGAACAGAGAAACAATTGCGGGTCGCTGAGTGCATGGAGACGAACCGTTGCAACGCTCCAGGCGACCGATGACCTTGCATGGTTCGCTCCCGTTTCCTAAACGGCAGATGGCTATTTTCGGCCCGATTATTGAGGCCCTTGTGCGACCAATGGTCAAGGCCGGGCGCCACTTCTGCCTTTGCTGCACCGTAGGAGCGGAGCTTATCGGTGATGATCCGTTTGGGAGCAAAGCCATAGCGCTTCATTAACGCCACGAGCAGTCGCTTTGCCGCCCTTTTATCACGCCGCTTCTGCAAGATTTCTTCGAGAACGGAGCCATGTTGATCCACCGCACGCCAAAGCCAGAATTTTTCTCCAGCGCATTTGACGACCACTTCGTCCAAATACCAAATATCGCCGGGGCGCGCCTGACGCCGCCGCAAGTTGCGTGTGATCTGGGGGCCGAACTTGGCGATCCAACGACGAACTGTCTCGTATGATACGTCGATTCCACGCTCAAGCAGCATTTCCTCAACTTCACGCAGACTAAGGTTGAACCGCAGATAAAGCCACGCCGCATGAGCAATAATCTGTGGCGGAAAACGGTGACGCTTGAAGATGATAACTGATGTCTGCATCGCCAAAATTTACGCCCAAACCGTCAGGCAGGCAACTGTAGCCCAGTTAACGTGACAACACCCGTATAGTTGCTTTCGGACGCTTGTCCAGCTTGATGTAAAGCGCAACTGCTCGCATCCGGTCTTCGTAGGAAAACATGGATTACCTTCATGATAGTCCAAGTTTTCGTCCGCCCCCCGCTCCATCAGTTCGCAGCGGCTATCAACATAGCCTTCAATTCACTCAAAATGCCTCACGATTCCACCCTGTTCCGCCCCGAGCGCTTGGCCTTGTAAAGCGCTCCATCAGCGAACTCTAGCAAGTGGTCTAACGAGAAATGCGGAGACATTGTAGCCACTCCAATACTGATAGTGACCTTCTGTGTATCAACTATGCCTGCGAACTGTCGGTCCTGCACAGCTTTTCTTATGCTCTCCGCCAGCCGTATCGTGCAGACAGGTTCCGCAAGGGAGATGAGAACTGCAAATTCTTCTCCGCCCAATCTCGCGGCCAACGCATTTTTCGAACTCGTGATCTGTCGAATAATTTGGGCAATTTCGATTATAACGGAGTCTCCCACTGAGTGACCATAGCTATCATTTATACTTTTAAAGTGATCGATATCGATTATCATCAAACCTATCGAACTAGTACCCCCACGATCTAGTATTGTATTGGCACGTTCCTTAAATCCTCTTCGGTTGAGAAGTCCAGAAAGGGGATCAATCGAACGTTCTTCCTGAAGAAGAGAGAGCTTATCATTGACAATTACAGCCAAAACGGCAAGCGCGAGCCCGGTCCCCATTATAGCGAGGGTGAATTGCAACACAAACCAGAAAGCGGAGAGGTTGAATCCTGTTTCTGTTGTAGGAGCTCCCTGTATCGTGATGGGCGTACGAATGAAAAACTGAAGCGTAAATGCGAAGAACAGCCAGAACAAAACTTTCTCCGGCACCGGGCCAGATCTTAGTTCGTGTAAATTCCACAGGGTGAAAAGAAAAATGATGCCTAGACAAAAGTTGAGGACATACACTCTGATCAAAAGACTACGATCAATGTAAACGAAGTAGGCGATTCCCCCAGTTATCGAAACCAATGCAATCATGTGAAAAAAAACAGTCAGTCTCTTGCTGCTGCGCTGAAGCAGGCCATCACAGAGTAACAAGGAACTCAGTGTGTAAAGGAAGGCAGAAACAACGGCATTAGGACCGACCCCAGGAGGAATATACAGTATCTGTGACAAGGACCCCAGGCAAAACAGGGAGTTTGATATTGCAAAAAACAGCAGATACCTTCTTTTTCGCTCCGACAGCCAGAATACTAAAAAACATACTGCGAACACAATAAGTATCACAGGAGACATGAATACAAAAGGAGTAGAAGGTAATCTCATAGTATTCTGAAGAAAAAACCCGTTTGAAGTTTTTCAATTAAATTTCACTCTGAGGCAATTGCAATATCAGTCACTTCGAAATGGTGCAAGCGACCACATCCCCGTTTACGCACAATGGAGAATCCACTCCCAGTGTATAAGCCTTTGGTGAGGTTATCTGATTAGGCTGCTTCTCGCAAAAGCGTGACGAAGGCCTCAACAGGCCTCTTAAAGCCAAGATATTTGCGCGGGTTGCATTGAGTTTATAGGCGAAGGCGGTCAGTTGCGCCTGATCTTCCGATAGATTGTCAAGCGATGACGACCCGTCAACGGTGAGATATGGCTAAGAGGGACTTTCAGCTGCTTTAGCTCAATTAGTGTTGATTGCCGCTGAGAAGTGACCCGGTGGGGGTGCGGACGAAAACTTGGACTATCAGGGAGCGACTGTATTGGAAGTCAAGCAGTTTGCAGGGTCTCGGCATTCCATGTTTCATTGTTTCTGATCATTGTATTGATAATGACAAGCACCTTGCTTGAGGGAATGGCCGCCGGGCCTTGATGAGCCCGGCAAAATTCGGCGTCATTTTCATAAATCAGCAGGCTCAACATCCCAGAATTCAACATCCAATGCTGATTTCATCGGTATTTAGATCTGTCCAAGTGCGTCTGCAGGAGGTGCTTTTGAATTA
The DNA here is from genome assembly GCF_022488005.1 of Ochrobactrum sp. A-1. NCBI lineage: Bacteria > Pseudomonadati > Pseudomonadota > Alphaproteobacteria > Hyphomicrobiales > Brucellaceae > Ochrobactrum > Ochrobactrum sp. A-1. Next base: position 172,874 of record NZ_JAKVQC010000009.1, read on the forward strand.
TGAAACGTCCCTTTCCCGTTCCGGCGGTACCGGACGACGTATGTTCGCTTCCCACGCCATCCTGAGGTTCGTACCAAGCCTGGAGGCCACCTCGGCGGACAGGACACTTTCAGTCTTCATCTTCTCGATAATCCCGGTGCCCTTGCGAAGTGCAAACAACAATAGAAGCCGGCGCTCTAGCAGACGGGTATGGCCCGGGAACCGGATGCGGAGCCCTTCCAGCACCAGATCAACGGCCTCCAGGCGCCCACGCAAAATGCCGTCCAGAACTTCTGCCATGCGGTCGCCAACAAAGCTGCGCAGTGAACTGTCATTATAGACCAGAAGACGTTCGAGGACGGTCCGGCGGCAGATCATCAGTTCAAAGCGATCAGCGAGCGGACGCGCCAACAGATTGAGCATATTGTAGCGTTCGGCAAGCCAGTTCGCGATCTTGTAGCTAAGGGTTGGTGCAAGTATCCCTCTCGCCGCTCTATTGTAACCGGCTCGGCCGTCTTCACGCGCAGCATCGATCATCAGGCTGGTGTTGCGCATCATAGCGTCGAGGTTGCGGGCTGAGACGACCCCACTGCCGTATTCGGGAATGATTGCATGTTCGCGAGTGGCAAGCGTGACAAGCCCAATCGACAGTCGCTCGCGCTCGGTCAGTGTTTCTTCGATTGTGACAGGACCAGCGGGTGTATCGGCGGACATTTCCCGCAGATATTCCTGCTTGACCGAGGTCGCCACATCCGCCGGAAGCTGGAAGTCAGCAGCTAGATCGCCAATCGCGCTGTCGACCTCAGCCGCCGACAGCAGAACCGCCTGACGTTGGAATGTCTGTTGCTGGGGCGACAGCGCGGTCAGGCCGAGCCGCTCGATCAGCCACCGCAAGGTCAGTCCGTTGACGAAGAGGCTGACGAGGACAAATGCCGCGGCGAGTGCAGCAATAAATTGTCGATCGGCTACCGGCAATGCCTCGTTCTGCGCCAGGCCGAGCGCCAATACCAGCGTCACGGCACCACGCAGGCCGCCCCAAACGATGGCGACTTTATAACCTCGATCGACCGGCCGGGCCATTTTTGCCAGGGCGAGTAACGGGAACATTGCGAACATGACAACGGCACGTGCGACCAGGGCCGCGATCACGATAACAGTGAGAAAAAGAACATCCCGCCAGCCCATCCCGGAGAGAAGCTCCGGCACCTGAACTGCAGCCAGAAAAAAGACTATAGCGCCTGCCAGAACGGCGACCTGGCTCCATATGAGGTGGAGATGCTGCCAATTGCGCGGATGGAGCCGTGTCGGTCCGAAAGCGCCGATCACCAGTCCGGCCGTCACAACAGCGACGACACCGGAGGCATGAAGCAACTGGTCTGATGCGATGTAGAGCGGATAGGGAACGGCAAGCGTCAGGGTCGCCGCTGCGACCGGAAGTCGATCGAGGAGCGGCAGCGCCATTACCACCATACGGCCGACGAGATAACCGAAAACCACACCTCCCCCGAAACCAAAAGCAAGCATACGCCCGACCGTGACAGGTCCGACATTCGTTGGATCTCCATTGATTGCAGTGATCAGGACACCGACAATCGCGATGGCAGCGGCATCATTCAGGAGACTTTCTCCCTCGACAAGACGGTTCAGCCGCGCGGGAACGCCGAGATTGCGAAAGATCGAAATAACCGCTGAAGGATCGGTCGTGGCGACAATCGCGCCGAGCAGCAGGCATAGCGCGAGGCTCTGCCCGCTGACTTCGGCGAGCGACCAACCGATCAGGCCGGTGGCGACGAAAACTGCTACAATCGCCAGAAGCAGGATCGGCGCGGCGTCCGGCGCCATGGACCGGACATCTGCGGTGAGCGCGGCCTGAAAAAGGAGCGGCGGGAGGAATATCCAGAGATAGGCTTCCGCCGGCAAATCGGGCCGAACGATCATGTCGAGGCTTGAACCAATGTCCGGCACGATGCGGGTCAGCGTGGCGTAGCTTGCTCCAACAAAAAGACCGACGATCGCAAGAAGCGAGGATTCTGGCAACCAGCCACGCGCGGCAACGACCTGGATGGCGGCGATGACGGCGAGAAGAAATCCTGCCATGAAAAGACCGTTTGCAACAAGGCTCAATGCCATTTTCTCCTTTCGAACTGCAAAGAAATTCAGCGCCGGGAACGCCGTGGCCGCCCGACGGGCGGGCGGCCACGGGGGTTCACTCCCCGTCGTCTGGCCTGTCCCTGGTGATGGACGGCGCATCGCTAGCGGGAAACGTCTCCAGCAAGGCCTCGTCGAGCAATTCGTCGGCCTGGTGCTTGCGGTCTTCCTCGTTTTTCACGGGCGCCCTCGCCTGTTCCGCATGATTAGCAGGCGTGGCGCCGTTTTCCGACGGCAGTACGGGTACCTGCTCCAGCCGGAAGGAGACCTCGGACTTCTCAGCATCATAGGCGCAAGCCACCCTGTTGCCTTCCTTGATATCACCCTTCAGCATTGCCTTGGCGAGCTTCGTTTCGAGCAGGCTGCGGATCTGCCGGCGAAGCTCGCGCGCACCGTATTCAGGCTGGTATCCCTCGGTTGCCAGATGCTGCACGAGGCTTTCATCAAACACCAGTTCAATATCCTGCCCCTGCGCGAGGCGCGCGACGCGGTTGAGCTGCAGACGGACGATGGCCTCGATCTGCGCCTGATCGAGCGCCTCGAAGATGATGATCTCGTCGATCCGGTTGAGGAACTCTGGACGGAAGTGGCCACGCAACACACCCATGACGCCTTCACGAACATTCTCGGCGGGCTTCGTTGTATAGCCAGGTCGCGAGCGGTTGCCCATGATCACATCAGATGCAAGGTTGCTCGTTGCAATAATCAGCGTGTTCGTGAAATCCACCACACGGCCCTTGCCATCCGTCAGCCGTCCATCGTCGAAGACCTGCAGGAGCACGTTGTAGACATCTGGATGCGCCTTCTCGATTTCGTCGAGAAGGATCACACTATAGGGTCGCCGGCGCACCTTTTCCGTTAGCTGACCGCCCTCGTCATAGCCGACATAGCCGGGAGGTGCGCCAATCAGGCGGGCGACGGCGTGACGCTCCATGTACTCGCTCATGTCGATACGGACGATCGCATCCTCGTCGCCGAACACCACTTCCGCCAGCGCCTTGGCAAGTTCCGTTTTTCCCACTCCGGTTGGACCGAGAAACAGGAAATTGGCGATCGGGCGCTTGCCTTGCTGAAGACCGGCGCGCGCCAGTCTCACCGCGTCGCTGACGGCTCGGATCGCTTCCTCCTGGCCGATCACGCGCTGGTGCAACCGCTGCTCCATGTCGAGAAGCTTCGTCTTCTCCTCCTCCGTCAGATCGTTGACGGGAATGCCGGTGAGGTTCGAGACGATCTCGGCCACATGGTCGGTGGTGACTTCTTCGGTCGACGAGCCTATTTTCTTTTTCCAGGCGTCAGTCGCGTCGGTCAGCGCCTTGTCCTTACCGGCGATCTTCTCTTCGATCGTTTTGGCACGATCGAACTGTTTACGGGAGGAGGCATAGCTCTGTTCACGTTTCAGTTGCGCGATCTCCGCCTCCAGTTCCTGTATGTCGGCGGGGCGCGAAGTGGTCGAAAGGCGAACGCGGGCGGCAGCCTGGTCGATCAGGTCGATCGCCTTGTCAGGCAGGAAACGACCGGTGACATAGCGGTCGGAAAGCTCCGCCGCCGCCACGAAAGCCTCATCCTGGATGTTGACCTTATGGTGCGCTTCGAGCCGATCCCGCAGGCCTCGCAAGATATTGATAGTCTGTTCGACAGTAGGCTCATTGACGAACACCGGCTGGAAGCGGCGTTCGAGGGCCGCGTCCTTCTCAATATATTTTTGGTATTCTTTCAGCGTCGTCGCGCCGATCAGGTTCATTTCGCCGCGCGCCATGGCTGGTTTGAAGGTGTTGGCGATGTCGAGGCCGCCTTCGCCGCCCCCCTGACCCGCACCGACGATGGTGTGGACTTCATCTATAAATAGGACGAGGGATTCGTTATTGACGGCGATCTCGTCCATCACCTGCTTGACGCGTTCCTCAAACTCGCCGCGATATTTGGCGCCAGCGACAAGTGAGTTGACGTTCAACTCGATCAACCGCTTGTCGCGCAGGACCTCGGGTACTTCGCCGTTGAGGATGCGCTGCGCCAGTCCTTCGATGATCGCCGTCTTGCCGACGCCCGGTTCGCCAATCAGCACCGGATTGTTCTTCTTGCGACGTGCGAGCACCTCTATCGTCGTTTCGATTTCCTTCGACCGTCCGATGACCGGATCGAGCTTGCCTTCGCGCGCCATCTTCGTCAGGTCGCGGCTATACTTGTCAAGTTGCGGCGTATTGGTCGGTGATGGGACCTGGCCTTCCTCAGCACCTTTGCCAACCACCTTCACCGATTGCTGGCGTAGTGCATTGGCGGAAATGCCATATTTGGCGAGGAGGTCACCAGCGAAGCTGTCGCGGACTTCCGCAAGGCCAATCAGGATGTGTTCCGGCCCGACATAGGAGTGCCCCAGTTCACGGGAGGCGATGAAGGCCCGGTCGAGCGCGCTTTTGACGCGCGGGGAAACGCCGACCTGCCCCCCGGTCAGCGGTTCGGCACTGCCGCCTGCCGGAAAGTTCGTGTCAATCGCCCCGCGAAGATCGTCCACGGAGATCTTGAACTGCTTCAGCAGCACCTGCACGACATCGCTTTGTGTCAACTCATAAAGCAGATGCTCGGTATCAACCTCCTTCTTGCCGGACTGCACAGCCCGTTCGGCCGCGCGCTGGAGGATCTCCTTCGCCTGTTCGCTGAAATGTTGCTCGAGGTTCACGCCTTCCCGGTCGGCGCGGGATGGCTGGAGCGATCCCTCCCTTCTTCCGGTCTCCGGCCCATTGCCGAACAAGTCGTCAAAGAGACCGCCGCGAAACAACGATTCCAGCGGCGAAAGCGCACGCTGATGACGGTTGAGCTGGGCGTAGTGATAGTCACACACGTTCAGTTGACGCTCATCACCATTTTGGACGACCGTGACTCGTACGCTCGCAGGTCGTGCTTTACAAATATCACACAGGATTTGGGCCATTGGAAATTCTCCTTGGATTTGCGCACGAGGCTCACGAACGACAGCCAGGTTACGCTTCTGCTCTCGGATTCTGAGCTTTTCGGTTCATCGATGATTTCGATCGATCCAGTCCGCAAATCGGACGAGAAAGCCGGAAAGGAATTGGTGGGTATCCTCGTTGGAGAGCTTCCCTTCGTCGTCGAGGAGCCCTGTCACGTGGCCGAGATAGGCTTCCGGCTGCTGCAGGGTCGGCACATTGAGGAAAACCAGCGACTGGCGCAGATGATGGTTGGCGCCGAAAGCGGAAAGCCCACCTGGGGATACGCTGACGACAGCGCCTGGTTTTCCGTCCCAAACGCTCTTGCCATATGGACGGGACCCGACATCGAGCGCGTTCTTGAGCACCGCTGGCACTGACCGATTATATTCGGGTGTCACGAATAGGACGGCATCGTAGGGCTTCACCTTTTCACGGAAAGCGAGCCAGGATTCCGGTGGCGCTCCTTCGTCGTCCAGATCCTGATTGTAGAGAGGCAAATCGCCGATCTCGACGATTTCCAGCGCCAGCGTTTCGGGTGCCAGTGCGGAAAGAGCCTGGGCGATTTTGCGATTGAAGGACGCCTTGCGCAGGCTTCCGACGAATGTTGCGACAGTATATTGCGGCATGACATTTTTCCTTTTTTGTCCAAGGCGAGGTTTTTCAGAATTCCTCGTAATGTGCGGGGTCCTGATCGAAGGTGCGGCCATCCGGCCGGGCCAGCGTGGCGATCGCGCCCATGTCTTCGGCCGAGAGATCGAAATCGAAGATCGACAGGTTTTCGATCTGGCGTTCATCGCTTGCCGATTTCGGCAAGGGAATGGCTTCGAGCTGGATGTGCCAGCGCAGGATGATCTGGGCTACGCTACGACCATGCGTTTGGGCGATAGCCTGAATAAGCGGTTCCTGAAGCAGGTGATTGGCGCGCCCGAGCGGACTCCAGGCCTCCGTGATGATGCCGTGGGCCTTGTCGAAGACGCGCTGTTCGGCCTGGGGAAAATACGGATGCATCTCGATTTGGTTGACAGCCGGTGCAACGCCGGTCTCGCTCATGATCTTTTCCAGATGAGCCGGCAAGAAGTTGCAGACGCCAATCGAACGGGCAAGGCCTCGCCTTCGCGCCTCGATCAGAGCTTGCCAGGCCTCGACATACAGCCCTTTGCTCGGGTTGGGCCAGTGAATGAGATAGAGATCGTAATAGTCGAGTTGTGCCCGATAGAGCGACTCCTCGATGGTGGCGATGGCCTCGTCAAAATGGTGATGGCGCCCCGGGAGTTTTGAAGTCACGCGCAATTGCTCACGGTGAACTCCCGCTTGCCGGATAGCCTCGCCGACGGTGCCCTCGTTCTCATAGTTGAAAGCGGAATCCAGAAGGCGGTATCCATTGCGGATTGCCCTGACGATCCCGGTGACCCCCTCAGCCCCCTTCAGTTTATAGGTACCAAAGCCGAGTCCGGGCAAAGTTGTGTTGTCATTCAAGAGGACATCGGGAACATGACTGTTTCTCATTGTATAATCCGGTGTTGTCACGTTAACTTTGTGCTTTTGAGAAGGTCCCTGAGTTTGGGGTTTTCACGCGATAGCGGCCGCAGTTTTCCAAGTGTCGAATGCTTCGAGGCGATGGTAGCGAATTGTGTGTGCGGCGCGGCGACGAGATGGAACAGAGAAACAGTTGCGGGTCGCTGAGTGCATGGAGACGAACCGTTGCAACGCTCCGGGTGACCGATGACCTTGCATAGTTCGCTCCCGTTTTCGAAACGGCAGATGGCTGTTTTCGGCCCGATTATTGAGGCCCTTGTGCGACCAATGTTCAAGGCCGGGCGCCACGTCCGCTTTTGCTGCCCCGTAGGAGCGCAGCTTATCGGTGATGATCCGTTTGGGAGCAAAGCCATAGCGCTTCATTAACGCCACGAGTAGACGCTTTGCCGCCCTTTTATCACGCCGCTTCTGCAAGATTTCTTCGAGAACGGAGCCATGCTGATCGACTGCACGCCAGAGCCAGAATTTCTCTCCAGCGCATTTGACGACCACTTCGTCCAAATGCCAAATATCGCCGGGGCGCGCCTGACGCCACCGCAAGTTGCGTGTGATCTGGGGTCCGAACTTGGCGATCCAACGACGAACTGTCTCGTATGATACGTCGATTCCACGCTCAAGCAGCATTTCCTCAACTTCACGCAGACTAAGGTTGAACCGCAGATAAAGCCACACCGCATGAGCAATAATCTGTGGCGGAAAACGGTGACGCTTGAAGATGATATCTGATGTCTGCATCGCCAAAATTTACGCCCAACTCGTCAGGCACGCAACTGTAGCCCAGTTAACGTGACAACACCCGCGTCATAGAGAAGCTCCAGCCACCAGGCGACCCGCATCACCCAGGCGCCAAGCGTGCCGCGATCAATGATGACACCGCAGGAGGCCAGCATTTGCGCCTGGCGATTGAGCGGGAGATGCCAGGCAAACTTCGAAACAGCGACATGCGCGGCAAACGCCGTGGTCACCATGCCACCGTCCATCACGCGTGCCGGTGCAGGTTCTTGCACGATGGCACTCTCACAGGCCCGGCATGCATAGCGCGGCCGGATCGTCCGCTTGACCCGGACAATCGCAGGTACGATGTCGAGCGCCTCGCTGACGTCCGTGCCGATGCAATGCAGTTCGAACGAACAGCAGGGGCAAATCTTGCTCTCCGGCTCAATGACCTCTTCATAGCGCGGAAGATGCCTGGGCAAGCGGCCGATATTGCGCGCCGGCATCCGTCGCGCCTGTGTTTTGTCTTCACCGACCGGTGCGGCATCGTCATTGGCTGCAACGGGAATATCGCTTAGATCGCCCAGGTCGAGCGTTGCCTGGGCTGGATCGATGATCGTCATCTTCTCCGATTTCGTCCCGAAGAGCTGGCGCTCAAGGAAGGCAATACGCGCTTTGAGATCGGCATTCTCTTCGTCGAGCGAGAGAATGAGCCGGGTCAATTGCGCAGCATCCTGGGGCAAGGGATCGGGTCGAAACAGCATGATTAACCTTACCATATGAGCCAGAATATTCAAGCAAAAACAATAGGATCAGCCCACTTTTGAGGGCCGCCTCACCGCGTTTCGCTTGACCCGCGTCCAGTCAATGCCAGCTAGCAAAAGCGAGAACTCCTGGGCACTCATCTGCATCGCACCATCGCGGATCGGGGGCCAAACAAACTTTCCGCTCTCCAACCACTTTGTCGCCAGGATCATGCCTGACCCATCCCAGTAAATGCAGCGAAGTCGATCCAGACGCTTGGCGCGGAACACGAACACGTCGCCACAATAGGGATCGGCCGCGAGCGCTGACGCCACCAAAGCCACAAGGCCATTCATGCCGCGCCGGAAGTCGACCGGTTGCGTCGCCACCATGATCTTCACGCCACTCGGCGAAACTCCGATCACCGGCGACCTCGCAAGGCCGTCACCATCGCTTGCGCCAGTTCAGGCGCTACCGGGCCGATAACCGTCATGCGCGCGCCAGCAATCTCGATCTCAATTCGACCCGCGGCAAAGTGGGCGACATCTGACGGCGAGCCTGGAGCCGGCGTTCGATTGCCAACTACCGTCACCGGCACGAACATCGCCTGCTGCGCACTGGACCTCGCAGATCGTTGAGAGGTCAGCCCAGCGTCCCGGCGCCAGACGTTCAGCAAGCCGCGATTGACGCCCCAGCGCCGGGCAACGGCCGAGATGTTAACATCAGGTTCCGCGCTTTCCGCAAGGATCCGCGCCTTCTCCTCGTCAGTCCAATTCCGCCGCTGCCGCCGGCCGGTAATCACCTCGATCCGACGATACTTTCCCTCATGCCTGGCTTCATCCATGTCTTCAAGCATGGCATCAGCGCGATCTCCAATCATCCCGGTCCGCTCCTATCAATGAAGGAGCTTATCTCGCGGCATCATTCACAAAAGAAAAGGTGGGATGTTCGTCGCGCTCACAATGGAACTCATCTCGCATGATTGCCAGTCAACAACGGGCCTTCGCAACCATCCGGTGTTCAATATCGTGTGTGTTAAACGTGGCCCCGCCGCCTCTAAAAAGTGCTGTACAGATATTGGGCAGTAAACAGATCGAGATGCCCGCCACCGACATTCTTGTAGACCGTGATCTGGCGATCATCGCTGCGGCCCGGATGTTTTGACTGACATAGCTCAATCAAATCAGCTTCGATCTGCTCATGCTTGATCAGTCCAGTGGCGAGCGGAATTCCGAGTTCGCCCGAACCATCACAGCAATGGCGCGTATCAACAAATACCCGTCCGGCACGACGGAACACGTCATCATCGGCTTCACGCATGTCCGGCATATAGGCACCGATCAGATCGACATGAGCGCCCTCTTTGAGGAGTTTTCCCTTAACCAGCGGATTGGTCGACATGGTGACACACGATATGATGTCCGCCATCGATACTGTGTTATCGAGATTCTCCACGGCAACGATGTCGACGCCAGCAATGTCAAGTCGGCTGGCAAGTTTTTCCGCCCTGTCGAAGTTGCGGTTCCAGATAAAGACTTGATCGATCGACGGTCGGCTGGCGCAATGAGCCTGCACCACATGGGGCGCTAGCCCCCCGGCACCAACCACCAGCAAGGTACGGGCGTCCTTGCGCGCCAGCAGGCTGGCGCCAAGTGCCGAATCTGCCGCCGTCTTCTTGAAGGTTTCAATGGCGCCATCACAGACCATGAGTGCTTCGCCGGTCTGACCGCTGAACAGCGTTACCGTGCCTTGGATCGAAGGTTGGGCCACAGGAAGTTTGACATTCGCAGGGAAAACACCGACCAGCTTGACGGCAACCGCCTCCCCTTCGAGCCAAGCTACCAGGGACACAAACTGGTTGTCTGCGCTTTTCCGATCCTGAAGCACGGTAGTGTCGCTTTGCGGTCGTTTGCCGCTCGCATGCGCTTGACGCAAGGCTTCGATCAATCCCGGATAATCGAGCGCGGCTTCGGTTTGCTGGGCATTGAGAATTATCATCATTCGTTCCTGTCACGCCACGCGCTTCAAAAAACTTTTAGTACGCGGATGTTGTGGATTGCCCATAACCTTTTTAGGCGGGCCGGATTCAACAATCACGCCACCATCCATGAAAATCAGGTGGTCGGCGACTTCGCGGGCGAAGTTCATTTCATGCGTGACGACAATCATGGTCACGCCATCTTCGGCCAACTGGCGCATCACCGCCAGAACCTCACCGACGAGTTCCGGATCAAGAGCTGATGTGGGTTCATCAAAAAGCATCAGCCGAGGCTGCATGGCCAATGAACGGGCAATCGCCACGCGTTGCTGCTGCCCACCGGAGAGCTGGTCGGGATAATAATTCGCGCGCTCGGTAAGGCCGACTTTTTCCAGCAACTTCATCGCCGCAGCAATGGCCGCCTGACGGCTAATCTTACGCACGATCATAGGCGCCTCGATGATGTTTTCCACCACGGTCTTATGGGGGAAGAGATGGAAGCCCTGGAACACCATGCCCATTTTCTGGCGCTGGCGTGCCAGTTCGTTGAAGGACATCGTATAAAGCCGCTCACCCTGCCAACGCATGCCGATCGGCTCGCCTTCCAGCAACACGGCACCCGAATCCGGCACTTCGAGATAGTTCAGACAGCGCAGCAATGTGCTTTTGCCGGAGCCGGATGGGCCGACAATGCAGGTCACGTCCCCCTTTTCCACCGTTATGTCGATGCCGTCGAGCACCCGGTGATTGCCAAAAGATTTGGTCAGTCTTTCCACCTGCAGCAGTGGCAAGCTCGCGGGCGTTTCATTCATTTTTGATATCCAAGCGCAAATTTGAAGGGCAGCAGTCTGGACAGGAATGACGCGGAACGGGTGATCTGCCGGGATTTCAGGTGGTTCTCGATATGGTGTTCGATGATAGTCAGGGCGGTTGACAGGATGAGATACCAAATCGTAGCCACGATCAGCAGCGGAATGGTCTGATATGTGCGCGAATAAATCATCTGCGCCGAATAGAGCAGATCGGGCAAGGCAAGCACGCTGACCAGCGACGTGAATTTCAGCATTGAAATGGTGTCATTGCCGATCGGCGGAATGATAATACGGATTGCCTGCGGCAGCACGATGCGCTTCATGATCTGAAACCGCGTCATGCCAAGTGTCGCGGCGGCCTCGGTCTGGCCCGGATTGATCGCCTGGATGCCAGCGCGGATGGTTTCGGCGGCATAGGCGCTTTCTGTAAAGGACAGGCCAAGCAGTGCTGCACTCATCGGCGTGATCAGCGTGTTCATGTCCCAGGACCACAATGTCGGCCCGAACGGAATGCCAATGGTCAGATTGGGAACCAGAAGCGCCAGATTGTACCAGAAAATCAGCTGAACCAGGGGTGGAACGCCGCGAAAGAACCATATCCACAGCCAGCTTGCCCATTGCAGCACCGGATTGGCCGAAAGGCGCATCACGGCCAGTATGATGCCGATTGCAAAACCGAAGATCATTGCGGCAAAAGTCAGGAACAGCGTGCGCGCCAAGCCAGCGAGAATGTCGGGATGAAACATGTAGCGCACAACAATGTTCCATTGCAGGTTCTCATTGGTCGCCAGCATATTGACAAAACTCAATGCGATCAGAATGAGCACGGCGCCGGTGATCCATCGAGACGGATGGCGCACGGGTATCGGTTTGACACTATGTATATCCGGCCGGTGCGCGACCGTCTTTGCTGTTCTTGCCATGATTTACTCCAGACTACCGTATCGTGTTTAGCGAAATTCGTATTCGAACTTACCAAACCCGCCGGCCCGTCTTCCGGGCCGGCCCTTGCGTAATGGACCGCGGCTGTATTCGCACCGCCGCCGGCTGACGGGCGTTCTCCTTCAATCGGCCCTGACTATTTTGGCTCCGGATTGTCCTTAGTAACCAGAACCGCCTTTTCCAGGGTGCCGGCGCCATCAACGCCCCACTTTGCCATGATTTCCTTGTAGGAGCCGTCATCGATCATGGACTGGATGGCATCACGGAAAACTGGCCCAAGCGCATCACCCTTGCGCACGCCAATGCCGTTGAAGACCGGATTGCTGACCAGTTCAGATACGCTGAAGCGCCCCGTAATCTTGGCCATATAGTGCATTTTTGCCGATCCGGCCGCCACCATCTCAACACGCCCCGAGGACACAGCCAGTTCGGCGGCGTTCTGGGTGGTGAATTGCTGCAGGTTAATCGGCTTCTCACCGGCGGATTCGCACAATTCCGCGCTCTTTTCCTTCAGATATTGGTAGTCCCAGGCACCTGTCATCACTGCAACGCTATGGCCGCACAGATCTTTTTCCGACTTGATGGAAAAATCCTTGCCTTTCAAGAAGGCATAGGCGGTGCCTTCCTTGCGCTGAGGAATGAAATCAAGCGAATCAAGCCGTTCCGGCGTCACGCCGAAGGAAGAAAATCCGGCGTCAAAACGCTTGCTGGCCAGGCCCGGAATGATGGCGTCGAAACTGGTTGCGGTAAATTCGAATGGTACGCCAATGCGTTCCGATATGGCTTTGGCCATGTCGATGCTCCAGCCTTTCAGGACGCCGTCTTCGACAAACTCGTCCGGTGGCCAGTCATTGAAGGCAGCAATCTTGACGCCCTTCCTGTAATTCTCCGGCACAGCGTCCTGTAGTGCCTTGATCGGTGCGGCATGCACCGAGGTGATGCTGGCGGCCGTGGCCAGCGCCGCCAGCGCTACCATCATGCGCCGGGATGCGGTTTTGCGACGATTGGTCATTTATCTCCCCTTTGATTGGAACTTTATCCCCGTGCGAGGCTCGTCTTCTACTTGCGTTGCTGAAAATGATATGCGAACGTTCTCACAATATAGCCATTGATTGATCGCATCCGTCAAGTTGAAAGTTGAGATCAGGCCCATCATCGCCTATGAAACGGTACAGGTATTGAGCAGCGTGAAACTGCTTGGAAGGAACGCGCAGACATGAGTGAACGACGCGCCGACAAGACGACCATTGCCGATGTGGCGCGCCTGGCCGGCGTCAGCACCGCGACCGCCGGACGTGTATTGGGCGGCTATGGCTATACCAGCGAAGAAATCCGCGACAAGGTGAAGAAATCCGCTGATATGCTGGGCTATCGCCCCAATCTGCTGGCACGCAGTCTTATCACCGGGCGCAGCAAGACCATAGGCGTTGTCGCGGGCGACATGCAAAGCCCGTTTTACGCCAGTATTCTGCGCGGTATTTCCGATGTGGTTCGTGCGCGCGGCTTTGGCTTGATCGTCACCAACAGCGATGAATCGATCGATCGTGAGCTGGAGGCAGTGGATCTTCTGCGCGAAAAGCAGGCCGACGGCATCATCATTGCGCCCTGTGATATTCTCAAGGCGCAGCACTTGCACGATGTCGTTGCCAGCGGCTGTCCGGTGGTTCAGATCGATCGCCGCGTGAAGGGATTGAAGGCGGATTCGGTGACCGTCAATGGCCGCCAGGCCGCCCACGCCGCAGTGACCCAAATGATTCTCGACGGCCATAGTCGGATTGGCGTACTGGCGGAACTCGAGCATGGCCGCTACAAGAATCTCAACGCATTTCTTCACGACCGCCAGCACAAGAAAATCGATATTTCATCGCTTTATCCGAGCTGGCAACGTCTGCTCGGCTATATCGAAGCGCATGAGGAAGCCGGGATCGCCTTTGATCCGAGCCTCGTTGCCCAGGTGGGCAGCTATTCGATCGATATTGCCCGCCAGCACGCCATCGCGTTGCTGACCCGGGAAACCCCGCCTTCAGCGCTGTTTACCACCGATGGATTGATGTCAGCCGGCGCCATGCTGGCAATCAGCGAACTCGATATTTCCATTCCGCAGCAACTGTCCGTGGTCTGCTTCGACGATCTGGACTGGATGTCGTTCTTTACCCCTAAACTGACGGCAATCCGGCAGCCGCTGCTCGAGGTTGGCGAAGCCGCGGCTCGTCTGGTCCTGGAGCGGCTCGATAGCGCCGATCGGGCGCAGCAGGATATCGTGCTGCATGCCGAATGGCAGCCCCGTTGTTCGCTCGCCCGCCATCCCGGTTGATCTGGCCGGTCTTAACCTCAAAAAGACACGCGCAGCGAGCTCAATCCTGCAACTCGGCTATAGGCTCGCCGAGATCAATCGGCGCGGCATGACCTGTACCACCATATTGGCCACATGTCGCCGCAGCAACGCGTGACGCCGCCTGTAGCAATGTTGCGGGCGCCTCGCCTTTCACTAGGCCATAAAGGGTGCGGGCGATGAAACTGTCACCAGCGCCTAACGTGTCAACCGCCACAATCGGTGTTGCTTCGGCATGGAAAACCCCTTGCGCACCGGCAAGAACTGCGCCCTTGGTGCCGCGGGTGATCAGCACCCAATCCGCGCCGCTCTCGCGCAGGCAGGCAATGGTCGCGGTAATCTCGTCCGGCGAAAGCTCACCGCCCGAAACAGCGGCTAGAAAGCATTTCGGGCCGATGCGTCGATAGTGTTCCACGTCGCGACGGGTGGAGAAATCATAGGACAGACGTTGCGGCGCAATGGCATCCAGCCAGCCGTCAAGGCCGCTCGACTGACCGATATGGACGGCATCGAACCGGCGCGCAAACTGAATATCGGCGGCGCTCGGCTCAAACATCGACACTCCGAGATCAAAGCGGATGAAATAGCGATCATTGTTACCGCGATGACCAATGATGCAATAGGCCGTCTTGCCTGTGGCCTCCATGCGCAGATGCGAAGTATCGACGTCCTCGTCGCGCAGTGCGGCCTGAATGACCCTTCCGGCCGCATCTGCGGCAACCACGCCGATATAGGCCGCCTCGGCCCCAAAACGGCTCATATGGATAGCGACATTGACACAGTTACCGCCCGGAAACATTTCCCGACGCGAAATGTAACAATCGACGACATTATCGCCCATCGCCGCGATTTTGATCATTCTTATTTTCCCAATTGACAAGATGTGAGAACGTTCGCACACTAAAGTAGAACTGTCAACGTATCGCGGGGTTGGTACCGGGAAATGTTGCACTGGACCGGAACGGCTGCCGATCGGCACAGCCGGGCTCTTCAAGACGCTGAAAAGAGGAATAGAATGCCCAAACAACTTCCTACCGATATTGCTGAAACCTTGAATACGCTTGCGCAGCGGGATTTTTCGCATGTGTTTCTGGTTGCCTGCGGCGGATCGCTGTCAATCATGCATCCGGGCAAGTATTTTCTGGATCGCCATTCGGGACTGCTGACCTCTGATGTCTATAATGGCGACGAGTTCGTCACACGCGACCCGCGTCGCCTCAACAGCGATGCCATTGTCATTCTGTGCTCCCAGACGGGCACCACCAAGGAAACGGTGCGGGCGGCAGAACATGCCCGTCGCCGGGGCGCCTGCGTGATCTCCCTGACGCTGGATCCGCAATCGCCGCTCGCCGCCGCCGCCGACCACGTGCTGCAATACCAGGCGTCCTACACCACCGGCATTCCGATCGATGGTGCCGACAGCAATTACAGCGTGCTTTACATGTTGCTGGCGGGCATTGTCGATTTACGCGACAAGACCAGCCTGCTGCCCAAACTGCTGGAAAGCCTGCCGGCACTGCAACCGGCCATTGAACGCGGTCAGCAGCATTTTGATGAAACCTTTACCAGATATGCAGAGCGCTATGGCCGCGAAAAAGTCGTGTACACCATGGCTAGCGGTCCGGTTTATGGCGCAGCCTATTCATTCTCCATCTGCGTGCTCATGGAAATGCTGTGGATCAACTCGCAAGCTATCCACGCCAATGAGTTCTTCCATGGCCCATTCGAAGTCGTCGATAAAAATGCCTGCTTCGTCGTCATGATTGGGCTCGATGAAACGCGTGCGCTGGCCGAGCGTGGCCGGGATTTCCTGTACCGTTTCGGCGAGCCGGACAATATGTTGGTGCTGGATGCAGCGAAACTCGATCTCGCTGACATAGATGACACTTTCAAGGGATATTTCGTGCCGTTGATTTTCTTCGATGCTCTTTGGAAATTTGCCTATAAGTTGGCGGCGAAACGTGAACAGGTCATGCTGGACGGTCGCCGCTACATGAAAAAGATCACCGACTACTAACAGCACCCCGGCTCAATCTTCGTTGAAGTTGGGCCGGGACTACTACCGTTCCCGACATTGCCATGGCTGCTCGCTATACGGTGAATGGCCTCCATAATGCGGAGCTCGCCGCTACGATCTTTTCCGACCAACACCGTACGACAATCAATTGCGTTTGCCAGAGATCACTGCATTACCTTTTCAAAACCGCACTATATACCGCTGCGCCGAAATCACTGCCCAAAGATGATATTCAAAACTCTAGATTACTTGAACCGGAACGGCTGTTCCATTGGCGGAGAAGATATGCATGTCCTTCGTCGAAGCTGTAAATCGTAATGTATCTGAGAGCCTAAAATCCGCTTCCTCAGGGGTTTTGATCAGATATTTGGTGTCGGAACCGACCATGTCGATGTAAAGGATTTGCGCCTCGCCCAGATGCTCTACAAGATCCACGGTTCCCGAAAAGAGGGGGCTGCCAGTTTCCTCGCGGGCAATCCTGGTATTCTCGGGTCGAATTCCAACGCTAACTCTATCATTGAGTGCGAAAGTTCCATCACTGGCTTCAAGGGCAAGTTTCGTCCCACAATCAAGATGACAGGTATAACTACGTCCCGAGGTCTCCGATATAGTGCCCGCGAGTATGTTCATGGCTGGAGAACCGATAAACTGCGCAACGAAAAGATTGGCTGGCTTTTTGTAAAGCTCTACTGGTGTTCCAATCTGCTCGATATTGCCATCCTTGAACACAACGATCCGATCCGCCAGTGTCATCGCTTCCACCTGATCGTGGGTCACATAAATCATCGTGACATCGGGCATGCTTTGCTTGAGTTTTGCAAGCTCGATGCGTGTAGCCACCCGCAGGGCTGCATCAAGATTGGACAAGGGTTCGTCAAACAGGAAAACACGCGGGTTTCTGACAATTGCGCGTCCAATCGCAACACGTTGTCTTTGTCCTCCCGAAAGGGCCTTTGGCAAGCGTTGCAGATATTCACTAAGCTGAAGAATTTCGCCGGCTTTCTTGACCCGTTTGTCTATCTCTGCCTTCGTCACGCCGGCAATACGCAGACCGAAAGCCATATTCTCATAGACTGTCATATGAGGATAAAGTGCATATGACTGGAAGACCATCGAAATACCCCGTTTCGACGGAGCGACACTGTTCATACGCTCCCCGGCGATGACAAGATCACCCGACGTTATCGTCTCAAGGCCTGCAATTGAGCGCAACAGGGTTGACTTTCCACAACCGGACGGCCCGACGAAAACGACAAACTCCCCCGATGTAATATCAAGGTCAATGCCATGGAGTACTTCCAGGTTGGCGTAGGATTTACGTATATTCTTCAGCGACAGGTCGGCCATCGTTCCCATTCCTTTTATTCTTGTTTCGCTTGGGTTGTGTTGCTCACGGAGCCAAACTTGCCAGGAACCTCGTTATGGGGCCCGGGACACGGTTGAGGATTTCGGTATCGTTCTTTCTTCGAATAGCCGCGCGGACGATTTTCGCACCCAGATAACGCACAGGTTCGGGCGGAAGCTTGGTGCGGTTTTTGATCCCCACCAAACCACAACTGCTCCATTTATCCACGCGTCCCAGGATCAGGCTTGCAAGGATCCGACCTGCGACAGGCACCTGGGCAATGCCGGTCCCATTGAAACCCAGAGCATAGAAAATATTCGGGTAATGCCTTAAATGATCGAATACCGGTAGATGCTGCGCCGTACAGTCGATCGGACCGCTCCAGTCATGAAGGATCGGCACGTCCTTTAGCTGAGGATATACGCGGTGCAGTTCACGTATATTGTCTGCACCGCCGTCGCCGCTGCGATTAAAACGTTCGTCAATCCGATCATTATAGGCAATTCCACCCGTTCCCCGTCCAAATACGACCTGATCCGACGGCGTGCGCTGATAATAGAGCACGTGTTGCTGCGCATCACAGATCGAAGCACCATCAGTCCAACCGATACGCTTGAGTATATCTCCAGCAGGCGCTGTCGCAACGAGTTGACTGCTCACCACATAAAGATAGGGATGAAGCTCAGGGATCGCGGAAGCCCAAGCATTGACCGTTAAAGCAACTTTGTTGGCAGTCAATGTCCCGTCTTGTGTTTTAAGTTCGGGCCGCTCACCCGGAACGATCTCCAAAACAGGGCTTTTTTCATGAATGACAATCCCGTTGGAAAGCGCAAGTTTGCGAAGGCCAAGAGCAAGCTTGGCAGGCTGGACAGTCCCTGCCCGCTCCTCGACAATACCGGCATATGATGCGCTAGAGCCAGTGCGCCGTTCAATGTCGTGCGCATTCAGTGTCTGGAACGGGTTGAACCCGGATTTCTGACAGATATCCAGTGCTTTCGCCCACGCACCTTCCTGTGCGACAGAACTTGCGGTCCACAGCCAGCCATCAAGACGCAGATCCATGTCAATGGTTCCACAATCTTGCAGCGCTTTCAGCTCATCAATTGCATCGCAGGTTGCCTGACAAAGCATGCGCGCATCTTCGTCGCCCACAAGGTCGCGCAACATATCGATTTCAGCATACCAGCTGTGGACTTGTCCGCCATTACGCCCGGATGCGCCCGAACCGCAAAAATCTGCTTCCAGGATTGTGATACGCGAATTTGGTTCTTGTTCTCGTATCCGCAGTGCCGTCCAAAGCCCGGCATATCCCCCGCCAACGATTGCAATATCGCATTGCTGCTGACCCGTTAAAGGTGCGGTGACCGGATCTGCGCCAATACTTTGCAGCCAGAAGGAACGATCCTGCTTCGCCGCGACAACGGGTGGTCTCATTGTGATAGAGCTCATAGTCAGACCTTCTGCGCTGTTGCAATCACTTCGTGGTATTTGTCGAGCAGCCATTGTGGGATTGACTGCAAGGGCTGGGGAAAGCCCCCCGGGTGCGTGCAGGTTTCAGACGCACTGACAGCAGCCTTTTGCAGCGCCTCTTCTTCAGAGCAACCTTCGAAGAAAAGCGCCACCAGAAATGAGGCGATAAAGCTATCACCAGCTCCACAAGTGTCGACCACGTTCACGGGTACGGAACCTGCGGAATACAATTGGCGTCCATTGTCATAGAAAGAACCGCGTTTGCCGCAGGTAATAACGACCTGTTGAGCTCCAGCCCGTTTGAATTGTGTAATCAATGGTTGAACCGGTTCGTCCGGGTCGTCTGGTCCTGATGCAAAAACCAACGGGACGCCCTCAAGCGTCAGGTCAAAATGCCGGGTAGAGACATCCACACTGAATCTGACACCGTCCTCTACAAGCTGACGCACCAGTTTTTCACTGGAATTGGTCCCAAGATGAGTCCAATCGGATGAGAGCAATGCCTGATATCGCTGCTGATCTGGAATGTAGTTTTCACCAACACCCAGAGATTCAAACAGAAAATGCCGTTCACCGTCATTATCGGTCAAAAGCGTTACAGCTGAATTTCCCTGAATAGTTTCAATATCGCTTGGCACAAGTCCGACATCTTCGATCACACCAAGCATGATCTCTGCTTCCCTGTCGGGTGCCAGTGCGCCGATATACCGGGCACCGACCCCAAGTCGTTTCCACTGCACAGCAACATTAAGGGCATTTCCACCAACAGTAACGACCCCCTTGTTCAGATAAGCATCAAGGCAGTTGTCACCCACAGCAACAAGATGGAGATTTGCGTTCTTCATCATCATTCCGCAGTATCAAAATGAGGGGAAATCGCATCAAGGCAGCGCCGCCAGACTGCAACCGGATCCAGTGCATATGAGCCATTGCCAAATGGCTCGAAGGTCAATGTGCCCCGGAATGAATGATGAGCGATTTCAGTAAGGTAGCCGTCAAGTGGCAAGTTTCCGTCCCCCCACGCCAAATGTCCCGCTGATGTTCCATCGACGACATGAACATGGGCAAGACGTTTGCCAAATCTCGAAAAGTAATCACTGACCTTATCTTCAGCCGCTGCCATGGCAACCAGATCAAGTACCAGATCGACATTTTCCGCATTCAGATCCTGCCAGAGACGTTCAAGATCGGCGGCATTATTGACGATGTTGCTTTCAGTGCGCTGTAGGGGCTCAAGCAAACATCGAAGCCCCAGATTGGCCGCATGTGTCGTAATTCTCTCCAACGACTGAAGCGAATGGTTCCACGCGCGTTCGCGGCTCTCGCACTCAAAACCCCGTCCGGGTGTCAAGAAGAGGTAGCTCGCACCCAGTTCGGCACTGAAATCGGCTGCTCGCAGAAAGCATTCAACACTCTTTTCACGATAAGCTACGTCGCCTGAGGCTATGTTGACCGGATAAAGAACCTGTTCCGGGGTGAAGCAATGCACGCTGATCCCGTTATCATTCAGAATTGACCGGACACCTGAATGCCGTGCACGGTCAGCATGAAACAGATCAAGATGGGGGGCTATTCCCCATAGCTCCATACGTTGAAAGCCCATCAGTCGAAGCTGTTCGACAACCCATTGAAAGGGATAGTGCTGGAACGAAAAGTTGGCACCGATCAACTGTTCACGTTTTAACATTTTCCACCACGCTATTTGCCGATGCCTTCCGCCAGCCCGCGAATGAAGAAACGCTGTGCGGCGAAGAAGACGATCAGGATCGGAAGTGCCGAAAGTGTCATTGCAGCAAAGACAACGGCATAATTAGTTCCGTGTTTTGCCATGATTGATGTAAGGCCGACTGGCAGGGTCTGCACATCCGCACCACTGGTGAAGATCATGGCGAAGAGATATTCATTCCAGGCAAACAGAACGTGCAGGATCACGCAGGAGACGAGTATCGGCTTGCAAAGAGGTAAGGTCACACGCCAGAAAATCTGACCTTCACTTGCCCCGTCCATGACAGCGGCTTCGTCCAGATCGCGCGGAAGACCAAGCATATAGGCGCGAATAAGAAACGTGGTGAACGGGATGCGGAACGCCGTGTAGAGAATGATAAGCGCCCAATAGGTGTTATAGAGACCAAGCTTTTGCATGATCCGCACCAGCGGAATAACCGCAACCGTTGGGCTCAACATCAATCCGCCAAGCACCAGACCCACAAAGAACGGCTTGCCCGGCAGTTTGGATCGCGTCAAGCCATAAGCAGTCCAGGCGCTTACCAGAACCGTACAAACAGCTGAAACCAGCGTGACGATGATGCTCGTTGCAATATAGTTCCTGATGCCCTGGTTCCAGGCTGAGATGTAGTTGTCGAGCGTGAAGCCTGTTGGCAGCGCAAACGGCTCACCAAATATCTCGGAGTTGGCCTTGAACCCATTCAAGGCCATCCACAGCAGCGGATAGATTACAACGATACCAAGACTAATGAGGAAAGTAACCAGACAGACACGCACAAGCGTCTGCACAAAATCCGTGGGTTGCATCTCGCGCGACTGATAGGAGGCGTTGCTCATAGTTCCACCCTCCGCTTTCTAGTATACCAGAGCTGTCCAAAACCGGTCAGCAGCGTGATGATAAAAATCACCGACGCGATCGCAGCGCCATAACCGAAGTCATTTTCAATAAAGCCCTGTTGATAGAGCCAGGTTCCCAACACCTGACTGCTGTTGTTGGGGCCGCCGCCTGTCATAACCATGACTTCGTTGAAGACCTGAAACGCTCCGGTAATCGTAACGATGACCATGAGACCGGTCATTTCGCGTGTCAGTGGAAAGGTTATGTTCCACAGCCGACGCCACATACCTGCGCCGTCCATAGTCGCCGCATCATAAAGTTCGCGCGGGATCTTCTGGATCGCGATGGCAAATAGAAGGGTTGAATAGCCAAAGCCCTGCCACTGGCTCATGGCAATGATTGAGTAGATCGCGGTCTGTTCTTCTCCCAGCCATGCCCGAGACCAAGCGCCAAGTCCCATATGGGTAAAAGCGGAATCCAGCAGGCCTATATCGGGCTGATAAATAAAGTAGAACAGCAGCCCCGTCACCGTGATCGAAATTGCTGATGGTATGAAATAGACAGCGCGCCAGAACCTGCGCCATGTTTCATGTTGCAGGCCTTCAATAATCGCCGCAAGCACGAATGCACCGAACACCTGGAACACGACCGAAATGACGGCATAAAGCATGTTGTTCAAGATCGCCGTCCAGATCACCGGATCGTCTTGCAGACGTCGATAATTATCCAGACCGACAAAGGCAGTTTCGCCAGTAAAAATATCCTGATTTGTCGTGCTGACGATAAAGTTGTCGATGATGGGATAGTAGACAAACCATAGGATTAAAACGAACGCGATCAGAACCCAACGGAACGACAGCAGCTTCGCCAGCAAACCGGACTTGTCGAATTGCGACCCGTCCGGCAGGGGGAAGCCGTTTTTGACAGCCTCCCCTCTATATTCACGCTTCATGACAGTCATCGGCCAATAACATCCTTATCGGGAAGAGGCTGCAGCCTTTTTTACCTTTTCCATGACCTGTTCCGGTGTCATGGATCCACCAATCAGGGCTTGCAGGCCCGAAAGCCAGACAGATGCAACGCGCGGTGGATTGGCCGTATCAAGCCACGGCATCAGATAGGACGAATCCGCGATAACCTTGAGACCTTCAACGACAGACGGGTTCATGCTTTCAGCCGAATATCCGCCAACAGTGGCGCTTGGCTGCCCATAAGGTGGGGCCGACAAAACCTTCCCGTTTTCGGGCGAGGTGATAAACTTCATGAAATCCACAGCCAGCGGAATGTTCTTCGAAGCTGAATTGATCATATAGCCTTCGGGTGCACCTTCGATTGATTTGACATCACCCTTTGCGTCTTTCGCTGCTGGAAGTTTGAAAAAGCCAAAGTCTTCCTTCTTCAGTGCACCATCTGCCGTGCTTTGATCAAACTCGATAATTTCTTGATAGTACATTGCGGATTTGGCGTTGCTGAACTGCTGCAATGCCGAAGCATAGGATGAGCCGTTTGTACCTGCGCCGTCCGAACAATCGTCGATGAGCTTCTTCAGTTGTGTCAGGCTCTCAACATAGCCTGCATCCGAATATTCGGCTGTCTTCGGGTTGAAATCCTTTTCAAGCGTCGCTTGTGGTACATTATAGGCAAGCAACTGTCCGGCAAAATGCACAGCCGGCCAGCCTTCCTTGTTACCGAACGAAATCGGCGTCACACCGGACTTGCGCAGAGCTGCACATGCACTGATCAGTTCATCGAAACTCTTCGGTTCCGCCACACCGGCCTTGTCAAAAAGGGCTTTGTTATAGCCCATGAACTTTGCATCCAGATAAAGCGGAATACCGTATAGTTTGCCATTATACTGGAATGCCCTGACGGCAGCATGGGCGAGCTGTTTTCCCCATGGCGTATCGGGACCAATAATCTTGGTCAGATCGACAGCGCGATTGCCTCGCACAAAATTCTCGCCCCAACTCCCAGTCCAGGTGAAGTAGATATCTGGCAGCGAGTTAGACGCAACCAGGGCCTTGGTTTTCCCCTTCACGCTATCGTCGCTTTCCTGAATAAGCTCGACTTTGACGCCCGGATGAAGCTTCTCATATTCCTTGGCAGCGTTGACGAAGTAGGGGGAAAGCTGCTGAAGGCCGAACTTCGTCAAAATGCTCAACGTGCCAGAATATTCGACGGGAGCATCAGGTTCTGCAACCACGGCGTCACTGGCGAGAGCTGCATTCATGTTGCCAGCCAACAATCCAAACATCAGGAGTGAAGCAAGGCTTGTTGTGCTCATAAGCGTTTTGCATTTCATCTCGAAGTTCCTCTCTTTTAACTATTGTTTCTTTATGTCGTCAGAATGTAGGAACCCGATCCGGCGGAACCGGATCGGGGACGGCTCTTAGTACTCGACACGTTTGTAATAGCGCCGCGTCGTCAACGGGTGGTCGCGCAGCACTTCCAGATGAGCACTCAAACGTTCCAGCATGGTTGCCAGGATGATTGGAGAGATCAGGCTGCGTGTTTTTTGGGAGATGCCTGGAAGGCTGGCAGAAGCGGCATCTAGAATACGAACCTTATCCGTGTAGCGCTTTGCGAAGTTTTCGACCCGGTCCGTCAAAGGACGGCATGCATCCTCTCCCTTGAATATGAACAGGCTGACGCCTGGCTCAACCAGTTCGAGCGTACCGTGGAAGAAGTCGGAAGCATGAACCGGACGCGTGCGGATCCATTGCATTTCTTCGAGAATGCACATGCCGTAATAGTGAGCTTCTGGCCACGCCGTGCCAGCGCCGGTAAAGATATGATACTTCTCGCCCTTTATTTCCTGCGCGAGCGCGGCTGCGCTTTCTTCAAAGTTCTCCTTCACCGAAACCAGTAGTTCCGGCAGGCGCTTCAACTCGGAGACGGTTTCGTCGTATTCTGGAAATTCACCGCGTTCAGCCAGCAGCGCCAGCACGATCAAGAGGGTCTGCAGGTAAAACGATTCCGAAGAAGTGTCGTCTTCTGCAAAATTGGTGAAGTTGTAATTGGCATCAAGGCCCAAGGGTGTATCCTTGTGACCAGTGAGTGACAGCGTTTTCACGCCTTTCTTCTTCAAGAATGCAAGAAGTTGCACGCTTTCCTTTGTCGTCCCGGACAGCGACGGAAGGATTACGAGAGCTTTATCGTCCAACCCGGCGGGCGCCTCTAGAACAACCTGAGCGGAAAACGCTGATGACACCGGGAAAACAGTTGCGTTGCGGGCGATCTCGATTGCGGGCTCGGTCAAAAACTGTACGCCACCAGTTCCCATGAACAAAATGCGCTCTATGCCATCGTCGAGCAGCCTGCGCATCAAAGCGCGCACATCCTCTGCGATTGCGACCGCGCCGCCCTGTATTTTCACAAAGCGATCTTTATCGAAGTTGAGCATTACTACCTTCCCATTTGCGCAGTTAAAAACTCGAGAAAAGCCCGAACCGGTTTTGCGCCTGAAACTCGTTGAGACAATGTGAGATCGATCTCACATATATTTAGCACACAAGATTTTTCCTGTGGCAAGTAGGTTTCAGAATTTTTTTTGCAGGCCCAATATCAAGCTTCGTCGGCTCATCGTCGGCTGACCGAACCTCGGACTATCAGCTTGGTTTCAAAGCTTATTTTCTCCGGCGGTCTCTTTTTGCCTGCTATTGTTTCAAGCAGAAGCCGGCCAGCAGCACGACCTATTTCAGAGACGGGCTGGGCAATGACTGTGATCTGTGGATCGGTAAAAGTCGCCAGATTAAAATCATCAAAACCGATCAGAGAGACATCGTGGGGAATCGATATTCCCATTGCTCTGAATGCTAAAAGCGCTCCCTGCGTCATCAAACTGTCGACGGTAAAAAGTGCCGTTGGAGGCTTTTTTTGACTGAACAGGCGGATAGTTGCATCCACGGCATGCTCAACCGTCGACTGTGCAACGCAGATCAATTTTTCACTGGGTTCGATGCCATGGGCAAGCAACGCAGTCTTATAGCCATTGAACCGCTCGCGTGATGTGAAGATGCGTGCATCATCCTGCAAAAGCGCAATATCACGATGTCCCATTTCGATCAGATATTCAATGGCCTTGCGCGCGCCGCCTTCATTGTCGACCACAACACTGTCGCACTCGACAGCCTGCGCTGCGCGATCAATCAGGACCAGGGGTACGTTTTCGTCTATAAGACGTTGCAGATGCGAACTGTCTTCGGCTGATGTCGGCGCCACGATGAAACCGCGAATGCTCAATGACTGAAGGCTGGCCAGCAGTGATTTTTCCTGATCCAGTTGTTCTTCACTGCTCGCAATGATGAGATTGTGCCCTTCTTCTCGCGCCAGCACTTCAACATCATGGGCTATTTTTGCAAAAAACGGATTCTGTATGTCGCCAAGAACGCAGCCAATAATTGGCAACTGCCCGCTGCGCAGAGCCTGAGCCAACCGATTGCCTCTGTATCCCAGTTTCTCCGCAGCAGCCTGAACCTTCCGCGCCGTTTCATCACCAACATAGCCGTAACTGTTGAGTGCACGAGCAGCTGTGGCGCGCGATACATTCGCCAGTGCCGCCACATCCTTAAGGGTAGCCGATTTCAGAGCCATACCATTTTCACAACTGATGATCCTTGACAGTTGTTATCATCCGCAGAGGCGCAAGAGTAGTACCGTTTATCAAATGATTTGCAGGATGATTGATCGACGATTATTTGCGCTCTGATCTATTGTGCCGTGAAAGGCCGGCATATCAAAACAGCCTTCGTCGTATAGAATGGAACAGGACTGTCAGCCAACCAGGAACTCTCGCGATGCGATGATTGCCAGTCAATAACATCACGAAGACACGCCACGGCCATGAAGTCCGAAGTAGTCCGTTTTCGTAGCGGCGGAAGCGACAGAAGCCGTGGGGGATATACGATATCTATGACCTAATCAGACCCGTAGCCGCGGTTTGTCACGCTTTTGGCCCTGCTCCTTAAACCCGCCATCAACTTGGGGGAGAACGAACGGCATAGATGGAACCCCAATCTGAAATATTCGAGCCGCGCTTTAGACCTACGGCAATATCAATTCTGCTCTGACGCCTGACCTTCGGGGATATAGATCATTCGGCCATCATCAAGCCGATAAGTTATGCCAGCTCGCACACCCTCTCCCTTGCCGATCTTGCCGCTGGCTTCATAGCGCTTGAGTTCCTTGCCTTCCTTTACCGTTATTCGCATGTCGGCTTCGCCGGGATTTTCGATCACCGTCACGCTCTCTGCCGAAAACGGATTTAGCGGATTTCGCGCAATGATGATCATCAATATGCCAATCACCACCAGAAAAAGGTCTATCAGATTGACCACCGACAGGATCGGATCATCAGCGTCGTCATGTTCAAGAAACCGCATCAGTCATGCCCTGCCTGTTTTTCAAACTGACGCAATTCCTGCAACAGCCAACGCCGCCGCACTGTCAAAATGTAGAAGGTGATGCTGGCGCTAATAAGCGCAAGAATGACCGCTGAGAAAGCAACGACCAGATTTTCACCGACCGCAGCACCGTCGTTGGTGTTGTCACGTTAAGTTTCTCTGGCCGGAAAGGCCAGGGGCTCGTAGATATTCAGGCGAAACAGGCCGCAATTTTCCATGCATCGAAAGCTTCGAGGCGATGGTAGCGAATTGTGTGTGCGGCTCGGCGACGAGATGGAACAGAGAAACAATCGCGGGTCGCTGAGTGCATGGAGACGAACCGTTGCAACGCTCCAGGTGACCGATGACCTTGCATGGTTCGCTCCCGTTTCCTAAACGGCAGATGGCTATTTTCGGCCCGATTATTGAGGCCCTTGTGCGACCAATGGTCAAGGCCGGGTGCCACTTCTGCCTTTGCTGCACCGTAGGAGCGGAGCTTATCGGTGATGATCCGTTTGGGAGTAAAGCCATAGCGCTTCATTAACGCCACAAGCAATCGCTTTGCCGCCCTTTTATCACGCCGCTTCTGCAAGATTTCTTCGAGAACGGAGCCATGTTGATCCACCGCACGCCAAAGCCAGAATTTTTCTCCAGCGCATTTGACGACCACTTCGTCCAAATACCAAACATCGCCGGGGCGCGCCTGACGCCGCCGCAAGTTGCGTGTGATCTGGGGGCCGAACTTGGCGATCCAACGACGAACTGTCTCGTATGATACGTCGATTCCACGCTCAAGCAGCATTTCTTCAACTTCACGCAGACTAAGAGCCTGTTCCAAAAAGGGTTGAGCGATTACAGTAGGTTATGATCCAATCGGATTGCTTACATTCGATGGAGATCACAATGGCCTGGACAGTAACCGCTCGCCGCCACTATGTACGTCGCAATTCGCGCTATGCAACTGATTTAACGGATGCGGAATGGTCAGTGATCGAACCGCTGATGCCTTCGCCCAGATACCTTGGTCGCCCTCGCAAAACGGATCTGCGTGAGGTGGTAAACGCGCTTCTTTATATCGCATCATCTGGCGGTGCGTGGCGGCTTCTGCCAACCGATTTCCCACCATTCTCGACGGTACAGAAATACTTCTACCGCTGGCGCGATGAAGGCTTGCTGCGTACCATCAACAACACGCTTGTGATGCTGGCGCGTGAGCAGGCTGACAGGCAGCCCAGTCCAACGGCTGGCGTCATCGACAGCCAGTCAGTTAGAACCACGGAAAGTGGCGGAATACGGGGCTTTGACGCGGCAAAGAAGATTAGCGGACGTAAGCGTCACATTGTCGTTGATACCCTTGGCTTGATGGTTGGTCTGGTGATCCATTCTGCGGGTATTCAGGATCGCGATGGCGCACCGGACGTCTTGAAAACCATACTCAAACGATGGCCGTGGCTGCGACATATCTTTGCTGACGGCGGATATGCAGGCCCCAAGCTCAGAGGCAGGCTGGAAAAGGTCGGAAAGTTTACACTGGAAATCGTCAAGCGCTCCGATCAGGCCAACGGTTTCGAAGCCCTGCCACGCCGATGGGTGGTCGAGCGAACATTTGCATGGCTGGGAAGGTGTCGCAGACTGGCCAAAGACTTCGAGAAAACTATCGCTTCTTCCGAAGCGTGGATATACATCGCAAATATCCGCTTCCTCACACGGCGTATCGCAAGAGCCTGATATCATTACATTCATTATGATTCAGGCTCTAAGGTTGAACCGCAGATAAAGCCACACCGCATGAGCAACGATCTGTGGCGGAAAACGGTGACGCTTGAAGATGATATCTGATGTCTGCATCGCCAAAATTTACGCCCAAACCGTCAGGCAGGCAACTGCAGCCCAGTTAACGTCACAACACCCACGACGGATATCTTTGATCGTCTTCTCCGCAGAAGACGTTTGGGGAACGGCTTTCTGTCTCATCTTTGCGTCCTTTGATAAAGCTATGATGAGCCGAAAATCCTCTCTTCTTAATTAAACCAGTTTTGTCTCAAAGACGCTGATGTCGGACACTCGGTCACCTTTATGGTCTTCAACTTTAACGGTGGAACTGTCCATCAACGTGGCTGAAATCATGGCTTGAGAGCGCGGAACAGCTCCAGCAACCCAGCTTTCAATCCAGCGACATCATCGTCTTCCGCGCGCAATGTTATCTCGTTCATTGCCCCGTTGAGCAGCACAGCCAATGCTGTGGGGCCAGACGAGAAGCGGATGGCACCTTCGCTGATGGCCTCCTCCACGCCGATCCTTAGAAGATCAAAAGAAAGCTCGCGATCGAGCGCTTCCCACTGCTCTCGTCCGAGTACACCTGGTGCATCGACAACGAGTATACGGCGGTTTTCGGGTTTAACCATAAAATCGATCCAAGCCATCGAGCCCTTTTCCAACGCCTCAATAGAAGTGACCACATCCCTCGTTGCGATTTGGATCGCCTCTGCCGCCCCGGCGGCAAGGTCGCGGCATACAGCTTCAAACAAGTCTGCTTTATCGCGATAATGATGATAGAGTGCGCCGCGTGTTACTCCCGCCTCGTCTATGATCGCATCCGTGCTGGTCATGGCATAGCCATTGCGGGCAAATAATGTCCGCGCAGCTGCAACCAATCGCCCTCTTGTTTGGATGGTACGCAGTTCGTTTTTGCTCATAATCGCCCTTCTATAAGATATTGACAGACAGTCTGTATGTTTATATGATCATAAACATACCGATAATCTGTTTGTTTAAATCTGGCAAGGAGTCCTATCATGCGATTTTTCGATCGCTACCCGATAATCGTCACCGATAAAAAAGACGAAGCGCGCGACTTCTGGCTTAAGTATCTGCAGTTCGATGTGACTTTCGATAGTCAATGGTTCTGCCTGCTGACTGCAGAAAACAGTACTGCTTCGATTGCTTTCATGACGCCAGATCATCCGTCGTCACCGCCCGGCCCCGAAACCTTCGCCGGAATTGGCCTGTGCTTCGAGATGGAGGTTGGCGATGCTAAGGCCGCTCACGACGAACTGATAGAAAGGGGATTACCCGTTACTTACCCGCTGACTGATGAGCCGTTCGGCCAACGCCGTTTTGGATTTAAAGACCCTTCGGGCCTATGGATTGATATTGTCGAGCAAATCGAACCGCGAGACGACTTCTGGGGCAAATACATGATGTGATCGATGTGCCACCACATTACTTCTATAGGTGTTGTCACGTTAACTGGGCTACAGTTGCCTGCCTGACGGTTTGGGCGTCAATTTTGGCGATGCAGACATCAGTTATCATCTTCAAGCGTCACCGTTTTCCGCCACAGCTTATTGCTCATGCGGTGTGGCTTTATCTGCGGTTCAACCTTAGGATGAGGACTTGATCAAGTTATTGTCGTAATTGACTGATTCTTTGTGTGCTTGAGTTTCAAGCATGGAGGAGATCATGAACGCTGACCTGTTCTGGCTTTCGGATGCGGCGTGGACGGCACTTGAGCCGCACCTGCCTAGAAACCAGCCCGGCGCACGACGTGTCGATGATCGGCGGGTGATATCGGGTATCTTGCATGTATTAAAGGTCGGCTGCCGCTGGCGTGACGTTCCAGCCGAATATGGTCCGGCAAAGACAGTCTACAATCGTTACCATCGTTGGTCGCAAAGGCGTATCTGGCATCGTATTTTCGAGAAAATGGCAGCATCTGGCCCTGTGCCGGAAGAGCTTTCTATCGACAGCACTCACATCAAGGCACACCGCTCTGCCCAAGGCTCAAAAGGGGGGCGTGGGCACAAGCGATTGGCACGTCGCGTGGCGGAAGAACAAGCAAAATCCATTGTCTGGCCGATGATTGCGGCAGACCGGTCGCCTTCAGCTTAACGCCCGGCAATGTTGCGGACATTAAAATGGCCATCCCGCTACTGACAGTCGCACGTCCCACAAAACGCCTGCTGGCGGACAAAGCCTATGATGCAGACAGTCTGCGGCAGTGGCTGGAAAAGGCAAAGATCAAGGCCGTGATCCCCTCGTCTGCCACACGCAGGACGCCATACCCTCTGGATCGAAAAGCTTATCGACGCAGGAACGTCATTGAGCGCCTCTTCTGTCGCCTCAAGAACTGGCGGCGTATTGCAACAAGATACGACAGGCTGGCTTCAAACTACCTTGCAGCCGTCGCACTTGTCTCAGCCGTAATCGCATGGACCTAAATGAGTCCTCATCCTAGTCTGCGTGAAGTTGAGGAAATGCTGCTTGAGCGTGGAATCGACGTATCATACGAGACAGTTCGTCGTTGGATCGCCAAGTTCGGCCCCCAGATCACACGCAACTTGCGGCGGCGTCAGGCGCGCCCCGGCGATATTTGGTATTTGGACGAAGTGGTCGTCAAATGCACTGGAGAAAAATTCTGGCTTTGGCGTGCGGTGGATCAACATGGCTCCGTTCTCGAAGAAATCTTGCAGAAGCGGCGTGATAAAAGGGCGGCAAAGCGATTGCTTGTGGCGTTAATGAAGCGCTATGGCTTTGCTCCCAAACGGATCATCACCGATAAGCTCCGCTCCTACGGTGCAGCAAAGGCAGAAGTGGCACCCGGCCTTGACCATTGGTCGCACAAGGGCCTCAATAATCGGGCCGAAAATAGCCATCTGCCGTTTAGGAAACGGGAGCGAACCATGCAAGGTCATCGGTCACCTGGAGCGTTGCAACGGTTCGTCTCCATGCACTCAGCGACCCGCGATTGTTTCTCTGTTCCATCTCGTCGCCGAGCCGCACACACAATTCGCTACCATCGCCTCGAAGCTTTCGATGCATGGAAAATTGCGGCCTGTTTCGCCTGAATATCTACGAGCCCCTGGCCTTTCCGGCCAGAGAAACTTAACGTGACAACACCGCCGGGCGCACTACACCGCCTGCGGACTGGGAGCCGACTATGTCGACCAGTTCATCCGCTGAGATGAAGCCCGCCGCGTTCGATAGTCTGGCAACCTTCGCGCCCGGACTGTTTCAGGGACAAAATGTGCTCGTAACCGGCGGCACCTCGGGAATTGGCGCTGCCATCGCCGCCGGCTTCATCCATCTCGGTGCAACGGTGCTTGCAACCGGCGCCACACCGGCCGAGGTCGAAGCAGCCGCTGCTGACGGGTCCGCGATTGCCGGATTGCGCCACGCCGTACTCGACGTCCGGGACGCGGCGGCAGTTCAGAACCTGGTCGGCTCGCTGCCCGGCCTCGACGTCGTGGTGAACTGCGCCGGCATCATTCGCCGCGGCGCCGAACTCGACCCCGAAACCTTCGCGTCCGTCGTCGACATCAACCTTACGGGGACCATGAGGATCTGCGCGGCGGCGCGACCGCTGCTGACGAAGCGCGGTGGGGCAATCGTCAATACGGCATCGATGCTCAGTTTCTTCGGCGGCGGGCTGGCACCCGGCTATTCGGCGTCCAAGGGTGGGGTCGCGCAGCTGACCAAATCGTTGGCGATCGCTTACGCTTCCGACAGCATCCGGGTGAAAGCCGACTGCGTGCCACAGCGCCGTCGACTGCCCCGAAAGCGGATTACACAGTCAATGGAGCGAACTGGAACGCCAACGTTCTGACCGTTCTACGTTTTGTCGGTCTGATCGTGAGCTTTCCCGGGCATATTTGACGCCCCTGCTCCTAATCTCGCGAACCGGCGTACCCGGTCCGCGAGCTGACGTAACCGCACGAACGGCAATACCCCGGCGACCATCATCCCGACGATGGCTTTGCCCGCACAAACCTCTGTTCGTGACCTCAGCGTAGTTCAGGCAGTATATAACTACCGCGATGCAATTCGGGCGAGACAATCAATGGCGATAGATTCCGGTATGGATGACACCATCCACACCGCACCATGCGCGATACATTCCCGGACTGTTGAAGGGCAGGCAGATACTGCCCTTTGCATCCACGGCCACAAGCCCGCCTGAACCGCCGATTTCACCCAGTTCGGTCACGACACCACCTGCCGCATTTTGCAAGTCCTGTCCTGCCCAGCGCATACGTGCATCGATCTCGTGTCCAACAGCCCAACGAATGAAATATTCTCCATGTCCGGTTGCCGAAATGGCCGCAGTGGTATCGTCAGCCCAGGTTCCGGCGCCAATAACGGGACTATCACCGACGCGACCGGGCGTCTTTGCCGTCATGCCGCCTGTGGAGGTCGCTGCCGCGAGGTGACCGAACCGATCGAGCGCCACCGCCCCGACAGTTCCATGCTTGCGAGCAGGATCGCCGTCATCCGGAAGCCCCTCTTTACGACGCTTCATTTCAGCCTTGAGGGCGTTGAGCCGATGTTCGGTACCGAACCATTCCGGAGTTTGTAATTCAAGACCGGCATTTTCACAGAAGCGTTTGGCGCCATCACCGGCCAGAAATACATGCTCGGTCGTTTCCATCACTGCGCGCGCGGCAAGTATCGGGTGGCGTGGACCGCAAATTCCTGAAATCGAGCCGCATTCACGTGTCGATCCATTCATAATGGCCGCATCCATTTCGTGGGTGCTGTCGGTGGTAAAAACCGCGCCACGTCCCGCGTTGAACAACGGGTCATCTTCCAATGCCATAACCGAAGCCGTTACGGCATCGAGCGATGTGCCACCCTCGCGCAGAATATTCAGTCCCGCCTCGAGACAGAAGCGCAGGGCAACATGATAGGCAGCCTCGCGCTCCGGCGTCATGTTGGATTTCAGTATCGTTCCCGCACCGCCATGCAGCGCGATAACCGGCATCGTTTCAGACATTCTGACCTCAATCTGGAAGGAGTTCTGCTTTATTCAATCGCGTCAGCGCAACGCGAAACTCATGGCGGAAAGTGCCGTCATCCAGCCAACCACCTCCGCCATCGTCACACAATCGAACCCCACGGTGACGGCATCAACCCGTGTGGCCGGGGGGAGTATTGCCATTTGATCTGCGAGTGCCGCATTGCTCATCAAGAATTCCGTCTTGTATGGCCCATTCAGCCGGAATGCTTTTTTACTACCAGCTTCGCGGACTGCACGTATCGCCCCCTCCCTCAGCATAGCGCGCGCCCGCTGGACGGATACCTGACGTGCAGCCCGGTGACCGAAAGATTGTTTGACAACGACAAATTCAGCATCCGGGAAAAATCCAATATTTTCGTCCCTCGTGCAATCGTCGCCGGAAACCAGACCAACTGGAACGCCAAGCTCTCCGGCATAAGCACCGTAAATACCCGGCTCCCCGTAAGGCAGGTTGTTGATACGGACTTCCCGGAATGCAAAACCGTTTGTGGTGTGGGCAAGTACCCCACCCTTGCCGGCCATGGAATGATGCCCGACCATAAGGAACAAATCGAATTCAGCCGTCAAACCGCAGGCCATGTTCATCGGCTTGGGCTTGCCTAGAAGCAAATCGGCTGCCGGATGCAGCAGAGATGGCAGAATATTTGTCATTGGCCCGTGAGAGTCGTTGACAAGGATTTCGGTTGCGCCCGCTTCTACCAACCCCTCGACTACGGCGTTGACTTCTTCGGTCATGAGAATGCGCGCTTTCTCATATTCCACATGACCAGCCTGCCCTTGAGCCGGAGCAACAACACCTGCAACTCCCTCAATATCGGCGGAGATATAAACTCGCATAACAACCGCTCCTCAGTCGGATCGTAGCTTCGGATCGAGCGCATCGCGCAAGCCATCGCCAAAAAGATTGAAGCCCAGCACGGTGACAAATATTGCGATGCCGGGGAATAACGTCAAATGATCGGCCACTCCCATATAGGTCCGGCCATCAGCCAGCATGGCGCCCCATTCGGGGCTTGGCGGTTGCGCGCCGAGGCCGATGAAAGATAAGGCAGCAGCGGTCAGAATGGAGGTGCCTATACGCATCGAAAAATAGACAATGACGTTTGGCAGGGTACCAGGCAAGATATGACGAAGCATGATAACGCGATCAGCTACGCCGATCGCCCGCGATGCATCGACATAAACAGTGCGCTTCAACTGCAACGTGGTGCCGCGAGCAAGTCGGGCGAAAACCGGAATAGAGAAGATCGCGACTGCGTAGATCACATTGGTAATGCCGGGTCCGAGCACCGCGATCACAGCGATTGCAAGCAGAATGCCAGGGAAAGCAAGCAGCAGATCGCACAATCGCATGATAACCGAATCCACCCAACCACCGTAAAACCCGGAAACGATACCAAGCGTGACGCCGAAAAGCGCGCCCAGCGTCACCGACAGAAAGCCCACCGCGAGCGAAATGCGCGCACCCCAGATAATGCGGCTGAATATGTCACGCCCATAGGCATCCGTTCCCGCCCAATGCCCGGCACTCGGGCCCTGGAGAACGGCATTATAGTCCGGCGTGCTCGGATCATAAGGTGCAAGCACTGGAGCCAGAATTGCCGCCAGCACCAAAGCAATGATGAAGACAAACGCCACCAGGGCTACCTTCTGCTTTTTGAACCGCCGCCAGAATTCGGCCAATGGTCTGCGCATTTTCTGGGCTGGGTCCACCAATACGGTTGTCGTACTCATTTGTAGCGGATCTCCGGGTTTGCAAAGGCATAAAGAACGTCAACCAGCAGATTGATAAAGATGAACTGTAGTGAGAACAGCAGGATCAATGCCTGAATGACAGGGTAATCCCGATAGGAAACGGAATCGACCAGCAGTCTTCCTACACCTGGCCAGGAGAACACGCTTTCGACCACTATCGATCCACCAAGCAGAAAACCGAATTGCAGACCAACCATTGTGATAATGGGGATCAATGCGTTGCGTAGCGCATGTTTCCATACGACCCTTCGCTCCGGCACGCCTTTGGCGCGTGCTGTGCGAACATAGTCCTCCCGCGCAATTTCAATAAATGCTGAGCGGGTAAAACGCGCCATAACAGCTGCAACCCCCACCCCAAGCGTGAACGAAGGCATCACATAATGCTGCCAAGTACCGTAGCCGCCGGTCGGAAACCAGCCAAGTTTCACCGAGAAAATATTGATTAGCAACAGGCCCAGCCAGAATGGCGGGAATGAAATGCCGGATACCGCTATGATCATTCCAGCGTAGTCAGGCCATTTACCGCGTTTTACAGCAGAAATCACGCCGATCAGCAAACCGAGAAGTGAAGACCAGAGCATTGCAAATACAGTGAGCCAGACTGTAGGCATCAGGCGTTCGCCGATCTCCTCGGTGACCAGTCGTCGCGTCTTAAGCGAAACACCGAAATCGCCGTGAACCGCACGCGTCAAATAGCGTGTGAATTGCTCTGGCAACGGTTTATCCAACCCAAGCGACGAACGAACTGCAGCAATATCTTGCGGGCTGGCGTCGGGGCCCGCTACAAGGCGGGCGGGATCACCTGGCAGCATGTGCACAAAGGCGAAAACGCAAACCATCACGAGCACGATGACAGGTACGGTAGCGACAAGCCGTTTGATGAGATAGGAAAACATAAATTCCCTTTCGGAAAGGTAGCGCCGGCCCCGAAAGGCCAGCGCTCTTTTCACGAGCTGTTAGTCAGCGAATGCCGCTTCTTCGAGCAGGAAACCACGATCCGGAAGCATATAGACGCCGGAAAGTGACTTGGTCTTGGCCGACAGGTTCTGGTTCACACCGAGGAAGATCCAGGGTGCGCCTTCCCAGGCGGCCTTTTGTGCTTCCGCATAGAATTCTGCCCGCTTGGCCGGATCAGCCGTGCTGATTGCACCTTCGATTGCAGCATCGACCTTTGCGTCCTTGAAGTAAGCAACGTTGAACATTGCTGGCGGAAAGCTCTGGCCATAAAGCAGTGGGCGAATACCCCAATCGGCATCGCCCGTCGATGCAGACCAGCCGCCATAATACATCTGTACGGCAGCATCTTCCGGCTTCTCGACAGACCAGATTTTCTGCGCAGCAACGCCAGCCTCAAGCGGCATTACGTTCACTTTCACGTTGATCTGTGCCAGTTGCTGCTGGATGAACTGAACCGCACGTATGGATTCCGTATTGGAGTTTGCCCAGATTTCCGTTTCGAAACCACTCTCCAGGCCTGCTTCCTTCATCAAATCTTTGGCCTTGTCGAGATTGTACTCGTAGTTGCCAACCGGCACATGGAATGCAAGGTTCTTGGGAATGATCGAATCTGCCGGCTCGCAAAGGTCGTTATAGACGATCTTGCAATAGGCTTTTTTGTCTACGGCGTAATTGAGCGCGTGTCGGACGCGAACGTCATCGAAAGGCTTTTTCAGATTATTGAGAGAGACGTACCACTCGACGATAGAAGGGTCTTTATCGACCTCGACATTCGGGTTCTTTTCGGCGACCTGCATCAGTTCAGGAGGGAAAGAAGGGATGAACTGGGCTTCACCCGTCTGGAGCATTGCAAAGCGCGCACCGGATTCCGGCACTGAACGAACCGTCACGCCATCGATCTTGGGAAGCCCTTCTTTCCAGTAGTTGTCATTTTTCACGACTTCAAGCGTATCTGCCGACCAGTTTTTGAACTTGAACGGGCCGGTTCCGACCGGATTGCGTCCGATCTCCTTGCCGTATTTTTCAAGCGCCGCCGGTGAAATGATCATGGCACCTGGATGAGCAAGCGAGGCGATCATCGCGCCAAACGGTTCCTTGAGGATCAATTTGACGGTAGCATCGTCAACAACCTGCACTTCCTTGACCATTGAGACCAGGCTGCGGCGCGAAAGCTTGTTGTCCGGGTTGGCAAGACGTTCGATATTGGCCTTAACTGCTTCAGCATTGAAATCCGTGCCGTCGTGGAACTTGATACCTTTGCGAATCTTGATGGTAAATTCGGTCGCATCGCCATTGGCCTCATAGCTTTCAGCCAGTAGAGGAATGAGCTTCATATCCTTGTCGAAGCCAAAAAGACCCTGATAGATAAGACGAAGCGAGGTCTGCGACAGCGTGTCATTGATGTTCGTTGGATCAAGACCTGTCAGGTTATTTGGTACCGCAACGGTAAGGGATTTCGCCCAGACCGTCGCGCCCGGGAGCATTATCGCGGCGGCCAACGCCGACGACAACAGCAAGTTCTTCAGTTTCATTGTCAACTCCTTCCTAAGATCAATGAAAATCGCCGATGGGATGGCGTGCTACGAAATGGCCAGGCTCCACCTCGATAAGAGGGCTGACGACCGGCATGTCGTCCGGTGAACGCACCGGGCTTGGGATTTCCCCCTCGATAAGCGGGCGACTGCGCTCACGCCGCTGGGGATCGGCAATTGGAACCGCAGAGAGAAGCCGTCGCGTATAGGGATGTTGTGGATTTTCGAAAATCTGGCGCCGCGGACCAATTTCAACGACCTGCCCAAGATACATCACCGCCACACGATGGGATATCCGCTCAACAACCGCCATGTCGTGACTGATGAATATGTAGGAAAGTCCACGTTTTTCCTGCAGTTCCATCATCAGATTAATGACCTGTGCCTGAATGGAGACATCAAGCGCGGCAACCGCCTCGTCGGTAATGAGAATATCGGGATCTCCCGCGAGAGCACGCGCTATACAGATACGCTGACGTTGCCCCCCCGAAAACTGATGCGGATAACGATGCGCATGCTCTGGCTGCAGACCCACGTCCCGAAGCAATTCCACTACACGCTCCTGGATTTCCCCCCCTTTTGCGAGCCCGTGGGTGATTAGCGGCTCCGCAATTGAAAAGCCCACAGTCAGCCGCGGATCGAGGGATGCGAACGGGTCCTGAAAGACGTATTGGATCTTGCGGCGAATGGATTGCTTTTCCGCTCTTCCAAGTTTGAAAATATCCTTGCCATTATAGAAGACCGCTCCGGAAGTGACTTCCTGAAGCATCATTATTGTGCGTCCGGTCGTTGACTTGCCACAACCCGATTCACCGACCAGCGCCAGTGTTTCACCCTGGTGCAAACTGAAACTGACCTGTTCCACAGCATGCACGCGACCAGTGAGTTTCGAGAAGAGCCCGTTCCTGATATCGAACCGCGTCACCAGATCACGCACCTGCAATACCGGCTCAGGTGATTTGATCGTGTCTTGCGGAGGATACTCGGCAAAACTGTCCGAGCCGCTGTCATCGGCTTTCAATAGAGGAAAACGACGCGGAAGGTTTTCACCGTTAAGAGCTCCAAGACGTGGCACTGCGGCAAGCAACGCGCGGGTATAACGGTGTTGCGGCGCAGCAAAAATGGTTTCTGCGGTGCCTTCTTCCACTTTCTCGCCGCCACGCATAACAAGCACCTTGTCTGCAACTTCCGCCACAACGCCCATATCGTGAGTGATGAAGAGTACGGCCATGCCCATCTCTTCCTGCAGCAAACGGATGAGACGCAGAATCTGCGCCTGAATGGTGACGTCCAGAGCCGTGGTTGGCTCATCGGCAATCAGCAGACGCGGTCGGCAAGAAAGAGCCATGGCAATCATGACACGCTGACGCATGCCACCCGACAACTGGTGCGGATGACGGTCAAGTATGCGCCTGGCATCGGGAATACGGACCTTTTCCAACATGTGCAGTGCTTCAGCCCGTGCTTCAGCAGAAGAACACTTCTGATGCAAACGCACCGCTTCGGCAATCTGCTCGCCAACAGTAAAAACCGGGTTGAGAGAGGTCATTGGCTCCTGGAAAATCATCGCTATATCGTTGCCGCGAATACCTTCCATCTCATCAAGCGCAAACCTGGTAAGGTCGTGTGTAACTCCATCGCGGTTGGTAAATTCAATAGCGCCTTCCGTAATCTTGCCGCCACCGAATTCCACAAGACGCATGATCGCAAGAGACGTGACAGATTTACCGGATCCGGATTCACCCACAACTGCCAGCGTTTCACCCGGTTTGATCTCGAACGATAGATTCCTGACCGCACGAAACGTGCCATCATCGCCCTTGAAATCAACACTGACATTTTCAACGCGTACGATCGGTGCGTCTTCGGGGTTACTCGGCTTCACTGTCATCCGTGGTCCTCGATTTGGACTGCGGCTGATCTTCATCCTCCGCATAAAGATAGGGCATGAGAGAGCGCGTTACGGAAACGGCATCCGAGACGCTCTGGTGATGTGCCGTCAGCACGGCAATGATCGCTTCGAAGGCAGCGAGTGCACCAATCGTCGAACTATGCAGAACGGGGTGGCTCGCGGGTACGAATATCTGCTCATGGCTGAGTGAACACAGCGGCGAGGCAGGGCCATCCGTTACGGCAATGCAATGGGCTCCCCGGCCTCGCGCAAGCTTCAGAAAATCAAGGGTCGCCTGTGAGTAGCGTGGCAAGGCCATCGCTATCACAAGATCTCCAGGCCCCAGCCGGAGCACTTTCTGGGCAACACGTTCGAGCCCGCCGGCACCGTTCAGCACGAGCTGTGACCGGGTAAAAAGGATTGATTTATCAGCAAGATATTGCAGCATGTTCGCGCTGACGCCAAAACCGAGAAAGGCAACACGCGGCGCATTCATCATCTGGGCCGCAATGTCCTCCCACACGGTATTCCCGGCTTCCCTCATGACCTGCTGCAAGCATTCTGCAGCACTCTGGAAGGAACCCTCCGCAATCTTTCCAGGCGGGATGTGACGGGCGCGGTCGACATTCTCCACTGGGCGCAGCAATGACTGGTAGCCTTGTACCGCGAATCCTCTGAAATCTGTAAAGCTCCCCAATCCCAGTGCCCGCACGAACCGGGTAATCGTTGCAGATGAGGTAGAGGTTGCTTGTGCAAGCTCCTCTATACCCATCGTCGCGACCGCGAATGGATT
This sequence comes from Ochrobactrum sp. A-1, assembly GCF_022488005.1. Taxonomy (NCBI): domain Bacteria; kingdom Pseudomonadati; phylum Pseudomonadota; class Alphaproteobacteria; order Hyphomicrobiales; family Brucellaceae; genus Ochrobactrum; species Ochrobactrum sp. A-1. The sequence goes on from NZ_JAKVQC010000009.1 coordinate 213,504, forward strand.
GGCGAGCACAAAATCTGCGATCTTTTGCTGGTTTGGGGTGAGACTGCCTCGGCAGGACCCAATCAATGTGGACAGATTCACGTTGTTCCCGTTTACTTTTTATCTTTATGAAAAGTCATTTATCATAATTTTACCGATTTGAAAATAATTTTCACATTAGTTCACAGGGTGTTGTCACGTTAACTGGGCTACAGTTGCCTGCCTGACGGTTTGGGCGTAAATTTTGGCGATGCAGACATCAGTTATCATCTTCAAGCGTCACCGTTTTCCGCCACAGCTTATTGCTCATGCGGTGTGGCTTTATCTGCGGTTCAACCTTAGTCTGCGTGAAGTTGAGGAAATGCTGCTTGAGCGTGGAATCGACGTATCATACGAGACAGTTCGTCGTTGGATCGCCAAGTTCGGCCCCCAGATCACACGCAACTTGCGGCGGCGTCAGGCGCGCCCCGGCGATATTTGGTATTTGGACGAAGTGGTCGTCAAATGCACTGGAGAAAAATTCTGGCTTTGGCGTGCGGTGGATCAACATGGCTCCGTTCTCGAAGAAATCTTGCAGAAGCGGCGTGATAAAAGGGCGGCAAAGCGATTGCTTGTGGCGTTAATGAAGCGCTATGGCTTTGCTCCCAAACGGATCATCACCCATCGGTCACCTGGAGCGTTGCAACGGTTCGTCTCCATGCACTCAGCGACCCGCAATTGTTTCTCTGTTCCATCTCGTCGCCGAGCCGCACACACAATTCGCTACCATCGCCTCGAAGCTTTCGATGCATGGAAAATTGCGGCCTGTTTCGCCTGAATATCTACGAGCCCCTGGCCTTTCCGGCCAGAGAAACTTAACGTGACAACACCCATTTCACAGTCTCCTTTCCAGCTGTTTCGGATTTGCATTATGGCGTCACGACACGAAAGTGGCGAATCTGTCCGACTTTTAAGAACGTATCCGGAACTCAGGTTGGTTTGACCGTGGTTGTCGTTGCTTTTTCGGCCTTGAGAGCTTCGTAGAGGGCGGTTTTCCCTATTTTCACGCGGGCCGCGGCTTCCCGGACGTTCAAACCGGCCGCCAGATGCTGGCGGGCTTTGGCAAGTTTGTCCGGGGTTACGACGACTTGTCGGCCACCGCGTCGGCCGCGTTCCTCTGCGGCTTGCAGACCGGCACGTGTTCGTTCCCGGATCAGATCGCGCTCGAACTGTGCCAGCGCGCCGAACAGGTGGAAGACCAGGCGACCGCCGGATGTCGTGGTGTCGATGTTTTCGGTGATGGATCGGAAGCCGACGCCTTTGGCCTCCAGTTCGGTGATGATCTCGATGAGGTGCTTCATCGACCGGCCGAGGCGGTCGAGCTTCCAGACTGTGAGCGTGTCGCCGTCGCGAACGTAGCGGATCGCCTCAGCCAATCCGGGGCGGTCAGTCTTCACGCCGGATGCCTTATCCTCGAACAGCCTTTCACAACCTGCTTTGCGCAAAGCGTCGAGTTGCAGGGCGGTGTCCTGCTCGCCGGTGGAGACCCTTGCATAGCCGATAGAGGTCATGAGACGTGGTTTGTCCGTTTTTCCGTTGAATTCGGACATTGTCCGATTTGCCGTTTCATGACAAGGTTTGCGGACAAGAACTGTGGATGCCGCGAAACGTTCGTTTGTCGGACACGCATTTTCCGTTTCGCTGCACTCTCCGCGGCGAAACGGGAAGATCAGAGAATGGCGCGAAGAGCATTACTGAGCGAGGCATGGTGGCAACAGGCGACGATCATCCCGGATAACGAAAGGGAGATCGCCAAACATTACACGCTGGATCGATCGGATCTCGACCTGATCATGCGACAGAACAAGGCCTCGAACAGACTGGGCCTCGCCTGTGTTCTGGCCACGCTACGATACCCTGGCCGACCGCTTGCGGATGGCGAGGTCCTGCCGGCTGGCGTCTTACGATTTCTGGCGCGGCAGATCGGCGTCGATCACCATGAGATCGATCGTTATTTCGAGCGCCCACAGACGCGGCGCGAGCATCTGGCCCTGCTTTTCTACAGAATGCAGATGCGTCCGTTTGTGCCTTCGGACGTGCGGGCACTCACAGGCTGGCTGACACCTGCCGCGCAAACCCTGCGCCAGGCCGATGTATTGGCGGATATGGTCGTGGAAGAACTGCGACGCAGGAGAATTCTTTTGCCAGCGCGGCCAGCGCTCGAAGCCATCATTCATGTGGCAATCAGGCGCGGCATTCGTATTGCTCATCGGGCCTTGGCCGGCGGGATCTCAGAAGGCCAAAAGCTCGATCTGGACAAGCTTCTCGATCCGCGTGAGGGGACAAGCGTGACCATTCTTGCCTGGGCGAGAACGCCGGCATTGTCGCCAGCCGCCGTCAACCTCGACAGAATTGCCGAGCGCATTCGTTTTCTCCGGTCTCTGAACCTGCCGACGACGTTGATGGATCGAATTCCGGCCAAGGTCTTTGACGAATTTGCTGCAGAGGGGACGCGAATGAGCGCGCAGCATCTGCGCGACCTTAACACCGAACGCCGACATGCTGTCCTGGCTGCAACAGTGCTCCACCTTTCCCGCCATCTCACCGATTGCGCGATCGACATGTTCAAGAAACTCATGGGCATCCTGACGCGGCGAGCCAATAACCAGGCGGCTGCTCGCGTCACCCGATCCGTTCGGGAAGTGCAGACGCCGTTGAAGGACGTTTCAAAAGTCTGCCATGCGATCATCAAGGCCAGAGAGAAGGGTGAGGACATGGCCAAAGCGCTTGATCTGGTCATCCAATGGCCAGCTTTTGCAACCAGTGTCCAGGCGGTTGATACGCTGATCGCGCCGGATGTTATCGACGGTAAAATCGAAATGCTCCAGCGCTATCCGACGATCAGGAAACTGGCGCCACAGTTTCTCTCCACTCTCGTGTTCCGCGGTCACGCAGTGGCGGCGAACCTCTTGCGGGCGCTATCCGTGGTCGCGGGTCTATATCGTACGGGCAAAAGGACCATACCCGACAAGGCACCGATCTCCTTTGCGCCGAAGGGCTGGATGCCTCTCATACTCAAAGATGGAAAGATTGATCGCAGGGCTTATGAGCTTTGCCTTTTCAGCGAATTGAAGCGCCGGCTCGATGCGGGCGATATCTGGGTGGAAGGAGCCAAACGCTTCCAGTCTTTCGAAAGCTTTCTCATTCCCACGCCGACATTCGAGCTGATGCGTGAGGAAGGAGCGCTTCCAATCGCCGTTGATACCGATGTCGAGACTTATCTTCGCCAACAGCGCCAGCTGCTGAACGATGGACTGGCTGACCTCTCGCGTCTGGCCGCAGCCGGCGAGCTCGACGATGTAGAACTGACCGGGGCGGGGTTTAGCGTCACGCCGCACAAGGCTATGTTTCCGGATATCGCCAAGTCGCTGAAGCTAAAGGTGGAAAGCCGTCTGCCTGCGATCCGCATCACTGACCTTTTGCTCGAGGTTGACGCCCGAACGGAATTTTCGAACGCCTTTACCCATTTGCGCAGCGGTCGGACGGCCGACAACAAGCTTGCGCTCCTCACCGCCATCCTGGCGGACGGCATCAATCTCGGTCTCACGAGAATGGCGGACGTTTCCCCCGGCATTACGATGCGCCAACTCGCCTGGGCGCACGACTGGCATATTCGCGAGGAAGGTTACACGGCCGCGCACGCCATTCTCGTCAACGCCCAGAGGCAATTGCCTCTGGCAAGCTTGTGGGGCGATGGAACAACGTCATCCTCCGATGGCCAGTATTTTCCGGCGGGCGGACACGCCGAGGCGATCGGCGACCTCAACGGCCGCTATGGTCCCAACCCCGGCGCCAAATTCTACCGGTTCACCTCTGACCAGTACGGCGCTTTCTACATCATCGCCATGAATGCCAATGCGAGCGAAGCCATCTATGTCCTCGATGGACTGCTCTATCATGGCAGCGATCTCGCCATCGAAACCCACTATGTCGATACCGGCGGGGTAAGCGATATGAGCTTCGCCCTTTGCCATCTCGTTGGTTTCCAGATTGTGCCTCGGCTGCGCGGTCTCAAGGATCGCAAGCTCTATCTCTTCCCGGGCGACGCGCCTCCCGAAAACCTGGCGCCGCTCGTTGGCGAGCACATCAACGTCGAGCGGATCAAGGCAAACTGGAACGACATCCTGCGGCTGGTCACGACGATCCGTTCCGGGCAGGTTCGGCCTTCGACCCTGTTGGCAAAGCTGTCCGCATTCCCACGCCAGAACGGACTGGCGTTGGCGCTACGCGATCTCGGTCGCATCAATCGGTCCATCTTTCTGCCCCAGTGGTGGCAGAACCCCGAAATGCGCAGGAACGCGACGGCCGGCCTCAACAAGAGCGAATCCCAGAACACCTTGGCCCGCGCACTGTTCTTCAATCGCCTCGGAGAATTGCGCGACCGGACTTTCGAGAGCCAGTTCTACCGAGCATCTGGACTGAACCTGCTAATCAACGCCATCGTCTACTGGAACACACTCTATCTCGAACCGGCGTTCGCCGAGCTCAACCGCGAGGGCATTCCCACGCCGCTTGACATCATCAAACACATTACCCCACTCGGCTGGCAGCACATCAGTCTCACCGGCGATTACATCTGGACCCCAACAGACGGCGTTGATCTCAGGCCATTGCGGCGCGAAACATCTATCCTCGCAGCGTGATCACCATACGTTCTCAAAAGTCGGACAGATCCAACACTTTCGTGTCGTGACGCCAGCAAAGATTGCTGGCGTCCGACCAGTGAATTTGAAGAAGGTTTTCTTGCCGTCATCGAAAACCATTGACGGCTTCAGTTTTGTATCTCCCGTAAATGAATAGTCGATATTGACGTTTGCCTTGTCGATTTTAGAGATATTCGGGTTGGCAGCGCGATATTCAGCCTCTTTGCGCATCGCTGCATTCAAATCCTTCTCGGGGTAAATGAAACGGACGCCAAAGACCTTTTTGCCAGCATCCGGGGCATAGTCGTGCAGCTCCAGAAAATAGATGCGCTTGGTTGTGACAACGTTCATGTTTGTGACGACGTTCTTCGCCGTCGGTTTCACAAACAGAATGTTGCCTTTTTCGGTTGGAGCGACCTGCCAGCTCTCTGTATCGCCGAGTGAAATCGTCTCAAACTTTTCATCCTCATCGAAGATGATCATTGTCGATATGCCATACGTCGCGGAGATTTTGACGACATTGTTTGGCTGGTAGACAACACTGGTAACACGTGAATCGAGCGATCCAGCCCTTGGTGTCTGTACTGCGTGGGCGTGCGAAAGGAGGACGGTGGAGAATGCCGCCGCAATTAGGAAGCGGTTTTTCATCCCTTGCTCCCTTCCGTGACGGTTTCCTGATCACGCCGGTAATTGTAAACTTGGAAGCCGAGGGGATTTTCAAACCGCCATTCGTTTGTGGCGGGTTCGTCCGTGTAGCGATAGCGCACGACACCTATGTAGTGTCTGGTGATGGCATCGGTATCGGACTTTTCAGTGGTTGAGAAACGAACAAGTGCGGTGGAGACATTGGGGAAGGTGACAGACTTCACATTGACAAGCACACGCTTGTTTTTCCCGTAGACCTTCGCCGGATTGTTCGGATTCGCAGCGCTGTATTGCTCTTGCAACTCGCGAGCTGCATCACCTGTCGACAACAGTGCCGCCGTGCCAAAGTTTGTATCGATCGCGTAAGGATCATAGCCTTCACGTGTCCTGATATACCGAACAACGTTGGCTTGGGTGATTGCGCGTGAATCCGTCAGATCTTGTGCTTTTGTCAATCCGCTTTTGGTTTCGATGTAGCCGGTAGCCTTGTCTACGACGACAATCACAGGCTCGAAAGATTTTAGCGGAACCAGCATAACGAGCGCGAGTAATGCGAAAAGCGCGACGAGCCCGAATATGATGGTTAGGAACCATGCCACGGCCTTTGAACGTTTTGCTTTCCTGACAATTTCGTTCTCCCAACGATCACCGTCTTGAAAATAAATTCTCAATGCAGCTTCTTTGGAATCAGTCATGATCTGGCCCTTTACCTCTTATGAACCTGCAGCATCAGCGAGGCAGGCTGTTGCTGCTTATTCGGTTTTGCATTGCTTCTTTCGCGCCCTGGCTTGTAGGGGAAATCGAACCTCCACCGCTGCCGCTTCCAAAACGATTGTAGAGCGACCTTCCGCCGCGATAACTCGCACCGATCCCCTTGAAGCCAGCTCGTGCAATCTGCGTTGGAGCGGTGACACCTGTCATGCCTGCAATTCGTGTCGCGGCTGCGCCAATACCAATGGCAAGACCACCTGCGATGCCCTGAGCAAGGACCTGGATGTTCAACAGCACAAAAGCGCCTGCGAAACAAAGCAGAAGGAAGGCTGAAATATCACTCAGCGTAAGGCGTCGCTCTATAGCGGCAGCGGATACCTTCGTCAGTTCAGGGTCCATTGCGGCGATAAGGAAAGCGGCGACGACAAATACGAATAACGGGATCAGTGCATATAGAAGAACTTGTTGGAACCACGCCTGCCCAAGGCTACGCGATTGTTCAAACAACATGCAGGCGATAAAGATAGGTGCGGTCCCGATCAGGACCCATAGCATCACCTTGGCAAGCACAAGTATTGCGAGAGCAACAGCGATGAAGATTGCCACGCAGGCCATGATGAGAAAGCCCACCATAGAAGGCAAAACTGAAAAATAGCCCGATTGCTCTGCAAACGCCGAAGCCGCCTCGTTTGCAGTCTTCCATATCATAGAAAGTCCATTTGTCGGTTCAGTAATTCCCGTTCCGGTGGCGGTCAGGATGGCGCGACCTACATCTTCAGGAGTATTGTTCAGCCACTTGTAGAAAAAATCGTTGAAATATCCCCAGTTGCTGATCAATGCCAGAATGAAGACCATGCGGAATATGCGTGTAATAATTTCACCCACGCTAATCCGCGAAGTCCCCATTATTACCTGGATACCGTAATATCCAACATAGGCGATGAACATCACCTTGAGCAGCGGCGTGATTTCAGAGCCAATAATATTGTAAGCCTGCGATGAAAAATTCTCGCCGGAACTATCAATTCTCTCCAAAAGATCGCTCAAGAAATCATGCATAGCGGCCCCCGATTATTCCGTTGCTATCGAATTGATCGCAGCAATGGCGGTCGCTGGATCGCCATTAACAAAGGCCATAGGTCCACAGTCTTGCCGAATGTCTTCGGCAAATGACGTGAGATTTGCGGGACGTTTGCAAGGAGCAGTCTTTTCCTTGATCGTTCCGCAGCCGGCAACGGCGGCTGCAATGGCGGCAAAGATAAAACACTTCAGGAAGCTGTTAGCGATGTTAGTTTGCACTGTACGTCAACACCTTCTTGGAATTGGAAATGTCGGTGAGGCGGCGCTGATTATCGGCCTGTAATGACGACACGGCACCGTTCATCACGCCGATCAGTTCATTGATGGTCAATCCTGCTTGGACTTGCAGCTGCGTGTTTTGGTCGATGGAACCTTTAATGTCCTTTGCCTGACCGATACTCTGCCCGGCCTGTTCAAAAGCGCTTCGGCGCGTCGTTACCGCCTGTTGCGAACCATTTACGAGTGCGGCGACACCAAGCACAGTGTTGACCATCTGTTCATAGGACTTGTCTCCGCTAAAGCTGCTATTTGCTTGCCCCGACAGGTTCTTAACGAGCTGAAGCCCGTTGATGAAAGTGGACGCGACCTTGGCGATGTCACCGCCCATGCTGCCAAAATTTGGCACCCCGCCGGACATAAGGCTGTCGAAAGAGGGCATTGATGATACGCTAAAGCCATTCCCGACGGCCAGGTTTTGCATCTGGTTCGCATCGCCGCCGCGATCACCGGTAACGGCCTTCAATGTCTCCTCGACCGTCGTCAGGATTTCCTTGTTTGTCCCGAGGATCTTGTCGGTCGTAACCGAGGTTTGCTTGGCCACTTCATAATTGGCAGCGTCGATGACAGGGACGCCACCTGCAAAAGCCGCCATGGGAGCGAACGATGCTAGAGCCACGGCAATCGCTGACGCCGAAATGATCTGTCGTTTCATTGTTAGTCTCCCTTATTGAGGATCAAGGTTGAGTTTGATGTTCGCCTCGCGTTCACGTTTTTGAACGCAGGCTTTTTCTTCAGCATTCCATTCGAGACCGGTACGGGGATCGCAGACGCCGGTCGTTTCTCGCGGCTTGTCGTCTTTCTTCTTGAACGAAGCCGATTGAGATGCGCCCGAAATGCCACTGGCTGAAACTGCATTGCGGCTGTTGAGCAGGTGGGCAAACGAATTGCTGAGGACAATCACCTGGTTGACCATTTCGAGATTTGTATTTCGAGCGCCAGCGTTGTGATCCCAGCTGTCTTGAATGGTGTCGGACTGCACACCGCCGAGCTGGGTGAGCCATGAGGCGACGTTGGCGGAACTTTCCTGTGTTGCTTGCGTCGTTGCCATCGAAATGATGGTCGAATCCCGCATACTGGAATATGCGGTATCACCGCCACCATAGTTCATGGGCAGGTCTTTTGACCCACCGAACGCCGGTGTCCATTTTTGCGTGATATTCCGGACATACCCCTGCGTTTCTTTGAACGGTGGAATGCCGCCGTATTTTTTAACGTTGCCCGCACCAGCATTGTAGGCGGCAAGAGCGTGGTTAGCGTTGCCGTTATATCGCTTGAGCTGCTGTTTCAGATACCGAGCGCCTCCGCGTAGATTCTGTTCAATATTATGCGGATTTACGCCTAATTCTTTGGCAGTATCCGGCATCAGCTGCGCCAAGCCAATCGCGCCAGCACCTGATCTCGCGCAGGGATTAAAGCGGCTTTCCTGATAAACGAGCCCTAGAAACAGATTTTCGTCTACGCCCTCTTCGCGTGCCACTCGTTTGACCAACCCGGAAATTTCCGGATTGGCTTTGGCGGCTGCAACGGGATCGTCCTTGCGCCCCGGTCGGTAGAGCGCACATGTTACGCTCTTGTTGAGGGAAAACCGGTCTTTGTCCGTCTTCTCGATTTCCGATGTTTTTTGATCCCGTACCGTTCGTTCGGACAAATTAGATCCGTCAATGACAGGAACGCCACCAGCCCACGCCGACAATGGCATGGTTGCTGACGCCAAAAATATGCATAGAGCAGCTTTCTTATGCATCATTCCTCTCCCATCCGCAGAATTCAGCCAACCAGCTTTGAGGCTCATCGCCGTATCGTTCCCGCAGCGCAGCACATTCTTCGACGGTCTCTTTTCGACCCGAGAGCACTTTGACGAGATCAGGCATTTTCGAGAGATCGAGACGGGCAATGACCGAGTCATTCCCGTGCTTGACGAGAAACGTGCGCTTTTCAGGCGGAGTGTTTTTGATGAAATTGAATTCTTTAACGCTCAATCCAAAGCGTTTGATGTAGCTCTCTTCGTCAGCACGCGGGTTCGGGAAATGAATATTCGTGGCCGATTGCTCAATAAGGGTGTGAGAAGCCTTAGCCTTGGCAATATCGGCGGCTGATTGCGTTCCGAAGCCTACAATGCCGTTGAGCTTACGAATGGTTTTCATCTTGTCGATGATGAAATGACTGAACGTTTCATCCATAAGCAGCTGCCAGCCTTCGTCCATGAAGAACATGACAGGATCGCCGTTCAGAAGCTCATCGAGACGATGATAAAGGTACATTAATGCGGGCGTCCGGATATCCTCGTTGCCGAGAATTCTTGTCATATCGAAGCCGAAAACACTGCGTCCCGAGAACGACAGCACGTCATGGTGGGCGTTGAAGAGCCAGGCCTTTTCGCCGTCGATCCAAGGACGCAGCCTTGACGCCAGGTCGTTCGCATCCGCACGCGAACGTCCTACAAGCAAGCCTGACAGGTTTGGCAAGTTGCGCTGCGCTGCAGGCTCTTGCATGATACGGGCAATCGCCCGTTCCAGCGTATCTGCGTCCTCCTGGCTGAAGTCGCGGTGATCGCTTGAACGCAACATTGACTTCAAAAGGCGAAGCAGAAAATCACGATTAGGGCCGGAGTTTTCCAGCTGAAGCGGGTTGAAACCAGTCGGCGTTCCCGGCGAGAGGACTTCGTATGCTCCGCCCATGGCCCGTACGAAGATTTCAGCGCCCCTGTCCTTGTCAAAAAACACAGCCTTCGGCGTTGGAGTAACACGCATTGCCTGAGCCAGCAGGAATGTCAGGGCAACGGTCTTGCCGGAGCCAGTTGGCCCGGTGACCAAAAAATGGCCGATATCACGACGGTGAAAATTGAACCAATACGGGGTTTGCGAGGTGGTTTCGAGTATCGTGATCGGCAAGCCCCAATGCAGATTGTCCGATTGCCCGGTCGCGAAATTATGCATCGATGACAGGCCGGAGAAATTTGCCGATGACAGCATGGCCTTTCGTGCACGATAGCTGTGATTGCCGGGCAATTGCGCCCAGAACGACGCTTCGAGGTTCATATCTTCCCGAAGCCAGTTGATGTTCATATCGGTCAGGCAACTACCGAGTTCGGAAACTGCCTTGCTCAAACCATCAAGGTCGCGAGAGAGGCAAAGCAAAGAGAAATGGTGGATGCCAAAAACAGCCTCCTGGTTCATGAGACTGTTCAGAGCGAAATCGATATCGCTTTCGACCGCGCTGCCGGATTCATCCGACGCGGCAATCTGGCGCTGAAGCCGGGTAATACGCTCTTGCGCAATCGGCTTGTCCGAGATTGTGAAGCTTTGCGTCAGTATAAACTCGTGATTTACCTGCAGCAGACCGTCCAGCATTCCCGGACCGGTGTACGGCGGATATTCCTTTATGGAGAGCATTGCGCCAAAGCGATTGTCTTCATCGACGGCGGCTTGTGTCTGCATTGCTCGCTTGCCGAAATGCAGGCGTGACGCTCCGACGTAATTTCGAATCCCCATCCGCGGCAGTCGCATTTTGCGCGGTACACCGCAGGTCAGGATTGTGTTGATGAATTCGCACGGTTCAGAGTATGGCTCCCCATTGCGATAGGTGATGCCAAGCTCGCGTGCGCCATACTTTTGCAGCTCACGGGTCATGTTGGCGACGAGCTCTTCGAGCTCGGTCACTATTTCCCGCGTTTGCTGATCTCGAACCTCAGCCCCGCCGGATCGCGTGAAAGCACGGCTTACTACGTCGCTGAGACCGAGGGCGCCGCGCATATTGGTTCGCACGATGGAGAGGTAAATTTCGTTGGCGAACATGCGTTTATGACGCAACTGGCTCATATATCGGCTGTTTAGTTGATCGCAAAACGGGTCATCGAAAGCGCCACCAATTTCGGAATCGACCTGTCGGCGAATAACAGTCGACCAGACAGAAAAACGGCTCGATCCAAGCGCTCGAATGATCGTATTCTGAACATTCGAGCGCATGTTGAGTTCGGCTTGATCTTCGGTTTGGAAAAAGAGGCCGTCGAGTTTGATGACCGACAAGAGAGCGCCGTTTTCCAAGCCGATCACTGTATCCGACATATGCCTCAGATATGGGATATGCGAAGCCATAGGCCGCTCATTATGAGCGACCTTGCCAAATCCGAGTTCTTCTCTGACGACTTTCAACATTAGCTAAGGTCCGTACGAATTTGTTCCCCAGAAGGACTTGTTGCGTGTGCGAGGCGTTTTGCGCGCGGTGACTTCAACAACATCGAGAATTTTGTTGTCCCAAGCGCAAAGGGAGAACAGAACCACATAGCTGATCGGGGCCAGGAGCAGGATCCAGAACGACTTGCTGACCAGCCATGCTATGATTGTGATGCCGATAACGACGACTACTGCCATATACGGGACACCCCACATGGTGGGAGATCGGGTTAACCCGATTACCAACGGGGTCAGCTGCGGCTTTACATCCTCGTACTCAGCCATCGCTAGTTTCCAACTGTGCTGATCAGCTCGTCGACGATTGATGGAGCACCGAAAACAAGACCGATCCCGAGGATCACACCGCCAGCAAAAAACCAAGACAGTCGGCCAGCAAATGCGAGAAAGCCCAACGCCATCACGGCGATGATTGCAAACAGGCGACCAATAGGGCCGCTGATGAAATCAACGATAGCTTGAAATACTGTCTGAATGGGCGCGAAGGCACCACCAACGCCGCCTGACTGTGCCAGCGCCAAATCCGCCCCGACAATTTGCGCGGCAGCCACCAAACCAAGGCAGGCTGCCAGCTTTGAAGCGCTGATATGCCAAGCCTTATTCTGTTCGCTGATCATCCTTCTCTCCTTTAAAAATGCATCACGCCACCAACGAAGGTGCCGGTTTTCTTGACTGCAATGACCCCGGATTGAGTTTCGCTCGCCATGACAGGCGAGGATCTCCGACTACCACCAACGAGCTTCTTTTTCGGCGCTGGCATAGTTACGCCAAGCTGGTAATTGACGACCTTTGCGACGTATCCGATGGTTTCCCTGAACGGTGGAACGCCGCCGTACTCATAGATGCGGCCTTCGCCTGCGTTATAAGCGGCGGCAACAAGCAGGGGGTTTTGGAACTCGTCCAAAAGCACCCGGAGATACTTAACGCCGCCTTCAATATTTGACGCCGGATCACAGACGTCGCGGACGTCGAAGCGCTCAGCGGTTCCCGGCATGAGCTGCATCGGCCCGCGTGCGCCTTTGTCTGAATTGCGGGAACGATCGAACTGGCTTTCTGCCCAAGTGATGGCGGTAGCAAACAGAGCATCAACTTGATGTCGGCGAGCGGCCTGTTCGACCAGAGTTTTGATTTCCTCTGGTGTTAGCGGGGAGGGGCCGCATTCGGGAGTGGATACAGCTGCCTGCTTAGACGAAGGCAAATCGCCTAAACGGGTAGATTCATTCTGAAACGAGATAACTGGATTGGTAATATTAGATAGGGAGCCAGTGGCTAAAACAGTGCCGAATAAATTGCCAAAATGGTTATTCGTATTAGTGCCGTTTCCACTTTTATCCTCCGCGGAAACGATGCCATCAGAGCCCACAACAAATTCTTTGCTTTCGCTTGTCCAGCGGCGGTTGAATACGGTCAAGTCCGAGCGTGATCCGGATGCGTTGTGAGTTGCGGCCTCGCCGTCGCCATCTTGCGCGAATGGCGCAATTGCGCCTTTTTCTTCTGCGCAAGTGGCGGCAATCCCGAACGGGATGAACAATGTGGCGCTTAGCAATAGCGCTTTGATTGAAAGCCTCTCCATTCTAGCCCCTTAGCTCCTGTCGCAGACCTCACATGCGCTGTTGAGGTTGCAGCGAAAACCGATTAAGTTCATAATAGCATGATACCGATTTGGCTAAGTGATACATGCTTTTTCGCAAATCATAAACCCCCTATGAACATGGAAAATGAATAAGCAATACGGTAAGGGCTGGAAAATGAAGAGAACCATCGCAATCGCAATGAGCAGTTGTATGTTGGCAACAGCCGCAATCGCCGCGCCTGCAATCAACAAGGATTACATCAAGTCGCTGGCATCGCCGGGTAAGACCGTGCTTGTCATTGAGTATTATGACGGAGACGGAAAAGTTACGGCTCGGAAGGGGTTTGCATCCGCCTCGGGCTATAAGGCAACTTCACCGACCGAATTTCGGGTTGATGATAAGACCCTTCTGAATCTGTACGGGCTAGAAGCCTGCAAAGGCGAAATGGTGAACCGCAAGGATGATTTTGCTGGTTCTTGCTCTGACTACGCCAAGCAGCAGTTGCAGATCATGTTGCAGTCGCCGAAGGTTCTCTTTTGTCGGGCATTTGTAAGTGAAGAGAGCGCGCCCAAACAAAATGTGACGTGCTACGGCTATTACAATTACCCCGGAAGCCTGGACACCGTTGATATGCTCGAAGAGCAAATGCTCTCTCTCGGCGCGCTCCGCATTGCGAAATCGAAAGACGGGAAGCTAGAGCGTCCCGATCTGGAGAAGGCGCAGAAGATCGGAGAAGACGGCTCTTATGGGATGTGGGCCGATCCGCGGGTGAAGGCCCAATGAAGTCAGCCTTAATGTCGCTATGTGTGGTCCTTTTCTCGCCAACGGCTTTTGCCGCGCCGGAGGGATATTTCGACCTCCAGCCGGGCGTTACTTTGGAATCTGGGGATACGTGGGTCTCTGAAGGTCAGCGCTATCGTCTCTATGGTGTTCAGTCATGCCTTCGGGGAACTGCTTTCACTGATACGACCGGAAGAAAGAAGGACTGCGGCGAGGCTTCGCTTGCCGTATTCGCGGCTTATATCAAAGACACCAAACCGGTGTGCGCTCCCGTAGCGCAAACTGCCGATACTTCCTATGTCGTTTGCTACGCGACAATCGGCGGAAATCGCCTCGATTTATCGACGGTGTTGATTACGAGCGGCTATGCCTTTGCCGCGCTGAAGGCTGACGGGCTTCCCTACTATCCAGCATACGCAGTGGCCGAACAGGAAGCTCGTGAGAAGCGGGCAGGCCTCTGGCAATTCGAAGACGTTCAGCATCCTGCCATCCTGTTGAGCAAATCGGCAAACGAACGGACGAGGAATGCCCAACAATGAAATATCTGATCGTAGCAATGTCATTTGCCGTCGCATCGACACCAGCATTCGCAGCTGATGCTATTAAACGCGCGCCAGCTGCCAGCGTATCGGTTCAACCTAGCCAGCCGGTACCGCTTCCAATCTTCAAGGGTCGTGTCGCGGTTATTGATGGTCGGACCCTCTGGTTTCCCACTTATGCCCAACGAGTTCGGCTCGCGGACATTGACGCGTGCGAATTGCCTCAATGGGCGCTTGATCCGAAATGGACGAACAGGGACGTCACGAAAGCACCGCCGCCTGTACCCTGTGGCCCCTTTGCAAAAGCTTGGCTCAAAAGAGCGATCGGGGCGTCCGCCGTCTCCTGCGGTGTCGTCGGCTATGATGCTGAAGGCATGGCGCGAGCGAGATGCACATCGCGGGGACGCGACCTAGCTCTCGAAATGCTTCGTGTGGGTTGGGCGAGGGTGGATTCACCCTACCTCAGCCACCCTCAATATATAGGCTATCAGCGTACCGCCATGTCGGCGCGATATGGCATGTGGGCGACCTATGTTCTGGATATGAATGAGTGGCGGCGCAAGGCCGTCGACAAAACGCTCGATCGTCAGCCTATCGCGGATTTCAACCTACTCGTAGAGCGCAAAAGCGAAATCTCTCCCCCGTTTGCCAACGCGCGCAGAAAACCAAGAAGGACAGACCGATAGTTGTCGGAAATCGCTCATATTGCGCTCAATTTCGCGCGCGATCCTATGGCCTGCTTGTTGCTGGCCATCCTGCTATCGTTTTTGCTTATCATCCCGTCGTCGAAAATCTGGTGGGTCCACGGCATAATCGCGGCCCTATTCCTCACCGTATCGCTGTTTTTCCACGAACAACGGCAAATGTCGTTCGATGCGTTCTTGATCGGCGTCTTTGCCTATCCAGCGGTATGCCGCGATATTCCAAATCAGCTCCTGGTCTATCGCATTGGAATCTAATGGTTTTCCGCGTTCACACTTATCGCACTATGCAGCTACGCGGCCGGAGATCTCATCACACGGTCCCCATTTCACGCCCGAGACATGTTGCCTACCGGGTTGGTTTCAACCGCTACAATATGAGGATGACCTGAAATGAAGCAGTTTCTGTTTGCACTCGCTGGCCTTGGCACTATCGCCGTGATGCCATCCGCTGCAATAGCGCAGGACACGGGAGGGACGCCATCTTGGGGCTGCCAGGTCCTGTTGTGCGCAGCATCATCAAATCCCTCGTGGCATGGTGTCCCTTATTGCGTTCCGCCAATGACCAAGTTGATCAAGGCCATGGCAAAACCGGGTTTCTCATGGCCCATTTGCCATGAAGCTAAGTCTGGCAAACCCGGATATCAGCCTTACGAGGATTGCCCATCTGGATTCAAGGAAGCCAGCAATATGAGTGATCGCGGCGCAAAGCTGTCCAACCGCTGCGAAAAGACAATCAACACCTGCACCAACAAGATCAGGGAACAGAACAAAGAGCTTCAGCAGTACAAGGATGTTCAATATAGAGACATTGGCAACTCGGATCGCGGAAATAGTTGTCGAAAGGTCGTCTCCATTGCCCGTCCAATGCGAAAAGACCCTTACTTTTTCGACATTCCCGATTATCAAGGTTTGAAGGGGCGCTATTGGTTCAATTTGAAACTTTAAGGAGCTCTAATGAATCAGAACGCACTTCTCGCACTGGCAGCAAGCGCCGGCATCGCTGTTGGCGCGGGCGGTACTTGGTTTGTAGTCTCCAACGCTTCGAGCAACGCAACAGCCATTGCAAAAGCCGATATCGTTGCAGCGATCAAGGCCGACCCTACACTTTGTCCCGTTCCCGATGAGCCAGCGGCGAGCGCCAAGCTCGATGTGCCAACTCAAGCTGAAGCATTGCTTGCCGTGAGGAAGCTGGAAGAAAAAAATCCGCTATTGTGGGATAGGAGTGAACTTGAAATGCTTTCCGTCTCACTAGCGAATTGTTGGCCTGTTGACGGTGCCAACGGCATGGTCGAGTGCGTTACCAACGTCAAAAAAAATCCGTCAGCACAAACTATTGCGAGGACGGTTGGATTTGCCAAAGATCAATCATCCGGCAAATGGATTGCGACAGACCGCAAATAGATGAAGCCCGCTAGCGGGCTTCCAAAGCAATCAAATATTCTTATCGACGCTTTTCAAAACTGATGCCATTTCGCCCTGTGCGAGCGTAATCCGCCCGGAGATCAGAGATGCGGCGAGAATAACCAGTTTTCCTATGGCGTCATTCACATCTTGCGGCTCATAATCAACGATCCGGCGCGGATCGTCACCCAGAGACGATAGTTTCAGCAGTCGTTTCGTTGGGCCAGCGTTACATTCTTGAACGCCGTCGCTTTCGTTCTCCCAACTGATCGCATTCCCAATTGCATCCATAATTGCCTCCGAAAGTCATTTTCAGAAGATGGGTGACGCTCATAAGTGCAATTCTCAAAACTGACGCGTAGTTGATAGCAGCATGAAGCACACTCACATGAAGATCGGATGCTTCTTACTGTTCGATGCTCAGTTTCTTGCCTCCATGCACCAATTTCTGACGAAACAGCCATCCCAAAATTAAAATGATAAAAACGTTGATTAAGGTATCTTGCACGCTAGGATACGAAACGAAGTGAAACGCAACGAAATTTGAGCCGGTAAGAGATTGATAAAAAACGGAAAGTTTTTTTTCGTTCCACCGAACGATGGGAGCGATTTCAAGGAATTGTTCAAGCGCATTGTCGCCGCCGGTGCTGGTCGCCCGCTAGGATCCGACGGTCATACGGCAGGTCCATGGACCCCAGAGCTTCTTGCGGAGGCCATAACGCATGTAGATCCTAAGCGGATTGGCGTCGATCTTCGAACGGTTCAGCTCTGGTTTCAAGAGAATGAAAAAGGCATAAGCACGACCAACATCGGGTTGCTGGCAAGAGTTTTAAGTTGTGGTGATACGGTTGCTACAAGCGAATGGAGTATGGAACTCAGCGCTGCACACTCTCGGCTTGTCGCCAAAAGACGTGAGCAGAAGAAGACTGAAACAGCCGAACCGTCGGAGCCAGCCCAAGTAGAAGCCCTAATTGCAACATCGGACTCCGCAAGCGATAACGATGGTAAGCGATGGAATCTGACTAGATGGTCAGAGAAGCTTTTCGTTGAGGGGTCTCCTCTGAATCTGTCTGCCTCGGTTTTTGCTGGAATGTCGGCTCTCGGGTTCATTTCGTACATCATTGGCATTCACAACGTAACATTCACCCGATCGGATGGCGTGATCAAGCAGGTCGGATTCCTTTGGGCGGCGAACTGGACCCTCGTGTTCATGGTGTTTCTTCCGGTCTTCCTGGCCTTCGTTTCCGAACTGGTGCATTCGTGGAAGCACGAAGAACGTCGTCGGCTTTTCGATGGCGCGCCCGAGGACAGCGACCGCGCATGGCGACATATTATCGACGCCTCATCGGGTTCGTTTTGGGCAGTCTTCCTGATTTGTTTGCTATTTGCCGGTGTGTTCCAGTGGATCGGCGTTTGTCTGGTCCCCCTTATTGATGGAGGAGGAAATTACGCAACCGATTGGGGCACAATCGCGATAGTCCGGCCTGAAATCGTAACGAGACCTGCTGCGATCATTTTTACAGCTTTCGCCTACTTGTATATGAGCCTATCCTTTTATCTATTTTTCGCCGGTCTCATCCTGATTTATTCGGTCATCAATGACTTATCGAGAATCCGCGAGGCTGCAAAATTGCAGACCAACCCGGGCTGGAGCAATCCAAGCGAGACTGATTTTTGGGTCATGCGGTGGGTATTCCGCTGCACGGTCTTAGGCTTGCTGATCGCTACCGTTATGAAGCTGCAAAGCTCTTATCTGGCCTCAAATGGCACGAGTGTCGTTGCCTGGGTAATTAGCGATCTTTCATCGATCTTATACGAGCGTCCAGAGGCTCAGAGCCGCTTTAGCTATAGAATGCCTACGCACTACAGCAGCCTGCTTATCGCCATATCGACCAGTTTTGTCTTTTTATATGGAGTGATTCGCGCAGGGGCCGGAAGTCATTTCAAAGTGTCATTGTGGAAAATGACCGCGGTTGTGGTGCTTCTATTCGCAAGCTATTTATCTATCGACGCGTTTTTCGGCTTTACGGTGCTGATGTTTGCCGGGCTCTTAATCGCTATTTATGGCTTATTTGATCCGGCTTTGGGCCCCGGCGTGCGAGTGAGGTAAGTAATCAAAGTGTTTCATACTTGGCTTGATCAATGGGATGAGAAACGGGCACGACGCGGAGAAGATGCTAAAAAAGCAACAGCCGTTACTCTGGACGCAAAACGTGCGTTTCCGGACGCTGACAATGTTACCAATATCGAGGAATTCTGCCAGCTAGGCATGCAGGCTGCCGCTACGCCATCGTTCTTCAGAGCGCCATTCGGCAACGATATTGATTTCGAGCGGGCAGGCGATTTTCTCAAATTTCCATCTGACATTTTGACAGACGTTGAGGAAAATAACCTGGTCTGGTCCAAGATAACCGATAGCGGCTCGCGGGACAAAGCACTCGTGATTTTTCATCATTGGAATGCACGGTCCCGCAACCGTCAGATAGCAAGTTACTTGTCGAAAAGAGGCATTACGGTCGTCGAGATCGCTATGCCTTATCATTTCGAGCGGAGCCGTCCGGGGGCCGAATACGCCGATTATATGCTTAGCGCCAATCTCGGCCGAACGATTCAGTCGCTACGACAGGCCGTGTGGGATGGACAGAAGCTCATCCGCTGGCTGAAAAGCGAAGGGTATCGAGAAATTTCCGTACTCGGAATGAGCCTCGGTTCATGGGTCGCAGGGTTGGTAGCAGCCCATGATACCAACGTTTCGAAAGCTTCGCTGTTTCTCACAGCTGGTAGTCTGGCCGGGATGGTTTGGACTGGGCGTGCAACGCGAGCCATACGCGAAAGCTTTGAGCCTACAATAGACCTGTCTCATCTGCATAGGGCTTGGGCACCGCTCGATCTGGGAAATTACGCCTACAGTCTTGCTCGTCCCGATTTGGATATACAGATTGTTTTGGCAAAAAGAGACAAGGTTGTACTGCCAGAATTGTCAAATGCTCTGTTGGAAAGTCTGAATAATGCTGGCGTAAATCCGAATGTTTTGCGATTAAACTGTGGTCACTATTCACTAGCAATTCCTCCGTACATTCTCAGGGCTGGAATCAAATTAAAGCGATTTGTTGCCTCAACATAGACCTGCGGGTTCCATAATTTACATTATGTGATTGCTTTTTTGTAGCCGGGTGGGTTCTAGTTTGAAGTGCGACTTGTAAATGATAACAATGAGTTATCCGATGCAAGGAACCCGTCATGGAACGCACCTATTCGCATATTGATCTGGATGAACGTCGCAGAATAGCACGCTGGCGCATTGCAAAGCTTTCCGTTGACGTTATTGCTGAGAGGCTTGGAAGGCATCGCTCGACCATTTTTCGTGAACTTAAGCGTAACCAGTTTACCGATGATGAGATCAAGGATTTAAACGGCTATTACTGTACAATTGCTGATCAGAAATGCCGTGAGCGTCGCGCGAAGCAACGCAAACTCATCCGGTATGGTGAGCTCCGGCAGTCCGTGATCCAGCACATCAACGATGGATGGTCGCCGCAACAGATTGCCGGGAGAATGCGGTTGGAGCGGCATCCCATCTCTGTCAGTCATGAAACGATCTATCAGTTTGTGTATTCGACCGACGGTCGAAAAGAAGAGCTTTGGAAATATTTGCCCGAACGCCGTGCCCGACGCCGTCCACGCCATGCCCGGCGTCATCATGGGCGTCGATTTCCGCCTGAACTCAGCATCTTACACCGCCCGGACATGGTTGCCAGGCGCAAGCAGTTTGGACACTGGGAATGCGACCTCATCCAGTTTCGCAAGAGGTTCGGCAAGGCCAATGTAACGTCTCTGGTCGAGCGGGTGAGCCGCTTCACGGTTTTGTTGCGCAATAATGATCGTCAATCAAAGCCGTTGATGGAAGGTGTGATTAGAGCACTCCAGCCCCTGCCCCAAATGGCCCGCCGATCGATTACGTTTGATCGTGGTACCGAGTTTACAGAGTGGTCCTATCTGCAGAATGGGATAGGGTCGCAAATCTGGTTCTGCGATCCGCAATCACCCTGGCAAAAAGGCACCGTTGAAAACACCAACAGACGCACAAGACGCTGGCTTCCCCGAGACCTTGACCCGCTTACCCTCAGTGATCGAGATCTCGCATTCATTTGTCATCGCCTCAACAATACACCGCGCAAATGTTTAGGGTACAAAACACCTGCAGAAGTCTTTCGGCAGAAACTCTTCGCAAACAGACATCGTTTTGCGTAAACTCAAACCGAAAAGTCGCGCTTCAGCCTGACCTCACACGGCAATATACAGATGCGACACATGGGCAATTTAGAGATGCGACATTTTTTGCATCACTTGCCCTTTTCAAATCGAACGCGGAAAGGAAGACTGGGCTTTCAGCAGCAAACAGCGGATGGGAGCCGTCATGTCTTGTTTGATCACGATGTCGCAGAAAGAACTCAACCGGCTGAAGACCGTTCAGCAAATCAGAGATAATCAGCTTCGTGTGGTGGAGGCAGCGGCGCTGCTTGGCCTCAGTCGCAGCCAGGTTCATCGGATGTTACAGGCATTTGATCGGCTTGGTGCAACGGGCCTTGTTTCGGGCAAGCGCGGTCGCCCGAGCAATCGCCGTTATGGAGAGGATTTCCGGAATGATGTTCTGGATATTGTACGGACGTATTATCGGGACTTTGGGCCGACACTGGCCTGTGAGAAGCTGATTGAACGCCATCAGCTTTCAGTCAGCAAGGAGACGCTGCGGCAATGGATGACAGCAGCGGGATTGTGGACTTGTCACGGTTTGATTCCGCCTCCTTGAATAGACTATTTGTCATTAAGGAGAAGATTTATGGCAGTGTTACATACTGATGCTTTCCGACGCGAAGCCGTTCGGATTGCACTTACAAGTGGCCTTACTCGGCGCGAGGTAGCGTCTGATTTGGGCGTTGGCCTTTCCACTTTATCAAAATGGATACAGCGCTCTCGTCCTGCGGATATGCCTCCAGCTAGCGATATTGATCTGGCGAAAGAAAATGAACGCTTGCGCAAAGAGAACCGCCTACTTCCGGAGGAGTATCCGTCTTATTCAAGCGCGATGTTGGACCCATTTCCGGTCGGCTTTTAACAAGATGTTCGCTAATATTATTAGCTTACGCATAATCGCTGTCAGTGCGACTTTTTTTACCTTACCTGCCGTGAGTAATTGTTGATATTTCTCCCGCATATCTGGGTTAACGCGTGTGGCCACTAGGGCGGGCATATAGATTGCGCGGCGTAATATAGCTCGGCCACCTTGAATACGCTCCTTCCCTTGCCATTTCCCTGAACTCTGGGACATTGGGGCTAACCCTGCTAAACTTGCCGCTTGCTTATTATCTAGCGTACCTAACTCAGGCATATCTGTGAGAACCGTGATCGAGGTGAGCACACCAATACCCGGAATGCTGCTTAGAATATCAACCTGTCGAGCCATGGCTGGATCATCTGTCACATGCGCGATAATTTCTTTATCAATCTGCTCAATGTCGGATTGGATTTGCTTCAAGCGCCTTTCTAGCTGCCGTTTGATTAACGGAACCTGAGCGGTATCCAGACGTGCTTTGGCAGCTGTCTGGTCTTTAATAAGCCCACG
Source organism: Ochrobactrum sp. A-1 (assembly GCF_022488005.1). Lineage (NCBI taxonomy): Bacteria > Pseudomonadati > Pseudomonadota > Alphaproteobacteria > Hyphomicrobiales > Brucellaceae > Ochrobactrum > Ochrobactrum sp. A-1. Next base: position 235,691 of record NZ_JAKVQC010000009.1, read on the forward strand.
TCTTGCCGCTATTAAATCCTTGAACAAATATAATATTTTAGGCTGGGGATCTCGTGCCGTGAGATCGAGTGCAACCCCCATGCGTGCCAGCATTGAAGCATCCACCTTATCTGTTTTCGCTAGCTTTCCAACAGCTTGCGCGAACCGCCGTGCCTGTTTGGGGTTTACCTTTACAAAGGGCGTGGATGATGTTCCCAATGCCATTTCAAACTGACGATGATAAGCTCCAGTTGCTTCAAATACGAAAAGGACTTCTGGCGCTTTTTCAATCCAGCGTAGGAGCTTTTGATAGCCTTTATAGTTATTGGAAACTTGTATCTGCTGGTTCCCTGGCAGCTTGCAGGCGTCAAGTGTCTCTTTGGAGATGTCTACTCCGATTACAACGCGGTTGGTCAATTGTACCTCCTCTTGTCGTACGGGCCCAAAGCCCTATTATCCGTTCAAGTCGACCAATTGAACAAAGGTGATCCTACTCCTCCACGGTCCATCATGACCCAGAGGGAAACGATCCATCCTCTGCCATGACACAGCACGGTATTAATACCGTGCTGTGTCATGGCCCCAGTATCGCACCGGAGCGTTGATATTCATAAGACAAGAGGGAAGTTTTAAAAAAAGCCACCGTGTTCTTCGCGAACCAAAACAAGTAAGGTTTGCTTTCGTGGAAGAACACCGCCATCAAATTTCAGTTCATCGGCTCTGCCAGATTATGGATGTTACATCACGTGGTTATCGTGCGTGGCGCAGACGACCATTAGAGCGTTTCCCTTTCAAGTTGGATCATATCCGCACGAGTTGAAGTAATTCTGAGCCTCTTGCGGTTCGATGAGTTCAACCATCTTACCGATGCGATCCCAAAGCCCATTGACTGTTCTCTCGGCAGCCTTTCGCAAAAGCGCCTTCAGCTTGGAGAAGGCCTTTTCGATCGGGTTGAAGTCTGGACTGTAAGGTGGAAGGAACATCATTGTCGCGCCGACCGCCTCGATCAATTCTCTTGCTGCCGGTCGTTTGTGGCTGGACAGATTATCGAGGATGACAATATCACCTGGTTTCAATGTTGGAACCAACACCTGAGCGACATACGCCTCGAACCAATCACCGTTGATGGGGCCGTCGATGACAAGTGGCGCGACCATTCCCGTGTTGCGCAGCCCCGCAACCAACGTGGTCGTTTTGCGATGGCCGTGAGGAAAACCCATTCGCAACCGCTCACCCTTGCGGCACCGCCCATGACTACGGGCCATATTGGTCGCTGTCCAGGTCTCATCGATGAACACGAGCCGCTCTGGATCGAGATCAAGTTGCTCCTCGAACTGAACCGTCCCACGTTTGCCGGAGGCTAGTTGGTTTAAGTTATGCTGCCATGAGCTGTTCGTCCAGTATGGCATAATATTCTTCTTCGGCCTCTGCGGGCGGGATATTGCCAATGGGTTCCAGCAGACGCCGGTTGTTGAACCACTCGACCCACTCCAATGTGGCAAATTCGACGGCTTCGAAAGAGCGCCAAGGTCCTCGTCGGTGGATCACTTCGGCCTTGTAAAGACCATTAATGGTCTCCGCCAAAGCATTGTCATAGCTGTCGCCAACACTTCCCACTGAAGGTTCAATCCCTGCTTCGGCGAGGCGCTCGGTGTAACGAATAGACACATATTGAGAACCGCGGTCGCTGTGATGAACCAGACCGCCTCGATGGGCTGGACGCCTCTCGTGAATCGCTTGCTCCAAGGCATCCAGCACGAAGCTGGTGTGAGCTGTTCTGCTTGCCCGCCAGCCCACAATCCGGCGAGCGTAAGTATCGATAACGAAGGCCACATATACAAAGCCCGCCCAAGTGGCCACGTAGGTATAATCTGAAACCCAGAGCATATTCGGCGCAGGAGCGGAAAATTGTCGGTTCACATGGTCAAGCGGACATGGAGCAGTTTTGTCGCTCAAGGTGGTGCGAACCGGCTTGCCCCGGATCACGCCCTGCAGGCCGAGATCACGCATCAATCGCGCCACAGTTGATCGGGCAACGGCAAAGCCTTCGCGCTGCATCTGCCGCCAGACTTTACGGATCCCATAAACACCAAAGTTCTCCGAAAATACGCGCAAAATCTCTGGTTTAAGTGCAAGATCGCGCTTCGCACGGGCCGACTGCAGCGCAGGATTGCGGCGCTGCGCTATGCGTTCCCAGTATGTGGATGGGGCGATCGGCAGAACACGGCAGATCGGCTCGACCCCATAGTCATCGCGGTGCTCGTCGATGAAAGCAATCATTTGCGAAACGGGCGGTCGAGTATCTGTCTTGGTCAAGGGCGGTCAGGCAGCCAATTCCGGCTTTCGCGCAGCAAGGTGTTTGCAAGAATGATGATGCGCCGCATGATGGCGGTAATGGCAACTTTCTTGGCTTTTCCGACCTTAAGTAGCTGCTGATACTTGTCGTGAAGGTCCGGGTTGAAGCGGATGGCGACAAGTGCGGGCATGTAGATCGCGCGCCGAATTGATGACCGCCCCCCGGTGATTCGCTCTTTGCCTTGCCACTTTCCAGATTGCTGCGTCATTGGCGCAAGTCCTGCTAAAGCAGTGATCTTCTTGCCGTCGAGGTACCCAAGCTCTGGCATGTCGATCAGCATGGTGGTCGCGGTCAGTCGACCGATCCCCGGGATGGTCATCAAACGGCGGATGCGCTCTTCAAGGGTACCCCGCTGCTTGGCGATCTGGGCGATGACCTCGTCAAGCGCTTGAATATCGGCACTGATATCTTCAATGCGGCGACCAAGTTGCTCTCGTACGAGCGGGTTCAGCGCAGTAGCAAGCCGCGTCTTTGCGGTTACCTGATCTTTGACCAAAGCGCGGCGGGCAGTCAGCAACTCTCTGAGATCATGAACATCTTCGCCCTCAACGACTTGAGGCGTCAGGTCAAGCACAACGCCCATGCGCGCCAACATTTTGGCGTCGACACTATCAGTCTTTGCCAGTCGCCCGATGGCCTGCGCAAAACGCCGCGCCTGCTTTGGATTGACTTTTATGAAGGGGAGCTCTGCCAGGCTGAGATGTCGCTCAAGTCCCCGGTGATAGGCACCGGTTGCTTCGAAGACGATGAGAACGTCTTCCTCTTTTGCCAGCCAGTCGCACAATTGCCCAAAACCTTCGGGCGTATTGGGTAAGCAGCACGCCTCCGTCCGGGAGTGCCAGAATGCGTCAAGACGGTCTTTCGACACGTCAATACCAATGGTATCCTTAGCCATCTTTTCTTCCTACCTATGCTTGTCGTTCGGGCCCGCAGCCCACGTATCTGTTCAGGTCGTTAGAAAAGACGGGGGCTCGTCAAACTCGACCGCGGTCCTGCAAGACCAAGCTCCGCACGACGCCACCCCCGCCGCTGCCCCGCAATTTGCGGTGCTGGGCAGCGGCTCCTTTTTGCATCAAGAGCCAAGAATTCCATAAGACAAGCTCCGCCTGGGCAAAATATGCCGAAGCCTTACGTAATATCTCGTTGGCTTGCCGTAGTTCACGGTTCTCACGCTCCAGGGCTTTTAGGCGATCTGTCACTTCGGTGGACACACCTACCCGTTTGCCACTGTCGATCTCAGCCTTCTTAACCCAGTCATGCAGGGTGGACGGTACACAGCCAATCTTCTCAGCTATCGAAACCACTGTCGCCCAGCGAGAAGGATAATCTCGTTCATGATCCAACACCATGCGGATCGCGCGTTCCCGAACCTCGGGTGCAAATTTGTTCGTCGTCTTGCTCATAATGGCTCCTTCTACTCAAGAGTTGGAGCCTCCGGCAAACGTGGGACGGTTCAAACCAGCATTGCCGCTTTTCCAGAACGTCTGGACGGCTTTGCTCTACAGCATGGCCAGTCTTTTTTTACGCGTTTGTTCGTGCCGGACAAGAAAGCGGTGCAGTGCCGACTTGCTGATTATGATGCCTTGGGCGGCCAAATCACTGCGAAGTTCGAAGAGAGTACCGTCCCTGTGTTCGGCGAGCCAGATCATGATCTGATCAGCATGAGCTTCTGTCTTGTGAGAATTGCGGTCGCCGCCCAGTGGACCGGGTCGAACATTTCCCTGCTGGAGTTGAAGGTTACGCCAACGGCTAACGCTGGCTGCGCTTACACCGAAACGCTCAGCAGCCTCTCGATGCGATGCACCGCCATCAACGGCAGCAACTACACGTATGCGAAGATCAATGGAAAGGGCTCGCGACATATCTGCCGACCTCCATCGGCAGATAGCTTGAATCAGAAAGTGACTGATTTGCAAAGCCTGCCGATTCAATCAGGCAGGGAAACGCTCTAAGCAAGCGGCAAAGACAGGACATGGTGATCCTCGCTCATATTCGAGAGCAATATCATCTTAGCCTTCAATCTTATGGTCGGCCTCGCATGACGCAAGAACTCCAGGATATAGGATTATCTGTTGGGCAACGACGCGTTGGCCGTTTGATGCGCCAGAACAACATCTATGCGGTTAGAACCCGCAAGCATAAGGTGACAACTGACAGCAACCATACTTTCAATATAGCCCCGAACTTGCTGGATCAGGATTTCACAGCTGACAAGCCCAATCAGAAATGGGCGGGCGATATCAGTTACTTATGGACACGCGAAGGATGGTTATATCTGGCTGTTATCATCGATCTCCATTCACGGCGCGTGGTGGGGTGGGCTGTCAGCGATCGTTTGAAACAAGATCTTGCATTACAGGCATTGAACAGAGCAATTGCTTTGCGCAATCCAGAGCCAGGCTGCATTCATCATACAGACCGTGGCAGTCAATACTGTGCTCATGACTATCAAAAGCGGCTGAAACAGCTCGAATTCCAGGTCTCGATGAGTGGAAAAGGAAACTGCTGGGATAATGCTGTGTCAGAAACATTCTTCAAAACACTGAAGGCGGAGCTGATTTGGCGCCATGCCTGGCAAACACGTCAGCAGCTGACCGATGCACTTTTCAAATACATCAACGGATTTTACAATATTCGCAGAAGGCATTCGACGCTCGGAGGAATATCGCCCGCCCAATTCGAAAAAATATCTGCCGAAAAGAGATCATGAGGCGGAAATAAAGCGGGACAAGTCCACATTCAATCTGCAACACTCTCATAGGCATCACCCACTATCAGCTAGGGGTCGGTGACTACAAACCTTCGCGTTCGACTTCCGTCACGCACATCAACGATACCCTTGATATGACGTCCCTGGGGCTGAAGTTCCCGGTGGAAAAAGATCGCGTTGAAATAAACAAACGCCGTTGCTACGGCCATCGTCCTCAACGGATAATCAACGAAGGAGTGAATAAGCACAAACAGGATGCCCAAAAACGCCGCTTTATGGAAGTGACTGTGACGGACACGTACGAGTTGGGAGAGTAACATGCCAAGATAGGCTAGCATGAGTAAAACAGCCAGCATTCCGCCCTCAAAAATCAATTCGAGATAATCATTATGCGCATGATTAACGTAGTGCTGGAATATCATCCCAGGGTCTTCATAGACCTGATAGGCGGCTGGAAAATTTCCGTAACCTATTCCCAGAAACCAATTATCTTTAATCCCAGTGATGGTTGTGCTGGCGAATTCGGCTCTAGTCAGATCGGAAAGATCGCGGGCTTCAATCAGGGCCCACGTACCTGCGCTATAAGCGCCCAGGACTGCTACCACTATAACCATGCCCCAGATCCCGATACGTGAACGTGATGCAAAGAAAGCAACCGACAACACCAATGCCGCAAGCCCAAGTAAAACACCTGCACGAGAACCAGCTGCCAAAAGTACAAGCAAAACAAGAAAGATGCCCAGAACTGACCACAGTCGCGATCCTTTGAAGGTCGCTAAATAAAGAAGAAATGGCAGCGCGGTATAAAGCAGTGAGCTGAAATGATTTCGATTGGCGAAGAAGCCAGCCATGATAGTGTACGGAAGCAGGCCGTCAATCATAACCCGTGAGGAGGCTGAATACTGGATCAATGCTGCAATACCATTGCAGGCAACCCCTACCAGCAGGAACGGAAGCAGTGCGTGGAGTTGATCGCCAGGCAGACGCAGCAGGGCAAGCTGAAGAATAATCAGCACCGCGACATATAGGAGTGCTTCCAATGTCCGGCCGAGACCAAGACTTATAAACTCTAGCCCTCCCCCAACGAGCTCCATACGACCACTCGAAAGGAGCTCGGTGCGAAATAAGCGTACCAGATCGACAGGTAACGGCAACAGCTGAATTGCGGTCACAGCTACTATTAAACCGCATAGCCATTTGACCCTGGGATCAATGGTTTCTCCATCCCGCGCTGCAAGGACCGGGGTCGCACAAACCAATATGAGTATCTGAAGAACGGTGTCGGTCCAAAGGCCCGGCGCTGCTCCTCCGCCAAGCAGGGCTGCGGCAATAAAGACAAAGCCAAGGAGATATTTGCGCAATTCAGCCTTCAGTTTCGGCAAGATCAGCTCTCTCTATCGTGACAAAATGAAAACGGACCTGACCTGAGTAGCGGTTCTGCCAACTCTCCGCGATTACATCTGTGGCAAGTTCGATCCTTTGTAGAGCGCACTTCGTTACATCAAAATCAGCTTCCAGACGTCGTCCTTGATAGCTTCCTTCAGGAATATCGAGACGTAGCAGTTCTTCACGCTGATCTTGGCATCTAACCCGCCAATACAATGCACGGGGCGCACGCAGGCTGGAAGCATCAACCTCGGCAACAAGCCTGTAGCGACCCGGCGCTAACACCAGTGTCTGGTGTAGTACAATGTCCTTGGCTGGCGCACTGAGGAAATTGACTGAGGCGCCGGATAAGGTACCAACCGCTGGCAGTCGGATTTCAGCTGCACGGCTATTGCGATACTGCCAAGAGAATGGCAGCGAACTCAACGAAGAGGGCAAAAAAGCACTGTTGTAGATGAAGCCCGCCAAAGCGCGCTCTTCCTGTGGAATGGTGAAGCGAAACAGACGATAAGCTTCGTCATAACGCTTTGCCGACATAAAGCCACGAATGACGGTCGAGATTTCACCTTGTTTGGCGGGATGCGTCGTATCGGCAAGCTCCAAAAGAAGCTGATAGGCAAAGCCAAGGCCTTCTTCCTGACGCGCCAAACCGTTCAGCAGACGCGCGCGCCACGGAGCGTCTGTTGCCATCGCTGCTGCGATCGTCGCATAGGCAGTTTTATGGGTGAGAAGTTGCGGTAGCAAGGGGAAAACAGCGTCTGCACGATCCGGCCATCGCCTTAACAGTACGTCGATATACTCCACCGCCTCGGCATAGTCACCTGTCTCAATAGCGTGTTCGATTAGATATTGAAGCGCATGCACTTCAGTATGCGAAAGTCGATGAGCCTGAAGAAAAAGCCTATGGGCCTCTTCATTATCACCTGATCTCAAGCGAAGCTCTCCAAGCAAGCTATGAAACCTTGCGTCGAGAGGGCTGAACAAGAGACCAGCATAAGTCACGCCCAAGAGATCCTCCAAAGAAGATCTTTCATAGCTTTCGTTTAGCGCTGCAATTAACAGAGCTGCGCGAGCATCAGAATTGAGCGGATCGTACTGAAAGGCGTGCCCGGGAGCAAGTGTCTCAATCGATCGGCTTAAGCCGTTGAGCGAGACGACCAGCAGAAGCACGAACGATACGCCCCAGACGATCCACGAATGACTTGGACTTCTCGATTGCAGTTTTGGGGTCACCCTGTCCCTCCGGCTTTGGAAGTTCATGACCATATTGGTAGTAATAGTAGTTGATGTATTTGTATGCGTAGTTATAGTCGAACTTTCCAACACTGAATCTGGTCAGTGCCGCCCCAATAACGTTGGCACCTGCAGACCGCAATCTTTTTAGAGCGGCTTTAGCAGACTTCCGCGACACATTATTCGACGAAACAAGCAGCAAGGTGCTTTGTGCGATACGACCGATAATTGGTGCATCTGAGAGGCCGATCACAGGCGGGCTGTCGATAATTACTAGATCAAACCGCGCTGTCATATACTCCACAAGAAGCGCCATCTTGGTTGATGACAGGAGATCCGCTGGATTGGGAGGAATAGTTCCAGAAGTCACCACCCAAACATTTTCTTCTTTTGTCTTCTTGACTGTACGTGGCAAATCCTCGCTTCGCACCGAATTCGTCAAAAGATTGCTGAGACCCAGTGTATTGTCCAGACCAAACTGCCGGTGCATGGTCGGTTTACGCATATCAGCGTCAATGATCAACACCTTCGTACCAAGTGCTCCAAAGTCCACTGCGAGTTTACGTGTTGTAGTGGATTTTGTTTCGCTTGGCTCGGAACTAGCTATCATCAGCGTCTTTGGCATACCCTCAGTTCCCGAAAACTGGATTGAGGTTCTTAAACTCCGATAAGCCTCAGACAGGCCCGATTTAGGATCCGCTAGGCTTGCTGCCAGATCTTCATCCTCAATCTTAGGTAAAATACCCAGAACTGAAAGACCAAGATCCTTCTCGATCTGATCTGGGTTTACGAAGGTATTATTGAGCAGTTCCAACAGATAAATGATCGCCGCTCCAAGTCCAGCGAACAGAGCAAGAGCGATAGCAAGGTTAATTGAAAGTCGTGGTGCCACTGGGCTGCGCGAAAGAACGGCCGGGTCAACGATCGAAGCTGTCTGGGTTCTTAGTTCAGAGCTAACCCCAACCTCGTTTAACTTAGTAATCAGTGACTCATATTGCGAGCGATTAGAATCGACCTCACGCTTAAGAATCGTATATTGAATGCTCTTGTCCTCATAGGCAATCTGATCTCGTTCAAGGTCGCCAAGCTTGGCCCGCAGTTCAGCCTCACGCTTGATCATCTCTTCGCGCTTCATGCGGATACCGTCGAGGATTACTGCTACACCGTCCTTATACTGCCGCTCAAGCTCGCTAATGCGCATTTGAAGCTGCTGCATATCTGGGAAACCCGGCTTGAATGCTGACAGCTTTTGCTGGTATTCGGCTTTAAAGTCCACAATGCTAGATCGTAATTTCTGAAGTGGTTCGCTGCTGAGAACCTGCCCAAGGCTCTCTCCGCGGTCCAGTTCTATCTGCCCAACAAGAACGTCACTGTCGAGCCTATCCTCAATCGCCTTGGAGAGGGCTGTGTTGATCGCCTCCATATTGGAAGCAATCAGTGATTTCTCATTGCCCGCAAGCGTAATTCCAGCCTCACGGGCGTAATCCACCAGCTCTTGTTCTGAAACCTGCAACCGATCCTTGACCTGCAGTACCTGCTCCTGAATAAACTGACGTGCCAATTCGGAAGTCTGACCAGTTTGATCGACGCGCTGATCTATGAAGCTTTGCGCGATTTGATTGGTAATGTCGCGGACATATTCGGGGTTCTGGCCACGGAACGAGATCGCCAATAGGCTGGTGTTCGGGACAAGATTCACAGACATGCCTCGAAGCACGCGCGATATGGCAATATTTTCACGCTGTTCAGGACTATCGACGGCAAGCTGCTGGCCAAGGCTAAGTCCAAAAGCCCGATTAATGATATTCACAGGCGAAAAATCGGGGGCAGGATAGAGGAAGTCAGGTCTATCAGCCAGACCCAGCTGGTAGACAACCCTCTGAGCGAGAGCCCGGCTCATTATTTTTTCGCGCGCTGTTTGAAAAGCCCGAATATCGGATGTCTCAGACATCACCTCAAGGTCTTGAAAGACACGGGCTGAAGGCACCATGACCTCCATGCGAACGGAGGACTGGTAGATGGGTGTCGTCATTAAGGTCACAACAACGCCAATGACGAGCGCGCAAGCCACCGTGAAAGCGATCAGCAAGCGATATTTTACCAGCAGAAACAGAAGCTTGAGCGGATCAAACAGCCTCTCGTGCGCAGGTTCATCAAAGCTATACGGGTGGTAGCTAGCTGGAACCTGCAAATGCCGCATCCCGCTATCTTGTACAAGATATCTGTCATTCGGCACTGAGCCTGAGCGATCTAACATATTATTTGCCTTATGAATATCGGCTTAAGGAAGAGTGGCGAGGCGGGCACCGGAAGTAGCAACGCCCAACACTTCCTTCAGATTTTGTAAGGCGACACGTGATTGGGACGGAAACACTACGACTACGTCTCCTCCGTGAACGGCAGGGTTTTTACGCTTACCTCGCCGAATATCATCAACGCTGTAATTGGCAACATACTTAGTGTTGCCCAACTGCCGAAACACAAATACTTTCGACGGATCAGCCACTTGGCTAAAACCTCCCGCGAGCGCGACCGCGTCTAGCAGTGACGACGAATGCGGTAATGGGAAGATACCGGCCCGTCTAACCTCACCATCCACCGTCACACGGCGCGCTGATGATTCTTTGACCAAAACGGAGGCACTGGGCGACTGGAGATAGTTACTTCCGTAAGCCTTCTCGATATCACGCTGCAGAACCTGAACCGACTTTCCGGCAGCATGGATCTGGCCAATCAGTGGAAGCGATATATAACCGCCCTCGTCTACTTGAACAGTTCGTGAAAGATCCGGCACTTGAAAAATTGTGACGTCCAAAATGTCCGAAACCGATACCGGCTGGGCAACACCAGCCTGGGTAGCGGGAGGCGATGGAAGTTCCGCAACTACACGTAGTTCACCGTCGGTTGCACCCGGTACAATGCCTGTTAACGCAGTTTGCATTCCGGTCTGATCAGCAGTCGGAGCAGACAATTCCGTTGAGGCGCAAGCCTGTAATCCGACCATCCCCACGGACATGAGAATAGCAATCAAGGGCTTTGACAGTCGTTGCCTAAACATTTTTTATCCACTCGACAAACCGGCTAAAACCCATAGGCTTTACACGCGGCTGCCCTGACCATGAGGCTGCAGCATTAGATGTGCTAAGAGCTGATGCTATCGGTTTGTTTTCCAGAATTAATTTTGGCCGGTGTATTACAAGATCATCCGCAAGGTCTTTACCGTAGCGAGCTTCAACCATATCCCTCGCCTTGGAGAGACCTGGTAACCTAGAATGCGTATTATGCGCATCACTTGCGATGATATCCACTCGGCCCTCCTCCAGCATCCGGTCTGCTAGGCTCTGCGCCCTGCGGCCAAATCCCCCGACCAAGGCCGCTGCTGTGATCTGTATAAGGCATCCTGCCACATTGATACGGTGAATGACGTCATAATGCGAATTTGTCCATCCCAATCGCTCAGGGTGGGTCAATATGGGCACGTAGCCCGCATCAATAAGACGCTTTACAAGGGTCTCAATATTCGGCGGCATAACCTGGTGCGGCGGCTCAAAAAGAAAATAACGTGAGCCATTGATCGTCGGGATAGATCCCATGTCAAGTTTGTCACGAAGATCCAGAGCTATATGAACATCCGCACCCATAACGAGCGTGAGATCGACATCTGCCCGAACCAATGCCTCACGGAGTGCAGTGACTCTGACTTCAATGCCAGCAGAGTCATTATCGTAAAGGCCGGGCAATATGTGAGGCGTACATGCCATAACCCTCACCCCATCATTCACCGCGATCCGAGCCATGGCTATCGCCGTCTCAAGATCTTCAGCGCCGTCATCACATCCAGGAAGAATGTGAGAATGAAGGTCGATCATATTTTGAAAACTAGTAGCTTGCTGATTGATGGCTATCTTCCTCCCCCCTGCCTACGCCAAAGCAGGAAATAAACATGGAGATATCAAATCCACCAGCTTCGCTCCACCAGGACCGTAACCTCTTACGAGCCTGGCTCTCTTATAGAAGTCTTACCCACGCTTTGAAATCCACCCATCAAAATGGGCCCAGCAACTGAAAACCAATCATGGGCTTGCCGGATTGTCATCTCCAGTCGAAATAGCAATGACACCAGCTGTAGCACCGATACCAGCAGCAATTCCCATTACAACAGGATTGTTAGCCTGAGCAGCGACAGGTGGGGTCGTGTTAGCAACAGCAACACACAAAGCCTGTTCCGTAGGGACAATAGAAAGCGCAGCCTGAGAACCCAAATTCAGCGAGCATTGGCCCACCGAAACTCTGGTCGAGCTTGCAGGACCCGTTTCAACCCTGCTACCAACATATAGCGGCGCTCCGGACGTGGCGGCGACCCAACCATTGCCACCTAAAACATTAATCTGGCCAACGGCAGAGGTTAGTTGCCCAATAATTTGCCCTGATTGAACACTTGATAAAGGGACGAGACAATCGCACTGCTGTGCGGATACACTCACCCCCGATCCAACAAACAAGCAACCACCAGCGATGATGCGCACGCTAATTGAATTTACGATTTCAAGCGCATTTTTCAATCTAAATGACATCAAAGCCTATCACCTTATCTATGGTATTCTTGTTACCACATATAACTATAACAGTTTTTTTATAACCCGCGTTTCGAGAGATGGCGGGTACATCACTGTCATAATCAAGAAATGGTTACTATGCATCTGCAACGTTCTCATGACAAAATATCATTCTCATGCTAACGGGCAAAAATGGCCTGCTGGCACAATCTAGAACGAAAACCGCGCCTACCGAACACGTCAACACACCAGGCGAGAATATTTCTTTGCCTGAGTCATTAAGGGAGGCTCGATCATTGTTTAATCAAACGACCGAATATCCCAATCTGGACAATAATCCGTAACTAGCGATTTATCGCCTATCCACCAAACTTCATAAGGGATTTGTGTAGCTCGATGCCAACTTCAATACCCTTTCTTAATTTTAAGACTGCACTTCAAAAGTTTCAGTCTAGGGAGGGGTAGGATATACGCCGAATCACGGGCTAGCGGGCTTGTCGTCCCCTGTGGAAACCGCGAGAACACCACCCACAGCCGCGAGCCCTACACCAACAGCAATAAGCGCAGTATTATTAACCGCCGGGGCCGTGTTAGCAACAGCAACACAGAGAGCCTGGTCAGTTGGAGTAATTGAAACTGTAGACTGAGCAGCCACATTAAGTGAGCACTTCCCAATCGATATCGACGTTGAGCTTCCAGGTCCAGTTTCAACCTTGCTATCAGCGAATAATGAACCGCCGTTCGCAGCACTGACCCAACCACCTTTACCAAGAACATTCACTTGGCCTGAGATCGAGTTAAACTGCCCAATCGCCTGTCCTGCCGGCACACTCGATACTGGAACAAGGCAACCACACGTTTGCGCGGAAGCACTGATCCCAGTATTTGCAACAAGAAAAAGCCCTATAGCTACGCTTTGAACCCGCGGCCGAAATTTAAAGCAAAAAGACATGATACTCAACAATCCTCATCCTGCATCTGTATCGATCATATATAACCCTAACGCTATCTTCAACCCATGTTTCGGACTGAAACAATCCGAAGCATTGTAAGATGCCATTTTTATTTGCATTGAGCTTAGAAAATATTGCCGGCACCAAGTGTCTGGACTTCCCCTTCAAAAGTGGAGTATCCGTTTTAATCAAGCAGTTTTATCGGACCACATTCGTTCCTGTTTAAGCAGCGCGTTCGCGATTATAATAAGCTTTCGCATGATTGCGGTTATGGCCACTTTTGCAGGTTTTCCTACTTCTCTTAAAGCGGTGTACTTTTGCTTTAAATCCGGATTGAAGCGCAGAGCAACTACGGCTGGCATGTACATGGCACATCGCAATGTCCTTCGCCCACCTTTGATGTATGCGTTGCCTTTCCATGTTCCGGACTGCCTGGTAAGCGGAGCCAAACCTGCGAGAGATGCGGCTTCTTTCGAATCCAAACTTCCGAGTTCGGGCATTTCAATCAACATTGTGATTGCGGTGATTGCGCCAATACCTGGAATGCTTCTGAGAATTTGATAGCGCCTGTTCAATTGATCATCACTTTCAATCAACTCGATCAGTGCGCCATCCAACTCGGCTAGCTGCTTCTCAATGAAACGAAGGCGAGCTTTTAGTTGACGTCTCACCAAAGCTTGCTGAGCTATTTGCAATCGGTTAGCCGTAGCTGTGCGATCCTTGATGAGCCCTAATCGAGACATCGATAGCTCTTTAAGCACATGTAATAGTTCGACTTTTACTGTGCTTTCTTTTAAATCAAGTGCGGCCTCCATCTTGGCGAGCATGGCCGCGTCTATTTTGTCAGTTTTTGCCATAAACCCTGCGGCTTCAGCGAAGCGGCGGGCTTGCCTTGGGTTAACTTTGACGAATGCTATTCCGGTCTCAGCAAGGGTTTTCTCAAGAACTCTATGGTAGGAGCCGGTCGCTTCAAAAATTACTTTGGTATGATCGAGCCAACGCAACAAGGCGCAGCATCCCCGGGAATTATTAGGAAATTGCTTATGCTCTTTTGTAGTTGTCTTATAAGCATCCAAAAAGGCTTTAGAAACGTCAATTCCGATAACGTCACGCATAATCTTTTCCGCTTCCTATTCTTGTCATACGGTCACAAAGACCAAGTATCCGTTCAGGACAGTTGAAAAGATAAGGGTGACCACACTCCACTTCGGTTCTTTAAACCAGGCCTTCTTCGATCCAACCCTTATCGCCACTGGCATGTTATTATAGCCTCGGCAAAAATTCATAAGACAAGGGCTTCTGTTAGATAAAACTGACAGGAGACTTAGAATTGAAGCAGCGCGAATTTACAGAAGATTTCAAACGGGAAGCCGTTCGTATTTTAACGACGAGTGGTCGAAGTATATCATCGGTTGCCGAGGACCTTGGCATTGGCAAATCAACACTTGACCGCTGGCGTCGCATTTTTGCTGAGCAAGATGTGCTCTCTGGTCCACATGAGGACATGAGCCAGGAACTTGCTCGCCTTCGCAAAGAAAACGAACTCCTGCGCCAGGAACGAGATTTATTAAAAAAAGCGACGGCCTTCTTCGCTCGGGAGACAAGTCGATGAAGTTTGCGTTCATCGACACGGAGAAGGCCCACATGTCTCTGTCGCGGCTGTGTACTTTTGCAGGCGTCAGCATCAGCGGTTATTATGCATGGAAGCATCGGCGCCCCAGTCGCCGTCAGCTTGATGACATGATCATCCTGGCCCATATTCGCAATCAATTTGCGCTATCACGTGAAACCTACGGCAGCCCTCGTATGCATGTCGAACTGAGCGAAGAAGGTATTCGAGCCGGACGCCACCGCACAGCACGATTGATGCGAGAAAATGGTCTCAAAGCTCGACAGAAGACGCGCTTCAAACGCACGACAGACAGCAATCATGGTGAGCCTGTCGCTCCCAATCTTCTGGATCAGAACTTTACGTGTGACAGACCAGATCAGAAATGGGGTGTCGACATCAGTTATGTATGGACTGCGGAGGGTTGGCTGTATTTGGCAATCGTTGTCGATCTTTATTCTCGTCGCATCATCGGCTGGGAAGCGCGGGATCGGATGAAGAAGGATTTGGCTATTTGTGCTTTGAAGAAGGCCATTGCAATTCGGCAACCAAAGCCGGGGTTGATCCAGCACTCGGACAGGGGGAGCCAATATGCCAGTTATGAGTATCGAAAAATCCTCAAAGCTCACGAGATACTTCCATCCATGAGCGGAAAAGGAAATTGTTATGATAATGCTATGGTCGAGACCATCTTCAAGACGATCAAGTCGGAACTGATCTGGCGCACTGTATTCCAGACCAGAAATGACGCGATAAAAGCCATTGGCGAATACATTGACGGCTTCTATAATCCTGTGCGCAGACATTCTGCACTCGGGTATAAATCACCGATCCAGTTCGAAACCATGAACCGGAAATTAGTGACAGAAACTCTCCATTACATCAGGGGAAGTCCACTTCGATAAGAGACTCATCCAAGGCGGGGAACTCCGCCTCGTTCAGTTTATCCACCAGCCAGCTTACACGTGCTTCAGTGTTGAGCGGGTTGATCCGAAAGGCACGTTCTGGCGCCAGCGTCTCAATTGACCGGCTTAAACCGTTCAGCGAGACGAGCGAAAGAACCGCGAGTGAGCCCAACCAGACGATCCAAGTATGACTTCGACTTCTCGACGGCTGTTTTGGGCTCACCCTGTCCCTCCAGTTTCGGAAGTTCCTGACCATACTGATAGTAGTAGTAGTTCATGTATTTGTAGGCGTAGTTGTAGTCGAACTTGCCGACGCTGAAGCGCGACAGAGCTGCACCGATCACATTGGCGCCGGCTGCGTTCAATCTCTTGAGCGCTGCCCTTGCCGATTTCCGCGACACGTTGTTGGCCGATACGAGCAGCAGGGTGCTGTGGGCTATTCGGCTAATGATGGGCGCGTCCGAGAGGCCGATCACCGGCGGACTGTCGATGATCACGAGATCGAACCGGGACGACAGATATTCGACCAGGAGCGCCATCTTTGCCGAAGAGAGGAGATCAGCTGGGTTCGGCGGGATGGTACCGGACGTTATCACCCAGACATTTTCTTCCTTGGTCTTGCGGATTGTGCCGGGAAGATCTTCGCGGCGCACGGAGTTGGTCAGCAGGTTGCTGAGGCCGAGCGTGTTATCGAGCCCAAATTGCCTATGCATGGTGGGCTTGCGCATATCGGCATCGATGATCAGCACCTTGGTACCAAGAGCACCAAAATCCATCGCCAACTTGCGGCTGGTGGTCGACTTGGCTTCACTTGGTTCCGAGCTCGAGACCAACAAGGTTTTCGGGAGACCCTCCGTTCCAGAGAACTGAATCGAGGTTCTCAAGGATCGATAGGCTTCCGAGAGGCCGGATTTCGGATCGGCCAGGCTCGCCGCAAGATCCTCGTCTTCAACTTTTGGCAGAATTCCCAGAACCGGGATGCCAAGTTCCTTCTCGATCTGATCCGGATTGACGAACGTGTTGTTCAGCAATTCGAGCACGTAGATGATGGCCGCGCCCAATCCGGCGAACAGCGCCAGACAGATGGCAAGGTTGATCGATAGGCGGGGTGAGACAGGGCTGCGCGAGAGAATGGCCGGGTCAACGATCGACGCGTTCTGGGTGCGCAGCTCCGACCCGACACCGACTTCATTCAGCTTGGAAATCAGCGAGTCATATTGCGAGCGATTCGAATCCACTTCGCGCTTGAGGATCGTGTATTGGATGCTCTTATCTTCATAGGCGATCTGTTCACGTTCGAGCTCGGCAAGCTTGGTGCGAAGCTCGGTTTCCCGCTTCACCATCTCTTCGCGCTTCATACGAATGCCGGCCAGGATGGCTTCCACACCATCCTTGTACTGGCGCTCGAGCTCGGTGATGCGCAGGCGTAGTTGCTGCATCTCGGGGAAGCCGGGCTTGAAGGCTGAAAGCTTCTGCTGATACTCGGCCTCAAACTCGACAATGCTCGATCGGAGTTTCTGCAGCGGTTCGCTCGCCATGACCTGTTCGAGGCTTTCGCCCCGGCCGGCGTCGATCTGGCTGATGAGCACGTCACTATCGAGGCGATCTTCGATGGCCTTCGACAACGCAGCGTTGATCGAATCCATATTCGCAGTGATGAGCGACTTCTCGTCGCCTGAAAGCGTAATGCCGGCCTCACGTGCGTAATTTACGAGTTCCTGCTCGGATTGCTGCAGCCGTTCTTTGACTTGCAGGACCTGCTCCTGGATGAACTGGCGTGCCAGCTCTGAGGTTTCGCCAGTCTGGTCAACACGCTGATCAATGAAGCTCTGCGCGATTTGGTTGGCGACGTCGCGAGCGAATTCAGGGTTCTGGTTGCGGAATGAAATCGTCAACAGGCTGGTGTTAGGAACCAGAGAGACGGACATACCGCTCAACACGCGTGAGACAGCGATGTTCTCACGCTGCTCAGGCGTATGAACCTCCGATTGCCCGCCGAGGCTCAGACCCAGGGCGCGATTGACGATGTTCAGTGGCGAGAAATCGGGCGCGGGATAAAGAAAGTCAGGCTGATCGGCCAAGCCTAACTGGTAGACTACTCGCTGCGCCAGCGCACGGCTCATGATCTTCTCGCGCGCAGTCTGAAACGCTCTGATATCAGATGACTCGGACACAACCTCAAGGTCTTGAAACACGCGCGCAGATGGCGTCTGGATTTCAAGGCGCACCGACGACTGGTACATCGGCGTCGTCATGAAGGTCACGACGACACCCACGACGACAGCACAGGCAAGCAGAAACGCGATCAGCCATCGATATTGGACCAACACAAACAAAATCTTGAGCGGATCGATGAAGTTCTCGCGCTCGATTTCGGCGTGCCCGTACGGATTGTAGTTGGCGGGATCCACGACATAGCGGCCGCCGGAATACTGCGTCAGAGATCTGTCGTTCGGCGTCATGCCTGGTCGATCCAACATTTTAAGAGCCCCTGGATGACGGCTTACGGAATGGTGGCAAGCCGGGCGCCAGAAGCAGCAACACCCAGAACTTCCTTAAGATTCTGCAAGGCAACACGTGACTGAGAAGCGAATACGACGACCACATCACCACCATGGACCGATGGATTGGCGCGAGCGCCGCGACGGATGTCACCGACATTGTAGTTCGCTACATACTTTGTATTTCCAACCTCACGGAAGACGTAAACCTTGGACGGATCCGCGATCTGGCTAAGCCCCCCCGCGAGGGCGATGGCATCCAACAGAGAGGATGAAGTCGGCAATGGGAAGACGCCAGCACGTCGGACTTCGCCATCGACGGTCACGCGGCGGGCCGCAGACTCTTTCACCAACACCGACACGCTCGGAGACTGGAGGTAGTTCCGTCCATAAGCCGCTTCGATGTCGCGCTGGAGCGCCTGAACGGATTTGCCGGCCGCCTTCACTGCACCGATCAGTGGCAGGGAAATATTGCCGGCATCATCGACCTGAACCGTCCGCGAGAGATCCGGAACCTGGAATACCGTGACCTCTAGCATATCGGACACCGCAACGGGTTGCGCGACGCCATCCATCACGGCAAGGGGAGCAGGCAACTCAGCCACAACCCTGAGCGTATCATCACCCGCTCCGGGCGCTAGGCTCGCCATTCCGGCGCTACTTGTCGGTCCCGACAATTCCGTGGTGCTGCAGGCCTGGAGACCAAAGATCCCGACGCAAAAAGCGCTGGCAAGAAGAAACTTCACTGGAAAAATCCTAGGCATTGCGTATCCACCCGACAAAACGGCGTAGCTTGCTTGACTTCGACCGGGACTTATCTGCTCCCGCTACATGGACGCTGCGACTTCTGTAGGCTGGCGCCACAACCTCATCGGCCAGTATCTTTGCTGGCGTATGAACCACAAGGTTATCGGCAATCGTCTTGCCCCAACGCGCCCTGATCAGATCTCGAGCTCTGGACAGGCCAGGTGATCTTGCCTGCAAGTTATGCGCATCACTGGCGATGATGTCCACGCGCCCCTCCTCGAGCATCCGCTCAGCCAAGCCTTGAGCCCGCCGACCGAATGAACCCGTCAATGACCCTGCTGTGATCTGCACAAGGCAACCAGCGGCATTGATACGGTCAATAACCTCATAATGTGTGCTTGCCCAGCCCAATCGTTCAGGATGGGTCAATATCGGCACATAACCACCGCCGACCAACCGATGAACTAGCTTCTCCAGGTTCGGCGGAAGTACCTGATGGGGCGGTTCGAACAGAAAGTAGCGTGAACCATTTAAGGTCGGCACGCGACCCGCTTCAAGCTTTTCCAGGAGATCTGGAGCGATATGGACATCCGCGCCCACAGCAAGCCTCAGATCGATCTTCTCGACAGCCAATGCGCTCTGGAGATCAGCGACCCGTCGCCGAATGCCACTCGCATCATTGTCGTAAAGACCCGGCATGATGTGCGGGGTACACGCCATCAACTTTACCCCGTCTGCAACAGCCATCCTCGCCATCGCAATAGCTGTTTCCAGGTTCTCAGCGCCGTCGTCACACCCTGGAAGGAGGTGAGAATGAAGATCAATCATGTCCTGAGTTTGATTAGCTTGCAGCTTACAACCGCCTGACTTTCCCTCTGGAGATCCCACCGATAGCGGAATACCAGAAAAGCCAAAGCCCCCATTCAAGTGACATCAAATGCTGGCTATGGCTTCCAGTTTGGCATCCCATCAGCTAAACAGTTCTGAATTACTGGCTGACCGGGTCGTCGTCTTCGGTGGCTACAGCGATCACGCCTGCAGCCGCACCGATGCCACCGGCAATGCCCATGACGACCGGATTGTTTGCAGCAGCGGCACCCGTGGTTCCGGTACCAGCAGCATCACCGCCAGGATTGGTGGCCGGCGCTGTTTCGCTCACCGCCACACAGAGCGACTGGTTTGCAGGGATCAGTGAGGCCGCAGATTGTGCACCCACGTTCAAGGAGCAACCACCGACTGACAAGGATGCAAGAGCACCAGCACCGGTTTCGATCTGGCTGCCGACAAACAGCGGCGTACCACTTCCAGCGCTTACCCATCCGTCGGCACCAAGGATGCTGACCGGACCGGAAGCCGACGTCAATTGGCCAATCGCCTGACCGGCAGGAAGACCGGACAACGGAACGACACAACCGCAATCCTGTGCATGGGCAATAGACCCAACACCTACCGCGAGGCAAAAGCCCGCGATGGCCCGCAAGCCAATCGTGCTCGCGACCTTCGTCATTTCTTTTAAGCTAAATGACATGATGTCTGCGATCCTCGTTAATGGCACTTAGGTGATATTGAATGATAATTATAAATGCAACCCTGTCTAGTTATGACACGATACATTACTAGCGATACGTTTATTTCCTGGTGGATGGTTACCAATGTGTCACATTGGAGCAGTTGTTGAACACAACGAATGCGCTCGTTGTTAGGTCTTGATGATCTTGTCGGATCGTATCCCGCGTCGTTCAAATGCGTTACGGGTATCCAGGATCAATCCTGCATGTTCATGAAGCAGGTGATAGTCAATCATATCGTGGTCTGTGGCGAGTACGACTCCGTCATACTCTTTTATGGCTTCCGCGGTGAGTTCGACTGACCTTCGCCCCGCCAAGGAAGCATGTTCGCGCGTCATCGGAACTTCAGGAACATATGGATCGAAGTAGTCGACGGCACAGCCGCGTTTGCCAATCGTCTCCAGCAACACGAGCGAGGGACTCTCGCGTATATCCGACACGTTCTTCTTATACGCCAGACCAACCAGAAGAACTCTCGAAGAACCCAGCGATTTAGAAAGACGCTGATCTAGCGCACGTTCCAGGTTTGCGATCACATAACGCGGCATGGCGAGATTGATTTCACCGGCCAATTCGATGAACCGGGTGGAGAGCCCATATTCGCGGGATTTCCACGTCAGGTAGAACGGATCAATCGGGATGCAATGCCCCCCAAGACCAGGGCCAGGATAAAACGGCATATAGCCGAAGGGCTTCGTTGCAGCAGCATCGATGACTTCCCAGACGTCGATTCCCATCGCATCGTAGATCACCTTCAACTCGTTGACGAGAGCGATGTTCACCGCGCGGAAGATGTTCTCCGTGATCTTGACCGCCTCTGCCGTGGCTGGGGAGGAAACAACCACAACGCGCTCGATCACCGCACCATAGAAGGCCTCGGCCAGGGCGGAGGCCTCCTTCCCATCGCCGGCAACAACCTTGGGGATGGTCGTCGTGACGAAGGATGCGTTGCCGGGATCTTCGCGTTCCGGAGAGAATGCCACGAAGAAGTCACGCCCGCTGCGCAAGCCGCCCTCCTCTAGAATTGGCTTCACGACTTCTTCCGTGGTGCCAGGATAGGTGGTCGACTCGAGAACGATCATTTGTCCCTGGCGCAGGTGCTTTGCAATGGTCCGTGCCGTTGCCTCGACGAAACTCAGGTCAGGCTCGCGTTGCTTGGACAGAGGCGTTGGTACGCAGATGACGATGACGTCGCAGGTGGCCAGTTCGGAAAAATCGCTGCTAGCGCGGAAAAGCTTCTTTGAAACATGTCGGGCAAGTTGGTCGGAAGGAACAGCGTCGATATAGGATTCACCTGCATTCAGGCGCACAACTTTGACCGCGTCGACGTCAAAGCCAATAGTCGCGAAGCCTCCGCGCGCCAGCGCCGCGGCAAGCGGCAGGCCGACATAGCCGAGGCCGATAACACCGGCGACAGCCTGGCGGCCCTTAATCTTCTCAGCCATCTCGACGTAAACGCCGGTACCGCTTGTGTCATGCTGGTTCATGTGCGTCCTGTCCGTCCTTGTTTCAGGTAATTCTCGATGATTTCAAGCATCCGCAGCGCCAGGTTCTTGCGGTCGAATTTGCTGGCAGCTGCCAATCCGTTTCTTCTGAAGCCCGCGGTCAGCTCCCGGTCATCTGCAAGCCTGACCAGCAAGTCACGCAATTCTGCCGCGTTCTCCGGCTCGAAGACGACGCCCATGGCTTCGCTCTCGACAATGTCCGCGGACTCACCCCGGACGCCCTGCAGAACAGGTATCCCCATTGCCATGCATTCAAACAGCTTGGAAGGAATAACTGTCGCGAAAAGCGGCGTATTGCGCAAATGTATTACAGATGCATCAAGCAGCGACCAGTAGCGCACAACGTCGGCTTTGGGTACGGAATCAACAAAGGTGACGTTGCCAAGTTGCAGGTCCGACGCGCGGGCAACCAAGGCATCCTTGGAAGCGCCGCCGCCAAGGAAGAGCAGGTGAATGTCGGTTCGACCCTGATCCTGGAGAGCCTTTGCCGCCTCAAGCAACGTCTCCAGGGCATGGGCCAGCCCATGGGTGCCGATGTAGCCAGCAACAAACTTGCCACCGAGGCCCAGCCTTCCAACCAGTTTGGCATCCTTCTCCATTGGCTGGAAGCGTGAAAGGTCCGCGCCATTGGTCACGACGTGGATCTTCTTCTCGTCGATGCCGCGCGCTTTCAGGTTGGCCTTGAACGCGTTGGTGACGACTACAATCGCATCGGCCTTGCGGTAGAGGAAAAGTTCCAGTTTCTCGAGCCAGTCAAGAATGACCGACTGCTTCATGGCACCAACGGCGCGAATGGACTCTGGCCACAGGTCACGCAGTTCAAGGATATAGGGAATGCGGCGCAATCTGCTGACGACATACCCTGCGCAAATCGTAAAGAACTGCGGCGAGGTCGCGATGACCAGATCAGGACGCTCGACGCGGAAGCTGGCGGGTATCGCCATCATCATGAAGCTGACATAGTCGAGCGTGCGACGGAGAAAACCTTCATTCGCTGTAATGTAGCTCCAGACGCGGATAACCTCGATTCCGTCCATCTCTTCGCGCGCAAACAGCCTGTTACGGTAACCCGGGAAAAGCTTTCCCGTCGGGAAATTGGGCGCACAGGTGATTACCGTGACGCGGTGCCCTGCCCTCACCCACTCACGACAATGTTCGAAGGTACGGCTTGCGGGCGCGTTCACTTCCGGAGGAAAATTGTCGGAGAGGAAAAGGATGTGCATCAGGAAAGCATTCCGGGGTCAGCAAGAACTTTGTAAATCGGATACCGCTGCGCGAAGGACCTACCAGGTCATCTGCATGGCGCACTCGCCATCAACAAGCTGTATTACGAGCCGCTGCGACGGCAGCGAAACACCGAATTCAGGATGCCAGGTTGACGGTTGCAGGGTCGCGAGGCCCCTATAGACCGTCCAGCGCAACAAGGTCGTTGCACCCTTGCCCACCATACCCGACCGACCATCTTCGAAGAGGGTCACCGTCAGATCCGGATGAAAGTGGAATACCGCCTCGGCATGTTGGAATCGTCCCGTAACCATATCCATGACAAGGAGTTTGTTCGGGCCGAATTCCCATGTGCGATGATGAACCGGCTTACCGGCCAGCCAGCGGTAACCATCATGGGAACAGGACACGACCCACTCATTGCCTGACTTCCTCATCTCAAGGCCTTGAGGGCGTGCACGCCGGGCAACGCGAAAGCCGGACCAGATCTCAGAGGAGTCCTTTTGGTCTATCGTGATCGTGTTATGGGCTGCGGTGCCGCGCTGGCGCGCGCGCTCGGGCCCATTGCCATAAAGCGACGTTCCGGAATTGACGATCACACGGTTTCCATCCACCGAGAGTTCGAATGACAGGGTATCGGCATGGGCGTGTCCGGGAAGATAGTCCGGCCCGACATGTGCGACGTCGAGCAACGTCACTGCGCGCTGGTTCTGAAGGCGGATGTAACCGCTGTCCTGGAGGTGAGTACACTCGTCCGCCATACCCTTCGTAGGCGCAAATCCCAGGTTTGAGGCATATCGCTCCAACTCATCACCTGAAGGCGCAATGCCAAAAGCCGCGTCGTTGAAGAAAGCGATACCTCCGTCCGGATGACTCATGGCGGCGAGCCATGCCCGCATCTCAACGATCTTCTTCTCCCAGGCTTCGGGAACAGGCTCATCAGAGCTGCGCATCATGTTCACGAGGTCGAGCATGTCTTCGAGCGCGAGCGCGTGATACATGGGCGACAATTCAAACTGCGCGCCATCGCCCAGTATCTGTTCCGGAACTTCGCGGGAAAGGATGCGCAAGCCGCGTTGCAGCCACGAAGCGGCTTCATCCCCCCTGAAGAAGCATCCGGCGAAAACCAGCGCCTTTGCGTTGGCGAAAAGATGGTTGCCGAGCAGATGGTATTCGAGCCGCCGCGTCAGCCACCGGGCTTGTACGGCCAGACTGGCAACCACGCCCGCCGGCAGTTGATTTCCACGCCGGGCCCATTTTATCCAGTTCACGATCCTCAGCGATGTCGGATACGGCTCCCAAGCTGATCCTGAACCTGGCGAGTTTTCTGCAATCCAGCGGATAATCAATGCCTCGTGCCAGGCGGTGCGGTCCTCCGCCCCTTCGGCATTCAGATCATCAAAGTAATGCAGATTATAGCGCCACAGCTTGGCAACTGCAGGATCGTCCCAGCCGAGTTTCGACAGATCATGGATCTCATTCAGGAAACGAAACTCGGTTGGTCCAGTCTGCCTCTGCACCCGGCAAGCCGGCTGCACCCATCGCTGCGACGTCTCACGAAGCGGCGGTGCAGGGCGCAGGTCCGGTTTCGGGCGCATCAAGCGGAACCACAGCCGGCCATAGAACTGCACCGGCCGCAAGTGACGGACTGTCTCCCACAGAAGAACCGGCTTCGAGGTCACGATGCGAGCATGCTTTCCAGTGCTTCAGCGATACGTTCGCCGGTCCTACCATCCCACTTCTCAGGTATGTCGCCCTTTTTCCAGCGACCGGCAAACAAACGGTCCAAAGCGGGGGCAAGAGCGGCCGGATCTGTGCCGAGGATCTCGTTGGTGCCGACCGTGACGGTTTCCGGACGCTCGGTATTGTCGCGCAGGGTCATGCAAGGCACCCCCATGACTGTCGTCTCCTCGGTGACGCCACCCGAGTCCGTGATCACCGCCTTGGCATTGCGGACCAGGTAGTTGAACTCGAGATAAGGCTGGGGTTCGACGAAGCGGATTGATGGCGGAAGCCCCGGCAGTACCTCAAGCGTTCTGGCTGTCCGCGGATGCACCGGAAAAATGATCGGCAGGCCGTGCGTACCTTCGCCAATCGCAGCCAACAGCCGCTCGAATGAGGCGACAGCATCGACATTTGCGGGACGATGCAAGGTAACGACAAGATATTGTCCGGAGACCAGGTCAAGTTCGTCCCAGAAGGACGGCGGCCGCAGCCGCTCCATATTGGCCATGAGCGTATCGATCATGGTGTTGCCGACGAAGAAGATGCGCTCAGGGTCCACACCGTTGCGACGGAGATTTTCGCCGGCACTTTCGCTGGTGGTGAAAAACCAGTTGGTAATGGCGTCCGTCACCATGCGGTTGATTTCTTCTGGCATCGACCAGTCACCGGACCGGATGCCGGCCTCGACATGGGCGACCGGGATCTTCAGCTTTTGTGCGGTGATGGCACAAGCCATGGTCGAGGTGACGTCGCCAACCACCAGGCAAAGGCTGCTTGGAGCCTCCAGAAGGAGCTTCTCGTAGCGAACCATGATGGCTGCGGTTTGCTCAGCCTGCGTGCCCGATCCGGCTTCGAGGTTCACATCGGGAGCCGGGATGCCGAGCTGAGCAAAGAATTCGCCCGACATGCGCGCATCATAGTGCTGGCCAGTATGAACAAGCCGGTACCTTAACCGGCTACCCGCAGCCTTTCGCCTCTCGATAGCGTGGATGATCGGCGCGATCTTCATGAAATTCGGTCGCGCACCGGCGATGATGTCGACCAGCGGTCCATCCTCAGAAATCATTGTCAAGCTTGCCCCACGATCGCAATCGTCACCCTGCTGACTTCCAGCAATTCTTCAAAGGGAATGGGCGCGGGAGATCCTGCCTCTATCGCCTGCACGAAGGCAGCCGCGCAGGCCTTCTGTCCCTTGTCCTGTCGCCATAAATTCATGCGGCTGAAGCCCGGCCAGCCAAAGCCGCGCAGGCGGCGGAAATTGTCGAGCTGCAGGATCCGACCGTGGCAAAACACTTCCAGCCGCTCCTTGGGAAAGCTCTTCGAACCATTGGCGAAATAGTGGACCGTGCCGATGGATCCATCATCGAAACCAAGGGTGATCGTCACCGTATCGCCACTCTGGGCATCCATGGCGCGAACATCGTGCGAGACGATCTCGCTTCCCGCCAGGTGGCGCAACAGGTCGATGAAGTGGCAGGCCTCGCCGACAATTCGGCCGCCACCAATCGCCCGATCCTGCGTCCAGTGTTCGCCTGGGATCGCCCCGGCATTGACGGTCATCACGAATGCCTTGGGGCCGGACGCCCCGGCAAGCAGGTCCTTGATCTTCTGCACCTGCGGCGCGAAGCGGCGGTTGAAACCCACCATGACAAGCGGGGCAGCACCCGCCGTTTCGGCCACTTCATTCCTGACGGCCGTAATCGCGGCAAGTTCATCCTCGGACAAGGCGAGTGGCTTTTCCACGAAGACGTGTTTGCCGGCCTTCAACGCGCGACAGACGAGGTCGGCATGCGTATCGTGACGAGTGGCAATGACCACTGCATTAAGCTGGGAATCTGCAAGAAGCTCGGCAACATCCGTGGTCGTCTTTTCGAAGCCGAACTTCCGCCCGACATGCAGCCCGCTGACCCCGGCGCTGGAGGCCACATTGACCAGCCGAGCCTCAGCCGCCTTGAAGGCCGGGATCAAAACCGCGCCGGCATAATTGCCCGATCCGATAAATCCAACCGCGGCCTTGCCTGCCGGTGCTGCCGGGCCCTGTGCCAAGGTCACGGTCCGTTCGGTGAGTGCAGGCTGCTCGCCTTGCGCCGCACCCGGATAGTCGAGCAGGATGCCGAGCGAAGTTTCCGCGCCACTGACGATCTCATAGGCGCGCGGCGCATCATCGATGGCAAAGCGGTGCGAGATCAACGGTTTCACATCGATCCGCCCGTCGGCCATCATGTCGAGCACGGCTTCAAAATTGCGCTGCTCGGTCCAGCGGACGAAGCCCACCGGATAGTCCTGGCCCTTTTCCTCATAGTCCGGATCATAGCGACCGGGACCATAGGAGCAGGAGACCTGGAAGGTGAGTTCCTTCTCGTAGAAATCAGCGCGGGAAAGCTCGAGCCCTGTCACGCCAACCAGCACGATGCGGCCGCGCTTGCGGCACATCAGGGCTGCCTGGTGCACCGGCTCGTTGCTCTTGGTGGAAGCGGTGATGATGACGGCATCGACTCCGCGGCCGCGCGAAAAGCTTTGCGCCGCAGAAACAGGATCAGCACCCTGCGAAAGATCGACCGTCTCGGCACCGAATTTTTCAGCCAGTCGCAGCTTGGCAGGATCGAAGTCGAGGCCAAGAACGCGGCAGCCATGCGCACGAAGCAACTGCACCGTCATCAGCCCGACGAGACCAAGACCGGTGACGACAACGGCTTCGCCCAGGGTGGGCTGAACCAGGCGGATGCCCTGCAGGGCAATCGCGCCGAGCACCGTGAATGCAGCCTCATCATCCGAAACGGCATCGGGGACCCTGGCGCAGAGATTGACCGGGACGGACACGATCTCGGCATGCTTGCCGTTGGACACGACGCGAGCTCCGGCCGCAAATGCGCTGACGCCGCTGCCGGTTTCCAGCACCTGGCCGACATTGCAGTAGCCGAGCGGCAAAGGCTGGTCGAGCTTGTTGAACACGGCCTCAAGCGTCGGCGCGAGGCCGTCGGTGCGGATCTTGTCGAGAACCTGCCGGACCTTGTCCGGCTGCTGCCGCGCCTTGCCGATTAGCCCGGCCTTGCCGAAGTCGACCAGCATTCGTTCCGTACCTGCCGAAACTAGCGTCCGCGACGACCGTATCAGCACCTGCCCCCGCTCAATGGCAGGACAAGGGACCTTAGCAACTTCCGTAGCGCCGGTCTTAAGCGATTGGAGAATTTGTTTCATGAAACAACTCAGGCTTGGAGCGCGTCAGGATGGGGAGTGCCTGTTGGCGACGCCGGAACATTCAATTCTTTGAAATTCATACGCATCTCAAGCAGCTTGAGGGCACGCATTTGATAAACCTGACACCTCAACTTTGCCCAGATGAAGCCGACACGCCCTGCCTGCCAGGCACCCTGAACTAGATATGCGTGCAGAAATATGACAAGCGAGCGGAGCGGAAATTGCATCAGTTTCGACTTAAACCACATCCTACGCTGCAACTTGTTTCCCCAGAGCTTTGGTGTAGCAGCAAGTCGGCCACCTCGGTAAGAATTGAGCGCCTCTGCGGATGAATATCGGTTTTGCTTCTCGAACCAATGGTGCAGATCGGGACTGTCGTGATGCTCTAGAAAGCCCCTAGCCTTGATCCTATGAGCTTCAACAAGTGGATGTTCGTTGACTAGGACATCGCTGAAGTTACACGTTCCGGTTTTCCAACCTCTGAGGATCGTTTGGATCACTGGCAGAGGACGCCCCATGAACCACAGCCGACGCCGAAGAGTGAAGGCGCCGGCGCGATCACTCTTTATGATCTCGGCGATGCTCTGCTTCAGCTCGTCGGTGAGCCGCTCATCTGGATCCAGCTTCATTGTCCACGTCGACGCGATGGGTAATTCGTTCACAGCGTAGTTCCATTGGTCGCCAAAGCCACGAAATTTACGCTGAACAACGTGGACCCCATGCGCAAGAGCAATATCAACCGTTTCATCACTGCTATAGCTGTCGACGAGAAACACTTCTGAGGCAAAACCTTTCAGGTTCTTAAGCACAGCTGGCATATTGTGCGCTTCGTTGAGGCTGATCATCACCACCGCTATGGGAACGGTGCCGCCCGACCACCTGGCGAATTGCTCGCTATTATCCCGACCCACCGTATCTGCTGTTTCAGTCATTCCGTATCCATGCTGGCGGCGTGCCGCCTTCTCGTACCCATCGATAGGACTCGATCATCTGCGCTGCGATCTGGTCCCATGAAAAGTCCCGCTCCATCCACGCCCGTCCCCGAGCGCCCATGGCAGCAAGGTCGCTTGGGTCCTTTCTCATCGCGTCTTGCAGAGCACGCTTCAAGGGCTCGACGCCTAGATCGATCCACCAGCCTGCGCGATGATCAACGAGTGCGGACCATGGTGCACCTTTGGTGGTAATGACCGGTCGTCCGGATGCCAGAGCTTCGGCAATCGCCATGCCGAAGTTTTCGGAATGAGTTGGAAGCACAAAGAGACTGGCGTCCTTATAGGCACGCAATTTTTCATGGCCGTAAAGCGGACCACTGAAGTCAACACGCTCTGCGGCCAATGAAACCGCTAGCTTCTTGAGATCTGCAACGTAGCTCTCACTTCCGGGCCCAACGATGCGCAGACGCCATTCTGGAAAGGAAGCATGAAGAACCGACCATGCCTTCAAGAGCAGGTCTATTCCTTTTACAGGATGTACACGCCCCAGAAACAGAAGCGTTCTTTCGGACGAAGGCGGCGGCTCGCTGACGGGATGAACGTCTATACCATTCGGAATGACCGCTACCGGCTGCCGAAAACCGACGCGGCGAATGTCCTCGAATTCGCTTTCCGCCGTGGCATGGAAAAGCGCGGTATGAGCGAGTGCACGTTTCTGCAGCGCATGCCAGAATAGGAATTTCACACTACGCGAGCGTTTCATCGCCCACTGAGAAAATGTTCCATGTGGCGAAACCACAAGCGGCACAGTCGTACCGGCTGTTACCCATCCAGGATAAACATTCGGCATCATCCAGAGACTATTGTTGTGGATGATGTCCACCGTGTTGATAGATACCTCTGCTTCCAACCATCTTAGCATTTCCGGAGAACGACCGAGCCGGGACAAAACTTTTCGACGAGGGAAGAACCTTAGCCCGTCGACGGTGGTTTCCGATCCTTGTTCAGCGTTGTCGGTAGCAATGAGCTGGGAAGCCAGGCCCAAATCTCTCATGGACCTGTTCAAAGTCGTTGTGGAATAAGCGGGGCCGCTCGCTTCCTCACCAATATACGGAACAACGTGAATAATTCTCACCTGCAAACCTCAAGAAGTTCAACCGCTCTTTGCCACGGAGCGACAAGGGTTTTCGAAACTGGCCCGCCTACGGAATATGCAAGGATCTGATCGAGATACTCTGCCCCACTCCTTGCACCGAGGCACTGCGCCCATGCGGCCAGGCTGTGACGGGAAGAAGAGATCTGCCGCCCAGCTTCCAAGCTTCGCCACAGGGAACCACGAAGTGACAAGACATCACCCGTTCGAAAAACCCCGCCGAGTCCGCTTGCACGGACAGCGACCGCCGACCCGCAAGCATCTGAGCAGATAACTGGCGTTCCCGTCATCAATGATTCTGAAACAACGGCCCCCCATCCGTCGTAGCGGCTCGGGAGGACGAGACAATCCGCGCTCGCCATGATCTCGGGGATCTTGTCAATGGGCTGCCTTCCGACCCAGCGGACACGGCCCGGCAACTTCTCTTCGGCTTGGGCGCTAAGCGCAGCTTCCAGCGGGCCGGATCCTACCACTATCAGCTCGAAATCGTGTCCACTGATGGTCGCTAGGGCATCGATGAGCAGATCCACGCGCTTGAGCTCAATCAATCGTCCTACATACAGAAAGCGGAACGGAATGGCAGGATCGAAATCTGTGCTGTCGAGAACGTCCCCCTCAGGCAGAAAATAGGCGAATGGGAAAACTCTTTCCTGCGGCATTCCGCGGTCGACGAGCCATCTTGCTGTTCCATCGCCAATAGCAAGAATGCCTTCAAGACGACGACCTGCTTGATAGATCAAGCGGCGGTACTCCATCCGCTTGAAAATCCCGCGCCAACCGCTGTCCTCTATCGTTTCCAGAATACCCCACTGACGGAGGCCGCGTGCCGCAAGGAGCTTCTGCGCTTCCCCGACTAGGCCGTTGCCGCGAAGGCCTTGGCAGATATGGATACTGTCCGTGGGTGCTGCCTGGACGGCTCTCATTACCTCGTCAACCGAAGGCGTAAGGCGCAGTTCCGCCTTTCCCAAGGATGGCGCAATCCAGCCTTGTGCTGCCCGCTCAGCCGACATTTCCCGCTCGGCGACATAGGTGACTTCCCTCCCCCTAGCAGCAAGCGCGGAGGCAAGCACGGCCATGTGCGGCGAAACGATCCGCTGCCAGAACCAGACAGGATCAGCCATGGCGTCGGAATTCCACCTTCGAGCGCCCATTGGCGTAAGCCCAACCCATAAGGATCATGGGAAGAAGACCGAGCCCACCCGGCGAGAAAAAGGTTGCTTCGCCCATGTTCAATGCAATCACCGTCAAACAGACAGCGAGCGGTGCCACACCGCCTCGCGCGCCGCTGCGCAACAGACGCATCACCCATAGGAGGACGAAAAA
Organism: Ochrobactrum sp. A-1; assembly: GCF_022488005.1. Taxonomy (NCBI): domain Bacteria; kingdom Pseudomonadati; phylum Pseudomonadota; class Alphaproteobacteria; order Hyphomicrobiales; family Brucellaceae; genus Ochrobactrum; species Ochrobactrum sp. A-1. Next base: position 267,254 of record NZ_JAKVQC010000009.1, read on the forward strand.
AGCACCTAATATTCCAAGTTCTTCCAGAATCGCGACCGGGACCACGCCTTTTTCGATGGATGCGCCGACAGGGAGACCAAGGATTGGATCGCGCGACACATCCATTGTTTCCGGATGAGAGTCGATGCCAAACCCAATGCCGGTGAGCGGCTTCTCGGCGATATTGGCAAACATCTCGTCCATCAGCCCACCACGAGAACGGTCGTAAGCTTCCAGGAGGCTGCCGACCTGCGCTCGACCTGACTTCGTGATGTAGTGCTGGACACTCGTGGCAATAACTGGTGCCATGACGATGCTGGCAATGCCGACGGCGAGCAGAATACCCCAGACGCGGGCGCTACGCAAACCGGGAAGCATCTGCCCGATGGATCGACCGGCCAGGCCCGGTCCTATCATGACAGCAAGCGAGATGGCGAGGATCATCCCCAATCCGGCGGTTCTTGCCTCTGACATCATGATGCAAACAAGCGTCGCGCCGGCAACGCCAATCAACCACCATGGCGGTCTGTGGCCGACACCAAGCAGGCGCGCGGTCGCCCACGCGCCAAGCAATGCCATCGTGGGGCCAAATGCCTGAGGATGGTTCAGAATGCCTTGAAATCCAGAGCCATTACGCATGTTACCGAGCGGAGTTGCCGCCAACGGCAGGCTGACCACGAGGAGAATAACCAGCCCCCAGAAGATCTGCTCTGACACCTGCTCCCGCTCCCAGGCAGACAGCCCGCACCAGATGGAAATCGAAGTGGTCATTGCCAGAGTCCACGACACGGCTTTCAAGACGGAGACATCGACCATGGGGCTGAACAGCACGGAATGGCCGATGATAAAGCCACCTAGCATGATCGTCGCAACAGTGAACGGACGCAGGCGTGGGTGGCTGAAAAAGCCGCTGTGGATCATCGCCGACAACGCTGTTGCGAACAACACTGCATACCGTCCAACCGCGCCGGCGCTTGCAGCCGGCGCGATGCCGGGGCTCATCAACGTGAACAGCCATGACATCGCCAAAGCGCGGATTGCATGCGGTTTCCCGAGAAGCGCATATCCGGCAACCAACAGATAACTGAGATTTGCCGTCGGCCCTGACGCAACCCGCAAAGTCAGCGCCAGCACCAGGGGCGCGTACTCCCAGAAATCCATGCGGGCGGTAGGTATCCGCCGCGACATTGCTCTGGCTGGAAAACCGGTTGTCATTAAATAATGATTGCTCCTCACCCCTTGATGGCTTTCCGAGTAATCTTACGCCAAAGGGGCATGTTACCGAATTCCGGACGAAGATCCGGACTGAGATAAAATTCCACAACCTCGCTCGGCACAGCACTATGCTGTCCACGCCCATCATCGAAGCCACGCAAGGCTGCTTTCCACAAAGGCATCACGAAGCGCACCCCATGGGTGCGCACCCCCGAGACAAGATGGCTCAGAAAGTACCGGAGTGCCAACGGCAAGGCAGCCCGCCGCGGAAAATGCTTGAAGAAAACTCGGGTGAAATTATAGACCCAGCGTTCGCGTCGATCGCGTCCGACTTCACCCTTGCGTGCAATATTGTCATGAAGAACGGTTGCCGCCCCGACATAGCGGAAATCGAAACCCACCGCGCGAGCCCGGATTGAATAATCGAGCTCCTCCCCTTCGAAGGTGCATCCTTCATCGTTAAAATATGGCTGCGTGAGCATCTTTGATTGATCGTTCCTGATTTTCTTCAATCAGATTGTATTGTCGTCTGACGTCCATGTTTGAAGAGTCCAGATCTTCGCACCCTACCGCCAGAAGATACTCCGGACCGAGGAAGCCGCGAACGTCCGTCAACACTTTTACGTTTGGAAGCCCCCTTGCAGCTAAATTGGCGTACTTAGTGGCCCCACTTCCTCTACAATGAAGGATAACCTGCGTTTTCGCAGACTATTTCGATACCTTCCTCCGGAGCATGAATACATTGCTAGCGATCCGAAAAGGTCTGAAAGGGACTGAAAATATATACCGAATCGTAATGTCATGTTCAGCGTAAACTGATCTCGCGAAATCCCGAAGCCTTTGAACTGTCCGAGATTTGCGCACTTCTGCGACCGGAACGATGTTCACAATCTGCACGTCAAAGCCGACCTTTCGCAGCAGGGACATTGGTTTGATAACTTGCGGGACAAAGATCGTTGAGAACAACTCTCCCTCTGATAGATGAATGACGACTACGTTCTCTTGATAGGATCGCCTCTCCGCTGACACTGACCTATCGCCCCTGCGAGATCCATGTTGAGAGCTCCTACACCTCTGCTAGAAAGCATGCTTAGTCTCACCTTTGGGTTGAAACTCGAGTCGGTGGCTGTTCATCTAACCGTACCACCATGTCACACCCCTCCAGCGTCGAAAGCCTGTGCGCAATGATAAGAATGGTAAGGTTGCGATCCAAGCGTTCGATGGCAGCCATCACCGCGCTCTCCGTTTCAGTGTCGAGTGCGCTTGTCGCCTCATCAAAAACCAGCACGCTCGCCTGTTTGTAGAGTGCGCGGGCGATGCCGATGCGCTGGCGCTGACCGCCGGAAAGCTGGATGCCGCGTTCGCCGACGCGTGTGTTATAGCCCTGAGGCAGGGCTGCGATGACGTCGCCGAGTTCTGCCTGCTCTGCGGCACGGCGGACACGATCATGGTCGATGTCCTCGGCACGCATACCGAAAGCGATGTTCTCCGCAATGCTCGCGTCGGTGAGGAAGATGGCCTGAGGAACATGCGCTATGTTCTGTTGCCACGCCGCGCGGTTTGCGGGTGTGAGCTCAACACCATCGATAAGGACGGAGCCTGCTTGAGGCTCAAGAAGCCCTAGGACGATGTCCATCAGCGTCGATTTCCCGCTGCCCGTCTTGCCCGCGATACCGACTCGCGCACCTTTCGGGATTTCAAGGCTTATACCCTGAAGCGCCGCATTCCTTCCACCGGGATAGGCGTAGGTCACTTCATCTAGCTTGATCGAGTGTTCGAACGGGAGCGGGGGCGACTCTTCAGGCATGCAGGCGGCTGGCCTGCTGAGGAGCGCCACCACATCCACGACGACGCTCCTATTGCCCATTGCCGATGCCCAGCCGCTATAGACTTGTTGGATCAATGGTAACAGACGCTGTGCTCCAAGCGCCAGGGCGCCAAGGACCGGTAGTGCAGCAGCCAGGCCACCGGGACGCTGGACAACCACCACTGCAACAATCGCGATCAGCACCATGCCGACAGCTTCAACAATGAAACGGGGGGCTCCACCAAGCACGGCATTTCTGACCCGCGCATCCCGGAAGCCCGCTTCTGCTTCTTCATAGATTTCGACAAAGACGGGCTGCGAACGATCGAGCAGGATGTCTCGAATACCGCCCACGCCTTCCTGCATGGTCTTTACGCGCTGGCTCTGGGCAGCGGCGATCACGCGGCTGTTTCGGCGTAGCCGCTTGCGCGCTGTAACTGAGGCGACAAGATAGATGGCCCCGAAGCCCATACCGGCGACGACCGCGACCGTCGGGTCGATGATCACGAGGCCCGCGATGATGAAGAGGCCAATCACAGAGGCAATACCGGCTTGCATGATCGGGACGAGCACTCCGTTGGTCACCATCTGCACCTTGTTGATCGATGCGATGATTTCGCTGGAGTTGCGTTGCGTGTGATAGGTGTAGGGCTGGTGCAGCGTGTCTGCGTATAGTTTCACACCCAGTTCGTAGGAAATGCCATAGATGAAGCTGTTGCTGACTTGCAGGAGCAGCAATCGAAGCCCGGCTGCTATCAGCGCGGCCAACGCAAAGAAGCCAGTGACAATATAGACCGTCGTGGCCGGATCCCCTGCTCCGAGAAAATTCAGCAGTCTGGCCGCGGCATCGTTCTTGATCGGCATGCCTGCAGGTGCGGCGATGAAGGCGAGGAGCGGCACGATGGCACCGATCGTCACGACTTCTGCCACGGCACCGGCGAGCATCAGCAGCAGCAGAGGCAGAAATGCCCGCCGGCGCTCCGGCGACAGGTGGTCGAAGAGCAGCCGCAGGGCCTGAGGTAGGGCCATCTCCTGCAGATTGGCCGTCGAATCGCTTGTCGTCGCCGTCATGCGCAGCTTCGCCCGTTCATTGAACGCTTCACCCGTACCTGTTCCTTTCCTGACGGCTTCCATTATTTCGCCCCGAAGCCCGTAAACATGATCCGGACCGTTCGCATCACGATGACGAGGTCGAGCCAGGGAGAGATGTTCTTGATGTAATAGAAATCGTAGTGCAGTTTCTCATGCACCTCGTTCACGGCCGCTACATGCCCTTGATTGACCTGAGCCCAGCCAGTGATGCCCGGACGAACGATGTGTCTGTAGGGATAGAACGGCAATTCAGCATCATACCACTGCGCTAATACTACAGCCTCGGGACGGGGTCCAATCCAACTCATTTCGCCACGCAAAACATTGATGAGCTGTGGCAGTTCATCAATCCGCGTTCGTCTCAAGAAATGCCCTAGACGGGTGATGCGAGGGTCCCGAACACGCGTAATTGCACTCTCCTTGTCCTCCGGGGTGCCGTCAATGCAGCGCATCGTCCTGAACTTGTACACCAAAAAGCGTTTGCCGCGATAACCGATACGCTCCTGACGGAACAAAGCCGGACCCGGAGTTTCAAGGCGTATTGCTGTAGCCACAATCAAGAACGCCGGTGAGGCAATCACCAGTACGAAGAGCGCGGCCAACCAGTCGACGATCTGCTTTATCTGGAGATATGCCTGGTTGGGATTAAGCGATCCCAAGGTATTTTCCGAGATATGCTCAATGTCCACGCGACCGGTCAGTGACTCCAGCACCTGCTTTACATGGTACACAGGTGTACCGGTCAGCACGCAACTTGTGATGAACCGATCCCATGAGTCTGAGAGATCGGCGCGTAGATCTGCGACGACGCCTTGCACTCGGCCCACAGCAGCTGTCGGTGATGGAAGGACCTGCCAGACAACTCCACGCACGGACTGCAGACGATCGGCGCCCCCTCCGGGGATAACCGCAAGCCGATAGGGTTCACGGCGTCGCACAAACATATTAATCCCGAAATACCATGAGATTGACATGAAGAACGAACCGAACGCTTGGAAACGACTGTAATCCAGTCTGAAGAAAAAGATCGTTACGAAGACCAGGCCGTAAGTGAAGGCGAAAGTTGGAAGGATATTGCTATAGGCCGTCATGCCGGGGAAGGTCTCAAGCCTCCGATACAACATATATCCCATCACGTGCGCGACGATGGCCGCAGTCACTGTGACCTGATGATTGATGGAAAATACAACGTTCGGGTTGAAGCCCATACGCATAAGGAGCGGGACACCGGTTGCGAAAACGAGCCCACCAAGAAGTTGGTACCGCCGGCGCAGGAGCGGATGTCGCGAGTACGCAACAGTGCTAACGAAGTGATACATCAGCTATAGCAACTCTTGTTAATCCAGATATCTTCGATTGCTGGTGATCATTACCGTGAAGCGATCAGCACAACCGCCAATTTAACCATTGCTACCGCACTCCGAGGTGCACTCGGAGCACTGACGTCAGACGATCGTTCCTGCATCTTCGATCACCAAGATCATAGATGCATGACTTAGTGGGTTGCCGCAGGCTTAAGCTGCGGCAGATATCAAGTCGTGAGCGCGCAAAGACACCGCGACCTCACCATGCATCATCTTGAGCAGGATACGGACACGGCCTACCCCATCAAGATGGACCAGCGTTCCGACAGCTTCCGAAAACGGTCCGGAGGTAATGCGGACACTCGCGCCGAGTGTAAACGTCTCCGCGACATCTACGATCCCTTCGGAACCAAACTGCGTTTGAAGCGCCTCAATCAGCCCGATGGGACAAGGTACTGGGAGGTCACCTTGCATGATCAGGGACCTAACCCCCACCGTCCCGTTCACCTGTCGCCAACGCTGCTTATTCAAGTCCAACGATATGAACATGTATCCGGGAAAGAATGGAATACGGCGTTCGTATCGGCGCCGAGCATGGGAAACCCAACGAATCTGGCGTGGCATCCAAGTCTCAAAGCCTTGCCTCTGGAGATTCAATTCAGCGACATTTTCTCGCCCTGCCTGAAACGACAGTACATACCAACGCGCTACCATGCCAAGCTTTTCAATCTAAGCTCAGGATCATCAATGATGATCCTGCCCCTCCACAATCCATCCGTGTGTTCGGATGGTAAGACGCTGTTTGCTGGCTGTCAACACTGTTATACTGAATTACTTTTTCAAAGCAAAACGTGGCAGAAATGACGCGTTACAGGAACGACACAGCTCAAGATTTTTGATGCCCGTCGCGTTAAGATTGATGCAGGTCAATGCGCCCTCGGCAGCCGAGACACCGCGGCTATAGCATGCTGACCATCATCAAAGATCATCGGTTTGAGTCCGGTGTGAAGCGGGGCTTCATGTCTTGGCGTGAAAAACTGAGCAGTACGACAGTGATGATGGTAGGAATAGCAACGGTCACAATCGTATCGCCTAAAGCGCCCAGCAAGAACGTCGTCACCTGCTGTCCCTTGATCACGTAGTCGTTAACCTCGTTGACGAGTTGTATTGCCAGAATTGCCCCGAGTGCGATTGTTGCTGAGCGCCCTAACGCCAGTACGACGAGGTAGATCAAAAGGCCCAAGGCAGCATGCAGCATCGGCTCTGGCCATCCCGTGAAAAAAACCATCCAGCCTTTCAGATTATAAACCGAACGAATTTTTCATGCTCCTTAGTCTCTCCGCTCAGGGAACGCGTGCTCGCTATCTATGAACCGTCCCACGTTTGCCGGAGGCTCCAACTCTTGAGTAGAAGGAGCCATTATGAGCAAGACGACGAACAAATTTGCACCCGAGGTTCGGGAACGCGCGATCCGCATGGTGTTGGATCATGAACGAGATTATCCTTCTCGCTGGGCGACAGTGGTTTCGATAGCTGAGAAGATTGGCTGTGTACCGTCCACCCTGCATGACTGGGTTAAGAAGGCTGAGATCGACAGTGGCAAACGGGTAGGTGTGTCCACCGAAGTGACAGATCGCCTAAAAGCCCTGGAGCGTGAGAACCGTGAACTACGGCAAGCCAACGAGATATTACGTAAGGCTTCGGCATATTTTGCCCAGGCGGAGCTCGACCGCCCGTTTCGCAAATGATTGCTTTCATCGACGAGCACCGCGATGACTATGGGGTCGAGCCGATCTGCCGTGTTCTGCCGATCGCCCCATCCACATACTGGGAACGCATAGCGCAGCGCCGCAATCCTGCGCTGCAGTCGGCCCGTGCGAAGCGCGATCTTGCACTTAAACCAGAGATTTTGCGCGTATTTTCGGAGAACTTTGGTGTTTATGGGATCCGTAAAGTCTGGCGGCAGATGCAGCGCGAAGGCTTTGCCGTTGCCCGATCAACTGTGGCGCGATTGATGCGTGATCTCGGCCTGCAGGGCGTGATCCGGGGCAAGCCGGTTCGCACCACCTTGAGCGACAAAACTGCTCCATGTCCGCTTGACCATGTGAACCGACAATTTTCCGCTCCTGCGCCGAATATGCTCTGGGTTTCAGATTATACCTACGTGGCCACTTGGGCGGGCTTTGTATATGTGGCCTTCGTTATCGATACTTACGCTCGCCGGATTGTGGGCTGGCGGGCAAGCAGAACAGCTCACACCAGCTTCGTGCTGGATGCCTTGGAGCAAGCGATTCACGAGAGGCGTCCAGCCCATCGAGGCGGTCTGGTTCATCACAGCGACCGCGGTTCTCAATATGTGTCTATTCGTTACACCGAGCGCCTCGCCGAAGCAGGGATTGAACCTTCAGTGGGAAGTGTTGGCGACAGCTATGACAATGCTTTGGCGGAGACCATTAATGGTCTTTACAAGGCCGAAGTGATCCACCGACGAGGACCTTGGCGCTCTTTCGAAGCCGTCGAATTTGCCACATTGGAGTGGGTCGAGTGGTTCAACAACCGGCGTCTGCTGGAACCCATTGGCAATATCCCGCCCGCAGAGGCCGAAGAAGAATATTATGCCATACTGGACGAACAGCTCATGGCAGCATAACTTAAACCAACTAGCCTCCGGCAAACGTGGGACGGTTCACTCGCATCAAAGCGAAATCTCCGCGGTAGCAACCGGGACGTTACGCCGCAACTGCCGCGGTGAGCCGTCAAGACGATCGGGCACCGCCTCAATCATCCGCATCGTTCCAAGGCTAGCCGCAGGCCTAGACATAGGTCCTCACACTCAGAGAAGGTCGTATGTCCGAAATACGCTGCCAGCATCAGCGACGCCAGATGGGGTCTTCTTGCCGCTTACGGAAGCCCTCTCGGCATCCGTTTTTCACTGAGTTCAGCCAGCCGAAGTTTTAATCGTTGTGGCTTGCTGCAGACTTCCCAGTATTTTTGCAGGAACGCCGCCTATGATACTGTAGGGTGGATACTCGCCGCGTACCACCGCACCAGCTGCAACTATCGAGTGAGCGCCTAACACAGTGCCGCCCAACACCGTTGCTCCTGCACATATCCAGCACCCGTCACCTACGTTTATCGGGAGCGAGTACCCTTCGCCGGCTGCCTTCGGGCCTGAGGCCTCTACTCTATGCGTACCAGTAACGAATGAGACTCGAGGAGCAATGTCGCAGTCAGTTCCGATTTCTATGGGAGCGTTCCCGCCAATGAAAAGCGTGTCGTGGCCTACCCATGTATTTGCCCCGAGCTTCAGAGGCCCCCCAACGAACGTTCTGACGCTCGAAGCACAGCGAACGTTCTCGCCGACCTCAGCGCCGGCAAGGCGCAGCAGTTTTCGCTTAAGAGCGAAGGCGCGGGTAGGCGGTATCAGGTGCCAAAGTATGCTGTTGAAGAACGAAATTGCGGCGTTCATCAGTGGCCTTTTGGGAATTGAATAGCATCACGGTAGACTTGCTGCAGGCGCTTTCCGTAGAGATCGGAAGAGAAGCGATCACGAACCCATGCCTTTGCCGCTTCTATCATCTCAACCTGCGCTTCGCGATTTGCGTCGAGATCAATGATTGCGTCTCGCAATTTCTCGAAAGTTCTTACGTCTTTCTCCCGACAGAACTGCCGAGAGGACCTGGCTATCAGCAGAGAGTTTTCTTCGGTGACCAGAGGGTACTCTGGTTCGGCTATTTCGCCATCGCCAATGAGACCAACAACGGGAATCCCACAGGCCATAGCTTCAGCGACCGACAGTCCGAAACCCTCGTACCAAGACATGAATAGGTAGTAGTCGATTGTACTGTAGAATTCGTTGATGTCCTGCACCGAACCGAGCCACTCGACCCGGGATGAAAGTCCCTTTTGATAGCTTAGTTCTTTGAGGCGAGGCAGCGCCGGGCCATCACCAGCTACAGTGAGAACATAATTGCCCGGCAGGAGTGAGAGCAACTCTAGAGCGTCTTCGACACCCTTGTCCTCGACGATCCTGATCGCCATCCCAAGTCGGCGCTTGTCCGTTGGGTCCGGGCGCTTGGCAGTTAGGTACCCGTCATCAATGGCATTGTGGACGGCGGCCACCTTGCCTTCAGGTATGCCGCAGAGGCTCGTTAGTTGTCGGGCTGCTTCATAGGAAATGGCGATTACTCGATGGGATCCCACCATCCCCACCCGAGCGTAGCGGATATGCTTGTTTGCATTGGCCCCGATATTGGGGCGAAAGTGCTGATGCTTAATCCGCCTGGGACGGAGACCCAGAGTAGACGCCACCATCCAGTTCGAAGCTGATGCAAAATGGATGATGTCGGGAGACAGGTGTTTCATAAGTCGTCTCATCCGGAGCCAGCCCCGATAATCCTTCCAAGACCTTGCCGCTATCAGGTGGCATTTCTCGCCCAGCAGTCGTTTGATCCGCCCAGCAGCGCCATAGCCAATGACGGCATGAACATCGACTCGGAGACGCAGCAAAGATCGGATGGCAACTTCAGCAACTCGGAAACTTCCGCCAGAACGCTCGCTATCGCGAGAGATGCAGATCACAACCTTCATAGTCACGATTTCCGGACATTATATGGGAAGAAATGCGTAAACAAATTTTGAGCCCGATAGAAGGTTTTGCTTATCATCTTCCTCACGTTTCGGCGACCGCTGCGAGACCTTGGAGCTCCTAACTGAACTGAGGTCATAATTTCATTGTCTTGATCGTAGATCGCTGGTTTCGCTACGAAGATATTTTCTATAGCCCCTCTATGGAGAAAAGAAAGAAAATCGTCCGCAAGACACTTAATATCACCTTGGTTCGAGATTCTAAGTGCCGCTGACTTTGAGATCAAATATGCGTGGGCCAGCCAGATGTCTCGACCTTTATCAGAATGCAGTACGATGTCGGGTCTTCTGCGCCCATCGGGGAACTTTACTCCACGAACCTTCCCGTGTCGGAAATAGCTATTTTCTACACCCAGGTGGCAAATAAAGGCATGCCCTTGGTGCGCTGGGAGGGCCAGCGCAGTACAAATCGACTGTAAATCGGCGATATGACTATTAGATCGCGGTAAAATGTCGTCTTCTAGGACGAGCATCAAATCAAATTCAGATGAGGCAAGCCACTTGTAAGCGCCGATGTGCGACATAGCGCAACCGATTTCTGCTGGCCGGAGTGGTGCCCCATATAAGTGGTTGATAGCCAAGTTATCAACGTATTTTTGGGCGACCGATCCATTATCGCCTCGCAAGTCTGTTGCCTTGAAATAGTGAGATATCCACTCCTGGGGGATACCTGCCTTGAGCAAACGTTCTCGCCTATGCTCCGCATCGCTCAACGAGATAATGCAGATTGGGACGGAATACCGGGTGCCAGGGATCTCTATGGAAGGTGGAACTCCTACCCTATTGTACATGGCTGTCGCGCTTCTGTTGCTTCAAATACAAGACCTCTCGACACAATTCCGTTTGAACGGAGTCATCCTTCAAAGCTCGCTCCCAGATTGCATTTTTCGGGTTGCGGTCCAAAGTAACCAATCGCTTGGCGGGTCGAGCTATGCACAACAATGGCATCGCTACACGGGCCGCCTCTAGAGCGAAGCATGGATCTACCATGTTGGTATATTGCCATTCGCGGACATCGAACCTGAGGGTACCAGTCCAGACGGCCGAGGTGCCTGTTCCAATGATATCCACAGTACGGGTTTTCGCCAACTTCGATTGAAAATAGAACACCTCGCGGCCTGTGGTGTACCTCTGAAAAGGTCTTTGTAGATTGTAGCCGTGGAAGCCAACTGCAACTTTACGCCCATTCTCGTCAATCTTATCAATCAATCGCTGAGCATAATCTCTGCAATAGTATATGTCATCGTCTACTGACAGGTAGTAGCAGGGACTTTCTTCGAAAATCATGCCTAGAAACTTGCCATTCGCATGTAGGCTCGGGTAATCTTTCGAAAGAAAGGCTCTTACTTTTTTATTAGATTTTATCTGTTCCGGTATGTCTTCGAACCCGTCGAGATAGAGATAAATACGATCAACCTGACGAACTACGCTATTGAATGCCTTATAGAAGCTCTCAAAGCGAGAGGGCATTGTTGCCATCCCGGCAACGACAGCCTCTGTTGCCCTCCGTGCGGGTGGAAGGTAGGGATCCATCGCTAACCGCGCACCATGTTGGATTGCGCTGATTACCGATTTCGCCTTAACAATAATCATGCGGCATCACCCTTTGTGAACCGTTGTAATAGCCTCGCAACATTGCAGAGGACGACCTGGTGTCGAAATGCCTTAATCCGAGTGACAAGGTGAACCTGTGAACTTCAGGTGAAAGATGTCAGGCGTCGGTCGGATACCGCAAGCATGTCGCCTCCGTGGGAGTAGAGAGTGTAACCGTTGATTTCAAGATGCTGCTGCACCTGTGATCGGGACGCATCAGCGAGGGAGTGCCACTCGAAGTTTATCAGAGCGGGTCTAGTTCGCGCGATGTCGCTTTGATAAATGACATCGTCATCGTGACCTTCAGCATCGATCTGCAGAACGTCGATCGACCTATCCCAGCCGTACTGGTCAAGCAGCGGGAGCAAGGGTGATGATGGAACGAGAAGCCGCTCAATGACTTCATCCTTCGGCTTTGATCCCTTGTAATATCGCTCCAGCCAGTCACTAACATGTTTGCGGCTAGCTGAGGTTACACCAGTCGGTGCGCGGTAGATCGGCCACTCCTTGGCGTATGGAATGTCGAGGTCCGCCCAGGCTGCCTCGCTGATTGAATAGAGTTCAAGCTGCCCATTTATCCCGACCGCTCCGTTGTGGATGGTGGCATCTGGGTGAAACTTGTAGTTCTCGGACAGACGCGCGATCAGAGTTGGCTGGGGTTCAATGAGAAGTATCTTTGTCCGGGCGGAGAACTTCCGCAACATCGGATGAAGTGGATCGTTCAGGGTGCCGTCGTTAGCGCCAACTTGGACGATGGCCGCGCATTCCTTGGTGCTCATCAACGTCGAGAACGCAACCTCAAATGCATCACTTGATGGCGGCCGTTTCTTATTGATCCTACGGAGTTCGTAGCCGGAACGACCGAGCAAACGTTGGATAGTAGCTTTCATCGTGCCTCCCCAAAGTGGGGGCATATTTGACCGGCATCACGGAACAACACAAGGGAAATATCCATCTTTGCAAAAGGGTTCGAATAGTACCCAATGTTACGGAGATGCAGTTTGCCGTCCAAAATGAGTGGTAACGGCATCTTTGATGCGAGCAGTGTTGGCCTCAAAAATAGCTGCGAAGGCCCACGCCACAATCATGCAGACCGCCATCATCAATAAATAAACCGCGACCGTGAAGAGGCTTATATTTGTAGCGGGTCTCAAATACGGCTCCATTAGGTAGAGGACTGGAACATGAACAAGATAGAGAGAATAAGAGAATGCTGCTAACGAGGTTCCAAGCTTTGCGAGCCGACTAGCAGCACCGAGACGTACCGTCCGAAGCTGAGGGAGGAGAAGGGCGAGACCGAGCGATACGCCCAAGATGCCAAGTCTCAAACTGGTGGCATCTCCTGTGGTACCCATGAAATCGCTGGCGCGAGACATATGACTATAAGCCGTTGCGCCCAACATGAGTGCCACCGCTGTTCCAGATTGCAAAAATCTGAATCGCTCTGGTCGATAAAGATAGGCGATAGCGCCAGCACCCCACGGGATGAACAGAAATGGATCAAGTCTAACGAATACCGCGACTGCCTCTGCCAACATCAGAATGGAACGTAGCCGATACCGCCTTGAGGTAAGAAGAGCGGCTAAGCTACCAGCGACGATGTAGAACCAAACCTCGTAAGCCAATGACCAAAGCGGTTCGTTCTTTGGGTGGACAGGGACGATACTGCCCTGGAGGGAAAGCATGTTGCCAAGCGTTATTACCCAACGAGCCGGTTCCCCCTGCACCGCTGCAACGGCGGCAGCAAAAAGGACAGCAGGGATAAGAGGAACTTGGATACGAATAAACCGATCAAGTACGTACTGCCCTGGATGAAACGAGCCCCTGCGAACTTTCTCGATTACACGACCACCTACTAAAAAGCCGCTTAATACAAAGAAGGCGATTACTGCCTCGTTAGCTAGACGAGTTGACGCGAACCAGATTGCAGTAAGCAGATGCTGGTCAGAACTCCCAAGCGAGCCATAGGAGACGAACGAAAAATGTCTCGCATGAGACGCGAGAACCACAAAAGCTGCTAGAAAGCGCACCCAGTCCAGCCAGACGATATGGTCTGGAATAATTGCATTCGATTTCATCCGTCTGCCAGTCTACTGCGGGGCGAGTCGTGGAAGTGTCCACCTCGCATCTACGGGGATAATGCTATAGTTTGCTACGTCTTTAGTATGCGTTTATGAGGCAGACTGGGCTTCCTGTCGAGTGGGGACGCAGACACTCTGTCACCTTCTCAGGAGAGTAAGCGCCATGCGTTCAGAACGAAACAGCACGCGCTCTTTCGATCTGATAGCATAAACCGGGTTGAACTTCAGCCTGCCCAAAAACGGCACATGAATAGACATGGTTGCCACTCCCTTCCTGCATCATTGATGCGGTCCCCCGACCGTGCTGTGCCTATAATGGCCTGACCCCATACGGTGATCCGATTTCAGTCTTAATGCATGATGGGCTTTTCGGCTATTGCCTGGGCAGATGGTGGAGCTGATCCGCGCGGCGGCGCAGGCCAGATAATAGCCTACGGTACAGCATATATCCCATCAGATGCGCGACAATGGTTGCAGTCACTGTAACCTGATGATTGATCGAGAATACAACGTTGGGGTTGAAGCCCATACGCATAAGGAGCGGGACACCAATTGCGAAAATGAGCCCACCAAGAAGTTGGTACCGCCGGCGCAGGAGCGGATGTCGCGAGTACGCAACAGTGCTAACGAAGTGATACATCAGCTATAGCAACTCTTGCTAATCTAGATATCTTCGATTGCTGGTGATCAACACCGCGAAGCGATCAGTTCAACCGCCAATTCAACCATTGCTACCGCACTCCGAGGTGCACTCGGAGCACTGACGTCAGACGATCGTTCCTGCATCTTCGATCACCAAGATCATAGATGCATGACTTAGTGGGTTGCCGCAGGCTTAAGCTGCGGCAGATATCAAGTCGTGAGCGCGCAAAGACACCGCGACCTCACCATGCATCATCTTAAGCAGGATACGGACACGGCCTACCCCATCAAGATGGACCAGCGTTCCGACAGCTTCCGAAAACGGTCCGGAGGTAATGCGGACACTCGCGCCGACTGTAAACGTCTCCGCGACATCTACGATCCCTTCGGAACCAAACTGCGTTTGAAGCGCCTCAATCAGCCCGATGGGACAAGGTACTGGGAGGTCACCTTGCATGATCAGGGACCTAACCCCCACCGTCCCGTTCACCTGTCGCCAACGCTGCTTATTCAAGTCCAACGATATGAACATGTATCCGGGAAAGAATGGAATACGGCGTTCGTATCGGCGCCGAGCATGGGAAACCCAACGAATCTGGCGTGGCATCCAAGTCTCAAAGCCTTGCCTCTGGAGATTCAATTCAGCGACATTTTCTCGCCCTGCCTGAAACGACAGTACATACCAACGCGCTACCATGCCAAGCTTTTCAATCTAAGCTCAGGATCATCAATGATGATCCTGCCCCTCCACAATCCATCCGTGTGTTCGGATGGTAAGACTCTGCTTGCTGGCTGTCAACACTGTTATACTGGACTTCCCCTTCAAAAGTGGAGTATCCGTTTTAATCAAGCAGTTTTATCGGACCACATTCGTTCCTGTTTAAGCAGCGCGTTCGCGATTATAATAAGCTTTCGCATGATTGCGGTTATGGCCACTTTTGCAGGTTTTCCTACTTCTCTTAAAGCGGTGTACTTTTGCTTTAAATCCGGATTGAAGCGCAGAGCAACTACGGCTGGCATGTACATGGCACATCGCAATGTCCTTCGCCCACCTTTGATGTATGCGTTGCCTTTCCATGTTCCGGACTGCCTGGTAAGCGGAGCCAAACCTGCGAGAGATGCGGCTTCTTTCGAATCCAAACTTCCGAGTTCGGGCATTTCAATCAACATTGTGATTGCGGTGATTGCGCCAATACCGGGGCCGGAACAAGATTTGCTTAAAATCGTACGCTAAGCTCGAACGGACCGTGAATCTTCGTCCCTTACCCTCATAATGGTCTGGCGGCTGGTTCCGAATTTCCTAGCGATCGCCGAGACACTCATCTCTTTTGCGAGATCGTCGCGAACGCCTTGCTTTTGTTGCTCGTTGAGCGTTGAGGGACGACCAAGTGTCTTGCCTTCCGACTTGGCGCGCTTCAGGCCAGATTGCGTCCGTTCAATCAGCAAATCCCGCTCGAACTGCGCAACGGCATTGAGCACCTGCATGGTCATAATGCCAGAGGAGCTGGTGAGGTCCGCGCCACCGAGAGCGAGACAATAGACTTTCACCCCCATTTCCGAGAGTGCCTTGACGGTGGTGCTGAC
This sequence comes from Ochrobactrum sp. A-1, assembly GCF_022488005.1. NCBI lineage: Bacteria > Pseudomonadati > Pseudomonadota > Alphaproteobacteria > Hyphomicrobiales > Brucellaceae > Ochrobactrum > Ochrobactrum sp. A-1. Next base: position 283,198 of record NZ_JAKVQC010000009.1, read on the forward strand.
ATCGATGGCATCACGGCCGAGCCGGTCGAGCTTGGTGACAATGAGAACGTCGCCGGCTTCAAGGTGGTCCATGAGTTTGGAAAATCCACGGCGCTGCGCAATGGCCGTGCTGCCGGAAACCGTCTCGGTGACGATCCGGCGCGGCTCGACCTGGAAGCCGGCGGCTTCGATATCCTGGATCTGATTTTCGGTGGTCTGGCCGGTTGTTGAGACACGGACATAGGCGAAGGTGCGGGGCATTTAGGCTCAATTTCGTCCGAATAGGCTGTCCGAAATATCTCCTTTGTCCGAAACCATGTCAAGATAATTTGTGGACAGGGTGTTTCGCCCCTGTACGCAATCGGCCGTTTTCGGACAGAGGATTGGCCACCCAGCGCACATTATAAGGAGTAAACGGTGGCCCGACGAAAACTTCTCCATGCACAGGATCGGCGGGAGCTATTTGATATTCCGACTGATGAGGACAGCCTGATCCAGCACTACTCTCTGTCGCCAGTTGATCGGCTGGAAGTCGAGCTTCGCAGACGCGGACATAACCAGCTCGGGTTTGCCGTGCAACTCTGCCTGATGCGCTATCCTGGCCGGACGCTGCTACCAAACGAAACCCCGCCTGCTGCGATGCTCAATTATGTCGCCGGGCAGTTAAACGCCGACCCCCGGCTATTCGAATTCTATGCCCGGCGTGAGGAAACCCGCCGCGAGCATACTGCTTACCTTCTCGGATATCTCGGGATGAGAAGTGCAACGGCGCAGGACCGGCGCGCCGCGTTGCTGGCGGGGATCGAAGCCGCGGCGACAACAGATAAAGGAGTGACGATCGCGAAGGCAATCGTCGGCTCCTTTCGGGAGCGTCGAGTTCTGTTACCGGCAATCAATACGGTCGAGCACCTGGGACTGACAGCTCGCCGCATCGCCCGTCGTCGCGCCGAGAGCGCATTACTGTCGGATCTCGATCCGGAAAAGCTCGAAACCCTCGATGCGTTGTTAGACGTTGATCCGTCGATCGGGCAGACGCGCCTTCATTGGCTGCGGTCTGGTCCCGACGCGCCGGGCGCCGACAACCTGGTCGGATTGACGGAACGCATTGCGTTCCTACGCTCGCTCGGGATCAATCCCAGGTTACAGGCCCGCATTTCCTCCGGGCGATGGGAGCAGATGATTCGAGAAGGCGACGCAGCTCCGGCCTGGCTTGCCGAAGACTATGGCGCCAGCCGCCGGCACGCGACGATCGTGGCGCAGATCGTCAAGCTCGGCCAGAAGCTCACCGACGATGCCGTGATGATGTTCATCAAGCTGATGGGCCGGCTGTACTCGAAGGCAAACAACCAGAAAAAGCAGCGTCACATGGATGCCCGCCTTGAAACTTCCAAGGCACTCCGGTTGTTCCTCGACACGATCGTCGCCCTGCAGGCGGCCAATGACACCGATGAAGATGCGCTTGCGATAGTTAACCGGCAAGTCGGCTGGCATCGACTGCTGCAGATCAAGCCCGGTCTTGAAGCGATGGTTGAGAGCGCCAGTGCTTCGCCTCTCGTGCTGGCGGCCGAGCAGCATGGGAACATCCGAAAGTTCGCAGGGGCCTTCCTTCAGGCGTTCAGGTTTAAATCGCGTCGCCGACATGATCCGCTTCTGGCGGCGGTCGCGGCTCTGCAACTGCTTTATGCGGAAGGACGGCGCGTTCTGCCGGATCGCGTGCCTGTCGGCCATCTTGGGGCAAACGAGAAAAAGCTCATCTTCGAAGACGGGAAACCGGATCGTCGGCTTTACGAGATTGCAACGCTCACGCATCTGCGTGACCGGCTACACCGGCGAGACGTGTGGGTTGAGGGAAGTCGTTCGTTTCGACCGATCGATGAAGATCTGATGTCGAAACCCACCTTTGCCACCCTGAAGGAAGAAAACCAGCTCGGCCTTGGTGTTCCAAGTGATGGCGCTGTCTGGTTGGCAGAGGTTGGCCAGACGATGGACGCCAACCTCAAACGCTTGGCCTGGCAGGCCCGTTTCGGGAAACTCGATGGGGTAAGGATGGAGAATGGCACGCTTATCGTGACGCCGCTTGCCAGCAATGTACCGGTCGCAGCCGAAGCCATCAATGCCGAAATCACGGAGATGTATCCCCTAGTTGAGGTCCCCGATCTCTTGCGGGAAGTGCATGAGTGGACCGGGTTTGCGGACCAGTTCACTCACGTCCGGACCGGCGATGTACCTCAGAACGTCGCTGCCATGCTGGCCGGCGTGCTTGCCGATGGCACGAATCTCGGCCCAAAACGGATGGCCGGAGCGTCGAAGGGCATCAGCGCTCATCAGATCGGCTGGATGCGTAGCTTCCATGCCCGCTCCGAAACTTACCGGGCCGCGCAGGCCGCCGTGACCAATGCCCACACTGTGCATCCGCATTCGCAAATCTGGGGCAACGGGAAGACTGCTTCATCCGATGGGCAATTCTTCCGTGCCAGCGACCGGGCTGCCAGACGCGGCGACATCAACCTTCATTATGGCAGTGAGCCTGGCACGAAATTCTACAGCGGGCTTTCCGACCAGTACGGCTATTATAGCATCCTGCCGATCAGCCCGACCGAAAGCGAGGCCGTGTATGTGCTCGACGGCCTGTTCGACCACGACACCATTTTGGAGATCGAGGAGCTGTTCACGGATACCGGCGGCGCCAGCGACCATGTCTTCGCGCTATTTTGCCTGATCGGCAGGCGCTTCTCGCCGCGTCTTCGCAACATCAAGGACCGGAAGTTCCACACCTTCGAGAAGGCCGATATCTATCCGACGCTGGCAAATCACATCGGCGCGCCAATCAATACCGCGCTTATCATGGAGCATTGGGACGAACTGCTGCGCTTTGCGGCCTCGATCATGACGCGTGCCGTCGCGCCATCGACGATCCTCAAGTGGTGCTCGTCATCGAAATCCAGCGATTTGGCCAAGGCATTGCGCGAACTCGGTCGCATCGAGCGCACCATGTTCATGATCGAATGGTATTCTAGCCCGGCGCTGCGTCGGCGTTGTCAGGCGGGTCTCAACAAGGGAGAAGCCGCGCACAAGCTGAAACGCGCCGTCTTTTTCCATGAGCGTGGCGAAATCCGTGATCGTTCTTTTGACAGCCAAGCGTTCCGTGCCTCAGGGTTGAACTTGGTGGTCAGTGCCATCGTGCATTGGAACACCGTCTATCTCAGCCGGGCAACCGCGCACCTACGTCAGCAGGGTCGGCATATTCCTGACGAACTGCTGAAACATGTCTCGCCGCTCAGTTGGGAGCATATCAACCTTACCGGCATCTATTCGTGGGACGCCGAGCAACAAATGCCAGACGGCTTTAGGCCGTTGCGGGTTCCCGCACGAAACCTGCGTGCCGCGTGACGTTCATGCTCCGTTCGAGCTTAGCGTACGATTTTCTGCAAATCTTGTTCCGACCCCCACATGCCCTGAAACCTATGTCTGGCGCGCAGCTACAAGCCGCTCGCCGCGCTGCCGCAGATAGATTCTATCAAATCGGCATGTCATATGTTCCTGAAGATTATACCGTAAAATTCAGGAAAAGCTTAACCGGGGTTGCTCGTGGTCATGTCCGGCAAATTGAGGCCCCACGACCTGTCACACGCAAAAGCCTTTACATCTTTTTACACGAATGCGCCCATGCTCATCTTCACTTCGGCGGAACAAGGTTGCCACGTCACGTAGAGGAATTACAGGCTGAAAAATGGGCGCATAGCAAAATGAGAGAACACGGCATTCCCGTCCCTCGTACTATGACAGAGCGTGCCAAGAAGTATGTTGCCAGGAAGATTGTGCAAGCCGAAAAGCGAGGCGCAAAATCAATCGACCCCGAAGCCCGACGCTTCGCTTCTTCTCGCTGATTTCCACGAAAGCAGGACCAGTCAAAAAGCAGCGGTGTGAGGTGTAAAACACCGTTGCGTTTGCAGTCGTCTTACGTTGAAGATAATGATGATCTTCTCCATGATAGTCACGATTGCGCGTTAGAGCGTCGGGCGATTAATGTGCAACGCAACCTGCAGCCTTGAAATAGTTCCAGCATTCCTGCGGTGAGAATAGTCCGCAGACTTTTCCGACGGCTTTCCAGAGATCGTCGTAGGTCCTTGCCTTCGCCTTGCGCAACAAGGACTTGAGCTTTGAAAAAGCCATCTCAATTGGATTTTTGTCCGGTAAATATTGCGGGAGGAACAGGATCCAAGCGCCCTTTTCAGCGATGGCCGCAGCCGCTCTGGGGCTTTTGTGGACGTTGAGATTGTCCCAGATCACCACATCGCCCGGCGTGAGCGTCGGTGCAAGTTGGGTGCGTACGTAGATGTCGAACTTCTCGCCGTCCATGGTACCATCAACGACGAAGGGCGCGGTGATGGCATCGCATCGCAGACCGGCGATAAAGGTCTGGGTATTCCATTTACCAAATGGTGCATCAGCTTGAAGGCGTTGGCCTTTTCTGCTCCTGCCGCGTATCGGTGTCATGTTGGTCTTGATGGACGTTTCATCGACAAAGACGAGACGACCGGGGTTCTTTTGCATGGCGGGCTGGCGATGCTCACGCCACTCATCACACTCCTTGCGCACGTCGGCGCGTGCGCGTTCGGCTGCCATCAGCGTTTTTTTATAGGTAAAGCCCGCTCGGCAGAGCAGCTTCGACAGGTTCGAGGTGTCGGCCTTTAGTGCGTGATGCTCCTCCAGCCACATCGCCAGGTCAGGCATGGTGATATCCGGCTGCACTTCCACCTTGGCAATGATGACATCCCGGCAAAGACCCAGTTTACCGCTACCACCGGGCCGTCCACGGCGGGAAGGATCGACCGAGCCCGTTCGATCCAGCCGCTGCTTGAGCCGAACCGCTGTGGCGGGGGAAACCTTGAAAGTAGCCGCAGCAGCCCGCCGCGACTGGCCCTCTGATATCGCATCGACAATTCGTTGACGAAGGTCCAAAGAGTAGGCGTGAGACATGGCAAATCCTCCTGCCATGTTGAATCACAAATCTGCAGCCGATGGAATCGGCAGATTCACAAAATCAACCCGACGCTCTAGCTGAGCTTGAATCGAGAAAACCATGCCGTTTGCCCGCGGTCGAATAACCTGACATGGCAGCCCGCACTGAGAATATCTTTCAGATCATGTTTGTGAACACGTGACCCCGGCCAGTTCGATACCGACACGTTTCAACCCATGGACAAGTCCCTACCCCGCAATCTGACCGCAGAAAATTTGCGACAGAACTCCACAGTGTGATGCAGATCATTATGTCATTCGGATACCGTAAATTTCGTGGTATAAGCCTCAAATAAATCGAGGACGATGAAAATGCCAAGACCGTCAACTTTGCTGAAGAGAAATCGCAAGTTCATTCACCAACTTGCCGAAAAATATCGCGTTCGCAATCCGCGTGTATTCGGATCGATCGCGGCTGGTACAGATACGGAAGAAAGCGATATCGATATTTTGGTCGATGAAACTCCAGAAACCACATTCTTCAAGCTCGGTGGCCTTCAAATCGAACTTGAAGAAAGGCTTGGCGTCAAGGTTGATGTATGTACACCGGGAGATTTACCTGAGAAGTTCCGCCAGGATGTGATCAACAGGGCCATCGCCATATGAGCCAACCGGAATTGCGTCTGTCCGACTACCTGGCTCACATCAGAGAAGCCTGCCAGGAAGCCATCAACTTTACAGATGGCATGAAATTCGAAGACTTTACACTTGATATCAAGAGCCAGCGGGCTGTCATGATGGATTTCATCATGATCGGAGAGGCTTCGTCCCGCATAGCAAAAGAGTACCCCGAGTTTATTGCCAGCCGCTCGGATATCCCATGGATCCAAATGCGCGGCATGCGCAATCGCGTGGCGCACGGATATTTTGACCTGAACCTCAGCACAGTATGGAAATCAATCCAGGTAGAATTGCCGGAGCTCCTGACCGCTCGTTCGAAATAATCAACGACCGCCAAGAGCGCCGCGCCAGTATGATCGATATCTGCTCCTAACAACAACGCCATATCGACGGCCTATTCTTCCTTGCCTTGGAAGGTGTGAACCGTTCCGGCACCGACCTTCAGCCAATCCGAGAGTTCATCGGTTTCAGTGCAACACTTTATGAGAGACCGCTTCTTCGGGGACACACCTATCAAAGCTCAGTGTAGCTACACCGCGAATTCGAAGGGTGCCAGGCAGGCGCCGTAAGGGACGCGCACTGTCAATAGTGCGGGTACGGCTGGGTTCGCAACGATGTTGACCATGCAAGGCACTAACTCACAAACTTTCGTAAGCGGGTAGGCTACCCACGTATCTTTCGTCGGTATGATGGGCGATTTTCTGCGTGAATCATGCGGAGAATCCTATGAGCGACACTGTGAATCAGGCCCGGACATTCGAGGTTTTGACGGCGGAACCTGTGCGGAGCCGACGGCCGCCGCGTGACTGGTCGGATGACGCTGAATGCTTTGTTGGCTGCGGAAATAAAGCTGGCAGCATCATGTGTCGTGACGCCGGCGAGCCTTGCGACCTGCCCGCCTGCAAGGGGGACTTCTATCGTGGTGAAACCCAGCGTGCTGGTAATCTTTGCCGGGCCAGCCCAGGAAGAAAAGGGCGCCTGATGGTGGCTACCAAGGAAGTTGATTCCTGTGGCAGTCAGCTCCGCGGCCCATGACGCGTGACCGAGGGAACGAAGGAATACTCCCTTCCATGCGCGTCTTTTGAGCTGCTTTGGCGCTGTCATTTTTCGGCGCCTCCGCTTGCTATCAGAATGTCCTGGGTAGCGCGAAATGCGTCTTGCAGCGACTTGTGGTTATCGAGACCTTCGAGAGCATAGCTGTTGAGGAACTGGCGCCCGGCGAACAGCTTGCGGTCGACGGGGTTCAGGTCTGCTTCGTCGCAGACGCCTTGCCAGTGCTCGGCGATGGTTGTGATCTGATGTTCGATCAGCGCGGCGGCTTCGGTTTCTTTCAGGTGATAATCCGGCGCGGCGGCGAGCAGAGTGGCGAGCGTGCTGGCGCGGCTATCGCCCTTGATGAGCATGGCCTGCGTGGCTTCGTTGCCGGTACGGCCTTGCGGGCAGATGTCATAGGCAGGCGTCAGCGTCAGCATCCTGCCATCCCAGAAGGCGGCATGATTGCGGGCATGGTCGTCGGTGTTACCGCACAGCACATTGAAGCAGATCCGTCCGTAGAGCTCCTTAAGAGTGTCCTTAGGGTCAGTGAAGCGGTGGCGGATGAGTTCGGCCAAGTCTTCGTAGGAGGCATAGCGGGCCATCATCTCATCGAGGCCCAGCATGGTCAGGGCAGAAACCATGGCGTGCCGCGTCCAGCCATCTTTTGTATGCGTGCGGTCAAAGCGCTCGATAAGCAGCACGTCCTTATGGGCGGCGCGGGTCATCGACACGGGCGCTGCGCTCAGTTCGCAGGCCGCTGCCAGCTTCATCGCGATGAATTCGGCCTTCACGACGCTGTAAGTGTCGTTGGCGGCCGAGAATTTAGCGATGAATTTCTTTGCGCCGTCGTCGATGAGAGCCTTGGGGCGTGCACCACCAATCGACGTGCCGTGATTGAGGGCCTGATCGAGTGCCGGGGTCAGAGGCACGCCTTTTTCGATAAGGGCGGCCGCTTCCATGAGTTCGGCGAGCGATGCTTGTGCGGCAAGGCGGGGGACATACTCTGTGGCCGATGCCTGGAAATCGAGGGCGCCAATGCGGTCAGAGCCCGATTGGAGCAGAAAGGTCAGCTCGCTGATCTCCGGCACGCCAGCAGCGTCGGGCTTTTTGCCCGTCAGCCTATTGATGATGACGCGGCGACCCCAAGCGTCCGGCGAGGCGTCGCGAATGCAGCTTGCCATTTGTAAGCCGTTGATGGGCGCGATGACTCCTTCCTGGAGGGGGAGTTCAGGTTCATAGAGGGAAATGGCGCTCCTACGGCGCCGGTAGCTCGTACCGTAGGTAAAGAGCAGGCGTTCGCCATCCTGGTCCAGGCGGCCCGCGACGACCGGTTCCGTCGCCCCCGGCAGCCACATCCAGACAAAAGCTTCGGTAGCGTCCGCCTTAGAAGTCATCATCGATTTCCTTCACACTGTGGCGGACGCTCTTAGGCAGAAGGGTCAGTTTTTCGTCAAGGCGGGCATTGTGCATCTGGAGGGTGCGCTCGTCATAGTCGAACAGGCGTACGCCGACGATGGAGGCGACCTCAAAGGCGATGCCGATCTCGGGGCCCGGCGCGCCTTTTTCGATGCTGGAAAGGGTCGTGCGGCTGATGCCGGCGCGGTCGGCCAGTTCTTGCGCGGTCAGGCCGCGCTCGGCACGGCCGACGCGGATCAGCTTGCCGAGCATGGCGAGCGCCTGGTGTGTGACTCTGGAGTAGCTTCTCTGACGGGGCACGGTTATACCTGATTTGTTCATTTGAGTGGACGTGATGCCTTCTCATGTCCGGAATTTTGCACATTATGCCATAGGGCTGACGTCTAGTCAAGCTTTGTTCATTTGATTGATCATAAGAGTTGTTCGTGCCCAGAATTTTGTACAAACTAAAAGTCTTGCGCGCCCGCGAGCGGTCAGGCTCTAGTCTTTGCCCGGAGCCCCGCAACGGGTGGCACCGTTACCTTAATCAGAGCGTAAACATCAGCGGCGATAACAGGGTATGACGGAACCTCGCGCCTCACTTTATCACCGCCATCGTTTTCCAGCCGAAATCATCGCCGAAGCTGTGTGGCTGTATTTCCGCTTTCCCTTGAGCTTTCGCATGGTTGAAGACATGCTGGCCTACCGGGGGATTATTGTTACCCGCAAAACGGTCCGCGAATGGGCTGAGAAGTTCGGGCGAGACTATACCAACAAAATCCGTCGCCGTACCCCACGCCTTGGTGATAAATGGCACTTGGATGAAGTCGTTATTACGATAAAAGGCAAACGCCATTTTTTGTGGCGCGCTGTTGATCAGGATGGCTTTGTGTTGGAAGTTTTGGTTCAAAAACGCCGTGATACCAAGGCTTCCAAGCGTTTCATGCGTAAACTGCTATCCAGTCAGGGTGCTTCTCCTCGTATCATGGTCACAGATAAGCTTGGCTCTTATGGAACGGCCAAGCGGGAGATCGGTCTCACTCTATGTGATCATCGTCAGCATAAGAGGCTGAACAATCGGGCTGAGAATTCCCACCAGCCCATACGGCGGCGCGAGCGGGTGATGAAGCGATTCAAATCAGCACGACATTTGCAACGCTTCGCATCAGTCCACGACCCGATTTACAACCTTCGTCACTTTCCCCGCAATCAATTCAACGCCACTGATCATCGCGAACTACGACAAACCGCCACCAGCATGTGGCGTGAAATCGCATGCCTGAAAGCCAAGTAGGAACAACAATATAGGCCGAGTTACGCTCGCGCTCCGATTAAGGTAACGGTGCCCGCCCCATATTCTCACGGACATATCCGTTACATCAGAGAAAAGCGGATCACATCTGGCTTCTGCTTTATTCCGCACCCAAAACATAATCCACCCAAGCAGGCCTATGTTCCGGCATCATCAATAAAGATGCCGAGATGCCATGGCGCAACAATGCAATTAGCTTGAACGCATCATGCCAGATCGGGCAATCCATTTGCATTCCCGCGGCTCATTTCGTTTATGGTCTTACGGTAACGGGTCTTGCGACCAGTAAGGAGGACAAATGACTGTCATACTTCCTAGCAGCGGACGTAGCATAGTGACTGCCGCTGTCACGCCGTGCGAACATCTCCGATGAATTCCTCGAGTGTGATCAGATGTGGGCGCACCGCTTGTAGATAGGCGTCATGGATTCCAGCCGGGACGACAAGACGCACGCCTACTTCGGTCATTTCACGGAATTGCGCTTCTGAAACATCTTCCTGAAGGGTCAGACGATGTTTCGTTCGAATGCGTTCGACTTCATTTATAATCTGCCGCCATCTGTCCTTGCATGTTGTTTTTGCGCCAAGCATACGTAATCGATGCGCTGGAAATGATGCGTCCTCATAGGCTGTAATGTTCGGGACCAACCCATCAGATTCAATATCAGTTGCCGGGTCAATATTGACATGGACCATAACATGGACCATTTATTATGCAAAGTATGTGCGAAACACAAAGGAACATGGACCATGCGCGTATCTGTCAGTGACGCGAAAGGCCAGCTCACCGAACTGGTAAAGCGAGCTGAAGCCGGGGATGAAGTCATTTTGACCCGTCGCGGCCATGAGATCGCACGGCTTGTAGCCGTTGCGACAGCGCCCGGCCCTAAGGGCCGACGCGCACTGATGGAAAGGGTGAGGGCAACGGCGGCGGCGAAAGCATTACCCGGGGCTAATGCTGCGCGTAGTCAGGACTTTCTTTATGACGACGATGGGATGCCCATATGATCGCCGTCGATACATCCGCGCTCATGGCGATCGTCCTCAATGAGCCCAAAGGCGAAGCTTGCATGACCGCAATCGAACAGTCTGATGAGCTATTGATTTCCGCAGGAACAGTTACTGAAGCCCTCATTGTTGCTGCGCGACGTAATGTCGGTGAAGAGGTTGACGCATTGATTTCCGGGCTCGGCTTCGAAATCGTATCCGTGACAGCCGCTTCCGCACGCCGGGTCGCTAACGCTTACGCCAGATGGGGCAAAGGCATTCACCCAGCTTCGCTCAACTATGGTGACTGCTTTTCCTATGAAGTTGCTCACGAGCATGGCTGTCCCTTGCTCTATGTAGGAGACGACTTCGTTCAAACAGACCTGCGCTCGGTTCTATAATGGTTGACTCCAGCCAATGCGATATCCGGTTAACCGGCGATGCAATGTTTCTCACCGCTATGACTTCTTCGAGAAAGCAGCGTCGGTATTGTCTCGACCAAATGAAATAAGCTGGTTGCGCGCCTAGGATGCATTATTTTCCCATCGGTTCCAGAATAACGCGCCTGCTAATAACACCATTTCGGCACCAGAACCCTTTTCTTTCACGATGACTCATATCCGCATGATGCGAAGTAGTTTTGAGCATTTTGTGAATCGATATAGGCTCTAACGGTGAATGAACCGCAATACTATCCGATTCCTGGACACGCTGCCCCGGACGCCTACCAAATTCCCGATGCGTGTTTTCGGATATTGTTTCCTGCACACTTCAAATTTGAGATCGTGCTTGATAGGATCCGCCGCGTGTAAACATCACCGATAACGTGACCGGAGATGTCTGCATATCCCCGGCGGTCCGGGAAGAGCGTCGGGGATTTAAATGATTTGGGCAATTACGATGACTGTCGCAACACAGCACATGCACACCATAATGACGTATCGTACAGAAAACAGTTCGCTGAACCAATCATCGAAACGATGATCCTGTGCTGATTCCGCCTGTTCGTTGGCTTCAGTGGTGAAAAGCGCGTTTAACACTTTTGATTTATGATAATCGAGACGACCATGCATGACCCCGCTCCTGCATATTGAGAGTGGTATTTATCATAAAGTCAAATTTCGATCATCTTTGACTTTCGTTGATCGACATAAGTTTACAACCGTACCGTCGTCAAACGGTAGCGGGCTGTAAAACCGTGAACAGCGCCCCACCATCGCGGTCCAGATCCTGAATATCCAGGAGAAGCAAGCCATCGGATTCGGGCACCACGAGTTCCGTCTTTGTGGCGTTCATTGCGGCTGCAACGGCCTTTTTGTTTCCCCACGCTTTTCCACGCCTGGTCACATCCGGACCATCTTCAGGCCTAGCGATGCTGAATTCAACGCCGCCCACATCAATGCCGTCGCAGATGAGATTTCCGGTTCCATGCAATAATGTAACAGCCATCACTACTCCCTGTTTCTTAATCAAAATCATCCAAAGTTTAGCAGCTTGTCAGTTTTCAGAACCATCCTGCTTCGCTTTTAACCGCTCATTCAATAGGAGCTTGAGCCGCGCATTTTCCGCTTCCAGCTCTTCCAGTTCTTCGTCTGTCACCGGTCCGTCTTCAGGCTTGGGATTTGGCCTTTTCGCACGAGGCCGCTTTTGCGGTGATTTGAGAACGGGAGGCGAGGCTAGAATTTCATCTATCCCCTCCTCTTTCCGCTCGGGCTCCACAACAACTGGCCCTTCTTGAGGGACCTTCGGCTCTTCAGCGGACGATAACACCTCAGAAGAAGCGACGGGCTCGACCTTTGGGGCTGCTGCCTTGCCATTTATTTCATCGGGATCTGTGGTCGTAACTTTGATGGATAGTCGCGTTGGCAATATAGGTTCAGGCTGCTCAGAGCTTTCGCCGGCTGTGGGTTCAGCATCTGGCTTTTCGTTCGGCAAAGCCGACCTCTTCCGCGATCGCCAACTCTTCAACCGCGCAACGAGACGTTCCCCCAGTGACTTCATCGTGATCGACCTCCCTATCTGGTGTGCCGAGATGCTGTCAGCTTGAGCCTGACAACACAATAGTTTTGGCAACCATGGGCCCTTACACATGTCACCAGAACGCTTGAACAGATCAGTTATCGAGGCTGGCAGAGCAGTCTTAGCGATCGTTTCTCTACTGCTGTTCCAATCGTCGAAGCATTTTGAGCAACTGTCTGTTCGGTGTTGTCACGTTAACTGGGCTACAGTTGCCTGCCTGACGGTTTGGGCGTAAATTTTGGCGATGCAGACATCAGATATCATCTTCAAGCGTCACCGTTTTCCGCCACAGATTATTGCTCATGCGGTGTGGCTTTATCTGCGGTTCAACCTTAGTCTGCGTGAAGTTGAAGAAATGCTGCTTGAGCGTGGAATTGACGTATCATACGAGACAGTTCGTCGTTGGATCGCCAAGTTCGGACCCCAGATCACACGCAACTTGCGGCGGCGTCAGGCGCGCCCTGGCGATATTTGGTATTTGGACGAAGTGGTCGTCAAATGCGCTGGAGAGAAATTCTGGCTCTGGCGTGCGGTGGATCAACATGGCTCCGTTCTCGAAGAAATCTTGCAGAAGCGGCGTGATAAAAGGGCGGCAAAGCGACTGCTCGTGGCGTTAATGAAGCGCTATGGCTTTGCTCCCAAACGGATCATCACCGATAAGCTCCGCTCCTACGGTGCAGCAAAGGCAGAAGTGGCGCCCGGCCTTGACCATTGGTCGCACAAGGGCCTCAATAATCGGGCCGAAAATAGCCATCTGCCGTTTAGGAAACGGGAGCGAACCATGCAAGGTCATCGGTCGCCTGGAGCGTTGCAACGGTTCGTCTCCATGCACTCAGCGACCCGCAATTGTTTCTCTGTTCCATCTCGTCGCCGAGCCGCACACACAATTCGCTACCATCGCCTCGAAGCTTTCGATGCATGGAAAATTGCGGCCTGTTTCGCCTGAATATCTACGAGCCACGGGCCTTTCCGGCCAGAGAAACTTAACGTGACAACACCTCATAGATGCTTACGCATCACCCTTTTGGATGACTATTCACGCACGGCGACCAGCTGTTGTGAGGCAGTTTCAGTTTCCGATATCATTGCAGGAGGTTGCGGCTGTTTCCGTAAATGACTGTATCGCAAAGGGTCACAAGCGAGAGCACGACCTGCAATTCATCCCAACCCGCTTTCTTCGCCTCGTCGAGCAGATGATTAAACGCGGCTTGCAGCGCAAATTGGCATTCGATCGCATAGCCTGTTTCGTCGACCTTCTTGGTTGGCGGATTGATCGTTCGCACCATCAGGCGGCCTTTCCAAATGGCTCGGGATAACCGAAGAAATACCCCTGCATCACGCTCACGCCGAGATCCTTCAGACAGCGCGCCTCGATCTCCTGCTCCACGCCTTCGGCTATCAACATCGATTTGAGATTCTCGGCTGTTGTCACCAAGCCATCGACGATGGCTTGTCGTGTGGTGTCGAGATGAATGTTGCGAACAATCGTCGCCGAAATTTTGAGAATGTCCGGGCGCAAGGCGATGATCGTTTCCAGATTGCTATATCCGGTTCCGCAATCATCGACGGCAAACCGAACTCCCAGTTTTCTCGCTTCATCGATGCTGTTGCGCAGAAATCGGAACGTGTCGTGATGATCGTCCTCGGTTATTTCAAACACGAGACGGCTATAAGGAAATCCGTGCTCCCAAGCATACGCAATGGTATCCTCAATGCCGTAGAGATAGTCAGCCAACGCACCCGCCGAGATATTTACGAACAGGCTCTTGTCGGAGGAATAATCATCAATCGCAGATCGACGGCATTTCGCATCGAAGCGATTGAGATGGCAGGCCCCAACAGCTTTAAACAGTTCTGCCACAGAGGAATGTGCCTGGCTTCGAACCAATGCCTCATGTCCGAGCACCAGGGTGTCGTTCGAATATTCGACAATTGGCTGATAGTGCATCTGGATGACTGGCAGATCGGTATCCGCCAGTTCATTTAAGGGTCGGTCTCGTCTGCGACCAAAGGGAGCGGCCACGCGTTTTATTTTCGATTTCAGCATGCCCGCCCCTTTTGGCTCCCCACTAGCTCACTTGAAATGATACGAGGCTTTGAGGAACAGGCTGTGGAACCTGACATTGTTTCGGAAGACGTCGTTGCTCGATTTCTTGCCAAGATCGGTGAACAGGTATTCTGCACCAACGCTGACATTGTCGAAGGCGAGGAAGTCAATGCCCGCGCCAACTGCATAGCCAAAACGGGTCTTGGTCTCGGACTCGACAGTCGCTCCGTCCACTGACAGACTGTTCTTGATACCGCCATAGGCCAGACCTCCCGTACCATAGACGAAGACACGATCAGCCGTGTAACCGAGCTTGGCCCGAACCGTGCCCAGATATTTCAGAGATTGGCGAGCCTCAAGAGAATGGCCCTGGTAGCTGGCACCGACGTAACGATCCCAGTCAAGGAAGTTGATGTCGGCAACGGCACCCAGAACGAGATTGTTTTCGAATTGATGATTATATCCGATATGGACACCGCCGATGAACGTATCCCGATGACCACCGGAGCTATAAGAAATAGCGTCAGCAGATCCGGCATCGTCCGCCACTGCCAGCGTTCCGGTGTCGAGCGAGGCAGTGCTCAGAGTTTGCATCGATGCGGCAGCAGGTGCTGATGCAGCCTGATCGACGGCTATTGCTCCCGCTCCGGTATTCGACGTCTGGCCGATGCCCCACGCCTTGCACGGATCGGCCCATGCTATGGCACTGGTATTCGTGGTCGAAGCCGCTGCCCAAGCAAAATCGCCGAGGTCACAGCTCTGCTCCGGATCAGTCGGGTCGGTAGGATCTGTAGGATCAGTGGGATCTGTCGGGTCCGTGGGATCAGTTGGGTTTACCGGGGTCGGTTTCGAGCTGGCGGGAACATGTGGTGCTCGCTGTCCCCTCGCCCAGCCAAGTTGACCGCCGATATACAGACCCGTCCACATCGGCAATGCCTGGTAAACGGGTGGCTCAACGACGGGATCGGGAATGACAGGATCTGCTGCAAGCGCCGGAACAACCGAGCTGAGCAGAAATCCAATAGCGACGGCTTTTTTCATCTTGTTTCGATTCCTGATAGTTCAGACTGCGACCGCTGCCTCCCCATTCGGGGGCGGGGTGATGCTTGAGACGGCGGCCGCAGTCGATCAGCGATGGAGAGGGGCTATATTAGTTTCCACCGCCATTGATGGCGCTGTTCAGACCTGCGCCATCAAAGCCGAGAGAGATCGTACCGGTATTGACAGCGCCAGCGGCAACAGTCGAGATGCCAGCGAGATCCGTGCCGTTGCTGAGGATGTTCACGCTGCCATTGATGTCGGCATTGTTGAACGCTTCGTTGACGGCGTAGACGCCAATGGCGGGACCGGAAGTCGAGCTGGCGACCGTCTGATTGATGCCGACGCTAAGATTGCCGAGCGATGCGAACGTGCCTTCAGCGGCCAGGGCATCAGCGGCCGTGCTGGACGTCGAAGCCGAGGCCTGGGACACTTCACCATCGAGATATTTCAGATCGGTCAGCGAGATGTTGGCAGTAGTCGAGGACGAGTTGCTCGCAGCCGAGACAGCGGTGGCAATATGGCCCGTGTTGACCGCGCCTGCAGCGACCGTCTTGATGACGTCCGTCGACTTCACGATTGCGCCGCCGATGCTGCTTGCTTCGTCGATATCCACGTTAGCCAGCAGATGAGCATTCACTGCGGCTTTCACCTGAGCGGCCGCAGCGGCCGGATCGACGAGGGAACCCTGAATGTCCACGTCACCTGCGACGCCAATATCGACCGCGCCAGAGATCGACGAAGACTCGTTGAAGTTCGGAACGCCGATGATGTTCACGCTGCCGTCAATTTCGGACGTGTTGATCGCACGGTTGATCCAGTTACCGTTTTCGAACTGGCTCATCTGGTCGATGACAGGCTGGCCAATCGTCTTCGAGAGGCTCTGAGCCTGTGCAGCCGGACCGATGCCGAGAATGATTGCGGCGACAGACGCCGATGCAAGAAACTTGTTCATTTTCGTCTCCACGGCAGTCCCCCATTACTGCCTTTGATTGCTATTTCAGGTGCTGGGGTGCACCATCCGACCTCCCGCGATGCGGTAAGTTCGATCCATCAGGAACCGGGCTTTTCAGCTCCGCTGTTGTTTGGAACCCAGCCGCCTTTGGCAGCGTCCCACTTCATGAGGCTCTTCTGCTGACTTCCGTTCGCTGGAATAGAACCTGAGGAAACAGTGTTATTGGTGGGACGAGAAACCGCAGTTGGCGTTTTCGCAAGCGTCAGGTCGACTGGTTTCGCCGCCTGGGCCACCTGCACCGATTTCTTCTTTTCAAGGGATGCCATGGCATCGCTCGTGCTGGTGTGGGCGATCACACCGTGCATTTTCTCAATGTGGGCACGGCAGTCCGCGTAATTCTCAGCCTTCATCACCTGCGTCAGCAGCTCGAACGTGCCGAGATAAAGCATCTGACGAAGGGCGAAATGGAGAGCTTCTCGCTCGCGCCCACCAATCTGGGCGTTCACCAGGGTGTCACCGAAGAAACGACCAGCCGTCGCGCCATATTCGCTGGCATAGATTTGCTTGTGGATCGGCACATTAGCGACGATGCGGCCGCTGCCCGCGTCGGTGAGTGCGAGATCGATGCCTACAAGCATCCGGTTTTGCCGATACTTCGCCCCGACACCAGCCACCTCCGCTTCCACGCCACCGCCTGGAATGAAATCGAGGCTGTTGATGCTGCCTGTGACGTAATAGCTGGTTGGAATGATCCGCCGATTATCGCGGATCTTCCATTCCATCTCGGTGGTGGTCACACGCGGGTCGCGGCGATTGACGATGGTGGTCCCGGCCTTGAACAAAGCAGACTGGACCATGTCTCCCGCGCCCTGGGTGACGAACTTGCCCACACCACCATCGGTGAAGCTTTCCTTCCCCGTCTGGTCTAGAATTGCGCCGACGGAGAACACGACATTTTTCGACACGCGGCCATTCAGGCACATTAGCGCTCTGTCGAACGGCGTCACGATGTCGGAAACGGGTGGCCCTTCCATGAGCTTTGCATTCATTTTCGGGGGCGTAATAGCTGTTGCCGTGCAGGCCGACAGTGACAAAGCCACCCCGAAAGCGGTTGCGATACGAGAAACTTTCATTGACCCCGCCTTCAGCCTTACTGGCAGCCCGACGTGGCAGATGTCGTACCGGAATGACCGATATTGACACTGCCATCCTGACAGCCGTTCGAATTCGAAGAGCTGCTGATATCGATGTTGTTATTATTGCCCGACAGATCGATGTTCGTGGTCGTGTTGTTCACCGACCCGATGGCATTCGTGTTCTGCCCAATCTTGGTGACGGAGTTATTCGTTACTGTCTGATTGATCGTCGTTTTGCCGAGAGACTCGTAATACCCCTTCTCGCGCTTTTCGATCATGTCAGCCTGAAGAAGGCGGAGGTTTCGATCAGCAGTCGACGAGAAGCTGTAATTGCCTGTCCAGTCCGTTGCTGGTGACATTGTGCTCTGTGCGTTCGAAGCAAAAACTGCTCCAAACACAAGGGCTGCACACCCAAATGCCTTGAAAAAAGACGCAGTAATTCCCCGCACTGGAAGCCCCTCCTAAGTGCACTACTCATATTCCCGTGATATTTACTGCGTATCACTCAATATTGTTTGTGAAAATCCCTTGATCCGGGGATTTATTACATATTACGTCTGCTTTTCGTCACTTTTTTGCTTTATTTACGATGACCAGGCCGAGCGCGATAGCTTCGTGAACCGCATGGGTTCGGCTCGCAGCATTTAGTTTCTTGAGAATCGATTTTGAGTGGTCGCCAACAGTGTGTTCGGAGAGTCCCAATATTTGCGCCACCTGGCCGTTCGTGTGACCTTTGGCAAACTCGGAAAGAACCTGCAGTTCTCGTTTGGTCAGTTTCGCCCTCGTCTCATTCATCGGTGCGGGAGCAGGACTATCAGAAGCGTCCAAAGCAGAAGCGCTCTCTCGGCTACGTTCGACGAGTTCCATCTTCCGCGTGATCTTGGTTTCGAGCAGATCAAAATCGATTGGCTTGGTCAGATAATCGTCCGCGCCCAACCTTAAGCCCTCCAGGATGTGAGAACGATCAGCCAGAGCTGATAGGAAAATGAAAGGAGTGGAACTTAGGTGAGGCATCGTTGAGCGGATTCGCTTCAAAAGTTGCAGGCCACCAAAACCGGGCATGAGAACATCGCAGAGGATCAAATCGGGACGCTCTGCACCTAACAGCGATAAAGCTTCTTCTCCGCTCCTTGCAGACATGACCTTGAAGCCAAATTTCGATAGCCCGAATATGAGTTCCTTGCGAATATCAGCTTCGTCCTCGATACAAAAAACCGTTCTCTGTCCGCACATGTTTGATTTATTCATGATTTTTTCCCATCCAGCGGCAACGTAAGCTCGAACGTTGTTCCGCTACCTGGTGTTGATTTGCAGGTGATCGCACCCCCGTGCAGCTGTGCCAGCATCGAGGAAAGGCTCAACCCAAGGCCGCTACCTGGGAGGTGTGAAACGTTCGCTGCGCGGAAGAACCTGTCAAAGATTCTGTTCTGATCCCCGGCCGGAATACCAATCCCATAGTCCGTGACCGAGCAGACGATCTGATCGTCGCGCGTCCGGAGCCTGACGTCGACTGGTGTCGACAAGCTCGAATACTTTTCCGCATTCGAGAGAAAGTTGATAATCACCTGCTCCAGATGCGTTGCGTCACCACAAGTCCAGATCGGTTTTTCAGGAAGAAAGAGGTTCACGCGTCGCTCTGGATAGATATCTGTGTGATATGAACAGGCCTTCTGTACGACTTCCGAGAAATTTATATTTGTTACCAACAGATCGAGACTGCTTTCAGTCAGCCGATCATTGTTAATCGTGCTATCTATAATCAAATTGAGACGCTTGATGGCAGTTCGAATACGCTGTGCCTTCTCAACTAGAATCTCTTTCGTCACATCCTGTGGCCAGCGAACAAATCTTTGAGCAATCAGGTCGATAATCGCTATGGGTGTGCGAAACTGGTGCGATACCGTGGTCAAGAAGTTTATGTAGACCGCGTTCGTCTGGCGCTCGTTTTCCAGCGACTCCTTGAGAGCAGCTGTTCGTTCGGCAACGGTGTCTTCCAGTTTCTCATTATAAGCGAAGAGATCTGCATGTGCCTGATTGAGCGCACGGATATTCGACATCAGGAGCCATGACAGCGCCGCTCCCGAAACCAATAGCCCTACACTCGACATCATTAGCAGGTATATGGCGCGCAACTGATTATCACGCTGCCTTCCTGCTTCCACACGCTGCTGGATCATCGTCTTGTTGCCCAAACGCGACAGGCTGTCGAAGATGGGATCGAGCAATGCATAGACGCGTCTGGCATTACTCTTGCCGTCATCGAGAGCGATTTGGACGACATTCAAAATACGATTCAGCTCATCGAGTTGCTCTTGGCCGTCGATGCTGACATAAAAGTCGTATTGTGGGCTGTCGTTAATCAATTTGACCCTGCTTAGCAGGATATCGTATCTGAAGGCGACGTCTTCATATTCATAATACTCAGGAGATAATAGCAGCGTTTCAGCGAGCTTACGCGCTTCTCTTTCTGTCTCCGTAACATTCCAAAGCATATTCTCTCCCGTGAACGTTGAGAGTGCTTTGTGAATAGAAAGAAGCTGGATGAAGGCGTACGCAAGTACGGCAACGAATACGATAATGGCAACACTTGCGACTACATAGCCACGTCTGTGGGTCATCATTTTATGATCGATATCTCTTTCAGCTGCCAGGCCCAGCGATGGTCGAACCGGGAGTCTTCCAGCTCCGTGAATTCGTCGCGCGGATAGACCAGCCAATAAGGTCCCTTATCGCGTACCGTCAGCCTTTTGCCGTCCATATAGGCTGCGACAAGCACCTTGTACTTGGTCGCATCTTCCAGCGGAATATTGACGACATAATCGTTCAGCGCCAGCGCACGCAATTTCATGCCGCCCGCTGACGAAACATCAATACCTGCCTTGGCTAGAACATCAGAGAGTAATATGCCTTTGAACTCATGCTGCCCTTTTGTCCACGCCGTGTGCGTATTAACAATCTTAAGTGGCTGAGCCAGCAATTCAGCCTCGGGAATTACGATAGTTTTTCCGTCTACCGTTTTAATGGTCAGATCGCCAATGGTTCTGCCAGCCGCCGAATTGACCATGCCAATGGCGCAGACCGCCAATACGGCCACGGATTTTAAAAGAAAGCGCTTTGAAACCTGCATTCCCGCCCCGCCAATCTTTATTGGAAGCGGCATCGCAAATCATAGACATGCCGAGTAAATCTCCGCACATGCCTGTACAATTTCCCGCCCCAACAATTCTAACAGGCTCTGTCCCAAGCCACAGAGCCTGATCTAATCACTTAGCATTTCCACACATACTAACATATCTCCCGATCAGGGGGTTTTTGCTGGCTCAGTCGCTTTCATGATCGGTTTTGATCCTTAACTTCTTTAAAAGTGACTGCACTTATTATGAGCCTGTCACGCAATCTCCCCTTTGGTTGGAGCTAATTGTTATACGTATATAACTTTAAACGCAATGGTAGAATTCATGAATGCTAAGAAAGGAGATCGAACACGTCAGCAGCTAATTGAAGCTGCTGCGGCTGAGATCGCTGCACTTGGCCGAAAAGCAAAGATGGTCGATGTCGCCGCACGGTTGGGCCTTACGCAACCTGCGGTCTACCGACATTTCAAGTCCAGGAACGACGTCCATGATGCGGTCGTCACCGACTTTCGTGAAAAGCTTCGCGAGCTTGTAAAAAACTCGCTGATTCCTCCGTCCGCCAGCGCTGACGATCTCAAATCGCTAACCGCTGCCGCCATTACCAATCTGCTGACATTCATGCAAAACAACCGCGATGCCATGACCGTAGCAATGCTACATGAACCCGAGGGTGAGGAGACACGTCAGGAGCTTATCAGCATGATTGCGGCGAACGTCAAAGCTGAGATCGAAGCAGGGCATTTTCGACAGGATGTCTCTGCTGAATTCTTCGGTACCTGCCTTGTCGGAATCGTCGTTCAATTTGCCCGCCATCGCAGACCTACTGAGGATCTCCAATCTAAGGCCAAGTTGATTGCGTTGGTGCTTTTGCAAGGAATGCAATGCGCTACCAACTAGCACTACTTTGGCAGATTTGTGATTTTTGGGATTCCCCCAGGAGCGAATGCGTGATTCATGGGGAGCCAGCTTTGATGGAAGCTCGCGATGGATGCGGACTGGCAGAGCGATCTTGAGCGTTGGCTGGAGCCGTTTCTGACGGGGCTCTGCAACAAGACACGGCGTCGGATGTGTCCGGCCTATATCGCAGGATTGATTGGTCCTGGCGACCGCAAAAGCATCCAGCCCATGGCGGCCCGCACCGACGAGGTGAGCTCCGACCGCCTGCACCGCTTCATAGGCGCTGATGTCGGACAGGCGGCGCGATAACGCGGCTTCCTCCTGGCGAGACCAGTTCTAGCGGTTGGGGTTCGGACTACGACTTCGAATACCAATAGGAAGTAGCGCGAAGCCCCCTCCCCTCCCCCGAAACAAGGTAATCGTGATTACGCTAATTAGGATTACGCTAATTGCTCCTACGACGAAGAGAGAGCGACGGCTGTCTCCGAATTGAAACAGCCGCCCAAACTCCCCTCACGACATCGCCGCCATTTCCCTGTCGAACAGCCTCGCACGTTTAACTCGAACTATTAACTATAGCGCGAACGGCACGGGCTGAGATCTTATATTTCTTGGCAATTTCTGAGATGGATGTTTTTCTCATAAACGCACTTTTTATTTCCTTTCGCTCATTGCTTTTCACTTTTCGCGGCCGTCCTATATGCTTTCCTTTCAATCGTGCTGCTTCCATCCCAGCCCTGGTTCGTTCACTAATAAGAGATCGTTCAAACTCAGCTAACGCGGCCATAATGTGAAATATTAACCGTCCACCAGAAGATGTCGTATCGATACTGTCCGTCAACGACTGAAATTCGACACCTTGCATTCCAAGATTATTAACAAGTTCAACGAGATTAACGAGAGACCTACCGAGTCGGTCAAGTCGCCAAACCACCAACGTATCTCCATCGGAAAGGTGATCCAGTGCTCCCTGAAGCCCAGGCCTATTAGATACTTTCCCAGAAACGCCTTGATCTATATATATTGTGCTACATCCTGCTAAGCGAAGCGCATTCAGCTGCAAATCAAGGTGTTGATCGTCTGTAGAAGCCCTCGCATAACCAATGCGAGTTATTTCTTTTTTTGGTTTTACCAGATCTTCGTTCTTCTTTTCTGTTACTGGGCGCATAGTAAATATTCTGAGCTTTGCCATTTATCTTAACGCCATTTTTGTTCTCGCGAACCCCCTTGGCGTTGACATAAAGGGAACCCTTATGGTAAGTCCACGACAAAAGTTATTCGCATTGGATTAAAACACAGATTCGTCAGCAAAAGCGGCCTGTCGGCCAATTCCGGGGGGGGGGGGACTTTCATTGCGAAAAATGTTTATAAATATAAGCGGAGGAAAGGGTTCCCTTTCGTTCCGAGCTTCTCTGTCCTCTATCGAACTAAACTGAGGTGAGTCATTTGATGGATCACCTCGATGTCGCCGATCCCGCATTATTTTCTGCAATAACGGATGCAATTCTAGAAAACCGTATTGAAATCGCGGTTCAGGGAATACATTGCGTTACAAATGCTGACCGTTTGCTTTACGGCGAGTGCCTTGCACGACTTCTGAACCGTGACGGTACCATCACCAGTGCTGGCGAGTTCATTCCCATCCTGGATATCTGGGGCAAAACACCGCTCCTTGATCAGCACATGATTAAGCTCGTTCTTGATGAACTGGACGCTGATCCACGCGCAGTTCTGGGTTGCAACATTTCAACAGATAGCCTCACGGACGCCGAATGGTCGTTGATATATCGCCAGTTGGTCGAACGTGCTCACTTAGTTCACCGTCTGGTTCTTGAAATCACTGAAACAAGACCGCTCAGCGATATTATGACCGCCAACAGATGTCTGGCCGCTGCTCGTAAACTCGGTTGTCTAATTGCCGTCGATGATTTCGGCAGCGGTCAGGTCACGCCCTGGCAGTTGCTGCGGCTGGAGGTCGATATCGTGAAAATCGACGCTTCTTTCGTGCGCGACATCAAGGAATCCCATTCTCGAGGCAACAGCCTTCAATTCATGATCGGGCTGGCGAAGTGCGCAGCTCCGACTGTTATCGTCGAAGGTGTCGAAAACAATTCTCATCTGATCGATGCCGTGTTGGCCGGGGCTACTCATGTCCAGGGCTTTCATCTTTCTCGACCAGCATTCCTGCATTCAATCGAGCCTGTGTTTCGGGCTAATTCTGAGGGTAAGACATGTCATTAGTTTCCAGGGTGTTGTCACGTTAACTGGGCTACAGTTGCCTGCCTGACGGTTTGGGCGTAAATTTTGGCGATGCAGACATCAGATATCATCTTCAAGCGTCACCGTTTTCCGCCACAGATTATTGCTCATGCGGTGTGGCTTTATCTGCGGTTCAACCTTAGTCTGCGTGAAGTTGAGGAAATGCTGCTTGAGCGTGGAATCGACGTATCATACGAGACAGTTCGTCGTTGGATCGCCAAGTTCGGCCCCCAGATCACACGCAACTTGCGGCGGCGTCAGGCGCGCCCCGGCGATATTTGGTATTTGGACGAAGTGGTCGTCAAATGCGCTGGAGAAAAATTCTGGCTTTGGCGTGCGGTGGATCAACATGGCTCCGTTCTCGAAGAAATCTTGCAGAAGCGGCGTGATAAAAGGGCGGCAAAGCGATTGCTTGTGGCGTTAATGAAGCGCTATGGCTTTGCTCCTAAACGGATCATCACCGATAAGCTCCGCTCCTACGGTGCAGCAAAGGCAGAAGTGGCACCCGGCCTTGACCATTGGTCGCACAAGGGCCTCAATAATCGGGCCGAAAATAGCCATCTGCCGTTTAGGAAACGGGAGCGAACCATGCAAGGTCATCGGTTACCTGGAGCGTTGCAACGGTTCGTCTCCATGCACTCAGCGACGCGCAATTGTTTCTCTGTTCCATCTCGTCGCCGAGCCGCACACACAATTCGCTACCATCGCCTCGAAGCTTTCGATGCATGGAAAATTGCGGCCTGTTTCGCCTGAATATCTACGAGCCCCTGGCCTTTCCGGCCAGAGAAACTTAACGTGACAACACCCTCTTAAGTGACGAAGCGATCAAGACGAGCGCGATCGAAGGCGAAACATTGGACCGCTTGAGCGTTCAGTCATCACTGCGGCGACAACTCGGCCTGGACACGGACCGGCGTTCGGTGCAACCACGTGAACACGGGATCGCAGAAATGACGGTCGACGTTTATGGCACCTATGCCCTGCCGCTTGATGACGCCACTTTGTTTCGGTGGCATACCATGTTGATGGCAGGCAGCCGACATTTGGAGAGTATTGGTGCTTATCGCAGCCATTCCGACGCTATGCAGATCGTCTCTGGCCAGTTGGACCGTCCGACGATTCATTTCGAGGCGCCGCCATCAGCGCAGGTACCAGACGAAATGCACCAGTTCATATCGTGGTTCAACGCAAGCGCTCTTAATGGCAGTGCACCCCTCCCCGCGCTTACCCGCGCCGGACTTAGCCATTTGTGGTTCGAAAGCATCCATCCGTTCGAGGACGGCAATGGGCGGCTTGGTCGCGCACTGGCCGAGAAAGCGCTCGCCCAATCGCTTGGGCAGCCGAGCCTGATTATGCTCAGTTTTACCATCGAACAGCAACGGAAGGCCTATTACGATCAGCTGGAAATCCATCAGCGAACCCTCGATGTCACTAAATGGTTGGTGTGGTTTTCCCAAACTGTGCTGACGGCTCAACAAACGACGCTGGATCGCGTCGCCTTCTACATCGCCAAGGCGCATTTCTACGACCGGTTCAGGGGAACGTTCAATCCCCGTCAGGAGAAAGTCATTGCGCGTCTGTTCGAGGCAGGACCGGAGGGTTTTATCGGTGGCCTCAGTGCCGACAACTATCTGGCCATAACAAAGACCTCACGCGCAACCGCCACCCGCGATTTGCAGGATCTGGTCGACAAGGGCGCATTGACGCGCAGTGGTCAGCTTCGATTCACCCGATATGCGTAAGCGGGGCAAATTTGGTGGCCAAGACCCTGTTTCTGATTCCAAGTCAGAAAAATTAAACACTGTGCATATCGTGAGTTCCGCATCGATATTTCATGGCTATGGGATTCCTGATTTTGGCAAATCATGATTCTCTTTTGCGATGCCGAAGAGAATGCTTCCCTCGCCCAAGCATGCTGACACGCTTTCACTGAACGCGTTGCGCAGTCTGGTCACGGGTTTGGTTGAGAAAACCGAACGTGCAGAGGCTCGGCTTGAAAAACTGGAAGCTGAGAATACAGCACTCCGTAAGGAGAATGCCGAGCTCCGTCTGGAAAACACCCGGCTTAAAGTTGAGAACCAACTCCTTCGCGATGAAATTGCGCGACTGAAAAACCTGCCGCCACGGCCGCCGTTCAAACCGTCGGGCATGGATAAGGCAACGGACGCGAAAGCTCAGGACAAGCAGGCGGGCAAGAAGAAGCCGCGTGGACCGAAACTGGATGTCGAGCGCGTTGATCGGGATGTGGTTCTTCATGCCCGTGTTCCGGACGGTTCACGCTTCAAGGGCTACAAGAGCTATTACGTGCGCGATATAGTTTTGCGCGCTGAGGTTATTCACTACCGGCGCGAATGCTGGGTTGCTCCGAACGGTAAGACTATTCTTGCGCCGTTACCTGCCGGAATCGTCGGTGGTTATGGCCCAAACCTCAGGCGGCTCTGCCTGATGCTGCATGCGCAAGGTCAGGTCACAGCGCAACGGTTGTCGACCCTGCTTAATGACATCGGCATGGACATCTCCAAACGCCAGGTTGTGCGTTTGCTCACCAAGGGGCTGGATGGCTTTGTTGCTGAGGATGCTGCCGTTCTGCATGCTGGCCTGGTGTCGGAAGCCTATGTAACGGTCGATGACACCGGGGCCCGTCATGCGCGTGATAACTTCTATACCACCCATATTGGCGGCGAGCATTTTACCGTCTTTCGCACCACGAAAACAAAATCCCGCCTGAACTTCCTGTCGCTCTTGCGCGGCAATTATCAGGATTATGTGCTTAACGATGCTACTTCTGATTATCTGAAGACGCGACATGGCGTGGATCCGACAGTCATCGCCAGGCTGCAAACACGCACGCCTCAACGCTTTAGCAACCAGGTCCCCTTTCTGGAACACCTGGCGCAAAAAGGTGTCGACATCTTCGATAAGGACATGGTTCGGGTCGTCGCGGAAGCGGGCATCTGGGGTTCTGTTCGCCACCACGGCCTGCTGGGCAATGCCGTCATTATCTCCGACGATGCCGGCCAGTTCCGGGTTGGCAATCATGCGCTGTGCTGGGTGCATGCGGAGCGGCTGCTGCAAAAGCTGATGCCGGCGACGCCACAGCACGTCCGGTGGGTGGAAAATATACGCGATCTCATTTGGAGCTTCTACAAGGCGCTCAAGGCATTCAGGCAGAAGAGCCCCTCACCAGGATCAATCAGCGCTTTCCGGCAACGGTTTGACCGCATCTTCTCTATCCGGACGGGTTGTATGGAGCTGGACAAGCTGTTGGCACGCCTGCTACGCCGCAAGGAAGAACTGCTCAAGGTTCTCGAACGACCAGAAATCCCGTTGCACACCAATGCTTCCGAGAATGATCTGCGCAGCTGCGTCACTAAACGAAAAATCTCCGGCGGCACCATGAGCCGGGATGGACGTATCGCCCGCGATACCATGCTGGGTCTTATGAAGACCTGCAAGAAACTCGGGCTTTCCTTCTGGCACTACCTCGGCGACCGGCTTGGCGTGCCCACTCAACGGCCAACGACCCCGGAGCTTGCAGCTCTCATTATCGCAAAAGCCTGATCCTACTTACTTACGACGGCCAGGCTTTGAGAATGGGACCACCTGCCCTGCTCTTGTTGGTGCTTTACCATAATATGACCGCCCGTTAAGCTCAGTAACGACGGTGAAACATTCCACTGTTTGTCGTCATCCGTGTGCACCGTCACTGTCTTGCGATTGCGACGAATAACAAAGCCTCGAACCATCGTACCATCTGGCCCTTCAAACATCACGCCACTGCCGAGCTTGATCTCCTGCAGCACAGCGGCTGTCTTTTGTTGATGGAGAAACTGCAATCGCTCAACGATGCGACGGTTCAGTGCCGTCAACATGTCTTCATCCAAACTATCAATATCGAGCTCTATCATCCGCGCCTTCTTCAAAATGCAATTGTAAGCAATCTTCTGTCAAAGACCGGATTATGATAGATTGCGATACTGCGTGCAATTGCCCGGTAAAATGGCACTGCCACCATACCTGCCCCGCTTACCTGGAATTTCTATCGGCATTGGAAGGCTTTTCAAAAGCTAACCTATTTAATATATTATACAAATATCGATATACGAAACCGAATATAGCTCTTGCTTTCGTTACTGTGACGTTAACCATACGGGTTTCTAACATCTGATAAGTATAGGTTATCGGATGTGATATGTACGAGGCACTTGTACGTGCTGTAAAACAATGGTATCAATGGCGTACGGCCAATTTCGGAGGTCCCGATGCCCCAGACAAGCTACAAGATCAGCGAAGCCCGCAAGAATTTCGCCGAAGTCCTCGATCGCGCCAACCAGGGCGAAGAGATCGTCATCATGCGTGGCAACGAAGTTTACGCCCGCATCGGTCCAGCAGCTGACGGCGGCAAGCGCCCTTTTGGCCTGTTGCGCCATCGTCGCCTGCCCGACAACCTGTTCGATACGGTTGATGCAGAGCAGGCGGCGATCGATGCCGGAGACTGGAATGATGATACCGGCGTCTGGCTAGGCAAATCCAACAATAGCGAAAACACGCAATGAAAATCCTGCTCGACAGCCACGCCGTCTACTGGTGGACAATCGGTAGTGATCGCCTGTCCACGAAGGCACGATCGCTGATCGAGGACAAGGCAAATGCTATCCTCGTCAGTGCGGTCTCGTTCTATGAACTGGACAACAAGATGCGCCTGAACAAGCTTGATCTCAAGCCCCAGGAACTGCGGGCAGCCGTCACGGAAAGCGGCCTGCAAACACTAGCCATCACCGATCTGCATGCCGAACTTGCAGCAAATTTTGATTGGGAACATCGCGATCCGTGGGACCGGATTCTCGCCGCTCAGGCGCGGCTTGAGCACTGCACTTTCATCTCGACGGATCTGGCGTTCGACGCGATTCTGCATGAGCGCGTCTGGTAAGGGCAGTGGCGGTGAAGGTATTCGTGGACATTGCCGAGGCGGCGGAGCGATTTGACGAACTGATTGACTTCGTTTTGCGCGATGACGAGGTTGTCATCTGTCGAGCTGGCGATCCTATTGCCGCGATCGTGCCAATTTCGCAGAACGGCCAGGGCACATGGGATGAAGTCTGGGCGCTGGCGCTTAAGGGAAGGCCTGCAAACACGCACCAGACTTCGAACCACGATGAACTATATGACGAGAACGGACTGCCGAAATGAGCAGCTCGTCGTCAGGTTCGATTGAAAAACGCACCGAGACTTTAGATACGATTGCTGCTGTCTTGCCGATGAACCGCCGCGACATGCTGGCTGGCATTTTGACCGATGAGGATGTCGAGACGCTGCGCCATCTGGTCAATGAAGGCATGGGCGAAAACACGCTCCGTGCCCTGACCTCGGATCTGGCCTATCTCGAAGCCTGGTCGCTGGCTGCGACCGGCAATCCCCTCCCCTTTCCGGCGCCGGAAGCCCTGTTGCTGAAATTCGTCGCGCATCATTTGTGGCGGCCGCAACAGCGCGAGATCGAACCCGATCACGGCATGCCGGTCGGCGTGGAAGAGGAATTGCGCAGCCAAGGCTTTCTGCGCGTGTCGGGACCGCATGCGCCGGCTACCGTGCGTCGCCGTCTCGCCAACTGGTCGACGCTGACCCGCTGGCGCGGTCTGGAGGGTGCGTTTTCATGGCCTTCCGTCAAATCGGCAATCCGGCTTGCGGTGCGCGCCCTGAACCGGCCGCGTAGCCGCAAGAGTGTCCATGCGATTACCGGCGATATTCTGGGCAAGCTGCTGGCAACCTGTTCCGGAGAGGATCTAACGGCTTTGCGGGATCGGGCCATCCTGATGGTGGCCTTTGCCTCGGGCGGTCGTCGGCGTAGCGAAGTCGCCGGCTTACGTGTAGAACAGCTGGTCAAACAGGCACCGGTCACCGATGAGAACGGCTCTCCCCTCCCCTCGCTCGGCATTCGTCTCGGTCGCACCAAAACCAGTGGTGCCGATCACGATGAAACCGTCTATCTGACTGGCCGGCCTGTTGAAGCCCTCACCCGCTGGCTGGAAGCGGCAAAAATCGACAAAGGCAGCGTGTTTCGAAAAGTCGATCGCTGGGGCAATGTTTCGGCACGGGCGCTGGAACCGAGCGCCATCAACCGAATCGTCAAGCAGCGGGCGCAAATGGCTGGCCTCGATGCAAAAGAATTCTCAGCCCACGGCCTGCGCTCCGGCTATCTCACGGAAGCGGCCAATCGCGGCATTCCGCTCCCCGAAGCCATGGAACAATCGCGCCATCGCTCCGTGCAGCAGGCGTCCGATTATTACAACGACGCCAAACGGCGTAGCGGGCGCGCATCGCGGCTATTATGATACTATTCACGGAGGGACCTCCAACTCTTCGATCGCACTAAGCATGAACTGGACCGCGTTTACTTATAAACTGCCACATGCAGCTTGTTAACAGCGGTCGTTCATCGTGATGACCGCTCGAGAACGTGCCTGATCAGCTACGCTGGCTTGAAAACAACAGCGTGGGGTTTAGTTCTTCAGTGCCGATATATGGATTGGCATGGATCGCAAGAATCCACAGGCTGATCGAAGCCGTTGCTGAATAAAGTAGCAAGGCATGCCTCCCAGCCCGCACCCGATCCGCATGGGTCGAGGCAATAGTGGCGATAGTCAGGAATGTCAGCGCCAGTACAAGATACCATTTATATTGGTCGATGGACGTATTAGCGATAGCGATGCGATCATTGCGCGCATTCTGAAGCTCGTTAAAATCATGAATGAGCTGGGATACGATCGGAGAGGGCGTGCCGTCGCTGGCCACCGTCTGGACAACGGAACGAATGGCAAGAAGCGACTTCTCCACCTTGGGCGAAGGCACGATATTGTCGTCGGCTCCCCATTCATCTGACACCACCAGATTCCGATAGGTTTCCACTGCGTTCTTAAGTCTCTCATTGTTCAGGACCGTGGGATGAGCAGTCCCCAACATTCGAAATATCGCAGACCGTTCGTTGCTGGTCGCGAGATCCGCTCGAGAGTTGAGTGTCCATGCATCTGCCGCGACGAAGCCGAGAGACAAAGCCCATGCGGTGGATATCGTGCCGACAAAGGCACCAATGGGCACCGAAGTTGGATCTTTCAACGCCCGCAGGCCCCGCAGCTTCAGAAGGAGCCAGCCGCAGGCATATAAAAGCGCCCCGAAAAAGCAAAATGCCAAGAATGATACGTAAATCGACATCCCCAGTAATGTTGTCATGAACGCCCCCCAAAAAATACGTTGGCGCAACTCATTATATAGAGGGCGTAAATAAACCGTGTTCTCTAGAAGGGAATTGGATATAGGTCCTCTGGTTTATCGCGGCGTTTATTCGAAGTTACACAGAGTGTGACGACCGATCTGAATGAAATAGATCAATGTTTTAAAATCTCTTTTCAGCACAAGTCTTCTCCGAAAACCGTTTTACCCTTTTCGGGGAGGCCTCTATGTAGAATTTTTGCAATTTCGGCTTTACTAATTGAATACGAAGAGCGGTGTATTGGACGATGGGGTATCATCGATTCTATTCTTTTGGGTTGGGGCAAAGAATTGAGACTGGAAGCAGAAGTCGACAGCGTTGAAACACAACGCTCAAGTGAAAAAAGTTCGCTCCTTTCCCTTGCCATCATAATTGCGACAGCGTCAATTTTCGGGCTCACTTACAGCCTGACGGCTCCGCTGGTGGCGCATATGCTTATCAAAAGCGGGCTGACGGAAACGCTTGTCGGTGCCAATGCCGCCATGCATGCGCTCGGCGTCCTGTGCATAGCCCCCTTCCTTTCGGGACTGGCTATCCGCTACAAGCCCAAATATCTCATCATGGCCGCGCTACTTTCATCAGCGTTGCTTCTGATCCTGTTTCCAATGGTGCCTAGTTTCTGGTTCTGGTTTCCGTTGCGTTTCCTGCTGGGAATTTCTGCCGAAATTCTGTTCGTGTTGACGGAAACCTGGGCCAGCGAGCTGAGCGACAATAAAAATCGCGGACGCATCATGGCAACCTATACAGCGTCGCTCTCGCTGGGCTTTGCCGGCGGCCCGCTGATCCTGTCGTTTACGGGGTTTGAAGGGCTGGTGCCATTTGCAATCGGGGCGGTCGTCGCCCTCCTCGCCTTTGTCATCATGAGCCTGCCGGGACTTCGACAAATTGAAATGGCCCAGCAAAAACACTCAAATTTCTTGCGTATGATGCGACTGTCGCCCATTGCCATGGGAACAACGGCAATCAATTCGGCAGTTGAAACAGCCGGACTGTCTTTCCTTGCCATTTATGCCATGCGGCTCGGCTGGAACGAAACCGAAGGTGCACAACTGATCACGGTTCTCATGGTCGGTGCCATTGCGCTGCAGCTTCCCATCGGCTGGCTATCAGACAAGATGAACCGGGTTACACTGATGATCGCCCTAACGGCGGTCTCCGCAGTAACGGCATTTCTCTGGCCCCTGCTTCTATCGGTGAGCTGGCTGGCCTACCCGGCATTGTTCATCTGGGGCGGAATTTTCGTTGGCATTTATACGACAATGCTCGCGATAATCGGCTCGCAGTTCCGTGGGGCGGACCTTATCAGCGTCTATGCTGCGATGGGGCTGTTCTGGGGCGGCGGCGCCTTGGTGGGACCGATGCTGGCAGGCGGTTTCCTAGACGTGATGCAGCACGGCCTACCGACCTTTGTGGGAATGGTCTGCGTCGTTTTCATGGTGTTCGCCCTGATCGTAAAGCGCACGCTTAAACCCAGTGGAGCCCCCCAGGCATGATACGCATCGTTCTTATTCTCCTTGGCCGGGAAATTATTCAGCGTCACTGGAAAATACTACTCATTACCGGCGGCGTCTGGCTTCTGCTCGGCACATTCATCGCTATAGATGCCTTGGACGGAAAGACGATCATTCCGTCGCGCTTTTTTGGCTATTTCCTGCTGCCGGAGGCGGCTGTCGGCCTCCTGGCTGCCGCGTTCAGTCAGGGAACGGCGAGACGAATGCGTGTCGTGCAGGGTATCGCGTTGTTCGCGGTCGCCTTGCTGATCCTCAGCGCCACCCCCGCCAGCCACTTCACGCTTGCGATGGTGCTGGGGTTCTGCTTCCTTGTGGATGGCAGTGTGCGCATTGGCAGTGCATGGGTTGTCCGCTATCCCCGCTGGCGGCTGGGGTTGATGGGCGGCATTGCGGAAGTTTGCATCGCCATTGCAACGCTTCAGCCATGGCCAACATGGTACGCCGGAACAGTTGCCTTCAATGTCGGCGCCGTCATGATCCTTACCAGCCTTGGCATATTGAACATTGCGACACGGGTGCGACGGCTGGAAGAAGGCGCATCGATCAGCAGTATCTTCAACAGAAATCCTTTATGGAACAAGCCGGGTTCCAGCTCCCTCGCCCATTCTGCCAATCGCAGCGAGCTGATCGTCCATGTCTGGACTCCCACAGGTCAGGTCATGACCCCGCTTCATCAAAGGGCCATCAATCGATATATCGCAGCCGTCGATACAAACGGCGTCATTTCCACGGGCCATGCGGCTCTGGAAATGGCCCCAAACGTCTATATCAGCCATTATCCGGCAGTCGAGATCGACCGATCGCCGGACGAATTCACCCGGACATTACGCGCCACCGCAGACAACAATGTGCCCGGACGTTTCCTGCCAAGCTATCAGGAAGAATCCGCCGAATGGTGCCAATCGACAGTGCAGGTGGTGATCAAGAATATCGACGCATCGCGATTGAATGCATTCTGGCAAGATTACAGCGCAGACAACACCTATAATCTCACAAACCGCAATTGCTCAAGTGCAGTCGCTGATGCTCTGGATGCAGCGCTGGAAGGTGTTTATCGTGACCACAACTGGCCAATAATTACAGCGTTGCGCGCGATCATTTATCCTGAGCTATGGGCAGCGGGACTGATGCGCAAGCGCGCAGAATCCATGGCGTGGACGCCTGGTCTGGTGCTGGATTATGCGCGCGCATTGTCGGCTCTGGTCGACCCACCAAAATCGTTCTTGACGTTTCCCAAACTTCGCCTGCTAAAAAAATACGCAAACACGAAGCAGGACATAAACTAGGACACGTCTCGCATATATCCGGCCTAGCTAGAGCGGTTCCGGTTAATACGGAATCATCAGAACCGCTCTAACTATTTGTTTTACCGCATTGTCCTACGCAAAACCGCTTCGCACTTTTGCTGGAAATGCTCTAAGTACCGGCAGGCTGCCGGATGACCGTAGAAAACTGTTCGCGCTCCATTGAGCGAACCGGCGTCAGCAAGGCGCGCTGCTGGATTTCACTGAACGGCAGGTCGCTGTTCATGAGCAGCTCATTGTCATAGAGAAACTCCGGCAGATAGCCGGAGAGCAAAACCCTGTAATCAAATGGAAAACCTGGTTCCAGCAGGCGAACAAGGTCGAAAACGACCGTCGTGCAATTGGACGTCAGTGTATTGTAGAAGGCCGGGTTTCTGGCAAGATCGTTGGCCTTTTCGATATATTTGAGCAACATCGCCTGCATAAGCTCTTGACCAACATCGACCGGATATCGATAGACGCGCTCGTCGCGGACATTGGTTCTCAAATAAACAATGTCCCGTTCTTCCGCCGCTATCATCGCCAATTCGAAACTTCTGAAAAAGCCACCCAGCGAAGAAAATTCCTGACCTTTTTTCTTGCGTATTTCGGCAGAGAACACCAGATGGCGACCATCTGCAAAGCCGAATGAAATCAATGTATGTGCAATGGCCGGATGCGTCCAGTAAGACAATATGACATCCACCGAATTGAGTTCGCTCAACCTGTACGTCCCGGATTTCCACCCTGGCACAAATATCCGGCTGTCATTCCATGTGAAGTCACGAATGTTGTGAAATGTCACCTCGTCGCCCTGAACATCCGCTGTCACCGTGTGCTGGACATCTGCCGCCCAATCCCGCGTAAGCGAAGGCTTCATCGAAAACCAGGAGACCAGAAAGAGGGAACCGAGGCAGATGAATGCGACGTTACTGAAGCTTATCAACTGGCTGCTCGAACGCGGTGAAAACAGGACCGAGATATAAGCTGCAAGAACAAGCGCGGTCAGGGCCATGACGCAGATTTTGATCGTCTGCCCCACCTGCAAATGAAACCAGAGCGCCATTGCCGCCCATAACACAATCATCGAGCATAGCGATGCCCAGGCAAACATAAAAAGCAGTTTGATCATGGTATATTCTGTGGCCTCGGATCAGCAGTCATAAATGGTAATATTGCGAAAACCGGGCTGGTGCTGGCGCTACAATGGCCCCGACGCCAGTGTTTCAGACGATGATAGGTTTTGTTGGAGCAAATTCGGGCTAACCGGTTTCTTGACGCCTGCATCGGACTGGACTTCGCGAATGGCGTTCTGGAGGACGGCGTTTCTTTTAAACGCCACGCGACCGGCGGCAATCACCTGATCCACCTGTTCTGTCGGAAGCACGAAGCGGGTTGGCACTTCATTGAAACTTGCAGCCATGCCAGCGGGAAGATCTTGTATCGACAGGCGTTGTACATGAAATCGGACATCGCGGCAGTTCCATCCTTTCAACGAGCCGCGATAGCGCGCTACTGTGGCTGCAGACAGGCTGCACCGATATGCAATGAGTTCGTCGCGCCATTGCGTTGTCGCCAGCTTCAGCGCATCAAACCCTTCCCTGACCGACGAGGAAATGGCAGTATCCGTAACCGCACCGAGGATTTCAGAAATCCCTGGCCCTTGCAGCTCCTTTACCCATGGATATTCCATCTCACGGCCAGCATCCACGACAATGTAAAGAAAAGTCTTCAGCTTCACGGCATCGGCAGGCGACAATGGCCCATAGGGTGTTTGCGCCGAGGCTCTGGCCATCGCAAATGGCGTAAGCCCCAGATTATCGGTCAGCGCGCCATCGAGCAATTTTATGAAATTCACATTGCTCGACCGGTAAGTGTGCAGTGCGCGCCCATAGGCCTTCAACCTATACGACGCCTCGGGATCGGCCATGACCCGGCTTAGCCAATCGGGCTGGCGATAGGTGCAGGCACCATGGTTGGATGCAACCGAAATGGGCTTGAAAACGACCGGAACCGCCGCTGACGCCGCGACTGCGTCAGCAATCCGCACATCCTTCAGATTGCTGCACAGTGCTGCAAAGGTTTCTACGCTGAAGTGAAATGGAACCCGGTTGTAGATATCCGATGCAGAGATCCAGATCGATGGCGCATTGGACCAGTCAAACTTTGAATAGGTCGCACCATGGAAAATATTGTCGTCGAGCCAACGGGCAAGCGAGGATCGGTCATTTGCGCCGCCATTCAGGACGCCAATGGCGACTGCTGGCGACAAGGCATTGGTGCGCACGCGTTCTTCAGCGTTCCTGACCAGAAACGTTTCACGGAAATCCCGATAATCATCGCGCCCTTTCATGCCGAAATAGGCTGCAAGAACCGCGCCTCCAGACACGCCGGATATTATCCTGATATTATCGACCAGGCTTCGCTCATAGGGATATTCGTCCACGATCGTATCATCGAGCGCCCGCATGACTCCATAACCAAAAGCCGCCGCCCGCGTGCCGCCGCCAGAAAATGCCAGGCCAATGATCATTGCGCCATCATCCCCGTGATCGGGAACGAAATGATTGTTAAACGCGAATAATTGAGACGTTGAACGATTGATCGGCCCGACATCGGATACCGCGCAGCCCGCAACAAGAAAACTGACAACAAACCCTGTTATCAAGAAAAGAAACGATCGATTCTGTATCATGCCCCCACCCCAATTGAACGACAATTAACACTGCCATTGAAGCAAAAGCAAATGGCAGATCAAGGAACGTATCTCCCGCCACAATCTAAGGATTTAAAGTATCGTCGAGTTGACATTTTCTCCAATCGGTCGCACCTATTTTAGGAAAACAGTTCTTTTGAAGCCCTTCTCACGGCACTGTTCTCCGCAAGGGACGCCAAGTGTTCTTACCTTTCATTTTTTCGCCAAGGACGAGCTATCATACTACGGATTGCTCGGTGTCTACCGAGGCTCTCGGCTTATCTCTTTTCGCCGCCTACCGTGATCATTCCAGCTTATCCAACCCTCTCCCTGTTTATAGATTTGGACCTTTTAACTTAGGTAGGCCGCTGGCGCGCAACGGTTGTTTTGATGAGGGTTTCCTCGTCTACCCATTAAAATCGCTTCTGATGGCGGTTAAATTGCATAGTAAAACTCGCTTGCAACTAACCATTTTCTCATGCATGCCTTATTTGAACAAAGCCGCTTCAAGCGCGGGAGAAACAGCCATGTCAAAACGTCAGGCCACCAGTGCGTTGCCCCGTCCCGCTCGCCTCATCGGTTACGCACGCGTCTCGACCGACGATCCGGTCCATGATGCACAGATGGACGAGTTGCGGGCAGCTGGCTGTGATCGCATCTTTCAGGAGCAGGGTTCCGGGACTTCACGCGCCCGCCCGGTCCTGACCCGGCTGCTTTCGGAACTCGTTGCCGGTGACGTTCTCGTCGTGGTCCGGCTGGACCGCCTCGCCCGCTCGGTCAGTCACCTTCTGCAGGTTATCGAAGATCTCGAACAACGCGGCATC
Organism: Ochrobactrum sp. A-1; assembly: GCF_022488005.1. NCBI lineage: Bacteria > Pseudomonadati > Pseudomonadota > Alphaproteobacteria > Hyphomicrobiales > Brucellaceae > Ochrobactrum > Ochrobactrum sp. A-1. The sequence continues at coordinate 320,610 of NZ_JAKVQC010000009.1, forward strand.
CACTTTCGATCTATCCGTGATCCCATCGACACATCCACGCCGCAAGGCATGTTTTCTCTGCAGGTGCTGGACGCCGTTGCACAGCTCGAACGCGCGCTGATTGCAGAACGGACCAAAGCGGGGATCAAAGCTGCAAAGGCGCGCGGCAAGCTTCCGGGAAATCCCGGCTTGAGAGAGCGCAAGCCGGAAGCGATCCGGGCGGTATCTCAAGCGCGCAACAAACGCTATCTCGATGAACTGATCACCTCGGCACAGACCTGGTTGCCTCTGGTGCAACAAATGCGCCCGGTCCACAGCTGGGAGAATATCGTACAGGTGCTCAATAGGCGCGGACATGACTGGACGGTCGAGCGTCTGCGCCGCGCCGTGCATCGTCTCGTCCGCGAAAAAATCGCCGACAAGAAGCTTGTTGCCCGATCCCCTCGCCGCATCCCTTCTGATCACCTGATGAAACTGGTCGCCGCAATTGCGATTGCCGATCCCGGATTGTCGCTTCGCGATATCGCGGCCCAGCTCGATCAGATGGGAGAGCGGCCGACGCGCGGTGGGAGGAAATGGCAGCCTTCCTCCGTTCGTCACCTTTTAGATGAAGCCCACCGTTTTGGTCTCATTCGTCGCTAAGCGCCTGACCGATCATTCGGCCGAGAGGCCGTCTTTCAATCAATGTGACAGACAATCCTCCGTCATTGGAACTTTCGATAATGCAACACAATATGCGTTACATGTGCCGCCCAACATCCATACGCCCGTGCAAAATACGCACAACAAGCAGCGTGTTCTCGTGCTCCCGGAAATAGATCACATGGGATCCGACGGCATATTTGAGATAGCCAGGACGAATGTCTGCAAACCGCCCACGCTTGCTGTCATCCCTTAATCCTTCAAAAGCATCCATGACGTCAGTGATATAGCTGTTTGCTTGCTCTAATGACCATTCGCGTAAGGTGTAAACCCAGATATCTTCGAGATCGGCCTCGGCAAGCGGTGTAAGCTGATACCCATCAAAGCGCATGCTTCGTCTTCATCCTCTGCAGGAAGCCCTCACGATCCAAGGGCTTCGACTGACCAGACTCTTCGCCCGCAATCAGCGCCTCCTGTAGAGACTTAACACGCGTTTCTTGTTCCTCTAAAAGACGCAATCCTGCACGCACGACATCACTGGCAGAGCCATAGCGCCCTCCCCTCACCTGTGAATCGATGAAGTTGACGAAGTGATCACCGAGGGAAACTGATGTGTTTCGTGACATGTATTTACTCCTTTGCACTATAGTACCAACTTTTGGTAACAACACAAGCTCAACTCCGGCACTGCGCTCCCCCTACCTGACGTTTCACCTCAAAGAACCAAAAAGCATTGGCAATGGACGGGAGGAAGTCGTTTATCTGACCGGGCAACCCGTCGGATGCCTCACCCGTTGGACGCAAACGAACTCTCCGCGTATTGCCTACGCTCCGGTTATGTCACCGAAGCGGCCAATCGCGGCATTCGCGTGCCCAATCATGCAACTAGCGCGCCGTGGACACTACTGATATTCATCTGCTGGCAATTATTCGTACACGGCTGTTTGGGTCAGTAGAGCGAGACCTGGTTTTGAATGCTTGATACATCAGCCTGAATGACTTATGTTTCTCTATTAAGGTAACAGGCATCAAAAGCGATGTTGACTTCAGCTCAATTGCGTGCGGCGCGTGCTCTGCTTGGCATTGACCAGAAAACTCTGGCGAGCATGTCGGGATTGTCTTTGCCTACCATTCAGCGGATGGAAGCTACCGATGGAAATGTGCGCGGCGTCGTTGACAGTCTCGTGAAAGTGGTCGGCGCCCTTGAGGCAGCCGGCATTGAATTGATCGCTGAAGGGGCGTTGAGCAATTCCGGTGGGCGCGGTGTACGTTTGAAATCCCCGGTTTGAAACCCAGATAATCTATACCCGACGGCGACCGCCGACGATATTCTGCCGACGATCCCGCCGATTCCTTGTGGAGACGCGGTTAATCATGACGACACTGGTTACGGATACGCCCAAGAGCGACTTTCTCGAACTCTTCACGCCGAAGCTTGTGACGGTTCTGCGAGAAGGCTATTCATTGGCGAATTTGCGCGCCGATGCGCTGGCGGGATTGACGGTGGCAATTGTCGCCCTGCCGCTTTCCATGGCCATAGCGATAGCATCCGGCGTCAGTCCCGCGCAGGGCCTATATACTGCGATTGTCGGGGGATTTCTGGTTTCGGCTTTAAGTGGTTCACGGTTCCAGATTGGCGGACCAGCCGGAGCTTTCATCGTACTCGTTGCCGCCACGGTTGCTCAGCACGGCATGGAAGGGCTTATCCTTGCAACTTTCTTGTCCGGTATCATGCTCGCGGCTGTTGGTCTTCTTCGCTTCGGCACTTTCATCAAGTTCATTCCTTATCAAGTGACCATCGGGTTCACCGCAGGTATCGCCGTCATTATCTTCGCCAGCCAAATCAAGGAACTTTTTGGACTTATGCTCGAGCATGAACCGGGTCCGCTTTTGCAAAAAATTGCGGCTCTTTGGCAAGCTCGTGATAGCTTCACACCCGCTGCCGTAGCGATTTCCATCAGCACGATTGCGATGATCTTGGGCCTCAAGACGTTTCGCCCACACTGGCCGGGCCTGTTGATCGCAGTCGGACTTGCGGCTGCCGCCGCCGCATTGTTTGGCCTGCCGGTCACAACCATCGGTTCACAATTCGGTGGCATACCGTCCAGCCTGCCAGCGCCGGAGTTGCCTACCCTGACGGGAGGGAAAATTCTAGCTGTTCTTCCTGCAGCGGTTTCATTTACCTTGCTGGGAGCCATCGAATCCCTGCTCTCCGCCGTCGTCGCCGATGGCATGACCGGACGCCGCCATCGCTCGAACTGCGAACTGATGGCGCAGGGCATTGCGAATATCGGTTCAGCGTTGTTAGGCGGTTTCTGCGTGACCGGCACGATTGCCCGCACAGCCACCAATGTCAGATCCGGCGCGCATGGGCCTGTATCCGGCATGTTGCATTCAGCGTTCCTACTTTTGTTTATGCTGGTGGCCGCCCCACTTGCTGCCTACATACCGCTTGCCGCATTGGCCGGCGTTCTTGCGGTTGTCGCCTGGAACATGGTCGAAAAACAGGCAATCGCCGTCCTGCTACGGTCGGGATGGGGAGAGGCGGCGGTCCTTACCGTAACCTTCCTGCTCACGGTCTTCCGCGATCTGACCGAAGCTATAGTAGTGGGATTTGCATTGGGCTCGGTGCTATTTATCCAGCGAATAAGCAGAGTGACGACAGTGCGGTCCCACAACCCCAATCTGAAACCGCTTGTGGCAAGCGACATACCGGATAGTGCCCTGCCTCGTAAAGACTATGACGAAACCCAGTCCTCCGACCCTGAAACCGTGATTTATCGTATAAACGGGGCGCTGTTTTTCGGAGCCACCGCTTCCATCGGCACGGTTTTGGACAGGATCTCAGACAGCTACAAAACGTTCGTGATCGATTTCGAGGATGTTTCATTCCTCGATTCCACAGGTGCCAATATGATTGAAGGACTGGTCCAAAAAGCCAATCGGCGTGGAATCGAAGTTTGGCTCACAGGAACGAGCCGCGCCACGCGACGCTTGTTACTACAACACGGCTTACGGCGTCCGCTGTGCCGGTATGCATCGTCTATCGCTGACGCGTTGCAACGCAAAAGGATGGTTCTTTCGCGCAGGTGACTATCATTTCTTTTTTTGCGCTTTCAATATAATTACAACCGCCGCGCTCATGATAAACATGGACAGGATCAGTTCTATTATTAGCCTCCACTCCATGACCCCAATCTCCATCTGAATGGATCGGATGCTGACAGTATATAGCAAGACGAGGCTGCGTCACATCAAGTTTACGAGTTGAGGAAATCCACTGCTTCTCATTCATAAGCGAAACAGGTCATAACTGTCAGAAAATCAAAGCCTTTAGGCGATGATGACAAATTGATTTTGCCGTGCGGCGGCGACAGAACTGTAAAACAATCGCGAGGAGCGGGATCGCTGTTCTCTTATTTATTGGCTTGAGGCGCCGCTCTCGATTTAGATATTCTATTGGCACCTACACGAAGCCTGCACTACCTTTCGCTCAAACGCTGGAATAACGGGCCCAGGCACCGGGGTTCGTCCCGTTCTTAACTATACGACAATGCCAGTCAGCACAGTTTTTCAAGGCTGCGTTGAAGTCAGGCAATCTGGTTCATTTGTCTAAAGCTTCTCCCATGCGCTAGTATCTGGATACCTGTTGTAACAGACTTTTATCGGGAGGATGCCACGCCAAACGTTATCGATAGCCGTCTCGTCAAGGCTTTCCTTGATAATGCAAGCTTGTCGGAAACCGATCTTTTGCCAGATACAATCTCTGGTCAGATTGATGAGCGTCGTCGTAGGCAAGGTGGATAGTGGGTAGGAGGCAAGTGCGAACTGACAGCCGCCACTCTGAGTTTCCGCCCAAACGACATGAACCGGGCATTGCATGCTCGTCCTGACAAATTGAGTGTTGAAATACATTTGGAGGACATCGTCGGGACTTCAGTTCAACGCAGACTGATTACAGACGCAATAACCTTCAGATTTGCTACCGGGGTACTGAAAATCCGATGCTTTAGGGCCAAATCCTTTACTGCGGCAATCGAGGCTGCGCGACTGACCATCATGAACAGGCCGTCAAAACGGAGCAGAGACAGCCCAATCGATAGAAACACGAATAGGAGGACCAGACCGGAACGGTGTTCACAACAGTGCCCCCTTCCCTTGTTGACAAAAGAAATGCCGTTGAGTTTCTGAAACACCCACCAACGCGGAGATGGCATTCATCAGTTTGCGGCCAAAACGCAGGCCATTACCTATGCTCTCGAAGCAATAACCGAAGAGAGCCTTCTTGAGGATTTTCAGGTACAGGAAAAGTATGGCAAGGGGAGCGGTGGTCTTTTCGTTGGCGAGTAGAAAACGGACGGATGCCATGGCATTGTCGCGGCTATGACAGATGAACCCAATTTGCACTTTAGCGGCTTTTCGCTTTGGATAGAAGGACGCCAGTTTCCGGATGTGTTGGACTTCTGGGATAGGAATTGGCTGATGGTTCGCGCGCGCATGGAGGCTAACGGCGCACACGTCGAATGTGCAGGGCCAATCCTGATGACTATGGACATCAGGAAATTCCGCGATCAACTAGATGTAATGGCGACTTCTTTGGCAGGCGAAGCCACACTCAAGGGCTTGGAACCGGAAATCAATGTCGTTCTGACAATGCAGAAGTTAGGACATGTTGAAGCGGCGATTGAAATTACTGCTGATCACATCAATCAATATCATCGTTTCATCGTGGAGGGAGACCAGTCCTACCTGCCCGGACTTATCCGTTCATGCGATGCCATTCTCTGCAAGTTTCCTGTCATCGGAAAGGACAGTGTCTGATCGAAACGCAACCAGCCAGTTTAGCTATTGCGAACTAAAACGGCCGGGTTGAGGGGGAAAACGGTCAGTCGGCTTGCAGGCAGGGAGGGCAGAAGCGGCATGTAGTGCCGCAAAAATCTGCCGTGCAAGTCGGACTTTCACATCCAACTATCGCGACAGAAGTTCCCGTGAGAATTCAAAGTTAGCGCGTCCCGAGGCAAACTTCAGGATTTCCGAGACAAGTTAGCCGCAACCGCACAGAGTTCTGCGATCATGCAGTGAGAAATCCATCCGATAGCAGGATCAAACAACTAATTTTGCGGCGAACGGAGCAGGCAGAACTCTTCGCCCCGGAATCGAAGTGCAACATAGCTGCATTGGTTCATGTGATCGATCAAACAGGCTTGCTCCGGCGTTGCCATTTCTTCCATCGTGCAGCGCTCTTCCGCACATGTCTGACTATAGATCTGACCGGTGGGAACATACGCCACAAAAAGCGAGGTCTTCGGTCCCTTCGGGTTGAGGGTTTCATATGCGGCCGTTAACCTCTCGAAAGCCGCAACATCTTCACCCACAGGGTCGCGGTCGATCCCCATCTCGCCAACCTCGCCGACCATTTTCATGTAGCGCAGATGTTCTGATTGAGAGCAAACTAGTCGATCAGCCTTTGCAGGGATCGAATACGCCAAGACAATGGCACTGAGGATAACCGCCAACTTCCGTATCATTTCGCGTTCCGTCTGCGCTTGAGGGTCGTATAAAGTTTTTGGTTTTGCTGTCAATTTCCTGTCTCTCTTGACGCGTCAACCAAAAAAACCTGCGACAACTCCAACCATCCTAGTGTCCATTGCAAGGAAAGTCATTCATAACAACAAAAGTCGCAATGAGGTCCAAAAGCCGACAGTGTCGAACGCACAAAAGAGCGATAGGAATCTAGCGCAAAGCTGCCGGCCATTTCGGCAACAAAGCACAAAAAATAAGGCTAGATCTAGAGCGCGTTGCGGCACCAACGATTGGAACAAATATTATGGCCACTTTTATTCTGATACCCGGGGGATGGCAGGGCGGGTGGGTCTACGGGAACTTAGCAGACATATTGACGAGGCACGGGCACAACGTCGTGCCGGTAACGCTTTCGGGACTGGGCGATGTTCCTGCTCCAATGACCAACCTTGAAAGTCACATAGGCGAAGTCGCCGAATTGGTGCAGTCGCAGACCCACGATGATCTAGTTCTTGTCGGGCAATCCTATGGCGGGATGGTCGTGAGCGGCGTCGCAGACATCAAACCGTCGCGAATCCGGGCCCTGGTCTACGTCGATGCCTACGTGCCCGATTCGGGAGACTCTGTGTGGTCGCTGACAACACCCCGTTTTCGGGACATGTTTGTCGCAGGCGCAGCGGCTGACGGGTTGAATTGCGCGCCACCACCCAGTCTCGACCCGAGATGCCGCCCGCATCCGATCGGAACGTTTCTCCAATCAATTACTCTCACTGGACGCTGGCGAGATGTTCCGCGCAAAACATTCGTAGGCGCGCATGGCTGGGAAGGAAGTCCTTTCCTTGAGCTTTATCGACGCCTGAGCCACGAACCGGACTGGACAACCTTTTCGCTCAATTGCGGACACAACGTAGCGCGTCTGCAACCGGAGGCCTTAATTCGAATATTGTTGGAACAGAATTGATCGGCAAACCACCGCAGATCATCTGAGATGTCTCGGGATGACTGGGGCCCGCCACACCTAGTCTACCCGTCCAAATCGACCCCAGCATGCTTCGAAGCGACTGCTGTCATTGACTATTCGTCAGTTATGGAGTTTACGGCCGTAAACTTACGGGGTAGCGACTTGTGTTAACCTTTCGTTAACTTAAAACTCCTTGCAGAACCCGGAGAATCGGAGCTAAATGCGATAAATTGCTTTTAGAGCAAATAAAATCGCACTTTCGGGTTCCGCTCTATGAATATCGCATTTGATGCCGACAAACCACTGACAGACTTCGATCAACTCATCCTGAGGCAGGGATCAGCGTTGTCGGGTCGACTGGAAAAGCATCGCTTGGAGAACTTCCCGCCGGACGCAGTAAAGACGCTCCGCGTATTCCAGCTTGCTGAAGCAGCAGAGTATATAGGGGTTAGCCAGGGACATCTTAAGAATCTGTCGCTCAATGGCAAGGGGCCACAGCCAGCCGTTACCGCTACTGGCCGTCGTTCTTACACGGCAGAACAGATGCTGGAAATGCGCCAGTATCTCGATGCCAATGGCCGCTCCGATTCACGTATATATGTTCCTCACCGTAAGACTAACGAGCATCTGCAAATTATCGGTGTCGTGAACTTTAAGGGCGGCTCAGGTAAGACTACGACTACGGCTCATCTCGCACAGCACTTGGCACTGACAGGCCATCGTGTCCTCGCCATTGATCTCGATCCCCAGGCATCTCTGACAGCGCTTCATGGCATCCAGCCAGAACTCGATCATATGCCCTCGCTCTACGAAGCCATTCGCTACGATGATGATAGAAAACCTCTCAGTGCACTTATCAAGAAAACGAATTTTCCCGGTCTCGATATAGTGCCTGCCAATCTTGATCTGCAGGAATTCGAATACGATACACCGTTGATCCTGAGCGAGAAGGGCACCCGAGACATGGGGCGCACATTCTTCACCCGCCTCGACGCCGCTCTGTCTGAAGTCGAAGATCAATACGATGTGGTTGTTCTCGACTGCCCTCCGCAACTGGGGTATCTGACGCTTACCGCATTGTCTTCGGCAACTGCTGTTCTCGTTACAGTGCACCCTCAGATGCTAGACGTTATGTCGATGTGCCAGTTTCTGCTCATGCTTGGCGAAATCCTGGACCCGATTAAGCGTGGCGGTGGCAACATGTCTCTAGATTGGATGCGATATCTCGTTACTCGTTACGAGCCTGGTGATATTCCACAACATCAAATGGTTCACTTCATGCGGTCATTGTTTGGCGGCTTCGTTCTCAAAAACGAAATGTTAAAGTCGACCGCAATTTCGGATGCAGGCATCACGAAGCAAACGCTGTACGAGGTCGAGCGCTCACAGCTTACGCGTTCAACATATGACCGCGCTATGGAAAGCTTGCACGGTGTTAACGGTGAGATCGTGAACCTTGTCCACAAAGCATGGGGTAGGATGGTCTAATGGCACGTAAAGGCATCATGTCCGGATTGTTGGACGATACTAAGGATGAGAAGTTTACTGCCGTAAACGCTGAATCGGAAACACCTACACCCACAGTTGCAATAGAGACATCAGGTCGTCGTGGCGCTTTTGGGATGATGTCTCGTGCTGCCGATGAAATGGCTTCTAAGGTCGCCGCGGCTGAAGAAATCGAGAAGCGGCTTCAAAGCGGTACCCACATCATTGAGCTCGATCCGAATGAACTGGAGACTTCATTTGTCGTTGATCGCTTAGAAGATGATGACGATACAAGCCTTCAGGAACTTATTGCAGCAATCCGTGAACGTGGGCAGGACACGCCGATACTGGTGCGTCCCAATCCAACTGTTGAAGGCAAATATCAGATTGTTTTTGGTCATCGCAGAGCAAAAGCTGCAAAGGCTTTAAATATCAGAGTCAAGGCCACTGTGAAGCCACTCTCTGATCGCGACCATGCTATTGCACAAGGTCAGGAAAACACAGCTCGTGCTGATCTCAGTTTCATTGAACGTGCACTATTCGCCAAAAAGCTCGCGGAGCAGTTCGACAACGAAACGGTGATGTCTGCACTAGCTGTCAATAAGACCGTTCTCTCAAAGATGCAGTCAGTGACCAACTATGTACCGTCTGATCTCATTTTGAAAATTGGACCATCTAAAGGTATTGGTCGAGATCGATGGTATGACCTTTCGGTCGCATTTAAAGATGGAATTGCAACCGACATTGACTCGATGACGGACCAGCACAAGTTCTATTCAGCGTCATCTGATAATCGCTTTTTGATGGTTCTCGATACCATCAAGTCAGGTACGAAACCTGTAACTGCGCAGAATGCGAATGTTGGTAAGAAACAACAGCCAGCAAAGTTCTGGAGATCCAAGGACAATTCAGTTGCCTTTTCCATGAATCGGAAACCAAAGAAAGTCGATATCTCTCTGAAGAGCGATGATGCAGGATCCTTTGGTGAATGGCTATCAACTCGTCTGGAAGGCCTCTATGAGGAATTCAGAGAATCTAAACCAGATAGTGGAGAGTAATCCGCAAAAGAAAAAGCCCCCACAAACGTCAGTCTGCGAAGGCCATTTCGTTTTTCTGTAGCAAGATACGAATCGCATTTCTCAGAATCAGTGTCAAGAGTCATTGGCGTCATTTTGGCGGGTGGATTTCTTTTGCCTTTTGAAAGGTGAGAGGGAATGCAACTTTTGGGAACTGTCACGTCCGCGTTTCGCGGGCGAAGGAATAGTTTTGCCCAAAATCCTGAACTGCAGAATAAGCAGGGCAGGGGGGTAAACAGATGGGTGATTTACAAACAGCTCTGTGTGGCCAAGTCGGCACTCGATCTCAATGATCGCTGCCTTGCTGTGCTCAGTTCGCTTTTGTCATTTCTCCCTGACGATGACATGAATGAGAAAACCGGCCTCGTCGTTTTCCCATCCAATCGTCAACTGTCGCTGCGTGCCCACGGCATGCCTGAATCAACGCTGCGCCGTCACCTGGCTTCGTTGGTTGAGGCCGGGATCATTGCGCGCAAAGATAGCCCGACCCGCAAGCGTTATGCGCATAAGGACAGGGAAGGGGCTGTTGAACTTGCCTTCGGCTTTTCCTTTGCGCCGTTGCTTGATCGCGCGGCTGAGATTGCCGGTATCGCAGATAAAATCCTTGCGGAGCAAAAAGCCCTGAAACGGCTTCGCGACGAGGTGTCCGTCATGCGCAGAGAGATCGCTTCGACTTTTTCAGAAAACACGGATGGGTCCGGTGACCTTATTGAGGGTCTTGAAGGGCTATTTGTTAGCTTCCGTGGGCTTGTGGACACCATTCCGCGCCGAGCATCCCTCGATGAGCTGATGATTATCAAAGCCAATCTTGCAGCCATATACGATGAATTGGCTATCGCTTTGAAAAACATGGCAATTGTTCCAGAAATGAGCGGCAGCGTCGCTCAATCTGAGCGGCAGCATAATGAATCCCTGCCAGAATCCCTTTTTGAATCTCAAAATAGCAAGAAGATTGATTTGAAGGTGTCTTCTTCGGAAGCGACGGATCCTTCGATCTCCGAAAGCAAGAGCAGTATCCCTGTTTCAACCCCCATTTCGCTCGATCAAGTACTGCGAACATGTCCCGATATTCGCGAATATGGACCAAACGGCATCAGCACATGGCGAGAGCTTCACGATGCGTCACAGATCGTTTCCGGGTTCCTCGGCATTAGCCCATCCGCCTATCGCGAAGCACTAAGCTTCATGGGAGCAGAAGCGGTATCAACGGCCATTGCCTGGATCCTGCAGAAACTCACGACCATCAGTTCACCAGGCGGTTATTTGCGATCTCTTACCCAAAAGGCGAGGGCAGGGGGCTTCTCCATCAGCCAGCTTCTGTTCGCTGGGATGAAAAGCAATGGAAACCTGGCATTGGCAGGATCGCAATGAGCTCCGACGCGCAGGAGGCGACGGAGTATGGACTTTTACCATCCTTTGTCGGTTCATACCGTAGCAACCTGTAACGTGAGACGTTTACTAATTTCGGTACTTCGCACGCTGCGATGCAAACAAAACACGCAGCGCAAGCCAATTGGAGTTCTAGCTATGAGCTTTCCCGAGGAGAGAAGCACGGATCAAATCTCTTTTGTTGTGTGCCTCCAAAGCGGGGGAGGGGCTGTCGATGAGCTCAGAACCTGGTTCGTTTGTTGTCCGAAGGCGGCCAGACTCTCCTGAGTATTTATTCTGTCAGTGTCCGAAACGGGCTCTATGGGATTCCCGTCAAGGTGATGGCGGATCGCGCCAGCTTTGCTGCAGCTGAGATAATAGCGTTTCGAATGAACATAAGCGCCGATAGCGTGTCATTAAGCATGGAATAAGATGGGGTGGTTGCCGCCCTCCCCAGACGGCATCGCAATGTGCCAGAGTGTGATCGTTGGAGATCATGTAGCGGAGAGGATGGCAATGAAGTATACAATGATCGGGGTTGATCTGGCAAAAAATGTTTTCCAGCTTCACGGCGCGTCGCTGACGGGCGAAGTGCGGTTCCGCAGGAAATTGTCGCGCGGTCAGTTTCTGCGTTTTATGGGAAGCCAGCCCGCTTGCATTGTCGTCATGGAGGCATGTGGCAGCGCCCACCATTGGGCGCGGGAGATGGCGGCGCTGGGCCACGAAGTCAAGCTGATCGCGCCGCAATATGTGCGACCATTCGTGAAGCGCCAGAAGAATGACGCCGCCGACGCAGAGGCCATTGTCATCGCGGCGCGTCAGCCGGAAATGCGGTTTGTCGAACCCAAAACTCCCGATCAGCAAGCGCGCGCTATTCTGTTCCGGGCAAGAGAGCGCATTGTCCACCAACGCACGGAGTTGGTGAATGCCCTGCGCGCAATGCTCTATGAATATGGCCATGTCGTTCCTGTGGGCATCGGACATATCAAGCGGCTGGAAGCGGCGCTGAACGACGTGGCCAATAATTTGCCCGATCTGGTGCGCGAGGAAGGCCTTGATCTGCTGGCCCAGATCGGTGAAATGACCGCCAAGATCGATAGCAAGACGCAGAAATTGGCCTCACTTGCCAAGCAGACCGATGTGGCGCGGCGTCTTCAGACAATGCCTGGCATCGGGCCTATGACAGCCGTGGCTGTCGAGGCTTTTGCGCCGGCAATGGAAAGTTTCAAGTCGGGCCGTGACTTTGCAGCCTGGCTCGGCCTTGTCCCGAGGCAGTTCTCATCCGGAGGCAAGGAGCGGTTGGGCAAGGTCTCAAAGGCCGGGCAAGCGGACATTCGCAGGCTGCTGATCATCGGCGCGATGGCGCGTGTGAATTGGGCGAGCCGCAAGGAAGCATCAGCGGATCCCTGGATGATGCGTATGCTTGGGCGAAAGCCCCGAATGCTGGTGGCGATCGCGCTGGCGAACAAGATGGCACGCATGATTTGGGCGATGTTGATGCGGCAGGAAGATTATCGAAATCCGACGTTGACGACGGCGGCATGAAGGCTGCTATCACCAACGTTGGCAAGGAGGTGTGAGAAGTCGATGACCTGAATGGGCGCAAGATCGAACGATCCGGATCAAGAAAACCAGTGGGAGTCCTTCGAGCGTCATAGCTCGGGAATAAGATTTGGACCTGATCCGCTGATCACCATCCCGGCCAGCGGCTTCTGAAAGCGCCGCAAACGAAGGCCTGACAGAAGACCGCATTCGATCACACGTCCAAAGGCTCAGAAACAACTTGCACAACGGGCGGCAACCACAGAAGGACCCCATTTAAGGGGTTATCGGCATCCAAACGGGACCCCTTATTTAAAGGGTAACATGACCTTCGATTTCAATCGGAGGTTTTCTATTGGATGCTTATTGTGGAGACTATTTCGAAGATACGGCGTCTTGCTCATGTGCAGGGCAAATCGATCAAAGCGATCTGTCGGGAACTGGGCGTTTCGCGCAAGGTTGTGCGGAAGGTTCTGCGCAGTGAAGAGACTGAGTTCAAATACGAGCGCTCCCGTCAACCGCAGCCAAAGCTCGGTCCCTGGCGTCACCATCTTGATGGAATACTGCTAGCTAATGAGGCAAAGGCCTCGCGCGAACGCCTGACGCTGATCCGGATATTCGAAGATTTACGCGATCTGGGTTACGCGGGTGGCTATGATACGGTCCGGCGTTATGCACGCTCATGGTCGAAAGAGCGTGGGGCCGTGACGGCGGAAGCCTATGTACCACTTTATTACGCACCGGGCGAAGCTTACCAGTTCGACTGGAGCCACGAGATTGTTGTTCTGGGCGGTGTGACGACGACCGTGAAGGTTGCGCATGTCCGGCTCTGCCACAGCCGGATGATGTATGTGCGGGCCTATCCGCGCGAGACGCAGGAGATGGTCTTCGACGCCCATGACCGGGCATTCGCCTTTTTTGGCGGGTCCTGCACGCGCGGCATCTACGACAATATGAAGACAGCAGTGGAAACAGTCTTCGTCGGTAAAGAGCGTCAATACAATCGCCGCTTCCAGCAAATGTGCAGCCATTTCCTTGTCGAACCGGTGGCTTGTACACCGGCGTCGGGCTGGGAGAAAGGTCAGGTCGAGAATCAAGTTAATCTTGTCCGTGAACGCTTCTTCACGCCGCGGCTGCGCTTCAAATCCTACGATGAGTTGAACGGCTGGCTGCTGGACAAATGTATCAGTTACGCCCGGGCTCATAAGCATGTTGATCAGACGAAGCGCACGATCTGGGAGGTGTTCGAAGAGGAGAAGTCCCATCTGGTCGGCTATCCCGGCAAGTTCGATGGCTTTCACGCGATACAGGCCTCGATCGGCAAAACTTGCCTCGTGCGTTTCGACAACAACAAATATTCGGTGCTGTCGACTGCCGTTGGCCGCCCAGCCGAGATCCATGCTTATGCCGACCGCATCGTCATACGGCAAAATGGTGTCGAGATAGGCCAGCATGAACGCTGCTTTGGTCGTGGCGAGACAATTTATAATCCATGGCATTATGTTCCGGTGCTGACACGCAAACCGGGAGCACTGAGGAACGGTGCACCATTCCTTGATTGGGTTCTGCCAGCTTCCATGGAGCATGTTCGACGGAAGCTTAAAAGCATGCATGATGGGGACCGACAGATGGTGTCGATCCTGGAATGTGTCGGTATCGACGGTCTTCCTACAGTCGAAGCGGCTTGCCAGGAGGCGCTTGATCAAGGCGTATTTTCCGCCGCTGTGATCATCAACATTCTGGCTCGCAAGCGAGACCCACAGCCCGCCGCCATTCTTTCCATCCCCGATGCGCTTCACCTAACGCATGAACCTTCGGCCGATTGCGCCCGTTACGATAGCCTCAGGAGGGCAAGCTGATATGGAACGATCTCAAATCTTCGACATGATGAGCACGCTGAAGCTTTACGGCATGCGCAGTGCCTATGACGAGATCATGGCCTCTGGCATCAAGCGCCAGCACGAGCCACCACGCATTGTCGGCGACCTGTTGCAGTCGGAGATCGCCGAGAAACAGGCGCGCTCAATCAAATACCAGATCACCGTCGCAAAGCTGCCGCTGGCCAAGGACATCGACGACTTCGACTTTACTGACACGCCGGTCAACGAAGGACTGGTGCGCCAGCTCGCGAGCGGAGCTTTCCTTGCCGAGCAGCACAATATCGTCCTCGTTGGAGGAACTGGCACTGGAAAATCCCATTTGTCCATCGCACTTGCCCGTGCCTTGATCCGCAACGGCGCGCGCGGGCGCTTCTACAACGTCGTCGATCTCGTCAATCGTCTTGAAACGGAAGCGCGTAATGGTAAGCAGGGGCGTCTTGCCGACTTTATCACAAGGCTCGACTTCGTCATTATGGACGAGCTTGGCTATCTTCCGTTCGCCCAGGCCGGCGGACAGTTGCTGTTCCACCTCATCAGCAAGCTCTACGAGCGGACTTCAATCATCGTCACCACAAACCTGACGTTCGGCGAATGGCCGACAGTCTTCGGCGACGCAAAAATGACCGCCGCTCTGCTCGACCGGCTTACCCATCATTGCGAGATCGTTGAAACGGGAAATGAATCGTGGCGTTTCAAAAACCGCTCTCAAAGCTCACATGAGGATTTCGTCGTCAAGATCAATCATTGTTCCATAGCTTGTCCCCTTCGATTTTGTATCGAACCCATGGTCTGAGCCATCTTGCTTGACGCGGCACGTTTCCGTCACCGGTTCAAACTCACATACGGTCGCCGTTTTGTCCGGCAGCACCATCATCCCGCTTGCGTAGCGGCAAGGCTCAGGAGAACGGGACCAATCTAAAGCGCGGCATTTGAAGCCCGACTTTGAGGCGGTTCGCTCACCTGGATCCGCCAGGAGTGATCAGTCCTGGAAGATTTGTGTATTCGGTAATTTTTTGGTCGTCACGCAGTCTTCATGACAGCCCCCTCGATGACAACACCCGCAGTGACAAACTTCCACAGCGCGATAAGGAGTTTGCGCGCCAGGGCAACTATCGCGGCTTTCTTTAAGCGTCCACCATTCGACTGAACCCGATCCACAAACCAACGGCTGAGCGCTGATGCTGGCTGATTGCGTAGCCACAACCAAGACAGTTGAATCATCGTGGTGCGCAGCCGAGGGTTTCCTGCTTTTGAGACACCCTGTTCGTGATCGATGGTCCCGCTCATCCATGGGGTTGGTGTCAAACCGGCATAGGCGGCAATCTGCCGCCTATTATCAAAACGCCGGGACAGGGCTTCGGTCCAAAGGACGGCGGCAAACTCAGCGCCAATCCCCTTCAGGGACAGCAGCATCGCCGCGGGCGAAGTTGCCTCAACCGCTGGCTGCTCATACGTTGACAGGAGAGAATTCCGCTCGCTCTCCACTGCAGCAATCTGTTCCAGCAGCAAGTCGAGACGGTCGAGTTCGCGATTAATTTGAGCCTTCAGGTGTTTCGGTAACTCACGCCCATCTCCGGTCTGGAGCTCCTCCAGCCGCCGACGGCGATCTTTACGGAGCGGTTGATAGCCGCTGACGCCTTGAGCAAAGAGTAGCCCCTTAACGCGATTGACATGCCTGACCCGCTCAGCAATCAAAACTTTGCGTTCCCGGCATATCCGACGCCGATCTTCGTCCTTCGGATCTGGCGCTTTAACCATCGCACATACGCGTGGCTCGCCGCGCTTGAACGCAAGCAATGTGCGCGTCAGAGCCTCTCCATCAATCTTGTCGGTCTTGGCACGCCGACGTCGACGAGACGTCGCGATCGAAGCTGCGTCTACGACGTGACTCTCGATACCATTGGCCTCCAGCACCCGGTGTATCCAGAAGCCGTCCAATCCTGCCTCTTGGATTGTTACGATAGGAAACAACGTTCCTGTTCTCAACCGCGCTTTGTGCTGTAGCTGCTCAAATCGATCCAGCAGCTCTGCCACATTGCCACCGGCCACTACATGCTTCGACATCTTCTCGCCACTGCCCGGCGACAACGAAGTGATCAACCAAGTCGATCGGCTTAGTTCCAATGACACAAAAATTGCGCCAAGATCAGTGCGGACAGCGGTCGGATGAATGGATGCGGGTTCCATAAATTGCTCCTCCTGAGCGAGTGTTTTGATGCAACCTCACTCTGCCAGAGCGACGGCCGCTGTTCACTCCTCATGGGATCTAAAGCCGAAGAACGCTAACGATCCGCGCGCGCAGACCCTGCACTAAATTTAAAGTTACGGGCCCGCGCACGCTAAACCTTGCAACCTAAAGGAGGGGTACTTTTTGGACGCCGATAAGGGGTCCCGTTTAAACGCCGATTGACAGATAGCGCGACGAAGGGTAGTGACGCTTGCGTCCGGCTTGAGAAGATTAAGAGAAATGAAAAACCCCGGCGCTCTTCCCAAAGACACCGGGGCCGTTCATCGCAATCTGGTCACGTTTCCATCCGCTCTGAACGCGGAAGATATAACCACCTTCTAGTGAGATTCCAACCTGGCGTTTGTCTCAAAACGTCGAAGAGGCATCGGTAGAATCCCGATCTCGCGTTTATCAGGATTGGCTCCTCAAACGATGCCAGTGCGCCATTTTCGGTGTGAGCGTAGCGAGCGCCGTCGGCCGGAGGCACCCGCGCTCTCATATCGCGCTGTAGGGTTGCCGGAGGCCCATTCGGAGAGGCGAAACGGCTGAGGTTATTGCAAGCGATAGTATGAGTGACATTGCCAAAAAGGTAATATTGGAAGGCCGGTGAGGCGGACCTATAGAGGAAGATTTCGTCCAATTTCTAGAGATAATGGCCTCATATGGCGCACTTCTCTTGCCGTACGCCTGTTTTAGGGTTGCCGAAAAGAACCAAATCGGTAACATTCGTGCCGTTGAATACCAAACTTCAAGGAGAATGTGGCCGGGTAAAAAGAAAAACCGCTCCCGAAAAAATCCGGAAGCGGAGTGCAAATTTCAAACGTTTAGTCAAAATAAAATCGCACTCCCATCTTCCAAAGTCAATAAAAAACGCTTTTCGGCGAACGGGAAAGCTTTGCCTGGTCTTTAAGAGGAGACGAGGAGTATGGGGGAAGCCCTTCAGCCAGTGCGGCGGGTTGGCCGTAAACAGACACCACAACGAACCGAGTTTCGTCGAATGGGTCAGTTCGCAGAGATCGGAACTGTTACACGGGGCCAGTTGACTGGTCTTGCTCAGTCACTCCCTTGCCTTGGCCTCATCAATGGCACCGAGGCGCACTTGCTTGTTGCCCTGATCATTACGGCTCCGGCAGAGAGCTATGACAAAGGCGGCCGACCGATCGTGTTCAAATCCAATGCGGCGCTTGCCTTTGAGATCGGGCGATCTGAGGGTCGTGTGAGCCGCATGTTGTCACGGCTATTCGATGCCGGTTTAATCACCATGCAGGACAGCGGCAATTACAAGCGCTATCCGGTGCGTAGCGGGGACGGCAGTATTGCCGACGCTTGCGGCATCGATCTGCGCATTTTGATCGCCCGCTTCCCGGAACTCGATGGGATGGTCCGGCAAGCAAAGGCGGAAAAGAAAGCACTCAATGCGATCCTGCGTCGCTATCGCGGCGCTGTTCGCAATCTGCGTTACGCGCTCGCCTCTATAGATGAGCTGCCCGCTCGGCTGCGCTCAATAATTGAGAAGCGTTTCGCCCGTGTTCGTGATGCCGTAGGCATCGCGACAAAGGCATCCAGCACCGTTCTCCGTCGCGCAACAGGCCTAATTGAATGGATCGTCGAGCGGGTAATGCAGCTGCCTCACCGTGAGCAGCCGTCCGATAGAAATGAAGATTCGACATGCCCGTATGCCGAAAACGACATGCACAAACAGATTACAAACCCCTATTCCTTTGAAAATAGTAGAGTTGAAAAGCGTTCGGCTAACGCCGAACAAATCAGTTACCCAAAGATCGGCTTGGTCGGTAAGAGGGCTTTAGAAAAAAGCCTGGGGCGCAATTCGTGCCAAGTCAATCAACCCCATCACCCGCCACAGGTGTTAGTGGCCCTGCAGGATCTGTTACGAGCAATACCGGCGCTGACTGCCTATGGAATGTCGCGCCCCCGAACCTGGGCTGAATTGGCGCGGCTCGCGCCACAAATCTGCCGCTTGGCCGGCATTTCCGAAGATGCTCACCGCCGCGCGGTCGATCAGATGGGGGAACAGGCTGCCGCGATTGCCATCGCTGTCACGCTGCAGAAGTTCGACGAGAGGCATGTGACGTCGCCAGGCGGCTATTTGCGCGCCATGACTGAACGCGCCACCGCCGGCGAACTACATCTAGCCCGCTCGGTTTTCGGGCTTGTTGCCCGTCATGGAATGGAGGGTATAAATTGATCGTTGGCTATTTTATCACTGCCGCGGCGGCCCTGCTGATGAATGTCGGTCTTGCCGTTGCTAAACAATGGCCGGGTTCCGTGGCCGGAACGGCCCGCGTCATCGATGGCGATACGATCAGCATACGACAACAGCGTGTCTGGATCGCCGCTTGCGAAAAGAAGCAGAGCGGCTTTTAGAACGGCAGTTCCTGACATCTGGAGGAAGTTCAAAAGCTCAGGTCAATAGGCTCTCAAGACGGTTTTCCTGACCCTTCTTCGCACTGCAGGGTTTATTGCAATTCGGTTTGCTGTAATTGGCCTGTCCAAGTACAACGTGGGAAACTCCTCCGTCGAGGATTACACCAGGATTAGTTAATGCGATTGACGCTTTACACAGACTTCTCACTTCGCGTTTTGATCCATCTCGCATTGCACCGGGAACGTTTGTGCTCGATCAGGGAAATCTCGAATAGTTACGCAATATCACATAACCATCTTACGAAGGTCGTGAAGGGGCTGGTAGACGACGGTTTCATCGAAACTATTCGTGGACGGAGCGGAGGTCTGCGTCTGGCACGGGCTCCAGACAAGATAACTGTCGGCCAGGTTGTCCGACGCACCGAAGAAGGTCTTCAACTGGCAGATTGTCCTGATTGTGTGCTTTCGCAGGCTTGTGGCCTTACCGGCGTCCTTGCCAAAGGGGTTGAAGCGATGCTTGCTGTGTTCGACGGCTACACAGTTGAAGATTTGTTGACAGATAAAGTGGTCCTGCGGCGACTGACAAAACAACAGTCACCTCTCGGTTTCAGCGTGACCTGAAGCTTCTCTGCACGAGACAGGCCGATTGCCATGCTGGAATACGTAACGAGGGAAAACATTCTATTTTCCCTCGTACTCATCATGATACAGGGCTAACGGGCATAAGCTATGCGGCCAGAAGCTCGTCTGCCGGTCCGAAAAATTCATAGTGAATGCGATCCGACGGCACGCCGGCAAGCGACAGGGCTGAAACCGCTGCGCGCAGGAAAAGGCGAGGGCCGCAAATATAATAATCAGCGCTACCTACGGGTGTGTTTGTAATCAGCCAATCATCAGTGATCAGTCCTGCACGATCGTAGTCCTCACCAGGGGTTTCGTCAGGGAGAGGCGTCTGATGGAAGTTTGTAACCGTGACTGCTGTACTCCTGGCGGCAAGGGCATGAACGTGGTCCCCCATGGCATGGGTCTCACGGTCATGTGTGCCGTGAATATAGTGTGTTGGAGCTTCCGGATATCGATTGGCGATTGTTTCAAGCATGGCGATCATTGGCGTAAGACCGACACCGCCTGACAAAAGGACGGTTGGCCGCACTGGCCGTTCCGCCAGAAAAAATTCGCCAGCCGGCGCTGCGACCTTGATCACTGTTCCTACGGTTGCATGATCGTGAAGCCAGTTCGAGGCAACGCCTTTCGGCTCGCGCTTCACGGAGATGCGATAGGTTTCCCCGTTGGCCGCACTGGAAATAGAGTAATTCCGTTTCACAGCAGGCTGGCCGTCGATGTCAAACGAGAAGGTCAGGTATTGACCGGGTTTGTGCTCCATAACTGGCTGGCCATCGACCGGGCGAAGAATGAAAGACGATATGACGCTGCTTTCGCGGGCAACATGTTCAATGCGGAAATCACGCCAGCCATTCCAGCCGCCTGTTGAGCTTTTTTGATCCCCGTAGATGCGGTCTTCGCGGGCCATGAGGATATTTGCCAGAAACCAGTATGCTTCTCCCCATGCTTCAAGCACTTCTTCAGTTGCCGCGTCTCCAAGAACGGCCTTAATAGCGCCAAGCAAAGCTTCTGCGACATGTGGGTAGTGTTCCGGCAAAATCTGCAGCCCGACATGTTTTTGTGCAATGCGCTCTACGGCTGGCGCCAGTGCGCCAAGGTTATCGATATTGCTCGCGTAAGCGAGTATGGCGCCGGTCAATGCCCTTGGTTGCGCGTCGGTCAGTCCTTGATGGGATTGATTGAACATATCCCGAATCTCCGGGCTCTGGAACAGTCGTGAATACATCTCATTCACGATATCAAGCCCATGAGCGTTCAGCGCTGGAACGGTTGCCTTGACGATTGCAACGGTTTGTTCACTCAGTGTTTGTGACATTTGTGCTCCTTTTGACCGCGCTACTGGTTCGGAAATCAACATAAAGCTTCTTGGGTCAAGCTAACGGAACCGGGCTAAACGCGGCGCGTTGGTCGCTGCATTAAAACATGTAGCTGAGATGCATCTATAGAGCTTGCAGAAAACATGCAAGTGAAATGCATCTTAAAAGATGAAGCGTGAAAATCGTTGCAAGCCTTTCAGCATGCCAGCTATGCGAATCTGGCGCTTCTGCCCACGCTAGCTCAGACCTATATGCTGTTTGCAAGACAAAGAGAGAATTTTTGAGGAGAGAGAAATGAACCTGATCCGCTCGTACAGCAACTGGCGCCGTTATCGTAACACCGTAAACGAACTGAGCCGCCTGAATGCTCGTGAACTAAACGATCTGGGCATCATGGCTTCGGAAATCCCGTCCGTGGCTCGTCAGGCCTCGGGTCGCTAATAAATTTTGATTATCGCTGAGGCCGTTCCTCCCAATTCCTCGGCGATCTAAGACCAGACATCTTCCTCCCAAAGTCTGGTCTTCACCATAAACACCCGTCGCTCCTCCCGCGGCGGGTGTTTTATTTTACGCTACCTTTTCGGCCCGCGGCGGCCTAGCTGATGACTGTCGGCCTTGCTGTCGCTGAACAATGGCAGGGTTCCGTGGCCGGAACGGCCCGCGTCATCGATGGCAATACGATCAGCATACGACAACAGCGTGTCCGGATTGCCGCTATCGACGCTTGCGATATGCAGCAGAGTGGCCTTTTGAACCGCAAGACGTGGCCATGCGGCCTGGTTGCGCGCAGCTACCTTCGCAAAATGATCGACGGGAAGCACGTGTTCTGCCGAACCGTTGATGTCGATCGCTATAAGCATACCGTTGGTCAGTGTTATCTTCAGAACAACGATATCGGCCTTGCAATGTTGCGCGCGGGACAGGCAGCAGCGATGTTGCGCTTTTTGCCGCGAAACCACGGCATCGACTTAGCCGAATACGGGTATGCCGAGAACGGAGCACGCGAGCGTTTGCTTGGAATATGGTCGGCGGACGCAGAGAGCCCACATCTCTATCGACGGGCCCATGCCTCCAGAGAAGCCCGCTAATGCATAGCCATATTGGCATTGTCGAATGATCAGCGCAGAGAACCGTTACGGTTATCAAATTTTACCATTGGTAACACGATACACGTTGAAAATGCGCTGTATCCGGCTATTATGCGTTGCAATATCGGTACCGTATCAACGGTCTATGCCAACGAGAGGAGTTGCCATATTGGCGCATAGAGCACACCTCTAATCGGTTGTTTTTGACGCTCGTTCGCACGTCGACGCGGTTGCTGCAAAGCCGGAAGCCTGAAAATTTCCCCGCCTGCGGCTCCTCGCGCGACAAATTTTTCGGCCCTCGGCTTCCTCCGCTGCGCTCCGGCCCAAGGGTGCAACACCGCTTACCGTCGTGCCCGTGAACGATCATCGCAACCACATAGAGGAGTGAATACCATGGCCAACGAAATCACCAACTTCATCCAGTTCGACAGTGAAGACCTCGACACCGCATCCGGCAAAGGCCGCATCTCGACCCTGACCGATGACATCGACATCCAAGTCGTGCCTTTCAACTCGGAAAACCCGGATGCTCCTACGCACCGCGTGTTCGCCAAGTCCCCGCGTGGCTTCAATATCGAGGTTGGCGGAATCTGGAGAAAGGCTAAGGTCGATGGCGAAGGCTTCAAGCGCAATCTCTCGATCCGTCGCCTGAACTACAACGCTAACCTCGGTCGCTTCGGCGGACAGGACGACCCAAGCCTTCAGGCTGTTCTCGAATGGGAACCGCGCAATTGATAGCCCAACAGCGCCCGGCCAAGTGCCGGGCGCAATGCATCGAAAGCCTCAAAAATCCCTTAGTTTTCTGGATTTTGCGCTAGGGTTTATCACAACAGGAGTTTTGACGATGAACTTTCATGCCCCCCGTCCGGATCGATCTCCAGAAGCTGTTGCCAAGCGCAAAAAGGCTACTGATCAGGCGCGCGCCGTGAATATGCGCCAGGGCTATGTTCACGATCCACTGTTGGAAGCGGCAACCGCGGCCTATGTCGCAGGCGATATCACGCGCGACGAATACAAAGAGCGCGTTGTCCGCAAACCGCAATAGTTAAGGCGGAACCTCGTTCCTACACGGCTCGCGTATCGAGATGGGCTTGGATGAAGCCTTTAGACCCATCCGGAATCCCGAAGTTTTGCGCGGATAGTCGGTCGAACGGTTCGCCGAAATCGCCGGTAAAGTTTTGGCAGAGTTGAATTATGTGCACCCGTTTCGAGAAGGAAACGGACGGACGCAGGAGGCGCTGCTAGCATCTCTTGGTCGCGAATATGGTCATGAGGTTGACTTCACGGTCATTACCAAGCCGCGCATGATCGAAGCGTCGATCGCGACGACCAACGACCCCTCCAATCCGGCGATGAAACATGTCTTTGAAGACGCGATCGATCCAAACCGACAGGAAGCCATAAGAGCTGCATTCGTCGATCTGGAAATGCGCGGTGAGAATGCTTTCGAGCACAACGTGCGCAGCGCCAGGCCGGGCGAACAGGTTTCAGGTCAGGTTCTCGGTCACGATATCCGTGTGGCCAGCCTTGTTACCGATAACGGGATTGTTGCTGTCGATCGCGCCGACCTTCCAGAGCGGTTGCCCAATGATGATACCGAAATCACATTCACGGCTCGTCCTGACTTCTCCCGCTTGTCACGCCCGGATCAGGTCAGAAATGCAGATGGTCCCGCCGTTGAGCGAATGCCACCAGAGCAGAAAAGCGCCGCGGACCCGTCCCGGCTTGCAGAGCTGTCGTCGCCAAAGCAGCCCGCGCGGGATTCCGACGACCGCGAACGATAAACGGCACCCCTTCCGTGCCGAGGCCGGTCCCGTTCGAAACCGGTGACTGACATCTAGGCCGTCTCGTTCGTTGGCTGATTGACGGACAAGCTGCGATAGCCACTCTCCCATGCAACCGCTTCGCGGTCCTCCTCTTCCGTTGCGGCCCAAAGGGTGCATGGACTCGTCTCGGCTATCTCCGTTTCTTGCCGTCAACCAACGAATGGAGACGGTTATGAACCATGTCAGCGACACCTATCAGCGCATCACAAACCTCATCATCGAACAACTGGAAGCCGGCACCAAACCTTGGGTGCGGCCGTGGCGCGGAAATACCCGCCCTACCTCCATCATCCCACGCCGATCCAGCGGCGAGGCCTATCGCGGCATCAATGTCCTTATGCTCTGGATCGCATCGCAGATGAACGGCTACGAGGACACCACCTGGATGACCTATCGTCAGGCGAAGGATCTCGGCGGTCAAATCCGGAAGGGCGAACGTGGATCGCTTGTCGTTAAATATGGCACCTTTACCCCGAAGGATCAGGACGCCGATGACGACCGTTCAATCCCTTATCTCAAAGGCTACACGGTATTCAACGTAGAGCAGATCGAACACCTGCCTACCGAATATTACAGCCCGGCCGAACCGATGCCGACGGTGCCCGTGCCGCACAATGAAACCGTCGACACCTTTGTTAGCCAGACCGGAGCTATCATTCACTACGGCGGCACGAAGGCTTGCTATCGTCCTAGACCTGACGACATTCTCATGCCCGACCGGGAGCGTTTTTTAAGCGACGTCCACCTGTACTCGTCGCTTCTTCACGAAATTGGTCATTGGTCAGGCGCAAAACATCGCCTTGATCGTGATATGTCGGGCCGCTTCGGCACCAACGCTTATGCGCTCGAAGAGCTGGTCGCAGAACTGTCCGCAGCATTCCTTTGCGCTGACCTGGGTGTATCCCATGATCCTCGCGAAAACACAGCCGCTTACCTTGAAAGCTGGATGTCCGTCATGAAGGCGGACAAACGCGCCATTATCACCGCAGCAGCCAAAGCTCAGGCGATTGCCGATTATCTGCATGGGCTTACATCGATACACGGATCGGAGGTCGCGTAAGCGACCTCCATGTCAAACAGGCCTTTTCTGCCGCATCGGATCTGACAGAAATAACAAGATTATGAGATACTACTGTGTTCTGGAGCGAGCGGTATTATAAACATCTCCACGCTCACGTTTTCCAACTGCCACGACCAACACCGTTACAGTGTCGTCGTTGACGGAATAAACCAGCCGATAGCCTAATTGACGTAATTTTATCTTGTAATGGTCAGGCATACCGTGAAGTGAGGCGCTAACGACCCGCGGCGTTTCCAAACGTTCACGCAGTTTTTTCTTTAATTGCTCTTGGATTGTTGAGCCGAGTTTATTCCATTCTTTGAGTGCCGAGGGCAAGAATTCAAGCTTATAAGGCATCGATATCGACCGAAATTCCTTTTTCGTCGGCTCGTTTCCTGATTATCTCAGTAAGGCGAATATCGTCCAGCTTCTCGAGCATGTCTTCATAGACGTCAGCGGGAACCATATAAGCCATAATTCGATTATGATTAAGAACGGCGACGGTCTCGCCATTAGCCTCGTCCATAACTGCGGACGGACTTTTTTTGAGATCCGAAACACTAACCGCTATGTTTGCTTCCACACGTTGCATGACAAGTTCCGTATCCAATTGGGTGCGAAATTTAGTATCATATTAAGTCTGGCAATACAACAGTGCACCTGATCAGCCAATCGATGATTGGTTCTTAAAGCGTGTCGCGTTCAATCATATTCACACGATACGCTTTAAGCTTTTGTTTTTACGCATGTCTCTATCCCGAAACCGGTTCCCACTTTCGGGAGACACGCTTCAGATCGTGCATTTCGAGCAATTGTCGGCTATTCGCAATAGCCATCGCTGGCTTCGACTATTTCGTTGAATCCGTGCTTTGGGGTTTGGCATCGACCTGGCTTTGTAGGTCTGCCATTTTTTTAACCAACGAAAGCAAGTCACGCGTAGTGCTGTGCGGGAGATCTGCCACGAGTTTGGCAAGTTCGACGCGATCCCTGGCTTCTTCCTCATTATTACCCCACAAATGGGGTGCTGCTTCGTAAAGCATATCGATGGGCATAAACCCCAGCACTTCACAGATATGGATCATGCGAGTGACGTGGAGTTTTGAAAACGCCCGCTCATAACGACCATAAACTGGCGTAGACAGTCCCATGAGTGGTGCAAAATCGGCTTGTTTGAGGCCCGCTTTTTCACGTGCGTCGCGAAGGTATTTCGCAAGCCGCTGATCGATTTCTTCAAACGTGCTTATTCCGCTGAAGCCCGGACGCCTAAAGACCGGCTTATCAATCTCAGGATCATTGGTTTTTTCCAAAGAATGTTCACTAGCGAAATCCAATGCCTCACTACTCACGCGGAAACCCCTTTTACCTGCCGTGCCACAACGGCGATCATTACCATATTTTTCAGAAATAGCAGCACTTCAGAGTTCGTGTTCGCCTGTTTTCAGCGCGCGTTTTATATTGAAATGAAGGAGGAGGGCGCATTCGGCGCTAGCGTTTGGGATTCCAATGCCGATCGTCGTCACATCGGTTATCTGGATTTCACCGCCACAAGGCGCCAATCATTGGCCACCCCCTCGAAGACGGCTTCGATAGCTTTGGGCTCATTCAGCCAGCTTAGCGATGCAGACAATTCGCATGCAACAGTCTGCTCTTTGATTGGAATGCAACGCAGGACTGACACTTTGGAAGAACGGCCGTAATCGGCGTAATTCCAGTTCGACAATCGAAATAACTCCGTCCTGGCTGTTTCGTCATCAGGCCAAATGGCATCGTCGCTTTGTTTTGCCACGCGAGCGACCGTCTGTTCGTCATTGTGAACATCTGGTTTGGTGTTTAGCGATGATGCGATATAGATTCCAATGGCAATTCCGACCGCTATCCCAACGAGAAAACTTTGACTGATCACGCTCAGTATCCGTTATCTTTAAGATATTGATCAATCGCATCGCGGAGTATGACTGTCATTTTGAGACCGTTGTCGTGTGCTGCGTTCTCAAGACGACGTTTCGTTTCATAATCAAGCGAGACGTTGACGAAATGCTTGCTTTCACGTTCACGGGCTTTGCGAAGCTCACGCAGCCGGTTACGGGAGTCTTCCCGACGGTTCGCATTTTCAACAGCACTCGCCCGGTGTTGTTCCGGTGTTGTCTCGAGAGGTCTATCCTGCTTTTTCTGACTTGATGTCGCGGACGCCGATTCAATTCCAACTTTTCCAGCGTCGTCTTCTTGCGCGCGGGAAATCGGCGGGGGAGAGGTCGTGACTTTATCCGGATCAACAGAACGTTTTCGACGTTCTGCGACAGGGAAATCAGAAAGAGAGATTTTTGCCTTAGCCATTGATACTCCCCGCTTCATTCGTCTTTTTAAGTTGCTCCAACTCCTCGACGAATGCATTAACCTCCGCTCTGGCCTTGAGAACCGGTTCACTCGGTTCCAGCATTTGTAGTGTCCCGAGGCCGCTGCGGATTTCACGATAGCAGTTTCGCTCGATCAGCTCGGTATCGAGCAGCACGGAATTGTAGCCATGTTCGCTCAAATTTTGGACGAAAGGGCGAATGATCCGGTATTCTTCGAGGTGCCGATTGACGATAGTGATGCGTGTTCGCAGAACTGCTTGAGGGATAGTACGATCAAGAAGGTCCGTTCGTGTCGCAATTGCCTCCGCTGCTTCACCAACTGCTTTAATCTCGTCTTGGGCGGGCTGAATGGGTGTGATGACGATATCTGAATGGTCGATTATCGTATCCATCACTACACTATCGACGCCCGGGGCGTCGATTAGTATGGCGTCATAGTTTTTCTCCTGAGACGCCATTAACTTCTCTATATTGTTTTGACGAAGTGCCGTCGCCAGTGAAATCGACCCCGGTACATTATCCTTTGCCTCGCACCGCTTCCACCACTCGGCCAAGTTTTGTCGTGGATCGGCATCAATTAGCAATACCCGTCGATTCTGCAGTGCGAGTTCACCGGCAGTCAAAATGACTGCGGTCGTTTTCCCCGCTCCACCTTTGCCGCTTACCGAAGATATTCGAAGTGTCACGTTGGCCCTCCTGTACCTGGATAATGCTGGTTTTCTTTGTGTCGATTTATTGCCCGAAGCGTCGGCAAATGCTGCCCACACGGCGCAAGAATAGATGTTAAGATAAGGTAATTTTACACGATGTGGCAACACTTATTGCAGCATGTGACACACCATGTGTTCACATCAAATAATCACATCACTTAATGATTAGAGTTTGGGAACATGTTTCTCCCAATCGAGTGTGAACCCCGGAGCCGCGCAAGAGCCGTCTGTGCCGCTCGCTCGCAGTCCGGCAAGGGCGAAGAGCGTAGCGTCCCTTGCTGGCGAGTACGAGGTGTACATAAAGGCGATTAAGGCGAGTCTCGAGGTGAACCCTGGTGAGCGCAGTTCCTTTTAAACGCCGGGGCGCGTAGCCTCGGCGTAAGGGGTGAGCGGAGCGAGGCCATGTTAGACGAATATTAGATGGTTCTGCTCGTAATCGGTTAGGCGGGGCGCGTAGCCTCGGCGTAAGGGGTGAGCGGAGCGAGGCCATGTTAGACGAATATTAGATGGTTCTGCTCGTAATCGGTTAGGCGGGGCGCGTAGCCTCGGCGTAAGGGGTGAGCGGAGCGAGGCCATGTTAGACGAATATTAGATGGTTCTGCTCGTAATCGGTTAGGCGGGGCGCGTAGCCTCGGCGTAAGGGGTGAGCGGAGCGAGGCCATGTTAGACGAATATTAGATGGTTCTGCTCGTAATCGGTTAGGCGGGGCGCGTAGCCTCGGCGTAAGGGGTGAGCGGAGCGAGGCCATGTTAGACGAATATTAGATGGTTCTGCTCGTAATCGGTTAGGCGGGGCGCGTAGCCTCGGCGTAAGGGGTGAGCGGAGCGAGGCCATGTTAGACGAATATTAGATGGTTCTGCTCGTAATCGGTTAGGCAGGATACGG